>SVOY01000016.1 GCA_015066105.1 Oscillospiraceae bacterium
TTATACTCGGAGGTTAAGTTTTTTCTCTACGTTTTTGTGGCTTGCCATTGCTCGCCACGTTTTATTTTTACTAAAGCTTTTTTATTCCCCCGGTAGAACCGGGGGTTTTGTCTTTGCTGAAGACCAATAAACAGAGGGTTTGTTTGGATTTTAAAAACCAAACAAACCCTCTTTAAAACATAAAAAAAGAACAATAATTGCAAAAACTGTGTTTTTGCGGTTTATGCTATAAACAAACCTCGCCCTCGGAGTACACTTGTACGCCGTCGGGTAACCCCAATAAGGCTAAAGCCTTATTGGGGCTCGGTTTGTTCATTCTGCGCATTTTTTCACGCCCCTAAAAAAGGAGCTGTAAAAAAACCTTCGTTTTTTTACAGCTCCTTTTTATCTGCTGTTATTTATGCTTCTTCGTCTTCTCTTCTGTCCTGATGCTTTCTGTTCATCAGATAGCCGGCAACGGAGAAGGCGGCAAGAAGGCTTGAAGGAACTGCCACAATCTCAGGGCTTTCCTTAACCTTTTCCGTAACTCTTTCAACAATGCTGTCGTCAGCCGCTGCTTCATCCTCATAGGAAACAATGGTTGTAGTAACAATGTTGCCGTTGGCATCGGTAGCGTAAACACCTCCGATAAGGTCTTCAAGATACTCGGAGTCAAAGCGCTTTGTTGTGCCGTCTGCAGCTGACTGCCCGGACTCTGCCTCAACCTCTATATCATAGCCCTCAAGAAGCTCGCTTACCGAGGAGCCGTCTGAGGCATAGGTTGTAAGAACGTCTGTATTAACCTCAGGGGCAAGCTGTGAAACTCCGTCGCCTATTGCGGAGAAAATGTCGTCCACCTTTTCGCTTGCGGCAGTGTTCTCGTTGGGCACAATGGTATCAACAAACTGCTGAACCTCGCCTACAAGGTTACCCTCTTCAATGCCCGGGGTATCACTGTCAAGGCTCTTATCCTTTATTACGTTATATGTATATACGGTTTCGCTGCTGTTGCCGAGACCGTCGTCATAAACAACCCTAAGCTCCACGGTCTCCTCTGCCTTTGAGGGGTCAAGAGGTGTACTGACCGTTGAGTTTACGGACATCTCCGTTTTGTTGAGATAAACCCTTACGTACTGAGCATCACTGCCCTGAAGCTGACCTGCAAGGGTAAATGGAGTGAACCATACCTTTTCACAGGAGGCGGGCACCTTAAGCTCGTAGAAGAAAATATCCGTGTAAAATTCCTGCTCAAGGTCAAAGTAGCCGTTTTCGCAGGCAAGGTCAAAAAGCTCCTCACAGGTGGCCTTGTCGGAATATTCAACCTTCTTTTCATCAAGCATTGCCTTGAGAATAAATTTCTGAAGGGAGTATTCCTCCTCGCTCTGAAGCGCAAGAACAAGATAAATGGGGTCTACATTGATATCATAAAGGGTGTTGAGGATTGAAGCATAGTAGGCGTAATCCACGTATTCCTTCTGTGCCTTTGTTGTTTTGTCGTAGGAATCAAGGGGCACCTGATATTCATTCTGAGCGGCGGTGATTACCTTTGCCCAGTGAAAAATCTCTGATGCTTCGGGGTTTTCGCTGATGGGAAGCTGTTCAAACTGTGTTACGTAATTTTTCATCACAAGCACTGCAAGACCCGTCAGGGTATCAACACCGGAGGGAAGAGTGGTGCCTAAAAGGGCAGAAAGAATAATAACCGTAGCCTCGTCAAGGCTGACACCTACGGGGAGAGTCACCTCTTTTTCATAAAGGACGTAAACTGCATTATATTTGAGTGCGGCATACGTAACGGCAACCTTGGCCTTATCCCCTGCCGTTTCGTTAAGGGGAAGGTTAATGCCGTATTCAAGAAGATATTCACGCATACCCTCCTGAGTATCGGTAAAGCCCATAGCGGTGAAGGTATAGAAAAGAGCGTTTGTAATTTCCTCATAGGCCTCGCCTACGGTGTTCTCATTAAGCTCAAAAAGAAGGCTGTAATTGTCAACCTCGCTTACAAACTGCTCAAAGGTTTCATCATAGGGATAATCCGCGGGCTTGGGAGTAACCACTGCCGAGGTTACCATATTGGGGTCATAACGGATTATAACATTGTCAAGCCATGAGAATTTGTACTCAGGCTTATCGGCACGGGGATTACCGGGCTGAACCTCAATATCCTCAATATAGGGATAAAGGCTTTCGATATCGGCGGCAGCACCGACGGGCACTATATAAATAAGAAGTATTATCAATGCAACAAGCAAAGCGGTAAGCTTTTTCATTTTTACAGTCTTCCTCCTTTTTTAAAGCTGGCGGGACATAACTATCCATTATTATTACACATAGTATATGATACAACTTTATTTATCCGTTGTCAATAAAAAGTGCAATTATTCAAAAAAACTTTTGCTTTTTTTAACGCACGGTTGAAATAAAACCATTTGTGTGTAATAATAGGTTTGTAATAACGCTTAAAGCCGCACCCGAAAGAGGTACATTATGATAATATTTTTAATTCTTACCGCTCTTATCTGCCTACCCGGAATCAGAATCTCATCCCCGGGCAGCTTCAACAGTGACTACATTTCAATAAATCAGACAACGGCTGTCAACGGTATTTTCACTCTGCTTGTTTTCTGGAGTCACGTAAGCACCTATATAAAGCTTGACACCGGCCTTGACACACCCTACTCCGCCTTTAAAAGCTATATGCTTCAGGCCGTTGTGGTCCCATTTCTTTTTTATTCAGGCTACGGTATGGCACAGTCAATAGGCAAAAAGGGCAAGGCTTATGTAAAGCAGATACCCAAAAACCGCTTTTTAAAGGTGCTTTTACATTTTGATATTGCGGTTGTGCTTTATCTTATTGTGAATTTCGCCTTCGGCAAGACCTTTCCTCTCAGACGTATTCTGCTTTCGCTTGTTGCCTACAAGGAGGTAGGCAACAGCAACTGGTACATTTTTGCCGTGCTCGGTCTGTATGTTATCACCTTTGCCGCCTTTATGCTCTCGGGTAAAAATCACATTCTCGGCGTAGCTCTCACAACTGTTTTCTCCGTAGGCTTTGTTCTTATTCAGATGCTTTTAAAAAGAGACACCTGGTGCTACGACACGGTTATACTTTTTTCCGTGGGTATGATTTTCTCCGCCGCAAAGCCCCTTTTGGAGAAAATTATCACAAGGCACGACCTTTTATATCTCGGTGCAGTTGCGGTTACGGCTGCGGCTTATATTTTCTTTTATATAAAGCGCGGCGGCGGTATAGAATTCTACTCAATGTGGGCAATACTCTTTATGGCACTTATTGTCCTTTTTACCATGAAGGTGAAAATCGGCAACCCTGTTTTAAAGTTTTTCGGCTCACACGTTTTCAGCATTTATATCCTCCAGAGAATACCTATGATTATTTTCTCAAGGCTCGGCCTTGCCTCGGCAAACAAGTATGCCTTTGTTGTTATCTGCTTTGCCGTAACGGTTATCCTTGCAGTAATTTTTGACCGCTTTACCGAAAAGCTTGATGCCGTGCTGTTTGAAAAAAGAATTAAAAAATCTGCGTGAAATTTGAATTTACCCCTTGACAAGTCTTTTTTATTGTGGTAATATAGCAAGGCATTAATGGAGAGATACCGAAGTGGTCATAACGGAACGGTCTTGAAAACCGTCGTACGTCCTGCGTACCGTGGGTTCGAATCCCACTCTCTCCGCCATTTTTTTATTATAGTCGTTTTTAACGGCACCAATGGAGAAGTACTCAAGTTGGTGACGAGGCGCCCCTGCTAAGGGCGTAGGTCGGGTAACCGGCGCAGGAGTTCGAGTCTCCTCTTCTCCGCCAAGCAAAAATCCGTTCACTTTTGTGAACGGATTTTTCTTTATATTATTCATTTTATCAGCCGAGAGCTACATCCAGGCTCATCATAATTATAAAACCGAGCGCAAAAAAGAGCATCCCTCTGCCCTTTTCGCCCTTCATTTCCGTTGAAAGCTCGTTCATCACCACATAGATCATTGTGCCGGCGGCAAAGGAAAGAAAAAGGGGCAGCAGCGGAGAAAAAAGGCTTACAAATATTATTGAAAGAACCGCCGCCACGGGCTCAACGGCACCGGACAACACACCGTAAAAAAACGCCCTGCCCTTACTTCCTGCCGACGAAAACAGCGGCAGGGAAACTATTGCTCCCTCGGGAATATTCTGTATGGCTATGCCGAGGCTCAGCGACAATGCCCCTGCCGCCGCTGCAGAGCTCATATCATCAAGCAGTGCGGCATATACCATACCTACCGCCATACCCTCGGGTGCGTTATGCACCGTAACTGCAAAGGCAGTGATAAAATTGCTTTTTGACGGCGACGCACCGCCCGAAAAAACAAGTTTGTCAAAAAGCTTTTCACTCATTAGCATAAAGACTATACCCACACAAAAGCCTGCTGCCGACGGCAGAAAGGAAAAGCCGCCGAGGCCCTCGCTTTTTTCAATTGCAGGTAATAAAAGGCTCCACACCGAGGCGGCGAGCATTACTCCCCCGGCAAAGCCCGAAAGGCAATTCTCAAAGGCGGCCCTGCTTTTTTTCTTCATAAAAAATACGGCACTACTGCCTAAGGCCGTGCCGATAAACGGCAGTAATATACCCGATATAACCGTTATCATCAAAGGCTTCCCCCTTGTTGTTTTTCAGTTATTTTCAGTATATGCCGTATAGAGAAGATGGTTCATTCCGTTGAATCACAATTAACTTTCACAAACTAAACCACACCGAAAAATCGGTGTGGTTTCCTTACTACTTACTACTTGCTACTTACTACTTCAATCTCACTTAAGATTCTTCATAAGCTCCGTATAGAACTCAACCATTTTCAGATAATCCTTAATCGGCATACGCTCATTAGCTGAGTGCACCGTTGCAAAAAGGTCATCGTCAAGGCGGAAGGCACCGAAGCGGTAAATCTTATCGCAGATTTTTGCAAAGTGACGTGAGTCCGTGCCTGCGTTGAGAATGAAGGGAGAAACGCCTACATCGGGGAATACCTTTTTCACGGTGTCCTTGATAAAATCAAAGGCCTCAGTTTTATAATCGGAAATTTTGGGAGGCTCTGATTTATCAGTAACCTCTATTGTAATATCCTTGCCTGCAACCCTTTTGATGTGGTCAAGAATTTCCTCAAGGGTATCCTGAGGTGCAATTCTTACCTTTACCGTTGCCGTTGCCGTCTCCGGTGTTGCACCGTTTACGGGCGTTGCCTCGTAGCCGTTGATAATAATAGCCGAGCGAATCATTGCGGCGGTGTCCGCATTGCTTTCCATTGCCTTTTTGATAATAGGCTTAAGGTAGGCAACATTTTCAAAAACCTTGTTGAGAGGTCCCGAAACGTAAGGCGCAAAGCTCTGAAGCATACCTTCAAGCGCGGGGGTGATTGTAGCCTTTGAGGGAGAGGAATCAAGCTTGTTAAGGGCTCTTATAAGCTTAACGGGTGCTGAAACCTTGTCACCTGCCGAGGTTGCCTTTGCACCGTGAGCCGCATTTTTGGCTTTGGCGGTAAGCTTAAGGGTTGCCCAGCCCTTTTCTGAAAGGGCAATCATTGCAAAGGGAGTTTTGATGCCCATAGGAAGGCTTGTCATAATTGCGCCGCCCTCGTCAAGCACAAAGCCGGGCTGTATTCCTCTTTCTTCAAACACCTTTACAATCTCGGGCATAGTGTTGCCTGCAACCTCTTCGCAGTTGCTTGAGGCAAAGTAAATATCCCTTTCGGGCACAAAGCCTTCCTTTGCAAGGCTGTTGATGCCTTCAAGAATTGCGGCAATAATGCACTTTGTGTCAATTGTGCCTCTGCCCCACACACAGTCGTTATGTATCTCTGCCTCAAAGGCGGGGTGCTCCCACTCCTGGCCCTCATCGGAAACAACATCGTGATGAGCCATAAGCACCATGGGATTTACGGCGGTCTTCCCCTTCCAGCGAAGAAGAATACCGAACTCATTTACAAGCTCAGCCTCAAGCACTGAAAAGGCATCGGGATAAAGCTCCTTTAAAAGAGGGAGAAACCTTGCAAACTCCTCCTTATCAAAATTGCCGTCCTTTGCAGATACGGTCTTAACCCTTATAAGCTCCTGAAAGCGGCTGACCGCTTCATTTACGGTGATTTCTGACATAAAATCTCTCCTTTACATTTTCTGCAAGCTATTGTACCACCAAAGGGGAATTTTGTCTATAATAAAATGAAAAAAGGCCGGAGCGACAAAAAGCAGTCGGCGTTCAACGCACCGACTGCCTTATGCCGCTGTTATTACAGCCTTATTGTCAGTTTGACTTTTTCTGATAGCTCTTGCAGAAGTGAGGAATTGACATTGAATCGCTGCTTGTCTTTTCGTGTGTTACCTCAATCTTCTGAAGTCTGCACTTATCACATTCAACGTGATACTCACATTCGTTTACTGTACATTTTACGCCTTCGTTGTGCATAATGACACCTCCCTGTATTTTATGACAAGTAACCTCGTCACAATTTTATTATTGTTAGAAAAGGTGTTTTTATTCATTATTTCACTGTTTTAAAAAAACATTACTTATTTGAAAATATCAATTATACTGTAAACAAAGTTAATGAAGGTCATAACAATATTATAAATTGTGCCTGCAAGACCCTTCACACCGTATTTTTCAAGAGTTTCCTTTTCATTATCATCAAGAACCTCGTCAATAGCGGGAACGGGGTCAGCCTCCACAAGGGGATTTTCGGCATCGTACTGTGCGGCTTCACCGTTCATAAGAGTGAACTCAAAGGTTCTTTCACCTATGAGAGTAACTGAGCCGATAACGTAGCTGAGGCTTATCTCAAAATTCTTGCGGCTTACCTCGGGAATATCGCCCTTGATTTTGATTGAGGCCGATTTGCCGGGAAGAAGAAGCAAGGGAGTGAAGCCGAGCTCAACGTCAGCACCGTAAACGTCTGCGGCAAGCACAAGCATAGTCTTGCTGTCTGAAAGGTTTGTTACAACAAGCTCCGTTGCATTGCTGTCAAGATAGCCCTCAGTGCAGTTGTTGAAGGCTGCGTGAATACTGTGGGCAATATTTGTTGTAGCGTGGAACTGAGGATATTCGGGTAAGGAGTGAACATCGTAGCTTTCATCGTTGAGAAGAAGGGTATACATAAGCGACTTTGTATATTCATCCTTGTAGGTCATACCGTGGTGATAATCCTCAATAAGCCAGGTATGCTCGGGAAGATAGCAGGTTGAAGCGTCAACAGTCATTGAAGGAGAAACCTGATAGAAGCCGGTATCAACCTTCTGTGTATAGCCGTCAGCAAATCTCTTGCCCAAAGGTGCACAGGTTGCGCCCGTTGAGGCGGGAGTTGTGATTATGGCGTCTGAGGAAACGGGCATACCCGTTACAATCTGAATGTCATAGCCTGCAAGAATATAAACATTTGTGCCTGCAGCCTGAGCCTTTTTGAAGCCCTTTGCAAAATAGTGCTCACCCTCGGGGGACTGAATCTGATAGTGCATATAATCGCTCTGAGCAATGAGCCCTGCGTTTTCCGTCTCGTCAAGAAGCTCTGCCTTCATATCCTCATAATACTCAAGAGGAATGAAGTCCCACATGCTTCCCCACGTGCCCATTACAGGCATTACATAGGGCACAAGAGCATCTGCAAGGTCATCAAGGAAGCCGAGCCAGCCGGCCTCAACAAGATAGTGAAGGTCCTCTTCAAGCATCATTCCGTGCTCGATAAACACTATAAGTGCAACGTCACCGAAATCGAAGCCCTCACGGGGTGAGTTGAAGGCATCGTAGGCAATGCCTGCACCGCCGAGTGCGGGAACGGTAAGAACGGCGTTATTAACCTTGCCCTCTTCACCGTAAAGGGTAAGATATGTGCCCGAAACCTGACCGCCGTGTGAAACTGCAAGAATGTTGACCTTATCCTTGCCCGTATATTCAATAACATCATCGATAAAGCCCTTGAGCTTGTTTGCACATTCAACTGCACCCATTCTGAAATCGCAGGTGAAAACAAAGCAGTTTTCAGCACCGACCTTTGCAATAACATCGGCCATCATTTCACTTTCTGCCTGATGTCTTCCGTCGGGATATTTTTCCATAAGGGTTGCATAGCAGCACTCCTCGGGAGTGTTGATATAGTTTTTGATGTCATAGTAGCTTGTGCCGTCGGGATTGGTCTTCATATCGCCGAAAATTCTCTGAAAGCCCTCGCCGAGGCGCTTTGCAATCGGTTCAACGTTACCGGCAAGAAGGAATGTGCCCATATCGGCAATAATGCCGCCAAGGTTAGCCTCAACCTCGGGCATAGCCTGTCCGAAGGCATCGCCCCAGACGTGAACAACCTCGCCGTTTTCGTCAAGTCTGTAAAGCTCGCTTGATGAATAGCCGGGCACCATAATTACGGGGTATTCCGTAAGCTCCTTTATTTCAGCGGCGGCAAAAGCACCGGCTGAACAAACTGAAAAGAGCATAAGAACACAAAGTAAAACTGCTACTATTTTTTTCATTTCAAGCATCTCCTTTTAATATGTAATATTACACCAACAATCATTTTACCACTTTATTGAATTTATTTCAATAAAGGCTGAAAAATAAATACACAAATTTAACTCTGTTACATTGTTGAATATGACAAAAAGAAAGCCTTATCCGTTAAAAATAAAATCAAACCGCTGACTATTCTGAAATCAGATACATTCACTACCGTTTTCTTCAAGAGCCGCACACTCTCTGCGGCAGTATTCGGCTTCCTTAATATCTTCAGGGGCGCTTCTTCCTTTCAATATGTCGCCAAGCTTCCTGTAGGCGTTTATAAGATTCTTCATACCGTCACAGCAAGGCTCTTCGTCGTAATTTATCTTCAGAAGATTGCAAGCCTCTCTGTAAAGATTTTCTGCCGCAGATATATCTTTCCCTCTTATCATATCGCCCAACCTTACACAGGAAAGCGCAAGATTTCTGCGACTTTCATAGCATTGATTCTCTTTATAGTTAATATCAAAAAGCTCCTTTTCCCTTTCATAGAGCTCAAAGGCTTCAGATGTAGCCTCGGGGGTATTCTTTCTGCCGTTCACCTCTCCGAGCAACGCACACGCAGCAGCAAGAAGCTTTCTGCTGTCGTAGCACGGATTATCTTCGCAATTTCCTTCAAGAAGCTCTTTTTCCTTACGGTACCATTTTTCGGCTTCAGCAAGGGCTTCCGTGGTATTCTTTTCCGATGATATATTACCGAGCCTTTCGTAATCACTTGCAAGATTAGTCCTGCTTTCATAACACGGATTATCCCTGTCATTTATTTCATCGAACTTACGTGCCTCTTCGTACCACTGCTCTACCTCTCCTGTAAGCTCTGCACTGTTTTTCAGCTTTTTGGTATCTCCGATACGTCTGCATATATAAGCAAAGGCTCTTGTTGTTTCATAGCAGGTTCTTTCCTGATAGTTCAGCTTCTCAAGCTCGTAAACCCTTGCATACCATTTTTCCGCTTCAATAATACCTTCAAGCGTTCCCTTTGTTCTTGCTGTGTTACCAAGCCTGTAATATGCAATAGAAAGATTTTCTCTAGTATCATAATCGGGTCTTCTTGCATATTTTCTTTCACTTATTTCACGGGCACTGTGATACAGCTCCTCCGCCCTTTTATGCATTTTAGGAAGCGGATCCATAAGAGCAATATCACCTCGCAGAACCAATGCCTTTTCTTCCATACCAACATCATCAAGAGCATCCGCTATTTCATAAAGAGCTTCCTTTTTTCTTCGTTCCTTAAGACGATTGACAACATGTCTGTATCTTCCGTAATCGTTTGCATACATTTCACAGAATACGTCCGCTGTTTTTCTGTTCCCCTGGCTTATTGCAGCGGCAATTCTCAAGGAAACAGCATCATAGTTTTCCTCCCAGAGCTTATCCGTAAACTCTTTTACCTTATAGGGCTCTTTTTCCGCATATATAAAAAGATGTCTGAAGCCGTTCCGGTCAAGATAAGGATACTTTATAAAATCTCTTTCACGACGGCAGTTTCTGAACATAAAATCCACAACAGCCCTTGTGCCCTCATCAAAATCGGCACTGTAATTATCAAAAGCCTTTTCAAGAAGATAGTCCCGCAAGCCCTTTGCAAAAAATGATATATAGGGGATATTATTCTTATCAATGTTCTTCTTTATAAGAGAGCCGAATATATTAAGCTCATCTCTTGTTCTGAAATCACTCATTTCAGCAAAAGCAGCCAGCAAGGGTCGGGGCAACGGCTCATAGGCAACGCCTATAACCGAAAGCAGCAGGCTCTGAATTTCGCTGAAGCAGGATCCCTGGCCGAAGGTCTCCATTCGTCTGTCTATATACTGGGTATAACGCTCATAGAGGCCCGTTGGTATTTTCATATCCTCTGAAAGAATCAGACCTTCGTCTTTTACCTCCTTGAATAAAAGAGACAGATACTCAAAGTTACCGTCGCAAGCCTCAAGAAGGCGGTTGCAGAGCACCTCTGAGGAATAGCCCAATTCGTCAAATTTGGTCATAATATACCTGTTGAGATCCTCGTTTCCGTTCTCCCTGTCAAGTATTACCTTTTCAAGGGGCTTACCCGTGCTTATGGTACGGAGCTTTGAGGTTATGTTTTCGTCAGGTCTTCCCGTAAGAAGAAAGGACACGTTCGGATTTATCTTCTGCGAAAACTGGCGAAACAGCTTTACAAGAGGATTGAAGCCGTTATCCTCATCTAGCTCATCAAGTCCGTCAATTATGATAAGATACTTCTCTTTTTCATTTTTCAACGGGTCAAGGAATAAAAATTCAAACATACCGTCAATGCTCATATCTTTTATGTCACGGAAATTTTTATCCTTAAGAAAATCATAATAAGCTTTGTTGTTGCCTGCAAGAATATACGCCAGATCCTTCAGCGTATCTCTCGCCGTTCTTGTAGCAGGTCGGTCATAGATACAAACGTGAACAGAACGCACAAGACTGCGGTCAGCAGCAAGATGTCTGACAAAAGCAGTTTTACCCGTTCCGGCATCACCAAGAATAACAAAAACTCTGCAGGCTATACTGTCATCCATAACCCAGCTTCTGCATTTTTCACAAAGCCATTCACGCCCGACAAAATCCTCACACTCCGGTACAGTTATAAAATCCTCATATTTCAATGCACCGGCCACCTTCAGATGAGCTTCAAACTTTGCCCAATGCACAAAGCCGCCTTTGGAAAAGCTTTCGGGATCATCCAGAGCAGCAGACAGCTCCAGCATCTTTTTTTCAAAAAGAGCCTTATTTATTTTTCCGTCGCTGCCCTCAACCTCTGTCATATCAATATAGCTTCTGGAGTTTCCGAGGCAGATTTCCGTTCCGTCAAGACGAATCTGAATAAAACAGTGCTCCTTAAAATTATAAGCGTAATTGCGCTCGTCTCTGCAGAAAAGTCTTTCCTTTGTGGCTGCGCTTACAAAAGCAACAACAAAATCATATTCACGTATGGCTTCATATATTACCTTGACAAAATCATCACCGGGCCTGACACCGCCGGCTTCAAAATCGTTGTCCTTCCATACCTTATGTCCCTTTGCCTTCAGATCTTCACAAACAGCTTCCACCAATTCAATATGATCGTTATGTCCGTAGCTTATAAAAATCTTCTTCATAAACATCCCCCTGTATATTTCATACCTCTGCACGACCGATTTTTTATTACGGAAATATTATATCACACATAAAACCACCAAATCAAGCAGATAAATTCTGCTGAAAATAAAAACTGCAGGCACAGCCGTAGCCATACCTGCAGTAATAACACATAGCTTATCAGGCAAAAATCTGCAAAGCCGCAGCACCGACACTGAGAACCATCAAAGCCGCCATAACGATACAGATGATTTTTATCATTGTTTTGCTCATCATAATTATCTACCTCCGCAAATTGTCTTTACAATATTCTATCATCCCGCGCACTCTCTGTCAAGCCATTTAAAAATACTGAATTTATCCGAAAAATATTGAATTTAAAAGGTGACAGGTATATAATGTTACGGTAAACATAATTAAGAAAGGGGTATACCCATGAAGAAAGCAACAAAAATCATCGGCGCGGGACTTCTTGCCGCCGCTGTAGGCAATGCAGTTCACGCCGCAGCCTTCAGGCCCGAAAAAAGAGAGCTCCCCCCTCTTCCCGAAGAGGCATTGAACGTGGAAAGATACCGCAAAAATCTTTCAAAGGCAATTCAGTTCAGAACCATCTCCAACAGAGACTCCTCACTCGTTGACTGGAAGGAATTTGATAAATTCCACAAGTTCCTTGACGAGGCTTATCCTCTCATTGCTGAAAAGCTTGAAAAGGAGATTGTTCCTCCCGCAAACCTTATCTACCGTTGGAAGGGTAAAAGAGATGACCTTAAGCCTATCGCCCTTCTTGCCCACCAGGATGTTGTGCCCGTTTCAAAGGGTACGGAGCAGGATTGGGAGCACGATGCCTTTGAGGGCTTTGATGACGGCGAATTCATCTGGGGCCGCGGCTCAATTGATATGAAAAACCACCTTATCGCCGTTATGGAGTCCGTTGAAGCACTTCTCGAGGACGGCTTTGAGCCCGAAAGAGACGTTTACCTTCTCTTCGGCGACAACGAAGAGGTTGTGGCCAATGCGGAAAACGGAGCTTTTGACATTATGACAACCCTCAAGGAAAGAGGCATTATGCTTGACAGCGTTATTGACGAGGGCGGTGCCATCATTCCCGTAAACGTTCCCGGTGTGCTCAACAACAAGCACCTTATCGGTATCGGCGTTGCGGAAAAGGGCTACTCGGATATTGAAATTGTAGTCAACGGCAAGGGCGGCCATTCCTCACAGCCCCCCAAGCACAACGCTCTCGGTCAGCTTGCCTGCGCAATTAAGGAGATTGAAAACCATCAGTTCAAATCCTCCTTCAATCAGCTTATGAATGACCTTATGGATGCCGTTGCAAGGGAGTGTACATACCCCGTGCGCCTTATCACCTGCAACCTTCCTCTTCTCAAGCCTGCAATTTTACAGCTTGCAAAGCAGATTCCCTTCGGTGCCTGCTTCGTAAGAACAACAACAGCCGTAACAATGGCAAGCGGAAGCCCCGCCGCCAACGTTCTTCCTCAGAGAGCAAGTGCCGTAATCAACTTCCGTGCAATGCCCGGCACAACAAAGCAGGACCTTGTTGACCACATCAGAAAGGTTGTAAAGAACAAGGACATTGAAATCAATGTGCTCAACTCAAAGGAGGCTTCAAAGTTCTCCCCCACCGATTCAAGAAGCTTCAGAATCATCGGCGATATCTGCAAGAGCCTTGAGCCCAACTCAATCATTGCCCCCTACCTTGTAATGGGCGGCACGGATGCTTACAACTATGAGCCCATTTGCGAAAACATTTACCGCTATGCTCCCTTCAGAGTAAGCGTTGAGCTCCTCAGAGGTACCCACGGCACAAACGAAAAAATCCCCGTTGCCTGCCTTGAGGATGCACTTAAGTTCTTCAAGAATTATATAAGAAGAGCAAGCGCAGAGTAAAAAATACTGTCGGGGCTGTAAAAAAGTGCAGACCGCATAAAACAAGATAAGCAAAGGGTTTCTTTAGGTATTAAACTACCAAAGAAGCCCTTTAAAACTATAAAAATCATTAAAAGCAGACAAAACGATGTTTTTGTGTTTTATGCTATAAACAAACCTATCCCTCGGAGTACCTTTGTACGCCGTCGGGTCGGCTTGTTCATTCTGCGCATTTTTTCACGCCCCTGAAAAGCAGATGTAAAAAAACAAAATTTTTACATCTCTTTTTATTGACATAAGTTTTTCTCTGTTCAAACAAAACTTTAACAATTATACTCTATAATAAATAAAAATACGGAGGTGTTTGGTGTGTTTAAAATTCTTGTTATTGAAGACGATAAGGAATTGTGCCGAAGTATGTGCTCATTCCTGTATATGAACGGGTATGAAGCGGAAAGTACCTACAATGCCGATGAAGCATACAGAGCTATGGCTTCAACTATGTTTGACCTTATTATTTCTGATATAATGCTTCCGGGAACAGACGGCTTTGAAATAGCAAAATCTATTCGTGATACCGATGTCGAAACACCGATACTTTTTGTTACAGCCAGAGATGACTTCTACTCGAAGAAAAAGGGCTTTCTTTCGGGCATCGACGACTATATGACAAAGCCTGTAAATCTTGAGGAGCTTCTATTGCGCATAAAAGCTATTCTTCGCCGCAGTAAAATTTCAATATCCAGAAAGCTCGAAATCGGTGCATTACATATGGATATGGACGCAAGGTCCGCCCGACTCAACGGTAAAGAAATATCTCTGTCTGCAAGAGAGTTCAACATTCTCTACAAGCTGCTTTCCTATCCGCAAAAGACATTCACCCGTTCGGAGCTTATGAATGAATTCTGGGATGTGGGCACTACCTCAGGCCTGAGAACCGTAGATGTTTATATGGCTAAGCTGCGTGAATACTTTTCAGACTGCAAAGATTTTGAAATTGTAACAGTGCACGGACTCGGCTATAAGGCGGTGCTGAAGAATGAAAAATAACAAAAGGAAGGACAAGCGTCTCAAGGACAGCATTTTTTCCTTATGGCGGTTCATTCTTTATTTTCTGATAACAGGCTTTGCCGTTTCTGTAAGCTTTCTGCTCTTTTTCAGCGGCAGCCTTTTTGACGGTGCAAACTATCCCGTGCTTATCCCTGACGGCACTGTAGGAGAACGAGCCTTACGAACGCTCTTAAACATTATTTTTATCTGTATTTTTATGAGTGTTATCGACGGTGTAAGAAAGCGTATTTTCACCAAGCGTCCCGTTACAAGAATACTTGATACTCTTTCAAAAATAACCGCAGGAGACCTTACAGCAAGAACAAAGCCCCTTCATAAAAAGAGAGCCTTCAACGAATATGACCTTATCATTGAGGACATAAACAAAATGGCACAGGAGCTTTCTTCTATAGAAACTCTGAAAACCGACTTTATTTCAAATGTTTCTCACGAGATAAAAACGCCTCTTTCTGTTATTCAGAATTATGCCGGTATACTTCAAAGCGAAAACCTTACCGAAGAAGAACGCAAGGAATATGCCGCAAGACTTTCTGCAGCTTCAAAAAAGCTCGGCGATCTCATTACAGCAATACTCAGACTGAACCGACTCGAAAATCAGCAGATTTTCCCTGAAAAACAAAAGTTCAACCTGAGTGAACAGCTTTGTCAGGCTATTCTGATTTATGAAAATGAATGGACAAAAAAGAATATTGAAATTGTTACAGACCTTGATGACAGTATTATTATTGAAGGTGACAGTGAGCTTTTTCTGACTGTATGGTTAAATCTTGTTTCAAATGCAGTAAAGTTTACCGATGAAGGCGGAAAAATAACCGTCACGCTTAAAAAGCAAAACAGCTGTGCCGTTGTTTCAGTAAGTGACACCGGCTGCGGAATGACAGAATTCACCGGTAAAAAAATTTTTGAAAAATTTTATCAGGCTGATACCTCGCATACTGTTGAAGGCAACGGTCTCGGACTTGCTCTTGTTAAAAGAATAATAGACATAACAAAAAGCAAGATTACTGTAGAAAGCGAGCTTGGCAAGGGCTCATGTTTTACAGTATATATAAAGGAGTAACGCTTATGGCTGACAAAAATAAATCCTTTTCTTATTCCTATTCGGGCGCTGTTAACGAAGAGCTTGAACAGTTAAAAGAAAAGTACACACCAAAAGAAGTTAACGAAAAAATGAAAAGAATACGCATAATGGATAAAAAGGTTGATTTTATTTCAACCATGTTTTCAATTTTTTTGGGGATAATCGGCTCCATCTTTTTAATAACCGGCACTATAATTCTTATTAAAAATCTCTTTTCAACTCCCGTTTGTTTTATAACAATACTAATCGGTATAGTGACTATGGCAACTGTTCCTTTTATTCATGCGAAAATCTATAATTTCATAAAACAACACTATGCTCCAGAAATACTGGCCCTGATAAAGGAAATTGAGCATAAACAGATATGACACCACCTTTTCTCTCCCTATAAAAAGCTCGGGTCACGGATAATTCCGTGACCCGAGCTTTTTTATTATTTAATTATAATTATTAAAACTCAGCGAGGTTGTCTGAGGTCATCTTTCTTTCGCCGCGTTCAATCTGGTGAATCATTTCAACAAGCTTTGTGTTAACGGGTGTGGGCACATTGTACTTAAGTCCGTTTTCAACGAAAAAGCCGTTAAGAATGTTGATTTCGGTAATTTCGCCAGCCTCGAGTGACTGAAGGGTTGAGGGCTTAACGTCGGCATAAAGCTTACCTACCATACCCACAACAAGCTTGCAAAGGCCGTTATAAACCTTATTGTTACCAAGTGCAAGCATTCTGTATTCAAGCACAAGGCCGTATTTGGGCACCTTGATGTTCATTGCCTTTGCAACGGCCATACCCTCTCTTGCAATGTTGAGGAATACGTCCTTTGCTCTGTTATCCTTAAGAATTTCGCCGAGCTTCTTGCCCGTAATAGCCGCAACAGCGTTGATGCAGGAATTGATAATGAGCTTTGAATACTGACGGGACTTGATTTCCATTGTAATCTTTGCAGGAACAACGTTGCTGAGCATTTCTGCAAAGGCCTCAAGGTTTTTGTTTGTTCTGCCGTCAAGCATACCGACATAGTACTCACCAAGGCTTGTCATGGTAACGTCGTTATCTGCATTCCTTGTTGCACCGAAGCCTATCATACAGCCGACAGCTCTGTCTCTGCCTACGATTTCGGCAAGCTCCTCGGTAAGAAGACCGTTCTGCATACCTACAATAATACCGTCCTCGGCAATATAAGGAAGTATGAGCCTTGCCGAAGCGGCAACGTGAGCATACTTTGTTGCAATGATGATAATGTCAAACTTTTCGTCACCAAGCTCGGATACCTCGTGGTAGCACTTGAAGTCTACATGGTGCTCACCCTTTGCGCCGTGAAGGTAAAAGCCCTCCTTTTCAATAAGCTCCTTGATTTCGGGAATGTGGCACTTGATTCTGATATCATAGCCCTGCTCCTTGAGAAGCACTGCAACGGTACCGCCTATGGCACCTGCACCGACAACTAAAACTTTCATATTTTCTTCCTCCGATATTTTAATATTTCATTCTTACTTTTTCTGCGAAGCACATTACGTCCTTGATTTCAAGCACGGTGCCGTCGTCAAGTATTGCCTTGCCGCTCATTCTGCCGAAGACCTGATGCTGGTCGGTTTCAATAAGCTTGAGGCTTATTTTTGCCGCACGGTCAATAACGGGCACAAAATCCATTTCAAAGCGTCCGTCACTTGAGGTGAAGGTCCAGGGGTCTGTGTAGCTTCCGTTAGCGGGAAGGTTAAAGGTAACGTCATCAAGCTTGTGAGCAACACCGTCATAAAAGAGGATGTTCTCCGATGCGGCAGTCGTATCGCCGAAGCCGTAGCCGATATTGAAGCCGAAGGGCTTCCCGTTGACAACAGTGTTGCCGCTGCCCCAGTACCAGGTGTTGTCGTAGGTCCATACGCCTCTGCCCCAGTCAAGGGTACCGAAATCCGTTTCGGGATTGAACTCATATCTTACACCGTCAAACTCCGCATAGCCCGAGGCACGCATACAGTTGATTTTCTGATTATAATAAAAGGCCTTTTTGTTCTCCTTCCAGGGTGTTGCAATAACCATTGTATCCATAGGCGGCTGAGAAAGCGTTATGTCAACCTTAAGGGCCTTGCCGTCCTTGAACTGTCTGTATTCTCCCACAATTCTTCTTTCGCCCGGCTTTACAAGGAATTCCAGGTCAAGCTTTTTGTCGTGATACTTTATATCTCCTGCGTCCGAGGTGCGGGGAAGCTTATACTTGCCCATAGGGAAGAAGTTGAGAATTGAGCTTGTCTGCTCCCAGGGATTTTTCTCATCAAAAACGAGAAGCGATGCAGACTGCATACCGATATATCCGTCATCGGAAAGGGTAAAGGCAACGGCGTGCTTATCTGCAAGGATAAGATAGTAATCCCATTCCTTTATTCTGAACTTGGGTGCGGCAATATCCTCTCTGTTATAAATCTGAACAAGTGATTTTGACCAGCCCGGCTCTCTGAGGGTGCCGTCGGGATTAAGAAGATTTTTTCTTTCGGTTACTTCATGGTTTCTTGCCATTCGTATGTTCCTCCTCATATTTTATCACCTATCATTATATACCTATATTTGTCATAAATAAATAGAATTTTATAAATTTTCCGTTACAGACAAAAACAGGATTTTAAAATTGTGCAATATGTTTCTTTTATATTCCTTTTTAATGTTGTTTTAACCGAAAAAGCGTAGTATAATGTATAAAAAAATCAAGGAGATATAAAAATGAAAAGGAATATTTTACTTTCAAGGGGCTTCTGCATCGGTTTTCTTGCGGTCGCCTTTGTCTACGGGCTTGTTCTCCTCTTCTGCTGGGGCAACAACCCTGCCTCTGAAACGGGCACCCTTTCACTTCTTTGCGAGGACAGAAAGCTTTTCTTCTGGATATGGGGTATTCTCACCTCGGGCAGCATTATAGCCAACACTCAGTATATGTACCGCAGGTTCAGCTATAAAAGCAGGCTTTACGATACACTCTGCATTCTTGCCTTTATTTCAATGGCAATGATTGCCCTCACTCTCGGCCACAGCATTGCCGACTGGAACCCGAAAAGAATTGCCCACTGGGTTGCAACGGGTGTTTTCATAGCACTGACCGTTGCACCTATTCTTCTGTTTTTCCTTAAAAACAGAAAGGCGCACAAGCAGTTCACCGCCCTTGCCCTTTGCACCGTCGGAATACTTATGACCTTTGTTGTGATTTTCGTCTTTGTAGGCAAAAGTGCACTTATGGAGATGATACCCATTGCGCTGATTGAAATTTTTCTGTTTGTTGTTAATTTTACCAGGGCAGTTAAAGTCCACCCTTTAAAAGAAGCCGTAAGCAGTAAATAAGCACATTAAACCAAAGCAGGTATTTTCACAAAAAAGTGAAGATACCTGCTTATTGTTATGAAAAAACAGGCACGGAAAGCCGTGCCTGTTATCTTGCCGTAATTATCTTACCTGCATTGCGAAGCAATGCCCTGACTGCTTGAATCAGGGAAGGTCGTCCTCATTCTCAAGGTTGTGCCATACATTCTGTACGTCGTCGTTATCCTCAAGCATTTCAAGAAGCTTGCCCATGCACTTGAGGTCGTCGGGGTCTGAAAGAGCTGTTTCCGTGTTGGGAACATATTCTACCTCAGCAGAAACAAATCTGTAGCCCTTTGAGTCAAGGTCGTCACGCACTGCACCAAGGTCGTTGGGCTCGGTACGTACAACAAAAACATCCTCATCGTCTGTAAGGAAGTCAACTGCACCTGCCTCAAGAGCATCCTCCATAAGCTTGTCCTCGTCAACATCCTCTTTTTCAATTACAATAACGCCGTAGCGTGTGAACATAAAGGAAACACAGCCCTGCTGACCGAGGTTACCCTTGTTCTTGTCAAAATAGTGGCGCATTTCGCCTGCGGTACGGTTACGGTTATCGGTAAGAGTCTCAACGATAACGGCAATGCCTGAGGGGCCGTAGCCCTCATACATAATTGCCTCGTAGTTTGCTCCGCCTGCCTCACCCGATGCCTTTTTTATGATTCTTTCAATGTTATCGTTGGGCACGTTGTTTGCCTTTGCCTTTGCAATAACATCCTTAAGCTTTGAGTTTGAAGCGGGGTCGGGACCGCCGTCACGCACGGCAATGGAAATCTCTCTGCCTATTTTTGTGAAAACCTTAGCTCTTGCGCCGTCAGTTTTTTCCTTTTTTCTTTTAATGGTGCTCCATTTTGAATGACCTGACATTTAATTCACCAATCCTTTAGCTATGATATAAATACAACTCAAATACTTTATCACTTTTATTTCTTTTTGTCAAGATTTTTTATCCCTTGTGAAAGCGTGAATTCATCGGCATAAGCACCTTGAAGGTAATACCCGTTGTGCCGAAGCTGACGGCGCGGATTTTACCCTTGTGCCTTTCCGTGATTGCCTTGGCAACGGAAAGGCCTATGCCGTAGCCGCCCGTTTCTCTTGAGCGTGAGGAATCGGCACGGTAAAAGCGGTCAAAGAGCCTTGACACCGTTGACGGGTCAAGATTTTCACAGGTGTTGAAGCAGTCAATGCAGATATTTTTACCGCTTTTGTAAAGGCTTACGCGGATTGTACCGCCATCGTCCGAATATTTGAGAGCGTTGTCGCAAAGAATGGAGACAAGCTGAATTATCTCCTCCTGACAGCCGTAAAACTTAAGCTCGGGAGCGGTGGTGACAACAAGGTTTTTGCCGTCGTGCTTTGCCTTTGTTTCAAAGGAATCCACAACCTCGGACACGGTCTGGCTGATATTGAAAACATCCTTTTTCCTGTCGTCCTGCACCTCATCAATTTTTGAAAGATTAACAAGGTTTTTGATAAGCACGCTCATTCGCTGAGTCTGATTTTTAATGCTTGAAAGCCATTCACTCTCACCGCCCGTAAGCTCAATCACCTCCGCATCGGCAGAAATAATTGCAAGGGGCGTTTTTAGCTCGTGGCTTGCATCGGTGATAAACTGCTTTTGCTTTTCAATAGCCTGGGCAACGGGGCGCACCGCCATTTTGCAGAAAAGGGTTACGGGGAGAAGTATTATTATAAGAGTAAAAATACCCACAAAAATGGAAATTGTAACAAGACTTGCCGCAGATTCAAATTCCTTCTGAGCATCGATAAACACAAAAAGCTGACTGTTTCCCGTGTCGGTATAATAATATCTGTATACACCGAGAAGACCGAAGCCGGGCGAAGCGTTGCTGTAAATGTGCATAGCGTATTCATAGGCCATTTTATCGGAAACGGCGGCAATATGCTTGGTAGACATTTTCCTTACGGCTCCGTCTCTCATTTCCACAACAAAATATCGCGTAGAATAGGGTGTTTCAATATTGAACTCAATAGGTGCAAAGGGATTTATCAGAAATCCGCCGAGCTCACCCTGCATCTGCGATTCAAAGCTGCTTGGCAATGAGCCGTTATTATCGGCAATTATCTTCAGCGTTTCACAAAGCTGAGAGTCACGCTGATAAATGTTGACCACGTTAACCGCAAAAAGCTGAACAATCAGAAGAAATGAAAGTGCTGTCATTGCGATTAAAACAAAGCGGCGTTGAAGTTTTTTCAGCATTCCTTTTCCTCCAGGGTGTAGCCTACACCTCTTACTGCCTTGATTTCGATGTCAGCCTTAAGAGAGCTGAGCTTTTTTCTTAAATATGAGATATAGACCCACACAACGTTGATTTCCGCCTCGGTTTCATAGCCCCATATATGCTCCATAAACTGCTCGGTGGAAATAAGCCTGCCCGCATTTGAAAGCAGCATCTCCATCATCTGAAACTCCTTGTTGCCGAGCCTCATTGCTTCTTCGCCCACACAAAGCTCATAGTTTTCCCTGTTGAGCGAAACGTTGCCGAAGGAGAGCAGATTAGGCGAAAACTCGCTTTTTCTTCTCGTCAGTGCGCGCAGCCTTGCAAGAAGCTCGCCCATTGCAAAGGGCTTTGTAAGGTAATCGTCGGCACCCGCATCAAGGCCCGTGATTTTGTCCTCAAGCTCCGACTTTGCGGTAAGAATTATAACGGGAGTTGCAACACTGCTTTCCCTTAATTTTTTAAGTACGTCAAGACCGTTCATTTTAGGCATCATAAGGTCAAGGATTATTCCGTCGTAGTTTTCGCAAAGGCCGTAATCAAGGGCATCCTGACCGTTGTAAACGGCATCAACGGAATAATTGTTATGTTTAAGCACGGCGCAAAGAGCCTTGGAAAGCTCTTTTTCATCCTCGGCAAGTAAAAGTCGCATAAAAAACCGTCCTTTCATAAATGATTTATCTTCTTTATTCTATCACACAACAGGCCTTTAAAGCAATAGTGACAAGTGTGTACGGTAAAATTTTAAAAGATAAACTTTAAAAGGGGTTTAAACCGCAAAAAGAAGAGCCGCCGCGTTAAAGCATCGTCATTGCGGCAGCTCATTCAATTATCCGTTAAGCCAGTCAAACACAAGGGTAACGCTCCAGCCGTAATCCCTGATTGTCTGATATTTCACCCTGAAATCGTAGGGCTCGTAAGCCTCGCCCTTTCTGTTGAAGCAGAAGGGCGGTATTCTGTTTTCACTGTCGTAAAACTCGTAAACCGTGCCCGTGCGGTTATACCATTCGTTGACGGCATCAAGGGTTTTCACCTTCATTTGCTCAGCATCATACCCGTAAGCGGCAAGGCCCTCTGACAGCATATAGTTGTAATTTATCCATACGGGGCCGCGCCACATATCAGTGCCGAAGGTTCTGTCATTTTTCGATACGGTCGGTACAGGAAGCTCCGTGCCGAATTCATCGGGATTTTCAAGGTGAGCTATAAGCCTTTCGCATTGCTCCTTGCTGCAAGCACCTGCAAAGGCCGGCAGAAAGGATGCGACCGACCGCACCTTACTGAAGCATTTTTTTGTAATATCATAATCGTAGTAAAAGCCGTCCTCCTCACACCACAGTGTGCCGTTGATGTCGGCCTTTATTTTTTCGTACCAGCTGCCGAAAAAGCCGGCGTTTCCTTCATCCTCAAGCTCCAGGGCAATTCTTTTCATAGCCCTTGCCTCGTTTGCCATATACGAGGAAAAATCAACGGCATAAAGGTCGCTTTCGGTGTCAAAGCGCGGCGAATTATCCATTCCCGATTCGTCACAGCGGTTGTTGAGCTCGGGGTTTGTGTGCCAGGAATAAAGCTCCTTTTCGCCCTTGCGTCTGTTGTCCCTGCACCACAAAAGAAAGGCCTTGTTATTTTTGAGCACGGCTTTAAGGAATTGCTTATCACCGCTTTTTTCATAAACGAGCCACGCTCCCCAACCGATAACGGGCGGCTGGGTTATGGCGGAGGTATATCCCGGCCTTGCCAGATGAGGAATAAAGCCGTCCTCTCTCTGCACGTCAAAAAGGGCAAGAATAAGGCTCTGCGCAATGTCTGTGTCAAGGTGTCTGTGGCCTATGGCGTGGAAGACCGAATCCCACAGCCACATATTTCTGTGGGGCAGACGCTCGGGAGTTGACCATATTCTTTTCACGCTGCCCTCGGGAGAATAAAGCTGACTTTTCATAACGCTTATGCATTTTGCGTATAAAGCGGCATATTTATCCTGCACGCCTGCAGCTTTTTCGTAGAGCTTTTTCTTTTGCCGCTTCAGCTGCTCAAGGTCAAGGGTTATCCCTATTTCACAAAGAGCCTCAACCTCTTTTTCGCTTTTTCCGTAGGCAAAAGCAAATCTTCCGTCTTTTTTCAAAAGGGCGGTATATTCGCCGTCGTTGGTGCTGTGAATTTCCGTGTTGCCCTTTCTGATAATTTCTCCCTCACCGCCGAGGCTTACAAAAACCCCCGTAAAAGCGGCGTATTCGCCCACTGTAAGATGCCTTTGAGCAAAAATAAGGCTGAAATCACCTGCAAGCGTTTCAAGTAAAAGCATATCAGAGGTGACACACCTGAATGTGGGCGCAACAAGCTTATTCATATCGCCGAAATAAAGGGTCCTGCGGCACATTGTTTCAAATGTGACACCTATTCTGTCACCGCACAGAGTACCGGCAAAATCATCGTTAAAAAGGCTTTCTCCGTCAAGGGCCGAAAAAGCAAAAAGCTGTCCCTGCCCCCATTTTTTTGGTAGCATTTCAATTTCTCCTTATACTGTCTGCTCTGCTTCAAGCCTTGCCTTTGCTTCGGCTCTGATTTGTTCAAGCTCAATCATAATCTTTTCCTTACGCTTACCCGTAAAGTTATCAAACATCATAATAATACCGGGAATAAGGTTACCTATAATACCGGGGATTGCAACAAGAAGGAAAATACCGTGAAGGGTTTCGGGGGTCTGAACGGCTTCAACCATTTCGCCGTCAATCATCTGTGCGCTCTGATAGCCGATGAGTGCAAGTCCGCCGTTGACAAGAAGCTCCTTCCACAGGTCGGCAATTCTCGACACCATGGTGCTGAAGGCAAAAACCATACCCTCGTTACGCTGTGCAACGCCGTATTTCTTATAGCTCTTCCATTCCATATAGTCGGTGGAGTCGGCAAGAAGAACACGCTTTGCGGCACTCATACCCGCATTGGGAAGTCCGCCCAGTGCAATAAGAATACCCACAAGCCAGAGGCTCTTATAGCCGAAAAGGGCAAGAAGAATGTAACAGATTGCCGTATGCATATAGCCTGCAACAACAATATCTCTTGAGGAAAGCCTTCTTCCGATAAAGGGAACGGAGAAAAGGCCGCCGTAGGAAAGGGCTGAGGAGGCCATTTCAACATAGGTCTTCATGCTGAATTTGTTAAGGGTCTGCTTGTAAAAGAAGGGAAGCGCGCTGTAGCAAACCTTTCTTACGGATTCAACACAGTTGGCAAGGCACAAAAGAAGAAGCGGTCTGTTAAGAAGAATGAGCTTATAATCAATTTTTACCTTTTTCTCATGCTTGGGCGGAAGCACAAGGTTTCTTTCCTTAAGGGTCATACAGGGCACAAGCATTGTGAAAAGGCCGAGAATACCGAAGAGGAGTGCAACGGTGAAGAATGCCCACTTTTCCGTGTTGTAATTGCCGTCCATAGCCTCAATAATAACAGGCACAAGCCAGCCGGGGAACATTGAACCGAGGGTTGAGGCAACCTGAGCAACGGTGTAAAAATTCTTTCTTGACTTGGCGTTGGGTGTCATTCGTACGGAAAGGGTTGAAAGTGCCACATCGTAAAAGGTGTCGGCAATGTTAAAAACAAGGTAAAGTGCAAAGCTCCACACTAAATTGAACATCAGCGAGCCCGAGGGCACCACAAAAAGAAGCACCGAGGCGATGGTGAAGGGAATTGCCGAGGCCATCATAAAGCTTCTTGCATTACCCTTGCCCGAGCGGTTGTTATCAAGCATTGCGCCCACAATGGGTGCTACAAGAATGTTGACAGCCGTGGTGGTTGACTTCATTGCAATAACGTGGCTTGACTTAAGGCCCATATAGTCATACATAAACTGATCGGTATAGGTGCCTACCGAGTCCTGACCCATACAGTTGCCGAACACACCCGAAACATAGCCTACCTGCTCCCTTAAAGCTACATCGGGATTATCCAGAAATTTTTTAATTTTTCCCATTTCTTTTCTCCTTATATTTCTGCTGTTTTCTCTATATAATCTGACCTTATACCGTAAGGCGTTTCTGCGCAAACCTTTATTTTATATCTGCCCTTTGAAAGAGCACCCAGGTCGGTTGAAATAATATCCTCACTTTTATAAAGGTAATAAGACGGTACCGTTCTGCCCTTGGCAGCCTCTCTGCCCTTTTCATCATAAACAAAGGCCCGGTAAATAAAAACGGGCATTTTATCAGTGCTTTGAGCCCTCGGATAAGTCACAGTACAGCTGTCCCCGTCCTTTTTCAGTGTAATTTCCGCACCGCTTTCAAACACGGGCGGCTTACTGCGGGCACGCTGTTTTTCCTGTGTATATTCTCTGTTATTTTTATCTGACGGATTATCAAGATAATACTCACAAAGTATTTCTTCCGCCTCACAGTCTATACCTGCAAGGTGAAGGTTGCCCCTTTTATCCGCTTCAACAATCCAGAAGGTTGCACAGTCCTTATATGTAGGCGGATGAACACATCTGTCCTTGTCAACGGTGAGCTCTGCATATTTGAGTGAGCCCGTACCTATTGCCGTGTACTCCTTTTGCCACAGAGAGCGGGGGTCGTTTACGGGATAATGGGAATGACCCGAAAAATCCACGGCGTTGGGGTATTTTTTCAATATATCTTTAAAAAAGGGTGTTCCCCAGCCGTCAAATTTTGTGCTGCCGTAAACGGTGTCCCTTACGTGCTCGTGGTGCATTATAAAAAAGGGCTTATCGGGGGCATCTGCCACTGCGGCATCAAGCTGCTTTTCAAGCCATTTTTTCTGCTTAGGCGAATAATAAAGCTTTGGCAGAGGGGTTGTTGAAAGGCCGATGAAATGATAGCCGCCGATAACCCTGTGAAAATCCGTTTCCTGACCCGTAACCTCTTTGAATACCGAAAGAGACTTCTTTTTAAGGGTAACACATTCGTGCCCCCTTGCAACAATGCTTAAAAGCTGTGTCCCCTTTTCACGGGCATAGCGGACAATTTCGCCAAAGGCTTCAAACTCGTCGGGTCTGCCGTGGTCGGTAAAATCTCCTGCCATAAGCACGGCATCAAGCCCTTTATAGCCCTCGGCCCTTTGCGCAAAAGCAAGAGAAAAATCTATCGCCTTTTTGAGTCTTCTGTAGCCCACGGAGTCAACGCCCTCAATGTGGGCATCGCTTGAAGCAACAAAGCGAAGCACGGGTAAAAAATCCTTTTTCATAATTCCACCCCTTTACTGAAACAGTATGCTCAGGGCAAAAAGCACCTGTGCGGGAAAATAAGTATAAGAAACTGCATTGTGCAAAAATTCGGGACGCTTGATTCCGCCCTTATCAATACCAATCATAAGGTCCGAGAAAAAGAACAGTATTGCCCCAAAAATAAGACACAGACCGAAAAGCATATTACCGCCGCCGACCGCAAGTGCTCCGCCGGCAAAAGCACACACAAAGGCAAAGGCAAGCACGGGCGCGTATATAAGAAGCAGCTTTTTTCTGCCGCCGAGGCTGAGCCTTGCTTTTGCAAAAATCAGAAGCACCGCACTGACAGCCGCCGTCGCCGCAATTACAGCCATGGCGTGCGGCAACAGCTTATGATCACCCGTAAGCAGAAATGTGAGTATATATACAATATGACCCAGGGCAAAAAACACCACACCGAAAATAAAGTATTTCTCATTTCTGTAGCTTAAGAAAAAGTCACCGAGCACACCGAAAAAGAGTGCACCGATAAGCATAAGCGAATACGCCGTAACGCATCTTAATGCAAAGGCACATAAAAGGCCCGTTGCAAAATACATAAGCGCGCAGAGCATTTTTATTTTGAAGCCGTATTTTTCCGAAAGACCGCTTTTTTGCGTAATTACGGGCATAAGTGCCGAAAGCAACGCAAAAATCAGAACCATAGTTTTCATATTTTCTCCACAGCCTCAATCAAGGTTATAATCGGTAAGGTAAGCCCTTGTGTTGTTCACCATTTTGTCAAAAAGCTCCCTTGCTTCACCGAGGCTGCAGGTAACAAGCGGGTCATTTGCAAACACTTCAAAAATTCTGTCAAGGCTTCTTTCGGCTATTGCGTCGGAAAGCACCTCCTGCTGAGTGCAGCTGCGTGAAATAAGAGGATAAATTTCCTTTGGAATTTCACCTGCAACCACGGGAGTCACCGTGCCCGACCTGAAGGAAGCATTAGTCTCAACAACGGCACCGAGAGGAAGATTTGGAATCTGGCCGCGGTTTGGAAGGTTGACATTTGTTACAAAATCACCAAGGCCGAGAATAGCCCTCATCTGCTTTACGCCCTCTTCACCCGTCAGCTTAAGCCTGATTTCCTCCTCGCCGTTCAAAAGCCGCTTGCTTTTTTCAAGGCGCTGCTTAAGCTCGTCCTTTCTTGACCATACGGGGGTAAGATGAAAAAGCATCTGCTCAACCCTGTCGTTATTTTCAAGATACCACTTACCCTCGCAGAATTCCGCAAGATGTCTGTCGCCTGCGGCGGCGATATAGCCGAAGCGGCGGAAAAGGTCAATTTTGACCTTGTGGGCATTGCCGTGAAAGCTCTTGAGCCACTCGGGGTCAACATATTCCGTACAGCCATCCTTGTATTTTTCACAGAATTCTCTGTAATAAGGGAAAAGGTCAACATTTCTGTAGGTGGCCTTTGTAAGCCATGTGAAGTGATTGACACCGACGGGATTGACCTTTACGTCCTTTCTTTTAACATCCTCATTAAAAAGCACACTTGCCATTTTTGCAAGCACATCCTGGGTACCGAAAACCTCATGGCAGCAGCCGAAGGCCTTTATTGCGGGGAAAACTCTGTAAAGGGTCTTAACGCAAAGAGTCATCGGGTTAGTGTAATTGATAACCCAGGCATCGGGTGAGTATTTTTTTATGCTTTCGGCAATTTCCTCAAACATGGGCAGTGTGCGCATTGCACGCACAACACCGCCGGGGCCCGTTGTATCGCCTACGGACTGATAAATGCCGTACTCCTCGGGGGCGTGAACATCACTTTCCATTTCATCAAACGTACCGGGAAGAATGGAGATAATTACAAAATCCGCACCGGTAAGAGCCTCGCCGATAGTCTCAACTGCCTTGTATTTCCATTCCGAGGTTGCCTCGGGCAGAGAATTATATTTGTTGCCGATTATCTCATTTGCTTTTGCGGCCTCAAAATCAATGTCGTAAAGCTCAACTCTGCCACTCATATCACCGGCCGTTGCAAGGTCACTCATAAGTCCCCACGCCCAGCCTCTTGAGCCGCCGCCTATATAGGCTATTTTTACATCCACCGCTTTATTGTCAATGTATTTCATATAACCGCTCCTTTACTGATGGTTGAAAATTCTTTCGGCGGTATAGGTGCCGTCCTTTTTTATGTCAAGCACGGTACAGCCCTGAAGCCACTCGTTTTCGGGTGAATCAAACTTGCTTTGCATGGTATATGTATCATAGCCCGAGGTCTGAATGTACGAGAAAAGAATATCCTCATACATAACGCCGAAGTCATTCACATGGTCGTGACCGAAATAGACTGCCCGGGTACTGCCCTTTTCCAGCATTGCATCAACAAGGCCCGAATTGAAGCCCGATTCACACACACCCTCCCGCTTTTCGCCGTAAAGGAAGTCGCTCTCGCTGTATTCCCTTTCAGCCTCATAGGGAGGAATGTGAATAACCGCTACTGAGCGGAAATAGCCGTATTGAGCCGTAAGGGCATCGTGCTTTTCCTTATACCACTCAACCTGGGAGGGCTTTACGCCGTCATAAACTTCACCGAAGATATTTTTGACACCGTATTTTATCTTTGAGCCCACGCTCATATAGCTGCCCGAATCCATAAGGAAAAAGACCTCTCTGAGGCTGCCGTCGGAATTGAGGATGTTGATTGTGCAGTTTCCGTGGCCGTCAACGCCCTTTTTGCCCTGCTTAAGCAGGCAGTGCTCATAGGAGGAGTAAAGCTTTATAACCTTTTCGCGCGACATAGCCATAAAGCCCTCGCCCTCATGGTTACCGAGCACTGCGGCCCAATAAACACCAAGCTTTTCCATAAGCTCTGCAAGCTCAATATTTCTTTGTCTGTTAAAGCCGTAGGTTACATTGTCGCCGCCGAAAATAACAAGGTCAGGCTTTTGCTCTTTTATGTTTTCAACAAGGTATGTAACTGTTGTTTTGTTGAGCTCCGGGTCATCTGTAATATGTGTATCCGTAAACATCAGCACCCTGAATTTGCCGTCACCGTTCTTTTTCACCGTAACACTGTCTTCTGTTTCGGAAACAATGACAACGTCATTCTGAATTTTTTCCACCGATGAAATATCATAGGGAAGTCCCTCTGAATTCTTTTTAACTGCAAAGCCGCCTGCACCGGCTGCTGCCGCCGCAAGTAAAACCGCAATAGCTGTAACGGCTATTTTTGCACCTTTTTTCATACATATCATTCCTTTTTACTGTTTTAATAATATAATACATCTAATTTGTTATATTTTCCTTGATTATTTTGATGAATTCAAAGTGTTTTCTTGACTTTTTTGATACGGAATGATATATTCAAAAAAAGAAAGCAGGTGCAATGTATGAGTAACATCAAGTTTGACCCGGACAAAAATTTTTATTTCCACCACGGTATGAGCAAAAGAGTTGCCGAAACGGGCACCTCCTGGCCTCACTATCACTCCCTTTATGAAATATATTTTCTTAAAGAGGGCAGCTGCACCTACATAATAGACGACAAGGTTTACAACGTACGCTCCGGAGATATTGTAATAATCCCCGACGGAATTATACACCACACAAAATACGATAACATAAAACATTCAAGAATACTGATAAACTGCAGAAAGGATTATATTCCCCAATCGGTCAGAGCGGGCATTTTCTCGGGGAATTATCTTTACCGAAATCCCTTTGTCACCGATGAAATAAAAAGGCTTCTTACAAAAATTGAAAAGGAATATATGCTCAGGGATGCCTTTTCGGATGAGGTTATGCTCTGTCACACCCATTCACTTTTTTATCTTCTTATGCGAAACGCCGACACCTGCCTTGCCGTTGACGAGGGCAACAGAGTAATTGAGCAGGCCGTTGCATACATTAAAGAGAATTTTGCCTCGGACATCACCCTGTCCTCTCTTTCAAAAATGTTCTGCGTAAGCCCCGAGCATTTTTCGAGAATGTTCAAAAAGGAAACGGGGCTTGGCTTTTCAAAATATCTCAACTCTCTGCGATTACAGCACGCCGAGCAGCTGCTGAAATCCGCAGAAATACAGAACATAACACGGGTTGCGGAGTGCTGCGGCTTTGAGGACAGCAATTATTTTTCAAAAAAATTCAAGGAGGCCTACGGTGCCTCGCCGAAAAAGGTACAGAAGACGGGAAGGGGCCAAGGAAAATGAATAAATTCAACCACAATTTTACTCTTTACGATAAAACAGAGCACAGCCGCTTTTATGCCTCTGACGGCAATATTGCAAGGCTTGATTTTGTAAGCGGAAGCTGTATGCGCGTTGCCTTATATAAGGCGGCGGACACTCTTCTGCCCACCTTTTCGGTGTGCCCCGACAATGCCCTGCTTATGAACGGCAGAGAAAGACTTTCCACAGACGGCTTTGAAATGTACACGCCCGGAATCAAAGAAACCGCAGAGGGCGAAAGCTTTACGCTTGACTGCGGTGTTGAAATAAGGCTTGATTTGCATAATTTCTGCCTTTCCTGCTTTGTTGACGGCAAGGCTCTTTTTGCCGACAGAAAGCCCCTTGCCTATAACCTTGAGGGTGAATTCGGCAAGGACAGCTTTCACTACGTGACAAGGGAGAAAAGCGAAAAAATCTACGGTCTTGGTGACAAGGGAGGCAGACTTGACAAATCGGGCAGAGCCTTCCGCATAGAATGCAGTGACGCAATGGGCTACGATGCAAGCGAAAGTGACCCCCTTTATAAGCATCTGCCCTTTTTCATCTGCGAAAACAGCACAGGTGCCTACGGCATTTTTTACGACACAACGGATACCTCCTATGCAGACTTCGGCAAGGAAATAAACAACTACTACCCCACCTATAAGCATTTCCGCACCGAGGACAATGCTCTTGTTTACTATGTATTTTTCGGCAGTAAGCTGTCTGTTCTTCAGCAGTTCTGCCGCCTTTGCGGAAAGCAGCCTCTCCCGCCCCGCTTCAGCTTTGACTACTGTGCAAGCACAATGGCCTATACCGATGCTCCCGACAGTGAAAAGCAGTTTGACGGATTCCTTGATAAGCTCAGACAAACGGACATTTCCTGCAGCGGCTTTTATCTTTCCTCGGGCTACACCTCAATAGGAAGGCTGCGCTGTGTGTTCAACTGGAACAGGGACAAATTCCCCGACCCTGCGGGCTTTATAAAAAAATTTGCCGATGAGGGTATAACCGTAATCCCCAACATAAAGCCCGCCTTTCTTCAGAGCCATCCCCTTTATGAAGAAATTGCAAAGGAGGGCCTGTTTATAAAAAATCCCGACGGCACCCCCTTCATTACGGAATTCTGGAACGGCTTCGGCAGCTACCTTGATTTTACCAATCCCCTTGCCTTTATGTTCTGGGATAAAAAGGTAACAGAGGCCCTGCTTGATTACGGTGTGACCGCCACCTGGAACGATAACAACGAGTTTGACATAAAGGACTGCGATGCTCTTGCAAGCGGCTTTGGCGAGGGCGAGGTAAAGGCAGGCAGAATAAGGCCCGCACTTACCTACCTTATGGTGCTTTCATCCTATATGGCACAGATGAAAAAGGACTGCCTTAAAAGGCCCTTCATTTCAACAAGAAGCGGAAGCATAGCCGTAAGGCGGCTTGCACAGACCTGGTCGGGCGACAACAGAAGTGAATTCAGCGACCTGCGCTACTGCCATAACATAGGCCTTACCATGTCACTTTCGGGCTTTTTCTTTTACGGCCACGACCTTGGCGGCTTTGACGGAGATATGCCTTCAAGGGAGCTTCTTCTGCGTTGGCTTCAGCACGGTGTTTTTGAGCCGAGATTTACCATCCATTCCTGGAACAGAGACGGCTCGGCAACCATGCCCTGGAGCTATGAGGATATAATCCCCGCCGCAAGAAAAATCCTTGCACAGAGAAAGCGCCTTATCCCTTACCTTTACAGCTGTGCTTACAGTGCAGTTGAAAAGGAAATCCCCCTCAACGCACCTGCCTTTCTTTATTACGACGACGAAAAGCTTAAAGAGGAAAGCGATACAATGATGCTCGGCAGAGATATCCTCGTCGGCTTTGTTTTTTACGAGGGCGAAACCCGGGCAGAAATATATCTGCCCGAAAAGGACAGCTGGTATCTCGGCAACAGGCTATATAAGGGCGGTCAGACGGTGAAGGTCGATATCCCCGCAGAGGCGGAAACACCCTGCTTTATAAAAAGCGGCAGTGTCATCCCCACCGACGAAGCTCCCTACGGCTTCAAGTCAGAGCAGGACATTGTTTTCACCGTTTATCCCGTTGAGGAGGGCACCTTTGAAGCCGAATTCTTTACCGATGACGGCGTTTCCTTCAGATATCTTAAAAACGAATGTGTAAGGCTCAAATTTACCGTTACCTGCGAAAAAGGCAGAGTGACCGTCAGCTATATAAACGAGGGCACTATGGACTTTGACGTAAAGCTCAGACTCTGCGAGGCTGACAAGCGTAGGGTGGTGAGCCTACTCCGAACCTCGCCTGAAAGCGTGCATTTTCGCGAAGCGGATTTTTGACAAGGCAAGGCACAAAACGCAGTAAATCCTTGCGGATTTACGAGTATTTTAACGAAGTATTGGCGAAAATCCGCCCGTAAAAAACGGGGTTAGGATTATACTCGCCGCCTATGGTGGCAGTAGCCGAATAATAAAACAGATGTGTTTTCAAGGTAACCGCTACCTGAAAGCACATCTGTTTTTTAGGTTTAACTGAGTTTTTTTATGCTTTGTCGTTCAGCTTCTTCATCTCTTTTTTCAGCCTTGCAAAATTCAAATCCTCCCAAAGCGGTAAAATATGGCCGCCCTTGAGCCTCATTGAAGCCTCAAGCATTGCTCCGTAATACGCCACTCTGAAATCCGTGAGCTCAGTTGCACCGCATTTTCCTTTATACGCTTCATAAAGTCCGTAGGCATCGCCCCACATATTGCGAAGCTGAAACAAATCGTATTCTCTGTCTGCCCATATACTGCCGCAGGGGTCTATAAATGCAACAAGCTCAAGGCTTTTCGGGTCTGCCATTATATTCATAATATTAAGGTCAGCGTGGATAAGCACGGGGGTTGTATTCTCCCGCGGGAGGCTGTCGAAAAGCTCTGTTGCCTGATAAAGCAGCTCCATTTTCTTCCTGCTGAATTTTCCCTCATCGGTCAGCTGCTTCAATCCGCAAAGCCACGGCTCCTGCTTTTCCTTTTTGTAATACTCATACCAGCTGTCGTAAACGGGATTTGACAGTGAGCCGAATTTATCGTTTGTAACGCTGTGCCACTCAAGCATACCGTCAATAACCTTATCGGCAAATTTCTGCTTAAGGGCCTTGCTCTTTAATAAAAATACGGGATTCAATACATTCTGACCCTCAACAAAGCTCATTGCCAACACAGCGGTAGCTTCATCCTCATAGGTAAAAAGCACCTCGGGCATTTTAACGCTTGTATTTTCTGACAGCAGCTTCAGCTGCTGAGCCTCTTCAGCGTGCATACCCTCAAGCTTATAGCCCTTTACGGCAATAACACTGCCGTCAGAAAGGCCTACCCTGTAAACTCTTCCGTAGCTGCCGCCGCCTATAAATTTAAAGCTTTCCGCCTTTTTACCAAGCTTTCCGGCAATAACCTCCGGCAAAACTGACCTCAGATGCTTATCACTGTTATCGAGAAATTTCATATTAAGCCTCCTTTTTCACATGCTGCATACCTTTTTGATTTTATCACAAATCTTCTTCAAACGCAACAGCTGACGCATTTTAATGTGAAAGCGGAAATAACAGATAGCGAATTTTTTTAGACTGATAAAAAGAGCCGTTACACCTTTTTCCTTTTAGGTATGATGCCGTCAGAAGCTCTTGCTGTTACTAAAATTCGACGAAGCAATAGCGTCAGCTTTGTTCCATAATGATTATATTTTAAGCAAAAAATGAGTATTCACAGGTCAAATCCCTTATGAATACTCAATATGGTGCCGGTGACCGGACTTGAACCGGTACGGTGTTGCCACCGAGGGATTTTAAGTTGTTCTGGAGGGTTGTAAGGCAGTGTAAGAGAGTGTAAAAAGGACACACCTTCAATACACCCGGAACGCCCTATTTTACTGGGCTCATGGGCATTTTTCACCCTCAAAAACGCCTCAATCCCAGACGTGGTGGGAAATGCCAAAAAACACGCTTTTTTTGCTGTTCGGAGGGATGTTGGAGGGATGTTAGAGGGATGCCGGAGGTACGTCCCGTCTGCCTTCACAGCACCTTCCAAAAATAAACCGAGGAATTTTCCACGGTGTTCACACCGAGAAAATGAAAAAACCTTCTGTCACCGACAAAAAACAGGAGGTTAAAACAATGAAAAAGAGAAATTTTTACAACAAGCTTTTTGCAAAATACCCTGATGTCGTAAATCTGAAACAGCTTCGGGAAATGCTTGGCGGTATCAGCGAGGGTACTGCCTTGAAGCTAATGCAGGAAAGTAAAATCAAGCACTACAAGGTTAAGTATCAGTATCGCATACCGAAAAAGTGGGTTATTGATTACATTATGAGTGACGAATATGAGGAGTACTGCAAGCTTCTCCGTCACAAGATTGAGAGGTGATTTTTGTGTCAAATGTTATTGAAGAATTATATTACGGCAACCTTGAGCCGCAGGAGCTGACAACGGAAATCACACCTAAGCTCAAAAAGAAGCTGAGTGCCCTTGCAAAGAAAGAAGAAGAGCTGACGGCTATGCTACCCGAAAAGGAAAGGGAGCTGTTCACAAATTATGTAAATGCCCACAATGAGTTTTCGAGTATAAGTAATTCCGATTGCTTTATCTCAGGATTCAGGTTAGGGGCAAGGTTTGCGTGTGATATGTTTATAAAAGGTTAAGCTGAAATTTGACTACATTTGCCATTCTCATAATAAACTACCGACAACAACCAAACTAATTGCTTATAAAATATGGATTTATTTTGCGATGTATGGTATAATTATTTAATAATGAATTATATCGGAGGAAAAAATGAACGATATATTTGAAGAGTATCTGAGAGAAAAAGAGCCACAGAAAAAAGAAAAAGGCTACGCCTGGCATACAGCGATTGGTCTTCAGGCTGTAGACGGGCTTAAAACAAGTGACTATCTGATAGATACAGCAAAAAGAAACATCGAAGGTGATATCACTTTTGAAGAAGCCGACCGTCTTATTCACAGCTATTATAAAGAGAATATATCTCATACAGGAAACGACCGTACAGAGGAAGCCGACAAGGTTTCAGTGCGTATTGCACATCTGATTTCAGAAAAGTCCTTTGTAATGTCCCCTGCACAGTATATGTCAATTCATGCAAGACTTTTTGAAGGTGTTTACAAGCACGCAGGCAAAATAAGAGATTACAACATAAGCAAATCCGAATGGGTTCTTGACGGAGATACCGTTATGTATGGCGGTGCTTCAGATTTAAGGGCGACTCTTGATTACGATATTTCGCAAGAGCGTGACTTCAGCTATAAAAATCTTTCCTTGGAGCAAACAATAAAGCACCTTGCTGTTTTTATTTCCCGTCTTTGGCAGATTCATGTTTTTTCCGAAGGCAACACCAGAACAACTGCAGTTTTCTTTATAAAATATCTGCGAACTCTCGGCTTTGATGTTACAAATGATATTTTTGCCGAAAACGCATGGTACTTCCGCAACGCCCTCGTCAGAGCAAATTACACCAACCTGCAGAAGGGTGTTCACGAAACCACAGAATATCTTGAAGCTTTTTTGAGAAATCTGTTGCTGGGAGAAAAGAACGAGTTAAAAAACAGATATTTGCATATAAATTGCACTTTAGAAGCTCCAAAGTGCAAAAATGACACTGAAAGTTGCACTTTGGATTGCACTTTGGACGAACTTTCCGTGCTGAATCTTTTAATAGAAGATGGCAAAATGACTCAAAAACAACTTGCCGAATCAATAAACAAATCCGAACGAACCATTAAAACAATTACCGCTTCATTAGAAGAAAAAGGGGTTATAACAAGGATTAACGGAAAACGCTTCGGATATTGGAAAGTAAATAATTAAAACAATCAACTCTCCTTAACCTTGCACGACAGTACAGGCTTAAGGAGAGTTTTATATCACTTTTGCATCAAGATTTAACACCAAATCAGTTGCCTTTACCTTACTTATGATATATAATTACACTATCAGTAAACTTAAATAGTGCACTTATTAAAACAAACAGAAAGGAAACAGTACTGATAATGAAAAGGTTTTCGGTAATACTGATATTGATAATTACATGTACCGCTGTACTTTACGGCTGTACATCGGGTGGTGAAAATAAAATGAAAAGTTCATACGAGCAGATTACTCCTGCCGAGGCAAAGGCAATAATGGACGAAAAGGACGGTTATGTTATTCTTGATGTCCGCACACAGGAAGAATTTGATGAGGCTCATATAGACGGTGCAATTCTCATCCCCGACTATGAAATCGCCGACAAGGCTGAAAGCGTACTCAAAGATAAAAATCAGCTTATTCTCGTTTACTGCAGAAGCGGCAGACGAAGCAAAAATGCCGCAAGTGAGCTTGTATCATTGGGATATACCAATGTTAAAGAATTCGGCGGAATAATTGACTGGCCTTACGGAACTGTTTGATTATATAGGATATGAAATTAACCTCCTTGGTTGTACTATGATGTACAAGTCAGGGAGGTTGAGTTTGTGGAAAAAGGCGTGTTGAAGTTTGGTGACTGGGTATGGTATAATAATATTGTCAATCGTATTAACACTTTTTTATTATCAAGGAGATTACAATGCTTAAACTGTTTAAGAAAAAGACTTCTCTTCAACTGTCAACAAAAGAAACAGTTGATATTATTGAATCCGCTGTTGCACCATATCTAAAAGAAAACGGATTCAAAAAGCATGGCAGAACTTATTGCAGATTTGTTGATAATGATATAGCACAAGTCGTTAATTTTCAAAATGGTTGTGCTGCAAAAGGTGTCACAGGTATCTTGTGGATAAATCTTGGCATACGGGTTCCCGAATGCGTTGAACGTAAATTTAAGGATTTACCTCCATTAAAAAAGTACTATCACGAATATGAATGTAACATTAGGTGTGTTCTCGGAGAACTGACACCTGATAAAAATGATGGCTATGATCTGACTAATAATCCTGAAAAAATAGCAAAGGATATTATTAAGAATCTGAAAAAATATGCAATGCCTGTTTTTGATAAATTAAACAGCCGAGAAAATATTTTACTGTATAGACGAGACCATAGAAAATTTGATTGGCTAAGCCATCTGAGAATCTTCGAGGAAGCAATGATTTACGGCAAAATGGGTGACATTGAAAAAGCAACCGATTTATTTAACACTCACTACAGTATTTCAGTTGAAGAAATAAGATCCCAGCGTGAGATTAACGGCGAAACAATCTGCGGTAGCCGTATATGGAGCACGCCCAACTTCAACCACATTGATTATCTTGAAGAACTTGCTGATGAGCTTGAAATTAGAATAATTAAACCATTGGATAGAAACCATTTATAAATCAAATAAATGTTAGAGTAAACAATCTCACACATTCGACAAAACCTCCTTAACTTTGTACAATGAAGCTACAAAGATTAAGGAGGAATTTTTATGTTACCTAAACACTACACAAACGAAAAAACTGGTATCAGCTACACCCTTCACGGCGACTACTATTTGCCGGATTTGGTTCTCCCCGAGCAGGAGGATAATCGTCCGATAGGTAAGTGGGGCAACCTAAGAAAAAGCTATCTGCAACACCACAAAAAAGCTTTCTATAATTATCTTGTCAGCAACCTCACTCTCCACACTCACCTTGCCGATGTAGACGAACAGGCACGGGATATGTTTGATACCCTCACAGAGCAGATGAAAGAAAGTGAAGGTATCACCGAGGAACTAAAAGAGCAGAATCAGTTGGAGTGGGTAGGTCGGATGAACAACATCAGAGAAAGAGCAAATGAGATTGTCTGCAGTGAGCTGATATATGCATGAAAACGCCCCTGACTTTCACGGTCAGGGGCTGTGTATATTATCTCTTTTTATAAACAACCAACTCAGGATTTTCGCCGTTTTCCTCATAAGTACACACGAGGATAAAATCCATATTGGCGGCAATACCGAAGCATCTGTCACCGCCGAATTCACACTCCAGCTGATTTCCGAGGTAGGTTGCATTATCGTCAAGGAATTTTACGATTTTACCGTTAGGAAGTCTGTATTCAAGATTGATATATCCGCCCACAAGAGCATTGAGCTTTTCGACCTTGGGCATTCCCTCTATGTTCAAAGCGTTTATTTCATCAATAAGCTGCTTTTTGAATTCGTCAAACTTTTCTGCTCCGCCGAGGTTTTTATACTTCTTCCAATAATCCAGCTTCGGGAGCATATCCTTCATATAGGCCCGTACCTGTTCGGGTGTGAACTGCTCATTTGCCATATGTCCGACACAGACATCAATTAAATCGTCCATATCGTGATACATATATTCACCCTCAGCATAGCACCATTTGCAGTATTCCTCATTGAAAATGCCGTCTTTCTCTTTGCTGATGTTGCTGTCCTCAAGGGGCATACCGCAGCATTGACAGATAAGATCTCTCGGAGAGCCTAAAAGTGTATTGATAGAAACATCAAACAGCTTTGACAGCAGCTTGAGGGTTTCCGTGTTCGGCGTAGTTTCGCCGTTTTCCCAACGGGATACTGCCTGACGGGTAACAAAAAGCTTTTCGGCAAGCTCATCCTGTGACATACCTTTTTTCGTTCTCAGTTCAAGTATAATATCTTTAGTTTCCATGCTGTTATCACCTCTGAAGCTATTATAGCACGGTAAGCTTTACGGCACAAGCAACTGTCTGTTGCGGTTAGATAAATCGGAAGTTATTCAGCTTATTACTCAAAGCAGAACAGAGTAAATCTCTTCCCCGCCATTTACAAACACTTCTAAAATATATCCGTCACGAATAATTTTCAGGTCTTTGATTTCACCTTTATAAACAACGCTTTTTCGTCTCGTACGTCTTATCTTGAAACCCTTGCTGTTTTGTATAACAGCCGGATCACTGTCTTTAAGCAAATGCTGTACTTCTTCAACGGGATAACCGTAAATTTTACCGTCAATCAGTTTTATCTCACGGGGAACGGACATACAGCCGATATCCTTTTTCCTGTAGCCGGCATATTTCCAACCGGGCATCCATGAAATAAGAATCGTTCTGCCCTTTCGGTCAAGAAAAACCTGCCCGGCATATTGGTCGGGACCTTTATCAACTTCGCCTGTGCATTCGGGTGTGAATTTGCCGTCTTCAAAGGTGCCGTACATCACAGAAAAACGGTGACTGTCTTGTTTACACACAGATGCCGTAAGCAAATATTTGTCTCCCGATTTCATAAAAGACGGACACTCGGCAAACTTTGAGTTTTCCCACTCACACAAAATGCCCTTGTAATCCCATTTAAACAGGTCATCACTTTCATATAAAAGCAGATTTGCCGTGTTCTTTTCACGATTACCCGATGCCATTACACAGTAATATTTTCCGTCAGAATAACATACTGCAGGGTCACGGAAATCGGGGCAACCGTCAGACGGGTAACCGCCGATTATCGGGTTGTTTTCGTATTTTTCAAAGTTAATTCCGTCGGTTGAATAAGCAACACTTACAGACTGTACTCCGTCATGAATAGATGCATAAAATAGAAACAGTGTACCGTCTTTGACAATCGCCGTACCCGACCAACAACCGTCTTTATCGTAAGCTTTGTCGGGAAAAAGTGCAACAGGCAATTCCTCAAACTGAAGAAAATCCTTAGTCCTTGCGTGTCCCCAATGCATATTTTCCTGCCAGGGCTTTTCAAAATTCGGTGAATGCTGATAAAAAATATGGTAATAGTCATTAAACCATACAAGTCCGTTAGGGTCATTTATCCAACCTTTTTTCGTTGAAAAATGATATCTGAGAGGCTCTCTGTAATTCATATTAAACCACCTTCAAGTTTTGTTAAGCCATATGCCACCTCGTTAAATTGAAATTTGTTAATATGTTGTATTTCAATTTAATCGTTCAAGAATGTTTCGATTTGATAATAATACGTTAATTGCTATGGATGCGGATACTTCTCTCTACATCATCAATTCCATTCTCAATACGTTTTAATTCAAAAAGAATTTCAACGAGTAATTCTTTTTCGGACAATGATAACAATCTGTTCTTTTCTTCTCTTATTCGTTGTTCTCTTTCTTCCTGTCGTTGACGTTTTCTTTCATTCATACTTTCAAACATAATATTACCTGCCTTATCTGTATTTTTTCATAATAATAAAACGCATTTCTTCGGTTTTCTTAAACAAGTCATATGTCCTATATTCGTCATAATGTAGTTTTTTTGCAACTCTTTGAAACGCTTTCTCACGCTCATAGTCATTTTCGATATAGACAAAATCTAAATAACACTGATGACACCAATAATTCCTTATTTCTCTAATTGCATCTATAGTGTTGTATTCTTCTTCAGAGAATTCAGGCATATCATCACTATTGTCGAGATATTCAAGTTCTCTTGCTATCTTACCCAAGTTCATCTTCTCAACGGATTTTAAATTATTGTTAAAATTTCCTTTGTGCATCGCTGCATATATTATCTTCAAATTGCTTTCCACACATTGAACTTGTTGAATTAGTTCGCTATGTATGAGCTTAAATTGATTTCTATCCATACAATCATTCCTTTAACTACTTTTCTTTATAAGGTGGTGTATACCTCGCCAAATTTTTATTTGTGAAACTGATTATAGCACAGTAAAGACAAACTTTTCAACAAAAGTAAGAAAACGCCCCTGACTTTTCAAAGTCAGGGGTTAAACTGTTTTATTTTAATCCTTTTGCAATGGCAATCAGATGTTCTAACTGTTCATTACTTAAATTCTTTGTGGCATCAAGAAGCTCTTTTGATTTTGTCGGATTCTTTACAGACACATCAAAAAATTCCATAGGTGTAATGTCAAGATAGTCACAGATATAAAAGAACACAGCCATAGAAGGAAAGTTTACACCGTTTTCAATGTTGTTAATGTAGCCTTCGCTCTGACCGATTGATAAACTCATCTCACGGGCAGATACGCCCTTATTCATTCTGAGTTCAGTTAATCTTTTGATAAATTCTTCTCTTTCCATTCAAATCACCTACCTGTATATGATTATACTAAATACAAGCGGTATTATTATCTAAATCAATTATCAATATATGTTGACATATCTAATTTATTTAGATATAATTATTAATCATATCTATTCTGTTCAGTTTAGATGTGATTTAAACAGAATCTTATTGACCGCTATACACACAATTTAATCGAAGGTTAGCTTCACGCCCTTAAGTGGGTCAACAGAGATAGCGAGGTCATAAGATAGCCCACCGAGTTTGACTTCGGTGGGTTTTGTAAATTGGAGGAATAGTTATGACGGTAACCTTCTTCGGTCACAAGGACACCCCAAAAGAAATTGAGCCGACCTTACGGACGACTCTTGTTGATTTAATCGAAAATCATAATGCAACTGTGTTTTATGTTGGCAACAACGGCAGTTTTGACACTATGGTACTCCGTCAGCTTGAGGACTTATCTCAAACCTACCCTATAACTTACAGCGTAGTTTTAGCTTATCTCCCCGGCAAGAAAAGTGAGTATGACGACTTCACTAACACTATTCTCCCCGAAGGCATTGAAACCGTACCTAAACGCTTTGCAATATCTTACCGAAACAAGTGGATGATTCAGCAGTCTGATGTTGTTGTAACTTATGTTACACACACCTACGGCGGTGCGTGGCAGTTTAAGGCTATGGCAGAAAGGCAAGGGAAGAAAGTAATTGAATTGAGTGAATGAAATGCCCCTGACTTTTTGAAGGTCAGGGGTTGATGTTTAGCATAACTTGCACCAATTTGCAAGTTAATTTGATAGTTTCTTGCACCTTTTAACAGGTTTTCAACATACTTATTTGCACCTTTTGATGTTTTACGACTTGTTTAACCCAAATTCAAGGCGGTGCGGCACAGTTTAAGGTGTTGGCACAAAGGCAAGGGAAAACGGTAGTAAAATTGAGTGAATGAAATCTGTTCTTGACCGCTTGCATTTTTAATGCTACACTATTATTAAATAAACAAAAGGAGATTCGTATGGGTTTGCTTGACTTTGTAAAACAACTGCCTACATTAAACGAGCTTAAGGGCAGTTTCGGAGAGCAGTTAACAAAATATTACTCCAAAATAATGAATGACACCTTTATTTTGCACGACATTCTCATTGAAGGTGCAGAAGGATACACATCACAGATTGACTTGATAATGATTGGTGTAAAAGGTTTATATGTTATAGAGGTCAAAAACTATGAGGACGCTCGAATTTACGGAGACGGAAATAAAAACAAATGGTACTATTACCGTGGCGGCAAAAAATATGAAATTTATAATCCAATAAAACAAAACAAAAAGCATATCGAATATCTAAAAAGGTTTTTAAGTGATTTTGACGATGTACCTTGTTTTTCTATAATTACAATGTTGTGTGATGATTTTAAGGTTACAAACATAAATAATAACCCTCAAGAATGCACAACTGTGGTTTGCAGTTCTTTACTTGCAATGGACAGAGGAATAAGGCTTATTGCCAAAGATAAACCCGTAGTTTTTGATGAACAAAAGAAAACGGATATATACGATTTCATTATGAATAATCAGTTGTCAGGTAAAGAAGCCCGAAAAGAACACAAAGAAAATGTAATTGCTTACAAAAAATCTTTAGACGATATGAAAGAACAAAAGGTATGTCCCTACTGCAAAACAGAACTTGTTTTACGGCATGGAAAGTTCGGTGATTTTTACGGATGCACAAATTATCCGAAATGTAAATACACACTTAAAAAGTAAAGTTAATACAGCAGCCCCTGACTTTTAACGGTCAGGGGTTACTTATATTTTAAAACTCGTCATAAAATACAGTTTCGTTTATATCACGGAACTTGTAGTGCAAATCAAGGGGCTTTGCATCGTCGGCAGGGTACCCCATAACTATAAGTGCTGTAGGTTCAATATTTTCGGGGATGTTGAAGGCTTCGCACATTGCCTTCGGGTTAAAGTGCATTACCCAACAAGTACCAACGCCCTCATTCTGTGCGGCAAGCATTATATAGGTAGCAACTATGGTCGCATCCACAGGCGATGAAAGCGCACCGTCGTAAACACGCTTCCAACTTTCATCCTTGTTATGGCATACCAGCATAGCAGTAGGTGCATTAAAGTGGCATTTGGTACAGCCCTTGAGCTTTTCAATCGACTCATCTGTATTGAGGACAAGGATTCTCTGCGGCTGAAAGTTGCAACCCGTAGGTGCTTTGTGTGCCGCCGCTATGATTTTATCCGTTACCTCTTTGGGAAGATGCTCCTGCTTGAAGCTTCGTACGGAATAACGCTCCGTAATCAGTTTTTCAAAATCCATAGTGTTACTCCTTTGCTTTTGTTTATAGGAATGATTATAGCATATCATAGCAATGCTTTCAACCAAAAGCAGAAAAATGCCCTGACTTTCATAAGAAGGTCAGTGGTTAAGGTTAATTGCTTGTTTCAACCTTAGCAATTTCCTTTTTTATCTCTCTGTAAACTGTCAAGCGCATTGTAAGATAGCAGGCCGCACCGCCCAAAACATTAGAAATCGGCTCAGCCATAAACACGCCCATAACGCCTAATCCCATTCGCGGAAGTAAAAGTGTAAGCGGTACTACGATTATCGCCTTGCGAAGAAGAGAGAAAAATACAGCGTGCTTTGCATCGCCCAAGGCCTGGAAGGTTGACTGACCTGCGAACTGTAATGACATAAACACGAAGCCGAAGAAGTAAATTTTCATCGCTTCAATGCCAAGCTCCGCCATCTGCACATCGTCGGAAAAGATACCGAACCAAAAGCTCGGGAATAAAATCACAAGCAGCCATGCCACTAATGTGTAAGCTGTACCGATTAAGGTGTTGAAGCGGATACCTGAGCGTACTCTGTCAAGTTTTCTTGCTCCGTAATTGAAGCTGACAACAGGCTGTGCACCGGTTACTATACCCATAACGGGAAGCATAAAAATCTCACGCACAGAGTTTGTTACGGTCATAATTCCGATGTATAAATCTCCGCCAAATGTCTGTAAGGTTGTATTACACGCCACCTGAACAAGGCAAGTAGTACCCTGCATAATAAAATTTGATATACCGAGCCTACAGATATCTTTGGTGATATTTTTGCTGATTCTTATATTGTCACGGCGTAAGGGAATGATTGCTTTTTTGCCTGCAAGAAAGCGAAGAACCCAAAGTGCAGAAACAGCCTGACTGATTATTGTTGCCAATGCGGCACCTGCAACACCCATATTCAGTCCGAAGATAAAAAGAGGGTCAAGAACTATATTGCAGACAGCACCGATAGTAACCGACCACATACCGATTTTAGGGAAGCCCTGAGCATTGATATAGCTGTTCATTCCCGTAGCAATCATAGAAAAGACTGTACCGAGAAGATAAACATCAAGATATTCCTTGGCATAGATATAAGACTCCTCACCGGCACCAAAAGCAAAAAGAATAGGTTTTGTAAAAGCATATCCTGCCACTGTTAAAATCAAAGAACTGCACAGCAATAAAGCAAAGGAGTTACCAAGAATCTTGCCTGCGGTTTTCTCATCACCTTCACCACGCTTTATGGCAAAGAGAGGTACACCGCCGTTACCGAACAGAGCAGTAAAAGCCATAATCAGAGAAACAACAGGAAAGGTAAGTCCGACACCTGTCAGAGCCATACTGTTACCGTCACCCATATGACCGAGGTATATGCGATCCACAACATTATATAATAACTGAACAAGCTGAGCGACGGTCAGAGGTATCGCCTGAGCAACGATACACTTCCATACAGGACCTACTGAGAAGTCAGTTTTTGCAAAGTTTTTTACAGTTGACATTTGTTTTTTACACTTCCGTTCAAATGCGAGGTTTCGGAATGATTATAGCACTTAACCCCGAAACTTTCAACCGAAGGCAAGAAAATGCCCCTGACTTTTAAATGAAGTCAGGGGTTAAACTTTAGATGCGACAAATTGGAATTTGTAGACGCTTTCTATTATTTGTTTTTTATTTTCTCTACATTCTCCAAGCAAATGGATACCTCTCCGCATTTGGGACAGATTGCCACTTTAGGTTGCTCCATCCTTCCACCCCACCATTTGTTTTCATCATCAGTCAACACTAACCCATAGGCTGCACCTTTAACTTTAATACCACAATTTTCAATCATTGCTATATTGCATCTAATACACTTACGCATAATGACCTCCAAATTCTTATTTATCAATCTGATTATATCACACTATCAGCACAGCATTATACCGCTTTTTCGGGTTCAGATACTCATTACTTTTTTGTTTCTGCTATTTTGTCAAACAGTTCAGAACACGCTATTGTAACCTTCCACGGAACAACAGGGCTTTCGATTTCACCTGAATTAATGCATCTTATAGCTTCGCTGATTTCATAAGTGAAGCCATTTACCGTTTCTTTATCTTCAAAATGTTCCTTGATATTTCTGGAAATATCATATAAAAAGCATTCGCTTGAATGATGGGGATTCGGGATAACGATCTTTCCGTGTTTTCCGTATATTATCATTTTATCGTCAATAGAGGTCATAATAGATGCTGCCAAATCTGCCAAGGTGTGCTCAAATTCAATACTGATATGATTATTGGTATCTACACCGCTGTCACTCCATGTAGCAGAAACATTCATATTTTTTATTTCCTGTTCAATCAGATACGTAGTAATTTCATAGGCGTAAACCGTAATATCTTTTGCTGCACCGCCACCAAGCAATGGGTTAAAGAAACGGTTACTGTTATCTTCGGCAGCCTTAAAACCGATTGAAAACTGTGAGATTTCAGGAATACCGATTTCGCCGTTATCTATCCACATTTTTGCCTTGTTGACGGCAGGTAAAAAACGGCTCCACATAGCCTCCATAACGAAAACCTTATTTTTAGCAGCTGCTTCAAAAACCTTTTGCGCTTCATCTGAATTCTGAAACATAGCTTTTTCGCATAATACAGGAATACCTCTTTCAACGCACATCATTGTAAGACGGTAATGGTCATTGTTTGTAACAGCAATATATACGCAGTCAGGTTTTTCAGCTTCAAGCATTTCTATATAACTATCGTAATATTTATTTATGCCGTGCTTAGTCGCAAGGTCTTTTGCCCTGTCATAGCTTTTACTTGAAATTGCACATACTTCACAGTTATCAAGTAGTGCTACTGCTTCACAAAACTTATTTGCAATTTTAGCTGCACCCATAATACCAAAACGAAAATTACTCATATAAATTCTCCTGAATAATAAATTTTTAATTATCGAAATGATTATATCACATCTCCAACAAAAATACCACAAAAAAAATACCGCCAAGGAATATCCTGATTCCTCAGCGGTGTTTACGTTTATCTGACTATGGAAGAATGACTATAAATATAAAACTCTTCCTGGCTTGGCATCCACTTCTTTTCCTTTGGCGGGAAGGTCTTGTCAAAAGCCTCTACTGCGGCAGTGTCCTCACAGCAGTCGGCGGCGGTACTCGGAATATACATCCACTTTTTGTCGTCAAGAGCTCCGGGGTGGAGCTCACAGACAAGAAGAGCCGTCGGGAAGTTGCCGTCAACAACAAAGCTGACATTTTTCCTTTTACAGCTTACAAAACCTCGGCTGACATAATTACCCGGATTGCCGAAATTGATATTCACATCGTAGCCCATTTTGCAGGCAACTTCAAATGAATGCTCAATCAGAAGCTTACCGAGCTTCTGTCTCTGATACTCCGGTGCTACACAAAGAGGTCCGAAGGAAAGAATCTCTTTCCTTTTTCCGTTCCGGTCCTCAAGCCAGGCCTTCGTGTACATAATGTTACCTATAATTTTGCCGTCCTTTTCAAGAACAAAGGCAAGTTCAGGAATAAAGTCGGGATGATTTCGCATTTTGTGTACAAAATAATGCTCATCGGCACCGGGCTTATAAACATTCCAGAACGCCTCTCGGGTGAGTTCTTCTACTGCTCTGTAGTCATTTTCAGTTTCTAAACGTATCGTCAAATTGTTCATTTTTAAATCCTTTCATAAATCGTGACGCTCAAAATACGAGAGGATTGCGAGAATGTATTTGCAAACCTCCCGTTTACATTACACTCTCCGTTTTTCTGATTGTCTTTCTCAAAAAGCAATCTCCTTTAATAAAAATTTTTATAATCAAGCCCGAAGGCAGGATTTACTCATTAATAATCGCAATCTTAATAACCCCGTCGAGCTTATTCTCAAAAATATCATAAGCCTTTTCGATATCCTTAAGAGCGATTTTGTGGGTTATAAGAGGTGTGGTGTCAATCTTGCCCTCAGCAATAAGTGAAAGGATTTCATCACAGTCACAGCCGTCAACACCACCCGTTTTAAAGATAAGATTCTTGCCGTACATATCGGGAAGAGGTAAGGTCTGGGCCTTATCGTAAAGAGCAACCACCGTAACAACAGCGTTAGGTCTTGCACACTCCCAGGCAAGACGGAAGGTATCCTCTGCACCCGCGACCTCGAGTACAACATCAGCACCGCCGTGGTCAGAGTTTGCGAGTACGAACTCCTTGCAATTTTCAGGCTCGCAGACAAGAACTTCGGGATAGTGACTCTTCACAAAATCAATGCGGTTCTTATCCTTTTCGCAGACGATAATACGCTTGGGATTTTTCAGCATAGTGCAAAGGAGAGTACAGATACCCGTAGGACCTGCTCCGATAATAAGCACAGTATCGTCCTCTGTGATTTCGGAAATGCGTGTCGCCCAGAAGCCTGTAGCAAGAACATCACCCACAAAAAGAGCCTGCTCATCACTGACACTGTCGGGGATTTTGTTAAGTCCCATATCAGCATAAGGCACTCGCACAAACTCTGTCTGCCCGCCGTCAATACGGCAACCAAGTGCCCAACCGCCGTTCTTGTCGGTACAGTTATTTACAAAGCCTTTCTTGCAGAAAAAGCACTCTCCACAGAAGGTTTCAACATTGACGGTAACTCTGTCTCCGGGCTTCACCTTTGTGACATTGCTACCAACACTCTCGACGATACCAACCATTTCGTGACCGACAGTAATCCCGGGAACAGCACGAGGTACAGAGCCGTGCTTGATATGTAAGTCACTTGAGCAGATACTGCTCATAGTCACCCTGACAATAGCGTCACGGGGGTCGATGAGTACGGGTTTGGGTTTGGTGGTGAGTTCAAATTTGTTGTGGTGTTTGTAGGTGTAAGCTATCATAGTGGTACTCCTGTTGGAAAGATATGGTATTTTGTACTTAATGTTTTATAACCGTAATCAACTCTAAAACGAATAACTATTATTGTTTTGGAATTATTCCTGAAGCTACAAAATCATCAATTGAAGTTCTTATCAAACGTCTGCACTTATCTTCAAATCGAACGACCGATGGTATTTTAGATGCACTAGACTCTTTAAACAGTAAATCATCAAACAAGCCCATATCATACCACTCTGTTTCGTTGTCTCTTTTTTTATTTAAAGAAACAAAAATATTATGCCCACGGAATGCAAATAGCTCTAAGTCTCTAAAATTTGTAATTTTAATATTACTTTTAATATATCTTGCTTCCTCAGAATCCGGATTTATATTTAATTGATTAAAGACTTGCTGATAAATTTGCCGTTTACTGATATATGCATCTTCTAATAAGGCAACAATACCAAATGTATTCTCTCTATTTATAGTTGTTGCCTCATCGTTAAAAGGATAATACAAGCCGTTATTAAAATCTGTGGTACGATTATAGGCTTGTATAACATATTTTGCATACATTGATATTGTATCATTAATTTCTTTTGCTTTAAATTTTCTGATATCCAATTTAGGTGTAGAAAGTTTTGTATCAATAAAACAAAATTGCTTGCCACATCTAATTAAAACATCGGGTGTATCTATATTGTTTTTTCCTTTTTTATATGAGGTTTCAGGCAAAACCTCGTCATATACAGAACACTCCTTAAATATTGTTTCTATATAAGTTTGCGCTACTTCTTTGCCTATTTTCTCTCTAATCGTATTGTTATTAAATGTAACTCTAGTTAACAACGATTCTGTTACTGCATCAATAACCAAATATGGTAAAGGCAAAAAAATTAAACCTTGCTGCTCTATAAAGGGAAAAGGATGCAAATAATTGAATCCAAATATTACATTTTCAAAATTTTCTTCAATTTTATCACTCTGTATTCTTTTATATTCTTCACGTGATTTCATTAAGAATTTCACAGTATTCATGTATTTAACACATAAAGTACGCACTATAGAAGAAGTATTATTTTTAAAACTTGCATAGAAAAAAATAAGAACAGCAAAATCTCTAAAATCTGAATATTCTGTTCCTTCAAAAAATTTTGAGAAAATATGCTTCATATCAATACGGTCATTAGAAAAATCCCAAAAATAATCGTATCTATATAGCCTGTCCAAAATATTTTCTTGAGATTTAAATTGTTGTAATGCAGTAACCATAATAAACGCATTTACAAAATCAATATTTTTTTGTTTTTTTAAGAAAGGATGTTGATAATTGCGAATATCGTTTATCATATCTATAAACTTTTTTATATTTTTTCCTTTAAAACTTTTATTTGCGATGGGAGCATCCGCAAACAATGCTAATTCGGCAAAAGTTTCAAGTTCCCATGGATATATAGCATTCCTATTGCTCAAAATATCCATATGTGAATACTCCATAAGTTGTGTTGAATACTGTTGGCAAAGAAGCATTTTTTCCGTAAAAGGATATTTTTTTAATTCTTTTACTATTTTATCCAATACATTCTTAGTTGTACACAACCGAAATCCTCTCCCTAAAAACTTTATTTATATCAATATCCCATTACAATTGTACCTTTTGCGCTTAATCATCTATACACAACAGCAACGCCTTTAAAAAGTCCGCATCGTTTTTATCCGCTCTCTTTTTCGGGCCCTTTGTTTTGTTTCCTGCCATACGCTCCTTTTTGCCTATAAAACGGGTGAAAAGGAGATTTTCTATATTGCTGTCGGTGTAAATAAGTCCGTTCTGATTAAGAGTCTTACCTCCCTTGCCAAGCACAAGAGCAGCAAGACCATAGTCCTGTGTGATAATTACGTCACCCTTTTCGGTAAGATTTGCAATACGGCAATCGGCAGAATCTGCACCCTTATCAACAACAATAGTTTTTGCTCCGTCTTTTTCAATGGAGTGAGTGTTGTCGCACACTATAATGCACTCAAGACCTCGCTCTTTGGCTATACCCACGGTAATGTCCACAACGGGACAAGCATCGGCATCAATTATAATTTTCATAACGTCACCTTAAATCAATATACCGTCACAATGGTCAACCTCGTGCTGAATTATCTGTGCAGAAAAGCCTGTGAAGGTTTTGATGCGAGTTTGCATTTCAGCCGTCTGCCATTTGGGCTTATAGTGCACAAACAAGAAAATTATTATTCATACAATAATCTTGTAATTCCATTGTACCAATCGTTTTACCATATATTTAAAATAAACTCTAATTCGTATAAATTTAAAATCATACCAGTTAACTTGCAGGAATCATCGTATGTAATTTCAACGCTACATATAAAATCATCATTGATAAGTGGATTAGGTTCCTTTGTTTGTTCAACTGTATATGAATAAGTTTTTTTAGATTTACTTCCTTTTCTAACGTAATCAAAAAGTTCTCTAAACTTTTTGTCTCCAATTAAAAGTAAATTTCTATCCAAATGACACTTCAAGGCATAATACAAGTTTATCTCAGTGAAGACCTTAACAAGAAAACGGCTAACAACATAATTGTTTCTTAACGTATTTATATCTATTCCACGGGTTATAAACATTTGGGGGAAATCACTTTTCATAAGACGAAAAACAGTTTCTGGTGATAAGCCAATAAACATATTGCCCGTTTTAGCGTCCAATTCTATTTTTGTTTCTTCACCAGCAAATAAAGCACTTAATTCAGGTATCTTCCCTTTTTTACTTGTAATACGATGAAATGATCTAAGTGTTTTAATAGACTCAATATTCAAGAATTCGTTTTCAATATGAGTGGCAAAATAATTGTTGCATTTATCACAGATATGTCCGCTAGGAATAGTAATTTCGATATTTCCTAACGATTCCGGAATTATATGCTCAACACTTCTTGAATTAACACAAGTTCCACCGTCATACAACATCAATTGTCCACAATAAGGGCATTCTTTTAAATAAGTAAATGATTGTGGTACATAACTGATACCAAATTCTTCTAATTGCTTTGGCTTCTGATATGCTGTAGCTTTTTTTAGACAATAAGCATATGCAATTTTTTTATCTGAAAAGTATTTATTATATTTCTCAATGGTTATTCCTGAAGACTCTTTCGTTATATCCCATATTTTTTGGGGCTCATCTTTTAGATGACCTGAAACTGATACCTCACCTAAGATTTTACTTATCGGATAGGTTGCGTAAATTACAATGCGTGTTACATCAAGAGAGGCAATTCGTTTTCTATATTCATATTTTTTTTCGCCAGATAAAATTTTATAGGCATATTCTGGTTTAATTGGTAATAATATCGTGCTCACTTTATTCACCTATCATAAGTTTTTCTGTATTTGATTCACTCATAATCATTTCGAATTGTTCGTCAGTTATTTTTGTGAATGGACGAGGGCCGTTTGGTGCTGCAATTATACTATTGTTCCACAAAAATTCTAAGGTAATTTTCTTCGTAAAGCTTTTAACAAAAACAAATTTAAGAACAGCTAGATTATATCTGTGTCCTCGCCAAAAACCTTTCAAATCATCTTTAGAAAATACAGTGCGATTATTACAATATGACAGAAATTCTTCTTCGTCTTTAAAATTGCTGACAACACGCTCTACGACACCAACAGTAGTCAACACTGAACTGTACTTTTTAGGATAAGTTTCGCCAGTTCGATAAAACAGAAGAATATCGCCAGGTTCCACGTTGCAATCGGCCCAAGTAATATAGGCTTTTTGTAATGCATATCGATGGGCAATATCACCGATAATGTTTAATTCTCTTTCTCTATACAAAACTGAATCAGGGAATAAACTTGTGTGATATTTTGGGAATATCGGTAAAATAAATTTGTTTGTACTATGCTTAAGATTGGGATAGTTTTCAATTACCGTTTTTTCAGAGTCATAGGTTCCTAGTTTTTTTACTAAAACTTTCTCCTCATTTCCATTGGTTGCTTTTGTGCCATATTCAAAGAAACCCCACTTTAAAAGAAGATCGTATAACGCTATTAATTCAGGTCGATCTAAAAAGAGGGTAACATATATTTCGTCTAATCCACGCTCTATTGCGTTGTCAAAAATAATTTTTATAAATCTTTCTCCCAGTCTAAAACCAGTTGACTCTACTTTAAAAGTGCCAATTTTCAATCGACGTTTTGGTTGGAATATGGGGCTGATATCAAGATAATTTTCTGACTCATCTTCGGTTTTTAAATATAAAAAGCCAAGAATTTCGTTTTTATCATTTCGACAGATATATGCTTCATCATCGCATTTGCGAGCAAACCAATTGTCAAATCCATTATAAGCCTTTCTAAAACTATCAAAAAAATGATCAGAAACATCTACTTCTCCAAATCTTATTTTTTTAACAGATAAAGCCTTGTAGTCAAGAAGATCCGGATTTTCTGCAGTACACTTAGATATAAATGCATCGATGGAAAAAACCTTGTCGTTTAATCCAACACGATAAGCTTTGTTTCGTAAGCGTCGGTCTTCTGTAATTAAAATATCTGCTCTACCACAATAAACCTCAAACAATAATTGATTGTCAATTATATCATTATCTGTTCTAGGATTATCATTTAAAAGACTTACATATTCATCTGTCTGAGTCGCTACTGTTTGCATTTTGGTATATGCTGACAGTTTTGCATCATATAATGCTTGCATTTGCGGATTATGTAGCTTACGCAGTTCATTCATAGAAAAGGGATGAATTAATTTTTCATAATGTAATTTATCCAACCAATAAAACAGCTGACCGATAGTTTTGCTGGTTACTATCGTATTTTCTCTATGTATGATTATATTAGTATCCAACAATGCACGCATATTAATCCTCCTTGATTTTTATGAGAATTTCGTCAATATCGCAATCATCAAATTTCATCTGATGTATTACAATTGGTATTTCTAGCTCAGAGGCTATTTTTAACGCCTGAGTGTGTTCTGTTGATTGAAGTTCAACAATTTGTTCTTTAGAGTAAAATTTATTATCTCTTTTGGAAAGATGGTTGATAATTATCTCTTCATCTGCTTCTAACAAAATGATTTTTAAAATTTTCAATTGTGAAAAAACATCTTCAGGCAAAATATCGACTTTTGTATTTTTATCAAAAATGCAAAAGTGTCCAGCTAACAACATTGTAGGATAGCGTAAATATAACTGGTTTACGGCTGAAACTAAAATGTTTTGATTTTGAGTTTTATCTTTAACAGTTTTATTAGCTCCATATGATTCACCATTTACATTACTAATTAAATCTCCTGATGAATAAAAGGGAATATCTAAAATCGTTGATATTTTTTCACATAAAGTGCTTTTCCCAACACCATACACACCAGCTATAAAATACAATCCATTCATCTTATCATCTGAATAAAATATTTTCTGAGATATTTATCTTGCGACAATTCAATGCTTCATCGACTTTTTCTGCAATTCTTCTAATAACCGGCACAACAACACTATTCCCACACTGTTTATACTGTTCCTTTTGCTGTACGGTATCGGGGAAAGAATATTCTTTAGGGAATCCCATAAGCGCAAGGCATTCATGCGGTGCAATCTTTCTGATTCCGTAAGCATCCTTTATAAACGGAACTCTGTCTCGCCAGGTTCCCATATTGGCTTTAAGGGTAAAGCATATTCCGTCTTTACTCTTCTGAATACCGTAATCTGAAAAACGGTATATTTGCTCTTCGTCTGTTATGGCGGGGAGCAATTTTTTATATTGATAAGAGTCGGGCGAAAGATAATATGAATCGTCAACTTTAACCGTCTTATCAATGATATCAAATATGTGTTTTGTCAGCTCACATTTTTTAGGGAACCTGAATTTATCACAGGCTTCTTTTGACTTAAAAGCAACAATATAAGTTCTTGTCCTGTGTTGAGGGACACCGTAATCACAAGCATCGGCAATAAGATATCTTATAAAGTAATCTCTGCTTGCGAGCTCATTGTGAATTACATTAAATGTCTTTCCGTTATCATGCTCGGTAAGGTTGGCAACATTTTCCAGTAAGATAATCTGCGGTTGCAGTTCATCTGCTATTCGCATTATTTCAAAGAAAAGATTACCTCTTGAATCCTTAAATCCTTTTTGATTACCGCACACCGAAAATGACTGGCAGGGAAAACCTGCTGTTAATATGTCAACTTTTTCAAGTGATTTCGCATCAAGGCTTCTTATATCTCCCTCAATAAGTTTAGTGTTCGGGAAATTATGTCTGTATGTTTGGCAAGCTGCAGCATTAATCTCGTTAGCCCAAGCAACTTCAAAACCCGCCTGTTCAAATGCTAAATCAATACCGCCGATACCCGCAAATAAACTTCCGACTTTTAACATATCTGATTACTTAATAAATCTGACTTGTAAATTAAGCTTGATGTAATACTTGCCGTTTTCTTTGTAAATGTCACCGAACTGATGACGGCTTGTACTTGCAGTTTCAAACTTTGTGTTATTTACAAGATAAT
>SVOY01000002.1 GCA_015066105.1 Oscillospiraceae bacterium
CCAACGTAATAACTCTGAATTGGATGGAAATACCCTAATTTAGGATGTGTGGTATAGGTTTCAGCAGAACATAATTTTTCTTTTATTGTAGCAGTATAGCCGGTTTCTTCAATACATTCTCTTTTTAAGCAATCCTCGTGGCTTTCGTTTCTATCTAAACCTCCACCAAGAAGAAAGTATCCTTTATCAGTTTTTATTACACCTATTTTTTTGTTATGAACAGGGATTAAATATGCACCTTCTCTATCTGCATATTCAGCTTTTTCTTTAATACCAAATACTTTATGCATATTTGCACCCCCGTAATTCTAATAAACACATTATATCACATCAACACCACAAAATTCAATCCGTTTACATACACCTGTTATCTCAAAAAGTAGCAGGTGTTTTTTATACCCAAAAACCTAAATTCCGGTATATGAATACTGCGTTAGTTTTTTCCGTTTATATATTAACTGCCCCCACCAAATGTTTTTAGGTATATTAGATAGAGGCAAAACGGCAAAGAAAAACTGCTCTCACGGGGAGAGCAGTTGAGGTATATCACTACTTTTAGAGCAACAAATGTATATGCGTGAATTGAATTTTATAAAACATATAACGGAAAGTAAATTGAGAAAAAATTTTGATTAATTTTAAAATTTTATTATAATATAAGTGAGACTTTTTTCATTTTCATACGACTAATAAATGAAAGGGTAAAACTCTTCAAGAAAGGAGAAAAAAATCGATGGATAACGGTGCAAGTAGCTACCGCCGTTTTCTTGATGGTGATGATAACGGATTAAAAGAAATCGTTGAAAATTATAAGGATGGTCTAATTCTTTATTTGAACGGTTATGTTAACAATATTTTCATCGCCGAGGAATTGACGGAAGATACCTTTTTTCGACTTATTACTAAAAAGCCAAAATATTCAGGTAAAAGCACTTTCAAATCATGGTTATATGCTATCGGACGGAATGTGGCAGTTGACTACATAAGGCACAATTCTAAAATAATTAATGTTTCGATTGAAGATATAGAAAACTATTCAATAGAGCAACAAAGCCTTGAACAGTCATATATCAAAGAGGAAACCAAAATTATTGTTCATAAAGCGTTGTGTGAACTTATAACTGAATACAGGAATGTTCTTTGGCTTGTATATTTTGAAAATTTTACAAGCAAAGAAACAGCAATTATCTTAAAAAAGACAGAACGACAAATAAAGAATCTTTTATATCGAGCAAGAAAAGCTTTAAAATTAAAACTCGAAAAGGAGGGCTTTACCTATGAAGAGTTCTGATGAAATGATAAATAGTTTGCTTGAACGCAGGAAACAATACATTGACGAACAAAGCAGAAAAAAGGCTTTAATAAATAAACATCTAAAATTTTGTATCGTTATTACTTGTATAATAACAATCGTATCTTTTCTGCATTTTGGTATTGATTCAAATTTGTATTCCAATAATTCTAATATTAAAATCAATAAAGTTTCCAGAGTCGCTAATTCTAATTTAGATGTTATTATAATAAATTATGAACCATTATCTGATTCAGAAAAAGAAGAAATGATTAGCACTTTCGAAGGATTAACAGGAATTGATTATGAAGAATTTCTTTCAAAAATTCCCGATGTTTATACTCAAAGATTTTTTTATTATATGAAGGCTCCTGAAAAACCGGTTGATTTCAATAATAAAAACTATATAATTCACGACTATGTGTTTTCTTTCAGGGTTGCAAAAGAACAGCCCACAGATATTACTATAAGTATATGCCCATTTGAAAAGCCTTTAAGAGATGTGGAATTTTTGTCAAGTACAGACATAAAGTCAGAAATAAACGGTGTTGAATTTACAGTATATAGTATAGGAACAAGCACCGAAAGTTATATCATTGAGTTCTTTTATAAAAACTTGTATTATGAGATACAGACATACGATGTGAGTATAGAAGAAATCGAAAAATTGTTATTTGATATATTATAATTTTTAGAATTGAGATAGGAAAATCACAAAATTCAATCCATTTACACACACTTGTTACTTAAAAAGTAGCAGGTGTTTTTTTATACCCAAAAATCTAAATTCCGGAATATGAATACTGCGTTAGATTTTTGGTAAAAGGGTCGTTGTGACCCTTTAGCAACTTATAATTTACTTTGTTTTCCCCATGGGAAACAAGTGCCCATTGGAATCTTCGCATTAGGTAATTCTGGTAGGTTCCCATTTTGGGGACCTACCAACTTTATATATCAAAATATTTTTATGAAAGGAGTGTTTATCTTCAACATTCGCGACAGACCTATTTTCCACCGCACCCGTAAAGGGTGCTTTTTTCATGCCCAAATCTATTATCAAACAAAATTTTAATTCAAAGGAGTAATTCAAAATGAAAAAATTTAATGATGTAATCATCATCGGTGTTGACCACGGATACGGCAACATCAAAACTGCAAACCACTGTTTCAGAACAGGCATTACGGCTTATGATTCAGAGCCGCTTTTCACAAAGGACATGCTTGTTTACGGTGGTAAGTTCTATCTTATCGGTGAAGGACACAAGGAGTTTCTTCCCGACAAAATCAAAGATGAGGACTATTATGCCCTCACACTTGTGGCTATTGCAAAGGAGCTAAGTGCTGAAGACCTGACCGAAGCCACAGTTCACATTGCGGCAGGTCTGCCCCTCACTTGAACCGCAGGGCAGAAAGAGAGCTTCAAAGCATATCTGACAAAGAACGAAGAAGTAACCTTCACCGCAGACACACCGCCCATTTCAGGCTTTTTTCTCAATAACTCCTTCAGGTATCCTGCTTTCATACGCTTCTGTATATGCTTTTAGTGTTAAAAGCGTCTTTTATTCGTTAATTTTCACAGATAATAGATTTGGTCATTCTGTATTCGATAGAAAATCAACAGATGATGCAATAGTAAATCAGTCAAATAAAATCAAAAAACGAACATATTTTTTTCTTGTTAAATTACTTTTTTTCTAAAAAAACTAACGTTTTTGTCGAAAAAACAAAGCGTTTTTGCATAATTGTTGATTTCATCATAGAAAATATTATATCCTACATAAAACAAAAACTTTTTAAAGTGAGGATGTTGAAATGAGAGAAACAATATACAAATTTACTGTTGCTCTGAAAGATTATGAAGATATGTTTTGCAGAGAAATATGTGTTCAGAGCAAGCTACCCGTAAAAGATTTCTGCTACTTAATTTTAGCTTCTTTTGAGGCTTTAGCAAATGACCGTCTTTTTGTGGATGAAGCCAAGCAACCCACACTTTGTGTTTTCGATGATTTAAGTTTAAATGATGTGAACAAAGATACCGTTGAATGCTTTGGTGAAAGTAAAGGTCAAAAGTGTTCTTTGATTTTTGAACGAGGCTATAAATATATTTTTGATGTTAGGCTTGAAGAAGCAAAGAAAGTCTTTTACGACAACGAAGAAGAATACCCGAAAATTACTGACGGAAAAGGAAAAAGTATTCTTCCCGGTATCGCACCTGAATGTTACGAAAGGCTCGTTGAAATCCTTGACGAACATGAAAAATCAAAAATGATGTTTTTTACAACACTTGAAATGTTTGAGTCTTGGGATTACAGAGATTATGACATAGATGCGGACAACAAAAAGTGGTGGACGAATATGAACTATATAAACTCATATTACAACGATTACCACGATGAAATTAAGATTGAACACTTAACACAAATATAAATTTACTCAACCTATGTAAAATTTTTAGGATATAATTCCTGCCACCGTAAAAGTGACAGGAATTTTTTATTCGTAGAAATTAAGTGCATCCACTCTTACACCATTTTGAATAACCTCAAAATGAAGATGATTACCCGTAGAGTAGCCTGTTGAACCAACCTTTGCGATTACCTGCCCCTGCTTTACCGTCTGACCAGCCGAAACAAGAAGTGCAGAACAATGACCGTAAATAGTGGAATAAGTATCATCGTGCTTTAACTTTACATAGAAGCCGTAACCGTCTGCATCATAGCTTGCCACTACTACCGTACCGTCAGCCGCCGCAAGAATAGGTGTACCACCGGGAGCCGCTATATCAGTACCGCCGTGAGTTTTGATTTCGCCCGATATAGGGTCTACTCTTGTACCGAAGTATGATGTGATGGTAAAGGTTTCGGGCAATGGCCATGTAAAGTACCCTTTGCTTACCCAAGAGCTACCTGACATAATAATTTCACCGCTACCCCCTATCAGCTTATTCCAAAGGTCAGTATAATCATCACTCATTAGCTCGTTTAACTGCTTTTTCTGCTCGTTATTAAAGTTATAAAGCTCAATTATCTGCTCTGCCGACAAGCGGATAATGTTAACCGTCAGCACCTTTTTAGTAACATATTCGGTAGTCTTGACAGAATTGCCCTCTTCATCAGTGGTCACAACGGTTTGAGCAACTACTTTAGGTGTGACAACACCCGTCAGTTTATTCATATCGTTCATTATACCACGAAGCAAGTCTAACTTTTCTTCATTTATTGTTACAACCTCAAAAGCGTTATCCTCGGAGGTTGTTGTTTTTACCGCATAAACAGCAAGTACATCCTTCCATTCAATGTTGGAATAACCTTGTACTTCAACGGTATCGTAAGCAAAACCTTCCTTAAAGGCAGTAAGATTTGCATAATGCTCCGATGTGAGTGTAGAAATAGCCTGCGTCATAGTCATATCACTTCCCGTTGTTTTGTCATTGGAAAGGAATATGCCGAAGCAAGTACCGCCTATTGCCGCAAGTAAGCAGAGAACAATAATCACTAATACTGCCGTAGTACCTCCTGCAGCTATTAAAGCTCCAAGCTCTTTTACTGCCGCTATGGTAGCCTTAACCGCTTTAACCGTTGCTTTCGCCGCCGCTTTTGCCGTTTTAGCAGTTTTCTTTGCGGCTGTTCTTGCAGTATGCTCGGCTCTTTTAGAAGCCTTTGCGGTCACTTCTGCCGTTTTCTTTGCGGCTTCCGTGCCTTTCTGTGCCGTTTTAATCTGCCTTGATGTGTTTTCAAGGCTTCTCGCACTCTGCTTTATTCCTGCATCAGCAGATTTAACTGTTTTGTCCCCTGAACGAACATTGCGTATCTCACGCTTTGCTTTCTGCTTTGGTGCTGACTGCTTACGGGTACGAGGATTAGACCTTTCTTTGGGTTTATCCTCATTAACAGTTTTTGCTTTAGATTTTGTCTGTTGCTTTTTATCAGCAACGGACTTTTTGGTTTCAGATTTAGGTGTATCAGCAGTCGGCTTTTCCATATTAGCAGAGCTTTTCTGCTCTAGCCCTTGAGCCTCCTTTTTAGTTGCTTCTATCTGTGGCTGTTCGGGAACATCTTCTGTTAGTGGATTTTCACCGTCAGCAGATACTTCCTTTTTTGCTCTGCGACTGTTCCTTACTTTACGGGCAACCTTTTTGGTAACTGTTACTGTACCGCTTGCAATATTTTCGGCCGCATTTTTACCTGTTTCTGTTACCTTGTCCGTAGCATACTGTTCAGGCGAAGGGTTATCGTCATTTGATACATCCTGCTTTTTGGCTTCTTCCTCGGTTTTAGTCTTTGCCCTTGATACGGCAGATTTAGTCAAGGATGATTTTCTGCTCTGTGAATTTGGCGTTTGTGTAGCCGCTTTTTTGACTTTTTCAACAACCTCACGGGTTTTAATCTTTTTTTCAGCCATAAAAAGCCTCCTTAAAAGAAATACCCGTCGGGATTAACCGACGGGTTAGTGAGATTTTGTTGTCAGATTGTTTCAAAAGGAAGTTTGCTTACGGGGGCAAGAAGAACCTTACCTGTACCACGGTAAACATTTACAAGACCTTCTCCTGAAGCCGCAGAGCCGATAAGTGTCTTGCCTGAACGCTCAACAGTAAAGTCAAGTGAACTGCTCCAAGCAATAGCCATATTGCCGTCAACCTTGAGAACATCGTTTTTAAGCTCAATTTCGATAAGCTCATTCTGCGGACATCTTGATTCAAGACAGCAGATGCCGTTACCGTTAAGACTGAGATTGAAAAGTCCTTCTCCGCCAAGAGCCGCCGAGGAAATATTGGAACGCATTACTGCCTTCTGCTTGAGAGCTGAATCACAAGCAAGGAAAAGACCGTCATCAAGAACAACAGAGCCGTTCCAATTTGCGGTATCAAGGAGAATAATGTGCTTGTAGGTAGGCTCAAGGACAAGTGTGCCGTCACCTGTATATTCGGGCTTGATTGCACTTTCTCCCGTTACCTTGCCACGCATAGCCTTACCGAAGAAATCACCGACACCTTTGATGCCCGTTGTGGCATTGACATTACCTGCTGACCACTGCATAGCACCTGACTGACAAGTAATGCCGTTTGCTTTTGAAAGGTCGCATACTACCTGTCTTTTACGGACATTCATCTCGTTACAGTAGTAAGCGGCCATTGCAGTTGACGGTGTAACACTCAAATCCCTCTTGTATTCAATAACAGTAAAGGGACCTTTTTCAACAAGAATATTAACATCGTCGTTATTTGTGAAATTTTTGATTTCGTACATAATATAAATACCTCATTTCTTTAAAATATTTCTTTAGATTTAGTATAGCACAAACTTTATGTGCTTACAACTATTCGCCCATTTTAGTTGTCATCAACTTATAGAGCTGTGTGTTTTTAGGAAATTTACGCTCAAAGGGTACAAGGTCAGAGCCTACCTTAACAAGACCGTGACCTGCATCAACATTTGTTATGTGCTTCATCTGGTCATCGCTAATCTGTAAAAGATTAGCAAGGTCGTCTCTGTCCGTACTGCCTTGGTTGAGCATAATAATAAACTCTGAGTTAGCGAGCATTGTTCTTGCAGTATGGCTCTGCATCATATCATCCACATTCTGTGTGATACCCGTACAAAAAGCGCCGTATTTTCTGACTCGCTTCCAAAGAGTAAAAAGAAAATCTGCCGTGTACTGATGACGGAACAGAAGATAGATTTCATCTATGAAGATATATGTTTCTCTGCCCTCTGCTCTATTCTTTGTAATACGATTGAGAATACTGTCAAGAACAACCAACATACCGATAGGCATAAGATGTGTGCCGAGGTCGTGAATGTCATAGCAAAGAAGTCTGTTTTCACTGTTGACATTTGTCTGCTTTGCAAAGGTATTATGAGAGCCTGTTGTGAAAAGCTCCATATTAAGTGCAAGCTCCTGAGCTTCATCTTCGGGCTGTTCCTTAAGGTTTGCAACCAAGTCAAGAAGTGTGGGCGGTTTGCCCTTGTACTTTTTCTTGATATAGTTGCGATAAACATTTGTAAGGCAACGGTCAATAATTGATTTCTGCTTACCGTCAATCTTGTCCGTACCTATAATCTGTTCAAACAGTGACATAATAAACTCTGATTTAAGAGCTATGGGATTGTCACCGTCTGCATAATCTTGGTTAATGTCAAGACAGTTAATGTGATTTTTACTTGTAGCTGAAAGCTGAACAACCTGACCGCCTAATGCTTCAACCAAGGCTTTGTATTCTCTTTCCGGGTCGATGATGATAATATCAGCATCAGTAGTAAGGTGAAGTGTGGATACTTCTTCCTTGCCCGTAAAGGATTTACCACTACCCGAAACGCCAAGAATAATGCAGTTTCCGTTAAGAAGCTCCTTACGGTTGACAACGATAAGGTTTTTGGAAATCACATTGACACCCTGACAAACACCGCCCTTGTGCTGAATTTCCTGCACCTTAAAGGGCATAAAAACAGCAAGGCTTTCAGTTGTGAGAGTACGCCTTGCGAGGATCTTATTCGTGCCTATGGGAAGCGTTGCATTAAAACCTTCCAACTGCTGAAATCTTAAAGTACCAATCTGACAGGTATTACCGCCTGCAGCTACAATAGTTTCAGTATCGGTGTTAAGCTGTTCAAGAGTGTCCGCCGTGTGCATAATGGTCATTACGACCTTAAACATCTTTTGGTCACGTGTCATAATGTCATCCAAAAACTCACGGATTTCCTTTCTCTGCTGCTCCATATCATAAGGAATGATTGCAGAGAAGTTATTGTTTGCGTTCTGCTTTCTCTGATAGTTTGCTATATTTGTTTCAATACCGAGTGCCTGCTTTTCAACAAACTTCTGAGCTTCCTGCGTTGACACGGGTACAATGTCAAAGTTAAAAATCATATTTTTACAGGAATCTGTTATTACACGGATGATTTCATCCTTGACATAAGAGGCATAACCTCTGACAAAAAGCACACGGGCAAATTTATCACCGACTTTGAAATAATCCCCCTTAAACTCGAAGCTGTCGGGAGATATATAGTCCTTGAAGCTTTCACCCTTTCGCATTGTGTCACGAAGGTCAAACTGATAATCTGCATCGTCATCAGGTCGGCAAAAATCGTGAATGATACGAAGTCTTTCTGTCAGTTCAAGCTCTCTGCACTTTGAGCCTATTCGTGAGAAGTGTGCAATCAAATCAGTACCGGCACGGTTAAAGTGAGCTCTTGCTTCTTCAACCGTTTTCTTCTGAATTGTCAGGGTAATGTACTTATCCTGAACAATGGCACTTGTACTGTTAGCAAGACCTGTAAGCATTTCATTGATTTCACGGCGGAACACGTCTTTACCGTCATTCTGTCTTTCAGTAAGCAGAAGATTGTTAAGCTCATCACTCTTTATTCTTCTGTTGATGATTGTAAGCTGACTTGAAACGCCGTTTTCAAGAGAATTAAGAATATCACTGTACTTGAAAAAGTCTGTTTCCTTATCCTCTTTACTTGCTACGGCATAGTTAATATCGGTAAACTTAAAGACTTTTGAATATCTGTCTTTACCGACAAGAAAAATGCCATCGGGATAAACTGCTCTTATGTCTATTGCATCTTGCACAGACTTAGGAACAGCCATACCGTCACCGAAATTTTCGCTTATTCCTACGAGGCTTTTCAGCTTTCCGAGTAAGTCGAACATCCTTATCACTCCTTTCTATTTCGTCATAAAGGTTTATAGATTTGAATTTAAGTTCATTCGGCATAAGGATTTCAGAGCGAAGATAAGCAAAGAAAGCCTTTTCTGCTGTCATACCGTGCCAACTGAAAAAGCCTATTGCCGCAAAGGGTGCCGCACCCAATATGCACACCCAGCTCAAGGTTTCTATACCGAATAAAGGTTTAAGTAAAAAGTACAAGCCTACGGCAACACCGCAGGCAAGAATGGAAAAGATAAATTGACGAAGTGACAGACCGAAGTAGACACTTTCGGTATAGTCACCGATTTCACGGTTTATCTTTACTTCCAAATAGCATCAGCTCCTTTGTCATTAAAGTCCCATCATTTCCTTAACAACACGGTCAGCCATTTTGACTGTGCCGACAAGGACAATCATGTTAAAGATAAGCTCGCCTACATAACTCCACACCTGATTAACAGCCGCCGCAGCTTCATCAACTACGGGCGGAGAATCTGCAAACAGAGAGAAGATAATACAGCCGAGTACGATAATTGCACCTTCCAGGCAAACGGCAGCATAAGACTTAATAAAGCTCTTACCAACCGATGAGGAAGGCTCACCTGCAAATGATGAAAGCGGAACGGGTGCTATGGCTGTGTACAGATAAATTTTGAAAAATCTGCCGTACACGGTCATTATCATAACGAAGGACAGTACCGTAATGAAAAGACTGCCGATAAGAGTTACCGCCCACAAGGGAACGCTTTCCCAAAATCCGCAATCTTCAATGGCCGTTACTATGCTGTCGGGCAAAACCGTCTGACTTACTGCACTCAGTCCTGATGCCGCCATTATTTTTGATACAATACCTTGTACTATATCAATAAGAGCCATCATCAGCTCAAGTCCGTAGTCAATGGATGCTTTGGCAAGTATAAATCGGATGAACATTTTGACCGCAATTTCAGGTCTTTTCATTTCCGCAAAACTGCCGCAGGTTTTCATAACACCGACAACAAAAAATAGCACTAAAAGCGAATAACCTATCGCCTGTAATGCTCCGTGTATATCTGTTATGACATTCCATATTTCACCGCCCTTAAACTGTTCCGGGGACTGTGTTATTAATAGCCATATTTCGCTTAATTTATCGTTCCAAGTTTCAAGTGCTTTTTGCAGGTTTTGGACAACCCAATTACTTGATTCTTCCATTAAAGACCTCCCTTATCATAAAGGGTATGCAGTGGAAATTTGCATACCCTCTAAATAGTTACTTTTGATTTACAGATTTTAAAGCGAAGAATCCTGTCTTTGTTTTTTTGAAGGTTAGAATTACTTTAGTTCCGTCCGGAAGATATGCTGTTCCAAGATAGTCATTGTTCCACCAAGTATTTGCTACAATTTTTCTTCCGTCTTTTAAAGTGAAATAGTTTATCAATTCACCATTCTTTCCCCATCTTTTTAAATCTATTGTAGCTTCAAATTCTCCTTCTTCACGCATGAACAAATAATCACTTACGTCAATATCACTGTCAATAAATTCAAGTCTGCCCATTACATATTTCTGCATGTTCCTGCTCCTTTAACCTGTAATAAGGTCAAGAATTTCCTTTGCAAAGGTGATAATAATACCACCCGCAACGGTAAGGAAGCCGTTTGCTCTCTGTGAGGGGTCGTGTGACTTGAGTGAAAGACCGACCTGAACAACGCCGAAGCCGAGAATAATCATACCTACAGCACGGATAAGACCGAAGATGAAGGTTGAAAGGTTGTTTACAACGGCTACGGGATCATCAGCTGCAAAGGCAGTAAGACCGAGAGAGCAGAACATTGTGATGCAAAGGATAATGCCTACATAGGCCTTATATCCCTTTCTCACATTACCCTGTAAGGGTGACTTGGATGATTTTACGATTGAATTACTTTTTTTCATTAGTTTTTTCCTCCTTATAAATTTCTCTTAAAATTTCTTCAACTTCAATATTTGATAAAATAACGAAATCCTCTTCTTCCGTTACTTCCTCTTTTGCTTCAGCATCATTTTTAAGGCTGAAGCGTAAACCGCCTGAAACATAGTCATTGAAGCCGTGAACGTAAGGCTCTGCATTTCCGTTGGCGGTAAATTCAACATTAGGGTGTTTTAAAATATTGTATTTTAAATCCATAATTGGTCTTTCTCCTCGGATAAAGAGCAGTGCATATTTATTGTCAAGCATTCTGACCTCATCGGGTGTCAGAAGCTCACGTCCTGTCATCTGGTAATTAGTTGAATAACTACCGTTTTTACCTTTGGACTGACCGTAGGTATTAGTATCAATAGTTTCTTTACCGAGGAGCTTTGATACATATTCGTGGGTGCTCTGTTCATTACCTCCGAGATAGAGGAACTCATCACAGTTACCCACTATGCTTTCCCACTGTTTCTCAAAAAGAGCTTTGAGTTGTGCCATATTCTGTATGATGATCGATACAGAAATTTCACGGGAACGCATTGTTGACAAAAGCTTGTCAAAATCATCAGGTAACGCCACATTGGCAAACTCGTCCATAACGAAATGAACATGAACGGGAAGTCTGCCACCGTGAACAAAATCAGCCTGATAATATAACTGCTGAAAAAGTTGAGTGTATAACATACCGACAATGAAATTAAAGCTCATATCGTTATCGGAAATAAGGCAGAAAACTGCTGTTTTCTCTTCACCGATTTTGTCAAGCTCCATTTCATCGTTCTGTGTTATTGAAGCAAGTGAGTTAAGGTCAAACTTCTCAAGCCTTGCAAGTAATGTAATCTGAATTGATTTAAGAGTTTTACCCGCACCCTTTCTGTACGAACGGTAATATCTTGCAGCGATATGTCCCGGCTTTTCCTTTTCAAGGTCATCAAATAACTTGTCTAAAGGACTTCTGAATGTTTCATCATCCTCGCTGACATCACCCTGCCGTATCATCTCAAGCACCGTAGGAAAGTTTTGGTCTTCGGGAGGTGCCTCATAGTGCAGAATAGATATTAAGGCTTTGAGAAGCAGGCTTGCCGCTTGGTCCCAGAAAGGGTCTTGTGCCTGTGAGCCTTTAGGTGTGGTGTTTTTGAAAATGTTAGTCACAAGACGCTGAATGTCGTTATCATCCCTGATATACACAAATGGATTGTAGCAATCACTTTTTTCCATATTGATTAAATCAAGTATTTTTATCTTATATCCCTTTTCTTCTAAAAGATAACCTGTATCACGGAGAATTTCACCCTTCGGGTCAAGAATAATAAACGAGGTATTGGCATTGACTATATTGACCTTTGCAAAGTGGAAGGTCTTACCCGAACCGGAGCCGCCCACACATAATATGTTTAAATTTCTTCTGTGTTTTCTGCCGTCAAGACCTATAGCCGTGTTCTGTGTGAGAATCTTATTCGCACATATATCCTTCTTGTCCATATACTTTTTTGATATTGCTTCGGGCTTTCCCCATTTTGCGGAGCCGTGTTCTTCTCTGTGGCGGTAGTTTCTTTCACTTGAAATGTAAATACCGATACTCAAAACATATATCACAATAAAAATGAGGACAGTTTCCAGACTGTCCTCACAGAAGGATATTTTAAAAGGATTTGCAAATGCAATACTTAAATTTTCAATTATTCCTACAAGACCTTCACCCATATACGGTGCCGTTAAAAGAGCAAACCATATAACGGGTATTAAACCGCAGGCATAAAGTATAAGGTTGTTTTTAGATAACCTATCTTGCTTCATAGCCGCTTCTCCTCTTATCTTTTTCAAGAGGCGCATCAATAATTTTCAGCAGTAATTCATCGACATCTTCTGTCGGTTTTTCTTCTTCAAGAAGCATATTGCGAAATTCGTTAAAGCCGTTAATCAAAAGGTTGTGTTCAAAGTCGTCCAGAGCTATTACACGCTTTCGTGACCTCATACAAACACTCCCTTATCTCGCATCTCTGTTTCTCGCTCTTGCCTCTATTGTTTTTTCCATCGATGTAATAATTGAGTTGGCTTCGCTGCGGATTTTTGAAAGCTCTTTTCTGATTTCCTTGGGACTTCTGTCCTCAAAAAGCATCTCGTTCTTTTCAAAGCCTTCAGGCTCAAAGCCCATTCTTCTGCAAGTGATGTAGGAAACGGCTCTTGCCGTGAATTCATTTGCTTCACGGTTATATTCGCCCTTGTCCATACCTGCGTGAGCTATTTCCTTTGAAAGTGCTCTGAAAATTTCTTCAGCGGTCATACCCTGCATAATATGGATTTCATTTTTCTCTGAATCATAGATTGCGGGAATGCCTTCGGGTAAATCATTTCTTATCTCAACGGGAACGGGAGAAGTCTTAACAAGAATCTTAATGAGTATATTTTCGTTGGGGAGCTTTCTGTTTCTGCGAGAGTCATCAGCATCTGTCTGTGTTATGTCAAAGACCTTCTTCGCATTGTAGCTAACTCCCGTTGTGCCGTCCTCTCTTGTAAATTCTTTTCCCGGCTCAAGGATTGTAATTGCCTTTTCACCCTTGTTGATATATACGCCCTGCTCCTGCCAATACTTTGAGTCGCCGAGCTTTGTCGCTTCGGGCATCTGATGTGTTACCAGGATTGCGTTGCTTACAGAGTATCTGTCAAAGCGGCTCTGAACATCAAGATAAGATTTGAACTTATCCGTGTCAGTTAAACTCTTTGTACCTTCTTCAAGCATTTCATAAGCCCTTGCTCTGCTTTCCTGCCTCTGCTTTTTCCAATCGTCTTTGTTAAAAGTTTCATTTGAATTTGCTTTAACCTCTGACATGTTCTTTATTTCCTTTCTTCTTTTTATTTTTATTGTTTTGATGTGTAGGTGCTTTGCTTTGTGTATTTTTCTTCGGTGCGGACTTTTCGTTTGCTTTTTCTCTCTCAATTTCCTCTCGGTAAAGTTTAAGCTTTCTTTTGATGGAAGGTCGCAAAGCCGCATCACTTTCGTCCCTTGAGTAACCCTGAGCTCCTCTGCTCACGGAAGTAGGCTCGGACAGACGGGATTTTTCCGTCCTCGCCTGAGAAGGGTTGGTAGAATAACTCTTCTCTTTTTGCTGTTGCTGTTTACTGAAAAGCCGTTCAATAAATTCATTAGTCGGCATCTGACCGGGTGTGCTTCTGTTGGGCACATCCTGTCTGCCTTCCATAGATTTCTTGACCGCTTTTCGTATTGTCATCTGATTCGGTGTACCGAGCTGGAAGCGTTCAAAAATTCGGTTGACCTTTTCGGCATCTTCTTCTCTTACCATAATGTCACACTTACCGTCTTTAGCTTTGTTATCCTTGAGCACATGGTACATAACACCGTAACGCTTTGCTTCCTCACAAAACTTTCTGAGGTGTTCGTCTTTGATTTCAAAAACCTTAATCGGCTTGTTTGTTTTAAGCATCTTTGTGAGAGAAGCTTTACCTACTGAAGTATTTGAATTATCCTTCATTGCAATAATAAGCAAGTTGGCAAGACGCTCAACATTGTCACCCGTAATCTTTGCAGCCACCTGAACTCCTTCCAAAGTCATTCGCACAATTTGTTCGGCAGCATCACCTGATGCGTTCATAATTCATCAACTCCTTCCTGCTGTTAGATTCTTTAGCCTGCTCTATTCGCTCGTCGATGACAGGCTTTTGTTTTTCAATTCTGTCGCATATAACAATATCTCTCCGCAGCTTTTTAATCATTACGGAGAGATTGGAGATGTGTTCTCTGATTTCGTTTTCTTCTTTTTCATCACCGCTTCTTGTTGCGACTTTAAGTTTGTTACGAAGAATATCTCTTGCCTTTGTAAGCTCCGCCAATTCATCCTTACGAGAAGAACTGAACTGTTCTAACTGCTCGTAGCTTTCAATATCGTTGTCACACAAAAGATTTTGCTGTTCAATCAGACGGTCAAGCTTTCTGACCTCCTGAAAAAATCGCTTTTGTAATTCTCTGTTTCTTTCAGGTCTTTCCTTTACAATCTTTACAACCGTAATAAAACGAACATAGACCTGCTGATAATTTTCATTGTCCAAATCCTCAAGGTAATCTTCAACAGTGTTATCCTGTTCGGGAAGTTCAACTTTTTTTCTTCGTATGTTTTCTTCGATACGCTCGGCAAGTCTGTCGGGTTCGTAATCTTGTCCGAGGTTTCTCAATCGTCTTGCTTTCGGAAACAACGGATGCGTCAGCGTGACATACTTGTGACTGAAATCGAAAGTATATCCTCGCTTCTTCATCTCTCTGAAAAAATCATTTTCATTTTCTGAGAGAAGAATACACTCATCAATATCTTTTCTGAAGATTACATTCTTTGTAACCTTACCGGCCTTTTCCTCCATATACTCATAACGGCTTATGTGCTTTGAAGGTCCGGGATTTTCAATCACAGACAGACCGTACTCACGGCAAAGATTGTCAGACAGTTCTCTCATTCGTCTGTTGTTTGCTTTACAAGAGTTATATTTTTTTCCATCAACAAATGAAACGGAATTAAGGACGAAATGATTATGACAGCAATCGGTATCAAGGTGTGTAGCTACAACTACTTCAAAGCGGTCACCCCACATTTGCTCTGCAAACTTCATTCCGATTTCGTGTGCTACTTCGGGCGTAACTTCACCCGGTGCAAAAGATTGATAACCGTGAAAAGCCAATATACCGTTTTTCTTACCGTATTCTTTTTTTGTTTCCTGCATCTGTTCGTAAGCAGAGGCGGGATTGCAGTTAAGAGCATTAACAAAAAGTTTCTTCTCTGTCTTCGATGACTTAGTCGCATAATCAAGTACATCTTTTAAATCTTCCTTGTCTTTAAGAGAAGTCTTTTCAATGTTTGCTGCATAGTCAATCACATGGTCGAGCCTGCAATCAACTTTCCAAAGACTAACCGTTGCCAACGCAATACCTCTTTGCTTCGTAATGTTCACGGATGAACTTTTCAACTTCTCTTAATTTTACCAGCTCTGTATTTAAGTCAGGTACATTTAAAATTCCGTTTGCATTGATATAAAACAAAATCTGATTGATGTTGTTACCGACAGCTCTGACTTCACGAATGAGTTTTTTATAATCAACAGGCGGAGCCTGCGGCGGTACATAGCCTTCAAGTAAAAGACGGATGAGCCTTCCTTTATTCAATTTTGTTTCCTTACAAAGTCTGCAAAGGTTTTCGTATTCTTTTTCATTGAAACAAACTTCAAATCTTATAGGTCTACTTCGCACGGTATCAATCCTTTCCTTTTAAAAATTGCAACAGCAACTGCTCCTGCAACATTTAAAGTGATAGCGAGCAGAAAAAGACATACGGATGCTGCTGTGCTCATTGGCATTTCCTCCTTTCATTGGGGTCTTTTAGGGGTTACCCCCTAAACAAGCGGATTTGTCCGGACAAATCCATTGCTTGTTAATACTAATGCCATCAATTTTACTGTTTTAATAGAGCTCGTCTATGAGGCATTCCTCGTAATCGTCCATAGGACAATTTTCACAATCCGCATCACACGTAACCGTGTTGTGTTCACCTTCGGTGAAGGCTTTGATGAGCGTAGCTTCATCGCTCATGCACTTTGTAAGCAGGTCAGTGTTCTCGACGATGTCCTTGACCTTTCTTTCCGCTTCCTTGTCAGAGCGAGCCATAACCTTCATATCAATATTTCTGACCTGCATAACAATAACTTTGTACTCTTTCATTTTTCATCACCTCCTCATCTGCTTAAATCTTTTTCGGGATTGAAACGGACAGCGTTGATTTCATCACCGACGGAATAAAATCTTTCGGGAAGTTTAAATTCTTTTTTTGTTTCTGCAGCTTCTTCTTCGGTGAGGCTTATAAACTCATCACCGTTCGTGCCGCAGACAAAACAAGTGCCGGCAATAATGTCAACAACTCTTCCGTCCTCGTCACGCATAGCACGGCAATAATCCAAGCCGTCGTTCTTGCCGTCACGGTTATGAACAACAACTCTGCTGTCAAGCTGATACATATCAATTCCTCCGCCGACAATTTCTTTCATAGCTTCGTAGGTGGAATCAATCTCTGTAACCTTTGCAATCTTTCCCGGCTGCAAAAGAACAACTTTTATTTTTTCCTGCGGCTCAACTTCTTCCGCATCAAAATTGATTTCAGAAAAATCATCGGCATCAAGAATGTAATCACCTTTATACCAATTTTCTGTTGCGATGTGCTGTGCCTCTTCCAAGCTGTTTGCTTCGACATACACATCTCTTTTCAACTTCTCGGTAATCGTTACCTTGTACTCACTCATAAAGCATCAGTCCTTTCATAAGAATTTTTATTTTCATTTTTCAAGTGACACAGATAATCGTTCACATCTTTTCCGTAAGGTACAATGTGATTTATAACTTCATATCTCTCTGATAAAATTTTTGAAAGATGTTCTGCAACCTTTTGTCCCGGCTCATCTTTATCAAGGTGAAGGTGAATGGTTTTAATTCCTTCACTCTTTTCAACAAGTGATGTAAGAGCAAGAGGTACAACAGAATGTTTTTGAGTAATGTTAATACCCGAAAGAGAAACAAGGCACTGACCTTTTAAATCAGCGCCTTGCATTTTTTCTATTGTCATATATGAAATTAAATCTATTGCACTTTCAAAAATGTGAATGGTATCTGCGTCCTTCTGTGTCAGACGAAATGAAAATCTTTTATCACTTCCGCTGACATCACAGAAAAATCTTTTAGCGTTTGTTGAACGCATTGTAGCGTACCTTGCAGTTCCTTTTTCATCGTAGCCGACAAAGACAACATTGTTACGGTAAGAACTTTGATATATCATACCTTTATCAATGAAAAAGTCTATTACTTCTCTGAAAATTCCTCGACTCAAAAGATATGAAACTGCTTTGTCATTGTTCTCTGCTTTCTTCGGCAGAGAAAACTTTTTAGGAGGCGGCTTCGCCTTATGATAAATCTCCTTTGGTATAACCATCTGTGTGCCGAGAATTAAACCTACCGCATCAAGGAATTGCATTCCTTTGACTTTAATAAGATAGTCGAGAGCACTCTTTCCGCCGATACCTCTTGACCACCACATCCACCGTCCGTTAGAAATTTTCAAACTGTCGTGAGTGCGAGTGGAATAAACTCTTCTTGAAATTCTTTTAAGCTCGTAAGCCTCATAGTATTTCAGATAAGTCAGCAGGTCCATTTCTCTTGCACGGTTTATATCACTTTCAGAAAACTGTGTCATACTATCGACTGTCCCTGCCTTCTCTTTTTTTCAAAAGTGTTACAAGCTCATCAGCAGTGTTTTCAATGCAATCAAGGATTTCTTTCATATGATCGCCTTCGTGCTTTTCCCAAGCTCCGAACAATTTACTGAGGGGTTCTTTCTCCTTCAAAAGAGCCTTGCACTGTTTAGGTTCCAACTCATTTTCTTCGAGAGATAAAAGTATGTCTTCTCGTATAACAAGTTCATAGGCACACTCAATAACTGTTTCGGGTGTTGAGTTTTTAAGTTTTTCTATGAACTCTCGGTGCTCATTTTGCATCTTTTCATAAAGTAAAATGTTTAATTCTTCTGCTGTCATTTAACACAACTCCTTAAATTAAAATTAGGGCAAATGATAAGCTCTGCCCTGAAACTTTGTTTGCATTTGTTGTTGCACTTTTTACATTGTTCGTTGTATTCTATTATACATTTTTGATTTTGAAAGAACTTCCATTCTTTCTTTTTGCGTTCATTCAAGTTCTTAACTAAAGAAACGATTGAAGATAAAAGATGCGAGGAAAAGCTTCTTATTTTATCTTGCATAGCTTCGTTCTTTTCTTTCAGGTTCATCAGAACTTACCTCACCTTCATCAATCTCATTGTCCTTGTGGTCCATATCAAGCATAGCATTAAGCTCAGCCAAGCGTTCACTTTTCTCTTTGAGCTCTTGCTCTTTCGGGAAAGGTCTTGCTATTTCAGCCTTTGCATTTTCAATCTGTTTTTCTGTTTCCGCAAGTTTTTCCCTGCAGGCTTCAAGCCTGTCAGGCAGACGAGAGATAAGGTTATCAAGTCGAGTGATGTTACCCTGAATGTCAGCACCGACAGATATACTGTGCTGCAATGCACCCTCAAGAGTTACATTGTATTCCTTTTCAAAGCTGTTAAAGGATAAGTACATATTAAAGCCACGGTAAGTACCGATGTATTTCTTTTCAGGTGAAGTCATTGCGTGACACAGTTCAAGAATGGCAGAGCCTGCCGCTTTCTTATCATTATGTGCTACACCTTCAATCACCATTGTAGATATACCGTCCTCAACCGGAAATGTGTTATCCTTTGCAAGCTGAATGTCATTCTCGTAACCGTCTATAAGTATTTCGTATGTCTTTATGTCTGTCGGGAATTTCTTTATCAGCTTGTCCTCAAGAGCATACCTCTGACTTAAATGGCTCTGATAAAGAAGCTTAAGCTTTGATACCTCAATATCCAAGTCCATTTTCTCCTTGATATACGGATTGCCCGTTGCAAGAGCTTTAATCTCTGCATAAGATAACGCCTGCTCGTCAACATCTTCTGCTGAACGCACAGGCGATTTGGAAGTCATAATCTGACCGATAAATTTCTGCTTGTTCTCTACAAGCTGATAGAGATAAGCATCAAAGGTTTCCTCGGTAACATAAGAGTAAATCTCAACTTCGGGATTTTCGTTACCCTGACGGATAATACGGCCCTCTCTCTGCTGAAGGTCAGCAGGTCGCCACGGACAGTCTGTGTGATGAATTGCAATTAGCTTCTTCTGCACATTGGTACCTGCGCCCATCTTCGCTGTACTACCTATAAGAACTCTAACCTTGCCTTCACGGACCTTGGAAAAGAGTTCTTTCTTTTTTGCTTCCGTGTCAGCGTTATGGATAAATGCAATTTCATTTTCGGGTACACCTTTTGCAATGAGTTTCTTCTTAATGTCATCATAAACATTAAACTTACCGTCATTATGTGGAGTAGATAAATCACAGAAAATAAGCTGTGTAGATTTCTGCTCTGCTGTCTTTTCCCAAATCTTAAAGACATTATCTGCACAAACAGACACCTTACTGTCAGGCTCATCGGGAAGCATTTCATTGGTAAGGCGTTGGTCAAGTGCCAACTTTCTGCCGTCATTGGTTATGAGCAGCATATTGTCTTGGCTTGAATCAACCATTTTGTTTCTTACCTTTTCAGCTCTCTCACCGAGTGAAGCAACAATCTCTTTCTGAATGTCCGTAGGCTTAACCGCAATGTTGTGGTAGTTTGCTTTGGGAACGGGAAGATTAAGCATATCAGCCGTCTGAATATCCGCAACCTGCTTGAACATCATCATAAGCTCAGGTAGGTTATAGAACTTGGCAAAGCGTGTCTTGGCTCTGTATCCCGTACCTTCGGGAGCAAGCTCAATAGCAGTAACAGTTTCACCAAAGGTGGAAGCCCAAGAATCAAAGTGCTGAAGCCTTTTATCCGAGAGTGCGTCGTACTGCAAATATCTCTGCATTGTATAAAGCTCTACCATTGAGTTTGAAACAGGCGTTCCTGTAGCAAACACAACACCCTTGTTCCCGGTGACTTCATCAAGGTAGCGGCACTTCATATAAAGGTCGGATGACTTCTGTGCTTCCGTCTGTGCTATACCGCCTACATTACGCATCTTTGTATAGAGAAAAAGATTTTTGAAACTGTGTGCTTCGTCAACAAAGAGTCTGTCAATGCCCAATTCTTCAAAGTTGATTACATCATCCTTACGGCTTTGGTCGTTGAGCTTATCAAGTTTTACTTCAAGAGATTTCCTTGTTTTCTCAAGCTGCTTAATGGTAAACTTTTCGCCTCTGTCATACTTTGCCTGCTCGATGCCGAGAGTGATTTCATCAATCTGCTGCTCAAGCATATACCTCTGTCTTTCAATGCTTATGGGGATTTTCTCGAACTGTGAGTGACCTATAATAACAGCATCGTAATCACCCGTAGCAATTCTCGCACAGAACTTCTTTCTGTTCTTTGTTTCAAAATCTTTCTTTGTAGCTACAAGAATGTTTGCAGACGGATAAAGCTGTAAATACTCCGTTGCCCATTGCTCTGTAAGGTGATTAGGTACAACGATAAGCGATTTGTTACAAAGACCGAGCCTCTTGCTTTCCTGTGCCGCCGCAACCATTGTAAAGGTTTTACCTGCACCGACCACATGAGCAAGAAGAGAGTTACCACCGTACATAATTCTTGCAACAGCGTTCACCTGATGCTCTCTCAACTTGATTTCAGGATTCATTCCGCTGAAGGTTATATGACTTCCGTCATATTCTCTCGCTCTCATTGAGTTGAATGTATCGTTATACATTCGGCAGAGTCTTTCTCTTCGCTCCGGGTCTTTCCATATCCAATCCTGGAAAGCCTGCTTAATCATTTCCTGCTTACCCTGTGCGATGGCAGTTTCTTTTTTGTTGAGAACGGGTTTACGGTTTCCGTATTCATCCTCAACATAGTCGAAGATACGGACATCCTTAAGATTAAGAGTATCTTCAATAATTTTGTAGGCGTTAATTCTCGGCGTGCCGTAAGTATTTTCTGCCATAACATTCATTCGGTCATAGCTCTTGCCCTTGATTGCCCATTCACCTGTAAGCGGAGAGAAATTTACCTTCATATTGTACTGACAATATCGGGGAGTTCTTAATGTTTCAAAGATAAAATCCTGAACATCATCAGTAGGAAGCCAAGTGGCTCCGAGACGAACAGAGATTTCACTTGCATCCAAATCCTTCGGCTGTACCTTTTCAAGATATTCAACATTGATGTTGTAATCTTCGGGATAAAGCTCTGCACTTCTTTTGGCAAGTGCCAGCTTTTCACGGACATTGCCCGAAAGGTATTCATCTGCTGTGAGATATTTGTCCTGACCGTCATGCTCGTGGGTGTGTAAGGGATTAAGGAAGATTGTTCCTTTCAGCTCTTCAAAAAGCACCTGTTCTGTCTTACATGAAAGAGAACACATATACGGCATATCAACTCTTGCTTTATCTCCTATTGAAACGGCCAGTGCTTCACTTGCTGTTTCTACGGAGGTAACCTTAATATGCGGCTTGATTGTTCTCTTGGTAAACATATCTGCTTTTCTTTTAAGCTCACCGTTTTCACCTATAACCTCAAGAGAACAAAGAAGATAATATGAGCTGTCATCAGAGAAAACTAAACGGTTAGCTCTTGAATTTATAAGGCCGTATTTCTTCGTAAATCGGTCATAAACCTCGTTGAGCTTATCCTGAGCTGATTGTATAGCCGAGTCGGGATGATCCTCTGTCTGAAGCTGTATAAGCTCTCTGACACTATCTCTTATTTCAACCATACCCTTGATACGGTTTTCTGCAGTTGCAGAAACCTCAACAGCATTCATACGGCTGTTTTCTCTGTAATACACCTGACCGTCAACAACAGTAAAACTGAAATTCCTTACATCGGGGTCTGCAGGTATTGAATTATCAACCGCTTCTCCCGCTTCCTGAATTTCAACCTCCGTTATCTCTGCGTGAATGTTCTGTACCGCTTCACTTAAAAGGTCAGAAAGCTCTCTGTCCTCATAAGGCTTACAGGTAAGGGACTGACCGAACTGTGAGGATTCCATAACCATTTCGCCAAGCACCATTTCGGGATGGTCAACAAAATATTTGTTATATTCATTACCGTTCTCATCACGGTCAAGATGCACCCAATCAGGCTCCTCGGTCACAAGGGTATCTCTCTTTTGCAAGAAGATAATATCCGATGTTACCTCCGTTCCTGCATTAGCCTTGAATGTGTTGTTAGGCAAACGGATAGCACCGAGAAAATCAGCTCTCTGTGCTATATACTTTCTGACATTGGAGTTTCTTTTGTCAAGTGTACCCGATGAGGTAATGAAAGCAACAACACCTCCGGGGCGTACCTTGTCAAGTGTCTTACCGAAAAAGTAATCGTGAATAAGCCAATTATGCTTGTTGTACTTTCTGTCGGACACACCGAACTGACCAAAAGGCACATTACCGATAGCTATATCAAAGAAACTGTCGGGTAGGTCTGTTTTTTCATAACCCTGTACCGCTATGTTGGCTTTCTGATAAAGCTGCTGTGCAATTCTGCCCGTAATACTGTCAAGCTCGACACCGTAGAATTTACTGTCCTTCATACTTTCGGGAAGCAAACCCATAAAGTTACCGACACCGCAGGAAGGCTCAAGGATGTTGCCCGTCTTAAAGCCCATATTTGTAAGTGCTTCATACATTGAACGGATAACAACGGGAGGAGTATAGAAAGCGGTAAGTGTGCTTTCTCTTGCGGCATCGTACTCTTCGGGAGAAAGAGTAACGATAAGCTCCTTAAACTCATCTGCCCAATTTTCCTTGCTTTCATCAAAGGCATCGGCAAGACCGCCGAAGCCTACATACTTTGAAAGAACTTCCTGTTCTTCGGGTGTAGCAAGTCTGTTTTCAAATTCAAGATTATGCAATAGGTTTATTGCATCCATATTAGCTCTGAATTTTGCTTTAAGACCGCCTACACCGAGGTTATCATCGGTTATGACAAAGTTATGCTTTTGACTTTCGGGAACGTCAGGCTTAAGAAGTTTAGGTTTATGCTCCTCTTTCTTTTCCCATGCCGGAGTAAGGTCTGCTTCTTCAGTCTTAATTGTCTGAATAACAACATCATAGGGCAGACCGCTTTTTTCTCCTGAAATTTCTTCAACCTTTTCAGTTGTGTAGCTTTGTTTCGGCTCTGCAAGGTGTTCACGGACAAAATTTATCTTCTCAACACGGTTAATCGGATAAAAAGATGAGGTGTCCCTCATTGACACGTCGCCAAAGACGGGGTCAATCTTTTCAATGATGTATTTATCACCGTCAATTATTACCTCTTTACCGATAAGGTCTGCATCACTGATTGGAGTAATTCTTGCCTTTTCGTCCTGCAATGCTTTGATTAACACATTGGCAAGGTCAATATCCTTTTCATCCGTACCGTATTCAGATTTGATTTCTTCCAAGCCTTTAATGGCTTTGTCAATATCTTCGGGAGTCTGCAAATCAGATGCAAACTTTTCTGCAAGGTCTTCCTTACTTTCTCCAGCTTCAAGAGAATCGCGGAAATCAAAGAAATCAATGTCCTCATAAAAATCTGCAAGCTTTTCAAAAAGATCCTTACTGAGATACGGACTTGGTACTGTTGCAAAACGCTGTGGTGGGTCAAGCTCATTTAAAAACTCAAGTGGAATTGTTTTTCCGTCCTTGTCCATATACACGGCAATAAACATTGTTTCACCGTCTTTTGCATCAGCTTTAATATCCTTTTCAAAGCTGTCCGCATTGGTGTATTCAATGGTATCGCTTCTTTTACCGTCAGCATCAAAGTAATCTATTCTGCCGACGGGAGTTGTTTCCTTCGGTTCGTCCTTATGAATTGATACCATTGTAGCCGTATCTCTTTCACCGCTTTCAAGTGAGGATACAGTTACATCAAATCCCCTGTCATTAAGAAGGTTGATGTATGTTTCAAGTGCGTGCTTAGGTAGCCCGACAAGCGGAGCTCGTTCATCATTTCCAATAGATCTTGATGTGAGCATAAGGTCAAGAGCTTCCGCAACTTTTTTTGCATCACTATTGTATGCTTCAAAGAAATCTCCGACCTGATAGAGAACAATGGTATCGGGATGTTCCTCTTTAATCTTAAGGTAGCTTCTGTATAACGGAGTTAAGTTGTTACCCTTTAAGGAAATGTTGTGTATATTAGCATATTCATTAAATCCTGCAAGCAGCTTTTCATCCAAGCCGAGAACACCGCCGTCCTTATCATAGACAAAGACTTCATCCGTAAGGAAACGGTAGAAATCTCTGCCTTTCCAAGTGTTATCTTCATCCTTTGCAACAAGTGTTCCGTCCTCATAGGAAAGCTCTATATCCTCAATTCTCAGTGCAGAAAGAATATTATACAAAACCTTTGTTTCTCCCGTTTCAGGCTGTACAAAGGTAAGAACAGGCTTATCCATTTCCTGTGCCGCAGAAAGAATTGAAGTCATTGTTTCATCTGTTAAGTCCGTCAAATCGGGCTTACCGTGAAATTGCTCTAAGGCTTTTCTGAAATCTTCGGTGTCGTTATCTGCAAGCTCTTGTCTTGCGACTGTTCCGAGATAATCAAAAAAACCATCCGCTTCTTTATGAGCATCGACGGCTTCAAATACATCTGCAAGATAGAAGTGATTTATAACGAACTGTCCTTTCCCGTCATTACCGTCGGGATTGTAATAGAGCCAATCAAAGCTACCGTTTTCCTTATTGATAAAGAAAGCATCAGTATAGTTGGCATCCAATTCATCAGGAATAGATAAAATATCTTCTGACAGTGCAGGATACCTGTCAATAACACCTTTATCTAAAGTCATTACTGTAAGAGAAACATCATTTTCATTAAGCTTTTTTGAGCAATAGCTGAGATTAAAATCAAGCACCTGAAGATAAGGAACAAAGACATTTCCGTAGAAATTCTTTCTGCTTACAACATATCCCGTGTGCTTTCCGAGAATTTCAGCATCCTTACCGAAAGCAAAATAAAAGGGCCCTATATGCGTAAGAAGCACACCGTCAGGGTTTTCCTTTTTGATCTGCTCATACTGAACAATAAAATCCGGCTTATTGCTTTCATCAATTTCTGCTTCAGGTTGCTCTGAAAAAGCAGGTCTTTCTACCTCAATTTCTGTTCTCAAATGATTGTTTGCGGGATTTTCCTTAACCTTTTTCTCAAAATCTGATTTTGAGAATTCTTTTGTAAACAGCGGAAACTTACTGTCACTTAAAACAACCGTGTCTTCAAAAGAAAGGATGCTGTATTCATCTGCACCGATATATACGGTGTCACCGAGCTTGTATTCATATCTGTATTCTTTAGGCTGTTCAGCTTCTTCGGGAGCTTCATTAATAAAGGTGCGAATATCATTTTCTCTTTTCCATTCAGCTTCTTTCAGCATTTTATCGGCAAGCCATTGAGGATAACTTGCCTTTTCTTTAGGATTTAAATATCTGTCAAGCCTTATAAGCTCGGATATGCGTTTTTCAATATAGTTCCATTTAAAAAGAACACGCCTTTGCGGCACACTGTAATGGTCAGAAATCTCAATGCCCTTTGCATCGTGATTTTCCCAATATCCGCTGCCGGGGATAGCATCAGTATGACCGCCTGTACCGTATTCATCTTTGAGAAACTTAATGTTTTCTTCCTTTGACAAACTTTCAGAAAAGTGTCGGTAAATACGCATCTTACCTTCACTGAAACCGCTTCCTACACCAAGAATATAGTCGATAGCTGCCTGCGGTAATGGAAGAACGGCATCCTTTACCTTATCACCGATAAACTCTATCTGATTGTTGGCACTCGGCAAAAGAAGTGCCTGCGGGTCTGTCCATTCTTCAAGAAGCATCATGCCGAAAATATCTCTTTCAACACCGTGCCATCGTCCCCATACTTCGCTTTCAGGATTGTTTCTGTCGCCCCTGAAAAAGTGTATAGCGTCGGAATATGCTTCTATACCTGCCTTTACTCCGTTTGAAAGTGTTATTTCATAAGGCTCAGAGGTAAAGAAGGACTTAATAAAATCGCCACGTTCCTCTCTGTCAGAATGACTTTCATAGAAGGTGGCGATTTCATCAATATGTGAGCGAAGATAAGTTCTTAAAAGCTCATTTTTTTCTTTGTCTTGGTGATAATAGTCAATGCCGCTTCCACGGCCATTGAAGTCGTGTCCGCTTAACTGTAAATCAGCTCCTTGAGAACTATCTCCTCGGCCGAGTGGCGGATGTTGTTCATCATCTGCACCCAAAGCATCTGATTGTTCTCCTTGAGCTCTTCCGTCACGCCCTGTGCTTTCATCATCTGTTCTGTCAGGCGTTCCAGCATCTCGTTCGCTTCGTCCTCGGTCTTCTTGAGCGTTCTCATCAATGTGCCCTTGGTTATCAGAAGCATATACATTCCCGACTTGTTCTGCTGCAGGAATTTCATCCTCATCATACCGTACCTGCCAAGAGTAACGTTCTCCTCCTGCGGAAGTTTGATGTTCGGGATTTTGTAATCTCCCACCTGTCTGTACTGAATCTGTGACATTTTCATTGCTCCTTTCGGTAATTTCTTTTTCTTTTGCACCTTCATCATAGTCAATTTCCTTTTCTTTGACAAATGTGCGATTCCTTTTTCTCTCATTTTTCTGAAGATTTTTTACCGTGCTTTCAATTTCTCTTATACCCATTTCGGAAATATCACTCAAAGCATTACCGAGCTGTACAACAACCTCGTGAGTGTTGAAATTGAAAATAGCCTTGAAATCTTCAAAGTCATAGAACGAGTCTGCATCAAGACCGCACCTTTTCATCATCATATATCCGACACTGCTTGAAAGTGCATCCTTAAAGATTACAGAGATATTGTCGCTGTCGAGCTCTTCAAGAAAGCTACCATTCTTTACCTCTTCAAGTACAGAGATATAGTCGAGGGCATTATCCTCAACCAAGTTTCTTGCAGTATCATCAATAACGGACTCAAGACCGCCCTCTGCTACCTCACCGAAAGCATTACTTAAGGCTTCGCTTATCTCGCTGTGGTATCTTTCCTTAACCTCCCAACGGGGTACCTCATAGCCGTAAAATGAGTTTGTGTCCGATACATCAAAAACATATCTTAACCTTTGTTTGCCTGATGCGTAGTCAAACAAGGCAATACCCGATGCACCTCGGTTAACCCAACGCTGCATCTTTTCGTTCCAAAAGCCTATCTCAGCACAAGCTGTTGCTTCGGGCTTTTGGGCATATATGAGTAACTGTTCACCAAAGTTGTATTTATAGTTATTGGAAGCCGTTTTAAGAAAGGCTTTCCAATCCTCAAAGCTGGCTGTTACTTTTTGGATTTTGTCGTTGTAGATTCCTGTGATATATTCGTATTTTCCGGACATTCAGGCTTCACCTCACCGTCATTCATTACTTTCTCATACTTTACAAGGAAAGAGAAAAGCTTGTTCTGCTTAACGCTTTCCATAATCTGATAAATCATAACAACATCAGCAAAGGATATATCCTTTGCATCCATAAGGTCCTTGGGTGTGAGCTTTTTAATTTCATCCTCGGAGCTGATACCGAGAGAAACGAGCTTTTCAAGTGCTTTAAACTTTTTAGCTACTTCGTTTGGTACTTTCGCCATCTTTTTTCACCTTGCTTTCTTCAAATTCTGATATGATTTTTTTATAACAAACACCACAAACATCTCCGTTGTGATAGCAGCATGAGGCACATCCGAGTGCCTTTTCATCAACAAGCATAACTGACGATGCGCTTCATCGTGCTTCACCTCTCTGTCTGTCCCTCGGCTCTTTATATACGCCGTTTTCATTGTAGTTCTGAGGATCGGCAAGAGGTGTTTTCCAACCGTTAATTATGCCGCCAATCATAGCTTCTGCCTGCTGTTTTGTAATGCCCATTTCACGGTTATGTCCGTCAGCAAGCTCTCTGTTCTTTTCCGGGCTGTCATAGGCATTACTTACATCGGTAACTTCATATTCACCTTTGGTGATGATTATAAGTCTGCCGCTTTCCGGGTGAACAGCATAGCTCCTTTCGGGAAGCGAGGAACGAAGCGGAATAACCTTGTTTTTGTTATTCTCCATAAGCTCTGCAAACTCACAGATATGATAGAGATTACCGCCGATTTCCGTGTGGTAATCATCAATATACCTGCAGGTTTTATCAAGCTTTTGTCCGTCAGGGTACTTTATTCTGATTTTGTCACCGTCGGGAATGGTGAATGTTCTTCGGTATGAGGAAGTAATAAACCTGATGCCCTTACTTGCACAGACAAGATGATTTTCAAGGAAATGCTTTACATAGCAGTAACAGTAAAGGTTGTATTCGCCCTTATTGGGGTTAAGCCTTAACAGATAAGTATGGTTATCCGTATCCACTCTGACACCGTAATACTGATTATCTGCACCGCTGTACTGCTTTGCATTACTGCGACAATACTGACTGAGCTTTGTTCTGTCAGAGAGCATATTGCCGTATTTTTCATCAAAGCGAAGGGTATTGATTACCTCGTCAAACTCTCTTGAAAATTCATCGCTCTTGTAGTATGAGGAAATCTCATTCCAAGTGGAATAAAATTCTTTACCGCTTGAGCCGAGGTCTGCACGAAGATAACCTATGCAGGCTGTCTGCTGATAAAGCTGACTGCTCTGTCTGAAGGTGTATTTTTCAAGATTTTCGGTAAGTGGTGTTACACAAAGCTCTGTCATCTTGCATCCCTTTCCTTTCTTCTGTGGGCAATATTCTTCTGAACCTCGTCCAATCTTTCCTTTGCCCAATCGGGAAGGTCATCCTTTTCGATGATACCGAGAACATCCGAGCGTTCAAACCTTGCCTCTTTACCGCTGTAAATATTTGTACAGAAGCAGGCAGATCCTCTTGAATTAGGCTCTGCTCCAAAGCCGCCTGTACAAAGCTGCAACTGCTTTGTTGCAATCTGATATTCGGGCTTGAACACATCAGCACGGATAACAACTACCTTGTTTTTAATACTGTCATCGGCTTCAAGTACCTGACACCCTTCTTTCGTAATGGGGGTCATATCCACACTGATTTTTGATTTTTCATCAATAACCTTCTCTGCTTCATTTTTAACTCTTTCGGCAAATATTTTTACGATTTCCGCATAGTCACCGCCTACAAGAGCATCGACATATCTTTCAAAAATGCCGTTGTTTTCATAGTTGGCTACAACAAATCTTTCATCGGGAGCAGTGGTTTTGTCCTCACCGATTATGATTTCTTTTGTACCGATTTCAAATGCTGTGGTAACCTCATAATTACCTGCCATTCTTTTTTCTGCCATAATATATACCTCCTTTTATTCGTTTTTAGTTGTGAGCATTACAGAAAGACCGAGAGGGGTAAAAGAATAGCTTTTTGTACGGTCAAATCTGCTTTTGTTGTGTTCCGTTCTCAAAATATATCCTTTGTGGCGAAGTCTTTTAAGAGCGCCGTAAACGGCACCCTTACCCATAAAGGGAAATACTGCCGTAAAATTGTTTACAGAGCATCTGTACCACAATTTACCCCAAAGAATGAAGCCTTTTTCTTTCTGTTGCTCGTATAAATATCCTGCGATTAAAGCAGAATTTATACCGCAATTTTCCGCTATGATATTACTGTATTTACAAGTCATAATTTTAATCCTTTCTCAAAGAAAAAGGACTGCTCCTTTTCTTTGAGAAGGAAACAGTCCAAAAGTATTTGTTATTTTATTTATCTTCCGATGTACCAATCGTCATACGCTGAATCCGTCAGGCGTACTGCATCAGCCTTGGAAGCTCTTTTAATCATACCCGATGGTGTCCAGAAATCTCTCTGTTCAATACATACCGTATAATCTCCGTCGGGATACCATAAGGGTGTGAAATGAACATAACCGTAAGTGCCGTTTTCTCTGAAACGCCACTTATCGTTGTTAAGCTCAAGTGTTCTGAAATTGCCCTCTGTACTTTCATAACCGAATTCGGGGAATAAAGCCATAGCATACTGTGAGGTTGTGTAGCTGTCCGTATTGGGAATGTTGTAGCCTACAACGGAGCTTACGGAGTTTGTAAAGGAAAGAGCAAGGCCGTAGCCTGACTTCATATTCCACATTCCACTTACCTTTTTAGCCGTTTCACCCGTTGCAGGAGTTATATACGGCGTTGTATTGGCTATGCCTATGGCATATTCGTACTTTTTGAATGTGCCGTCTTCATATTTCCATAACCACCAAGAAGCCGCACCGCTTGTGGTTGCAGGCAAGGTCGGTGTACTGAAACCGCTCGGCTTCTTCTTTTCAAACTGTGTGTCGGGTGTTTCCGAGATTATATACGGTACAGTAGAGTTATACATATTCTTTAAGTTGTATGATTTACCGTCATCAATAATCTCGCCCGTAATCTTTACCTGTCCGCCATTAATACCCGTAGGCACCTTCCACTTAAAGTAAAGAAGGTTTTTATCACTGCCCGGCACAACAACATTTTCTATTGTTTCAGCATGAAGAAGTGTGCTGTTTCTGTAAACCTTGAATCGAACATCTACCTCATCAGAGGGAGTATAATTATCCGTATAGCCGTTTTTAAGCCAGAACGAAGAAACAACCTCTGTCTGTTCACGGTATGCGGCATTAGGTGTAATGGGTACAAGAGTAAGCGGATGATTAACCTTACAAGTAAGGGTTAATTCATTGTTTGTTCCGTCTGTTTCGTACTCTGTATTACCTATACCCATACCTTCCTGATATACACCGCCCCAAATAGTGAATGTTCTCTTATTCGGCACGGTAAACTCTTTTCCCCATAAACCTGCATAACTCTTTGCAGGAATTGAATATACTGCATTTCCAATTTTTTCACGGTCATCGTTATAGTTTTCAACAAAAACCTTTGCATTGGTATTGTTGTAGTAAATATATCTGACCTTTACCTGCTGTCCTGCTTCGAGCTTTAAGGGGTCAAGTTCCTTGTTTGTGTTCTTATCATAAAGTTTGATTTCATTGAGCTGTAAATCACAAGGTGCAACAGGAAGCTCCATCCAAGATGATTCCTCTGTATGTTCCTTATCATTCATCCACCAAGTAATGAGGTTAAATCTCAACTTGTTCTGTGATGTCAAAGGAACGGTATATGTGTTAAGAGAGCTGTTAAGGGTCTGAACACCAGATTTTGAAAGTATAATCTTATTCTTTGCTACATCATAACCGTCATTTGCTGTGTATGCACTTATCCATTTTGATCCGTTATAGTAGTACAATGAGCCTCTTACATACTCAAGAGGATTCCATGTATTACCACCCTTGAACTTATATGCCAACTTTACATGCTGACCGGAATAAAGAGTACCGCTTGAGCCATCCATACCGTTGTAGGCTGTGATAACACCTTCGTAGCCTCTTGCTTCAACCTTGTATCTGTAAACAACAGGTTTTACGGGAATATAGAAGGTCTTGACTGCACCGCTTTTAAGAACATTACCCGAAGCGTCAATCCAATCGGTTTTAGCTTCAATTTCATAATATCCTATGCTTTCGGGAACAGTCTTGTAATCTCCCGTAAACTGTACCGGGAAATATTGCGATGCGGAGCTTGAACTGCTGAGTGTAACATCTCTTGTAGTCCAAGAGCCTCCTTTATACCTTACATACTGTCTTGCTTTGTAGCTCTCTATTTCAGCCGGGAAATGTATGTTAAACCAAATGGTATCACCCATAACGGGATAGTTTGTTTTGTAAACATAATCATCAAATACATTGCCCCTTGTGTAGCCGAAAAGAGTTGTTTTATCGCTCTTTGTACCTTCATATACACTGCACTGTTCAACGAGAAGAACGGGGTCATACTGCCACTGTGCATAAAGAGTAACTGTTGCACCGTCGGTAGTTGTCAGATTTTTAACTGACTGCTTATCCTTATAGGTTGTACCGCTTCCGTCAGCCTTTGTGTTCCAATTTTTGAACTTATATGATGTTCTCGTAAAGCCGTTTCCAGTAAGATTTTTGGCAACATCATAGGTCATACTCATTGAAGCAGTCGAGCCGCCAGTTGAACTGTTACCGTGGAACTTGATTGTGTAAGTTATCGGTGTCCACTGAGCATAAAGGCTTATTGTACCGCCGTCTGTTGAGGTCAGATTTTTAACTGACTGCTTATTGGTATATGCCGTTCCGCTTCCGTCTGACTTTGTGTTCCATCCGGTAAACTTATATCCTGTCTTTACGAAACCGTTGGCAGTTAAATTCTGTGCTTTATCATAGGTCATTGTCATAGATGCGGTTGAGCCGCTTGTACTGCCGTTTCCATAGAAGTTAATAGTGTAGGTTATAGGCGACCAACGGGCATAGAGATAAACAGTTGCACCGTTTGTGGTAGTCAGGTTTTTAACTGACTGCTTATTGGAATATGAGGTGCCGCTGTTATCAGACTTTGTGTTCCAATGGGAAAACTTGTATCCCGTCCTTACATAGCCGTTGGCATTAAGGTTTTTCGCCACATCAAACTTCATGTTCATACTCGAAGTGGTACCGCTTGTATATCCGTTACCGTCAAAGGCTATGATATATGAATTGGTGTCCCACTGAGCATAAAGAGTAACAGTACCGCCGTTTGTGGTAGTCAGATTTTTAACTGACTGCTTGTTATAATAGCTTGTACCGCTTCCGTCAGCCTTTGTGTTCCACCCTGTAAAGTGATAACCTGATTTAACAAAACCGTTTGCAGTAAGGGTTTTGGCTACATCGTAGGTCATTGACATTGATGCCGTTGAGCCGCTTGTACTGCCGTTGCCGTTAAACTTGATTGTATAGGTATTCGGTTTCCATTGTGCATATAGCGTCATGCTCACATTGCCCGTCTTGATACCTGAGTTGAGGTCTGTGGGCTTAATGGTATTATCACTTTGGCTGAAGGTTGTACCGCCCGATGAGGTTGTACCCCAAGTGGAGAATGTATATCCTGTTTTATACAGACCGAAGGTGCCGGCATTTGTAAGTCCGTTATCTTTGGTTTTATTGTAAGTCCAAGTCTGAATATACTTTGTGCTGTCAGCTTCTTTATACACTACCTTGGATGAAAGATAGTATGTGTCGGAGCTGATTGCACCGCCGTTGGCATTAAAGCTGACCTTCAACTTGTACGGAGACCACTGTGCATAAAGATTTACAGTTGCACCGTTTGTCTTTGTGAGGTTTTTGACCGACTGCTTATTACTGTATGATGTACCGCTTCCGTCAGCCTTTGTGTTCCATCCGCTGAAGGAGTGTCCTGTTTTAGTGAAAGCATTTGCTGTAAGATTTTTAGCCGTGCCGTAGGACATTTTCATTGAGGACATTGTACCGCTTGTGCTTCCGTTACCGTTGAACTTAATGGTATAGGTAATATTCTGTGTTTCGTTATATGCAATACCTACGCCATAGCCTTTAGTAAGGATTGTGTTGAAGGTAGCTCTTGATGAGCTTCCTATCTTTGATGCAGCAGTCCATAACCCCTGACCGTCGGGAGTATATAACTTGTTAGGCCATATACGGTTAGTGTACGGAGCAATAAATCCCCAAGTTGAGGATGTTCCGTTACTTGAGCCGCCGTCAGAGCTTCCGCCTAAAACACTTCGTCCGCAATAAGCCATTTCGGTTACGGTCAATGCCTGATATTCACCCGCAAGGCAAACATCAAAAAGAGGCTCGATAATAACCTTATCACCGTAAACCATATTGGAAACGCTGCCCACACCGAGCTTTGAAAGCACCTGATTGATGTTTGCTTCATAGCTCTGCCATGTTTCAACACCACTCGGATTGGGAAGGTCTTTTACAAAGCTTATATTCGCTTCCTTGTAGCAGTTAGTGGTGTTATAGGTAGTTGAAAGTTTTGCGTTTCTGTTAGAAATGACGCCCAGCTTATTATACTTCTTTGAAAACTTCGCAGAGGTTGAATAAGCGTGGTCGCCATTTGAGGTATCTCTGTAAACATCAATTACCTTTGTTACCTTCATATTACCGTCCGCATCAACGGCAGAAAAACGGTAGCCGACAACACAGTTTGAGTCTTCGGTGTCACGGATAACATAACCCGTGTTACTGCCATTTACGGCATCAATACTGCCGCCTGCACTGTCACCGTCCCAAGAAAGGGCAAAGGCTGAAATGGGAATTGATGAAAAGAGAGTGAGAATTACAAGAAAAACAGATAATATTCTTTTAATAACTATCATCCTTTCCGATAAAAAGTAAAAGCCCGACATTAAGCCGAGCTTTCATAGAGAATTTAATTTTAATGTGTGTGGCAGGTTCTTGCTTTAACTGTCTTACCGCAATCGGGACATTTAGTATCAACGGTAAATCTTACGCAAGTACCCTTTGAGCCGTCACCGATTTTCTTGGTACAATCGTCACAATATTTATTCGGGTCTTTCTTTTCTGAATACTTGGTACACTTTGAAATATCATAGCAAGCATTACCCCATTCATCAATAGCATAGAAGCTCTTACAGGAATGAGAGCCGCAAAGTGAGCACCCTTTCTTTTCAAGACTTACAATAAATGAATGTGTTTCTTTGCTTTCACAGTGATGACCTGACTTGCCGCAAGAGTATTCCTTAACGCTGTCATTATCTGAAGCAGGCGAGCCTTCCTCCGTTGTAGGAGCTTTCTGTGTTGTTACAGGCTTGGGATTTTTCTGCTTCTCTGTTGTCTGCGGCTTTGTGGTTGAGGGTGCCTTGGTTGTTGTAGCGGGTTCTGTTACTGCTTCGTCAATGGAGAGAATGTTTTTATCATCGTTTTCAATTTCCGGCACATTCTCCTCGGTTGTGGCTTCGTCTGTAATATCCTCAAGAATGAGGTTTACATCCGTTGTTTCCTCACTTACCGTTGTTTCCGGGAATGTTGTTTCATCAGCCTTTCTGTCGCTGACACCCTTGACAACAATACCTACGATTATGAGACAAACAATGATTATTGCCGTTACAAGACCTGCAACAATCTTTTTGTAATTATCTTCCTTAACTGCTAAAACTGTCATTTTGAATTACCTCCTGAATTTAAAATTTTTCACTTAATACTGATACAATTTCTATGGGTACATTTGCAGTATCAATTTTCTGACCTGCGAAATATATCGGTACGGAAATTGTGTAGTGAATTACAATCTCAAGCTCATTTTCCTGTCTGAAACTCATCTTAGGATATGTCATTGAGTATTTGAGATTTCCTTCACTGTCATAACTATACAGCCGTGAAGCTGTTTCGTCTAATGTGCAAAAGTCACACAGAGCATCTGTGAACTCCTGCGGATTAACACTTTCGGTGTAGTCGTTACCTTGCTTGATACTGTCATATATCCTTGTGGCATTCTGTGTTACAAAGCTGTCAAGTACAACTTTACTGTTTTCTCTTGAAGTATCAATAAGGGAGACAGCAGAAGCATAGACAAATATACCCGAAAATATCATTACGATTACAAGAATAAGGACACACACGGGTACATAACTTTCACCCTTTTTACTTTTGAGTATCTGCATTTATTTCACCTACTTCCAATACTTTTCAGAAATACCCGACCTTGTTGTTCTTACAGTTACGGGTATCTTAAAAGCACCGACACCTCTTACATAGGTATGCACAGACACAGTGACTGTCATTTTGTCACCAAGCTGTACTCTCTCATAGGTCGAGTTGTAGTATTCTTCAGCGGATGCAACTACATCAAAGTCAAAAAAAGAGCTTCTGAGTTCTTCGCATCTTTCGTCAAACTCTTCACCGAAGGAGCCTTCCGAGGTGGCAGTTTCAATAAGAAATCCGCTAACTGTATCCAAATCCTGACGTAGCATAAAAAAGGTGTAAATATTTAATGTTACAACAAGCACCATCATAAGTGCAATTATGCCAACAGCAATATCAATGTAGCCTTCAGCCTTACGGTTTGAAAGAATCTTTTTCATATTCATTACCTCCTTAACCGAAAAGAACACCGACAGAGCCCATAATCTGTGCGATAATAACCACAACATAAATGAGCATAAAGCAGAAAAGAAGGCTCATAGAAAGCTTCTTTACTTTCCTTGGTATCTTCTGTGCTTCAAGTCTTAATCTCTGTCTGTGGATGTCTGAAAACTTCATAGCAAGGTTTGACCAATAAATAGGAGCACTGTCACCTCGTATCATACCAATAAAGCCACGGCAAACATCACTCATCATACTTGAGCCGACTCTTGCTTCAAGTCTTGTGATTGCCGCTTCCTGATTACCCGAATTCATATCGGCTATTGTAATATCAAGCTCGTGCTTGAGTTCAGGCCCGGCATTGCGGGAATATTCCGTAAGAATAGATAAAAGGCTTCTTTCGTGCTTCAAAGTCTTTTCAACATTGGCTACAAGCCTCGGTAATTCGTATTCAATCTTCGCTCTTTTCTCCTTTATCTTTCCTCCTACGCTTTTCATATTTATTCTGTAAAGAACAAAAGCAAGGAATATGACAACAGGACAAAGTATCGGGAAGATGAAATACAAGGGCACTGCAAACACACCGATAATAAGTGCCTTTACAATGGCATTTGCCTTAAACATTTCGGGTGTAATATTCATCTGAGCAGTACGAAGGTCTGTTTCAAGCTCTATCCTTTTAAACTCATTCATAGGGATATGCTTTGCTATTGCACCCGCAAAGCCGCCGAGCCATACATCAATACTGCTTGTCTTTTCCTGATGCTGTTTGGCAAGGTTTGTGATAGCCTTCGATGTTCTCATATACGGTACTTTAAAAGCATCTGCGAGGATAAAATAAAAGGCGATACCGAAAAGTACACCAACAATAATCTTAATCATTTCTTTTATCCTCCTTATGCCTTGTATTCAACGGGTTTTGTGAATTTGAGAAGGAACATATATGTCACGATAATCACCGCACCGCATACTCCTAATACAATCTTACCCGGTGTTTCGTATATGAGTGTGTGAAACCAGTCCTTGTTAAGCACATACAAAAGAGGTATATTACCCACAACAAGACCTACCATTGTGTAATACTCTGTTCTTACCGCAGCCATCATAGTTGAAAGCTCACTGTTTACCACTCTTACATCTGTAAGTTTTGCAACAATGGGATGAAGTGTATCTACAAGTGCTCTGTCGTCCTGACAGCGGATAAGAGCGTCGCACCACTCACGGAAAATATCGTCATCAACCTTTTCCTTAAGATTACGAAGGGCCTGCTTTACACTTGATGAAATTGCAACAGCATCACCGATGAAAGCATTAAAACTAGCTCTTAAGGGCGGTTTGATGTAATCAAGGTTTTCCCTTACTGCAAGAATAATATCCTCATTTCTGATATATGAAGTAGTAATTGTTGAAAGTGTTGTTTCCAAATCAGTTTTAATGTGTTTTTCATACTGTGAAAGACTGTTTCTGACATAGATGAAAGGTATAAGGGCAAAGGCTACCGATAAGGCAGGAAGAAGGAATATGTTGTCAATGAGAACTGCAACTACCGCACCTGCCGCAAAAAGAACGAGTGAAGCACAGCAGACAAGAGCAAATTTATTCTCCTGTCCCATAGCTGCCAACGCCGTCTGTGTATATGCAAGTTTAGAGCCGAGGCTCTTTTTCTTTTTACCTGCTCTCATATTTCTTGCTTTTTCTCTTAATGTTACTTTAGGCGTTGTAAGCCTCATAAGGTCCTCGGTAATCTGCTGCGGAGTCAGATTAAGAAAACAAACTATTGCTACAATGAGCAATAAGGAAGAAATCATAGGCATAATCACGAGTAATCAGCTCCCTTCTCCAGAAATTTTGAAAGAACATCCTGCGGAACACCGAACTGCATCAGCTTCTTTTTAAGGCTGTCGGACATTATCTCCGGCTGTTCAAAGTGTCCCTCTGTAATGTTTTTGCCCTTTTCGATAACATTCTTTGTAATGTTGAAACGGAAAAGTGTGTGGTATGCTCTTTCACCGTTTGGAAGTATCTCACACTCGGTAATATCCATTATCTTTCTTTCGTTGTTCTCAAGCTTATGGGTATATACGACAATGGGAAAGGCCTGACCTGCCTGCATAAGAGAGGTCTTGAAATCAATGGGAAATCTCTTCTGACAAAGAAGCGCTATTCTCATATGTGCCGCATCTGCCGCTGAAGCATGTACCGTTGAAACAACGGTGTGTCCCGTAAGACTTGCTTCTACTGCCGAATAACACTCAACATCTCGCATCTCACCGACACAAACAATATCAGGGTTAAAACGAAGGGAAGCTACAACAAGATCTTCCTGAGTAATATCATAGGATTCATTATCCGAAGGTCTTGAAAGCGTGTGAACTACATTGTTCACTACCTTGCCTTTCTTATCCTTTCTCACAAGAGCCAACTCACGGGAGCCGCTTTCAATGGTGAAAACTCTTTTTCCGTCGGGAATGGTAGTAAGAAGTGCATTGAGAAGTGTGGTTTTACCCGAAGATGTGGCACCTGCCACTACTACAGAAACACCGTATCTCATACAGGTACAAAGAAAATCAATCATCTTTTCTGTTGCATTGCCTGACTTTATAATCTGTGTTCTGTTTACTCTTGACGGGTGAAGAAGTCGGATAGAAACACTCACACCGATTTCATCATCAACAACGGGAGCTTTAAGTGCCGTAATTCTTGTATTATTCGGCAAATGCCCCTGCGACATGGGTGAAGCATTGTCAATAATCATACCCGAATGATGAAGCAGTCTTTTGACAATATCCGTAGCATGTGTAGGAGAATAAAAATGCTCCTTTACCTTTTCAATCTTGCCGTTTGTGTAGGTTATGGCAACATCGTTCCAAGCATTTATATTTATCTCTTCAACATTATCTCTGCCAAGAAAAGGTGTTAGTATGGAATACTCTGCCATTTCGGAATAAATCTTGTCACAGAGCTTTTCATCCGTCATACCTTCAACGGAATACGCCGTGTCACGGAGATACTTTTCAATGTATGATTTAAGCTGTGAGAGCTTTGTTGTATCGGTAAGTGTTGCAGCATATTTTGATGAGATATGCTCCTGAACCATAGATAAAAGAGTAACAAAATCAATTTGACGATTCATTTATATCACTCCTTTAAATAACTCTGTTCACAAGAGCCGAAAGCCTTTTCTTATACTCTTTTGCATTGAGCCTTTCATAAAGACTTCCGTCAAGAAGCTGCTGTTTCACCTGTCGGCAATAAGGAAGAACACAAGCGACATTTTTAAGATGCGTACAGACATCCTCCAAAGGTATATACAGCTCATTCTCTGTTATATTTATGACCTTTAAGCTCTGCTCTGTTCCCGATGTGATAATCTTATCTCCGTAAGAATTGAGCCAAGTCATACTTTTAAGGTCAGGTGTAATAACCTGAATAATATGGTCTGCTCTGGCAAGTGCCTGTTTTGAGATAAGGTCTGTATCCTCGTTTGTACAGTCAACAAACACATAACCGTCAGTTGCCGCAAGAACATCAAGAAGATTTTTTACCTTCTCTTTTGTCGGTGTCGGGAAACTATATTTACTGTCACCGGACATAAAACCGAGACAACCGAAGTTTTTCATATTCTTAACCGTTACAAGGTTTTCAAGGAGCAGGTCACTTGAAATATCTGTTGAATCAAGCACCGCACTCAATGAATAAAGCGAATCGGGTTTGTAATTCGGAAAAAGCATACCGATTGTAGGAACAGTAGTATCGGGTGAAATAAAGGTAACGGAGCAATCAGAAGTTGAAAGGTAAACCTCCTGTGCGAGTTTAAAAGCAACAGTTGTTTTACCGCTTCCCGGTGCTCCGCATACAGCAATTATTTTAGCCATTGTTGTCAGCACCTTCCTTGTCAGTTTTCGTTTCAAGGAACTTATCCTGCTTATCAAGGAATTTCTGTGCCTTTTCTGTATCACCTCTGAACACAAGAGCTACGTGCATTGAAGCGTTTTCCTCATAGTTTGCAAGAACTGTAGCCTGCTTTGAGGAAACGAGAAGTGTAATTGTTGAGGGAAGCTCAAAGCTGCCGTCCTCATTTTCCACAACCTCTGTTTCATCAACACCGCCTGATGTGGTAGTGGTGATTACCTTAACATATTTAAGCTCTGACGGAACCTTCGTTTCACCTTCCTTATCGGTTACATAAACACTTACAATGTCACCGTTTTCGAGCTTACCCGAAAGACCGCCCGCAAAGGTATTGATAGTTACACTCATAGCAACCTTATCTCCGTTAAGAGAGCTGAAAACATTTGCTACGGAGTTTTCATCATCTGTAATCTTTATTTCTGTTGCAAGGTCGCCTTTAAACAAATCAGCCTTTGCATATTTACCTACTACGGCATCCTTTGTTTTGAGTGCCTTTTCGGGAACGCTGTTTTTTGAGAGCTTCACAATTTCAATATCAGTTTCAGCAATCTTACTGCCGTGTGAAATATCCTTTGTGAAGCGGATTACATCGGTTTTCTGTTCGGATATTCTGTTGATAAGAGGTGAAACAAGAAATGTCACCGCAACAGCTAAAACGATACAGACAATACCGATTAAGGTTCTGTTTTTCATTTTCATTTTTAAAAACCTCCTTGTAAGAAAAATCCTGCCATATATCCTATTGAAAGATAGGGAACAAAAGGAAATGCAAGGTCATCGTTTTTATCTTTACCTCTGTACTTAATGAGGGTATGAGCAATAGCAAGACACAGACCAACTATGAGTCCGAAGGTTGCGCTCCATAAGCCTAAAACTAATGCACACGCACCCGTTAATTTTATATCAGCACCGCCTAAACCGCCGTTTGTTGCTACGGCGAATATGAGTAATACACCAAAGAGAACAAGGGCAGATAAGACCATTTTGGGAATGTCTGATACATCTGCACCGATAAATGAAGTGATTACTACCATAACCGAAGCTGCATCATTCAATGTTCTTGTGTGGTTGTCTGAAAGTGATGAGTAAAGAAGAATAAGGTAGAACACAGTTCCTTTTATAAGCATATCCGACAAACCGAACATAAGGAGCATTGCAAGAGATACGCCTGCCGTAATGATATGGCAGACAATCATTTCCTTCTTGTTTTCCTTTTTGTATTCGGGTGCTTTCATAACAGCTAATCTCATCACCAGATGGATAAGTGTCAGATATGCAAGAGAAGCAATAAAGTTAAACAAAGTTTCTTTATCCGAGTAAGCTACACCCGGTAAATTCCCTAAAGGGAGAATAGGATACATTGGGTTAATTATGCTTGTTTTTATCATTGTTTTTCATTCCTTTGAAAAAAAGTGGCGGAGCAGCCACCTTTAAACTACTCCGCCTGAAAATTTTAAGTACCGTTAGCCTGCGTAGTTAAACAGTTCCTGAATCTTCTGTGTAACTGTGGGCATAATCGTTGTGTTAAAGAGAGCGTAAAGACCGCCGAGAAGAAGAGCACCGACAACAACTGCGATAAGGATTTTTACACCTGTATCGACGTAAGCCTCGGCACGGATACCGACGAGGAGCTTGATGACCTTTGCCTTGATGACAGCCTCTGTACTCTTTGCGGCTGACTTTGCCTTTGATGAAACACCTTTGAGAAATGACTTGATTTTCTTAAACATATTAAATTACCTCCTGAAAAATATTTTTTTAAGCTGTGTAGTTAAAGAGTTCCTGAATCTTCTGCGTTACCGTGGGCATAATCGTTGTGTTGAACAGAGCGTAGAGACCGCCGAGAAGAAGAGCACCGACAACAACTGCGATAAGGATTTTCACACCTGTATCGACATAAGCCTCGGCACGAATGCCGACGAGGAGCTTGATAACCTTCGCCTTAATGACAGCCTCTGTGCTTTTAGCGGCTGCCTTTGTCTTTGAACAAAGACCTTTGAAAAATGACTTGATTTTCTTAAACATATTGAATTACCTCCTAAAAATTTATTTAACCTGCGTAGTTGAACAGCTCACCGATTCTTGTTTCGACGGCGGGCATAATGGTTGCATTAAACAGACCGTAGAGAAGGGTGAGAAGAAGAGCACCGACAACAACTGCGATAAGGATTTTCACGCCTGTATCGACATAAGCCTCGGCACGGATACCGATGAGAAGCTTGATAACCTTTGCCTTGATCTTGGCTTCGGTATTTTCATAGGCTGACTTTGCTTTTGAGCAAACGCCCTTTACGAATGACTTGATTTTCTTAAACATATCGAATTACCTCCTTGAATTTTTTAACCGGCGTAGTTGAACAGACCTTCAACCCTTGTTTCAACCGTGGGCATGATGACTGTGTTGAACAGACCGTAGATAAGTGTGAGAACGAGAGCACCGACAACAACTGCGATAAGAATTTTCACACCTGTATCGACATAGGCTTCTGCACGGGTACCGGCAACAAGTCTGATGACCTTTGCCTTGATGACGGCTTCTGTGTTTTCATAGGCTGACTTTGCCTTTGATGAAACACCTTTGAAAAATGACTTGATTTTCTTAAACATAAATAAATACCTCCTGAGATTTAATTGAATTTTTCATCTGTTGCGATTTCGTAAGCGGCAAGTACCGCATCGGAAATCTGTTTGCGGGTTTCTGTTGTGATGGGATGAGCAATGTCACTGCGGCGAAGTTCACCTTCGCTGGACTTCCATTTCTTGTAGGGCATGGAAACGAGCTTGTTGCCGTCCTTTTCGATAACTGCGACACCGTGAATGACCATACTGCCGTCAATCACAACGTCGGCAAAAGCCTTTACAGGTCTTTCGCCTTTAATGATTTTCTTGATTTCTACTTTGATGTTCATAAAAAAATTATCCTTTCTTTTTTGAAATAAAAATAAGAGCAAAAGATTACCTTGAACGGTTTTCTTTTACTCTTTCTAAATATCGGTTATAGAATTCGATAGCCTTGATAACAAAATCACAGTATTTCTCTTTGGGGACGCCTTTTGGGATAGCGCCTTCAATGCGCTTATCTCTGAAAGGTGATTTTTCTCTCTGATTTGGTTTCGGCTCTTCCATAATATTTTCTACAACCTCTGTTGTGAGATTACCTTCCTGATATGCCTTTCGCATACGGATGGTTTGGTCGTGAGACGGGGTTGCTTCGTTGTACTCCATAGCTTCCAAAAGGTCATATTGTATTTCTTCGGGTAGGTATGATATTTCAACCGCAGGTCGCATTGCTACTTTACCTTCGTCAACAAGGTCAAGCATTTCGGGTACAAGATAATTTAAGCGGATATATCTTTTAATCTGTGTTTCACTTTCTTTTACCTCAGCAGCCAATTCAGTATTCGAGCGTGTGCCTGTTAAATTCGGTCCCGTCGGGTCCGAATTATTCTTTGTTGGTCTTCCTGCTTGTCGCCTTAAAGCATCAAGCCTCATTTTATACGCCCTTGCTTTTTCCGAGGGTAAAACCGTTTCTCTTTGAAGATTACTGTCCACCATTGATAATATCGCCTCATCTCTTGACATTTCTTTTACTCTTGCGGGTATTTTATCATACCCTGCAATTTCAAAAGCTCTTTTTCGTCTGTGCCCTGACACCATTTCATACATTCCGTCTTCAACAGGTCTTATGATAACCGGCTGTATCAAGCCTCTTTCCTTGATGCTTTCAACAAGCTCATCCATACTTTCATCGTCTTTAACGAGATAGGGATGATGAAGAAAATCACGGATTTGTGTTAATGGCACATCAGTAAGCATTTCATTCTCTGCCATACATTAGCCTCCAATGAAGCTTGCAATCGCCGCAATGATATGGAGAAATACCGCTGTGTAAAGACCGGGCAAGACAAGTAAACCGTGAATCATTTGTTTTTCCTCCTTGTATTATTTTTTTGAGGGTGACTTCACTTTACCTAAAGTCCTGTGATTTTTTTGAACATTGTTTTTACCTCCTTGTTCGCAAATTTTTGTTAAAAAAAAATGCCGCTACTTTTTACAGTAACGGCTATGTATCTCTATTAAATTTTAGCAATAAAAAAAGACCGATATTTTCAGTCTTTAATCTTGAAAAAATCGGTCTTAAAATTATGTTTATATTAAATTATTGGATATGTACGAGTTCATATCCCCACAGGCCTCAAAAACAGCTATTTTGTTGTCATAAAACGAAACACTATTTTTGAGTCATAAAAACACCGAAACCCCTTGTAAAATCAAGGGGTTTCAAGGTTTGTTGCCTTTTTAGGCGTTAATTATGGCTGCGGAACTAGGATTCGAACCCAGACAAACAGAGTCAGAGTCTGCTGTGCTACCCTTACACAATTCCGCAACGAACAAGGCATATTATACACATATAAAAGGCTCTTGTCAAGGCTTTTTTGAAAGTTTTTTTGCTTTTTTTCGCAAAAAATTCCCGACCTGACCTTCAGTGTCAAATCGGGAAAAATACAACTTATCTGTAAGCCGCAAGGTAGTCCTCAAGTATCATCACCGCGGAAACGGCATCAACTATCCCCTTCCTTTTTTTGCCCGTAACGTTGGTTACGTTAAGTGCCCTGTGTGCCGAAACCGTGGTAAGGCGTTCGTCCCACATAACGGCCTCTACGCCCGTCTCCTGCTGAAGCTTTTTGGCAAAGGCCTTGCACTTGTGTGCCCTTTCGCCCTCGGTGCCGTCCATATTTTTGGGAAGTCCCACAACAATTTTTTCGGCACGGTGCTTTTTAACAAGCTCATTTATTTCAGCAATGAGCTTCGGCTCATAGCTCTGATTTATCACCGTGACGGGCGAGGCAAGCATACCCATTCTGTCACAGACGGCTATGCCCGTCCTTGCGTCACCGTAGTCAACTGAAAGTATTACCATATTTTTTATCCCTGCTGTGAATTAAGCTGTTCAATGTAAAGGTCCGTTTCTTCCTTTACCTCATAGAAATACTTGCTTTCAAGATTCTCATGGATTGCATCAAACACCGTTGAGAAGATTGTTTTACCTCTTGCAAAGCTTGTATCTGCATTGTAGTCAAAGCCGAACCAGATTGCGGTTACGTAGTGCGGTGTGCCTGCACAGAACCACTTGTCAAAGTTATCTGAGGTTGTACCGGATTTTGAAAAGGTTTCAAAGCCGGGCACATAAGCACCGTAGCCCGTACCGTAGGAGGCGGTTGTAACGTTCTTGAGCACGTCAAGCATTCCTGATGCCGCCTTTTCTGAAATTGCCTGCTCGGGAACTATGCCTGAATTATCAAGAATAACGTTGCCGTTTCTGTCTGTTACCTTGTAATAGCTGTAGGGCTCAAAATAGCGTCCGCCGTTACCGAAAACTGCGTATGCCGCCGCCATTTCAAGGGTTGTAACACCCGTATGCGTACCGCCGCAGGCCATACCGCTGAGGGTCATGTCCGCAGGAGTAAGATTAAGGTGGAATTTATTGTTGACGTATGAATAACAGGTGTCAAGCTGAAGCATTTCCTGTATCATTCTTGCAGGCACGGTGTTGAGCGATTTACCCACAGCCTCATAAACGGTTACGTAATCCTCTGAGCCGTGGTCACCCTCATAGTTCTGCGGCCAGGGCTGACCGTCAACGGTAATTGCCTTATCAAGCACAACGCTTTTGCCGCTGCTGATAATGCCCAGGTCAAAGGCAGGGCCGTAAACGGAAAGGGGCTTGATTGATGAACCGGGCTGTCTTTTTGCCATCTGGTCGGTGGCTCTGTTAAAGGCTCGGTTGGTTGTTTTTTCATCGCAGCCGCCCACTATAGCGGCAATTCTGCCCTGATAGTCCATAATTGTAATTGCAGACTGTGCCTCGTCGCCGTTCCGGTCGTAGCCTACGTGCGGGAAATCAACACGGTTTTCGTAAATATATTCAACGGTTTCCTGAACCTCAATATCCACTGCGGCATAAATCTTAAGTCCGCCGTAGTAAACCTTACGCCAGGCCTCGTTATACTCGTAGCCGTACTGCTTCTGAAGGTCCTCGATAACCTCATCAATTACATATTCCTCATACCAGCTGATGATTTCAACCTCTTCCTCGGTTGTATCCTCCTCTTCCTCAGCGGTATAATCCTTCACCTTTATTTTTTCCTTAAGAGCCTTTTTGTACTGCTTTTCGGTAATTTTACCCTGGTCGTACATTTCAAAAAGACAGTAGTCGCGTCTTTCCATACAGGCATCGTAATCCGCATAAGGGTTGAGCGAATAGGGTGCCTTTGTAATGCTCGCAATAGTAGCACACTCTGAAATGGTGAGCTCATCAAGGGTTTTACCGAAGTAGGTCTCTGCCGCAGTTTTTACACCGTAGCAGCCTGCACCGAGTGAAGCGGTGTTAAGGTAAGCCTCCAGAATATCCTTTTTGGAAAAATTCTTTTCAAAGTTAAGCGCTCTTAAAATCTCATAGAATTTTCTGTAATAAGTATTCTCGTTATGATCGGTGAGGTTTTTGATAAGCTGCTGGGTAATCGTCGAAGCACCCTGTCCCTCATATGAAGGCTTAATAAAAACGCCTATCGTTCTTATCCAGTCAACACCGGGATGCTCATAAAAGCGCTTATCCTCAAGGCAGATGAACGCCCACTTGAGTCTGTCGGGAACTTCATCATAGTCAATCCAAATGCGGTTTTCCTCACCGTGAAGTCGACGAAGCTCCTTCACCTTGCCGTTACTGTCGTAGCCGTAGATGATGGATGTCTGACTCTGTGAGCTTTTGTAGTTGTCAAGGTCAACAAGGGTTTCGCCGTTGACCGTAGCGTCAAACTCCTTGAGAAGTGAGCCGCCCACGATAATCACCGTCAGCATACCTGCCACAAAGCAGCAATAGAAGAAGAGGAAAAATGTATAAAGCACGGGATGCTTTTTTCTCATTTTGGACTTCTTTTCTTTTTTATCCTTCCTGCCCTTTTTTGCCTTGGTGTCAGCGGCCTTTTCAGGCTGAGGCGATGAAGCTGCGGGCTTTCTGGGTTCTTGAGCCATAATCAGCACTCCTTTATATATTCGCTTTTAAGAGCGTATAAAAATCCATAGTATGTTTATTATAATAAACTTTAAAGATTAAATCAACATAAAAGACAAGATTTTAATAAATTATTTTGTAAATAAGCAAGCAAAATAAAAGCTTCAGCGGCACAAGCCCGATGCCGTACCGCTGAAGCTGCATAGATTTTTTATTTTTAACAAATTACCTAATTTATTTTGTGCACTCCTGTGCTGCTTCAGAAAGTCAACCCCTTGCAAAGCCGTAATAAATGCTGTCATCATATATATTGTTCTCATCGGGGCTGTGGTGGGAATACCACACCTGAGCAAAAAAGGGATTAACCCTTGCAATTTCATCATAGCGCCAGGGCATCGGCAAACACTCGGGGCACCAGTGGCCGCCCTTTAAAACAAGGTTGGGGCTCATTTCAAACTCGTGGCCGTGAGCACATCTCCATTTAATGGGTGTGTACATATCCTCACCGAGCTTTTTTGCAAGGCACTCACCGCCGCGGAATTTTGCCGCCTTTTTCATATCGCTGATTTTAAGGCTGTGAAAATCCTTGCTTTCATCATAGCCGTGGTCAAGGTAGCTCATCTCATTTTTATCGGGTATGACCACCTTGAATTCATCCCAGGAGCCTATTGTGTCATACTTTTCATAGGAGCCGTAGTATGCGGTGATTCTGTCCTTGATGCCGTTTTCAATCCACGCCCTTGTGCCGTGCAGCGGAGTTTTTGCAATATCGCTCATCAGCGTCTTTTTAAGGATTGCATAGGGTGCAACCGCAGAAAACTTATAGGCCACGGGGGCACTTTTTGAAAGCCGCTTAAAGTATTCCTTAACGGGAACATTGTATCTGTAATGAAGATAATTTTCAAGCTCGTCGGCATCGGTATACCACTGACCGTGAAAATTCTGCAGAATGAACCAGTTGGGCTCAAAAAGCTTTTTGGGTATATCCTCGCCGGGCATACCGAGGCTTGACAGCAGATACTGCTCAAACTCATAGTTTGTCAGTCTGTATTCAGGGCCGGAGCTGATGTTGTAAAATCTGCGCCAGAATTCCTCGGGCACGCGGTCATTACACACCTTTGCACAAAGCCTGCCGCTGTCCTCAAGGGTTGCCCACTCAAGCACGCCGTTAATTGGCACGTGATACATAATCGGGTCCATATTCTTAAGTATATCGGGATAAAGAATACCCGTCTGTCTGAGGGATACCCAGTAGCGAAGACCCGAATCGGCAAGCAGCTGCTCTGCAACGGTTTTGCTTATGGCATAGTGGTCGTATACGCTTATCTGTATGGGGTCGCCCGTTCTGCCCCAGTGGGTGGGATAATTTCTGTCACCGGTCTGTGCAACCGTGCCGATGTATACCACCTTTATTTTGTCCGGGTCAGGCTGTGCCTTTACGGCTTTTACTATATTTTCCATTGCGGTGATGTTTGTGAACAGAGTTTTTTGCGGATAATAGTCAGCCGCAGGCGAAACGAGGCCGCCTACATGAAGCACAAAATCTGCACCCGTAACGCAGGTGAGCACATCCTCATAATTTGTAAGGTCACCCCATACGCATTTGACCGCCGGGTCAAACATATAGGGCGCAAACTTTTTCCTCGCATCCTGAGAGTCAAGGTTGAGAAGAACTATATTATACATATCCTTACGCTTGTAAAGCTCCTTGAAGCCCGCAAAGCCCATATTTCCCGAACCGCCGGTGAGAAAAACTGTTTTTTTCATATAAGCACCTCCTTGAATAACACACATTAAGCTTACTATTTTAATTTTATAACATATTTTCGTAACATTTGTTAATATTGAGTTAATTATTACAACACATTTGCATTAAAGTCTGTATAAAAAACAACACACCGCAAATTTTTGTCATAAAAAATGCGATGTGTTAAGAATATTTTTATTTTCCGTAAACGCCGAGAATTGCCTCGGCCTTTTCTCTCAGGCTGGATTTAAGGCTCTCGGGCGAAAGCACCTCAACCTTGTTGCCGAACTGCATAAGCCAGGAAATAAGGCCCTCACTGCACACACAGCTTGTATCAAGTATAAAGGTTTTGCTCATATCATTGGAGGCCTTGGTAATATCACAGTCGTCACCGAAGCGGTCAATCATCTCTTCAAGTATACTGTCACAGCAGCGAAGCCTGAGCCGCTGGGTATCGCCGCTGAACATATTGAAAAGCTTTCCCGAATAATCGGCTGAGTCAAAAAAGCTTCTGTAGGGTGAAACCTCGGCAAAGCTGCGGGCGGGCTCGTCAATTATCTTCACCTTTTTCATACGGTCAATTCTTGTGTGCATCAGATTATCGTACTTTGAATTGTTGGAAACAAGATAGTAATGGTCATTGCTCCATATAAGGGCGTAGGGGCTGACGGTAAGGTGCTTATCCTCGCGGACAATCTCCTTTTTGCTTTCATCAAGCTTACGCTTGGAATAGGTAAAGGATATCTTCTTTTTCTGCAGAATTGCCTTATTGACAAGGTCGATATTATAATAAATTTCCTCGTTGGTGCATTTGTTGCGGTTTTCTATGTAAACCTGCTTTTCAAGAATTCCCGCCTGATTTTTACTGCAGAGGGTGCCTATTTTGCTGATAAGCTCCTTGCTTTTTTTTGCACTGATAAAATCGGCCGCCTGCACCGCATCAATTAAAAGGCGAAGCTCGGGCAGCTCAAAGTCACGGGCAAGCACGCGGTAGCCCCTTTTTTCCGTGGATATATCAACGCCGTAGCTTTTAAGAGCACTTATATCGGCATAAATTGACTTTCTCTCACAGCTTATGCCCTTATCAGAAAGCATTTCAATAAGCTCCTCAGCCTTTACAAGGTTATCCTCATCGCTGTATTTTTCAAGGTACTGCTTGATGTAAAGCAGCTTTAATTTTGTGTAGCCCTTCTCTGCCATATTATCACCTCACAGACAGTATTGTATTTGCATTATAGCATATTAAAAAGGCTTTTTCAATAAATAATGTGTTTTTCAGTACGTAAATTGGGACAAAAGAAGAGCTGTAAAAACTTTTTTTAGTGGCGTGAAAAAATGCGCAGAATTTTTATAGTTTTAAAGGGCTTCTTTGGTTGTTCAAAACCTAAAGAAACCCTTTGCTTATCTTGTTTTATGCGCTCTGCACTTTTTTTACAGCCACTATATTTATTTTTGACCTCGCCGGTCAGGCATTACTTTTCTTGAAAGAAAAGTAATCAAAAGAACTTCTGATTGTTTAATAGGTCATCTTCTTGTTGATTTCCTTAACAACATCCTCATGAAGCTTTACAAGCTCGCGGTCATAAGTAAGCATACCGTTAACCTCAAACTCAACGTCTGAAACCTGAGTGTAAACCGTTGCCGAAAGTCCGTTTTTGATGTTGGGGATAATCTGCTTTTCGTGGAGCTTTCTGTAAGCCTCGGTAAGCTTGTCCTTATCGGCATACATCTGATAGCCGAAGCTCTTATCCCAGTTCCATACATGACCCTTAATTTTACTGCTGTAGCCGCCGTATTCACTCAGAACAATCGGTCTGTTATCGTACTTCGGCAGTATTACGGGCATAATATACTTGTGCACACTTCTGAAATCGGGGCCCTTCTGGTCATACCAGCCGCTTGCGTGGTCGCAGAAGCGTGTGGGGTCCTTCTTCTTTGTCCACTCGCCTATTCTCTTTGCGTCAAACTGACCCCAGGCCTCATTAAAGGGTACCCAGCAGCAAATTGATGTGCAGTTGTAAAGGCTGTCAATCATTTCCTCATACTCTGCCTCAAACTGCTGTCTCCATTCAAGCCTCTCTCTCTGCTGAAGCTTATAGGAATTATCCTTTTTTGAAAGGTAAACAATGGGATTGAGGAAGGAGTGAATATTGGGAATTACGCCTACATAAACGGTGTTGAGTGACTTGCCGCCGCTTATCATATCCTGCCATACAAGCATACCGTATTTATCACAGTAGTAATACCATCTTGCAGGCTCAACCTTGATGTGCTTACGCAGCATATTGAAGCCGAGCTCCTTCATTTTGACGATATCGTAAATCATTGCTTCGTCGGTGGGCGGTGTAAGCTGACCGTCACTCCAATAGCCCTGGTCAAGAAGACCGCGCTGGAAATAAGGCTCGTTGTTAAGGAAAAGTCTCTTGTAGCCGCCGTATTCACCTATTGAATACTTGCGCATACCGAAATAGCCCTTTACGCTGTCGCTCACCTTGCCGTCCTTTGAAAGCTCAAGCACAAAATCGTAAAGGAAGGGATTTTCGGGTGACCAGAGCTTTGCATCGGCTATTTCAACCTTGTCCTTTGCTGAAATTTCCTTCTGAGCAACAACCTCATCACCGTCAAGCACCTTGATTTTAAGTGTGCCCTCACCCTCTACGGTTGTTTCGATGTTAAGCACACCCTCATCAATATCGGGAGTAAGCTTATAATTTTTGATATAGCTTTCGTTTACGGCTTCAAGCCATACCGTCTGCCAGATACCCGAGGTTGAGGTGTACCAGAAGCCGTGGGAATAGCTTGCCTGCTTACCTCTGTTCTGCCAGGCCTCATCGGTGGGGTCATATACCCATACAACAAGCTCGTTTTCGCCCTCTATGAGAGCATCGGTAATATCAAGGGTAAAGGGGCAGTAGCCGCCGATGTGTGAGCCGACCTGAGCCTTGTTGACATAAACCTTACACTCCCAGTCAACTGCTCCGAAGTGAAGGAGAGTTCTCTTACCCTTAAAGCTTTCGGGGAGGGTGAAGCTCCTTCTGTACCAAAGGCGGTCTTTTGCGCTGACTCTTCTGCAGATGCCGGAAAGACAGCTTTCAACAGCAAAGGGAACGCGGATTTTTTCCTCATAGGCCTCACACCATTCTGCCTTTTCGTCCGTCACGGCAAAATCAAACATACCGTTAAGATTAACCCAGTTATCCTCACGCACCATCTGAGGACGGGGATATTCGGGGAGAGGCAGGTCGCACATTGCCTCTTCTGACCAGCGAGTTTTCAATGTCATCATAATATTGTCTCCTTAAAATTATACTTTATATAAGATATTCCTCAAGCACCCAACCCGAGGGACTGCCGTAGGGATAACGCTCATCCTCAACGGTTACGTAAACCCAACCGGGATTTTCAACGCTTACGGCTGTAACTCTTACATAGTAGCCGCCGGGAATAACAAAATCTGCACCGTAATCGTAGCCCGGGCCCGACCTGAAATTAAGGCCCTCGGCAGAGTTGATCATTGCAAGGTAGGATACGGTCTGCTCCTCTTCGGGTGCATCCGTTACCTCCTGCTCGGGCTCTGTTGCCTGTGTGGTATTCTCCTGCTCCTCGTACTGCTCAATGTCCTTTGCACTTACCCAACCGATAATTTCGTGGTATGCACTGTGAACATAGTAGTAGTCGCCCTGCTTGGCATAAGCAAATACGGGATAGCCGTAGGGGTGGCTTGCCATATCTGCGGCCGATGAGGAAGGAGCTGTCTTAATGCTGATGTCACCGTCCTTGGGGAAGAAGGCTACATAATCAAGGTTGTATTCTGAAGGCTCAACAACTGTGCCGTCACCGCTTTCGGTGGCTTCCTGCGTTGTCTTCTCAGTTGTTGTTTCCTTGGTTGTGGATTCCTTGGTTGTGGATTCCTTTGTTGTAGATTCCTTTGTTGTGGTTTCGGTAGTAGCTTTTGTGGTGGTTTCCTTTTTATCGGTGGTTTTTTCGGTTGTTGTGTTTTCCGTTGTGCCGTCAACCTTTTCGCCGGCCTCTGTTGTGGTGGTTTCGGTAGGATTGCTTATTCCCGGAAGCACGTTTTTGAAAACGTAGGTGCCGCCCAGGGCAACGCAGGCAAGAATGACGATAATTGCAACAATTGCACCGAAGCCGTTCCTTGACTTCTTCTCCTTCTTTTCGGGAACGGGAGTTATATCCTCAATTTTTTCTGCCTCCTCGCTTTCAAAAAGTGCGGCAAACAGACCTGCATCCTCTGCGGGCTCTTCTTCGGCAATGGGAGCATTTTCAGCCTCATCATAAACGGGATATGCCTCAACAACCTCTTCTTCAGCCTCTGCAATTTCATAAGCCTCGGGCTCGGCAGCTTCAATAAGCTCACCCTCATATTCGGGCGGTGCAAATTCCTCTTCGGGTACCTCAGCTGTTTCCTCTACAGCTTCTGCAGCTTCTTCAGGTGCTGCTTCTTCATATTCTGCTTCAGCTTCAACGGCTTCTTCATTCTCCTGCTGAAGCTGCTCTTCGACTTCTTCTTCTATTGCCTCTTCTGCCGCAACCTGCATAAGGAACTCGTCAGATACAGCCGCATTGGGGTCATATTCGGGAACGGTAAATTCTTCTTCCGTTGCTTCTTCGGCCGCTTCTTCCGCTTCGTTTTCCTGCTCGGGCTCCGAGGCTTCCTCTGCAGGCTCCCCGGTTGCTTCAACCGTCTCCTCAGCAACAGCAGTCTCCTCTTTTTCGGACTCCTCCTGCTGTGTATATTCGGGAATAATTTCCACTACCTCGGCAGTTTCCTCCTTGGTGCTTGCCTCAAGCTCCATCGCGGGCTCATCGGGCTCTTGTTCAAAATCCATCGCTCTGAATACGTTGGGTGTGTACTCGGGAATTTCAAGCTCCTCGGCTTTTACCTCGTCGGGCTCATTCGTAATACCGCCGAGACTTAAAATCATACCGCATTCGGGGCAGAATTCCGCACCCTCGGTAAGCTCCTTACCGCAAAAACCGCATTTCATATTATCACTCCTGTTAATTTGATTTTATACACTGTAAACTATATATTACACCACTTATAATATTAACACACAACTGCTTGGATTTCAAGGGATTTTCTTTTGTAAATTATAAAAAAAACGGGGATGTAAAAAACTTGTTTTTACATCCCCGTAAGTGTTGTTTAATAGTTATTTAATTGTAAGACTGAATTCGCCCTTCATAAGCTGAGTAAGGAATGCGAAAACCGAAGCTAAGAAGCGGAAAAGAGCGGCAAGCCTTGTGGGAATTGAAGGCTCAGTTTCAACGCCCTCAATCCAGGGACCGTCAGCCATATTTTCCTCGGTCATATTGCTGTATCCGTGGTCTTCAAGGTCAATCATAAGGAAACGGCCGATGTTTTTGTTGTTTGAATCAGCGGTAACATTTGTATACTGGGTAAAGTATTCGCTGATTTGAATTACGCCGCCCATTGTGTCGTGATGCTTGTTTTTAAGGAACCAGGTTGTTTCGGGGAAGATGCAGGTTGAAGCATCAATCTTCTTGTCCGGTGAAATGTATTTGCCGTAGCCGTCAGCAACCCTTTCTGCAATATATTCATCTGAAAGGGTTTCAAAAAGGCCTGCAACCGTTGCGCCGAATGAGGAATTTGCGGTATCTACGGTAATATCACCGTTGTCACCGCTGTTTACGCCAAGGGGAGGAATGGGAAGTCCGTAGCCTGCGATAACTGCAAACTGAACACCGTAGTTCTTTTCAAATTGTTTGTAAAGGTTTTCTTCACCCTTCTTTTCACGGGGAATTACAATATTGTCTCTGAGGTAAACAAGCTTTTCAACAAGGCCTGCAAATTCTGCACGCTCCTCACTGCCCTCTTCACCGAAGATGAGGTTAAGTGCCGTGTCAAAATCCTTACTGCAAAGGCTTGTCCAATAGCTTGCCCAGGTGCCGATGCCGGTAGCCTTGAGCATAGCGGGAATGAATGCCTTGTAAAGTCTTGCGTAAAGCTCTTCAACACTGCCGAAGGCGGAATCCATTGCCCCTACCTGAGCCATAAGGTCATAGGTTCTTTCGGCAAGCTCGAGCACAAGCTCGTTTACACCTGAAAGGTCAAGACCCTCACCCTGCTTGCCGTAATGCTCTGAAGCAAGAAGATAAGCCTGGATATTTTTGTCGTTAAGCTCAATCTGTCCGCTGAAAATATCGTTGATTGCGCTTGAGCCGTTTGACATAACCTCATCGTATACAACCTTTTTAACAAGGCCCTCTTCACCGTAAACATCAAGATAAGCAGTAATAACATTACCGCCGAGGCAACGGCCCACAAGAGCAACCTGGTCGCATTTTGTGATTTTTATAACAGCCTTGATATACTCGTGGAGTCTGTCAACGTGATCATAGGGAGAAAGACGCCAATCATAACGGAAATCATATTCTCTCAATCCGAATTTGCCGTCACTGCCTCTGTTCTCGCTATTAGTGATTTTATCCCATTTTGCAATTTCCTTTGCAGAAACGCCGGTTCCATACTTTGCGTTACCGTCGCCGCCGAGCTGAGTGTCGTCCCAGATGGGAGCAAGCTCATCATAAAGAGCGTCGCCGTAGTTATCCCACTTGTCTGCAGGAAGACCTTCCATAATAAACGGAAGAAGGATGTTCATTGCGCTTTCGATGATAGCTTCTCTTGTAATGCCGTCACCCTCATCGTCATCGGTAAGTACATCAAAGTCGGTTGAAATAACATTACCGTCAGCATCGCAGATGTCAACGCTACTGCCTGCGATAAAAATAATAGGTGTCTTTTCATGCTTTTCAGCTGCAGCTGAGGCAGGCATTGCCATAACGCTGCAAAGCATAAGAAGCGAAAGAAAGATTGCGATTATTTTTTTCATAATTAAGCCTCCTCTTGTATTAACATACTGTTCATATAATACCATACAACAAGCTAAAATACAATAGTAAAAAGACAAAAGAGACAGTAGCACCTATACTGTCTCTTTTGTCCTTTCAGGCAATTCACACACAAGTGCCGAGCCCAAAACAAGCACAGCACCTATTACGCCGAAAAGACTCATTTGCTCTTTGAGTATTACCGCAGAAAGGATAAGGGCAAAAACCGGGTCTATGTAGCTTAAAATTGCAATGGATTGCGCCTTCATGCTCTTCATTGCGCCGAAGTACAGCGTATAGGCAAAACCCGTGTGGAAAACACCCACAAGCAACAAAAGTGCAATGTGCTTCATATCCGTGCTGAGGGTTGAAGCATCAACGGTAAACAGGTTATAAACACCTACAACCGCCGCCGCAAAAACAAGCTGGAGATAGGTTTTGTCCATTGCGGGAATATCCGTCATTTTTTTGTTTACAAGCATTACGGAAGCATAAAACGCCGCCGCAACAAGGCCGTATATTATTCCCTTGAGCTGAATTTCACCCTTTTCCGCTTCAAAAACTCCGCTGACAAGCACCATACCGAAAAGGGCCGTGGCAACGCAGACGGATTTTTTCAGCGTAAGCCTTTCGCCGAGCACAAGGGGTGAGGCCATAATGACAAACATAGGTGCCATATAATAGCAGAGTGTTGCCGTTGCAACGGTTGTATAACGGTAGCTTTCAAAAAGTGCCACCCAGTTTATGCCGATAAAAATGCCCGACACGGCAAGAAGCAGAAAGTTTTCCTTAATTGCCTTACGGTCGCTTTTCTGCCTTTTGACAAGCATAAACAGAAGTATTACGGCAAAGCCCACAGTGCCGCGCACAAAGGCAACAAAGCTTGAGGGATAAGGCAATGCCCTTATGAAAATGCCGATTGATGAAAAAATCAGCATTGCGGTTATAAAATTTATTTTTCCTTTTTCTCTCATATACGTCACTTATTTCTTAAATCTTATTACATTGAATGAAAGGGGTGAAAGCTCAGCGGTGAAGCCCTTACCCTCTGCTGAAGGAAGCTCCTTTCTTCTCATACATACTCTTTCATTGTCAAAGGTGTTTTCTGCTTTTATGTCAAAGCCCTCAAGCGACTCGGCCGAAACGGGCTTATATCCCTCAAAGCCGAGAAGGCTTATATCAAGGAGCATTTTTTCCTCCATTGAGCGGTTGACGGCAAAAAGGGCAACCTCGTCCTTTTCCTCGTCGTAGGTTATGATTGCTTCAAGATAAGGCACATCGGTGTATTCACTGCAGTCATATTTCGGGCAGTCAATAATCGGGTTAAGTGCAACACCCCTTGCAGACTCGGACATTTTCTTAAAGGGATAGAAAATCGTCTGACGGAAGGAGCCGCCGCCGGTTTTTGTAAAGATGGGTGCAATAACATTTACAAGCTGTGCAAGGCAGGCAACCTTTACTCTGTCTGCATGGCGAAGCAGAGTAATGAGCATACAGGCAACCACAAGGGCATCCTCAAAGTTATAGATATCCTCAAGCTGGTCGGGTGCCGTTGACCAACGCTCAAAGGGTGCGCCGTTTGAATGATACCACACATTCCACTCGTCAAAGGAAAGGTTAATCTGCTTTTTGGTGCGTTTTTTTGCCTTGACATAATCGCAGACACAGATTACGCTATAGATAAAATCGTCAAGGTCAAGGCTTTTTGCAAGGAAGGAGGGTGTATCATTGCTGTGATTACCGTAATACTGATGAAGCGAAACATAGTCCACGTTATCGTAGGCAATCTCAAGGGTCTTCTGCTCCCACTCACCGAAGGTGTTCATATAGCGGCTTGAGGAGCCGCAAAGCACGGTTTCTATTGAGGAGTCAACCCACTTCATCATCTTGGCCGCCTCGTTGGCAGCTCTGCCGTATTCCGTGGCGGTTTTTGAGCACATCTGCCAGGGGCCGTCCATCTCGTTACCGAGGCACCAGAGCTTAACATCCCAGGGCTCTTTATAACCGTGCTTTATACGAAGGTCTGACCATTTTGAAGCTGACTTATGGTTGCAGTATTCAACAAGGGCTCTTGCCTCGTCGGGGCCCTTTGTGCCGAGATTGACCGCCATCATTGGTGCGGTTTTTGCCTTGCGGCACCAACGCATAAACTCATTTGTGCCGAAGGTGTTGGGCTCGGTTACGCCCCAGGCAAGCTCAAGGCGCTTGGGTCTTTCATTCACGGGGCCCACACCGTCAAGCCAATCGTAGCCCGAAACAAAGTTACCGCCGGGATAACGGACAATGGGCACATCAAGCTCGTTTATAAGCTTTATAACATCAGTACGGAAGCCGTCCTCATCGGCCAGGGGGTGACCCGGCTCATAAATTCCGCCGTAAACAGCTCTGCCGAGATGCTCAATGAATGAGCCGAACATTCTTCTGTCAATTTCGCCGATTTTCATTTCTGCGGCAACGGTAATTTTTGCTTTCATAATTATTTCCTCCGTGGTATTTTCTCCATTTTTCACAGTTTAACATATGAGCAAAAAAATGTAAAGTTCTTTTGTTTCTTTTCTTCCAAGAAAAGAAAGCCCCGCGGCGAGCGATGAAAATATAAGAGGGCGGCAGATTGCCGCCCCTACAAATATTATCGCTTCGCAACTCCAACGCCAAGCACATTGGGTATCCTGACGGGATAGGTTTCCTCTATTACACCGTCAAATATAACCTTCACCGTGTCCCCCGCTTCACAGCCGTCTCCGTCACTTGAAAGATAAGCCTGAGTGCCTACTGACAGACTGCTTGTACCCTCTGCAGTTACCTCTACAAGAATGCTTTTATCAAGCACCTTTATAACAAGGGCTTCAAAGCTGTATTCCGCAGTATTCTCAGTTGACTGTGTCAGCGGTGAAGCGGTTGTTGTCATTGCCGAAGATACGGAAGAATCATAGTCATCCTCGGGCTGTGTTGCAGGTGCCGCAGTTGTTGCAACCACGCCGCCGGGCATAACGTCAGGTGTTGTTACCTCGCCGTAGCTTTTTTCCTCGGGCATATCCAGTTCAACATCAAGGATTTCACATTCTCTTAAAAGAGAAGCGGTGGCAATATCAAACTCGCAGACATTGTAGTTGTCAACGGTGTAAAGCTTGTTGCCGATATATGTTCCGCGGAAAAGCTCACCCGTCATTCTTTCGGTTTTGTGGGTGTAGCCGAGATGGCTTTCAATAACTCTGTTTTCAATTTTAAGAAGCTTGTAGCTTAAAACAGTGCCATTGGCATAATGCTCAACGGGGAAGCCGATAAGATTTTCTTCGGGATAATAAATAAATGCCTTGTGGTTGTAAAGCGCCGAGGAAGTTACATCCTTGAGCACAAAGGTGTCAACCTCTTTGGGATTTTTCATATCGCTGACATCAAAAAGCGAAACCTTAACGGTGTTAAAGTCTGCGTTCTCCTCGTCGCCGTCATAGCCGAGGCCGACAACAAGGCCGTCGCCCACGGGGTGAAGATAGCTTGAAAAGCCGGGGAGCTTGACCTCGCCGACAGCCTTGGGTGCTGTCGGGTCTGAAAGGTCAAGGGTAAACAGGGGGTCTGTGTTACGGAAGGTTACAACAAAGCCCGTATCACCCATAAAGCGCACGGATTTCACCTGCTCGTCATAGGCAATATCCTCAAGAGCACCGATAAGCTCAAGATTTTTGTTGAGCACATAAATGCTGCTTACGTCAACATCGTGCTTATAGCTGTAATAGGTTGTGGCAACGCGGAGGTTGCCCTCATACTCGTCAAAGGAAAACTGATTGAGGAAATTACCCTTTACCGTGCCTGAAGCCTTATAGGCAATTTCAGTGCCGTTGAGGCTGAAGGCATAAATTTCGGAGTAGTCTCCCTCGGTGCCGTCATAGTTATGACGGGCAACATAAAGGGCATCCCTTGAGCAGTAAACCTCCTCACCGCCGCCTAAAACGGAAAGAGACTTAACCTCACCACCGTTTATTTTTGTATCGTAGGCAGTAAGCACCGTGTAGCTTTCGCTGTCGTAATCGTAAACATAGATACAGTCGCAGGTAACAAATTCGCCGTTCACCTCAGGAACGGCATTCTGCTTTACTTCCTCCTCGCTGTTGCCTCTTACGGTATAGGAGCTTAAGGTGTAAAGCACACCGTCAATCATTCGTGAACTGATATATCTTGAGCCGTTCTGCTCTACCTTGCGGATAAAAATCGGGTTTCTTCTGTCAGATACATCGTAAAGGAAGGACACAACCTTACCCTGACTGCCGTAATAGGGGTAAGCCACGTCATAGGCAACCTTGCTGTCCTCATCCTCAGCCTCGGGCTCCTGCTTTTCGTACTCGTTGGCAACGAGCACAAGTCTGTCGCCGTGAACGTACATTTCCTGAATGTTGTAGTAATATTTTTCTTCGTCAACCTCAATTTTTGAGGCAACCTTCATATTCCCTGCATCAACAACTGTCACAGCTCTTTTGCCGTAGTTATAAACACCGCCGGAAAGTATATAGAGATACTTGCCGTCATTTTTGATTATGTCGGCCTCGTCAACATTTTCAACCTGCGTATTGGTCTCTGCGTAGTTTACTACTCTGTCGTCACTTCCCGTACCGCTCTTGTTGTCGCTGTTCTGTGCTGCTGCGGCTGTTGTCAGCACCTGACTTGCCTGAGTTGCACCGGGCATTGCACTTTCGGGTGCAGCGTCATCCAACCCTGCATATATAAAATTTTCATCAGAGTAATTTTCAAATACATCCTCTGCAGCGTCAAAAAAGCCATCAAGAACGTCATCAATTTTATTTTCGCGGTAAAGCTTTACAAAGTGCTTCTGCAGCTCCTCGTTGCTTTCTGCCTGCTTAAGGCCTGCCGGCTTAAGACCGTTATCTATGGCTTCATGCTTTTTCACAGGCTCCGTGGTTGTAACAGCCTCGTTCTCAAGCTTAAGCTCCTCGGTTGTGGTTGTAACATCAACAAGAGGCTTATCGGGTATTATTACAGGCACAACAACGGCAGAGGCAATAATAATTATCAGTGCCGCCGCACTTGCGAGTATTTTCGGGAAGATGTGCTTTTTCTTTTTAATCGGCTTATTTTTCTCATTTTCAAGCATCATAATCACATTCTCCTTTTTAAGGCTTTCGGGAAGCTCGGGTGCTTCCTCATCAAAGCTTTTTTTCAGCATAAATTCAAAATTCATTTCATTATTCACCGTCATTCACCAACCTTCTTCTGAGCTTTTCCGTACCACGCGAAATTTTGGAGCGCACCGTGTTTTCATTCATCGCAAGCATTCGGCTTATCTCCTTTGAGGTGTAGCCTATGCAATAGTGAAGTATAATCAGCTCTCTTTCCTCCTCGGGCAAAGCCATAAGCGCATTTTGAAGGCTGATTTTTTCATTCTGCTCGTTTTCAAAGCTATGTACGCCCGCAAGGGTCTCCTCAGTAATATATTCCTTTGAAGCCCTTCTGAAATGAGCGGCGCAGGAATTTCTTAGTATTCTGAAAAGCCAGGACTTAAAGGCAGAGATGTTTTTAAGCTCACCGATTTTACGAAAAGCAATGAGCACCGCCTCGCTTACACAGTCCTCCGCCACGGTACTGCTGCCCGTATAGTAAAGGGCAAAGCGGTACATATCTCTGCTGTAAAGTTCATAGAGGTCACCGAAGGCGGCGGTGTCCCCAGTTTTTGATTTGATGACCAGATTTTCAACATTTGAGCTCATAGTTTTATCACATCCGTTCATTTATAAGATGCTTAAGGAAAATGTTTTGTTGCAGGAAAAAATAAAAATTTTTAAATTCCGGACAGGCTGATAACTCTGCGTTATCATTTACCCGCCCTTCGGCCCTTTGCTCCCGGCCCTTGGCCCTTTACTCTCGCCCCTTGGCCCTTGGCCCTCGGCCCTATTATAATTTATTTTGCAATTTTTTACAACAATAATAAAAACACCGCGGCAAATAATATTACCGAGGTGATAAATATGGAAAGAAAAAAAAGCAAGCGAAACAGCCACAGAGATAATAAGGCAACAAGCAAAAACATCGTTTCTCCCAAATATAACCGCAAAAACGAGGATATCCCCACCGATGTGCTCGGCTCATATTCGGGTGTACCTCTCAATCCATTTGACAGCACACCCGTTCAGGATGCAGACGATTTATAATTAAGGCGGGCTGCCGCATCAGACAGATGCAACAGCCCTACATATTTTTTATTCGGTAATGCCACCGTTTAAGGAAAACTTTTCGGAAAGAATTGCAACAAGCTCCTTCATCCAGTTAAGAAGGGATTTTATAAAGGTGAAAAGTCTGCTGTAGGGCGTATCGGGAAGCTTTTCTGTCTCTTCCTTACCCCAGGCCTCAGTGTTGCAGTTATCCTCAGTCATTTTATAAGCAGTGTCCGTTGCGTTATCGTAAACGATAAACTGTCCCCATTCAAAATCGTTTACCGTAAGCTGTCTGTCAGCCGTGGCAACATCATAGAGTATTTTTATTTCATAGGATGTCCAGTTTGAATGGGTTGCACCCTTATAGAACCAGGTGTTGTCGGGGAACATACAGGTTGAAGCATCTATCTGACCGTCGGGCGAAATATATTTTCCGAGACCCGCCGCCTGTTTGGCAGAAATATACTCCTTAGTGAGAGTATTGTTAACGGTTGAGGTTGTTGCGCCGTAGGAGGCTCTGTAAACCGATGCAATCTGGTCAGAAACCATATCTGAGGATTCGCAGACGGGAATCATCTGACTGCCGTATTTTGCCATAATTCCGAGGTTTACGCCGTCGTCAACAATGCTTTGCATAATTTCGGGAATGTGCTGACGGACAACCTCATCATAATTTTCAAGCTTTTCAATAAGGCCTGCATATTCCTTACGCTTTTCACTGCCCTCTTCACCGAAAACATAATTCATTGCATCGTCGAAGTCCTCTGCAGTAACTGCACCCCAGTAGTTGGGCCAGGTGAAAAATGTTGAAAGTGCAAGTGCCGAGGTAACACCCTCAAGAATTTTATAATAAAGATATTCCTTGGTAACACCTACAACAGCATCAAGCATACCGCTTGCCGTAAGAAGGTCCACAGTGGAAATCAGAAAGCTGCCCACATCGAAAAAGCCGTAGTTTGCACAGTCAATTAGCACTCTTTCAATCGCCTGTCCGTTAACCTTGAATTTGCCGCTTATGGCTTCGCTGAGCACCTCAGAGCCGTAAGCCACGCCGCCGTCAAAGGTAACACCGTTAAGGTCAGCCGTGCCGTATTTGGCAATATAGGCACTTACAACATTTGTGCCCAGGCAGGAGGAAATAATACCTACCTTTTCAGCACCGGTTACGGATTTTATGCACTTGATATATTCGTTGAAATCATCGGCAGTTTCAAGAGGATCAAGTCGCCAGTCATATTTGAACCAATAGTCATTATAGGCATAATAACCCTTTGAGCCCTTTTTATCCGTAACCTTGTTGTGTTCCATTTCATCAACAACATTCTGAGGAAGTCCCGTGCCTTCAATCGGCTCGCCGTTTTTGTCAAGCAATGCCTCACCGAAAAGCTCAGCGATTTCTTTTTCAAGGTTTTCGTAATAGGGCTCCCAGTTGTCAAAGGCTACACCCTGGAAAAGGAAGGGCATAAGCACATTTGCAATTGATTCATATATTGCACTGCCGTCCTCTTCTTCATCGTCATTTTGCTCAAGCAAGCCCCTGAAATGCATAATGCGCTCGCCTTCAGCATTATAAAGTGCCTCACCGTCACCGGAAATTCGTATAACGGGAATCTGACTTTTTGTGCCGTTGCGGTCAATACCTGCAAAGGCAGGCACGGCAGCTGAAAACACAAGCAGCACTGTCAAAACAACAGAAATCAGTTTTTTCATACATCTGTTCTCCTTTATCTTATATTGATTTAATAATAACAAAGGACTCTCTTATTTTTTTATGACATTTGTTAATTTTCTGTTAACAATTCAACCGTAAATGGGTCCGTACTTTTCACAAGCCTTGTAGTCTGCACTCTGGCTGTCCTGTGTGCCGAAGGCGGCCCAGCAATGGGGTCTGAAAATCTTTTCCTCGGGCACATTGTGCATATTTACGGGAATACGCAGCATTGAAGCAAGGGTAATAAGGTCAGCACCGACATGACCGTAAACGGTAACGCCGTGGTTTGCGCCCCAGTTAGCCATTACGGAATAAACATCCTTGAAGGCATCCTTGCCCGTAAGGTTGGGAGCAAACCAGGTTGTGGGCCATGTGCGGTCAGTTCTCAGATCAATGGTGGTGTGTGCATTATCGGGCAGGTCGGCTGTGTAGCCCTCGGCAATCTGCATTACGGGGCCGATTCCCTCAACAATGTTTACACGAAGCATTGTAACGGGCATTTCGGCTCTGCAGCGGAAGTGGCTTGAGAATCCGCCGCCGCGGAAGTATTCATAGTTAGCTCTGCACCAGTCGGTGGCCTCAAGGCAGGCCTTGATATCAGCCTCGGTCATCTCCCAGAAGGGCTTCATACAGCCCTCACCCTTTTCGTTCTTTGAAGCACCGCTGCCGTCAAGTGCCGTTGCACCCGAATTGATAAGGTGGATAAAGCCGTCCTTTGCCTTACCCTCGGGCTTGTAGCCCGTAACTCTTTCGCAGGCCTCGGGGCTCCAGTAGGTACGCACATCGTGGAAGCAGGGAGCACTGCCGGTAATGAGTGTGCCGAGCATCATTGCAACACCGTTGAGCGTATCGTTTTCCGTTGCAAAGGGAGTGGGAGTCTTGGGGCCGTTCCAGTCAAAGGTTGAAGCCATAATAGCCTCGGTAAAGTCAGCATTGGGAAGCCAGTCTGTCCAGTTTCTCTGACCCTGGAAGCCGCCGGCAACAGCGTTTTTGCCAAGTGCCTCCTCATGCCAGCCGAGCTCGTCGAGCTTTTTGTTTCCGTAAAGGATATCCTTTACGATAATCGTGAACTTTGCAATGAATTCCCAGTCCTTGTCGGCAGGAACAACCTTTGATTTTTTAATGATTTCAGGAAGGTCCTTACCCGCATTTACGTCAAAGCCCTCCTTGCAGTTTGCTTTAATCCAGGCAAGAGCCTTTTCATATTCGTCCTTATCGTAAATTTCAAGGGTGATTCTTCTAATAATATCACTCATATCAACCCACTCTGCACGGATGCCGAAATACTTCTGGAACATTGAGGCGTCACAGTAGCTGCCTGCAATACCCATTGAAATGCCGCCGAGGTTTACATAGGCCTTGTTCTTCATCCAGCCCACTGCAACGGCTGCCCTTGCAAAGCGGAGAATTTTTTCCGCAACATCCTCGGGGATTGTTCTGTCGTCCATATCCTGAACGTTTTTGCCGTAAATTGAAAAGGCGGGAAGTCCCTTCTGTGCGTAGGCAGCCATAACTGCGGCAAGATAAACCGCACCGGGTCTTTCAGTGCCGTTGAAGCCCCATACGGCCTTGATTGTGTTGGGGTTCATATCAAAGGTCTCTGAGCCGTAGCACCAGCAGGGAGTTACGGAAAGGGTTGCAACAACATTTTCGGTTGAAAACTGCTCCTCACATTTTGCCGCCTCGGCACCGCCGCCGATTGTTGTGTTTGAAACAACGCACTGCACGGGTGTGCCGTCGGGATACTTAAGGCTTTCGGAAATGAGCCTTGCGGCAGCCTCTGCCATGCCCATTGTCTGATTTTCAAGGCTTTCTCTTACACCGCCCCAACGTCCGTCAATTACGGGTCTTATACCTATTCTGGGATATAACATTTTTAATTTCTCCTTTTTATGTTTTATAGTTTTATATCACTTGCTGATAGCCTTGCAAAAACGCATATAGGCATTGTCCCAATCGGGAGTATGCTCTTTGTTAAAGGTGACAACCCTTTCGGTTTCTGCAATAATTCTTCTGCCCTCTTCAATGCTTTCAATTTCACCGAGGGCTATAAGCTGAAGCACAATGTTGCCAAGTGCCGTAGCCTCAACGGGGCCTGCAATTACGGGAATACCGAGGCTCTGCGAGGTAAGCTCACACAAAAAGCCGTCCTTTGTGCCGCCGCCCATAAGGTGAAGCACATCAAATTTTTTGCCCGTACACTCACTTATCTGTTCGAGTGCAAGGCGGTATTTCATTGCAAGGCTTTCGTAAATGCACCTTACAAGCTGTCCCGTTGTTTCGGGCACTGCCTGACCTGTTTTTTTACAGTATTTTCTTATCTTGTCGGGCAGACTGCCGTGAGCGGAAAGCTCGGGAGCATCGGGGTCAACAAAGCTTCTGAAGGGCTCGCTTTCGCGGGCAAGCATTTCGAGCTCGTTGTAGCTGTATTTTCTGCCGTTTTTTGCAAGGTCACGGCGGGTTTCCTGAATAAGCCAGAGACCGCTTATATTTTTAAGAAAATTGATTTTTCCGTTTGCGCCCATTTCGTTTGAAAGCTCAAGAGCGTTGCTCTTTTCGGTCATAACGGGTCCGTCAAGCTCACAGCCTAAAAGCGACCAGGTGCCGCAGGAAAGAAAGGCGGCATTTTCACCTTTCGCGGGCATTGCGGCAACGGCACACTGAGTATCGTGGCCCGCAACGCTTATTACGGGAATACCCTTATACTCGCCGTTTACGGTTGCACTCTGCTTAAGCTCCGGAAAAAGGCTCTCCCTTATACCGAAGGCATCAAGCACCTTTTTGCTCCATACACCATTTTTCAAATCAAGCATCTGCGAGGTGGAGGCAATTGAAATTTCACACACCTTTTCACCTGTAAGAAGATAAGCGAACAAGTCGGGCATAAAAAGAAGCTTGTCTGCCTTTTCGAGATTGTCATCACTTATCAGCTGAAAAAGAGTGTTGATATTCATAATCTGATTGCCTGTTTCAGCATATATCTGATCGGCACTCATTTTTGAAAAAGCCTTTTTGAGGGCGTCCTTTGTTCTTTCGTCTCTGTAGTGGAAGGGCTCATGGAGTATATCCCCCTCTTTATCAAGAAGAGCGTAGTCAACTCCCCATGTATCAAAGGCAATTGAATCCACCTTACCTGCTTTTTCAATAGCTACTTTTATTTCGCCGAAAATCATATCCACATCGTGGCAGACGTGACCGTCAACCTCTTTCGGAATATTCTCAAAGCGGTGAATTTCTTCGTACCTTATCTCCTTACCGTCAAAGGTTGCTCTGATGGCTCTGCCGGATGAAGCTCCGAAGTCAAAGGCTAAAACTGTTTTCATTTCACCACACCCTTTTTAAGAAGAATGTTGGCATAGATAGCCTTTTCACCCGTTGCGATAATAAGGTAAGCGTCCTTTGCTCTCTCATAAAAGGCAAAACGCTCGGTATAATCAATTGCGTGGTGGTCAGGCTCATACTTTTCAAGTATCTCCTCGTAGGTGCTCCATATTTCGGGGGTGCCGCAGGTGTCACCCTTAACAACCTCCATAAGAGCTACGGGCTTTTCGGTATATGTATCAAGGGGGATGAGCTTTAAAACCGCATCAAGAATTTCGGGCACACCGTGGCCGTCAGCACGGACAACAACCGAATTTTTTCCTACACTGTGGCAGGGAAAATTACCGTCTGCAATAACAAGCTCGTCACCGTGACCCATCTCTGCAAGAGCCTTTAAAAGCTCAGGTGAAATAACCGGTGATATTCCTTTAAGCATACCTTCACCTCTCAATCCTTTTTGTGAAGCAGGTCATCGTCGGGGTTGAACACCTTGTAGCCGGGATGCCTGCCCGTTATTCTGTAATAGCTTCTCAGGTCAATGAGCTTCTGAATATTTTCACTGCTTATATCGCGGCTGCCGCCGAGAATAACCGCATTGATTGTAATTTTTGCCCAGAGCTCAAGGCTTTCCATTCTGTAAAAGGCGGTGATTACATCACTGCCAACGGCAAGGGCGCCGTGATTTTCAAGCAGCATTACATCGTGCTGCTCGAGGTAAGGCTCAATGGCATCGGGCACCTCTGAGGTTGAGGGTGTTCCGTAGGGGGTGAGGGGTACCGAGCCTATTGCCGCAACATCCTCAATCATATTGTACATATCCATTGCCTTGTGTGCAACGGCAAAGCCCGTTGCTCCGGGAGGGTGAGCGTGAATAACGCTGAAAACATCCTCTCTTTTGTCGTAGCAGCGAAGATGCATCTTGATTTCGCTTGAAGGACGGTAGCCCTCATTAGCTTCAAGAATGTTACCCTCCTTATCAAGAATTACAAGCTTATCGGGAGTGATGAAGGATTTGCTTATACCTGTAGGTGTTGCAATTACCCTTCCGTCGGGAAGTCTTGCACTGACATTGCCGTCATTTGCTGCAACCCAGCCGAGCTGCCACATTTTATGGCAGACATCACATATCTGTTCTTTGATTTGCTGTAAATTATCCATAACTTATCTCCTTTACAAAATTATACATCATAACTATACCAAAATCTTACACGTTTTTCAATATCTTATTCAATAAAAAAATTCATCACCCTGAACAAACAGAGTGATGAAAACTGTCCTTTTACACAATTACGCTAACGGGGAACTCCTCCTCTTTAAAGCCGAGGGTATAGGCAATTCTTATGGGGATTTCGTAGTTGTTTAATTCTTCGCCGTCAGCAATGAGCTGGTCATCGGTCAGCTCCTGCTCGTTATCTCTGTCTGAGGAATGTGCAGAGAATGAAGCGGGAGTTGCACCCGTTGTTTCATCGGTAGTAATAACACCCGTGAGCATTCCCCTTTCAATGCAAAGCTCGGTTATATTCTTGGGGTATGAATAGGTTGCATTTTTATCAAGGTGATAAACCCCTACTGCACTGTTATCTGTTCTTACACCGCAGGCAAGAGCCAAAATCAATATGTTTTCAAGAAATATCAATTATCTCCGTGACAGCTGCAGCCGTGCGAATGAGAATGGGAGTGTCCGCCGCTTTTAATGTTTTTCACTGCGCTTACAAGAATAAACAGAGAAACACCTATTGACATAATCGGGTCAATAAGGGCAAAGTCCGTCAGCTTCATTACCGCCGCACCGATAAGAACGGTGACCCAGCCCAGCACGTCCTCAAGCATATGAAGGTTTACGGCACGGATATTCATATTACCGCCGCCGTGAGTAACTATTGCCGCCGCCGAATTTACGGCAACACCTGCAAGGGCAAAAACAAGCATACCGTCATAATTGAGCTCAGACGGGTTGAATATCTTTACTACGGCATTTATAATTGCAGCAACCGAGCCGACAATGAGCACACCGCTTGTAATAAGTCCGCCCATACGTGAATAACGCTCCCTATCCTCCTTTTTCTTTGAGTGTGCGCTTTTACGCTCAAGCAAAAACGAAACACCTATGCTCAGCGCATCGCCAAGGTCGTGCACCGCATCTGAAAAAATTGCCGTACTGCCCGTAAAGGCTCCGCCGATAAACTCAAAAAGGCAGAAGGACAGATTGAGAATAAATGCCGTTAATATTTTTCTTTCTTTTTTCATACAAGCCTCCGTTGATTTACTGAAATACTTATGCTATAATAAACACTGTGTTCGGCATTATTTTATACCGATAACTGCACAAGGGGCAACATACAGTTTACCCGTGCAGTCAGTTACCGAACAAAAACAGAAATCTGTACGGAGGAATTTATGGACAGACGTCAGAGAAAAACAAGAAATGCAATTTTCGATGCCTTCATTTCTCTGCTCGGCGAAAAAAGCTTTGAAAAAATAACCGTAGGTGAAATCATTGACCGCGCCGACATAGGCAGAGCCACCTTTTACGCCCACTTTGAAACAAAGGATTACCTTTTAAAGGAGCTTTGCGAAGAGCTTTTCTGCCACGTGTTTGACTGTATGCAGGGCGAGGGCGAAAAGCATCACCACATTTTTGACTGCGATGCCCCTGACTCGGTTTTTCTTCACCTTTTTCAGCACATAAGGAAAAACGACAATCATATTCTCGAGCTTTTTTCAGGCAACAACAACGAGCTGTTTCTCAGCTATTTCAAAAAGGGGCTTTCCGGAATAATCAGAAGTCAGGATACTCTGCTTAAGAATAATTTTCCAAAAAGCCTGCCCGAGGATTTTATCATAAACCACATTGCCGCAACCTTTGTTGAAACGGTACGCTTCTGGGCTGAGGATAAAATGCGGCTTACCCCCGAGCAGATAAACGGATATTTCAGCATTGTTATAAAAGGAGAATAAAAATGAAAATGGTACTTTTAACCGCCCTCGGTGTTGGCGGTGCAACAATAATCGGCTCAATTCTGGGCTTTATATTCAAAAAAATATCACACAGATTTTCAGATATCGTGCTTTCCTTTGCCGCCGGTGTAATGCTTGCCGCCGCGGTGCTCGGGCTCATTGTCCCCTCGCTTGAATACGGCGGAAAATACGGTATTATCATCACCGTTATCGGCATTTTTGCAGGCGCACTCTGCCTTAACCTTATTGATAAGCTTGTGCCCCACCTTCACCGCCTTGCAGGCACGGACACGGAAAGCCACAACAACCACAGCCTTGACAAGGTGCTGCTTTTCGTTTGTGCCATTGCAATACACAACCTGCCCGAGGGTATAGCCGCAGGTGTCGGCTTCGGCTCCGGCGACGTTACCCAGGCACTGATTATCGCAGGCGGCATAGCACTGCAGAACATACCCGAGGGTATGGTAATAATAGGGCCCATGCTTGCGGCAGGCGTAACACCGAGAAAGACCTTTGTTGCCGCAATGATTACGGGACTTGTTGAGGTTATCGGCACGCTCATAGGCTATTTTGCCGTAAGCGTTGCCTCGGCAATTCTCCCCTTTGCACTCGCCTTTGCAGGCGGCACAATGCTTTACGTTATCAGCGATGAGATGATTCCCGAAACTCACGCTCACGGCAGTGAAAGGGGTGCCACCTACGCACTTTTGGTGGGCTTTTGCGTAATGCTTGTTACTGATTTTGTGCTGGGGTGATAACACCCTCTCCGTCAGACCTTCGGTCTGCCGCCTCTTCCAAAGGGAGAGACAAGTAAAATATACCGGAGATAAAAATTATGAGATGTAAATGGTGTAATGAGAAAAACCCCCTCTATGTGAAATATCACGATGAGGAGTGGGGCAAGCCTCGCTTTGACGACCCCTATCTTTTTGAAATGCTTATACTTGAATCCTTTCAGGCGGGCCTTTCCTGGGAGTGTGTGCTCAACAAGCGTGAAAGCTTTCGCAGGGTCTTTGAAGGCTTTGAGCCCGAAAGGATAATGAGCTTTGACGAGGATAAAATCAACCTGTTGAAAGCAGACAAGGGCATTATCCGTAACGAGAGAAAAATCCGTGCCGCAATAAGCAATGCACGGATTTTCAGAGAAATTGTAAATGAATACGGCTCATTTTATAATTATCTTTGTCTTTTCTGGAGCGGTGAACAGATTGAAGAGGTCGGCAAGGTCACCTCTCCCCTTTCTGACGCAATTTCACGGGACCTTATAAAAAGAGGCATGAAATTCTGCGGCAGTGTGATAATTTACTCTTACCTTCAGGCGGTGGGCGTTATTGATTCGCACGATGAGGGTTGTGGGTTGAATGAAGATAACTCAGAGGAAAAATGAATAATTGAAGCAAATTAAAAAGCAGGTGATTTCAGTGAAATCATCTGCTCATTTTTGTTATATTCAAAGCTTGTGAAAGCTTAAAATTCATATGTCATTTTCTGAATACAAACAAATACTCGTGTGCTATTAACAAAAAATTATATTTCACACTATTTGTTTTCCAATAGCCTGTAGCTTTGCAGTTATGTTGTTCTTTAATTATAAGTTCTTTTAACTTAAACCCTGCATCTTCAAAAATTCGCATAACATCAAAAGACATAGGAATCATATGACCCTTTTGACGGGTATCACCCATAAGAACAGCACAGAATTTGTCCTTCTTCAGAACACGATAGCTCTCTGCGGCTACCTTTTTCATTTCCTCAAGGAAATCTTTAACCTTTAATAAAGACAAATCTTCGGGGATATCCTCGCTATACTGAATAATATCGGCATAAGGCGGATGAGTACATATCAAATCAATACTTCCATCCGGAACAAAGTCAAGATTGCGGGCATCTCCTTTATGCAAATAAACTTTGCCATTTGCACCTTCGTGTTCAAAATCAGTTTTCTCTTTGCAACGAGCAAGAGCAACATCATTTACATCAACGCCTATAATGTTTCTGTTAAGCAGCTTAGCTTCAACAAGAGTGGTGCCACCACCTGCAAACTGATCAAGAACCAAATCGTTTTCCTGAGAATAACGAAGCATTATATTTCGTGGTATATACGGAGACCAATTTCCTCGCCACTTTGCATCGTGGGTTGCCCAATCTCCTCTTTTCGGAAAGGTCCAATGTGTTGTCATCTCAAGCTCAAATTCATCGGGTTCCCATTTGGTAATTTTTTTATACATTTTTTACACCTTTATATGGAATTGGGGCCAACTATTTTATACCTGCCCGATTTTACCAATTTAATGCTATTATAATCATTTTCATTCTCGAATTCAAACTGCCAAATATTGTATACATTATTGGTTTTATCTCTATCGAAGAAAAGCAAATAAATGTCTTTTGAGGTTTGTTGTTTCCATTGTCTGTACGGATAGTATAGTTGTCTTATAATGGTATTTGTAACATCACTATTCTTTGCTTCAATAAGAACGATTTTATCCCTTCCTTCATAACCGGCATCAACTTCCGTTTGAACACTTTCCACAGTAAGAGTCTGATTTTCTACATTGAAAGTAAAACCCGGAGTATATTTTCGCCCTCTAATTGTTAATAATAAGGAATCGTCATTCATAAATGTTCTCACCAAACTAGAAGCATATGCTAAATCTAAATGTTGCATTTCAGAATCCCCTACCATAGAAGACTCTAATTTAAAATCAAGTTTAGATTTATATTCAATTACTTCCGTGTTTATTTTTGGAATATTTACATAACCTTCACCTTTCACTATGTAATAAATTCCGTTTTTCTTTGGTAACAAAAATAAATTATTGTCTTTAAAAATCTGGGGGCGTGATTCTCTTGTGTCTTGTTTGCAAAGAATTCGAACCTCTTTTTCTGTTGTTCCCTTGAATTCTTGGCAAGCCGCTTTAATTTGTTTTGCTGTTAGTTCAAATGGCTTTTCGGAAAAATCGTGTTCAAGTATGTTATAATCGATAAATATTTTTTCCCATGATGTATTACTAGCCATATTTAACCTCCTTAAAAATTAGAAATAAGAAGCTCTTTTATTTTTCCTCTTGCCTCACTATTACAGTTAATCATTCTTGTTGCTTCAACTCGTTTAATATTATGTGCCGAGTAGATATTATCAAAGAAATCATCATCTGTATTTGAGTTTTTAGGATCTGAATTACTGATTACAACTTTGGCACCTTTTTTATGCATTTCATCAACAAATCGGGCAAGCTCAATTTGTTCTTCATCATTGAATAAGTTTTCGGTGTAAGCCGTAAAGCTTGCTGTATCAGTAATAGGTCTGTATGGAGGGTCAAAATAAACGAATGTATTTTCATCAATAAAATCAGCCGATTCCCTGTAATCACCGCATACGATAGTAACCTTCTGTAATTTCTCTGAAACTGCTCGAAGATTTGCTTCATCGCATATCATAGGATTCTTATATGAACCCATAGGAACATTAAATAAACCTTTTTTGTTGACTCTGAACAGCCCGTTAAAACATGTCTTATTCAAGAATATCATCAATGCAGCTTTTTCAATATTGATGTTCTCGTTTCCGTTAACTTTCAAATCATTGAAACGCTCTCTTTTTTTCATATAGTATTCTTTTCGTGCATCGGTATCTAACGGTATAAATTCATTTTTCATACCATAAAGCATTTCGATAAGAGCATCAATATCATCACGAATAATACGATATGTGTTTATAAGTTCAGCATTTATATCACTAATGTAAATCTGCTCCAAATCGTATTTACTTAAAATATCAAACAACACTGCACCACCACCAACGAACGGTTCAGCATATTTTGAAATTTTGCCACAATCAAACGGATAGTAGCGTTCTATTTCTTTAAGAAGCTGACCTTTGCCTCCTGCCCATTTTAAAAATGGTTTAACACTTTTTTCATCAGACTGACTATATCTAAAGCTTCGTGCATCTTCAGGTTTTTTTGCATCAATTGGTATAATCCACATATTCCCAAGAGTTGCAACATTGGTTATGCGCTTCTGTTTGCATAAAGTCAATACTCTTCTGTGCGATATGTTCCATTTTTCAGCCGCTTCACTTGCAGTCATATACGCTATCATTTTCATTCACGCTCCTATATGTAATATTATATTCCAAACTTGGAACAAAAGCAATATCAAAAAGCAAAAAAGACAGATTTATTTTTAATAAATCCGTCTTCCTGCTGATGTTTATAATACAGCTCATTTATTGCATTTTACTTTACCGCCCAGCGCATTTTGGTGCACTTTGAACGGCTGTTTCTGATTATTTCTTCATGCGAGGGTCGTATAACATCCCTTGCAACCCTTGAGTAAACACCCTGCTTATGAAGCTCCTTGAAGGACTTTTTGACAAGCCTGTCCTCGCCGGAATGGAAGGTGAGCACCGCTACCCTGCCGCCCTCATTAAGCACATCGGGAAGCTTTTCAAGAAAAGCGTAAAGCACCTCAAACTCACTGTTCACATCAATTCTGATTGCCTGGAAGGTACGCTGACAGGATTTTTTCACCGCATCCTTCTGCTCCTTTTTGGGCAGAAATGAAAGTGCCTCTTCAACACAGTGCCTTAAATCCGATGTAGTCTCAACGGGCTTGCCCATATAGTAATACTTCATAATCACCCGTGCAATCTGCTCGGCATAGGGCTCATCGGCGTTTTCCGTGAGCATACCGACTATTTCATCTCTGCTCATTTCACGAAGCCTTTCGGCACCGCTCTGACCCTTTTCGGGGTTGAGCCTTAAATCAAGCGGGCCGTCAACCTTGTAGGAAAAACCTCTTTCGGGGTTGTCAATCTGCATTGAGCTTACGCCCAGGTCGGCAAGAATAAAGTCAAACCTTTTTCCCGTATCGGCAACCACCTTGTCAATATCGGCAAAATTCTGAAGCCTCACGGTGAGAATATCCTCACCGAAGCCGGCCTCACGAAGACGCTTTTCTGTTTTTGCCGACTCAATGGGGTCAACATCAAGGCCGTAGATATGGCCCTTTCCCTCAAGCCTTTCAAGCATCGCCCTTGTGTGACCGCCGTAGCCGAGGGTAGCATCAAGACCCGTCTGTCCCGGCTTGATTTCAAGAAAATCAAGGATTTCCTTAACCATAATGGAAATGTGCATACCGACAGGCGTTGCACCCCTTGCAATGATGTGGGCAACGTCGTCCTTATATTTTTCGGGATTAAGCTCCTTGTATTTTTCTTCAAAGCGTCTCGGGTGAGTGCCCTTGTAGCGGACTCTGCGCTTATGCTTTACCTCTTCAGTTTTAACCTCTTCGGTTATGATTGCTTCGTTTTCCATAATGTCACCTTTTCGGCAGGAGACACCCTGCCCTACAAATCAAACGTCTCTTTCTGCAAGGTCTGCAAAGGTCTCGCGTCTTACTGCAAGGTAATCCTTACCGTCAGAAAGCATTACCACTGCAGGGCGGGGAATTCTGTTATAGTTTGATGCCATTGAGAAGTTGTAAGCACCCGTTGTGCATACGGCAACAATGTCACCTCTCACGGGCTTCGGGAGCTTAACCTCGGGCTGAATTATGTCACCGCTTTCACAGCAGCGGCCCACAACGTCACAGAGAAAATCGCTCTTCTCATCCATACGGTTTGCAAGTAAAAGCGTATACCTTGAGCCGTAAAGGGCATAGCGGGGGTTATCCGTCATTCCTCCGTCGATTGAAACATAGTTCTTGTAGCCCGTAATTTCCTTGAGTGTGCCCACACTGTAAAGGGTCATACCTGCATCGGCAACAATGCTTCTGCCCGGCTCCATAATGATTTTCGGCATAGTCATTGAAAGCTCTGCCACGGTAGCCTTAATGTGCTTTGAAAGACCTTCTATTGCCTTTTCTATATCAAGATAAGGGTCATTTTCCGTATATCTTACACCGAAGCCGCCGCCCATATTAAGAATTTCAGCCTTAAAGCCGTAAAGCTCCTCCATTTTTTTTGCAAAGTGGAGCATAATTGTTGAAGCCTCAAGATAAACGTCGCCGTCCTCGTCAAAAACCTGAGAGCCGACGTGGCAATGATAGCCCTTTATGTCAAGGTTAGTGAAGGCAAGTGCCTCTTTGAGAAAAAGCTCTGCCTGACCTGTTTCAATGGCAACGCCGAATTTTGAATCAACCTTGCCCGTTGCAACCGCCGCATAGGTGTGAGGGTCAATGCCGGGAGTAAGGCGGAGAATGATTTTCTGCTTTATGCCCTTTTCTGCTGCAATGCGGTCAACGGCGGCAAGCTCGTAGATGCTGTCGGCAACAAAGTAGCCCACACCGTTTTCCATTGCATAAGCTATATCCTCATCGGTTTTGTTATTGCCGTGAAAAAAGGATTTCTCCATACCGAAGCCTGCCCTTGCGGCAGTATAGATTTCACCCGGGGAAACAAGGTCAATGCCCATATTTTCCTCTTTCATAATTTCATATATGCGCTTGAAGCAAAGAGCCTTGCTTGCAAAAAGCGGAAAGCTATCCTCACCGAAGTGATTTTTCATAGCTTTTATATAGGTGCGGCACTTTTCTCTGATGCGGTTTTCATCCATAAGGAAAAGAGGTGTGCCGTATTTTTCAGCCATTTCAACCGTATCTGCACCTGCAAAACAAAGGCGGTTGCCCTTTACTGTAATATTTTCACAAAGCATAGTTTTACTTTCCTTTCTTAAGTCAGCATTAACTCTGAAACAATTCTTTCTGCCCGAAGGGCTGTCCTGACTACTGACTACTGACTACTTTTATAACAGATGTGCAATAATCTCGCTTCTGTCAGCTGCCGAAAGGTCAGCGGGGGCAATGTCAAACACTGTTTTACAGCCGCTGTCCCCTCTTTTTGCCATACGGCATACTGCCCTTGCATAGGCTACAAGCACACTGCCCGTAAACTCGGGGTTTGAGTCAAGGGTGAGCTTATATTCAATCACCTGAGTGTGACAGTCCTCCTTGCCCGTAACACCTGTGCGGATTACGTTGCCGCCGTGCGGAAGCTCGCTGTGTTTTTCCTTCATCTCCTTTGCGGTGATGAAGGTTACCGTTGTATCGTAAGGCTCAAAATAAGCGGGCATTGTAACAATTTCGCGCTCTATTCTTGCCTTGTCAGCACCCTCCTCGGCCACAACAAAGCATTCACGCTTATGCTTCTGTCTTGCGGTAAGCTCGGGGTTTTTGCCGCTTCTGACGCTTTCAAGAGCATCTTCAACGGGAACGGTGTACTGACGGGCATCAATAACGCCCTCAATTCTTCTTATAGCGTCAGAGTGCCCCTGGGAAACGCCCTTGCCCCAGAAGGTGTAATCCTTTCCGTCGGGAAGAATACAGGAGGCATAAAGGCGGTTGACGGAGAACATACCGGGGTCCCAGCCGCAGGAGATAAGGGCAACGGTGCCGTTTTCCTTGGCAATTTTGTTAACCCTTTCAAAATGAACGGGGATATTGGAATGGTTGTCAAAGGAATCAACCACATTAAAGCTTTTTGCAAGGGCGGGGGTCATTTCGGGAAGGTCAGTTGCACTTCCGCCGCAGATAATGAGCACGTCAATTTTATCCTTCCACTCCATAATATTTTCAGTTGAAACCACGGGCACACCCTCAGTGGCAACGGTAAGGCTTTCGGGGCTTCTTCTTGTAAAAACGGCAACAAGCTTCATATCGGGATTACGTCTGATTGAATCCTCAACGCCTCTGCCAAGGTTGCCGTAGCCGTAGATAGCAATATTCATAAGGAACACTCCTTCAAAAAAATAAAATACTGAGTTATTATAACATTATTATCGCCCGTTAGCAAGAGTTTTTGAAAGGATTTTATTCACGGCCTCCAAACGCTTGACAAGCGCAGGGCTATAAATTAAAATATAAGCATAAATAAAAAAAGGATGTGCTGATATGGCTGAAAGGCTTATTATTTTTGACTGCTTCGGTGTTATTTTTGAAGAGGTTGCACCCGTCTTTCTCAAAAAATTCCTTGCAGAGGACAAGGCTCTTATTATAAAAGAGGAGCTTTTTGTGCCCGCCGACCTGGGACAGATTACCTATGACGAGCTTCTGACAAATATGGCAAGGGTGCTTGAGGTTGACAGGGATGAAATGATAAAGGAATGGAACAGTATGTTCATTCTGCGCAAGTCCATTCTTCCCGTCATAAAGGCCCTTGGTGAAAAGCACGATGTTATACTGCTTTCCAATGCACCCCTGGGCGTTGTTGAGGATGCCTTTGAAAAGCACGGCCTTACTCCCCTTTTCAAAAAAATGTTTGTTTCCTGCAATCTCGGCCTTGCAAAGCCTGACAAGGCGATTTATCTTCACTGTGTGGGTGAGATGAAAAAGGAATACGATGAGATTTATATGGTTGACGATAATCGGGGAAATCTTGAGCACCTGCCCGAAATCGGCATTGTGCCGATACACTACAAGGGCGATGACAGTGTGCTTGAAGCACTGATATAAAAACCAATTAAGATGGGGCTGTAAAAAAAGTGCAGACCGCATAAACCGAGATAAACAAAGGGTTTCTTTGAATTTGAAAGTTCAAAGAAACCCTTTAAAGCATAAAAAAGTAAAATAATTGCAAAAACGGTGCTTTTGAGGTTTATGCTGTAAGCAAGCCTCGCCGCGGGTAACCCCAAACAAGGCTGAAAGCCTAGTTTTAGCTCGGTTTGTTCATTCTGCGCATTTTTCCTGTTCCCGTTCGCTTGAAGCTGTATTCAGTAAAGCTTTTACTGCTTTGTTTCAATTTTATCAAGAAGCTCTCCCACAGTAATCTCCGGGTTTTCAATACCTGCCATAATTGTGTCAACCATATTTTCGTGAAGCTTTTCAATCTGCTGTTTTGTTGAAAGCTTCGTTCGGTACATATAGCAAACATTAAAGCCGCCGTCCTTCGGGTCGGGCATAGTGATAACGTAAAGCGGTGTGAAATATCTTGTAAGGTTATAGGTTCTGAACTCAAAATCCATACCGAATTCTCCGCCTACGGGAAGGGGTATCCAGGAGAACATAAAGGAGTTGGGGCCCTGAATAGGTCCGTAGCCGAAAAGGTCAAGGGACATTGTTCTTGCCTTTGTGTAGGGATAGGCCGCGTGGCGGTAAAGGCTTCTTCTTACCTTTACAAATTCCTTTACACCACCGTCAAAGCTCATATCCTCGGAAAGCACGGCTCTGAGCTGCAGAGGCTGAGCAAGACAGCCGCACATATTCTTTTCCTGCAGGGTTGCTCTCTTACTGCAAACGCTCATCATTGAAACGTCGCCTATACGTTCATTGACAGCACTGCAATGGGTATGAAGACCCATCTGAAAAACACTTTCCGGGGCAATGCTGTGACAAAAGCAATAATCAAAAATTCTTGAAGCCTTTTCGGGAGGGATGTGCATTGTTAAAAAGTCACACTTGCTGTAAAGGGGATTATACGCAAGAGGCACCCTTGCCTCGGGATTCTTTTTCTTTTTACGGTAGGCGTTGAGAAAATCCATTCCGTGAACGGCAGCATAAAAGGGCTCGCCCTTTTCAAGGAAGTAGTTTTTGTAAAACTCCTCATGCTTTGCCGTTTTTTCCTCATCCTTAAGAGCCTCAAGCTCCCTGATTATGTAGCTTTCGTAGCTGTCTGTCGGCTTAGGCAGCTCGTCATTCTGCATAAGAGCGGCATAAACCGAAAAAAGCTCCTTATAGAAAAATGATATACCCATAGCGTCAATTATCATATGGGTGAAGTTACCGTAAATGCCGTACTGCTTTTCATTAACAGTAAAAAATACAATTCTGAAAAGCTCGCCCTTTTCAAAGCGTACGGGCTTTTTTGCATCGGCACTGCAGTAATCCTCCTGCTCCTGCTTGCTGCGGAAATACTTCACCTCAGCCTTATAGCTGTTGCCGGTGCGGAAATACTGCTTGAGCTTGCCGCCCTTTTTCACAAAGGCAAGACGAAGGCAGTCGTTCCTTTCAATTACAATATCCAATGCCTTCTGCAGCACCCCGAAGTCAAGCTCCATACCTATTGTAAGGGAGGTCGGAATCTGCGCCATCTGCTTGTGCAGGCTGAATCTGTGCATAAGATACATACAGTCCTGAGACGGTATAATGTCATATAATTTTTCGTTTTTCATTTTTTCAATCCTCTTTCTCTGATATTATAAAACCTCTTTTAAGGATGTATCGCTGAAAAATGTGTTTGCATTATATAAAAACAGCAGGTCCGTGAAGTCGTCCTCCTGTAAAACCTCACTTACGCTTTCGGTCATATATCTCGGGTCAAGGACAACAATTTTTGTAAAATAGGGTGTCAGCATCGGTATAAGGCAGTTGGCAAAGGAATCCTTTATAACAAGGAGCTTTCTGCCCTCGGGAATGGTTGTTGTTACCGTCAGCCTTTCATAGTTACCGCCTAAAAAGACCTCGTATTTGTTCTTTTCATCAAGCTTCTGTTCAAAAAAGCAGCTTGCGTATTTTTCCGCAGTGCCGGAAATTTCAATATAATATGTGCCCTCTGACTTTTTCGGCAAGCATATCTCTACGCTGTCCTTTGCCCTTGCAAAGGTGCTTTTTGATTTGAGCGTGCCTTCAAAATCATTGCTTACGGTGTGGAATTCAAAATCATCAGCCTTAACCTCAAGGCCGAGCTTATCTGCAATTTCAACAAATACACTGTAGGCACCTCTTGTGGTCCAATGGTGGTCAGTTTTGTAAAAAACCTCGTTATAGCTTTTTTCACGCAGTAGTGCGGAAACGGCATCAACGGTAATTATACTTTTGTCAAGGCCGCCGTAAACCTTGTTTATCTGCACACTCTGGTCAGCGGGCACAAGCCCCTCGGGCAGATTTTCTCTGTAGATAAGCGTACTGTTGGGCACAAGGGTGAAAACGCTTTTCAGCTTTTTATTCTGCTTGCAAAAGCTGTTTATTTTCTTTATTACATCCTTAAGCTTCTCGCTGTCAAAAGCTGAGGGCTTGTCAAAAAGAAAATCATTTTCGCCTATATAAACGCCGTTTTCCTCATGCTTGCCCCAAAGCCTTTCAAAAAAGCTTTTTAAATAAATGGCCTCGTCTCTTAAGGGAAACTGGTCCGTAAGATAGCTTTCAAAGTCCTTCATAAAGCTGCCGTCAAGCAGTCCGCTTACGGTAAGCTCAGGCATTGATGCAAGAACTCTGTTTTCGTTTTCGCTGATTTCTCTGTCGGGGACAAAAAAGCCTGCAAGAGAGAAGAAGCCGAGCATAAGGCAAAAGACAATTATAATAAAGGCGAAAATTATATTTCCCTTTTTTCTTGTTCTTTTTTCTTTTTTTGTTTCTTCGTTCATTATTTACATCCTTTAAAATCTGAAATACAGGAAGGGATTATAGGTTTCACTTATAAGATAGATTACACATAAAAGGAATACGAGTGTATAGCCCGCTGCCATTGCGGCAACGTTCAAACGGAATTTTTTTACTCTCGGCATATTCACAAAGAAGCCGAAGGCCGAAAGGCTCATCACGATAATTGAAAGCCCCGCCGAGGAAAGGTAGTAGGTCGCCGTGCTGTCGTAAAAGGCCGTTTCTCCCATGCCGAACATTATCCTGATGTATTCTGCAGCCGCCGTAAAGCTTTCTGCCGAAAAGAGCACCCAGCCCACCATAACAACCACCATTGTTCCGGCGTGGCGGATAAATGACGGGATTTTTTCAAGAACATTTTTGAGAAGGTATTTTTCAACAATGAGAAGAATACCGTAAAGGCCGCCCCAAGCAACAAAATTCCACGCCGCACCGTGCCACAGACCCGTAAGAGTCCAGACAATAAGAATGTTGAGTATGTGCCTTAAGGGCTTGACTCTGTTGCCGCCAAGGGGAATATATACGTAGTCTCTGAACCAGTTGCCAAGGCTTATATGCCAACGCCGCCAGAACTCCGTTATGCTTTTTGCCCTGTAGGGCAGATTGAAGTTAAGCGAAAAGTCAAAGCCCAGCATTTTGCCGAGGCCTATGGCCATATCGGAATAGCCGCTGAAATCGAAATAAATCTGCAAAGTATAGCAGATTATGCCCACCCAGGCCGTAACGGTGCTTATTCTGTCAAGGCCGAGTGCGCTGATTTCGGTATAAAAGGCACCTATTGTGTTTGCAAAAAGCACCTTTTTGCCCATACCCTTGATAAAAATGAGTATGCCTGCGGCAAGCTTTTCTCTTGTTACCGTGCGGTCATTAAGCTGCTTTTCAATATCGCCGTACTGCACAATGGGGCCTGCAATAAGCTGAGGATACATTGTGACATAGGTTGCAAAGGGCACAAGCCTTTTCTGCGCGGGTGTTCCGCGGTAAACGTCAACAATATAAGAAATAATCTGAAAGGTATAAAAGGAGATACCTATAGGAAGCTCGGGGGCATTGAACTCAAGGCTGAGAGAAAAGAGTGAGTTTATACTTTCGGTAACAAAGCCCGAATATTTGAAAAAGCCGAGAGCAGACACGTTGAAAAGTATACCGAAAGCAAGTATGAGCTTCTTGCTTTTCGGGCTGTCTTTGTGCATTTCTATATCAAGGCCGATAAAATAGTTGAAAAGAATACTCAGTGCCATAAGCAGCACGTATATCGGCTCACCCCAGGCGTAAAAAACAAGGCTTGCAATGAGAAGAACAAGGTTCTTTTTTGCAATTTCTCTTTTTCTGTTCTTATAAAAAAGCCGCGGACAGTAAAGAAGAAGGGTTACGGGTAAAAATGCGAATAAAAAAGCCGCACTGCTGAATACCATATAAACACTCCCTTCCTTTTTTCAAATCCTTTATCAGCTGACTGAAATCAAAGCTTCTGAGAAAAAGCCGATGCGGCCTTCTCCTTATCCTGACCTATATAAAACAGAATGTATCCCTTTTTGTTTATGAGCACGTGAGAGGAGATAAGCTCACTTTCCTTTGGTGCGTAATCCTCAAAAAGCTGCTGCTTTTCACTTACATAAGCCGCAATTTTTTCCTCTGCGTTTTTCAGCGACTGCTTATCTTCAGAAAAAATAATAAGAAGCTCCCTTACGTCCATAACCGAATCGCTTGAATAATAAATCACGTTATCAAACGCCGCCGCATCAAATGAGAGCTTGTCCTTAAGCTCCAGCTTATCACGCTTTTTCAGCTCCTTAAGGTCACACTCCGAGGCAACCGCCTTTGCAAGCTCCTTAAAGGGTGTGGTGCTTATTTTATCCTGGGAGGAAACAAAAATAATAAATGCCGCAAGTGCAAGCACGCAAAGAGCCTCCCCAAGCCTTAAAAAAAACTTTTTCATTCTGTAATCCCCTTGTTTTCAACAATGAAAGGCAGCCATTTTTCCGAGTAAAACTTTGCGTTGAAGTGAATTCCGTCGGGGCTGTAATATTCCTCGCTTTTTTCAACAAGCTTTGTGGAATCAAGGAATTCAACGCCCGTATCCTCGCACATTTTTTTAAGAGCCTTGTTATGACGTGGAATATGGGTAAAGATTTCATCATCGGCATCCTCTTCATTCACGGGAAAAATACTGCTGACAATGATTCTCGTATAGGGCAGAGCCTTTTTGAGCTTGAGTATAAGCTCGCTGTAATCGTCAATAAACCACTGTGTACCCGTTTCGTCGGCCCAGAGCATATTAAGGCCGTAATGGAGAATGAGCTCACTCGGGTTGGCGGAAACAATCTTTTTAAGATTATCCTCAAGATGAGTAAGCCTTGCACTCACCTGTGTAATCAGCAGGTCATCATTGAGAATATTGTAAACCTCAAGGCCGTTGATAAGCGAATCGCCCACAAACATTGTGTCGGAAAACACCTTTCTGAGGCTTATTTTTCCGTTTTTCAGCTTTTTGAGTGTGTCCTCTATTTTCTTTTTCTGCTTATCCTCGGTGGTGTTTTTCTGACGCTCAATTTCAGCCTGACGGATAACCTTTTCAACGTCGGCGGCCTCATAGGCATCAAGCCTTTCAAAAACTGAGGTATCCGGCTTTTCAGCGTGAATTTTATTGGGAGTAACGGCTACAATGGCAGTAAAATTCTGCCCGAAGGCTAAAAAAACAAACAGCATTACAAGCATAAAAAGCAATACCTTTTTCATCAGCCGCAGCCCCCTTCCGTCAAAGCTATAACTATAATCATAATCCTTTATATTTTACATCTTTTCAAGCTATAAATCAATATATGATTACAAAAAAACAGAAATTTTGTCTGATTAAAAATTAAGCCCTATTTTTCAAGTCTGTAAATGTTGACAAACTGTTCATATTTGTTATAATTGAACTGTTACATATTCTGACAATTTTTTCAGGAGGGAAAAGCATGAGGAAAATTCTTGTTGCCGGTGCGGGTCACGGCGGACTTTCAGCCGCAATAAACCTTGCAAAAGCAGGCTACGACGTTACTGTTTACGAAAAGCAGAAGAGAGAGGAAATGGGCTACGACTGGGAGGATGCCATTGAGCTTTCAGCCTTTGACTTTGCTGAAATTGCACGTCCGCCCGAGGATATTTACATCAAATCTCACCATATGGCTTATATGAGTCCCAACGGTCAGCACGTTTTGCATATGCCCTACGATAAGGGTATCGGCAGACGCGTGCATATGGAAAGAAAGGGCCTTATAAAGCACCTTCTTTCGGAAAGCGAAAAGGCAGGCGTAAAGCTTGTTTTTGAAACCGAGATTGTTGCCCCCGTTTTTGAAAACAACCGCATTGCCGGTATGATTATCAGAGATGCCGAAGGTGAAAAAAGGCTTGAAAGCGAGCTTCTTATCGATGCCTGCGGCCTCAACTCACCCATAAGGCTTCAGCTTCCCGATTGCTGCGGCATCATTAAGGAATTTGAAGAAAGAAACATTTTCAATGCCTACCGTATTTACTTTGACAATACCGACGGCACAATCACAGACCCCGCTTATAACGTTACCTTCTTCCATATGGATAAGCCCGGCATCAGCTGGACCATCACCGACGAAAAGTTTGTTGACATCATTGTCGGTAAATTCCAGATGAAGGGCAAGCTTACAATGAAGGAGGTTGAAGACTCCATTGCCGATTTCAGAAGCCGCTATCCCTTTATCGGTGAAAAGGTTCTGCGCGGCGGAGAAAAGATTGAAAGCATCCCCATTTCAAGAATGATACCCAAGGTAATGTACAACGGCTATGCGGCTGTAGGCGACAGTGCAGGTATGACCATTCCCTTAAGCGGAAGCGGTCTTGTGCTGAGCATTATGGCAGGTAAATATCTTGCCGACTGTGTGAAGAGCATAGGCAACGGTGAATACACGGAAAAGGCACTGTGGAAATATGAGTACAACTATTTCCAGGAGCAGGGCAGAAACTATCTGCTGCTTGATGTTTTCAAAAATTTCTTTACATACGTAAGCGCAAAGGATATTGACTATATCCTCAAAAAGAAGATTCTTACCGAACAGCAGTTCTCCGTTGCAGACGGCGAGCCTCTTGTTCTCCCCTTTAAGCAGATTATCCACATTGTGCTCAACGCCTTCCCCATGCTTCCCATCGTGCCCCACCTTGTGGGAGCTCTCGGCTCACTGCCCATTATCCCCGTTGTGGCAAAGGCAATGCCCAAGGAGTATGACGAAAAGAAATTCCTCAAGTGGAAGAAATTCTATCTTTCACTGTAAAATCCAATGCGTTACTGATTTTATCCGTTATCGCACAAGCATAATAACTGTAAAATCCCACGGAAAAACTCCGTGGGGTTTATATCTTTCCGCACCCGAAGGTTTTTACAACTTCCTACTTAATCGGAGCGACGGAGGCGTCGCTCCCTACACAAAAAAAGCTGTACACCCCTTGCCCTCCAAAAAACCGCCCGAAGGGCGGTTTCCTTACTACTTACTACTTCCTACTTACTACTAAAAAACTCCCCGAAAATCGGGGAGTTTTTTCCTGCCTACTTCTTATACACCCTTATATCCTTGAGCACGGGATTGCCGCGTGACACCGTGGGCACAATAAGAAGCTCCGTTGCCTTGACAGGCTTGCTGAAGCGTACTATTTTTTTTGAGCCGATAACCGTACCTGAATAAACTTTGGAAAAGCCCTTGCCCTTTGAGGCGTAAATCTCAAGCTCCTCAACACGCTGACTGAAGGCAAGATTTTCACGAAGAGTGATTGCCGTAACGGAAATTGCGCTTTCAAAAATAAGCTGCACACCCTTTTCACCGTCAAGAAGCATATATCCCTCGCCGTCGTTAAAAAGCTCATCGGGAGCAAGCTTATAGCCGTCAGAGATAAGGTTTGAGGCATAAAGCCTCTCCTCATTTTCAAAGGGAGCCTTTATCAGCCTTGTGAATTCCTTAAGCTGGTCAACACTCCTTTTGTTTATAAGACCGCTTGTGTCGGGCGGCACATTCAAAAGCAAAGAGGCGTTGCCGCCGACGGCTGCAAAATAAATTTCCGCAAGCTCCTCCGGTGTGCGCATTTTGCTTGCGCGCTTAAATTTTTTATCGTTATAAAACCAGCCGTAGTTTACGGAAACGTCGGCCTCGGCAGGCTTGAAGATAAGCTTTTCATAATTCTTCACAAGCTCTCTTGAACCGAGGTCGGCATCGGTTTCCTTCACATTCTGAAGCTTACCTGCCTTTTTTTCCGCCTTCTGGCTGTTTTCAATTATTTCTGAATTGGCATTTCTTGAGGCGGGAATAACGCTCCATTCGCTTTTACGGGTTTTGCCTGCCTCGTTGCCTATCCACCTTACGTCGGGGCCGCATACGGAAATTACAGCCTCAGGCTGAAGCTCCCTTATCACAGCGTAATATCTTTCCCAATCGTAAACCTGCTTTTTGCCGTTTTTGCCCTCACCGCAGGCACCGTCAAACCAGAAGCAGAATATATCACCGTAATTTGTGCAAAGCTCTCTTAACTGTGCGACAAAAAAGTCGTTATATCCGTCAGTGCCGTAGGTTTTTTCGTGTCTGTCCCAGGGTGAAAGGTAAATGCCCAGCTTCATATCATACTTTTTGCAGCTTTCGCTGAGCATCGCCACAATGTCCTTGCCGAAGGGCGTGTTCATCACGTTATGGTCGGTACAGGCCGTGTTAAAAAGGCAGAAGCCGTCGTGATGCTTTGCGGTAATGATTATACCCTTACTTCCCGTTTCCTTAAGCACACTGCACCATTGGTCCGTATCAAGGTCTGTGGGATTGAACTGTGAAAGCTCCTCACTTCCGTCACCCCACTCCCTTTTGTAAAAGGTATTCATACCGAAATGAATGAAGTTATAATATTCAAGCTTCATAAACTCAAGCTGACGCTTATCGGGTAAAACGGAAATAAGGCGTTCAACCTCCTGAGAGGCCTTTTCCCTGCCGCCGTTATCGGTGCACCAGCTGCTGTAAAGCGCTTCGTTTATATCGTCTGACCTTATCATAGCTGCACCTCAACGGTAAGAGAAGTATACGTCAAGGCCACTTACTCTGTACTGCATATTATTCTGTTCAAGGGCAACCTTGAGTCCCTTCAGCATATCCTCATCCTTTGCGGTAATTCTCATATCGAGGCCGAGGCCCGAATAGTCGCCCCATTTGTTGCCGGGGATGAAGCCCGTGCACCACCAATAGTAGCCGTAGGGACGGGTGAAGCGTCTTGTCCAGGTTCCGTTTTTCTTTTCAAGGAAATCCATGGACATTTTAAGCATTTCGTCATCGCTTGCGCAATCGTAATGCATAAGCTCACGGTCCTTGGACTTTGTGTAAACACCGACCTCGGCACCGTAGAAAAGAAGACCGTACTGACCCTTCCAGAGCTGAATCATCCAATCCTTGCCGCCGTACTCAAAACGAAGTCTCACGGTGTCAAAATCAATAAGAGCAATGTTTGAGGTTGTATCAAAAATCGAGTTGTAGCCTACGTTTCTCTGCCACGGGTCATCAGCGGTGTAGAAATAAAGCTCATCGGGGTCAAAGAGATAGCCGAAAACGCCGCTCTTTTCCATTTCCTCACTGTAGATGCTGTCGTTCACTCCGCTGTTGTATGCTACGGTCACCGATTCGCAGAAATCGCCGTAATACTTATTTCCGTCTACGGTTTTATAGGCTCTCACCTTATATTTGTAATGGCTTGTTTCCGTAAGGTTTTTCACCGTATATACCGTACCCGTGCAGGAGCCCTCATAAACCCATGAGCCGTTGGAGGCATCATAGCTGTAAACCTCATAGCCCGTTGCTCCGCTTACGGATTTCCATTTAAGGCGGATACCGTTGCTGCTGTTTTCCGCACCCTCAAGGCCCGTGGGAACCCCGGGATTTTTAACCGCAGAAGCTGCCGAGGCAGTTTTAACCTTCAGCTTTGAACTGTAGGAGCCGTAGGTAAGTGAGGAGTATTTGACATAGGCCCTGACCGCAAAGGTATAAGAGGTGCCTGCTTTAAGATTTTTAACCTTGTAGGAATTTGAAAGCGTACGCTCAATAAGAGTGTACTTTTTTGTTGATGAGTCATAGCGGTAAACCGCATAGCCGCGTACGCCCGAAAGCTTGTTCCACTTGAGGGTGATGCTCGTCGCGCTCTTTGAGGAGGCCTTGAGACCCTTTACGGTTTTGGGCTTTGTTACGGCAACGGCCTTTTTTGACATTTTGCTTCCAACGTTCTTGCCGTTTTCCTTTGCAACGGCCTTAACGCCGTAAATGTACTGCTTGCCGGGTGAAAGCTCCTTTTCGGTAAACTGTGTGGATTTTGTGCTTTTTATATGAGTCCACTTTTCGGTTTTTGAGTCATATCTGTAAACACGGTAGCTGTTTGCCGAGGCCACCTTGTCCCATTTGACGGTAACGGTTGTCTGCGTTGTTGAAGACACCTTGAGTGATGCCACCCTGCTGACCGCCGAGGCACAAAGGCTGAAGCCGACGTAACAGAGAAGCATAACGGCCGTCATAATAAGGGAAACAAATCTTCTGCGGAAATTACTCATTATTTTTCTCCTTTTCAGGGTGCCGGAAATCGGACCTGACAAGCATAAAATGTCCGTTTTACAGCACCTTTGATGATTTTCACCTCGCAATACGCGAGTGCTTAGAATACTCTGGTTCCGCCCTTTCTTATTGAAAGCACGTAGCAGCTGTCATCGCCGAAAATGCTCTTCATAGCATCGGTGTATTCTTTTACAAGTCCGTCGGGCACAAAGGCCTGGATTGTGCCTGCAAAGCCGCCGCCGTGAACACGCCAAGCACCCTTGCCCGAAAGAAGCTGCTCACTTACGCAAAGAGCAAGAGAAAGAGGCTGATTTGAAGGATTTTTGCAGGTATATACGTTCTGATTATACATATATGATGAACGTCCGCTTGCAATAATAAGAGCCTTAAAGGCCTCAAAATCGTTTTTGAGAAGAGCCTGTGTCTGTGCAATAACCTTTTCATTTTCGCCGAAGAAGTGAAGCGCACGAAGCACTGCCCTTTCGCCGAGCTTTTTACTTAAGGCCGCCGCATTAGCGATTACGTCCTTCTTCTCAATTTCTCTGAGAACCTTTTTGCCGAAGAATTCGGCAACGCTTTCCATCTCACCTCTTACGGCTGCATAATCATCTGTAAGATTTGAGTGGCTGCCCTTTGTATCAACAATAACAAGGCTGTGACCGGATTTTGCAAAGTCAAAGTCAATGGCGTTGATAACGGGCTTTGAGGTGTCCTCAAAATCAATTGAAACAAAGCCGCCTACCGCGCAGGCCATCTGGTCGAGAAGGCCGCAGGGCTTGCCGAAGTATACATTTTCACTGTACTGTGCAATTTTTGCAATTTCGGGCATAGGCACCTTGCCGTCATTGTAAAGGTGGTTGAGTATTGTGCCGACAAGCACCTCAAAGGCGGCTGAGGAGGAAAGGCCCGAGCCTGAAAGCACCTGTGAGGAGGTTGCGGCATCAAAGCCGCCAACCTTATAGCCGAGCTGCTTGAAGCGGGCAACAATGCCTCTGACAATAGCCTGGCTCTTGCCGTATTCCTTTTCGTTGGGCTCAAGCTCACTGCAGCTTACGGTATCCATGGGATAGCCTGCTGACTTGACCCTTACAATGCCCTCGTTATTTTTTGAAGCAACGGCAATGGCATCAAGGCTGATGCCCGCCGCAAGAACAAGACCGTGATTGTGGTCGGTGTGATTACCGCCGATTTCAGACCTGCCCGGTGCAGAAAAAAGAGCAACCTCTCTGTCAGCACTGTTTTTGTAAAGTGCTTCAAAATCTGCAGCTACCTTGAGATATCTTTGGTAGTGGTCTGCAAGGGTATCCTGCTTATAAATTGCTGAAAGCTCACTGTCAAGAGACCTTTCTGCGAGAAGCTTTTTCATTTCGGTAAGTGTTGCCATATTACATCAACCTTTCTTTATCCTCATTCTTATTTTTTCTTTTATTATTTCCGCCCTCAATTGCACCGCTCAGGCTTAAAAAGATTATACCCGAAAGGAGAATGTGAGGGATAAAAGGCACAATAAAGCTCGCCGAGGCAGGGTCAAAAACGTTTCTGCCGATTATTATATAGGTTATCGCCTTGTAGAGAAAGCCGACAAGAGAGATAACCAAAAAGCGCCACAAGGGCATATCCGTGGTACCGTAAAGGCAGCTGACGGCATTGATGGGAATGCTTGGAAGAAGCCTTGAAAGAAAAAGCACAACGCCCGAGCCGAGTCCGCTGCGATCAACCAGCTTGTAGGCAGAGTCATATTTCATAAGAAGCTTTTCCGCGTTACCGCCGCCGAAATGTCTGCCCCAGAAAAACTTGAGTGCAAACAGTATTGTCAGCCCCGCAATATTTATTACCAGAGCATCATACCATTTAAAGATAACCGCACTTGCAACACAGATACAGGAAACGGGAAACCAGGGCATAACTGCCTTAAGAGCGTAATTTACAAGTATTATAATCACTGCAAGGGGGGTTGCCCCGTAATTTTCTATCCAGATTTCAAAATTTTCAAGGGTTTGGGTATATTTTGCGTACCAATGCAAAAACTGCTCTGTCTGAAAAATGCGAAGCAGAACAAGCAAAGCAAGAACTGCCGAAAAGCAGATAAGAGCCATCAGCTTAAGGGTATATGACCAGGATTTACTTTTGTTCAAATCAATACCCTCCCGATATGATACATAGTTATATTTATTTTATAATAAATTAGACGAATCGTCAATGCTTTTTTAAAATCATAGCTCAAAAAAGAAAAAATATTGCCTTTATTCAAAGATAATATAGCAAAAAGGGGCAGTTTATGCTATAATGGTATAAACAATTTTTCAAGGAGGATAATTATGAAGCTTGTAATTCTTGACGGATATACGGAAAACCCCGGCGACCTTTGCTGGGACTGGCTCAAGGGCCTTGTTGACGAATATGAGGTTTACGACAAAACACCCGCAGAGCTTATCTGCGAAAGAGCAAGAGGGGCCGAGATTGTTGTAACAAACAAAACACCGCTGACGAGAAAAACACTTGAAGCTCTTGAGGGTCTTAAATATATTTCCACCCTTGCAACGGGCTATAACGTAATTGACATTGAGGCCGCAAGTGAGCTCGGCATCACGGTTTCAAACATCCCCGCCTACAGCACAGACGGCGTTGCTCAGCTTGTGTTTGCACTCCTTTTGGAAATGACCAACAGGGTTGCCCTGCACGATAAAAGCGTAAAGGACGGAGAATGGGCAGAATGTGAGCATTTTTGCTATTGGAAAACACCGCTCACCGAGCTTTCGGGCAAGACCTTCGGTATAATCGGCTTTGGCAAAATCGGCTCTGCCGTTGCGGCCATTGCAAACGCCTTTAAAATGAGAGTTATAGCCTACTCCCCCAACACAAGGCATTACGACGGCTTCGGCAGCGTTGAGTTTCTGTCTCTTGACGAGGTAATCGCACAGTCGGACGTCATTTCTCTGCACTGTCCTCTCACAGAAAGCACAACGGGACTCGTAAACAGAGAATTCATTGAAAAAATGAAAAGGGGTGCTTACATTATAAACACCTCACGCGGTCCGGTGCTTAACGAGGCAGACGTAAGAAAAGCACTTGACGAGGGTCTGATTGCGGGCGTTGGCGCAGACGTGCTTTCAACCGAGCCGCCTATGGCTGACAACCCCCTTGCCACGAGTGATAAGACCGTTGTTACACCTCACATTGCCTGGGCAAGCCTTGAGGCAAGAACGAGGCTTATGAATATTTTCAAGGCTAATGTTGAGGGCTTTGTAAGCGGCAAGCCAGTAAATACCGTAAATTGAAGCGTAGGCTTTTATATCAAAAAAAGGACACCCTAGCGGGTGTCCTCTTCTTATGTAGCTTTTTTATAAAAAAGTTAGATAGAAAATCCGGGAAGACTGATTACTCCGGAAGATATCAGTCTTCCTTTTTCTTAAGGCAAACGCCTGCTGCTGCAGTTGCTACGCAAAGAGTTGCAATTGCAATTACTACGTCTGCTGTATCACCGGTGTCAGGTGTTGTCTGGGGAGCGGGAGCTGTTGTTGTGGGAGCAGCTGTTGTGCTTTCCTCTACCTCACCGATAAAGCCGATGTACATATTTGCGAAGAAGTTGATGATTTCGTTGTCGCCCATTGAAGCAAGAAGCTCGTCGGGGTTGAGACCCATCATCTGAAGTCCGCCTGTAAGACCGTCCATAAGGCCGGTTACAAGGTCAGTTGTAACCATTGAAGCATCGTCTGAAGCAACGTCGGTAGCAATACCCTCGGGCTTAACGGTTTCTGCAGGATTTACAGTTGAACCACCAAGAAGAGTGCTGATGTCAAAGTTGCCGAGTGCGGTTGCATCAAAGTTTGCCATATCGATACCTGCACCGCCGAATGCTTCGGAAATAACGGTGAGAAGGTCAGGCATATCTGCCATTTCGAAATCAGCAAAGAAATTGTTGATTGCATCAACGTTTACATCCTCTGCAAGAAGAGTTGTTAACCAGCTGAGGTCAATACCTGTTTCTTTTTCTGCTGAAGCCTGTGCATCCTGAAGAGCTTCTTCAACCTTTACCTGAGGGTCAACCTCATCTGCAGCCTGCTCTTCTTCAATGAAGGAGCCGATCATACCGCCAAGGTCAAGCTCGCCAAGGTTGAGGTCGCCGAGAATGTCACTTGTCTCACCTGAAGCTACGCCTTCAATAAGACCGACAATGCCGTCTACAACTGCATCTGTCTCATCTGCTGCGAGAGCTGCGGGAGCCATCATGCATACGCAAAGCAATACTGCAACGACTACGCCAAAAAACTTTTTCATGCTTTATCATTCCTTTCATAATATTTATATAAACGGCAAAAGCCGAAAATATACCTTTAATAAATCTTATTATACTACATAGTGTATAAAATTACAAGTAAAAATTTGTTAAATTATAATGTATGTAATATAAGCCTTACTGCCAGGTGATGAAAACATCCAGGCCGTTGACTGCAAAATGCTTGCCCTCAACAAGGTTGTTGGGCTCTGCCTTGAGTGAAGCAACAAAGCCTTCAAGCATTTCCTCATCCTTCATGGTGATTCTGCACTTGAGTGCAAGCTCTGAGCGGTCTGAGAATTTATCAAGCTGACCGGGGATAAAGCCCGTACACCACCAGTACTTTCCGTATTCACGCGAGAAGATGGGCTCACCGTCACGGTAGCAGGTGCAGGACATATAAAGTGCATCATCGTTGCTTGCGGCATCGTAATAATCAACCGTTCTGTCAAGGGGCTTGGTGTAAACGCCGATTTCGGAGCCGACAAAGGCAAGGCCGTACTGACCCTTCCAGAGCTGTACCATCCAGTCCTTATCCTGATAGCGGAACTTAACTCTCATTGTATCCATATAGATAGAAACAAAGGGAGCTAACGTATCAAAGGTCTGAGTATAGCCGAAGTTTCTCTGCCAGGGGTCATCGGCAGTGAAATAATAGTTACCGTCAGCATCAAACTTGTAGCCTGCGAGGCCGTTGTCAAACATTGCGCCGTTTTCACCGGTTGTGCCCTGAGGGGTCGAGGTTGTTGTGCCGGTTGTGGTTTCCGTTGTGGTTGAGGCACTTGTTGTTGGTAAGGTAAGTGCCGGAGTGGTTGTCACTGTTGTGGGAAGCGTTGTTGAAGCGTCTGAAGCGCTTGTACCTGCAATACCGGGAAAGGTTGTGATGGTATTGCCCGAGGGTACCGTTGCATTGACGTTAACAGAGGGAGCTTCAGTGGTTGTTGTTTTTGAAGGCTCAGTGGTTGTTGTGCTGTCGGGCACGTAGGTGCTCTGCGAAGCAGAGGGTGCCTCATCAAGATTTTTGTTCACTGCTCTTACGCCGAGAAAGGAGCCTGTACAAACAACGATAAGTGCAACAATTATAAGTATTGTTGACTTGTTTTTCAATTCGTTCATTATGTTCCTCCTGGTGAAAATTACTGATATATATAAAGCCAAGTCAAAGCTCAGTTACAAGCTTCAGTTATTACCGAAAATGTTTCTTCCCTTGAATACGGGGAGAACGTCGCTTTCATCCTCACCGGGGTCGTCAAAAATTGAACCGGTCTTCTTTGCGGGAGCTTCAATTACGTCAAAGCTCTGAACGGGAGCCTGAGCGGGAGCTGCCTGCTGAACGGGAGCCTGCTGAATGGGGGCAAAATCAAAAGCTGCGGGAGCCTTGCCCTCTGAAGCGGCAGCTGCCTTTTCAAAAACTGAAACGAAGCTCTGACCGAACTTTGTTGAAGCAAAGTCAATAGCCTCCTGGTCAATACCCGAGAAAACCGAGCCGCCCATACCGTTTGTGTTTGCCTGGCTGATAAATTCGGGAGCTGCGCCCTTTATATTCTGAGCTGCCTGATACTGAAGGGGTGAGGCCTGCTCGTTTTTATCCGTACCGAAGCCGGTTGCGATAACCGTGATAAGCATTTCGTCGCCCATATCCTCATCGAATACGGAACCGAAGATGATGTTTGCATCGGGATGAGTTGCATCGGAAATGAGTGAGCCTGCCTGCTCAATCATATCAAGTGACATATCGGACGAGCAGGTAACGTTGATGATAACGCCGCTTGCGCCGTCAATTGCAGTTTCAAGAAGGGGGCTTGTGATAGCCTGTCTTGTTGCTTCGGCTGCACAGTCTGCACCCTTGCCGCGGCCGATACCCATATGAGCAAGGCCTGCATCCTTCATTACGCTCTTGATATCTGCAAAGTCAAGGTTGATGTAACCGGGAACCTTGATTGTATCTGAAATGCTCTTGACACCCTGCCAGAGAACATTGTTTGCCTGACCGAAGGCATCCTTCATGCTGAGGCTCTTGTCGCCGAGAAGCTTAAGTCTTTCGTTGGGGATAACGATAAGGCTGTCTACGTGCTTTTCAAGCTCTCTGATACCGTCCTCGGCCTGCTTCATTCTCTTTCTGCCTTCAAACTTGAAGGGCTTTGTAACAATACCTACGGTAAGTGCACCGAGCTCTCTTGCAATTTCCGCAACAACGGGAGCCGCACCTGTACCCGTGCCGCCGCCCATACCTGCGGTGATGAATACCATATCAGTTGAGCGAAGAGCGTCTGCAATGGTGTCACGGCTTTCCTCAGCGGCCTTTTTGCCGACTGCAGGGTCACCGCCTGCGCCCATACAGCCCGTTACCTTTTCGCCTATCTGAATTTTATGAGTTGCCTTTGAGTTTTCGAGAATCTGTCTGTCTGTGTTGATTGAAAGGAATTCTACGCCTACAATTCCGGACTCAACCATCTGATTTACGGCATTTCCGCCGCCGCCGCCGACACCAACAACTTTAATCTGGTTATATGCGATATTTTCGTTGTCCATAATGAAGCCCATTGTTCTTCCTCCTATTATAAAAAATTGTTAAAATTAATATCTGACTTGTTTCGTGCAACCATAATTAGGCACAATAACTTATTATCCAAGAGATTATATCACGACTTTACAAAAAATACAATAAGAAAAAGTAAAAAGATTTAATCTTTTTGACTTTTTTTATAAAAAAATAATTAATTCTTTTCTTCGGGTAAGAAAAGGTGTTCCCGATTCGCACCGAATTCGGGAACACCTTTATTTTTCACTTTACGGGATAAAATTATACTTACTGTATTGTCATACTGCCCGGCTTGAAGTAGCCGTCCTCATAACGCATATCAATATAGCCCTTTTTGCCCAGAGCTCTTACCTGCTCAATGATTTTGCTTGCATAGGGCACCTTTTCGTCAAGGGCCTTGCAATCGCCGAAGTAAACAGCAATTTTTCCGTCAACGGTTACGATAACGTTTTCGGTGTTGCTTAAGGTTATCACTGCCGTATCTACAATTCCGCTTGCTTCAAAATAAGTCACCATTTCGCAGAGAATTCTGTATCTTTCGGCATTGACGCCCTCGGGCTCGTAGTCATCTCCCGTTTCAAAGGCCTGATAATCAAAGCCCTCGGCACAGAAAAGGCCGCTTTTAATTTCGGTTTTTGCATCGGAGACCACCTTGCCGTCGCTGTCAAGGGTAAGCTGGCCCGAATCCGTTGCTATAACATATTTGTCTGCCGTTTCCTTAACCGTAAGCAAAAGCGTGTCGGGAAGGTCATATTCCATTGTGACATCCTTGATATAGGGAAGCTTTTTTGTTATGTCACGGCGCACCTTTTTTTCTCTGAGAGAAAGCATATTCTTGCCCGCCGAAATACCCGCCGCCTGCTGAATCTCCTGCTCAGAATAAATATGAGCACCCTCAATAATAACGTTTTCAATAAGCGCTCCCCTGCTGTAGCAGTAAAGAACAATGAAAATAAGAGCAAATGCGAGCACGGCACCGATGGTTAGTGCGTTTTTGATTTTCAGCTTTTTACGCTTGCTCTTGTTGCGGGTGTGGCTGATTTCATCGTGATTGCGCTGATTTTTAAGCTCCTGCTGATAGGTCTCGCGGAACTTGAAAAGCTCCTCACGGTGCTTTCTGTTTTCACGGGCATCCTTGCGCAAATCCCTGCCCTTGGGCGTTCTTGAAGCGGGCTTTTTGGGCGCGGATTTCTTTTTCCCTGCCGCCGCTGAGCCGAACTTTCCGGGTGACGACGTCTTTTTTGCGGCCGTTTCCGAAGCCGGCTTTCCGGCAACGGACCTGCTTTTTTTATCGGGTCTGCCCTGGCTTATCAGCGTGCCTGCCGACTTATCCTTACCCGAAGCCTTTTTCTTGGCACCGGAGGCAGTCTTCTCGGGAGGCCTTTTTTTCGGTGAAGCTGCTTTTTCCTTGGCGGGAGCAGAGGACGTACCGGTGCTTTTGCCTGCACTTATCGGCTCCCACATTGATGAGCTGACGTTTTTAAGCTCACTGTGAGTGCTGTTATATTTCCCGAAGGTATCGGATACATTCCTGTTTTTCTCGTCCAAAAGAACACCCCCAAACGCTTACAAAATAAAACAGACAGAGTACATACTTATAAAAGTATAATACATCTGCCCGTGATAAGTCAATATTTTTTAAAAAGGATTTACTTTCCCTTGCATCTTTCTATGTCGGCACCTATATTTTTAAGGCATTGCTCCAGCTTTTCATAGCCTCTGTCAATATGGCTGAGTGTGCCTATCTGAGTTACACCCTTTGCACAAAGGCCCGCAACAACAAGCGCCGCTCCTCCGCGAAGGTCGGGACAAGCCACCCGTGTGCCGTAAAGAGCCTCAACACCGTCAACTATTGCAACCTTACCCTCAAGCTTGATTTTTGCACCCATTCGCACAAGCTCACCTACGTGCTTGAAGCGGCCCTCAAATATATTTTCAACAATAACGCTTGTGCCCCTTGCAACACAGGCCGTAGCCATCATTGTCGCCTGGGCATCCGTGGGAAAGCCGGGATAAGGCATTGTTCTTATATCTCTGAGGGCAAGAGGACGTCTGTTCATTTTTATTCTCACCCTGTCAACGGAATCGGTAATATCACAGCCCGCCCTTTCAAAAAAGGGCAGTACCGTCTGATAATGGCTTGTATCCGTGTTTTTTATCAGCACGTCTCCGCCCGTCACCGCAACTGCGGAAAGATAGGTAAGAGCCGCTATACGGTCGGGAATTACGCGGTGAACCGTGCCGTGAGCCCTTTCCACCGCATCAACGGTAACCGTGCCGTGACCCGTAAGCTCCACCTTACAGCCGCAGCCGCACAGGAAATCGGCAAGGTCCTTTATCTCGGGCTCTCTTGCGGCGTTGAGTATCACCGTTCTGCCCTTGCCCAACGCGGCGGCAAGGATTATATTCTCCGTTGCTCCTACACTCGGAAAGGTGAGGCTTATCACCGTATCCTTATGCGTTTTTTCTTTTTTACAGCTTATGCAGCCTCTGCTTTCGTCAACGCTGACACCCATAGCTCTGAGCGAGCTTATATGAAGGTCAATGGGCCTTAAGCCTATTTCACAGCCGCCCGGCGAGGAAAGCCGCGCCTGACCCGTACGCCCGAGAACAGAGCCTAAAAAAACAATGGACGAGCGCATTTCTCTCATAAGACTGTCGGGTATACTGCAGGCATTTACAAAACGGGAGTCCACCGTAAGGTCGTTCCCATCCCTTTTCACCTTGCAGCCCAGATGCTCAAGAATTTTAATTGCGGCACCTACGTCGGAAAGCTCGGGGCAATTATGTATCACACTGATACCGTCAACAAGCACCGTTGCCGCAAGAATAGGAAGCGAGCTGTTTTTTGAGCCCTGCAGGTCAATAACACCCTCAAGCCTGTTTCCGCCTCTTATAATAATGGTGTCATCCATAAAATCACGCCTTTCAACACATATTATGCAAAAAACGGGATTTTTGTGAAAAAACAAAGGAAAGCCGGATAAAAGCATCCGACTTCCGCTGAATTATTATTTAATTGTTATTTAATCAGTGAAACAATGCAATCTGCAATTTTCTCCTTGGCGTCATCGGTGCTCATTGCCTTAGCCGACCTTTCTATTGCTTTTCTGTTTTCGTCATCATCGGCAAGAGATGAGAAAAGAGCCTGCATTTTTTCCCTTGTGAAGTCCTTCTCTTCAAGAATGAGTGCCGCATTTTTGTTTACGAGTGCCATAGCGTTGTGGTACTGATGATTTTCCGCAACGTTGGGTGAGGGAATGAGAATTGAGGCCTTGCCCATTGCCTGAAGCTCGGAAAGGGTGCTTGCACCTGCACGGCACACAACAATATCGGCCGCCGCCATACATCTGTGCATATCATTTATGTATTCACGGATTTCAAGGTTTTCTGTGTTGTCGGGGTCTACGCCCTTTTCTCTGAGCTTATCGGGCACCCAGAGGCCGTACTGACCCGTGGCATGAAGAAAATAAAGCTGCTTATTGCTTACGTTATCCGTGATGATATCAACCATTGCATTGTTGATTGTTGCCGCACCGAGTGAGCCGCCCATTGAAAGCACAAGCTTCTGTCCGTCCTTTATACCGAGCTCTGCTCTGCTTATGTCTCTGTCGGCACGCAGCATTTCTCCCCTCACGGGCAGACCCGTAACAATAACGGGATTTTTGGGAGAAAGGTATTTTTCAGCCTCTGCCGCAGTGAGCATAACCTTATCCACCTGCTTTGCAAGTGCCTTGTTTGTAATGCCGGGATAAGCATTCTGCTCATGGATTGCCGTGGGAATACCCATTTTTGCCGCCATACGCACAACGGGGCCGCTGACGTAACCGCCGAAGCCTACGGCAACATCAGGTCTGAAGCTTTTAATAATCTTTTTCACTCTTCTGCCGCAGGTGAGAAGATACCAGACGGTTTTGATGTTTCTTATAATATTTTCCGGTGTCAGCTGACGCTGAAAGCCCGAAATCTTTATCGTTGTAAAATCAAAGCCTGCCGCAGGCACAAGCCTTGCTTCCATTTTATCCTTTGTGCCCACAAAAAGAATTTCGGCATCGGGATAGCGCTCTCTGATTTCACCCGCAACGGCAAGCGCGGGATTGATGTGTCCGCCCGTACCGCCGGCGGCAAAAAGTATTCTCATTTAAAACACTCCTTATATATTTGTTTATCTTTTTTCTATTACACAGTCCCTTGAAACGGAAAGCACCACACCCATCTCGGCAAGCAGTACGATAAGTGCCGTGCCGCCGTAGCTGAAAAAGGGAAGAGCTATACCCGTGTTGGGAAAAATATCGGTAACAACAAAAATATTGAAAATAACCTGTATACCCAGCTGAATCATTATGCCCATCACAAGCAGTGCGCCGAAATAGCTGCGGCACCTTAGGGCGATATAGCAGCCCCTTGCAATCAGAAGAGCAAAAAGTATGAGCACGGCCGCCGCACCCACAAAGCCGAGCTCCTCACAGATGACGGGAAAAATGAAGTCATTCTGCGGCTCGGGTATATAAAGCTGCTTTTGCATTGAGTTGCCGAGTCCCACGCCTAAAAGTCCGCCCGAGCCTATTGCATAAAGGCCGTTGAGGGTCTGATAGCGGCTGTCTGCATCGGCGGTATCCTTATTTATAAAGGATTCTATTCTGCTCGAGGCGAAGCCGAAGCCCTCAAGAATTTCGGGCTTTGTAAGCACAAGGGCAACCGCACTGAAAACGGCAACGCCCACAAGGGCAAAATACCGCCCCTTTGCGCCCGAAACCCACAGCATAAGCACACCGACGGTAAAAAGCAATATGGTGCAGGAATAATGGCTTTCAAGAAACACAAGGCCGCAGAAAACACATATAACCGCCGCAAGAAGCACGCAGGCCCTGAAGGGCGTTGTGCCGAAGGAAAAAAGCCTTTTTTCAATCCTTGTCAGGCTGTCCCGGTTAAAATCAAGCCTTATATGTCTGTTTGTTTTTGAAGAAAGAGGCTTTTGCATAATGTTTATCATATATGCAAGGGTAATGATGAGTGCAAACTTTGCAAACTCAGAGGGCTGAAGCTGAACGGGGCCGAGCTGAATCCAACGCTTTGTCTGGCTGTCCGTTGCGCCGATATTGAGCACAAGGGTAAGAACAAGGATTGCAACCGTGCCCGCAAAAACCAGAAGCGTGGCTTTGCCGTTGAGCACCCTGTAATCAAGCTTTGAAAGCAGGGCAAGGCAAACAAAGCCCACCGCCCCCTTCTGAAGCTGAGAAATAACAAGCACGTCCGAGCCGCCCTTATTGGCCTCTGAAAAGGCATAGGAGGCGGAATACATCATAACTATGCCAAAGGTGAAAAGCACAAGCACAAGCGAAAGAAACACAAGGTCAACGCTTCCCCCGGCAAGATAATAGCCGTATCTTTTTTCCGTCCTTTCTTTTAATGTCCTTGCCGCATTTAACAATCCTCGCCGTGGCAGGGACATAAAAGGCCTCCTTAATTATTCTGCTTATTTATTTACCGTAAGGTACATAAGCACAACGCCGACTGCACAGCCGACCGTGCTTACAAGGGTAAACACCGTAACAATTTTGTTTTCGTTCCAGCCGCACATTTCAAAATGGTGATGAATGGGAGCCATTTTGAAAACCTTCTTTTTGCGGATTTTGATTGAGCCTATCTGAATAACGTCGCTCATTGCCTCAATTACGTAAACAATGCCCACGGGAAGAAGAATAACGGGACATTCGATTGCATAGGCAAGTGCAACAACAAGGCCGCCAAGGAACATTGAGCCCGTATCGCCCATCATAACCTTTGCAGGATATTTATTCCAGAAAATATAGCCTACACAGCCGCCTGCAAGTGCGGCACCGAGAATACCCACAGAGGTGTTTTTCATAATGAGACCCATTACGCAGAAGGCCATACCCACGGGAATTGTAACACTGCCGCAAAGGCCGTCAATGCCGTCGGTGAAGTTAACTGCATTTATTGCGCCGTAGATAACGCACACACCGAAAATGAAAAAGAAAATCATACCGGGAACGCTGTCAAGTGCAAGCTTGCCGAAAAAGGGAATATACATTCCCTTGCTGTCTGTAATTGCAAGAGAAGCAAGGTAGCAGCCTATAATAAGCACCTGGGGAACGGTCTTCTGAATTTCAGTAAGGCCGAGATTTCTCTTTTTAACAACCTTGATGTAATCGTCTGCAAAGCCTACAAGGGCAAAGCACAAGGCCATAAGTATGCCCGCAAAAAGCCTTGTCATCTGCTGATTGCGAAGCACGTCAAGGGTTGAAAAGGCATCAAAGCCCGTTACCTTGCACACGGCAAGAGCAACTGCCGTGGCAAAAACAATGCCTATGATAAACATAATGCCGCCCATTGTGGGTGTGCCCTGCTTTTTTGCGTGCCATTTGGGTCCTATATCCATAAGAATGTTCTGACCGAATTTGAGCTTATGCAGAACGGGGATGAGAAAATATCCAAGCACTGCCGTTACACCGAGGGCAAGCACAAAGCTTAATACTGCTGCAATGTTAATGTTCATTTTAAAACGTTCCTTTCAATTTATCTTTCACTTTATTTGTTCCTGTTTTTCAAAAAAAGCCTTTACAATCTCCCTTTCGTCAAAGGGGATTTTTTCATCACCTATCTGCTGGGTTGTTTCGTGGCCTTTTCCCGCTAAAAAAATAATATCATTCTTTTGTGCCCTTTGCAAGGCATATTCAACAGCTTTTTTTCTGTTTTCGTGAATATAAATATTTTTTTTGTTTTTTTTCATACCCGAAAGTATGTCGTTTATAATTTCTGCAGGGTCCTCGTGGCGGGGATTATCGCTTGTTACAACGGCAACGTCGGAAAGCTCGCCGACAATTGCGCCCATTTTTGAACGTTTTTCCCTGTCACGGTCTCCGCCGCAGCCGAAAACGGTAATGAGTCTGCCCTTTTTTATGCTTTTGAGAAAAAGCAGGCTTTTTCTCAGGGAATCCTCAGTGTGGGCATAGTCAATTATAACCGTAAAGGGAGCGTCAACACTGACAAGCTCCATTCTGCCCTTTACGGAATAAAACTGTCTCAGACCCTCGGCACATTCAAAAAGGCTTACACCCGCTTCAAGGCATACGGCAATGGCCGCAAGAGAATTTGACACGTTGAAGCTGCCGGGCACGTTAAGCTTTATTCGGTGAATTATACTGTCGCCGACAAAGGCATAATCCGTGCCGTCGTCTCTGCAGTCAATGCATTTTGCCGTATAGGTGGCAGAGTTATCCGAAAGCGAATACGTTACCGTTCTGCCCCCCGAGGCGGCAATGAACTCATTTTTTGCCTTATCGTCCAGGTTGATTACGCTGACACCCGCATTTTCAAAAAGCATCAGCTTTGATTTTTTATAGTCTTCGGGAGTTTTGTGGTAGTCAAGGTGGTCGCTTGCAAGGTTTGTGAGCACCGCCGCCTCAAACTCAAGGCCGTAAAGCCTTTGCTGACAAAGCCCCTGAGACGAGGCCTCAAGCACGCAGAATTCGGCACCGGACTTTTTCATTCTGTAAAGCATTTTATGAAGGCTGAAGCAATCCGGGGTAGTCAGCTCTGCCGAAGCCTCCGCATCACAGGTGTTATTTGTCACCGAGCTGATGAGACCGCATTTTTTTCCGGCAACCGTAAGAACGGTGTGTATCATTGAGGCCGTTGTTGTTTTTCCGTTGGTGCCCGTAACACCAATGAGCCTGAGGCTCTTGTGGCAGTTACCGAAAATTGCAGAGGACAAAAGGGCAAAGGCCTTTCTCGTATCCTCAAATCTTACCGCATCACCCTCAAAGCTGCCGTCGGCAACAATGAGCTCCGCCCCCCTTGAAAGGGCATCGGCGGCATAGGCGTGAGCATTTTTGTGGCAGATAAAAAGCGTGCCCTTCCTGCATTTTCTTGAATCGTCCGTTATATATTCTATGTCCTTATCCTCGCCTTTATACGGTATGTTCAAGGCACTTAGCAACTGAGAGATAAGCATAAATTCCTCCGTAAAAAATCATCGTTAATCCGACTCTATGTCTTTATTTCTGAAATACACCGTCACAGCTGTACCTGATGATACAACACTGCCTTTTTCAACGCTCTGTCCGTAGGCCTCGCAGGCACCCTCGGCTGTGGGACCCGAAAAAATTATGTTAAGTGAGCTTTCGGCCGCAAGCATATTCGCCTCAGCCACGGTTTTACCCGTAAAATCGGGCACCTTAACCTCGTTATAGGTTTCCGCCTTGTCGGTATAAACCACAATCACACCGCCCTTTGGCACGCTCTGACCTGCCGCAGGATACTGTGAAACAACGGTTTCACCCTGACCTACCGTTCTGACGGTCAGCCCCTCATAAGAAGCAAGATTTTTCGCCTCCCACAAGGCCTTGCCCTCAAGAGACGGAGCACAGGCACTCACTCTTTCAAGCTCCTCTTCGGTGTACTGCGGCTCAACATCAAGATAGTCAAGGGTGCTTGCAAGCACCTCCTTTGCCACGGGAGCCGCAAGCGCACCGCCGCTTGTAACATAGCCCGAGGGGCTGTCTACGCCTATGAGCACGGCAACCTCGGGGTCATCGGCCGGGGCAAAGCAAATGAAAGAGGCAATGTAGGTATTACTGCCCGAGTCAAGCTTTTGCGCCGTACCCGTTTTGCCCGCCACGCGGTAGCCCTCAAGGTAGGCATTCTTGCCCGTGCCCTCGCTTACAACGGACTCCATCATAGAGCAGACGGTTCTGCTTGTGCTTTCGCTTATAACGGTGCGCCTGACGGTGGGCTCTGTTTTTTCAATAAGGTTACCCTCGTTATCCGTTATGCCCGCCACAAGATAAGGCTTCATAAGCCTTCCCCCGTTGGCAATGGCGCAGACGGCGCTGATAAGCTGCAGGGGTGTTATTCTTACACTTTGACCGAAGGAGGTGCTTGCAAGGTCAACGATGCTCATTTTATCCCTTTTGTGCACAACGGATATGCTTTCGCCGGTCGCATCAATACCCGTCCTTTCGGTAAAGCCGAAGCGTTCAAAATAATCGTAATAATTTTCCACACCGAGCTTCTGCCCGAGGGAGATAAAAAATGTGTTGCAGGAATTCATAAGACCCTCTCTGAGTGTCTGACTTCCGTGAGCACGGTGGTTTGCGCAGTGATAAACCGTGTCTGCAACACGGATGCTCGAGGTACAGTTATGCCCCGTTTTTTCCGTTGCAACGCCCTGCTCAAGGGCCGCCGCAAGGGTAAATATCTTAAAGGTGGAGCCGGGCTCATAGTTACTTGTGATACAAAAGCTGTTCCACTTTTCAAAAAGCAGCTCAGAGTATTTTTCGCTGTACTCCTTTGTGCCCTCGGTAAGTCCGTCAAGTGCGGCAAGCTCCTCAGAGGAAAGCACACGGGGATTGTTAAGATCAAAGTCCGGCTTATCGCTCATTGCGAGCACTGCACCGGTGTCAACATCCATAACAATGCCGTAAACACCCTTCGCCTTTGTGTCCGAAAGCGATTTTGAAAGAGCGTTTTCAAGAAAGGTCTGTATGTTTTTGTCAACGGTTAGCACAATACCGTTACCCTCCTCGGGGTCAATAAGAGTTTCGTAGCCCGACGGAATTTCATTTCCGCGCGAGTCTCTTGCAGAGAGAATTCTGCCCTCTTTACCCTTAAGGGTTTCGTTGTAGTAGCCCTCAAGGCCCGTTTCGCCGTCGCCGTCAGCGTTTACAACGCCGATAAGCGTTGAAGCAAAATTGTTTTCGGGATACCTTCTGACGTTATCGTTTTCATAAAAAAAATAATCTCTCAGGTCAAGGCTTTTATCGTCCGTGATACTGTAGGGCTCAGCGAAAAAGCTTTCAAGCTCCCCTCTTTTTTCCGTGCCCGTGTTTTTGCAAAGGCGCACGTTCGGGTTATCGCTTTTCATAAGAGCCTCTTTTATTTTTTCCTCTTTTTCACCCGTTATAACGGCCAGCCTTCCGGAAAGATAATTGAAGCAGGTCTCCTTAAGGTCGGGGTGCTTTTTAAAGGCAAGGTTCAGCTTATAGCTGTTTACGCAAAGGTTCCACGAGGCCGTGCTCGTTACAAGCACATTCATATTGCAATCGTAAACCGAGCCCCTTACGCCTCTTATCACCGTATCGCGAAGCTGATTGTTTGCCGCAAGAGTGCGGTACTGCTCGCCCTTGACCGCCATAATATAAGCAACCCTGCCGAGACAGCCGAACAAAAGCACGGCTATCATAAAAACCGCAAGGCTGATTGAACGGAAGCCGAAGGCTCCCCTTACTCTTCTTTTAACGCTGTCCTTTTCAAAGCGGTGCACACTTTTGCCGTTTTCAAGGTTTCTTTTTTGCAAGCTGTCAGCCCCCGGAATAAAAACTCTGAAAAAGTTAAAACAGGGGCTGCTTGAATGCACAGGCATAAAACAGTCCCTTGTTTAAAAATCCTTCTTTTTAAATATTATTCCGTCACGTTCGGTTTTATTATTACTGAAGCTCACTCATATCAACCGAAAATTTTCTTTTTTCCGGAATTTTTTCCAAGCCGAGCTGTTTTTTAGCTATTTTATCAATATCCTGCTTGGCAAGTATGTTGTCAAGCTGAAGCTTCAGGTTGTTGTTTTCCTCAAGGCTCAGCTGATACGCCGCATTCACGTCGGCCAATCTCTGTTCGGCGGCACGCAGCTGACTCTGACTTACAAGGGCCATGCTGATAACAGCAATAAAGGCCGCCGCAATGAGGGAGATTTTTGCAAGGGCAATTTTGAACTTTCTCTGATTTTCTTTGATTACCTGCTGCTTTGTTCTGCCGATACGGCGAAGCTCAGGCTGAGTGCTCTGAGGTCTCTGCTCCTTTTTCGGGGCAGCCTTAGGTGTTGCCTGAACAAGGTAGTCGTCATAAATATTATTATATTTCATTGCATACTGTGCCATACAGGCATCACCTTTCCTTTCTTTTTAACGTACTTTATTTTAATTCAGCGTAATTTTTTTATACTTCTGAGTGTTGCACTTCTTGAGCGGGGATTTCTTTCAATTTCATCCTCGCCGGGCAAAAGCTTTCTGAACACAAGCTCACCCTCGGGAGTTTTGCCGCAAATGCAAATCGGTGCACTCTTAGGACACTCACAGCCCTTGCAGAATTCCTGAAAGGCCTTTTTTACAATTCTGTCCTCAAGGGAGTGGAAGGTAATGATTGAAAGCCTTCCGTCCTTGTTGAGACAGCTGAACATATCACCTATTGTGCTCTCAAGCTTTTCAAGCTCGCCGTTTACCTCAAGCCTTATTGCCTGAAAGCAACGCCTTGCAGGGTGACCGCCCGTTCTTCTTGTTGCGGCGGGAATAGCCTCTTTAATAAGCTCTGCAAGCTCGAGGGTGGTTTCAACGGGCTTTGTGCTTCTTGCATTCACAATGTTTTTTGCAATCCTCGGGGCAAACTTTTCTTCGCCGTAGATGCGGAAAATCCTCACAAGGTCCTTTTCACCGTAGGTGTTTACAACATCATAGGCGGAAAGGCCGGTTTTGCTCATTCGCATATCAAGGGGGGCATCGTTGTGAAGGGAAAAGCCTCTTTCAGCCTTGTCAAGCTGGTGCGAGGAAACGCCCAGGTCAGCCATTACGCCGTCAACCCTTTCAATGCCGAGGGAATCAAGAATGTGGCGAAGCGAAGAAAAATTATCGTGCACAACGGTAACATTTTTTTCGCCGCCTATTCTTTCTTTGATAATTTCTATTGCATCCGGGTCCTGGTCAATGGCAATGAGCCTGCCCGTACCCTCAAGGCGGTTTAATATTTCGCGGCTGTGGCCCGCACCGCCGCAGGTGCAGTCAACATAAATGCCGCCTTTTTCAACGTCAAGTGAATCAACCGTTTCCTTAAGAAGGACGCTTACGTGTGAAAACTCCATAATCAATCATCCTCTTCGGTGTCAAGGAATTTACCCTCGCCCAGAAGCTGACGGTAAACTGTTTCCTCTTTTTCAACGGCCTGCTCATCTGCAGAATTGCCCTGACACATTTTTTCAAGGTAGCTGTCATAGGCCTCGGGGCTCATAACCTCAACATAGGTGCCGAAGCCCACAAAGATACAGCGCTTTTCAAGGCCTGCCTTTTTGGAAAGCACGGAGCCTATTGTAATTCTGCCCTGGTTATCAACGGTTGCCTCGTCGGTGCCGAGATAAATCTGCGCAAGAAGATTTCTCTTTTTTGCAAGGTTTGAAATACCCTTTACGGGCTCTTCAAACTGTGCCTTGAATTCGCTCTTGCTGTAAAGCTGAATTGAGGGGTACTTTTCTGACGGGTAAAGCTTGTAGTAAAAGCTTTCGCCTAATTCTTCACGGAATTTTGCAGGAACAAAAACTCTGTTTTTGCTGTCCAAATTATGCTCAAAGGTTCCGATAAACATAAAAGCACCTCTCTTTCTCAAAAATCACAAAAGAAGCGGAGACGGATTTTTCACCACGAAAAACCACAAATCCACTCTGAGATTTACCAATTCACCACTTTTGTGTGCTTTTATTATAATATTACAAGTTTTAAATGTCAATGGGTAAATATAAGTTTTTGAAGTTTTTTTTGCGAAATTCGAGCATAAAAATAAGAGGATACGGCATTCGCCGACACCACGTAAGGCAGTGTTTGTTTCTCGAACAAAATTCCCCGTATTTTTGCCAAAAGCCTCGCAAGGCGACAGCCTTGCTGCGTTTTGTGGCTTCAATACAAGAAATTTTCAGTTCTTACGAAACTGCGAAGCACTTTAAAATGCGAAATAGCTTTGCAAGAAAAGGCAAAAATCACCGATAATGCTGACGCATATCGGTGATTTTTAACGCATTATTGTGAAGTTATTTCGCTTTTTAAAGAAATACTGCCTTACGTGGTGTCGGCGTTACCGTGTCCTCTCATTTGTTTGGTGTTCACTTTTACATATTAATTGGCGTCAGAAGCAATTCTAACCGTATCCATTGCGTCCCTTGCATAATAGGTTGCGCCTATCATATCGGCATATTCCTGAGTGAGCACCGCGCCGCCGACAATAGTTTTAACCCACGGGGCTTCCTTTTTCAAAAGCTCTACAGTTTCCTTCATTGCCTCAACAGTTGTTGTCATAAGTGCGGAAAGGCCTACAATTTTTGCATCGCTTTGCTTTACCGCCTCAAGCACAGCTTCGGGGGCAACATCCTTGCCAAGGTCAATAACCTCAAAGCCGTAGTTTGAAAGAAGCACCTTTACAATATTCTTGCCGATATCGTGAATATCGCCCTTTACTGTGGCAATGACGATTTTGCCCTTGCTTTCGCCTTTTTTGTCACCCATTTTTTCCTTGACCGCATCAAAGGCACGGCTTGCCGCCTCGGCACTCATAAGAAGCTGAGGAAGATATACTGTCTTTTTTTCAAAGCCTGCGCCCACCTCATCAAGGGCGGGAATGATTTTTTCGTTGATAACCGCCATCGGGTCGGCCTTTTCAAGCAAAGCCCTTGCCCTTTCATAGGCGGGCTCACGCATACCCTTGACTATTGCATAAACAAGGTCATCGGAGCCTTCGTTTTGTACCGGGGTTTCTTTTTTAACGGCGGTCATTTCATTTTCCGCCGCAAAGGCGATATAACCTACACAGCCCTCATCAAGTCCCTTAAGCGCCCTGAAGCTGTGATAAGCCTGCATCATCGCCACGGAATCCGGGTTCATTATAGCGCAGTCGAGTCCCCTTTCAAGGGCAAGTGCAAAAAAGAAGGAGTTTGCAACAACCCTCTGCGGAAGACCGAAGGAAATGTTTGAAACACCGAGACTCGTTTTTACACCGAGCTCGTTTTTTATAAGCTCAACGCTTTCAAGCGTGACCCTTCCGCTGTTTTTATCCGAGGAAACCGCCATTGCAAGGGGGTCAACAATAATATCCTTACGGCTGATGCCCTGCTTTTCACACTCAAGCACGATTTTTCTTGCTATATCGAGTCTGCCCCGTGCTGTATCGGGAATACCCTTTTCGTCAATGGTGAGAGCAATAAGCACGCCGCCGTACTTTTTAACAAGCGGCAGTATCTGTCTTAAGCTTTCCTCTTTGCCGTTGACGGAATTGATAAGGGGCTTGCCGTTATAAAGGCGCATTGCCTTTTCAAGTGAGGAGGCTCTTACCGAGTCAAGCTGCAAGGGCAAATCAAGCACTGCCTGCAAAGCCTTCACACTGTCAGAGAGCATTTTATCCTCGTCAATTTCGGGCAGACCTACATTGACATCAAGTATATGCGCACCCTTTTCCTGCTGCTTAACACCCTCGTTTACAATGTAATCAATGTCCCCTCTTCTTAAAGCTTCCTTGAATTTAGGCTTACCCGTGGGGTTTATTCTTTCACCGATTAAAACGGGCTCAACGCCTATTTCAACAGCGTGGGTATAAGAGGAAACAAAGGTGTTATTCTTCTCGCAGGGCTTTACAAAGGGAATATCCTTTGTTTTTTCAACGGTTTTTTTAATATATTCTGGAGTTGTGCCGCAGCATCCGCCGAGAATACCGACACCCGCCTTTGCAATCTCTGCCATTATGTCTGAAAACTCCTCGGCATCAACATCAAAAACGGTTTTACCGTTTTCACTGCGCGGCAGACCTGCGTTGGGGCTTACTGTAACGGGCAGTGAGGAATATTTTATGTAATCGGCAATTACGGGGAGCATCTGACGCGGACCCAGGGAGCAGTTCATACCTATAGCATCAACGCCCAGACTCTCAAGCATGGCAATCATCGCCTTTGCATCGGCACCCGTCATAAGCTTGCCTCTTTCATCAAAAACATTGCTTACAACAACGGGAAGTGAGGAGCCCTCCTTTGCACCGAGGACCGCCGCCTTTGTTTCATAGCTGTCGTTCATTGTTTCAATTATGATAAGGTCGGCTCCGTTTTTTTCGCCCTCCCGTGCAACCTCACAAAAGGCGGCAACCGCCTGCTCAAAGCCGAGGTCGCCTAAGGGCTCAAGCATTCTGCCCGTAGGGCCCATATCAAGGGCAACAAAGCATTTTTCTTTTTCGCCGTCAAAAAGCTCAACGGCTTTTTTCGCATTTTTAACGGCCGCGGCAATATAATCGGCGTAGCCTTCAGTTTTAAGCGGATTTGCGCCGAAGGTGTTTGCAGAGATTATGTTACTGCCCGCCTTAAGATAATCAAGATGAATTTCCGTTACGGCATCAGCGTGAGTTATGTTCCACTCCTCGGGCTTTTCCCCTGCCTTAAGTCCCTTTGCCTGCAAAAGCGTGCCCATACCCCCGTCAAAATAAAGGCGTTCTTCTTCAAATAATTTTCTTATATCCATATTATTCCTCCACCACACCGATAAAAGCCGTTACGGATTTAACGGGTGTCATAAAAAACGAATCCGTCAGGGTTATTCCCAGGCGTTTTTCCGCATCAAGGTAGTCGATAATTTCCCTTTGATGCTTCAATTCAACTCCGCCGTAGCCGGGGCTGAAGCGGGGCCTTGTTTTTTTGCCGTCGGCTATTTTTTCATTTATCAAGTCGCACCAGCATTCAACAAGCGAAGAGCCTGCCGCATTTATCACCATTGCCTTTACGGCATCAAGGTGCTTATATTTAACAAGCAGTCTGTCTATGCCTATGCCTGCCGTTGCGGCAAAAACATAAGCCGATTTACAGCCCTCAAGGTTTTTACACAGCGCGGCACTTTTAATTTCGCCGAAATCAAAGCAGACCGTATCCTCACCCTTGAAGAAAACACTGCTTTTACGCCACACGGCCTTTGGTGCGGCCTCCTTTTTCACAAGGCACTCACATTCTTCATAAACACGGTCAAGCTCACTGCTTCCGTCATCAGCCTTACAACCCATAAAGCGGTAAGCCTGTTTTTTGTCGCAGTGTGCCTCCTGCCCGGAGCAGGAGCAGTAGCAGATTATATTATCACTCATAATTAACAGATTGCTCACCAACTTTCATTAGTGGGCACCTTTCGTTTTTATTATTTTATTATCGCACTGATATTCTCCATAATCTTCTGCGCTATGTCAGGCTTGTTCATAGAGTAAACGTGCACCGCCCTTACGCCGTTTGCATAAAGGTCAATTATCTGCTCGGTGGCATAGGCAATACCTGCCTGCTTCATGGCTTCGGGGTTGTCACCGTAACGGTCAACGATTCTTATGAAGCGTTGAGGAAGTGCCGAGCCGGATATGCGGCAGATGCGCTTTATTGACTTTGGATTTGTCACGGGCATAATACCTGCAACTACGGGAACGTCAATGCCCGCTTTTCTCGCCCTGTAAATGAAGTTGTAAAGCAGGTTGTTGTCAAAAAACATCTGTGTTGTAAGAAATTCACAGCCTGCATCAACCTTTTCCTTAAGTCGCTTTATATCCTCAATGGAATTAGGGCTTTCGGGATGACTTTCGGGATAGCATGCACCGCCTATGCAAAAGCCGCCGAATTCCTTAATTTCACGTGTAAGCTCACTTGCATAGTGGTAGTCAAGGTGGTCCTTTTCCATACCGTCGGGCATATCACCTCTCAAAGCAAGGATATTCTCAATACCCTTTGATTTGAGAAGTTCCAGCTGCTTATGAATCTCAGCCTTTGTTGAGGAAACGCAGGTAAGGTGAGCAAGCACGGGAACATCGTACTTATCCTGCAGATTGCCTGCAATGTCAGCCGTAAACTGTGATGTGCCGCCGCCTGCACCATAGGTAACGGACATAAAGTCGGGGTTCTGCACCGCAATTTTTTCCGTTGCAATTCTCACCACCTCAAAGTTATCCGTTGTTTTCGGCGGAAAAACCTCCATGGAAAGGGTCGGCTTTTCACTTTTGATTATATCGATTATTTTCACGTTGATTCCTTCTTTATTAAATCAATTCTTAAGCGAATGCATCGGAGCAGGGATTCTGCCGCCGCGCAAAATAAAGTTTTCGCTTGAAAATCCGTGCACGGGCATTACGGGGGCTGAGCCTAAAAGGCCGCCGAATTCTACCATTTCGCCCACGCTTTTGCCTACGGCAGGGATAATTCGCACCGCCGTTGTTTTTGTGTTGACAACGCCTATAGCCGCTTCGTCGGCAATGATTGCGGAAAGGGTTGAAGCACTTGTGTCACCGGGCACGGCTATCATATCAAGACCTACCGAGCAAACACAGGTCATAGCCTCAAGCTTATCAAGGGTAAGGCTGTTTTTAAGTGCGGCTTCAATCATACCCTCGTCCTCGCTTACGGGGATAAAAGCACCCGAGAGTCCGCCTACGTGGTTGCTTGCCATTACACCGCCCTTTTTAACCGCATCGTTGAGCAAGGCGAGGGCGGCGGTTGTGCCGTGGGTGCCGCAGCATTCAAGGCCCATCTCTTCAAGTATACGGGCAACGCTGTCACCCTTTTCGGGTGTGGGAGCAAGTGAAAGGTCAACTATGCCCGAGGGCACGCCGAGTCTGCGTGAAGCCTCCGAGGCAACAAGCTGACCCATACGGGTTATCTTGAAGGCGGTCCTTTTGATGGTTTCCGCAACAACATCAAAGGGCTTGCCCTTACATTTCTGCAGGGCGTGATACACAACACCGGGGCCGCTTACGCCCACGTTTATAACACACTCTGCCTCACCCACGCCGTGGAAGGCACCTGCCATAAAGGGGTTATCCTCAACGGCATTGGCAAAAACAACAAGCTTTGCACAGCCGAAGCCGTGAGCTTCGCCCGTCATATCTGCGGTCTTTTTAATAATCTTGCCCATAAGTGCAACGGCATCCATATTGATGCCTGCCTTTGTTGAGGCAACGCTGACGCTTGAGCACACCCTCTCGGTAGAGGCAAGGGCAGAGGGAATGGAGTTGATAAGGTTTTCGTCAGCCTTTGTCATGCCCTTGTGCACAAGGGCGGAAAAGCCGCCGATGAAGTTAACGCCGCACTTTTTGGCCGCTTCGTCAAGGGCAACGGCAATGGGAGTATAGTCCGTCTCCTTGCAGGCGGCGGCAACAAGAGCAATGGGAGTTACGGAAATGCGCTTGTTGACAATGGGGATACCGAACTCCTTTTCAATATCCTCGCCCGTTTTAACAAGGTCCTTTGCGAGACGGGTGATTTTTTCGTAGATTTTTTTCGCAGTAACCTCAACGCTGTCGCTTGCACAATCAAGCAGGGATATACCCATAGTGATTGTTCTTACGTCAAGGTGCTGATGGTCAATCATATCAATGGTGGAAAGAATTTCCTTCTGGCTGTGCATTATTCTTCCCCCTTACACTCTGTGCATTTTGTCAAAAATGTCCTCACGCTGAATACGGATGCTGAGGTTCATTTCCTCACCCTTTGCATTAAGCCTTTCACTCACCTCGGCAAAGGGAACAACGCACTCCTTCATATCAATGAGCATTGTCATGGTGAAAAAACCCTCCATAACTGTCTGACTGATATCTAAAATATTGATTTTATTTTCGGCAAGAAGAGTGCAGACTGCGGCAATGATGCCTGACCTGTCCTTACCGATTACTGTTACAATTGCTTTCATAGCTGTCATCCTTTCGGGGTAAACTTTTCTATTGTATATTTTATTACTTTAAACAGGGATTGTCAAGGATTTTTGAACAGCAGGGGCGAATATTATCCGCCCGAGGTAAGCTCAGTTTCCGCAATCTGTTCTTTACCGTATTGTCAACACGTTTTTTTTATAGTATAATATCCTCAACAAACCAACAAGGAGAAAAAAACTATGCTCAAAAAAGACACCTTTGCCCTCACCCCTCCCATGGGCTGGAACAGCTGGGACTGCTACGGCGCCGCCGTAAATGAAGAACAACTTTTAGGTAACGCACAGTATGTTGCCGATAACCTTAAGGATTACGGCTTCGAATACATCACCTGCGACATTCAGTGGTACGAGCCGAAAGCTACAAGCAATTTCTACAACAACTTCACCGAGCTTTGTATGGATGAATACTCACGCCTTATCCCTGCCGAAAACCGTTTCCCCTCTTCCGCAAACGGTGTAGGCTTCAAGGCTATCGCCGATAAAATCCACGCAATGGGTCTTAAGTTCGGCATACATATTATGCGCGGTATTCCCCGTCAGGCGGTGCATCGTAATACACCCGTCAAGGGCACTGATATGACCGCCCGTGAAATCGCTCAAGGCTTTTCGGTCTGCTCCTGGAACACGGATATGTACGGGCTTCGCACCTGCGAGGGCGCACAGGCCTATTACAACAGCATTTTTGAGCTTTACGCCTGCTGGGGCGTTGATTTTGTAAAGGTTGACGATATCGCAAACACCGAATATAAGCCCCACGACCCTTACAGTGCAAGAGAAGAAATTGAAATGATAAGAAAGGCTATCGACGGCTGCGGCAGAGCAATGGTGCTCTCCCTCTCCCCCGGCCCTGCCGTTATAAGCGAGGCCTTTCACCTTTCACAGAATGCCAATATGTGGCGAATGACCGGCGACTTCTGGGACCACTGGGATAAGCTTTACGCAATGTTTGAAAGGTGCGAAAAATGGGCACCCCACGTAAAAGTCGGCTGCTGGCCCGACTGCGATATGCTCCCCTTAGGCAAAATCAGCAAAACCTGCACCTGCCTTGGTGACCGTGACCGCTACACCAACTTCACCCCCGATGAGCAGAAAACAATGCTCACCCTCTGGTCAATGTTCCGTTCGCCCCTTATTTTAGGCGGTGACCTTCGTGAAAACCGCCCCGAGGATCTGAAGCTTATAACCAACAGAGATATCCTTGAAATCAATCAGTTTTCAAGTGAAAACCGTCAGCTTTACAGAAACCGAAATGAAGCGGCATGGTCCTGCAAGGATAAAGACGACAACAGCGTTATTGCTCTGTTCAACCTCAGCGGTGATGAGGCCGAAATCAGCCTTGACCTTGAAAAATACGGCATTGAAAAGCACGGCGGCAAGGCTCTCGAGCTCTGGACGGGAGAAAGCACTGAAATAAAAGAGAAAAGCCTTAAGGCAGTTATCAGGCCTCACGCCTGCAAGGCTTACAGGCTTTTGTAAATAAAACGAAAAGCAGTGATAAGGGCGTCTGCCTGTCACTGCTTTTTAACATATCACTTATTTCATTACGGTTGAAATTGCACCTAAGGCTTTTGCCAATGCGTGCAAAAAGAAGGCATAATATTCGAGCACCTGAGAAACGGCGGGGCCGAGTATTACGTCCACGGACGGAACGCTTACGGTAAGCTCCGTCTTTTTGGTAAAGCCGAGCTCTCTGAGCTTTGAAAGCACCGCTTTTGCAATAAGCTCGTTGCCCTTTGCACTGGGGTGCACCGTATCGTCGGCAAAATTGCTCTCATCGCCGTTAACGGCAGCGGCTACATCCACAACCTCAACGCCCTTGTTTTCTTCTGCACAGCGGTAGATTGCCTCATTTACATAGTCGGCTCCGTGCTGGTAGGCCTCTTTGAGATAGCCGAACTGAGGATTGTAAAGGGTCTGAAGGAGAATAACAGCATCACCGTTGAGCTCTCTTATAAGCTCGATAACCTTGCTGACATTTGTGTAAACACCAAAGCCTATTCTGTCAAAATCAGTATAATCCTTTCTTACAATGGCGTCAAACATAAGGTCGGAAAGCTCATCAAGAAAATCGTTGCCGCCGATTGATATGCTTATTATATCCGCCCTTGCAAGGTCACTGCGGACATTTATTTTGTCAAGCACACCTATAAGCTGACCCGTTGTGTCGCCGGGCACCGCATGGTTGGCGTAATCAAAGCCGCAGGTGTCGGCAACAAGCCTTCCGTAGCAGGTTTCCGTTGCATTGACAAGTCCCGAGCCGTAGGCTATTGAATCGCCGAGAACAACGTAACGGTATTTGCCTGCCGCAAAGGAGCAAAGAGAAAAGCTGCTTAAGATAATTATTACCGAAAGCAGCAGAGATATTGTTTTTCTTGCCTTCATACATAATCCTCCCGAGGGTAGATACTAAACACGAACGACAAGATTATAACACCGCAGAAACTCAAAAGCAAGAGGTTGTTAACAAATTGTTTAAAAAATATTTATCAGAGATTTTTTATTACCTTTTTCACCGTATCAAGCATACCCTTGACAAGGGGGAAGGCTATAACGGCAAGCATAACGCCCTTGATAGCGTTGAGCGCCGTGGCGGATAAAACTGCTGTTGTGAGTGCGTCGCCGCCGATTTCCACCCCGAGGAAATGTTTGAAAAACAAGGGTGCAACAAAGTAGTTTGCAACCACGCCTACAGCCACTATGCTCACCACACCGCAGATGCCTGCAATAAGGATGGTTTTTGTCTGCTTCATTTTTTCCTGATTTCTTCTCAGCACAAGCGAGAAGGGCACAACAAAGGCACAGCCCACAATAAAATTCATAAGGTTGCCGAAGCCCATCTGTGTTCCCATACCCTTGAAAACAAGCTCAAGAAGATTTTTTACAAGCTCAACAAGTGCCGCATATAAGGGGCCGAAAAACACGCCGACAAAAAGAGCGGGAATATCGCTGAAATCCATTTTAAGGTGACCCATAGCCGGCGGCGTTACGGGAAATTCAAGAAGCATCAGCACAAAGCTCATTGCCGAAAGCATTGCGCAGATTGCAAGAACTACAAGGGGATTCTGTTTTGATTTGTACATATAAAAGCCTTCTTTCGATATTTTTGCGGATAATCTCAAGAAAAAATCCCCGATGTAAAAATACATCGGGGCGAAAATACTTATAATGTATTCTTCTTTCGTCCGGACTGTACCGTCGGCTTCGGAATCACACCGAATCTGCTTACGCTCGCGGGCTAAGACCTTCGTCTATTACCGCCGGTGAGGAATTGCACCTCGCCCTGAAGATTATTTCCTTTAATATGATATCACCGTAAAGCAACATTGTCAACAGAAGAATAGACAAAGTTGTTTATCTCTTTTGCACAAATTACACCCTTGTTTCAAGGACTGTAACCTCACCTAAAATTTCAAATTCACCGAGACCTGCAGGCACGAAAAGGCTGTCTCCCTTATAAAGGGTAACACAGCTGTCAGCGTACATCACAACGCCGTTACCCTCAAGGGCAACGAGTGAAACGAAGGAGCTTTCATCCGCACAGAGCTTTGCCCTTTCTTCAACATCAAGCCTTTTAACCGTAAACAGGTCACAGCTTGTAAGCAGGGTTTCGCTGTAGCCGTCCTTTTTTTCGGTTTCTCCCTGAGGCTTGCCGCTTGCATCAATAGCCTTTGTGCTTGTAACGTCAAGGGCCTTTTCAATATGAAGCTCACGGGGCTTGCCGTTCTGAAGTCTGCCGTAGTCATAAACGCGGTAGGTTGTGTTGGAGTTCTGCTGAACCTCTGCAAGAAGAATACCCTTACAGATAGCGTGAAGGGTGCCGGCCTCGATAAAGAAAATGTCTCCCTTTTTGACCTTTACACGGTTAACATATTCAAGCAGAGTGTTTTCCTCAATGCTTTTACGGAAGGTATCGCCGTCAATATCCTTTTTGAAGCCGTAAATAATTTCGGCATCCTCATCGCAGTCAACAATGTACCAGGCCTCGGTTTTGCCGTACTCACCCTCATTTTCAAGGGCATAGGCATCATCGGGGTGCACCTGAACGGAAAGGTTGTCAAGGGCATCGATAAGCTTGATGAGAATGGGAAAGCTTTCAAACCTTTCACAGTTTTTGCCGAGATAGCCCTTGCCCTCAGCCGAAAGCACGTCACTGAGCGTTCTGCCCTTGAACGGGCCGTTTTCTATTACGCAGTGACCTGCCTCATGGCAGGAAAGCATCCAGGCCTCGGCCTGTCTGTCCTCAAAGGAAAGTATTCCGTATTCCTTTGAAAGGCGTGTGCCGCCCCATATATAATCCTTTGTAGGAGGTGTCAGCTTTAAAATTTTCATTTTTATATCCCCTTTATTCATATTGTGCCTTAAAGTCAATTATAATTTAAGGTAAGATTATTTAAGGTGGTTTTTGCTTTGAATTTTTATATCGGCCTGCTTGCCGCGGTACTTGTTGCTTCTCTTATTATAATACTCACAGCTTCCTTCAAAAGCAAGCATTTTTTCAAATCCCTTTTTCTTTCCGCCTTTTCCGGCCTCGGCGGCCTTTTTGCGGTGCACGTGCTGTCGTGGTTCACTCCGCTTTCACTGCCCGTGAACCTGTTCACTGCCTGCGTGAGTGCCGCGGGCGGTATTCCGGGAGTAATAGCCCTGCTTATTACCGCCGTTACCGTGTAAGATTTGATATGATACCTCTTGCTATCGCCTGACCGATAAGCTGCTGATTTTCCGTGCGTGTGAGCATATAACATTCGGCATCGTTTGTAAGATAGCCCACCTCAACAAGTGCACTCGGGCACTCATCAAGCCTTGTGACCGAGAAGGGGTAGTATCTTACATCGCCTGCAATGTCCTCATAAAGCTCAGGCTGTGAGGCGTAAAGATTATTTCTGTAAACCGCAAGCAGCTCATAATAAATATCAGAGGCCAGCGGCATTGAAAATGGCTTGTAATAGTATGCCGAGGTTCCTATACGCGTTTTATCCGTAGAGCCGTTTGCGTGAATGCTGACAAAAAGGTCGGCCTTGAGATTGCGGGCAACAATTTTTCTGCCCTCAAGGTTTATGTCATCATTGGCATAACGGGTCATATAAACGGTGGCACCCTGCTGCTCAAGGGCGGTTTTGACCTGATAAGCAATAAGAATGTTTATGTCACTTTCATAAACAGCCTCACCCAGACCCGTTGCACCCACGTCATCGTATCCGTGGCCGGGGTCAAGCACAACAACACTGCCCGCAAGCCCCTTGGGCTTTCTTTTAAGAGTAAGCACGGTCTCATTGCCCTCATAATAAAGGCTGTAGCCGTAATACTGCCCCGCCTGACGGAAGTAAAAGCGAAGGGTTGCCGTTTTGTTTTCGGGAGAAAGGGACCAGCTGCAGGAGGAGGCAACGTCACTTCCCGAGCAATCAATTTCACCCGAGGCGGCAGTTGTGTAATTGAAGGTAACGGAAAGCCCCGTGGCGGTAAAATCCGTTACGTTGAAAAGCTTGCCGTGGCTTGAATGGTAATACTGATTTTCAAGGCTTACGAAATAGGGCACCTTCCAGGTGCTTTCAAACCTCATTGTAAGCTCACCGCCGCTTGCGTAAACGGAGTTGAGCTTGAGGGTGTTTTCGGGCATAGAGGAGCCGGGCTGAAGAGTCACGCTGTCACGCTTGACCTTGACACCCGAGGCAAGGTCGTAATAATAATAGGTTGTGCCCTCATCCTCGTCAATGCTGCTGCTTTCGCCCACAACAAAATCCATTGTTCCCTTTGCAAAGGTGGGATAATACGGCACGTAGTCACTCTCGGAATTAAGCGGCTTTGTGTCGGCTCTGTCAGCGGTCACCACCGCTATCTGATTACCCGTATAGGGTGCAGTGTAGCTGTTTGTTGTGGCCTTGCTTATCGCATCGCTTATTACGGGCTTTACCAGCTGAGCCGTATCTATATAGGTAGGGTTGTAGTTTTCAATATCGTAAACGGGAGGCTCGGTCTCCTTTGTGGTTTGGGGTCTGTCCTCGGGGGTTACCGTTATAACCTCGGGGCCTGCCAGCTGCTCGGTCTGTCCGTCAAGGCTTGCAACGGCAAGGATTTCTCCCATTGATTCAACCGCCTCAGCCGAAGCGGGTATTTTTATTCTGAAAAGGTAGGCACTGTACTCCTCATCTTTAGTGGGCTTTTTGGCGTCAAAACGTTCAGCACCCCATTTGACGTATACCTCCGCCCCGTTTTTTGCAACAACAAGAAGCGTAATCTCCTCACCGGGCGACACCCTTAAGGTGTCCGAGGAGCCTACGCTTTTTATTATCCCGAGAGAGGGAGTGTTATCGGGCCTCTGCTTACCGCCGCCTTTGAGCACAAGGGCAAGAATACCCGACACAAGAAGAACGGCCGCAAGTAAAGCGATGCAGATATTTCTGTATTTTTTCATTTTAAAATTCCTTTTACTCTGTTTACTGATTAAGATATTGCTTTAAATTTTCAAGCTCCTCACCAACGCTTCCCGAATTGACGAGAAAATGCTGCGTTGAAAAAAGGGCAAAGCCGTCACCGCCCACGCTTCTTATATGCCTGACCTGGCGTGTGATTATATCGGTGCTTTGCTGCCATTCGTTTTTTCCCGTGCCGGCAAAGCTGTCCTCAGTGCCCGACTTGTAAAGAGCAAGGCCTACGGGCATTTTTACGCTATCTGCCTTAAGCGCGTACCAGTCTGCCATACATTCCGAAAAGCCGTGGGTCTCATGCTCAAAGCCGAAATATATCTGCGGAATAATCATATCCGCATAACCGCCGCCGCACCAGAGAGCAACATCGGCATATAGGCTTGTCTGATTATTGCTTATGTTACCTGCAGGACTTACGGAAAACACCTTATCACGTGCACACTGCTTCACGGTTTCGTAAAGGGATTTTACAAGCGTGTTTACGTTTTCTCTGCGCCAGGCATCAAGGCTCAGGCTTCCGCCCCGTGAAAGGTAATTTTCATACTGTGCCTTATCAAAATCGCCGCAATCGGGCGGATAAAAGTAGTCGTCAATGTGTATTCCCGCAACGGGATAATTCAAAAGCAGCTCCCTTGCGCCCTCTGTAACAAGCTTCTGTGCCTTTTCTGAGGCCGGATTGAAATAAATCATGCCGCCTACCACGGCAACATCCTCACAGGAGTTTTCATTATACCACTGCCTTGCCTTATTGTTAAGGCTTAGTTCGTTTATGTCTGTGCCGTTATGCACTCTGTAGGGATTTACCCAGGCGTGCACTCTTACAGAATAACGGCCCATAACCTCACAGATTACCTCAAGCTGGTCAAAGGGTGCCTCCTCCCCCTGCTTTACGCCTGCATAAACAGAGGTTGGATAAACACTGCTTTTGTAAAGGGCATCGGCATAGGGCCTTACCTGCACAAAGGCATCGGTGATGCCGTACTGCTGAAAAATACGGCACAGCGAGTCTATATAAGCGGCATATTCTTCTTCGGTATCTCTGCTGCCGTCAACGTCAATTTCATAATAGCTCAGCCATACCCCTCTGAATTCACCGTCGGCAACATCGGCGGACACATACTGTCCTTCGGCCCCGGCAGAGGTTGTCGCGGCTGTGTCGGGCTCTTTTTCATCGGTGTTGTTATCAAAGGAAAGAAGTCCGTACTCTGTTGTTGAAGTATCGTTAAAAATATAGCCGTCTGTAAAATCAACAAGCGGCTGTGTTGTTTCACCGTAGGGCATGGCGGCTTTTCCGCACCCCGAAAAAAACAGCAATATAACAAAAATGCAGGGAAAAACCTTTTTCATTAACCGTTCTCCTTGACAATAATGAGAAAAACACTTACAATAGCATTAAACAAGCTGCTATGGAGGTAACCGTTATGGCAATAAGCACAGTCAACAAGCTCAACACAACAGATGAGGGCTTCAGCGAGAATATATGCTGTCCCGTTTGTGAAAAAAACGTTTCACTGAGACTTTTTTCCACTGAGGACACCACAATTTTTGCAAAAATCGCAAAGGACGACAAGGACCTTGCAATAGCCGTCTGCCCGAACTGCAGTACGGTTTTCTCCGTAAATAAAAACTATATGAACGAAAAAAGAAACGGCACCTTTGTGACCATCACAAAGGAAGACCTTAAAATTATCGTAAAAGCAAAATGAGTAAAGAGCTTTTTTATGCCGCCCTTATTTATCTTGCCTTGATTTCCGTTGTTACCGCCGCCGTTACCGCGGCCGATAAAATCAAAGCAAAAAAGGGCTCCTTCAGGGTGCCCGAAAGCACACTTATGCTTCTGGCCCTGCTTGGCGGAGGCGTGGCGGAATACACGGTAATGCGGCTTATCCGTCACAAAACTCTCCACAAAAAATTTATGCTCGGCCTGCCCCTTATCATAATTTTTCAGCTTGTTGCGATTATACTTCTTTATTCACGCTATATTTTACATTAAAATCAGCCACCTGACAAGATGGCTGATTTTTTTTAACAGAATTTTTACACGCAGGGTATAAGCAGCATAGCTTTTTCGGCAACGGTCTGAGTTTTAAGTCCGTTTTCCTGCATAATGAGCTCCACCGTGGAATTATGCTCTCTTGCAATTTCCCACAGCTCCTCGCCCTTATCAGCAAAATAAAGGGAAAGGGCGGCCTCGTTGCTTCTGAGCGGCTTATCCTCAAAAACGGTAAGCTCTCTTAATATTTTTCCGTCGTAATTACTGCAAACGCTGCCCTCAACTCTGAAATCCAGGGTAAGCTCCGCACTGTCCTTTGAAAATGAGCTTACGCATACTCCGAGGCTTTCCACGCTGAAATCGGCAAAGGGCTCGGTGCATTTTTTTACAATTGAATAATCAAAAGCAAAGTCAAGATTTTTTTCCTGACAGCAGGGCACCCCGTTTTCGTCGGTGTACATTATAAACATAAGGGCACTGCAGTCAAACTGCGCCTTATCCCCGGTGCACCTTACGCTTTTTGTAATTCCCGTACAGCTTACAAAGCATATTTCCTTTACCGGTGAGGAAAGCTCAATTTCTCCCTTAATCTGCCTTGCCTCGCTTATTTCTCTGACGGGACAGATAAAATAAGGATTTTCAAATCTCTCCTTAATTTCAAAATCGGTGCAATAGCAATCGGTGATTACCTCAATATCCTTTTTCTCAAAGCCTTCAATAAAGGCACTGACTCTGAGAGCTATATCAACAAGGCGGTTACTGCCCGAGGAATCTGCCTTGACACTGCAAAGCTGCTGACAGACCCTGAGCTTAATTTTGCAAAGGGCCGTATCCTCAAGCTGACGAAGGTCTATAATCTGACTTATCGGCATTGAATGAGAAAATGAGTGAAGCTCGTTTTTTCCGCCTTCCGTAAGGTAGCAGATATCCGTCACCGCCTCGCCCTTTATAAGCAGCTTGCCTGAGGAAAGCTTGTGGCTGACATTAACCGCACGGCTTGAGCAGCCTATAATTTTGCCCACGGGCGGATGCTCGCTGTTGAGTGCAACCGTTTCTGCCATATCAAAGGTCTTTTCTGCAAAGCATAGGCTGTTTTCACAGCTCACCTTCTGAGCTTTAACCTGTATACAGTCCTTTTCCGCCCTGAGGGCATAGCTTTCCTGCCTTGCGCCGTAGCAGGAAAAAATAGTGCTGATGCTTGCGTTTACGGCAATTTTTCTTTGACTTACGGCACGGCAGTTTACAAAATCAACGGCACAAAGGGCAGTTACCGCCGTTTCGGGAGAAATATCCTTGAAGGTGACCGAAGCGGACAGGTCACAGTTTTTTTCATAAACGTCAATTCTGTCGCCCTCGGCAAGATAAACCACCCTTACGGTACCCGTGCCCTTGGCGTTCACCCTTTCACCCGAAAGGCTGACGGTGTGCACCCCGGGCTCAACGGTGCACCTTAATATTTTTTTGATATCGGCACAGTAATCGGGCAGGGTTATATCTGTATCCAGCTTTTGTTCAAAGGATGCTTCCTTCAGCTTACCGCCCGTTCTGACACTTTCCTTGTTAAGCTCAAAGCTCATTTTTTACCAGCTCCTTTTAAATTCTTTACATTCATTTATATTTTCGGAAAATATAAATTATTCTCAAAGTTTTTTTATTTATGTTATTGAAATTCATATAAAAAGCGTGTAAAATTTTTATGTGTATTCTTACGCATATTTTTCAGATATCGGAGAAATGAAAATGATAAGTAAAATATTACGTCCCCTTTTTACGGGCTACGGCGGCCTTGTGGGTATTTGCGAGCATATTAAGCTTTACATCTATGCCTCACACGGCAAAAAAAAGCAGGAAAAGGTTCTGTTAAAGCTGATGAAGGACAACAAAACCACCGAATACGGCAAAAAGGTCGGCTTTGACAAGGTGCACAGCATAGAGGATTATCAGCGCATTGTTCCCCTTTCGGGCTACCTTGATTATGAGGATTACGTAATGCGTATGGCAAACGGCGAAAAGGGCCTTATCACCAACCGCCTTATCCGCCGCTTCACCGAATCCTCGGGCAGTACGGGCAGAAGCAAGCTTGTTCCCCTTTCCGGCTTTTCGGAGTGGACAATTATGTGCTTTTCCTTCAGTGCGCCCATTGGCTGTGCGGTAAAGTATTTCTTTAAAGAAAAGCACAAACCCCTGCCTCCTCAGCGCGGACTTCTCACCGCAGAGGTGAACTACAGAAGACTCCCCGGCGGCAGAACGGTAAGCTGTCTTTCCTCAATTCCCTTCCTCAATATGAAGCCGATTGTAAAATTCTACACCTCTTCACCCAAGGAGGTTATGTTCCCCGACCCCGACGTTGATATGGATATGCACTATGTAAAGCTCCGCTTTGCCCTGCAGGACAGTGACATCAGCTATCTGGGCACAATATTTATCACCACCCTTGAGTCAATGTTCTTTTACCTTGAGGAAAACTGGCAGATGCTCTGTGACGACATTGAAAAGGGCACAATAAACGAAAACGTACGAATCCCTGCCGATATAAGAGCAAGGCTTGAAAAGAGACTCAGGCCCCGTAAAAAAAGAGCAGATTTTCTGCGCAGGGAATTTGAAAAGGGCTTTGACGAGTCACCGATTATACCGAGAATATGGCCCAAATGCGGCTGGATGTACGGTATGGGCACGGGTGCACTCTCCCACTATCAGCAAAGGCTCAGACGCTACATAGGCGAGGATATGCCCGTGCACTACTGCGGCTACGCGGCAACGGAGGCACTTATGGCGGTGCCCGTTGAGGTAAACTCCTATGAGTACGTTATGCTTCCGCAGAACGGCTTTTACGAATTCCTGCCCCTTGATGCACCCGAGGGCACAAGGCCTCTCACTGCAGGTGAGGTTGAGGTCGGCAAGGAATACGAGCTTATTCTCACAAACCTCAGCGGCTTTTACCGCTACAGAATTGAGGACGTTGTGAAGGTTACGGGCTTTTTCAAGGAGATGCCCAAGGTCACCTTCTGCTACCGACTCAATCAGATTGCAAACATAAGCGGCGAAAAAATCAACCAGCTTGCATTTGACGAAATTGTGGGCAATTTCAGCGAAAAAATGAATGAAATGTTTGTCGGCTACAGCATTTATCCCGACAGAACAACCTCTCCCGGCCATTACGTGCTTCTTGTTGAGGGCACAAATGAGCACACAAAGCAGGACGAGGCCCTTTACGGCGAGGAATTTGAAAAGAGCCTTTGTGCCGGTAATGTTTCCGTCGGCCCGCTTATCAAAAGCGGCGCCCTCGGCCACTGTGAGGTAAAATTCCTTAAGCACGGCACCTATGACGAATACCGCGAAATGCTGAGAAAAAACGGCGCCAACCTTAATCAGATTAAGCCTATCAAGGTTATAAACTCAGAGGAAAGAAAAAATTTCTTCTTTGAGCACTGTATTTTCAAGGCGTAAGGCCTGCATTATACGGCCCACGGCCCTCTCAGACGAGGTGAAATTATGAAAACAAAACTTAAAGCCGAAATGTACGACAAGGTGAATTTTATGTGCCGCTGTTATATGGACAGAATTGCACGCTTTTGCCTTTACTATGATTTCGTTCCCGATGAAGCCGCCTTAAAAAAAGCTCTTGCGGCACTTTACGAGGCTTCACCCGTTTTTCATTCACGCTTTGTGAATAATCCTATAAACCCCTACTGGCTTGTAAGCGATTACAGAATAGAGGATTCGCTTACCTTTGAAAAGGCTGAGGATATTGAAAAGGCCGCCTACAGTTTTCTCATAAAGGGAATTGATATAAAAGAAACCACTCAGATGAAAATTGCCGTTTTTCATAAGAACGGAAAATGCGCTGTCTGCTTCAGGTGGAATCATATGCTCATTGACGGCGGCGGCTTTAAGCAGCTTGCAAGAGACCTTTTCAGAGCCTACGGTGAAATTATCAAAGACGGCAGCTGCAGGAATAATTTTCTCACGGGGTCAAGAGCCTATACTGAGGTTTATGCCGATTTTGACAGGGATAAAAAGAAAAGGGCAAAGTCGCAGCTTCTCGGCAAATCAGCCCACGAAAAAAAGACACTGCCCTTTACGAAAAAAGGCAGGGCTGACAAAAACATCCTCATTTTAAAAAGGATTGATGCCGACACCTTTACCTCAGCCGCCGCAAGGGGCAAGAGCCTCGGTGCCACGGCGAACGATGTGCTTGTTGCCGCTTATATAAGAAGCGCCTGCAAGCTTATCGGCTGTGACAAGGATGAAAAAATGTGTGTTTCCTGTGCCGTGGATTTAAGGCGGCATATGAAAAATCCCGACCGCATCGGCTACACAAACCACACCACCTTTATGCCCTGCACGGTGAACGGAATGGGAGAAGCAATGGCTGACACGGTGAAAGCCGTTGCCGAATGTAACAGAGAAAACAAAAAAGACCCGTTTCTGGGTCTTCACGGCTTGCCGCTTTTAAATTTTGCTTACAGTGCTATGACATACCTTCAGGCAGAGCCAACGGTAAGGCTCTTTTACGCAAACGCAAACCTTGCGCTGAGCAATGTGGGCAAGGTTGACAAAAGGCTCTTTTCCCTTGACGGCAATGAGCCGACTGATGCCTTTGTTGCAGGCGGTGCAAAGGTAAAGCCCTGCGCCGCGGTAAATGCGCTTACCGTTGACGGAAGGCTGACGCTTACAATGACCATTCAGGGCACGGATGAGGACAAGGCGATGGTTGAAAGATTTTTTGAGGGAATGGAAGAAGAGCTGAAAAGCTTGAATAATTAAAGTTTTTTTGATTACTTTTTTTTACAAAAAAAGTAATGCCACGCGGCGAGCGATAAAATAATATATAAAAGCAAAAACACCGTTAAGGTACTATCAAAGACCTTAACGGTGTTGCATTTTTATTATGACCTCGCCGGTCGGGCGTTACCTTTCTTGAAAGAAAGGTAACCCAAAGAACTTTTATTGTTTTTTCTTATCTTATACCAAAATTCTCAAGCACATAGTCCATGTCCTTGTCGCCGCGGCCGGAAAGGTTGATAAGCACCGAGCCGTGCTCCATTGTTTTTGCAAGCTTCATACCGTAGGCAACGGCGTGGGAGCTCTCGATTGCGGGAATAATACCCTCAAGACGGGAAAGCCTGAAGAAGGCATCAATTGTTTCCTCGTCGTCGATAACGTCGTACTTTACTCTGCCAAGCTCATGAAGGAAGGCGTGCTCGGGACCCGAGGATGGATAGTCAAGGCCGCTTGCAACGGAGTAAACGGGAGCGGGTTCGCCGTTTTCGTCCTTAAGCATAATGCTGTTAAAGCCGTGCATAATGCCCTCTGTGCCGAATTTGAGCGAGGCGGCGTGGTCGCCAAGCTTTTCGCCTCTGCCGAGGGGCTCAATGCCGTAAATATCAACGGGGTCATTGAGAAAGCCCGAGAAAAGGCCTGCCGCATTTGAGCCGCCGCCCACACAGGCAACAACCGCACTGGGAAGATGGCCCGTCATTTCAATAAACTGCTCTCTTGCCTCAATGCCGATAACGCTCTGGAAATCGCGCACCATCATGGGGAAGGGATGAGGGCCGAGAACTGAGCCGATGCAGTAAATAGCATCGTTATATTCCTTACTGTAGGCATCAAAGGCGGCATCAACAGCCTCCTTGAGAGTTTTGAGGCCGTGAGTGACCTCAACAACATTTGCGCCGAGAATTTTCATTCTTGCAACATTGGGAGCCTGCTTTTTAATATCAACAGAGCCCATATAGATATCACATTCAAGGCCGAAGTAAGCGGCGGCTGTTGCAAGGGCAACGCCGTGCTGACCTGCACCTGTTTCGGCAATAACCTTTTTCTTGCCCATATACTTTGCAAGAAGTGCCTCACCCATACAATGATTGAGCTTATGGGCGCCCGAATGGTTAAGGTCCTCGCGCTTTGCATAAAGCTGAACCTTGCCGCCGAGAGCATCTGAAAGCCTTTCAAGGTGAGTTACGGGAGTGGGGCGGCCCTGGAACTCCTTTCTGATTCTGCGAAGCTCTGCAATAAACTTGCGTGACTGGCAGATTGAGTAGTAGGCCTCGGTAATTTCAGCCATAGCCGCCTTAAGCTTATCGTCAACGTATACTCCGCCGTATTTGCCGAAGTAGCCGTCCTTATCGGGATAGTTATTAAAATAAGTATCAAAATTTACGCCGTTGAATTCCATTGTTAATTCCTCCGTTTGTTATATAAAAATATCAGCTGTCATATTATTTGCCATCGCTCTGTAAGAAGTACCATAATCCGTTCACCTCAAAATAAAATTCCCTGACAGAAAACACTTCTGTCAGGGACGAATTAAAATCCGTGGTGCCACCCTGATTCACGGCAAAGCCGTGCACTTTGCGGAATACCGACATATTCCCGGCAACTGACGTATGCCCGCACGTTGCATTATACTCTGCCAAAAAGGCATTTCCCCTGCACCCTCAACGGCCCATTTAACGGTCTGTTTCTTACCCGGATTTCAGCATCCCGGACTCTCTTTGAAGGCATAGCCGTTTTTATCCCCGTCTCAACGGTTTAATATTAAATTGGAAATAGTTTAACACTTTGAAGCGAGTTTGTCAAGAAATTTTTTTGATTTTACGGCAGACAACGTAAAGTTCTTTGGTGTTACCTTTCTTTCAAGAAAGGTAACACCACGCGCCGAGCGACAGAAAAATCGACTTCAGTCTTATCCGCAGGTAACGGGATTTTCAGGTGTCCAAACAACAGTGCCTAGCTTAAATGCGTTAAAAAATCTTTCGTAGCTTTCAACGCCTATGTTAAAAGCCCTTGTATCTCCGGCACTGCTTAAATAAAGATATCCGTCATTACAAAGGTAAATTTCACAGTTTTGTCTCTTTAAATATGCATTGAAAGTCAGTTTTTCGCCTGTATTGCTTGTTCGATATTCAGCTTTTATATCTCGGTTTTCTATAATAAACAAAGCAAGCTGTTCCATTGTTTGAATGGAGATTGAATAAACAGTGTCTTCTTTTCCGTCCTGCTTGTAATATACCCAGAATGATGTGCAGAAGTTATCGGGATTATAATCCGCCGTAATGTCTGCAAAGTTAATAACATCCGAAAGAGTGTGGCAATCTGTCAAAACATTGTCCGGTAAAAACTGCACAGGACCGTTTGTTCTGTAATAGGCGTAATAGCCTTTCATAACTCCGTCTTTTCTTCCTACGGCAATGGCATCTTCCTTTGAACGGTTTTTAATTTCATAAATCTGCACAGTAAAATCGCCGCTGCCGTCAACTTTAAAACGGTAATCGCTCCAGGTAAACTCGTAAAGGAGATTGCCAAGATTATCTTCTGAAAGCGGTTCTTGCGATTTGCTCAGTGGTTCTTCGGCAAGATACGAAGCACCGTCAATAATTATCTGGTGATAATGGGAAATAAACGCATGATTTTCCCAGCCTGTATAGTCTTTCATAGGGGTTGTGCAATAAAGCTGTATATCAGGTTGGTCTGTTCCGGCAGAGGTTGTGGTAGGAAATGTTGTTGGAGTTATTTCGGGTGCATTTGCCACCATTGTGCTTTCATCGGTAACACCTGCAACAGTGGTGCTGTGATTTTCAGGAGGAACTTCACCGCCATTTGTAGTCGAATAAGGGTCGGAAAAAGCTGTTGTTTGAGCAGGCATTAAATAAGGCGAGATATATTCCTTTACCGCAAAGGCACTTGCAACAACAAGCACAAGGCAAACGGCAATTGGCAGAATTTTTTTGAAACGGACTGTTTTAGTCTGTGGTGTAAAGGTTACGGCTTCCTCAATATGTCTGTCATCAAGCAAGCAAAGAGCAGTATTCAGCAAATCCTTCATATAATCACTCCTTCCTTTTCAAGGAAAGTGCGAAGCTTTTTTCTTGTTCTTGAAAGCTTCTGATAAACATTGCTTTCACTTGAATTTACGGCCCTTGCAATTTCCGCAATTTCATCACAAAACCAGTACCGTTTCATAAAAACTACACGGCTTTCCCTGTCGAGAGTGTCAAGAAAACGGTCAAGCTTCCTTGCAAGCTCACGGGCATCAAGGCTTTGTTCAAAGGAGCAGTCGGCAAGAGTAAATTCAAGCTCATGAATTGGCAGTGTTTGGGCGTTACGCTTTTGCGCCGTTTTTTCACGTAGCTTTTTGAGTGAAAGGTTACGGGTGATTTTACAGATAAAGGCAACAAATGGGTTGGGCGTGTGGGGCGGAATGTTGTTCCACACGGCAAGGTATGTATCGTTGACACATTCGGTTGAATCCTCACGGCAGTGAAGAATATTTTCCGCAAGACGGTAAAGCAGGTTACCGTATTTTTCGTTGATTATACCGAGTGCCTTATCATTACGGTCAAAGAGCATAGAGATAATCTGACTGTCATCCATATTTTCACATCCTTTCACTTTATAACTACCGAAAAAAATGTTTTTCTGACAGATTAATTATAATGTTTCGGACAAATTATGTCAATAAATATCGGGCACGGCAAGGTAACAAACAGCAAAGAGGCGGCATATTGCCGCCCCTGAATTGCGAATTTCTTATCACACAATCACATCAGCAACAATGGGATAGTGGTCCGAAGGATACATATCCTTGACAGTGTTGCGGATAACTTTATATGTTTCTGCTTTTACTCCCTTTGAGGTGAAGATAAAGTCAATTGCGCCCTGACCCTCATCCTTGATTTTGCCGTAGTTGTGGTAGGTTATACCGCTGTCGGCATTCTTTGCGGTGGAGGCTACATCGTCCGTAACCTTAACCATTCTCTTGTAAACGTCTTCATCCGGATAAGCGTTGAAGTCGCCCGTAACAATTACATTGCCCTCTGCCTGAAGCTCCTCAAGCTTTGTGAGAAGCACACCTGCCTGGCCGTCCCTTGTTGATTCAAGCACGTGGTCAAGGTGGGTGTTCATATGGGTATATCTTACGCCCGTTTCCTTATCCTCAAGCACAGCCCAGGTGGCAATTCTGTAGCAGGCACTGTCAAAGCTCTTGCTTTTCTTTTCGGGAGTTTCGGAAAGCCAGATTGTGCCCTCATCAATAAGATTGTACTTATCCTTAAGGTAGAAAACGGCACTGTACTCACTGAAGGGACCGAAGTAGTCTCTCGCCTTGCCGACACAGCCGTATCTGTCACCAAGCTCACTTTTAAGAATCCGCATCCATTTTGCCGTTGTCTCCTGCACACCGAAGGAATCGGGAGCATATTGGTCAATAACTGCAGTAACAAGCTGAGAGCGGTTGTTGATGCTGCCCTCGGGGTCGTCTGCACAGCGAACGTTAAAGGACATTACACGTGTTGCCTGTTCACTCTTTTCGGGAATACCGTCAATTACAATTTCACCGAAATCAATGGTTGTTGAAGCCGAGTAAATGCCGAAGCCGATGCCTGCGGCAACGGCAACAGCCGCAACAGCTGCAACAGCTATAAGTATTTTTTTGCCTTTTTTCATAATTCACACCTCTGTTATATATTATTCTGATTTGATTTCTTCAAAAGGAATGTTGCTGATTTCCTGCATTGTTACATCCTCTTTTTCGTAAATACCGGTGTATTTATCCTGATAATAGCTCTGAGCCGTACAATCAAAGCTTCCGTCGGGGCTGAAGCTTATAAGAGTACATCCGCGCTGTGAGCCCTTTTGATAAATACCGGGATAAGCAAGATAGTCAACACTCATGCCGTATGTAAGTCTTATTCCCTTATATTCAACAGAAAAATTGTTGTAATGGTCGTGACCGCAGAAAACAGCCTTGGTCGAGCCTGTTTCAAGCATTGCTTCAAACATATCATCCTCACCTATACCGCAATAAACAACCTTACTGCTTTCACCTGCTACACCGTAATAAAACTTTACATCCTCAGTATCGGCAAAGTTATTTTCAGCATATTCATACCACGCATCCTTCTGTTCAGTAAGAGGAATATGGAAGAAGGCGGCTGATTTTATATCTGACTTCATCTTTTTGCCGAGCTTTTTATAAGTCTCGTTGTTTTCATCGTTGAGAGCTTTTATTGTATCCTTGTACCACTGCACCTGATTTTCGTGAATATTATCGTACTTCCACATAATGCCGAGAATATCACCGTCAACATAAGAATGACTGTCAAGCACATAAAGAGCCTGCGTGATTATACCCTTTGAATCCGTAACCTTAATTATCTGGTTACCATAACCGTCAACCTCGTCAGGTCCCTTTTCAAAAATGCAGTAATCGTAATTTTCGCCGTAAAGCTCTGAAAGAGCTTCTCTGCCATAATAGCTGTATGCCTCTGTATCGTGATTACCGTATCCGAGAGTCCAATAAACCCCCAGACTATCCATCAAAGCACCGAAAATCCTTGCAGAGGAAAGATTGTTGAAGGTACCTGCCTGGAAGGGCACAGGATAAGAAACATCTCCTGTTACAATAACAAGGTCAGGCTTTTCCGCAGTTACCATAGCCGCAACAGCGTTCATTGCCATTGAATCCTTTTTTGAAGAAAGGAAGCCGCCGCCGATATGTACGTCGGTAAGTTGCATTACCTTGAGCTCCTTATCGGTAGTAAATGTCCAATAGCCGTTTTCATCCTGTTCGGGAACAAGCTGATTTTCATAAACCACCTTTTCATAAGACTCTGCTTTTTTGATGTTTGCATTGGTGGTTATAAAGTTGGTCAACGCAACCACAGCAGTAATAAGGACAATAACACCAAAAATAATACCGCTCACCTTAAGTACGGTTTTTCCTTTGCCTTTTTTTACTATTCTTACTTCTTTTGTTTCTGTATTCATTTTTATTCCTCCTTTTTTAAAACATATAGTTTTAATCCTGTTTCATTATAAATGTTTTTCTTCAGTTCTTCAAGCTCCGAAGCACAGAATTTCTTTTCTGTTTTAACAAAAACACATTCTTCTGCTGCCAAAGAGAATTCAGCTTCATAGCTGTTACCATCTATAACAGCACCCAACAGCCGCTGTGTTGCTTCTCTTTTTTCCGTTTCCGGCAGGCCGATAAGCAACAACGCATTTTTCTTAATACTTTTAACTGCCGTTATAATTATAAATATGCTTATAGCTATACCGCCCAAGGCATCAAAGCTATAGCTTCCGTTTTTTGAAAGAAGAAGAGTCAATACGGTAACCGCCGTAACAAAAAAATCCGTCAGGCTGTCAACAGACATAAGTCTTACCGTCTCAGACCCAAGACGCCTTGCCCTGCTGTTCAAAAAGAAAAACAAGGCAAGCTTAACTGACGCAGTAAATAAAAGTATACAAAAATAATTTACGGCAAACCATACGGGCGTAGGATACATAAGTCTTTCTGCGCTGTTATAGAGAAATGCTGCGCCGACAGCAAGAATAACGCAGGAAAGAGCAAGCGAAAACAAAAGCTCAGTTCTTTTTGCAAGTGCGCCCGAAAAACAATCGCGACTTTTCAAAAGCAGAGAAAAACACACTATTGCGGCAACACAGGAAAGTGAATCAAAAAGGTTGTTTATGCCGTCAGAATAAATACTTATGCTGTTTGCGCCGAGACCTACATACAGCTTAACGAAAAAAAGCACAAAATTAATCAGAGCCGTCACAATAAAAACAGGTATATATGATTTTTTTACTATACAGTCCACCACCCTTCCTGACTTTGATTTATTTTAACATAAATAATAAAAAAAAGAAACAACCTTATAAAATATGATTGTAAATTTATTTTATACATGTTAAAATCAGTACAGAAAATATAAAGGCGGTACAGTTATGCAGAATATTACCTTTGAACAGTTCAACAATACGACCTTTTCTCTTTATGAAAACAACCCGATTATCCGCAATCCGCTTTCAAGCTTTGTCATTGCTGACCCGAGTGTGCTTACTCCCGACATGAGCCACGATAAAAAATGGCACCTTTTCTGTCACACCTTTTTCGGTGTTTATCACTACGAAAGCACTGACGGCATAAGCTTTGAAAAAAAGCAGAAAATTGCAAAGCGCGCAATGAGACCGAACATAAATTACGTTGACGGCAGATACTATCTTTTTTATGAAAGAACGAGGCCTCCCGTTCTCAATGCCCTTACACTTATCGGCTTTAAATGGAAAAGTGAAATTTACTGTACTGAAAGCACTGACCTTATTTCCTGGAGTGAACCGTATCTTGTTCTCGGTAACACACGTGAATATGAAAAGGACGAGCACGGCACGGCACTTTCAAACCCTTTCCTTTTGAATGTTGACGGAACAAACAGGCTTTACTATTCCTGCGGTCAGACCTTTATAAAGGACTGCGGCTTCTGTGAGCCCAGACACATTTCCTTTGCCGAAAGCAAGGAAACAAGCAAAAACTACACCGCAAGAAAAGCACCGATTATAAGCCCCGATAAAAGCATCCCCTGGCTCAACCTCTGCTCAGGCTGTCTCAAGGTTTACAAATTAAAGGATTGCTATATTGGCCTGCAGAACGGCATTTTTGAAGAAAAGGGTAAAAGCCATTCAGCAATTATGCTTTTAAAATCCGATGACGGAATTCATTTTGACCTTGTCCGCCCCTTCCTTACACCGCAGAAATGCGGAAATAACAGCTGGATGGCTCAGTATGTTTATGCATGCTGTCTTACATATTACGAGGGTAAGCTTCGCCTTTATTTCAATGCAAGAAATGTTTCAAACAACCTTACGGGAAGAGAAAGCATCGGCGTTTACGAAGCAGAAATTAATTTATAAAAGCCTTGACTCTGACGCTGCGTTATAGTTTAAAATCAGTTGCGAGGTGAGAAAAATGAAAATGTCCGTCAAAGAATTTTCCTGTTTTACGGGTGTAAGCGTGCGCACACTTCATTACTACGATGAAATAGGTCTTCTTAAGCCTGACTTTGTTGACAGTGAAAACGGATACCGGTATTACTCTGACAAAGCTACCGAAAGGATGCTGGAAATTCTTTTTCTCAAAGAGCTTGACTTTCCTCTTAAGGAAATCGCAAACATACTTTCTTCACCCAACTATGACAAAAAAGAGGCTTTCAGAAAGCAGAAAAAGCTCCTCACGATAAAAAAAGAGAGACTTGAAAGGCTTATATCTGCCCTTGAAAGCGCAGAGAAAGGAACAACACTTATGAAAAAATTTGACAATTCCGAATTTGACAAAGCAAAAGCTCAGTATGCCGACGAAGTAAAGGCTCGCTGGGGAAACACCGAAGCCTATAAAGAAAGCGAAGAAAAAGCCGCAAAAATGTCAGGTGCAGAAAAGCAAGGCGCTCTTGACGGTATGAATTTCATTATGACAGAATTTTCCGACTGCATGAAAAACGGCTTTCCCCCCGAAAGCGAAGCTGCGCAGAACCTTTGCAAAAAGCTTCAGCAGTTTATCACCGATAATTTTTATACCTGCACAAAGGAAATTCTTGCAGGCCTCGGTGAAATGTATGTGCTTGACGAGCGCTTTAAGCAAAATATTGACCAAAACGGCAAGGGCACTGCAGAATTTATCAGAAATGCACTGAAGGTTTACTGTAAATAAAATTCACCTGCAAACAACAGGGGGATGCTCATTTCGAACATCCCTCTGTTATTATTTTACATCTGTTCAAAGGCTTTTACCAGCCTTTCGTACTCTTCATCAGTAATTTTTATTACACCGCCGTGGCGCTTTTTCCGTTTACCCATATCGTAGCTCCCATCATCAGGAAGATAGAAATCACCCGTTGATAAATCATCGCACAAAAAAGGTATATAGCCCTTGCCTGTATGATACTGATCAGCAATAAGGCACCATTTTTTTATATCCTCAAGGTAATACGCCTCGGGGCCCTCAAGGCCGAAGAAGCCGGCTAAAAGCTTGCTTTCAATTTTTTCATACTGATTTTCACCGTCGGGGATAAGCCTGCGGCATCTTTCCGCAATGATTTTTTTGTGTGTTTCATCCTTTGAAAAACGGTAGTACCAGCCATTGTCCCAAACAATGTTTGTGTCGATAATATCCGTCTTGGCATCAATATATTTAAAGGTCGGGGTAAAGGTGACAAAGTCCTCGGTAAAGGTGCCGTAAATCCTCTGCTTATGCTTGAAATGTCCCTTTTCTCTTACATTTGAAGCAAAGAAAACAAACCACTTGTTTTCCTCCTTGCAGAAAACAGCCTCCGGGGCCCATACACAGCCCGCACCCTCAATACCAACCTCAACAAGCCTTTCCTTTGTCCAGCTTACAAGGTCCTCACTTTCCCACACAAGCAGACTGCGGCTGCCCTTGTGAGAAAAATTGTACCAGTTACTGCCCTTTGTTGTGCAAAGGTCTGTGCCTATCATAAAATACTTTTTCTTTTTTTCATCGTATACAACAAAAGGGTCACGTATACCCGTTGTACCGACATTTGAACTGATAAAGGACTCTTCACCGCCAAGGTCACTGAAATGCAGGCCGTCACGGCTCACCGAAAACCATATATGCTCCTTATCCTCTTTTCCGTCGTTTGTAAAATGTGCAAATAAATATGCTGACATAATGCCTTCTCCGTTCTCAAATATGAAATCATTATAAACCACAGACGTTAAAATGTAAATAGAAAAAACTTGTTTATTGCTCACTTGTATGATATTATATAAAAGAAATATAAAGGAGTTGATTTTATGCAAGGAAAAATTGACGGTACCTTTTTTGAATTTTTACACCACAACACCGCCGAGGGCAAATACTGGAATGATGCTTTGAACCGCTTTACGGCAGAGGACTGGCAAAAAAAGGTGAAGGAAATTGCCGATATCGGTATGGAATACATTGTGCTTATGGCAACAGCCCTTTACGATAAATGCTATTTCAAATCATCGGTTTATTCCTTTGCGGATATTCCCTGCCCCGACCCGATAGAGGCCCTTTTAAGTGCCGCAGACGAATACGGAATAAAGGTGTTTTTAGGCAACGGCTTTTACGGCGACTGGAGAAAGGCGGGCAACAACATAAAGGATGAAAGGGTTATTGCCCGTTCCTTTAAGGCAATGGAGGAGCTTACGGCTCTTTACTCTCACCACAAAAGCTTTTACGGCTGGTATTTCCCCGACGAAACCTGCATTATTCTTCACTTTTCAAAGGATTTTGTAAGGTATGTAAACCGCTGCAGTGCCTTTTGCAAAGAGCTGACTGCCGACAAAAAGACTCTCATCGCCCCCTTCGGCACAAACCTTGCGCTGACCAATAAGGCTTATGTCAGAAATCTTATGGAGCTTGATGTGGACTTTATCGCCTACCAGGATGAGGTGGGTGTGAAAAAGACCCCCGTGGGAAGAACGGAAAAGATTTTTGAAAGGCTGCGCAAGGCTCACGACAAGGCCGGCAGAGCAGAATTATGGGCGGATATTGAGCTTTTCACCTTTGAGGGTGCAGTTTACAACAGTGCACTGCTGCCCGCAGATTTCAGCCGTGTGAAAAGGCAGATAGAAAACGTTGCACCCTACTGCGATAAAATTTTGTGCTACCAGTACCCCGGACTTATGAATCCTGCGGCCTCAGAGGCCTTTGCAGGCCACAAAAGCTCCACGGTGCTTTATGAAAATTACAGAAAATATACGGAGGAAGCAAAATGAGTACAGAGCTTAAAAGAACCTATGTGCCGTTTAGCGAATGGAAGGAAAAATCAAAGCAACGGGAATATACCGAGGAGACCCCTCTTTTAAACCCCGACGGCACTCTTAATGCAAGGGGCTGGGCAAGGCACAATGTTTTCACCTACGACAGAAGCCTTGTAAAAAAAGAGCGTTTTATAAGCTGTAAGGAATGGGACTACTACACCGTTACCGACGGCAGAAAGCAGCTGCTTGTCTCCTTTGCAAATGTAGGCATAGGCGGCTTTATGGGGCTTCGCCTTATTGACCTTCACACAGGTGAGGTAACCGCAGACGGTATGACGATTTTTGCAGGCGGAAAAAAGCACCTGCCGCTTGATAAGGTTGATGTGCCCGGCCGCTTTAAGGGCAGGCAGGGCAAAACCGAGTTTGACTTTAACACAAGAGAAAGGGAGCGCACCGTAAAATTCAGAATGGTACACAAGGGAAAAAAACTTGAATGTGACCTTCATATGGATATTCCCGAGGGCCTTGAAAATATTACAACCGTTCTCCCCTTTGAGGGCGACAACACAAAATATTTTATGACCACAAAGCAGAACTGTATGCCCACCTCGGGTACCTTCCGCTTCGGTGATTTCACTTATGAGTTTTCAAAGGATACCGCCTTCTGCACACTTGACTGGGGCAAGGTCAACACGCCCCGTGAGCTTGTGTGGTATTGGGGCAGCGGTGCAACCTATCTTACGGATGATGAGGGCAAAAAGCACATTTTCGGCTTTGAAATCACCTGGGCAATCGGCGACGAAAGCCACGCTACGGAAACCTGCCTTTTCTATGACGGAAGGGTACACAAAATCGGTGCCGTTGACACAGAGAAATTTCCCAAGGGCAGATTTATGGAGGAGTGGAAAATCGTTTCGGAGGACGGCCGCTTCAACCTTACAATGACTCCCCTTCGCAACAATCCCAGCCTTGTAAATATAGGCGTAGCCAAAATGGACTGCAACCAGGTTTACGGCTACTGGAACGGCGACGTCACCCTTGACGACGGCACAAGGCTTGAAATAAAGGACCTGTTCGCCTTCTGCGAATATGTTGAAAACAGATGGTAAGAACGCATATTTAAGCGCAGTCCAAAAGCAAAACAGATGTATTTTCGGGATAAGTTCACCCGAAAATACATCTGTTTTTTTAATTTTTAAAGCTTTTTTATTGCGTATAAGCCTTTATCTCTTGAACAGATTTCTGAACCAGTTGATTACATCAACAAAGAAGTTTTTGATTTTATCAAGAAGTGAAAGCGATTCTTCAACGTCGGGCACCTCAACATCCATTGAAAGAGCACCGATAAGCATATAGCCGTCAACTACAACGGTTATTGTGTTTGCCGGGTCAAGGGGAACCTTTGAGCCGTTTACATAAAAATCAAACTCATCGTCAATCCACATATCCTGAACTCGCACAACAAGAACTGCGCCGTCGGGAACCTCAAGAGTGGAGTTGGGGCCCTGGGGGAAGAAGTCGCCGCCGTTTACGGAAACCTCGTACCAGCCGATACCGTCAGTTTTACCGAAGCATACGTAGTGTGTTTTTTCCGGTGTGACAACGGGTGCCGCCGTTACTCTTACGGGGATAACCCTGATATCACCGCCGCCGAAATCCACGCTTAAGGTTGTTACGCCAACCTTAAGTGCCTTAACGTTACCGTCAGCGTCAACGGTAGCAATATCCGTGTTTTCAATTTTGTATACGGGCTTTACGGTTCCGTCATCGGGAGTGATTGTAACGCCGAGATTCTTCGTCTCGCCGGTATAAAGGCTCAACATTTCGGGAACGGTAATCACATATTCGGGCTCTTCGGGAGTATCGGGAGTGTCGGGCTCCTGTGGCTTTTTAACGGTAACCGTTACTGTTTCCTTTATGCTTTCGTCATATTCTGAGGTTACGGTGATTGTTGCCGTGCCCTCGCCCACTGCTTCAATGTTGCCGTTTTCGTCAACTCTTACAACGGTCTCATCGCTTGACTCAAAGGTAACGCCCTTATCCGTTGCATCGTCGGGAGTTACGGTTACATTGATTTTATCCTTGCCGCCGATTTCGAGCTCAAATGCATCTTCTTCAACAACAATATCCTTTACGGGAACATCGGGCTTTTTAACGGTAACCGTCACCGTTTCCTTTATGCTTTCGTCGTATTCTGAGGTTACGGTGATTGTTGCCGTGCCCTCGCCCACTGCTTCAATGTTGCCGTTTTCGTCAACTTTTACAACGGTCTCGTCGCTTGACTCAAAGGTAACGCCCTTATCCGTTGCATCGTCGGGAGTTACGGTTGCAGTAATTTTATCTTCGTCGCCGATTTCAAGAGTAATATCGTTCTTATCAACAACAATATCCTTTACATCCTTGCTGAAGGAGCCGACAAAGTGTACGTCGTTACGGATTATGAATTTTCCGTCTTCTACAGTTGCATCGTCTGTTGTCCAGCCTGAGAAGGTGTAACCTTCGGCAAATGCCGCTGCTTCAACAGAAACGTCTGTACCGTTATTGTATGTCTTTTCTACGGGAGCAACTATACCCTCGGGAATCACATCACCGATAAATGCGTATGTTACCTTGTAGGTTTTTACTACTGTTACAGTTATTTCTTCTTTGATTTCACTGTTTTCCTTTGAGGTAACTGTGATTGTTGCAGTACCTTCGCCTACAGCTTCAATGTTACCGTCCTTGTCAACCTTTACGATTGTCTCGTCGCTTGACTTATAGATTACCTCTTTGTCTGTTGCATCGTCGGGTGTTACGGTTGCAGTAATTTTATCTTCGTCGCCGATTTCAAGAGTAATATCGTTCTTATCAACAACGATGTCCTTTACATCCTTACTGAATGAACCGACAAAGTGTACATCGTTACGGATTATGAATTTTCCGTCTTCTACAGTTGCATCGTCTGTTGTCCAGCCTGAGAAGGTGTAACCTTCGGCAAATGCCGCTGCTTCAACAGAAACGTCTGTTCCGTTATTGTATGTCTTTTCTACGGGAGCAACAACACCCTCGGGAATCACATCGCCGATGAAAGCGTATGTAACTTTATAAGTTTTAACTACCGTTACGGTGACTGTTTCAACAAGCTCAGGGTTATCCTTTGATTTAACTGTAATAACGGCTGTACCCTCACCAACAGCAATAACATCACCGTTGGAGTCAACCTTTGCAACAGACGGATTGCTTGACTCGTAGAGAAGCTCCTTGTTGGTTGCATCGTCATTTACTTTTGCTTCAACATTCTTTGATTCCTCAACTTCAAGAGTAAAGTCCTCACCGACAGTAAGCTCTGTTACAGGAGTTTTTACTGTTACCTTAACGGTAACCTTCTTTGAGGGGTCATCCTTTGATGTTACAACAACAGTTGTTTCACCGTCGCCTGTTGCGGTTATTTTACCGTTTTCATCAACCCTTGCAACGTTTTCATCATTTGACTCAAAGGTTACTTCCTTATTGGTTGCATCGCCGTTCACATAAACATCAAGAGTCTTTTCCTCGCCATTTCTGAGAGTTACATCTGCAGGGTCAACGATAAGCTCTGTTACGGGTATTTTTACATTTACAGTAACTGTATCACTCTTGGTAGGGTCGTCAGATGAAGAAACAGTTACAGTCGCCGTGCCTTCACCCTTTGCAGTTATTTTACCGTATTTATCAACGGTTACAACACTCTCATCACTTGACGTATAAACAACATCCTTGATAGTTGCATCTTCAGGCTTTATATATACATAAAGCTTTTCTTCCTCATCCTTATTCAGAACAATGTCACCGTCATTCGTGAATTCAACGCTTTCAACAGGAATTTTGAAATATCCGTAGAACACTACATCATTTTCAGGCATTATAAACATATCGCCTGCAACATCAGCGTCATCAGTTGTCCAGCCCATGAAAAGATAGCGGTCAACATAGGGAACTCCGTAAGTGTCTACCCAATCACCTGCCTCATAAACTGCAACAGCAGGAAGCTCTGGCGCACCTTCAGGAACCTCATATCCGTCTTTATACACATATGTAACGGTATAAAGCTTGCTCCATGAGCCAACAAAGTGTACATCATTATTTACGGTAAATTCACCGTTTTCTACAATTGCATCAGCAGTTGTCCAACCTGAGAAAACATAGCCCTCAGCTGAAGGAGAAGCTGCAACTGATATTTTTGAGCCTTCATTATATGTATAGGAGTCAGGAGCTGTTACGCCGTCGGGAAGCACATCGCCAACGAATTCATATGAGACGGTATATTCGGCAGGAGCTTCAGGTGCCTTGTAATCAAAATAACCTCCGTCCTCTTTAAGCACCGCATAGTGATTACTTATCGGGGGGTTAGGGTTAGATTCATAAATTTCCTGATTCAGCTTATCATCATCTGTACCGCCGATAATTGCATAGCAGCAGTTAAATACACCGTCGAAAAGATTTGTGATTGACTCTGTTGTCCAACCGTCACCGACATATATATTCTTAAGCTTCTTACAAAGATAGAACATAAACCTCATGGTGGTTACCTTTGAGGTGTTGAAGCTGCTAAGGTCAAGCTCTGACAGTTCAGAACAGTTTCTGAACATATTCTCAAGGCTTGTTACATTTTCAGTGTTCCAGCCCTTAAAGCTTGCTTTAGTAAGCTTGTAACAGTTCTCAAACATTGACTTGAAGGATACGGCAGTATCTGTTTTGAAATTTTCGGAACCGTTGACTTCTGTAAGCTCTGAAAACAAATAAAAGATAAAGCCTGACTGCGGATTTGCAGCAACACCGCCTTCACCTGCGATATAAACATCATATCTCTTGTCGCCTGCCGCAGCGGTTGCTTGCGTATTAATATACATCCACGCCATTACCTCTCCGCTGCCGGAATTTGCAGATATATCCCATTTTTCAAGTGCACCGTTCATAGCTGTATCGTCAATTTCATCAAGGAAAGTAACGGTATACACCTTGTTATAATACTTATGGAAATCAGCCGATGAGGCAGCAGTAAACTGCATCATCATCGGCAATTCGCTTTCAGCAGCAAAAACCGTTGCGGGCACCATTGTCAACAGCATAACAACAGTAAGAATTATTGAAAATGATTTTTTTAATAGTTTACTTTTCATAACAGACTCCTTTTTTATGAAAAAATATACATTATTTCCAAATTCCGCCAATATAAGTATACCACCCACCGTCAAAATGTGCAACATGAAGTTGCACAAGCGCCTGAATTTTGTTATTTATGTACATTTAAAATACTGTGTATTTATGAAAATGCACAAAATGCGGATACATATTTTAATTCTTCTTAATTTTATTATCGAAATAACGTAATTTTCATTTTATAATAAATAAATTCCGGCTCTCAGAAACCCAAAAGCCGGAAATGAATTATTATGCAAAATCTGCCTCGTAATGATGCACAAATATACCGATTGTTTTGTTGTAATCAAGAACGTGAAGCACGGGTCCGTTTTCGCCCGTTGTAAAGGTCATACCCTCTGCCTCAAAGCTTTCTGAGCCGATGTTCCTTTCAGCCACAAGCTTAACCTCGCCCGTGCTTACATCCACGCTGAGAATGTCGCGGATTTTGCCCTTGTCGTGGCTGTCCTTTGAAAGGTAGAGCGTTCCGTCAAAAAACTCGCCGCCCTGAATACGCCTGATGCTGCCGAGACCCGTAAGAGTAATGGCCCTGACAAATTCCATTTCATTATCTGCATCGTAAACGTAAATTGTTTTTGTCTCGTCCCACATTGAAGCGTAAAGGTAACCGCTGTCTGCGTCAACTGCACACCAGGGTACACCGTCGGGGAACTGTTCAACCGGCAAATCGTATACATCAAGTGCTTCAAGAGTTTCCGTATCAAAGGTAACTATGCAGGCAGTAACCTCGTCGCCGCCCTCAACGGAGGCGTAAATTTTACCGTTATAGTAACTGATGCCGCCGATATGGTTGTTACCCCTTTGAGTACACACCGAAGGAAGAGGATTTACGTTGACATCCGCAAAGTCCATACCGTCAACCGTATACTTTGCAATAGCCGTAAAGCCGATAGCCGTAAGCGTACCGCTTGTGTAATAATACTCACCGTCAGTTGTAATACCCTGGCCCATTATCATTGCACTGTCCATAACAAAGGTATCTGTACCCATAAGCTTTGCCGTATCCGTGCTTACCGCATCGGGAGTGAAAAGCATTGTAAGCACAAGCAGGGGATAGATGATATACTGCCGTATTTTTAAAGCAAGACTCATATTCATTCTGCTTACCTCCGGATTATTTTACTGCTGCAACAAGGCCTTCAAAGGCTTGTGTAATAACTGAACCGGCCTTTACGGAGGCGGCATTGATTTCCTCGTTTTCGGTAAACATTGAACGGATGTCGTTATCTGTAAGGATGTAGCCTATCTGGTCATTGTTGAGGCCGAAGCAGATAAGTCTTTCCACACCTGCAGTTTCGGCAAGAGGAGCATAGTCCCAGCTTGTCTTTGTCCAGCTTTCTTCCTTTGAAACGGCACCGCCCCAAAGAATTTCGGGAGCAATTTCACCGGGAATCATTGCAACGCCTATTTTGTTGCCGAGCTCCATATAGCCGACCTCGGTGATAACTACAAAGTCCCCGCCGTCCTTGGTAACAACGGTTTCAACAATACCTTCTCTTACTGCAAGGATGTGCACCGGGTTATCCGCCGTGAGTGCAACCTCGGTGAAGCTTATGTTGAGCACGGGGTCAAGCTCAACCTCGTTATCAATAGCCATTGTTCTTTTTGCAAGCTCAATGCCGTAGCCCTTTACTCTTGCATTTTCGCCGTCGCCCACATTCTGAATTGTTTCGCGCTCTGCACCTATTGCAAGCTCTGCACCCTGAACATAAACAACGTCTGCACCTGTCTGCTCTTTTACATATTCCTTGAAATAATAGGGGAAGTCAGCGGAAACAGCATTGAGGTCTGAGCTGTAGCCCGTGCAGTGAATACCTGCCTCGCAAATCCAAAGCTCGTCTGAGGCCTCATCCTTCGGGTCAAAGCGGAAGCGGGAAATTTCGCCGTCAAGCACCTCGGGCTTACGCTTATCGTGCATAAGGTCGCTGACATCGGCACTGCCGTAGTAGAGAGTGCCCTCCTCCATATCCTCAACGGCTTCAATAACAGTGCTTGTAACAACCTCATAAAGGTTATCCATAAATGCCTGTGTTTTGCCGCTTGTAAGCTTATCCTTATCCATACCCGTTACACTTATGGCGGGGTTAAGGATAAGTGCGGGAGCAAGAGCAACGCCCATACCGAGGGTATCAATGAGTGAATGCTGATGAAGAGTTGAAATGTTGATGCTGATAATATTGTTTTCCTTTGCAAAATCGGCAAGCATAGCTCTGATTTTAAGCACGTCGCCCCTTGCAAAGCCGTAGCCGTCAATAACAGCCTGAACGGCAATGCCGTCGCCGTCTGAAAGGGCATATACGTTTACGCCCTGGTCGTCAAGAATTTTTTCGGGCACCTTACCCGAAAAAGCCTGAAGGGAGCCTGCCATAAAGTATTCGCCGTTTGTAATATCAAGGCCCTCAAGCAGTGAGCCGTAGGCATAGCCCGCACTCCATACTGCGTCTGCCTTTACCTCGTAATCAAAGCTGTCATCGCCCTTATAAAAGGTGTCGGGGGTTTCGTAATCGTCATAATTCTGCCAGGTGTTGCCCCAGTCAAGGCCGGGTATAACTCTGTTGAGCACCTTGCCTACTACCATTACAAGCTTGTCAAGCAGCATATAAAATGCCGCTTCAATCTTCTGCGCGGTGCCCTGTGAGGGGTCAACCTTGCTTGCAGCAGAAGCAGGCATTGCAACGCTTAAAACAAGAATAGTGAGGGTAAGCAAAAGTGCAAGTATTTTCTTAGCTTTTCTCATATTTGTATCCTCCGTTTTTGAAAATTCATTTTTCTTTTTTTATATTAACAAATGGTCAGTGATTTTTCAAGGTTTTACTGTAAAAAGTTTATATAACTTTTACACATTATATTTATACAATTTTAATGGCATATATTTATTGACTTGAAAAGGCTGCTATGTTAAACTAAATTGAGGTGTTATGATATGGAAAAACAAAGCATCAAGCCCTTCCGTCATGTTGTTGCGGCCCTTATACGCAATGACGGTAAATTTCTTATATGCCAAAGACCGCTTAACAAGACCCGTGCCCTTCAGTGGGAATTTGTGGGCGGCAAAACCGAGGACGGAGAAACTAAAGAAGCCGCTCTTATCCGTGAGTGCAGGGAAGAGCTTGATATAACCGTTTCTGTCGGCGACATTTTTTACGAGGTTGACCACGAATACCCCGATATTTTTATTCATCTTACACTTTTCAACTGCACAATAGCCGCAGGCGAAATAAAAATGCTTGAGCATAACGATATCAGATGGATTACCCCCTGTGAAATTCCCCTTTACGAATTCTGTCCCGCCGACAAGGATATACTTGAAAAGATTATGAGGGAGAAGTAATGAAAAGGATAATAAAAAAGCTTCTTACAGGTTATCTGTGTCTGTGCCTTCTGGGCACCGTCGGCTTTTTTGCCGTCGGCAACGGAATTTACAGCTATGCACTGCTGAGAAAAACCGAAGCAGGCTATACCGAGGCACAGGAAAACCGCTGGATTGTACAAAACAGTGAGGACAGATATGTAACCTCTGAGGACGGACTTACTTTGCACGCCCACTTCAAGGAAAATCCCAAAGCAAAAGGAAAATATGCAATAATGTGCCACGGCGGTTCAGGCAACGCAATAACAATAACGCCCTGGACAAGAATGCTTTTCCGTATGGGCTTTTCCGTGCTTTGCCCCAATGCAAGAGCTCACGGTAAAAGTGAGGGAAGCGTAAAGGGTATGGGCTATCTTGAAAGACGGGATATAATTCTGTGGATAAATGAAATAGTAAAGAATGACCCGGATGCTCAGATATTACTTTTCGGTCTTTCCGTAGGCGGCTCAACGGTGCTTTTTACAAGCGGAGAAGCAGACCTTCCCCAAAATGTAAAGGCCGTTGTTTCCGACTGTGCCTTCACCACTGTTTACGAGGAGTTCGGAAATATTTTAAGAAGATTTGTCCCCTTTTTACCGGATTTTCCCGTTGTTGACAGCATTTCCCTTGCGTGCAGAATAAGAGGCGGCTACTCCTTCAGGCAGGCAAGCTGTGTTGAAGCAGTTAAAAAAAGCACCACGCCCACCCTTTTCATCCACGGAGATGCAGATACGCGCATACCGCTTTATATGCTTGATGAGCTTTATGAAAACGCCGACTGTCCCAAGGAGAAGCTTATTGTTGAGGGTGCAGGCCATGCCGATGCCCGTGAAACAAACCCCGAGCTTTATTGGAGAACAGTTGAAAATTTTTTAAAAGATAAATTTATATAACAAGGAGTAGATTATATAAAAAAAATTATCAAAAGGCTTCTCATAATCTATATCTGTCTGTGTATTCTCGGTACGGTAAGCTTTTTCGCCGTCGGCAACGGCATTTACAGCTTTGCCCTTTTAAGGGACGGAAAAACCGGCTATTCTGCAAAGCAAGAAAATCGTTGGATAGCTCAAGGTAGTGAAGATTTATACGTAACCTCAAAGGACGGACTCAGACTTCACGCTCACCTTAAAGAAAACCCCGGGGCTGACGGAAAATATGCAATAATCTGTCACGGCTATTCGGGAAATGCAACAACAATGTCAGCCTGGGCACAGGAGCTTTACAGCATTGGCTTTAATGTGCTTTGCCCAAATGCAAGAGCTCACGGTAAAAGTGAAGGCAAGGTGACAGGTATGGGTTATCTTGAAAGAAAAGATATTATCCTTTGGATAAACGAAATAGTCAAAAATAACCCGACGGCACAGATACTTCTTTTCGGCGTCTCAATGGGTGGTGCAACAGTGCTTTTTACAAGCGGAGAAAAGAACCTGCCCGAAAATGTGAAGGCAGTTGTTTCCGACTGTGCATTTACAAGAGTATACGATGAATTCGGCAATGTTATAAGAAGGTATATACCCTTTTTGCCCGACTTTCCCGTTGTTGACAGTGCTTCCGTTGTGTGTGAAATAAGAGGCGGCTACTCCTTCAGAGATGCAAGCTGTGTAAAAGCCGTTAAAAGAAGCGACACTCCTACACTTTTTATTCACGGAAGCAAGGACACCTACGTGCCCTTTCATATGCTTCATACTCTTTATGAAAATGCCGCCTGTCCCAAGGAGAAACTTATTGTTGAGGGTGCAGGTCACGCCGATGCACGCGAAACCGACCCGGAGCTTTATTGGAGCACGGTTAAAGCTTTTGTGGAAAAATATTTTTAATGACAAGGAGTTAAATATGAAGAAGAGACCCCTTACAAGAAAACAGCTTGAATACTATGCCCGTATGGCGGCAGAGGCCTATGTCAATGACCCCGTACATTCCTACGCCACTAAAAATGAAAAAATCAGAAAAAAATATGTCTACCATTTTATGATTGAGCGTCTTTCCACCTCAAACAGAGAGGATATAATTTACGAGGATGAGGAAAAGCGCGGCATCTGCATATGGCGCAAGGCTCATAACGAATACGATATTTTTGATTTTCTTATGTGCCCCAACTATATTTTCCTTGCCCTTTATCTTCCTAATACAATCAGAACCCTTTCCGCCTACGGTCACCTTGATGTAAAGGTTTTTCCCGAAAACTGCTACATCATCTCCCCCGTTTTTGTTGATGTAAAGCATCAGGGCAAGGGCATTGCAACGACACTTATCAAAAAGGGCATTGCCGACCTTACGGCTAAGGGCTACAGCCTGGGCCTTGAGGCACAGAACAAAGAAAATGTAGCCTTTTACGAAAAGCTCGGCTTCAGGGTCATAAAGCATGACCGCTGGGAAAAGGAAGGCATTGACAACTGGTATATGATGTACGAAGGAGAATAAGTAATGCTTATACTTGAAAAAGACGGCGTATTTGTCCTTGAAACTCAAAACACCCATTATGTAATGGCCGTTGACTGCACGGGTGTGCTCTGTCATGAGCACTGGGGCAGAAAATGTGCCGATATTGATGATTACAAATGCACCTTCACCCCTTGGGAAAAGAACTCCAATCACTCGGCAAGGGACCTTTCAAAAACGGAATATCTTCCCTACGGCGGCACCTGCTACCGCACACCCGCTTTTGTTGTCACCTACGGTGACGGCTGCCGTGAGGCACTTTTAACCTACAAAGATTTTGAGGTGACCTTTGAAGACGAGGACACATTTTTACTTGAAATCATCCTTGAGGATAAGCACTACGGCCTTGAAGCATCCCTCTTTTACAGGCTCAGAGAAAACACTGATATAATTGAACGCTTTGTAAAAATCAGAAACAAGGGTGAAAGGGCGGTAAGTCTTAAAAAGGTTTCATCGGGCGAGTTCAATTTTCCCTCGCTTCGCCCCTATACCTCAACCAATTTCAACGGCTCCTGGGGTGCAGAATTCTGCAAGGAGGATACCCTTGTAAAAAACGGTGTGCTCACCTATGAAAGCAGAAAGGGCGGCAGTAACCACACAAATAACCCCGTGTTCATTCTTTCACAGAATGCTACCGAGGATGAGGGTGATGTTTTCTTCGGTGCGCTTGCCTGGACGGGCAACTTCAAGGTTGAGGTAAGCCGCGACTTTGCAGGAAGAACACGCGCCGTAACGGGTATAAACGATTTTGACTTTTCCTACACCTTAAAGCCCGGTGAGGAGTTTGACGCCCCCTCGGTATACTGCGGTTATGTAAAGGGCTTTGCCGAAATGAGCAATCAGATGAGTGCCTATGCCGTTGAGCATATTCTCCCTAAAAGCTTCAACAAGGCTCCCCTGCCCGTGCTTTACAACAGCTGGGAGGCAACCTGGTTTGATGTAAGCAGTGAGGGCCAGCAAAGGCTTGCCGAAATTGCCGCAGACATAGGCTGTGAGCTTTTTGTTATGGACGACGGCTGGTTCGGTGAAAGAAAGAACGACCGGGCAGGCCTCGGTGACTGGTATGTAAACAAGGAAAAATTCCCTGAGGGACTGAAGCCCCTTATTGATAAGGTAAAAAGCCTCGGTATGCGCTTTGGTCTGTGGTTTGAGCCCGAAATGGTAAACCCCGACAGCGACCTTTTCCGCAGCCGACCCGAATGGGCATATCACTATGACACCAGAGATGCCGACCTTTTGCGTCAGCAGCTTGTGCTCAACCTTACGATACCCGAGGTAAAGGAATTCGTCTTCAGGGTAATGGACGATATGCTTTGCGAATATGACATCAGCTACATAAAATGGGATATGAACAGAGCCTATTCTCAGACGGGTGCACAAAATCTTGAAAATCCGCAGGAGCTCTGGTACCGCCATGTTAAGGCAGTATATGAAATTGCCGACAGACTCAGGCAAAAGCACCCCGCCCTTCAGCTTGAATGCTGTGCTTCCGGCGGCGGCAGAGTGGATTACGGTGCCCTCTCCCACTTTGATATGGTATGGACAAGCGACAACACCGACCCCGTTGACAGGCTTTCAATTCAGCACGGCTTTTCACTGCTTTACCCCGTAAAGTGTATGCGTGCCTGGGTTACGGACACAAACAGACACTCCCGCCCCAAGGATTTTGACTACCGCTTCAACGTAACAATGCAGGGCTCACTTTCCGTAGGCGGAAATCTGCTTAAGTATAACGAAGAGGAGCTTGAAATCCACCGCAGATATATTGCTCTTTATAAGGAAATAAGAAGCACCGTTCAGTTCGGCAGGCTTTACCGACTTGCCGATTTTGAAAACGATAAAATTTATGCAAATCAGTATGTAAGCGAAAATCAGAGTGTGCTGTTTATCTGCAAGGGCGTGAACACCTTTTTTAACGAAAAGTTTTACCACATCCGTATGAAGGGTCTGGATGAATTTGCACGCTACAGGGTTAAAGACGGTGACAAGGAGCAGGTCTATAGCGGTGCCTATCTTATGAATGTCGGTCTCGGCTTTGAGATGGGCGGAACACTGGAGTCAAAAATTATCATAACGGAAAAGGAGTAAGGAGAGAATATTATGCAAACGATAATCAACAGACTTATTTGTGTTTTTGTGGCATTCCTTTGCGGCATCGGCTCAGTTTTCGGTATTCCCGACGCTGACAGAATCAAGGCAAAGCAATATGAAATAAATGGTGAGGGCTCCTGCGATGCAGGCGACGGCAGGGTTGCCGTTCACGACCCCTCACTTATTCAGAGCAAGGACGGCACCTACTACCTCTTCGGCACTCACGGCTGTGCCGCAAAAAGTGAGGACCTGATAAGCTGGGAAAGCCTTTCGGGCGGTATACACGACAGTAACCGTCTGCTTGTACCCGAGGGTAAGACCCTTCGTGAGGCTCTGTGCGAGCCCCTTTCGTGGACAGATGCCTATCAGCTTGTTTACGGCGGTGACGAAAGCAATCTTCAGACAAACATCTGGGCTCCCGATGTAATTTACAATGAAAAAATGGGCAAATACTGCTACTATGCTTCAAGCTCAGTCTGGGGCACTCCCGGCTCGGTTATATGGCTTGCAACAAGCGACAGCATTGAAGGCCCCTATGAATATGAAAATGCCGTTGTTTACTCCGGCTTCAACAAGCTTTCACACGAAAAGCTTCCGAGCCGTACAAATTCTCTGCACTATTCCTTTACAAATATCGGCGTGCTTTTCAAAAAGGGTGTTTTCACACGCAAGCAGCTTGAAAATGCTCCCTGGTTCAATGCCGCGGGCGAATATAACCACTCATTATACCCCAACTGCATTGACCCTCAGCTTTTCTTTGACGAAAACGGCAGACTGTGGATGACCTACGGCTCATACTTCGGCGGCATTTATCTTATGCCCATGTGTGAAAAAACAGGACTTCCCGACTATGACTACATGAAAAACACCGAGGGCTATGATTTCTACTTCGGCAAAAGAATAATTGCCACCACCCCCGATAATGATTTTTCAGGTGAGGGCCCCGAAATAGCTTACGATGAAAAAAGCGGCTACTATTACCTTTTTGTATCCTACGGCGGACTTGACACCCTCGGCGGCTACAACATAAGGCAGTACCGCAGCAAGGCCGTTGACGGCCCCTACCTTGACGCAAGCGGAAGCAGTGCCCTTGACATGAAAAACACGGGTGTAAAGCTTTTAGGCAACTACAGCCTTAACTGCCTTGATACCGCTTACCTTTCAGGCGGCCACTCCTCCTGCTTCAGAACAAAGGACGGCAAGCTTCTCAAGGTTTATCACACCCGCTTCAACAACGGCAACGAGGGCTACCAGACAAGAATTCATCAGCTTGCCGTAACCAAAAACGGCTGGACGGTTATGCTCCCCTTTGAATATAAGGGTGAAGCTCTTTCTCAAACGGGCTTTACCGCCGGGGAAATATGCGGTGAATATGAATTCATAAATCACGGCAATATAACAAGCCGCGCCGCGGCTTCGGCAGACATTGACAAAATTATTGCTCCCACTCAGAGCATTACCCTCAATGCCGACGGCACGGTAACGGGTCTTAAGGTATATGAAGCTGATAAAAACAACACCGCCCTCTCCTTACGCGAGGTAACGGGCAGCTGGGAAGCAGATGAAGGCACCGCCTTTATAACCCTTACAATTAACGGCACAAGCTATGAGGGTGTACTCTGCGTTCAGAAGGATGAAAGCAAGGCCGGCACACAAAGGCTTGTTATCACCGCCCTCGGAAGCAACAACGAATGTGTGTGGGCGGTAAAAAAATGAAATATCTTACGATATGAAATATTTGCCTTTCGGTAAATGCGACAAGGAGAAAAATATGACACACGAAGAATATTTGAAGCAGATTGACTCCGTTATAGAAAACGGAAAATACAAGGCCGACTGGAAAAGCCTTGCCAACCATAAAACCCCCGATTGGTTCAGAGAAAGCAAGCTCGGCATTTTCATCCATTGGGGCATTTACAGCGTGCCCGGCTTCGGCAACGAATGGTACGCAAGGTCAATGTATGACAAAAACTGCCGTGAGTTTGAGCACCACAGAAAAACCTACGGTGAGCATAAGGACTTCGGCTACAAGGATTTTATTCCTATGTTCAAGGCCCAAAAATTCAGTGCCGATGAATGGACCGACCTTTTCAGAAAGGCAGGCATAAGATACGTTATGCCCGTATGCGAGCATCACGACGGCTTTGCAATGTACAAAACAGCCTTCAACCGCTGGAATGCAGCGGAAATGGGCCCCTGCCGCGATGTTGTGGGCGAGCTGAAAGAAGCCTGCGAAAAAAAGGGTCTTACCTTCTGCGGCTCAACCCACAGAGCAGAGCACTATTTCTTTATGAACCTCGGCAGAAGCTTTGACAGCGATGTTAACGACGAAAAATATGCCGACTTTTACGGCCCTGCCGTATATATCCCCGAGCTTGACTCGCACCATATGGGCGGCAGCACAGAGGACCCGCAGGGCGTGGGCGCAAGTGAAGAATGGCTTTGCGACTGGCTTGTGAGAACCTGCGAGCTTATTGACAGCTATCAGCCGTCAATTGTTTACTTTGACTGGTGGATACAAAATCACTCCTTCAAGCCCTACCTTAAAAAGCTTGCGGCTTACTACTATAACAGAGCCGAGGAATGGGGCAAGGAGGTTACAATCAACTACAAGCACTACTCCTTCCCCGACACGGTTGCAACCTACGATATTGAAAAGGGTGCCCTTACGGGCATTTCTCCCGTGCCCTGGCAAACGGACACAAACATAGGCAAGCACTCCTGGGGCTACATAAAGGATAACAAATATAAAAGTGCCCGCCAGGTTATCAGCGACCTTATTGACATTGTAAGTAAAAACGGCAATCTGCTTATAAACATCGGTCCGAAGCCTGACGGCACAATAACCGACGAGGAAACGGCGGTTCTGCTTGAAATGGGCAGATGGCTCGGAATAAACGGCGAGGGAATTTACGGCACAAGGCCCTGGAGATACTTTGGTGAGGGCAAGGTTAATGCTGAGGACGGTGCCTTCAAGGACAGCGACGAAAAGGCCTTTACCAACAATGATTTCCGCTTCACCTACAAGGACGGGGAGCTTTTTGCCTTCCAGATGCGCCCCAACGGAAAAACGGTTAAAATCAAGAGTCTCAGAAGATGCGATATGAGATACGTACTCTTTGACAAAATTGAGCTTCTGGGTTACGGTGAGGTTGAATATTCAAGGACCGACAAGGCTCTTGAAATCCGCCTTCCCGACGGTGTAAGCACCGATTTACCCCTTTGCTTTAAAATAAAGCTTCTTTAATAACGGAGGAAACCAATGAAAACCTACGGAACTTATTTTCAGAACGATGCAGACAAGCCGATTAAATACGGCGAAATCAACCTTATAAACCCCGAAAGACAGCGTCTGAGAGGTGAGCCCCTTTTAAAGGGCGTTGAGGCCCTGCCTGTTTTTCAGGGCTTTTGCGGAACGGACTATGAGCTTATGAAAATGGGCAGAGAGAGTAAGCTTTCTGCCAAATTCCCCGAGGGGGAAGCAAGGCTCATCAACGGCCATGAGGGCGTTGTGTGGGTGCCGTCGGAAAACCGCTTTGCCATTGTTTTAATCCGCGGCGGCGACAGCTGGGATCCCACGCGCTACACCGAGGACGAGACCTATTATGAATACGGCTGTGACAAGGCAGACGGACTTTTCTGCGACAGAAACTATTTCAATCCCGATATGCTTCTTAAGCTCCCCGAAAAGTATGACGGCCTTACAAGGCTCCCGCTCAGCGTTGCAAAAAGGCTTTCCTTTGCCGACCCCTATGCCTGTGCAATCTTTCAGCTTGAGCGTATGGAGGATATTGGCGAGGCGCAGAATTTCCGCGTTGAAATGGCTAAGCACAAGTGCAGTGAGCAAACGGCAAGAAAGCTTGCCAAGGACAACATATTTAAAAAGACCGTCGTTTTCGGTCTCGGTATGACGGGACTTTTCATTGCCGCCGAAATAAGAAGAAACCACCCGGATGCCGAAATCCTTTTCATCGGAAGAAGCAGTGAGGACAGCAAAAAGGTTGTATTCAGCAAGGAAATTGCAAGGGCGGACTACCTTTGCACCGCAGGCCTCAGCGAAAAGGAAACCGCAGAAAAAATCATTGAAAGGCTTGGGTCAAGAGCAACAATGTTTGTCGGCACAAGCGGCACCGACATTGAGCACCGCGTTGCCTTTGAGCACAAGGTATTAGGCTGTAACGGCGTTTACAACAGCTTTTCCTTAGGCCCCGTTGTAAAATACGACACTATGCCCTTCGGCTTTGAAAATCACGTTATTTTTGCCTCAATCAACTTCCGTCAGGAGCATATGGAAAGGGCCATTGAGGTGCTTGTTGACAGCCGCTACGACGAGGTTGTTGAGCTTATTGACAAGGATGAGTTCATTGCCGACCCGCTTTACGCCTATGAGAACAGAATTTTCTCAAAGGGTGCTCCCCTTAAAACGGGCATAATCTGGAACAGCAAATTCATTGAGGAGGGCAAATAAAATGAAGGCTATAGTTATTGAAAGCCCCGACAAAATTGAAATCAGAGAAATACCTATGCCCGAGGTTAAAGAGGGCGAGGCACTTTTAAAAATAAGGTATGTGGGCATCTGCGGTGCAGATGTTGCCTCATACACGGGCAATCAGCCCTTTACCACCTACCCGAGAATTCCCGGTCACGAATTTTCTGCCGAGATTGTTGAAATTCCCGAAAATGACCGCGGACTTAAAAAGGGTGATATTGTAACCTGCAACCCTTACTTCAACTGCGGGGGCTGCTATTCCTGCCAAAGGGGGCTTGTAAACTGCTGCACCGATAATCAGACAATGGGTGTTCAGCGTGACGGTGCCTTTTGCGAATATGTGGCAATGCCCGTTGAAAGAATTTTTGACGGCAAGGGCCTTTCGGCAAAGGAGCTTGCACTCATTGAGCCCTTTGCAATTTCACAGCACGCCGCTTCAAGGGCAGAAATAAAAGAAACGGACACGGTGCTTGTTGTAGGTGCCGGACCTATCGGCCTTTTCGCCCTGCTTGCCGCAAAGCAGAAGTGCAAAAAAATTGTTGTTGCCGATATCCTCGACAACAGACTTGAGCTTGCAAAGCAGTACGGTGCAGATGCCGTTGTAAACACAAAGTCAGAGTCCCTTGAGGAGTTTACAAAAAACTTTACCGACGGCAACGGCTTTGATGTGTGCATTGAGGCCTGCGGTGCACCCGAAACCTTTCTTGCCTGCATCGACTCAGCGGCCTTCGGTGCAAACATCATCCTTATAGGTAACGGCAAAAGAGAGACAAGCTTCATTCATTCGGTTATTCTCAAAAAGGAGCTTAACATTCACGGCAGCAGAAATGCACTCAATGCCGACTTTATAAACAACATTGAGCTTGTAAAGGACAAAAAGGCCGATGTTATGAAAATGGTCAGTGCCGTTTATGAAATGAAGGACGCAACAAAGGCCTTTGAGGCACTTAAAAACAACGACGGCACCCTTGCTAAGGTGCTCATAAGGATAGGGTGAGAAATATGCTTATCATCGATGCACACGCCCACCTGTGGGATAAACAGAAGGGTAAGGTGAACGGCAAGGCCGTATATGACATCGGCGGCGGAAAAAGCGACTTCGGCGGTGAAATCCGTCAGATGCTTCCGCCTTATATGACCGACGGTGTAAACTCCGCCGAAAGGCTTATATCCAATATGGATTATGCAGGAGTCTCCGGTGCCGTTATTACCCAGGAATACATAGACGGCAACCAGGATAAATACCTGCTGACGGCCAAGGAAAAATATCCCGACAGAATAAAAATCTGTGCCCTTTACGAGGAAAAGGAGCTTAAGGATATTGACGGCTTTGACGGAATAAAAATCTGTGCCTCAAGGCTCAAGGACCAAAAGCTTTTAAACCATCTGCACCCCTTTGAGGTGGCGGATAAAAAGGGGATGTTCATTTCAATCGACCTTGCCGACGGTGACATACAGACTGACGAGCTTGATAAAATTGCAAAAATGTTCCCCGGGCTGAGAATAGCCGTAGGTCACTTCGGTATGGTGACAAGAAAGGGCTGGCAGGAGCAGATTAAGCTTGCGAAAAACAAGAATGTTTTCATTGAAAGCGGCGGAATCACCTGGCTTTTCAACAGTGAATTTTACCCCTACCCCTCTGCGGTAAAGGCCATAAAAGAGGCGGCAGAGCTTGTGGGCTTCAACAAGCTTATGTGGGGCAGCGATTACCCGAGAACAATGACGGCAATCACCTACACAATGAGCCTTGATTTCATCCGAAAAACAAATGAAATCACCGAAAAGGATAAGGCTCTCCTTCTCGGTGAAAACGCAGTCGGCTTCTACGGCTTTAAAAAGCTTACAGAACCCCCAAGGGTAAAAAATATGGTAGAGGATTAAAAGGCTATGAAAAGTAAAAACAGTATTTCAAGGCTCGCTCTTTCGGCGATGTTTCTCGCACTGAGCTTTCTTATGCCCTTTTTGACGGGTCAGATTCCGCAGATTGGCTCAATGCTTTGTCCCATGCACATACCCGTTATTCTCTGCGGCTACATCTGCGGTGCTCCCTGGGGTCTTGCGGTCGGCTTTGTCGCTCCCCTTCTTCGCTCGGCAATTCTCGGTATGCCCCCTCTTTTCCCCTCGGCGGTTTCAATGGCCTTTGAGCTTGCCGCCTACGGTCTTTTATCAGGCGTGCTTTACCGTACAATGAAAAAAAGCAGGCTGAACATTTATCTTTCCCTCATTATAAGCATGGTTATCGGCCGCCTTGTGTGGGGTCTTGCGCAGTTTATCTGCCTGGGCCTTGACAGTGAAAAATTCGGCCTTGCCGCCTTCTTCAGCGGCGCGGTTACAACGGCCCTGCCCGGCATAATCATTCAGCTTATTCTCATTCCTCTGCTTATAATGGTATATGAAAACAAGCTCAGTCAGCTTATACAGGATTAAGCTTATTGATTTTCTGCAAAAAGCGTCTGCGACTCAGTCTCAGCCTTGGCAAGAAAGCTGCCGTCAAGCCAGCCGTAGCACGCATATTCACTGCAGTAAACGTAAACCCAGCCCTCGACAGAGGCACTTGCCCCGTAAATCTCTACCTGTGTAAGGTCGCTCAGATTTGCAAGCGGCGCATAGCCCTTATCGGGCCCCTTACGCAATGTGAGTCCCTGCCCCGACATTATAAAGGCCGTTGAGGGCGTGTAGCTTATATCCGGCTTTACAACACTGCTTTTATGGTTAAAGAGACCCGCTTCGGTCTCTTTTTCTTCTGTCTGAGCCTCACCGCCCATAAAGCTGAACACCGAGGAGGTAAGGTCAAAATAATCTATAACGGCAAAGCTTGCCGCCGCAAGAGCGCAGATGAGAAAAAGCATAAGCAGAATTCTGCCGCCGTAGCTTTTTTTCCTTTCGGGCTGTGTCTCCTCACCGTTATCGTCAGAATCCGAAAAAATGTGCAGCTGAGGCTGCTTGTTGCTCTCCTTGGTCTCCTCTTGAGGAAAAACGTACTCCTTGCTGATAATGTTTTCCTCATGCACGGGCACCTTTTCTTCCGGCGGCTGCTCGGGTGCAGGCAGCTTTTCACCTCTCAGCGGCGAAGCACAGTTGGGACAAAAATTTTCCTTACCCGAAAGGATGTAGTTACAGTTTTTACAAAGCATATTATCGGCTCCTGTTACTATATATTTGCCGGGACGAGTACATCAAACCAGGTGTACTCGTTTCGTTCTTATTCCTAAGCTATAATAGAAGGGCGAAATGGTCTAACGCTCGGCTCCTAGGATCATGCATCC
>SVOY01000017.1 GCA_015066105.1 Oscillospiraceae bacterium
AAAGGAGCTTTTTGTTGTATAACTTTTTATTACCCACCCGCATAGCGGGTGGTTGTCTGTTTCGGACATTCCGTCCTCAACTGGCTCAAGCCATTAAAACAAAAAAGGCAGGTGTTTGATAAACACTTGCCTTTAATTAATTTATTTATATAGCACCGACAGGTGCTTCTCGGCCCTTGACCCTGACTGCTTATACGTTGAAAAGGAAGTGGACAATGTCGCCGTCCTTCATCACATATTCCTTGCCCTCGCTCTTCACAAGGCCCTTTTCCTTTGCCGCCGCAAGAGTGCCGCAGGCCATAAGGTTTTCAAAGGAAACAACCTCGGCACGGATAAAGCCTCTTTCAAAGTCAGAGTGAATTTTACCTGCCGCTTGAGGAGCCTTTGTACCCTTTTTGATTGTCCAGGCTCTTACCTCGGGCTGACCTGCAGTAAGATAAGATATAAGGCCTAAAAGGTCGTAGCTGCGCTGAATGAGAAGGTCAAGACCGCTTGACTCAACGCCCAGGTCAGTGAGAAACATCTCCTTATCCTCATCGGAAAGAGATGAGATTTCAGCCTCAAGGCCTGCACAGATAGGAAGCACCTGAGCACCCTCGGCCTTTGCAATTTCAATAACGGCCTGATAGTTTGCGTTTGTATCAATGCCGGAAACGAAATCGTCCTCGCTCATATTGCAGGCGTAAATAACGGGCTTTGAGGTGAGAAGCGCAACCTCTGAAAGCATTGCCTTTTCCTCGTCGGTACATTCAACGCTTCTTGCAGGCTTCTCGTTTTCAAGGGCCTCCTTCACACGCTTGAGGAAATCCACCTCAGCGGCAAGGCTCTTATCGCCCTTCATTGCCTTTGATGTTCTGTCAATTCTTCTGTCAATCATTTCCATATCGGAAAGGATGAGCTCAAGGTTAATTGTTTCGATATCTCTCTTTGCGTCAACACTGCCGTCAACGTGGATAATATCGTCATCCTCAAAGCAGCGTACAACGTGAATGATAGCATCAACCTCACGGATGTGTGAAAGGAACTTGTTGCCCAGACCCTCGCCCTTTGAAGCGCCCTTTACAAGGCCTGCAATGTCAACAAACTCAATTGTTGCAGGGGTGAACTTCACGGGGTTGTACATTTCGCGGAGCTTATCAAGTCTCGCATCGGGAACGGCAACAACGCCCACGTTGGGCTCGATTGTGCAGAAGGCATAGTTTGCCGACTGTGCTCCTGCATTTGTAATTGCATTAAAAAGTGTGCTCTTGCCAACATTGGGCAAGCCTACTATACCTAATTTCATAATTTATTAACCTCGTTTTTTTTAGTAGTCAGTAGTCAGTAGCCAGTAGTCAGGAAATTGCTTCGCAATTTATGATTTACTGTCTTACCTTTACTGAGGTTTTTTCCGGCGGAAAGATACCTTCTGTTGAATCAGATGTTCACCGCGATTGCGAATTGCAAATTACTCAGCGGTAGCTGAAATAAGTGCCTGCTCAATATCGGCGATAATATCATCAGCGTCCTCAATGCCTACCGAAAGGCGGATAAGGTCGCTCTTTACGCCGCAGTCTTCAAGCTGCTCTTCCGTAAGCTGACGGTGAGTTGTTGAAGCAGGATGGAGACAGCAGGTTTTTGTGTCTGCAACATGGGTTACGATAGAGGCAAGCTTAAGCGAATCCATAAACCTTGTTGCGGCCTCTCTGCCGCCCTTTACGCCGAAGGAAACAACTCCGCAGGTGCCGTTGGGCATATACTTTTTGGCAATTTCATACTGGGGGTCGCTTTCAAGGCCGGGATATGAAACCCAGGAAACAAGGTCGCTCTTTTCAAGATATTTTGCAACCTTAAGTGCATTTTCGCAATGTCTTTCCATACGAAGTGCAAGGGTCTCAAGGCCGAGGTTGAGAAGGAATGCGTTCTGGGGACCGGGGATTGAGCCGAGGTCTCTCATAAGCTGAACAACGCACTTTGTTATGTATGCGCCCTTGCCGAAGCGTTCCGTATAGGTAATGCCGTGGTAGCTGTCGTCGGGAGTGGTAAGTCCGGGATACTTGTCACTCTTTGTCCAGTCAAAGTTACCGCTGTCAACAATAACGCCGCCTACCTGAGTTGCGTGACCGTCCATATACTTTGTGGTTGAATGAGTGATAATATCAACACCGTATTTGAATGCCTGGCAGTTGATGGGTGTGGGGAAGGTGTTATCCACAATAAGGGGCACGCCGTGAGCGTGAGCCGCATTTGCAAACTTTTCAATATCGAGAACCTGGAGTGAGGGATTTGAAAGAGTTTCGCCGAAAACTGCCTTTGTGTTTTCTCTGAAGGCGGCATTAAGCTCCTCCTCGCTGCAATCGGGAGTAACAAAAGTGAACTCAATACCGAGCTTACGCAGTGTTACATTGAAAAGGTTAAAGGTACCGCCGTAGATTGCGCTTGAAGCAACAACATGGTCACCTGCATTACAGATATTGAAAATTGCAAAGAAGTTTGCCGCCTGACCCGATGAGGTAAGCACTGCGGCAACACCGCCCTCAAGGTCGGCAATTTTTGCGGCAACAGCGTCATTTGTGGGATTCTGCAGACGGGTATAGAAATAGCCCGAAGCCTCAAGGTCAAAAAGCTTGCCCATTTCAACGCTTGAATCGTATTTATAGGTTGTGCTCTGATAGATGGGGAGCTGTCTGGGCTCACCGTTTTTGGGAGTATAGCCTGAATGTATACATTTTGTAGCGGGTCTGTAATCGCTCATTTTCATAGCCTCTTTCGTAGTTTATTTTCACAAAAAGCTGTGATTTCTTCAATTTTTAATTATATTACAATATAAGGAAGAAGTCAAGGAGGAAATATGCCAGAGTAGTGAGTAATGATAAGTAAAGCTAAGACTGTAAATTACAAAAAAACACCGTCAAAGCACAAGACTTTAACGGTGTTACTTTTTGTTCTGCGCTCGCCGCGCGGCATTCTTTCTTGTAAGAAAGAATCAAAGAACTTTACTTATTCGCCTTTTTCCTGCTTTTCTGCTAAAGAGGTGTGGTTGAAGTCGGGAGCCTGAATAAGACCGCTGAACTTCTGACCCCAGAGGTCAGCCCACTTTTCGCAGTAAACTGCATTGTAAGGAACCTTGTTCTTCTGTCTGTATTTTTTGAAGCAATTGCACCAGATAACTGAGGGAAGTGCAATCACAAGATAATAAAGAGGACCGAGGAGAAGGCACTGCCATGTGTGACCGTATTCGTGAATTCTGCAGTTATAGCTCCATGTCTTGCTCTTGGGCTGGTCCTTAATAAAAATAAAGAGTCCCATTGAAAGTCCGCCGCCGCTCCAGGGCATATAAACTATCTTTGAATAACCGAAGTGCTGCCAGCGGTAGCCCTTGATTTTTGTAAAGAACAGGAACATAAGTCCGCCTACAAGGTTTACGGGCAGACCCCAGGTCCACTGAATGAGATAGAACACAAAGTCCTTAACAGAGTTAAGAAAGCTTTTCTCCTTTTTGGGAGGCTCTTTTACTGTAATATCAATTTTCGTCATGGTTAAGTCTCCTTTTATTATTCTTCATCAATAGCGGCCTTTACTGCCTCGATTGAATCGTTTTCTGTTTTTTGCTCTTGCTTCTGAGCCCTCTTGCCTTCCTTTGAGTTTCTGATTTTCTTCATCTCGTTCTCAATATCAACAAGAATCTGATACTCGCCGTTTTCATTGAGCTCAAGAGTCTGAGCATCCGCACTGTCGTTATCCTTACCAAGCCAGGTGCTTTCGTATTTCTGGCCGGAAATCTTTTCCATAACAACAATCTCCTCTGCATCAAGGGCAACTGCACCGTATTTGTGCTTTGTGGCAACTGCCGCACGGATAAGCGTATGCTCCTTCTTTGTCATCTGGAAGCGGTGCAGAAGGTAAAGGGAAATAAGGGTGAAGAATATAGGAGCAAAGGTCATACAGATTCTTACACCTAAAAGTGCACTGTCTGACTGCTGATACATCATACCCGGGTTTGCTGCCTCCCACTTTTCAACCTCATCACCAACAACAAGACCGAAGCCGCCGAGAATAAACATAACAACCGAGCTCATAACACCTGAAATAGTCTTTTTGATAAAGGTGTTGAAGGTACCGATAACGCCCTCACGTCTTCTGCCGGTGATAAGCTCGTCAACGTCTGAAATATCGGGGAGAATGTTTGTTGCAACATAGCCGAGGCCCGACTTACCGAAGGGATAAAGCACGGCTGTAGCCATAAGAAGAATTTTCCAAATAATTGAGGTTTCGTTTTCGGCTGTGGGGTTCATAAACAGGCATACGGCAAAGCCTGCAATCATAAGGGGTGTTACAATAGCACCGCACTTTTTCTTGCCGAATTTAATTGTAAGAGCGTAGTTGAGCGGGAAGGATGATGCCTCGAATACGCCTGCTATAGTTGTGAAAAGAGTATAGTAGCTGGGGAGCTTTGCAACATATTCAATGTAATAAATAAGGGTTGTTGTGTAGAAATATGTTGCAATGTTATAGCAAAGGCTCATAAAGAAATACTCACGGAAGGCCTTGTTTTTTACAACATATCTGTATTCATTCATAAGGAATCTGAAATCAAACTTGTCCACCTTAAGGTCAAGCGAGGGCTTTTCTCTTACACGCTTGAAGGTGGTGAAAAGGCTCAGACCGTAAACCGCCGCAAGAATAAGACCTGCTATAAGCATGGGCTTTTGTGCACCTGCCTGAGGTGTGCTGAAGCCGAAGGAGCCGAGAACTGCGGAAACGAGGAAGAATGACGGGAACATACCGAAGGAGTTGAAAATATAGCCTACGGAGTTATACTGTATTCGCAAATCATAGTCGGGAGCAAGCTCGGGAAGCATTGCAACATGAGGAATATCAATAACGGTATATGCTGTTTTATAAAGCATATAAGCAAATGTGAAATATAAAAAGGTCTTTACGGGCTCGGTTCTGCCGTCAAAACCGTAGCCGTTCCACATCATAATAAATGAAAGGCAAAGAAGCGGCATACCCCAAAGTATATAGCGTCTGTGCTTACCGTACTTTGAACGGGTTCTGTCGGTAATTATGCCCATCAGGGGGTCTGTGATTGCGTCCCACACAACTGCCACGGTGGTTACAAGACCTGCCCAGGCAAGGGGAAGATTTACAACGTCGGTGAGGAATTTCATGTAATAAAGACTTACAACATAGCCTGCACCTGAGGTTGTGATGTTTGCGCTGCTGTAGTTCATCATAGGTACAACATCATTCTTGAAGGTACCCTTGACGCCTATCAGCTTAAGGATTTTTTGTTCCATTAAAAAGAACACCTCTGCTTTCTGTATAATGTTATAATTTTAACATTTTAATCGAATAAAGTCAAGGAAAGTGAGTCTTTTAAGAGCAAATTTAACCTTACCGCAAAAGCTAAAGGCGACACCCGAAAAGTATCGCCTTTTATTATTCAGCTTTGCACGGCCGCTGCCTGTGCAGCACTTGTCGGAACGGTAGCTTTCTCTGCTGCAGCCGCCTGCTCAGCCGCTGCCTGTTCTTCCTTGGCCTTTTTAGCTGCTTCCAGCTTTGCAATAGCCGTCTTTACATTATCGTAGGTGCCCTCCCACTGGCTGTATCGTTCATCGCCTCTTCGGTCGGGCAGGTCATAATTCTGCTTGAGATAGCTGATAAAGCGCTCTGAAAACTTTTCCGAGCCGTAGTAGTTTACGTGGTCGGGATTATAGAAGTCGTTCTGAAGGTCGTAGATGCTTTCATCAAGGTCACAGTAAACGTAATTGTAGCCTTCCTCATCAAGAATATCGCAAAGGGTGTTGAGTCTCCTTGTGTCTCTTGCATTCTGCTCATGGGGAGTGTTAAGGAAAAGGACTTCAAAATCCTGAGTTTCAAAGTAATCAAGAAGCTCGTAAAGTGCCTCAAGACAAACCGGGTCAATAGCCTGCCTTTTTTCGGTTACAACGGTGGTAACCTTTTTTGGCGAGGGTCTTATTGAAAGCTTTTTGTGAATAAAGGCTCCCATATAGGGTGAAACCTTATACTCCGTTTCAGCGTACGGATCAAAATCGTCCTCACTCCACCTTGAGTGATACTTTATAAAGGTGAATAAATAGGAAAGGTCAAAGCGGTCCTCGCCTTCAACGTTTTCACTGATTACCTCAAGGGTCTTGCTTATTGTATCAAGCCTTGTAAGAGAGAAGAAGGGCAGAGCCTCGGCAAAGGTTCTTGCACGCACCTCATACCTTTCGGCATCTGCGCCGGTGTAGGTTGCAGTAAAGGCTCTCATATCAAGCACAACAAGCTTGAGGGTATCGTGTCTTCTTGCAAAATCCTTGACCATCGGCAGCATAAGCCAGGCGGGATAGCCGTCGGTTGCAAAGGCAAAGGATGCAATACCCTGCTCCTCATATGCCTTGGAGGCAAGCCAGTATCTGTCTATTCCGCTTGTGCCGAGAAAAGCCACGTCAAGGGTATCCTCTTCAAGCTCAAAATATGCTCTTGTCTTATACGTGCTTGCACGATTTGAGCCGTTCTGAAAAACGTCACTGAGAAAAGTGAACATACATAACAGCACAAGCGCAAATACAACAGCACGGAATAATTGCTTTTTGGTCATTGTTATCCTTCCTTCGGGGTTGATAAAGCCGTTTATCAGCTTTCTGTCTCAGCGTTCTGCGTTACCGTCTCGGTAGTGGCCTGGGTGGTTGTCTGAGCGGCGGCCTCCTGGGCCTCCTTCTCTTCGGCTGCTTTTCTTTTTGCCTCAAGAATAGCCTCCCAGCCGGTTATGGCTTTTCTGATGTTTGCATAGGTGCCCTCCCACTGAGACCAATGCTCGTCGCCTCTGCGGTCAGGGAAATCATAGTTTTCGGTAAGATATTCCATAAACACATCGGTAAACTTTTCCGCACCGTAGTAGTTTGTGTGCTCCGGATTGTAAAAATCGTTCTGAAGGTCATAAATATCACCGTCAAGGTCGTAGTGGATATACTTAAAGCCCTCTTCATCAAGAATATCGCGGATAGTATTCTGTCTTGTCGTCTCCGTCTTGGTCTGTGAATGAGGCGTGTTGAGGAAAATCACCTCAAAATCCTGGTCCTTTGCCCAATCAAGAAGCTCATAAAGATTTTCAAGGCAAACGGGGTCAAGTGCAAGTCTTTCCTCTGTAACATAGGTTGTTGCAGGCTCGGAAAGCGTTCTGAGTGTATAGGACTTATTGATAAATGCACCCATATAATCAGAGGTTACATATTCCGTTTCGGCATATAAATCAAAGTCCTTCTCGCTCCACCTTGAGTGATGCTTGATGAAGTTGAAAAAATAGGAAAGGTTAAAGCGGCTTTCGCCCTCAACGTTTTCGCTTATGATTTCAAGCGTTCTGTCAATAACCTGAAGCCTTGCAAGAGAGAAGAAGGGCAGAGCCTCCACGGTAATTCTTGCACGGTTTTCGTATCTGTTGAGACCTACGTTGACATAATTTGCGGTAAAGGGTCTCATATCTATAATGAGAAGCTGAAGGTTATCGTGCTTTCTTGCAATATCCTTGGCCATTGGAAGCATAGCCCATGAGGGGAAATGGTTGATTGCAAAGGAATAAGAGGCCATTCCCTTTTCTTCGTATGCCTTTGATGCAAGCCAGTATCTGTCAATACCGCTTGTGCCGAGCAGGGCAAAATCAAGAGTATCCTGCTCAAGATTGTAGTAGGTTCTTACAGGAGTTGTATTTCTGCGGTTGGGTTCGTTTTCAAACACGTCGCTCAAAAAACAGAACATACATAACATAACAAGGAAAAATGCGACGGCGCGAAGAAGTTGTTTTTTCGTCATCTTTTTTTCGTCCTCCCGGGCTGATGAGCCCTGTTTTTTCTGAATTCATCCTGTGCTTAAGCTGTAAAACAGCACAGACACACCCAAATTATATGTTTCAATATATAGCTTTCAGTATTTTACCACAACTTTCTGAAAAGTGCAATGATTTTTTCACATTTTCCTTTACTTACTGCCGTGCAAGAGGCAACCCGGCCGCAAGCATAAAGCCGGAGACTGAAAAACAGTCTCCGACCTGATAATATTTCATCAGCCACCTGCCGCGGGAGAAAGAAGCCACACCTCGTCTCCGTCTGCGAGCTTTTTGCCCTTACGCATACATCTTTCGCCGTTTACATATACAACCGCATCCTTGAACTGAAGCTTTTCGTGATATTCAAGGGCGGGATTTTTGGGCTTTATGTATTTGACATTGGGGTCATTTTTCATTCTTTCAAGCTCTTCCTTGTCTTCCTTGTAGCCCTGGGCCATTCTCCAGGAAATGACCTCAAATATGTCATTAACGGTCCGGGCTTCGGTTTCAAGGTTGCTGAAGCCTGTAGTAGTGCGGATAACACCGAAAATTTTAACCTTTACCATACGGATAGACCTCCTTTGCACATTCGGGAAGCTTGATGCCGAGCTTTTTGATCATTCGCATTGTGGGTGCGCCGTCCTTCCAGCCGCGGATAATATAGTAGCTCTTTTTCATTTTTTCAAGCGGCACCTTGGTTTTCTTAACACCGGGCACCTGTTCTTCATCGGTGAGACGCTTAGGCAGTGTGTCTGTATCCTTACCTACGGGAAGACCGAGTATAATGTTACATACTCTTTCAACATTGTAGCCGTAGGAGCCGGCCTTTATGAAGGTACCCATTGTATATTTTGAGCCAGTTGCCGCGTTGATGGCTCTCGGATACTGAATAAGGGGAATATTAAGTGCAAGAATTTCGGGGTATTGCATGCCTATGTAAAGAATGGGGGTAAGGAATTTGAAGGCCTGCTGTACAACCCTTGTCATAATACTTGTGGGCTTTGCAACAATGAACCAGGGCAGAATGGCGTAAGATGTAAATACACAGCAGCCGGCTGCAGAAGCGGCCTCCATTGTGTTCTGGAACATAATGGCAAGGCTTGCCTTACCCTTGGCAGTATATGAATTCATATTAAGGCCGAGACCCTCAAGCACAACCATATAGCCGGCGTTGAGGTGACAGCCGCCGCGGTTGGCTGTGGCGTAGCCAAGGCCCTGACCTACTGCGCCTCTCGGCTCGTAGGCGGCTAATTCCATACCCTTGGCGTGTATTGCAAATTCCTTGCCGCCAAATTTTTCACTCATACGCTTTGTGCCGTCTGCAAGAATATCGCCAATGCCTTCACGGTTGGCAATGAGCTTGAAAACCTCGCTCAGATTGTCTGTTTTACCGAATTCAAGGCCGCTGTCCCACATTCCCTTTTCCTGCAATTCCATTGCAAATGCAATGGAGCCTGCACAGGAGATTGTGTCCATACCAAGCTCATCAAGCTCATAATTCCAGCGCAGAATTTTTTCTATATCGTCATTCATAATGTTCGGGCCGAGAAGACCAAGGGTTTCAAGCTCGGGACCCTTTACATTCTTGCCGTCAACCTTAACACGCCTTTCACAGCGCATGGGGCAGGAGTAGCAGTTGCCGTTGCCTACAAGATATTTTTCCGTAAGCTCTTCACCTGATACCTTTTCAAAATTATCAAAACGTCCGTCACTGAAATTTTTTGTTGCGAGTATTCTGTGGGCCTGCATTGGTGCAACAAGGCCCGCCGTGCCGAGCTTTGAAAGCTGAGCACCCGTAATGGGATGGCGCAGAAGCTGCATTTTCCACTGCTCAATAATTTCATCAAGCTTTTCCTGGTCATAAATTTCGGGATTCTTGGAGCCCTTGGCGGTAATAAGCTTAAGCTTTTTATCACCGAAAACTGCTCCGACGCCGCCTCGGCCTGCAGTGCGCTCACCGCTGAAAACGCCGGCGTAAAGCACCTTGTTTTCACCTGCGGGGCCTATTGTAAGGGGGCTTATACCGCCCTTGAACTGCTTGCTTATTTCACCTGTAAGCATACCCTTCATTTCGGGCACATCGTGGAATTCAACCTTATCGTCTTCAATTTCAATCCAGGTAAGCTCACTTGCCTTTCCCGTGATGACCATTGCGTCCCAACCGGCTTTTTTGAGTCTTCTGCCAAAGGGGCCGCCGCAGTTTGATGAAGTCAGAATACCCGTAAGGGGAGAAACGGTTGAAATGTTAAAGCGGGTTGATGAGGGTGTTTTGCAACGGGTAAGAGGACCGGTTGTGATAACAAGCCAGTTATCCTCGTCAAAGGCCTTCATTCCCGGCCTGATATGCTGAAGCAGTATATCAGCCGCCATCACCTTGCCGCCGATGGTTCTTTTTCTGTCTTCGTCTGTCCAGGGAAATTCGCCGTAGGTCTTTTTGGTAAGGTCGACGAAAAGCACCTTACCCATGTAGCCTTTTAAGTTTGTCATAATGTCACCTCTGGTATGTTACATATTTTACATTCAGAATGGGGCTTTATTTTAAGGGTATCCCATAAATCACCGTCAAACAGATAAATTTTGCCTGCCGAATTCTCGTCTGATGAAAGCAGATATCTCAAAGCGAGGTTAACCTGCATTGAGCCTATTATACCTGCCGAGGAAGAAACAGAGCTTTTTACCGAAATATCGTTGATTATTCCTGCACAGTCAGGGCAGGGCGATATATCGGGAAGGTAAAGATATACTGTTCCGTAAAAGCCGTCAACACCTCCGAAAACAGCAGGAATTTTTGTGTTTTTTGAAAATTCCGCAACCGCCCTGCGCCCTACGGCGTTGTCAACACAGCAAAGAATTATATCGCAGTCCTTTGCAAAGTCCAGGTCCTTTGCTGCTGTGATTTTACGCACCGTGGGAATATATTTTGTCTCTGTGGAATAGTACGACAGCCTTTCCTTGAGTATATTGCACTTAAGGTAGCCCTCGTCAATTTTTGTAAAGAGAAACTGTCGGTTGAGGTTTGAGAGACTGATGGTGTCAAAATCGCAAAGATAAAGCTTTTTCACCCCTGCCCCCGCAAGGTGTACGGCGGCATTTGTTCCCAATGCACCGCAGCCTACAATACATACTGTTTTATCGTCTATGCTGAAAAGCTGGGTTTGTTGTTTAAGTTTCAAATCAGTAATTTCCTCCGCAAGAAATAGTGTTGCCCTGTAATGTTTCACAAGCGTGGGGAAGCACGGGTATAACAAATTCAAGTGCCTCCTTAACCGCCTTGGGACTGCCGGGGAGATTTATGATAAGTGTTTTACCTCTTATGCCGCTTGCTGCCCTTGAAAGCATTGCCTTGGGTGTGATTTCAAGGCTCTTTTGCCTTATAGCCTCGCTTATGCCGGGGGTCTCCCTTTCAATCACGGCTTTTGTTGCCTCGGGAGTAACGTCACGCGGGGCAAGGCCCGTGCCGCCGGTTGTGAAAATTATATCGGCATCGGTTTTATCACAGCCCTTTATAAGGGCAAGGGAGATGATTGTTTTTTCATCGGGCACAATTTCATAAAAAACAGTTTCTCCCAAGGAGGCAAGAAGCTCACTTATCAACGGACCGCTTTTATCCTCGCAAAGGCCTTTACTGCAGCGGTCGCTGACACAAATTACGCCGAATTTCAAAAAAATCACCTCAACCTATGGAAATTTTTATTTTTATATAGTATAATAATATCACCATTAGTAATAATTTACAATATATTTAATGGAATTTTAAAAATTTTAGTAAATAATTGCATTAGTAAGAAGTGGTGCTTTGCACCTTAATTCATTTTCCGACTCTGAGCTCTAAGTGATTATTCATAGGAGCGACAGAGCCCGGCCGAAATAACACAAGCCGCCTTAAGGAGATTACAGGGCGGTTAACGGCCAAGGGTAAAGGGGGAAACGCTTTTACCTTCCGTGATTGAAAAGGAGAAATGAATATGAAAAAGCTTCTTTGCGCAGCCCTTGCACTCACAATGCTTTTCGCTCTTGCAGCCTGCGGCGGCGGCAGCGAAAACAAGGTAATCCGTATGTCCACAACAACCTCCGTCAACGACTCGGGACTTCTCCCCTACCTTCTTCCCGTTTTTGAAGAAGCAACGGGCTACACCGTTGAGGTTCAGTCAGCAGGCACGGGTGCAGCCATCCAGAAGGCTGTTGACGGCAACGCAGACCTTATTCTCGTTCACTCAAAGGCAAGTGAAGAGACCTTTGTAGCTGACGGCTACGGCGTGGAAAGAATCCCCTTTATGTATAACTACTTTGTAGTTGTCGGCCCCGAAAAGGACCCCGCAAAAATTGCAGGCAGTGCAAATGCGGCAGAGGCCTTCGGCAAAATTGCCGACAAGAAGGCAAGCTTCGTTTCACGCGGTGACGACAGCGGCACGCACAAGGCAGAGGTTAAAATCTGGGGCGAAAGCGTACCCGATGCCGAAAAGGACAGCTGGTACATAAGCGCAGGTGCAGGCATGGGTGCTTGCCTTACAATGGCCTCCGAAAAGGGTGCATACTGCCTTACCGACAAGGCAACCTTCCTTTCAAACAAGGCCGACCTTGACCTCGAAATCATTCTCAGCGAGGGCGAGGATATGAAGAACACCTACTCACTTATTGAATGTAACCCCGAAAAGCTTGAGGGCATCAACACCGAGGGTGCAAAGGCACTTATCGAATGGATGACTGGCGAAGAAGCAAGTGCCCTTATCGCAAAGTACGGTGAAGAACAGTACGGCGAGGCTCTTTTCTACCTCATTGAAGAATAATTTTGGAAAAGATAACAGAAGCCTTTGAAATGCTTTTGTCTATGGACAGGGAAATTCTGCAGATAATAGGCGTTACCCTGCGTATGTCCTTTTTCTCAACGGTAATTTCCTGCCTTATAGGTATGCCTCTGGGTATATTGATTACAAGCACAAGCTTCAAGGGCAAACGGACAGTCAGAAAATTAATAAATACCTTAATGGGCTTGCCACCTGTGGTGGCAGGCCTGATTGTCTATATGCTCTTCAGCAAAAACGGCATTTTTGGCTCAATGGGTCTGCTTTTCACCGTTGAGGTGATGGTGATTGCCCAGTGCCTTCTTATAACCCCTGTTGTGATAAGTCTCACAGGAAGTGTATGCTCGGTAAACGGTAAGAATCTTCTTGAAAATGCAAGAGGACTCGCCTTCGGAAAAGGCAAAACCGTCAGACTCTTCCTTTTACAGAACAGAGCTTCCCTTGTTTCCGTTGTACTCACAGCCTTCGGCAGGTCAATAGCCGAGGTCGGTGCTGTCAGCATTGTAGGCGGTAACATTCAGTGGAAAACGAGAGTTATGACAACAGCGATTATGCTTGAAACAAACAAGGGTAATTTTACCCTTGCCCTCGCTCTCGGCCTGGTGCTTCTTTCAATCTCCTTTATTGTAAATGTTTTTGCATCTCTTCTTTCGGAAAAGGAGGGTGAAGAATGATTGAAATCAAAAATCTCAGAAAAGCCTACGGCGGTCGCACGGTTCTTGACATTGAAGAGCTTCACATAAAAAAGGGTGAATGTGTTGTTCTTACGGGCCACAACGGCAGCGGAAAAAGCACCCTTTTGAAAATTCTTGCAGGAACGGAGAAAAAAAGCGAGGGCAGTGTAATCACCCGCGGACAAATTTATTATCTGCCTCAGCAAAGCCTGCCCTTTAACAAAAGCGTAAGAAAAAACCTTCTCTTCTGCCTTGAGGGCAAAAGAAAGGAAAAAAACGAAAAATGCAATGAGCTGCTTGACGCCTTTGAGCTCAGGCACCTTGAAAATAAAAATGCCGGAACCCTTTCAGGCGGTGAATGTCAGCGGCTTGCACTTGCAAGGGTGCTTTGCAGAAGGGCCGATATTATCCTTCTGGACGAGCCCTCAAGCGCGGCGGACAGCAAGGGTAGAGCCCTCATAAACAGCCTTATAAAAAAATACTGCGAAAGAACCGGCTGTACTCTTGTTATGACCACGCACACGGGTGAATATCCCGAAATAAAGGGGCTTCGCATTATCGGGCTTTGCGACGGCATAACAGTAAGCAAAAAGGAGGCCGACGGCAATGATGCTTAATGTTGTTTCTTTTGAAGAGGCAATGAAAATAACCGAGGAAAAATTTTCCTTATCTGAACAAAGCACCGAAAGGCTGAGCATTACGGAATGTATCGGCCGAATTACCGCTGAGGATATTGCAGCAGGCGAAAGCATCCCCCCCTTTGACCGCAGCACGGTGGACGGCTATGCCCTGAGAGCCTCCGATACCTTCGGTGCAGGCGAAAGCATACCCGCCATGCTTGATATAAAGGGAGAAATCCTTATGGGCGAGCAGGCCTCACAGCCTGTTTCAGCAGGCGAATGTGTAAAAATTTCAACCGGCGGAATGCTCCCCGAGGGTGCTGACAGCGTTGTGATGGTTGAACACACAGAGCAGACACCCGACGGTATCTGCCTTGCCTTCAGGGCAGTCAGCCCCTTTCAGAACGTTACTAGAAAGGGCGACGACGTAAAAAAGGGGCAGACGGTAATAAAAAAGGGCACTCCCCTTTCCTCAAGGCACATCGGCATACTCTGCGCCCTCGGCATTACAGAGGTTTTGTGCACAAAAAAAATCAGAGTCGGCATTATCTCAAGCGGCGATGAAATCGTGCCCGTAGAAGAATGCGTCCCCTTGGGAAAAATACGGGATATCAACAGCCACTTCCTTTCGGCTCTTATGAGCGAAAAGGGCTGTGAGACCACGGAATACGGAATAGTAAGGGACGATTTTGACTCCCTTTATGCTACCCTGCAGAAGGCCGCAGACGAATGTGATGTTGTTCTTATTTCCGGCGGCTCCTCGGCGGGCAGTAAGGATATGACCGCCACCGTTATACAAAAAAACGGTGAGGTGTTTTTCCACGGAATTGCAGTAAAGCCGGGCAAGCCCACAATATCGGGACGGGTAGGAAAAGCGGCGGTTTTCGGTCTGCCGGGTCACCCTGCCGCAGCCTATCTTATAGCCTTAACCGTGGTGCTCAGGCTCATTCGCAAATTAACGGGAGAAGATATCACTCCCTTTACCCTCACGGCAGAGCTTACAAAAAGCATATCCTCAAATCACGGCAGAGAGGAGCTTGTACCCGTTATTCTCAAAAGCGGAAAAGCCGAGCCCCTTTTCTTCAAAAGCGGTCTCGTTTCACTGCTTTGTGCCGCTGACGGATATATAATCATCCCCCGTAACAAGGAAGGCCTTTTCGAGGGCGAAAAGGTCAGTGTACACCCGTTTTAAAGGAGATTCCCCATGAAGCATAATTATCTTGACAACATCCCCTTAGAGGAAGCGAAGCAACGTTTTTTTGACCTTGTAAAAAAGGATTTTTCACATAAAAGCGAAGAAATCCCAACGGCAGCCTCCGTCGGCCGCGTGCTTACAGAGGCGGCCTATGCAAAAATCTGCTGTCCTCACTATAATGCCTCGGCTATGGACGGCATTGCAGTAAAGGCAAGGGATACCTATACGGCAAGTGAAAGCTCGCCGCTGATACTCAGCCCCGACAAATACACGGTGGTTGACACGGGCGACCCCATCCCCGAGGATAAGGATGCCGTGATTATGGTTGAGGATATTACCTTTGAAGGCGGCAAAAACGTAAAAATTATGGCCTCGGTCCATCCCTTTCAGAATGTGCGCCAGATTGGCGAGGATATCTGTATGGGAGATATGATTGCCCCCTCTTATACGGAAATAACCCCTCCCCTTTGCGGAGCAATGCTTGCAGGCGGCATCACAAAAGTCAGCGTTTTCAAAAAGCCGTCAGTGGCAATTATACCCACGGGCGATGAAATTGTTCCGCCCACGGAAAATCCCCGCAAGGGAGACATAATTGAATTCAACTCTTCAATTTTTTCGGGTATGCTGAAGCAATGGGGTACAGATACAAGGGTTTATCCCATTATTCCCGATAAAAAGGAGCTGCTTGAAGCTACGGTTAAGGATGCCGCAGATAATTATGATGCGGTTCTTGTTCTCGCGGGCTCCTCGGCAGGAAGAGACGATTACACCTGCGATATTATAAAAAAGCTCGGCACCGTATGCGTTCACGGCATTGCAATAAAGCCGGGCAAGCCTGCCGTTCTGGGCAAAATAGGCAACGCCGCTCTGGTCGGTCTTCCCGGTTATCCCGTATCGGCTATTGTGGTAATGCGCGAAATAGTAAAGGAGCTCGTCGCCTTTCTTGCGTGCAAAAAAGCAGAAAAGGAGCAGACGATAACCGCCAGCCTCGGCAAGCGTATTGTTTCCTCACTCAAATACCGCGAATACATGCGTGTCACCCTCGGCAAAATCGGAAACAGCTATGTTGCCGTTCCTCTTCCGAGGGGCGCCGGTATTGTTACAAGCTTCACCAAGGCAGACGGCCTTATAGCCGTGCCCCAGAACTCGGAAGGAATTGAGCAGGGCGAACAGGTAGAGGTTACCCTTTTAACCGCAAAGGAAGACATTGAAAGCTCAATAATAGTAACCGGCAGTCACGACCCCATTATTGACGAAATCAACGACCTTATGAAAATCAAGGGTCTCCCCTTCTCCCTTTCCTCATCACACGTGGGAAGCATGGGTGCTCTCAATGCGGTCAGGGCAAAGCAGGCACACCTCGGCGGCACGCATCTGCTTGACACTCAAACAGGCGAATACAACAAAAGCTATGTTGAAAAATATCTTGACGGCAAGGATGCCACTCTTATAAAGGGCATCGGCAGAATTCAGGGCCTTATGGTGCAAAAGGGCAACCCGAAAGGCATCAAGGGCTTTGAGGACATTGTGGGTCTGAGATATGCAAACCGACAGTTAGGCTCGGGGACACGTATTCTTTTTGATTATCTTCTCAAATCTCACAAAATTGACAAGGAAAGCATTGACGGCTACCGCAACGAGGAGTTTACCCACACCGCCGTTGCCGCGCAGATTGCAGGCGGCAACGCAGACTGCGGCCTCGGAATATACTCTGCCGCACAGATGTATGACCTTGATTTTATCGAAATCACCGTTGAGGAATACGATTTTATAGTTAACAACGATTTTGCAGGCACACCCGCTTTTGCCGCCTTTGAGGAGATATTTAAAAGCGAGGAGCTTAAGGAACGTATGAGAAGGATGGGAGGCTACCGCTTTGGCTGATTTTACACACCTTAATAAAAACGGAGAAGCAGTTATGGTTGACGTTGGACAAAAAAGCGTTACGGAAAGGACTGCCGCCGCCTTCGGCAAAATAAAAATGAAGGAGGAGACCCTTAGGGCACTGCTGTCAAGTCAGCTGAAAAAGGGCGACGGCCTTGCTACGGCAAGAATTGCCGGCATTATGGGCGGAAAAAGCACATCCTCACTCATACCGCTTTGTCATAATATTCCCATAGATAAAATTGAAATCACCTTTGACAGCAACGGCAAGGACGAGCTTTACATCTATGCAAGCGCAAAATGCACATACAAAACCGGCATTGAAATGGAGGCCCTTACCGCTGTGAGCATAAGCGCGCTGACGGTTTACGATATGTGCAAGGCCATTGACCGTAAAATGGTTATTGAGGAAATAAGACTGCTTGAAAAAAAAGGCGGAAAGAGTGATTTCAAAAATGATTGACAGCTATCAGAGAGACATAAACTATCTGCGGGTTTCTGTTACAAAAAGGTGTAATCTCAACTGCTCTTACTGCGGTGCAAAAAATGAAGCAAGCGAAGAGCTTACCCCCGCTCAGCTTGAAAAAATTGTGCGAGCCTTTGCCCGTAACGGCATAACAAAGGTGCGGCTCACCGGCGGTGAGCCCCTTGTAAGGCAGGATATTGTTGAAATAGCCCAAAGGCTTGCAGGCATAGACGGGATAAAGAAGCTTGCCGTTACCACCAACGGTATTTTTCTCAAGCGTTATGCCGCCGAGCTGAAAAGGGCAGGTGTTACGGCGGTAAACATCAGCCTTGACACAACGGACAGAGAGCAGTTCAGAAGCATCACCGGCTATGACGGACTCGATAAGGTTTTTGAGGGTATTGATGAATGTGAAAGAGCAGGTCTTTCGCCCATAAGACTCAACGCCGTACTCACAAAGGGTAAAAACGAGGACCAGGCGGAAAGCCTTATAAGCATTGCCCGTAACAGAAAAATCGACGTACGCTTTATTGAGCTTATGCCATTTTCCTCTGACGGAGAAAAGGATGAGCTTGTTGTCACGGGTGAAGAGTTGCTTAAAAAATTCCCTGAGCTTAAGCCATTTGTAAAGGAGAATGCAACAGACTTTGAAAAAAGCGTTGCCAGGTACTACACGGCTGAAGGCTTTAAGGGCAGGGTCGGCTTTATCACCCCCGTAAGCAACAGCTTCTGCAGTGAGTGCAACCGTATAAGACTGCTTTCAGACGGAAAAATAAAGCCTTGTCTTGGCAACAGTGAGGTTTATGATATAAAGGCTTTTCTTGACGACGAGGAAAGACTTGAGCAGGAAATCAAAAAAATAATACTGTCCAAGCCCCGCGAACACAGCTTCGGCTGCGGTTACGGAAATCATCACGGACTTAATCTTATAGGAGGATAAAAATGGCAAAGGTATTATCAATCAACATAAGCGAAAAAAAGGGCACCCCGAAAACAAAAATCAACCCGGGCGTGCTCATTGAGGATTTTGGTTTTGAGGGTGACGCCCATGCAGGAAAATGGCACAGACAGGTAAGCCTTCTTGCAAAAGAAAGCATTGAAAAAAGCAAGGGGCTTCCCACAGACGGACTTTGTCACGGCGTTTTTGCCGAAAATATAACTACAGAAGGCATTGAGCTTTTTACAATTCCCGTTGGCACCCGACTTCAGGTTGGCGAATGTGTGCTTGAAATCAGCCAGATAGGCAAGGAATGTCACGACGGCTGTGCCATAAAAAAGCTGGTAGGTCAGTGCGTGATGCCCCGTGAGGGAATTTTCGCAAGAGTAATCAAGGGCGGAAAGGTTTTTGAGGGCGACAGCATTGATGTGCTGAAATAAAGTGAAAAAATATGAAACAGATGTAATTCAAGGTGTTGTATACCCTTAAATTACATCTGTTTTAAGTTTATGTATATTTTACTGCCACCCTAAAGGGCTGAATTCAGTACCCTTTCACTGCCGTCGGGCAGTTTCAGCTTAAGGCGGCACGTATCGTCAATTCCGATAATTCTGCCCTTAAATTCTTCTTCGTCCTCTTTTACGGTTATTTCTTCATTCAGGCCGAAAAGCCTCTGTGAATATTCCCTTATAAACTCCTTTTCCGTCAGGCTGCGGTAATATAACATAAATTCATTTATGATTTCACCGATAAGACGGTTTTTGATGTCGCAGCCCTTTTTGCCGAGTGCCGTTGCAATATCCTTCAATTCATCGGGAAAGCCGCCCTCGGGCTCACTAAGGTTAATGCCGATACCTACAACCGCCCATTCAACCCTTCTGCCGTCCTTTGATAAATGTGCCTGAGTCAGAATTCCCCCAACCTTTTTTCCGTCAAGGTAAAGGTCGTTGACCCATTTAATCTGCAGGCTTATACCTATTAGCCTTTCAACCGCCTTTGCACAGCTTACAGCCGCCATTGTTGTTAAAAGGGTGCACTCCTCGGGAGTGTAGGCGGGTCTTAAAAGGAGGCTCATATATATTCCCGTGCCCCCGGGCGAAAAAAAGCTTCTGCCCTTGGTGCCCCTGCCCTTTGTCTGCTTTTCGGCAACAAGAAGGGATACTTCCCCCTCACCTTTTGCGGCACGCCTTTTCATTTCATCGTTTGTTGAGTCAATTATATCTACTGCTTCTGCTTTTATATCCCCCACATAGTCGGCAAGATATTTTTTTATCATTTTTTCATCTGCACGTTCCTTCAAGCCGCATCACCTCTTTTTCCGCCTTTTATTTTAACACGAAAGTGCCGTCAATTACAATATGTTTCACTCTTTTGCCCAACAGTAAAATCAGCTCAGCGCCCTTGAAGGAATGCTGAGCTTTCTTTTTTATATTACTTTCCGCCAAACATTGCAAGAAGGAAGCCCGCCGCAACAGCAGAGCCGATAACACCTGCAACATTGGGACCCATTGCATGCATAAGAAGGAAGTTTTTCGGATTATACTTTCTGCCCTCGTTCTGAGCAACGCGGGCCGCCATGGGAACAGCGGAAACGCCGGCCGCGCCGATAAGAGGATTAACCTTACCGCCCGTAATGACGTAAAGCAGCTTACCGAGAAGAAGTCCGCCGGCCGTTGAAAATGCAAAGGCAATAAGGCCGAGAATAACAATTTTGATGGTTCCCCACTGAAGGAAGGTCTGACCGTTGGTTGTTGCACCGACGGTGAGGCCGAGCATAATTGTAACAATGTTCATAAGAGCGTTCTGAGCCGTATCAGAAAGCCTGTCAACAACACCGCACTCCTTGAAAAGGTTACCCAGCATAAGGAAGCCCAGAAGAGGAGCAACCGAAGGAAGAATAAAGGCGCATATTACAAGAACAACAACGGGGAAAATAATCTTCTCTGTTTTTGAAACCTTGCGAAGCTGCTTCATTTCCACCTTGCGTTCCTTTTCCGTTGTAAGAGCCTTCATAATGGGAGGCTGAATAAAGGGAATAAGAGCCATGTAGGAATAGGCCGCAACAGCAATAGGTCCTAAAAGATGACCTGCAAGCTTGCCCGTAAGGAAAATAGCTGTGGGGCCGTCTGCACCGCCGATGATTGCGATTGATGCCGCCTCATTAGGCTCAAAGCCGAGAAGAATTGCAATAACAAAGGCAACATAAATACCAAGCTGTGCCGCCGCACCGAGAATAAGTGACATCGGGTTTGAAAGAAGAGGACCGAAATCCGTCATACAACCGATGCCGAGGAAAATGATACACGGGAAAATGCTGGATTTAACGCCCGCATAAATGAGCCTCAGAACACCGCTGTCATACCAATGGGCGCCTTCAATAATATTGGTGGTATCCATAAGACCCGTAGGGTCATCCATAAGTCCTGCGCCGGGGAGGTTTGCAAGAAGAATACCGAAAGCAATGGGCACAAGAAGAAGGGGCTCGCATTTTTTTGCAATTGCAAAATACAAGAGCACAAAAGCAACGGCAATCATTACAAGGTTCTGCCACAGGAAGGTTCCGTTATCGAAAAGAGCATAAAAGCCCGAGGATTCCCATAAGCCGATAAGCACGTCCTTAATCATTTCACGCTCTCTCCTTTCCCGTCTTCTCCGATATATTTTATTGCCTTGAAGCGAAGTCTTTCAAGGGGGATTCCGCTTTTTTGCGAAACAATTGCCATAATAACGGCCGCTGACTTTTCATCTGTGTCAATAAGCTCAACCTCAGGCTCGGCAATAACCGCTAAAGGCTGTTCGGGCTGTTCGGTATTTTTCGAAGCAAAGGATGCTTCAACCGAACGGATAACCTTTGAAACAAGAACTATCAGCAAGGCAATAATGGCAAGAATAATTATAACCGTAACAATGCCTATAAGCGAAACAGCAACAGCTTCACCAAGCGGCATTTTGATATTCAGCATAAGCATATACATCTCCTGACATTCAAAAGGGCTATCCCTGTTTTTTCAGGCATAGCCCCCTGTTTTTTATTTACCCTTCTTTTCGGGAAGGTTGTTCAAAGCATTAACGAAGATAACAATAATTCCCGTTACAACGAAAATGCCCAGCATACCCTTGCCCATATAAGGAAGTGATGCAAGAAATGCTTCAAAATCAACAGCAAAATTCATATTTCTTCTCCTCCCTTATTTACTGAAGAATGTAAGGATGAGACCGCCGGCAATAACCGAAGCAATCTGTCCCGAAACATTAACACCTATTGAATGCATAAGAAGGAAGTTCTGATTATCCTCCTCAAGGCCCATCTTATGAACAACACGTGCCGACATGGGGAATGCGGAAATACCTGCGGCACCAATCATGGGATTGATTTTCTTTTTTGAGAAAAGGTTCATAAACTTTGCGAGCATAACACCTGCAAAGGTATCGAAGATGAAGGCGAAAAGACCCAGTCCGATAATAAGAATGGTGTCAAACTTAAGGAAGTCCTCTGCACGCATCTGAGAAGCGATGGTAAGGCCGAGGAAGATTGTGATGAGGTTTGCAAGAACCTTCTGTGCCGTTTCCGAAAGTGAGTTGAGAACACCGCATTCACGGATAAGGTTACCGAACATAAGGAAGCCGATAAGAGCAACCGCATCAGGAGCAACAAGACCTACAATAATTGTAACAACAATGGGGAAGAGAATCTTTGTAAGCCTTGAGGGCTGCTTGCCCTGGGTGTTATCCATACGGATAAGGCGTTCCTTTTTTGTGGTGCAAAGCTTGATGATGGGCGGCTGAATGAGGGGCACAAGAGCCATATATGAATAAGCCGCAACCATAATTGCACCTATGTATTTTGAGCCCAGCTCCATTGAAACCGCAATAGCCGTAGGGCCGTCTGCCGCACCGATAATACCGATTGAAGCGGCGTCCTTGATATCAAAGCCCATAAGTGATGCAAGGCAGAGGGTAAAGAAAATACCAAACTGTGCCGCCGCACCGAAAAGCATAAGCTTCGGGTTTGTAAGCAAGGGTGTAAAGTCAATCATAGCACCGATACCGATGAAAAGAATAAGGGGCATAAGCTCACCGAATTCATTTGAGATACCGAATTTGAAAATGACGTCAATAACGTGCTGTGCACCTGAGTTGGGAAGGTTGATAAGAATTGCACCGAAGCCCATAGGAAGAAGAAGTGAGGGCTCCATTTCCTTTTTGATTGCAAGGTAGATAAGGACGGCGCCTATAACCCACATTGCAATCTCTTTCCATTCAAGGGTAACGAAATTTGCAAACAAGTCAGCCATTTAACGTACCTCCGATTAAATTACGATAAGAATATCGTCAGTATTAACCGTTGAGCCCTTTGAAACAAGAATCTGCTTTACTGTACCGTCGCAGGGGGCAACGATATCGTTTTCCATTTTCATAGCTTCAAGAATCATAAGCACGTCGCCTGATTTTACAGCCTGACCTGCAGCAACGCTTACGCTGAGAATTGTGCCGGGCATGGGTGCAGGGATTGTTGTGCCTTCAGCTGAAGCTGTCTGCACAGCTGCGGGGGCAGGTGCCGCTGCGGGTGCTGCAACGGGTGCTGCAACGGGTGCTGCCGCAGCGGCCGTTACGTTAGTAACAACTGCTTCCTGCTCTGTTACCTCTACCTCGTAATTTTTTCCGTTTAAATTAACTACATATTTCATAATATCAGTCCTCCATAAGCTTAATTGAATCGAACCTGAGTCTGTTAAGGGGTATGCCGGTTTTGTGAGAAACAATCGCCATAATAACTGCGGCTTCCTTTTCTTCAACGCCGACAAGAACGGGTCCTGCGTATACCGCCTGAACGGGAGTGTCCGCAACGGGACGGGTCGGTGTTTCTATTACTGCCACAGCTTCGGCAGGGAGTGCTTTTCTTCGTATTGCCTTGGCAATATAAACATAGGCTACAAATAAAACGCCTAAAAATGACACGAATATTGCGGGCAAGGGGAGATCGCCTGCAATGGTAATTACCGTAGGACCGTCTGCACCGCCGATTATTGCAACTGAAAGCAAGTTAAGTACAGTCTGCATCTGTGCGCCTCCTTATACTTCTCTTATTGTATATCTGAAGGTGTTTCTTTCCTTTTCGTCACGCTTGTCGAAGTAGGCTTCGGCCTGAGCGGGGAATGCGATATATGAAAGAACGTCTTCATCACTTTTTGCCTTGTCGCCTATTTCAGCCTTTGCCTTTTCAAAATAAGGCTCAAGGGTATCTGCAAAGCGGCAGGTAACGGGCTCCTCATCGCCGAGGATTTTCTTTGCAAGCTCGGCGTTAACCTCACCGGGTGCCTTACCGTAAAAGCCGAAGAAATAGTTTTTGATTTCCTTTGATACATTCTTGTATCTTTCACCTGCAAGAACATTCTGTGTAGCCTGAACGCCGACCATCTGACTCATAGGTGTAACAAGCGGAGGATAACCGAGGTCCTCACGGACTCTGGGCACCTCAAGAAGCACCTCTTCAAACTTATCAAGCTTGCCTGCGGCTGTAAGCTGAGCCACAAGGTTTGAAAGCATACCGCCGGGAACCTGATAGGAAAGAGCGTCTGTATCCGTTGCAAGAACAACGGGATTGAGAAGGCCGCTTTCAAGCGCCTTTGCTCTTACGGGCTTGAAGAAATCGTTGATTTTCTTAAGCACGTCCATATCCACGCCGACCTCGTAGCCCTGCTGCTTGAAGGAGTAAACAAGGGTTTCTGTCGGGGGCTGTGATGTGCCGCCCGAGAAGCAGGAAATTGCGGTATCTATAACATCTGCACCGGCCTCAACAGCCTTCTGAAGTGTGAGTGCACCGAGGCCCGTTGTTGAGTGAGTATGCACAACAAGGGGAAGCTTTACCTCTGCCTTTATGGCCTTGACAAGGTCGTATGCCTCCTGGGGACCCATAATGCCTGCCATATCCTTGATGCAGATTGACATAACGCCCATCTTTTCCATCTCTTTTGCAAGCTCAACATACTTTTCCAGAGAATGAATGGGAGAAAGCGTGTAGCAGATTGTGCCCGAGGGATGTGCACCGCACTTAAGGGTTTCGTCAACGGCAACCTCAATGTTACGAAGGTCGTTGAGGGCGTCAAAAATACGGATAATATCAATTCCGTTTTCAACGCTCTTTCTGATAAAGGCGCGTACAACATCATCGGGATAATGCTTGTAGCCGAGAAGGTTCTGACCTCTTAAAAGCATCTGAAGCTTTGTGTTCGGGCAGGCCTTGCGGATTTTTCTGAGTCTCTCCCAAGGGTCTTCATTAAGATAACGAAGGCAGGAGTCGAAGGTAGCACCGCCCCAGCACTCAAGTGAATAGTAGCCTGCCTTATCAAGCTCGCTGAGAACGGGCTCAAAATCAGCAAAGGGCATACGGGTTGCAATCAGGGACTGGTTAGCGTCACGGAGAATTGTTTCTGTGAATTGTACTTTCAAATTATCACCCCATAGTTTAATATTTTTAATATTCGTTTATTTCATTTAAAATTAAACACAAATTTTTCGCTATTTTATATCATACAAAAAAAACTGAAAAATTTCAACTCTTTTTTTACTTTTTCTCAAAATTTTAGGTATTTTATTTATCAACAACAGCTAAGAAAGAACAAAACTGCCGGGCACCCGTAAAAGCACCCGACAGAACGCTTATTGAATTTTTATCACAGCTTTGAAAAGCCGTGGCTGTTGATAAGTGCATCGATTTTTACCTTTTCCTTACACAGGGGACATTCGTGGGCAGGCACTGTATAATAGCCGTCGAGGTCGTTGGGGTTGAAGACCGAATCAACGGGATAGCCGCCGCAATCCTTCCTTGTTGCGAAAATTGATGCAATACCGACAACCTCGCCGCCGTAATACCTGACAGCTTCAATAGCCGAATTTGCAGTGTTACCCGTTGCAACGGAAACCGCAAGCACAAGAACGTGCTTGCCCTTTATCATCGGCACAATATTATCTCTGAAAAGAAGCTGAGAGCTGCCCGTCATTTCAGGGGTAACAATATAAATTGTCTGGTGCGCGTTTATATTGATAAATGAGTTCTTTGTCAGCTCATCTGCAAGGCAGGTGCCGATAACCTCCGTGCCGTCAAGGCAGAGGATTGTGTCAACAATCCTTGTGCTGTAGTTATTGTTACGGCAAAGCTCCCTTGCAACTGCTTTTGCTTCTGAAAGTCGGGATTTCTGCGCGGCAACGTCGATATAATAGTTACTGTGTGAGTGAGAGGAAACGAAATGTCCCTTTGACACACGAAGAACAAGGTCGCTGTGCTTGGTTGTGATTTTCATAGTATTCTTTGTAGGCATTAAAAATACCTCCTTTTTTTGTTTACATCTATAATATGTGTGATTATTGTACAATATTTCAATAAAAAATTCAAGGTTTTTGAGCAGATTTATTACAGAAATTAAATTTGCGTATTTGTTATGTTGCCGAAAGTGAAAAAGACAAAGCACAAGTATGTATTTTAAATGAATCAGCTTTTTCATTTAAAAGAATTTAAATTGTTGAGTGTATAATAAATATTGAAAACTGCCGCGAAAATATGATATAATTGTTTAGTAATGATTTATTCTCTTATATTAAACTTTTAAGGAGGTTTGACTATGGACGAAAACAAGAAACAAATTGACACAAACAGAATAATTATTTTACTTCTTGCTGTTTTACTTGTGATAGGTGGCATTAAGATCCGGACACTTTCGGATGATGTGAAAAATCTCAAAAGTCAAAACTCCAACCTTGATTCAGAAATACAAATGTTAAGAAACGAAATAAATTCCGTTTACAACAACGTAGATAAGCAGTTAAAGGAAGAGGCAAGCTTAATTTCAGGTGTTGACTATACTATCGGCAATCCGAGCGAAGATATGAAAAGTGTACAGCTTTCTATAACAGTAGTACCTAAAATGATTTCTGACGATACGGAGCTTTCTGTTGCAATAAACGGCAACAGTGCATCATTAACAAGAAACGGAAACGAATTTACAGGCACGATTGATGTTGGCCTTTTTGTTGACTATGACCAATGGCCACTGCTTACCATTAAAACTTCAGAGGGTACAAAAACTGAATATTTAGATGGAGTGGATGTTTCTTATCTGTTCAGCAATTATTTGCCAACATTAGAAGCTGATATGTCCGCATCCTCCAAGTTAAGCAATGGAAAATTACAGGTTGAGGCAGGCTTCAGAATTGCGTCGCATCTCGCACATAAAAATGCACCTGTCACTTTTACTTCTTTCACGCTCATTGAAGAAATGAACGGAAAGGAAATCAGCAAACAGGATATCACGGACGAAGTTCGCAAATCTGGCGAAAACTATAACACACGATACATAAAATCTTTTGAAGTATCTCCGGAGGATGAGCTTAAAGTATATGTTATTGCTGAGGATTCACTTGGCTATGTTCACAAAGCCCTTGCCCATTATTGGATAGAAGCAGAAAACGGAGCTCAGGCCGAAACAGTATTCGGCGGTGAAACAATCTTCGATAAAAACGGAAATATGCTCTATGGAGATAAATCCCTTTGGGAATAATAATGTGAAAAAGACAAAGCATCTGACAGGGTTGAGGCGAAGGCCTTGACCCTTTGTCTGTTTTAAGATGCTGTATTGACAACACAGCACGGTTATTGATAAAATATTATTATGAGGAGTGATACTCGATGACGTTCAAAGACCGTAAACGCAGACAATTTTCAATTCTCGGCGACTCAATCAGCACCCTGGAGGGCTATAATCCCGACGGATACAATGTTTTCTACACCAAAGAAAAATGCACGGAAGCCGGCATCAAAAGTCCGGGAGACACCTGGTGGGGCAAGGTTATTGCTCATTACGGCGGCGAGCTGCTTATCAACAATTCTTATTCCGGCAGCTGGGTTGCCAAAATGCCCGACAGAGAAGAGCTTTTTTATTCCGGCTGCAGCGACGAAAGAACCTCTTCGCTTCACAAATGCGATGTTATGCCCGATGTGATTATCGTTTATCTCGGCACAAACGACTGGTATTTCGGCGCTTCACCCGAATACTACGGCGATATGCAGATTCTTAAGGAGCAGTCCTTCAGATACGCCTACAACAGTATGCTCACAAAAATTAAAAGGAATTATCCCGACTCGGAAATCTGGTGCTGTACACTGTGCATTTCTGACTTCAGGGATGACAGCGGAAGCTTCCCCTTTGAAAGACGCGGTGTGCATATGAAAGAATACTGCGACATTATAAAGGAGCTTTCACTCAGGCACGGCTGCAGACTCATTGACCTGTATTCTCCCTTGACACCCTACCGTACGGTTGACGGCTTTCACCCTTCTGAAAAAGGAATGGAAGCCATAGCACAAAGGATACTCGAGGATTAAAATAAAAGGAGAGGTATACTATGCTTGGTGCAATCATCGGCGATGTTATCGGCTCACTTTATGAGTTCAAATCGCATAAAACAAAGAATTTTGAGCTTTTTGCACGGGGCTCGCGACTTACCGACGACAGCCTTATGACGGTTGCGGTGGCGTGCGCCTGCTCCTCTTCTGATATTTCCGACGAAGCCGACTTCAAAAGCACCCTTAAGTGGTGGATGAGAAAAATCGGCAGGGAATATCCCTTTGCCGGTTACGGCGGAATGTTTTCAAGATGGCTTGAAAGCGATTTTACGGGCGCCTACAACAGCTTCGGCAACGGCTCGGCAATGAGAGTTTCACCCGTTGCCTGGGCGGCGAAAAGCCTTGAAGAGGCCGAGACTCTTGCAAAGCTGAGCGCAGAGGTCTCCCACAATCACCCCGAAGGAATAAAGGGTGCAAAGGCTGTTGCGGCGGCGGTGTTTCTTGCAAGAACGGGAAAAAGCAAAAACGTGATAAGAGATTATATAGAAGGCAACTATTACAAGCTCGATTTTACCCTTGATGAAATCAGACCTGATTACAGCTTTGACGTAACCTGTCAGGGCAGTGTTCCTCAGGCGATACAGTGCTTCCTTGAAGGCACCGATTTTGAGGATGCCGTACGCAATGCAGTTTCCCTCGGCGGTGACGGCGACACTCAGGCAGCAATGGCAGGCGCAATAGCCGAGGCTTATTACGGCGTGCCGCAGCAGCTTAAGGAAAAGGCTTTTGAGCTGATGGATACGAGAATAAAGGCCTACTACGAAAAATATGTTGAACCACTTTACGGCGAGAAATAACAGAGGCGGCCACAGGGTGGCGAGCATAACCCGAAGGTAAAAGGGGCTAGGAAAAAATGTGCAGAATGAACAAACCGAGCCAAAATAAGGCTGAAAGCCTTATTTGGGGTTACCCGACGGCGTACAAAGGTACTCCGATGGCGAGGTTTGTTTATAGCATAAACCTCAAAAACACAGTTTTTACAATTATTATATGTTTTTATGTTTTAAAGGGTTTCTTCGGACTTTCAAATCCAAAGAAACCCTTTGTTTATCTCGGTTTATGCGGTCTGCACTTTTTTTACAGCCCCTTTGATTTTTTATGAAGTTTGTTTTACACAAGCTTATTTTTTAATATGCTTTTACTCTCACGGTAGCTTTTCAGAGAGGAAAACGCCCCCATACATCTTAACGGGCAGTCCCGTTTACTTTTCAATCTTATACCCCAACGAAAGTATAAGCTTTACGGTTTCCATAGCCGTATTTCTGTCATATTCCTTTTCGCTGTCGGGGAGCTCGTCATAAGGCACAAGGCAGGGAGTTTCTTTTTTCAGGTCGTTACGTTTTTCACCATAGGTCCAGCCCTCCTTAATTCTTCCCTGAGCCCAGACGTCATGAACATTTTCGGCAATTTTTTCCGTAAGCTCAATCAGCTCATCCGGAATAGTTACATTTTCTGTGTTTGCGGGGTTCGGTGTATACATAAGCTTTTCCTCCTAAAACAATTTGTCGGCAAATTCTTCAATCTCAAAAATTTTCTGACAGATCATAAAGTCACTTTTTTTAAAGTTCTTTTCGCCGTATAATAAATTGAATTCTCTTTCAACCTTGTCTAGGCCGTCCCAATCGGTAAGACAGGCGTGTAGCTTTGAAAAGTCGTCACGGTCCTTATTTGTCACAGCGGCATATTTTTTCATTGTTTCAATATCAGCAGTGCGGTAGCCCTCGCTGCGCATAAAGGCGTTCCAACGGTCATGCTCATTACGTGCAAGAATCTCGGCAACTTCAGTGGCTTTATCCCTTTCTGCATTTTCAAGCTGCTTATCGAAATATTGTCTGAGATTTTTACTGCTATAAGCCTTATTATGCTTTTTCATCCATAAATCAAAGATGTAAAGCTTTGTTTTAAAATGAATTGCCGCCGCCATTGAAGAACGTCTGTTATAGTCCACGTTGATAAAGCTCTCGTAGGCGTCCTTGTACTCCTTGCTGTTTTTGTCCTTATCCAACACCCCGTTATAGCAGAAATGAGTAGCAAGAGCAAGGCGTTCAAGCTTTGTACGGAAAAGCATTTTATCTGAAAAAATGCTTTCAATATTGTCTGCGAGGATAATGTTGCGCGCTTTGAGATAATCGCTTTTTTCGTTTGAAAAATTGCTGAATTTTTCACTGCCGTTTACCCAGGTGAAAATGGGTGCAGTTTCACCGAAGCCTCTGTTTTTGCGGAAGATGCCCTGAAGGGAAACAGCGGTGCTGATATTTAATTCATCGTCAGCGGTAAAAATAAAGGCAACAGTTGCTTTTTCAGCCTGACCGTTTTCGGTAATTATATTTTCAAACTCATTTGTAAGCACGTCGGCTTTTATAAACTCAACATCGTAGCCGTAATCCGCATTGAGCTCGGGACACTTTTTTTCAAAAGCGACACGGCATTTATCGGCATCCTTATCATAAACTCTGACCTTGAGCCTGTGCCCGTAAACCTGACCGTTCCATATAACAGTTTTAAGCATACAGGAGCCGGTTTCACCGCAACCGATAATCATAACAGAGATGTTTTTATCCGCATCTGCCGTCTTGTAAAGCGGGGTTTCATAAACAATATTATTGCAAAAAAGCTCTGTTTTATTTACGAAGGAGATGCTTATTTTCGCCTTCTCACAATCGGCTTTTTCCTTCGGCTTCTTTTCACCGTCAGCGGTAAGCTTCTGAACAATATTTTCAAGAAGCTCCGTTTCCGGTCCGCTTTTTGCAAAAGCGATTATGCTTATATGCTTGTCTCTTTCTTCAGCATACTTTTCAACAAGCTTACGTGCAAGAGCCGTGTTTTTGTCCTCATTTTCAAAAACAAGATAAAAGTCATATCCCTCAGTGCATTTTTTAAGTCTCAGCTCCTCGCACCTTTTATAAAGGTCAATAGCGCGAAGCCTTCTCGCCTTTTCAACAAGTTCCTTATCGTTTTTTTGCGTTGAGCAGAAAACAATCCTTGCCTTTTTATTGCTTTTACGAAGACCCTTTGCAATAAGATATGAGTTTTCATTAAGCTCAGAGAAAACATATATCCTTTTGTCGAAAGAAAGAAAGTATTTGATTTTTGCCATACTGTCACCGACAAAGGACAGCACAAGGCCTGAGCCGAGAACGGGCATTGCAATAAAGGAGATATAGTTTACGATAACGTATATGTACCTTGCAATTCCCGTAAGGCCTATTGTGTCAAGCTGACTTATATCCTGCCTGCCGTTTATAACCTTAAAGCTGTAAAGCACAGAGGAAATAAAGTTGTAAAACGACGGGATAAGTGCATTATCACTCTTTGACCAGGCTGTGGGAAGCACCATAAAAAACATCGACAGCAAAACGCCGACGGATAATACGGAAATCCACAGCTTTGTGTTATATCGCTTTCTGTAAGCACAGAAGGCGGCTACGGCTATTATAATTATACCGATTATTAAACATACGTAGTCCATTTTCATCATCCTTTAAAGCTTTCAGGTAATTTTTCATTGAAGGCAGGGTCTGTCGGCTTTCCGTCAATGCATTTGCATGAGGTTCCGTCCTCAAAGGTAAAGGTTCCTTCGCCGATAAGCTTACCTTTTTTCAGGGCTCCCTCGTAAAGGACACCGTCTTCAAAAACTTTTCCGTAAAGCAGATTGCCGCTATCCCATTCACCTTCGCACCAGTTACCTTCATCATCCCATTTTTTAGCCCGTCCGTGAACACAACCATTGACAAAATTTCCTTCGCAGACCTTATTACCGTTTTTGGTTATAACTACATATCCGTCCGGAACGCCATGATTGAAGGTTCCATCTTCAACCGTACCGTCATAAAATTTACGGATGCCCTTGCCGTGAGGCCTGCCCTTGCTGTCCTTTTCACCGGTGTATTCCACTTCATATAATGATGAAGCAACGTTTAAAAATTGTTTCAGCTTACTCTGGTACTTACCCTCAACCCATATGCCTTTAAGCGGGTGCTTTTTCAAAAAGCCTTTTTCTTCCGAGTATATGCCCTTGCCGTGGCATTCACCGTTTTCAAATTCGCCCTCATAGCGTCCGCCCTTCAAATAATATTCAAGAACACCCTTGCCGTGGAATTTGCCGTCCTTCCAGTTGCCTTCATATTTTTTGTAATTTCCGGAGCCGACAGGATAAGTGCATACACCGTAGCCGTTTCGATCACTGTCTTTGAACCGGCCGATATATACTTCACCGTTTTTAAATCTGAATTCACCATGTCCTTCACTTTTTCCGTTTACCCAATCTCCGTCGTAATATTCACGATTATCATCTTTGATGTATATCAGCTTACCTTTGCCGTGATAGTTTCCGTCTTTGATTTCACCGATATAAACTGAACCGTTGTCATATTCAATGGTTCCTGAGCCGTTGAGAACTTCATCATTCTTCCATTCGCCTCTGAAAACAGCACCGCTTTTGTAAACAAGCTCACCGGGTCCGTTACTTTTACTGTATTCCCACATTCCCTTATGATAAGCTTTTTTACTGTTTTCATTATAAGTGTAGGTTCCGTCACCGTGATATTCATCGTCTTTGAATCCGCCAACATAAACATCGCCGTTTTTAAACCTGAATTCACCATGGCCGTTCCTTACGTCGTTTTCCCAATCACCGTCATAATAATCCCGGTGGTCTTCTTTATTATAGGTCAGCTTACCTTTGCCGTGATAGTTTCCGTCTTTGAATTCACCGACATAAACTTCACCGTTTTTAAGCCTGAATTCACCGTAGCCGTCTCTTTTTTCGTTTTTGTATTCACCGATATAAACGTCACCGCTTTCAAATCTGAATTCACCCTTACCGTGGTATTTTCCGTCTTTGAATTCGCCAACGTAAATATCTCCGCTTTTCCACCTGAATTCACCTTCGCCGCTTCTGAGTCCGTTTTCCCAATCGCCGTCATAATAATCCCGGTGGTCTTCTTTATTATAGGTCAGCTTACCTTTGCCGTGATAGTTTCCGTCTTTGAATTTGCCTACATAAACTTTACCGTTGTCATATTCAACGGTTCCTGAGCCGTTGAGAACTTTATTATCCTTCCATTCGCCTCTGAAAACAGCACCGCTTTTGTAAACCATTTCACCGGGTCCTTCGCTTTTGCTGTTTTTCCACATTCCCTTAAAATAATCACGGTTATCATTTTCACCATAGGTATACGTACCCTCACCGTCAAAGTTTCCGTTTCTGAACTGACCCTTGTAGCAACGGCCGTCACTGTATCTGAACTCTCCGTAACCGCTGTAGTTTCCGTCCTCAAAAGCACCTTTGTAAATATTACCGTTTTTCTGTCTGTACTCGCCCTGACCGTGACAGTTTCCGTTTTTCCATTCACCCTTATAATAATCATGGGGTTCATCCTTAGCATAGGTATATAAGCCCTCGCCGTTAAAATAGCCGTTTCTGAAACAGCCTTCGTATCTGCGACCGTTTCTGTAAACAAGGGTACCCTCGCCGTTAAAGCTGTTGTGCACCCACTCACCCTCATAATAAAGGCGTGAATCGGTTTCGGCAAATTCCATTTTGCCTCTGCCGTTTTTTTCGCCGTCAACAAAATTGCCGACATAGTGCTTTCCGTCCTTCTGGGTATAAACAAACCGGCCGGTAATTTTACCGTCCTGCATTTCACCTTCATATTTGTCACCGTTTTTAAACTCTACAGTACAGAAGCCGTTGGCAAGCCCCTCAAAGAAAATGCCGTCAATAAAAGCTCTTTGGTCGTTTGAACCGAAGGTCATAACACCCTTGCCGTGACGCTTATTTTCCTTCCAGAAGCCGTCGTAAACCGATCCGTCATAGTAACGGCACACGCCCTTGCCGTGGCGTTTTCCGTTAAGTGTTTCGCCCTTGTAATCGCCCTCAAGGGATTCGTCGTTGAGGAAAAGGTCAATAACGTTGAATTTGCGTCTTATCTGTTCAAGAAGCTTCTCCTTATGGGCCTTCAGCTCAAAGGGAATGTAAGTCATATCGTTATGGAAGGAGCTTTGAAGATAATCCTTCAGCGGACAGTCAATAAGAGAAATAACATCGGACTCAACCTCAAGCTTTTCAATGCCCTTTGCAACAAGCTCTGTAGGGCTGATATTTTCGAGATTTATGCAGAAAAAGTTTTTGGGCAGCTCACTGCTGTCAACCTTTTCATTCTTTCCGAGAGTTGTCATAATCTCCTTCATTACGGCTTTACTTGCAAAAAAGCTTTCGCTGATAAAGAAAATTACACCGCTGCAATGAGGACTTGCAATTTTTTTAAAAACCTCGTCGTCCCACTTATCTCCGGCGGTAAGGTCCTCGTCATACCAGAAGCGCACACCTGAATCATACATAAAGGCAAGGTCCTGATAAACCTTCTTATAATCCTTATGGGCATAACTTATAAAAATGTAGTTCTGTCCCTCGTCACAGGGCGGCAGAGGCACACGCGAGCAATCGTTTATGCTCTCTGATTTTAAAAGCTCATCGCAATAAGCCTTGCAGTCAATTTTATCCATGAAGAATGCCCCCCCTGTTTGTACTATAGTATTTATTATACAGAATTTACTATAAATTTCAACAACAAAAACGCTTTCATTACAAAAAAACACAAAGCATCGCAACAGCTAAAAACTAAAATCCGCCGTCAATGAATATTATTTTAAGTGTTTCTGCATCCACTGTACTCAGACTCAGGCAAACTGTTAAAAGCCTTGCTGACCCTTTACGTCCGGCTTAACAGGTAAACTTGACTTTGATTTTTCTTCTCATAATAATACTTTCTTATATTTGGTAGCTTCATTTTATCTCACGAAGAAAAATCAATCCAATGTGCCGATTTCAAGACATAAAAAAGAGACTGCTTTCAGAATTTTCTCTGATAGCAGTCTTAACTTTTTTTGATGTATGCTTACTACAAAAATTTAAAGAACTATATTCTCTGCACGTTTTTTGCATCGATTGTAGTAAGTTTGTAGTAAGTAGTAAGTTTTTAGGACTTTATACCCCTCAAAACACCGGTAAAATAGGGGCTATTGAGAGTTTTATTTATCCAAGCTCTTCATTGTGGGGAGGCTCGCTTCCTACAATTCATATTATACTGTATGCTACCATAACTTACTGACCCCATCAATGGAAACTTGGCATTTTCCTGCTTTTCGCCTATATATTACTGCATTTTACGTTCCGATTGATGTACGATTTGATGTAAGTTTGGCAGCATACATTTTTTACTTTATGCCTCCTTAAAGAACCTGTCTAGCCCCTCAAATTCTACCCTCTTAAGTTCTTTGGTAATGCTGACGGTACACTTCGTCCAGATGTCCCATACGAAAGACTTGAAAGGGCAACACCGCCGAGGATTTTACTCCCCGGCGGTATTATTTTATTTGTGCTTATTTAATTTTAACTGACTTAACTGCACTCCAGGATGAGTAAACTGTACCTGAAGCTGTCTTCTTGTATGCACGGACCTTGAAGTAATACTTCTTGCCGCTCTCAAGCTTTTTCTTTGAGCCCTTTACTACATTTGTCTTATAGGATGCAACCTTCTTATAGCCGCTGTCCTTTTTGGTGCTGTAGTAAACCTGATAGCCGCTTTCACCTGAAACATTTGTCCATGTGAGTGAAGCAACGCCCTTCTTTGAGGAGGTGAGCTTTGAAATTGAAGGAGTCTTGCACTTGGTTGCCGTTGCAAAAACATCACTGTATGCGCCGTAAATTGAGCCGTCGTCCTTTGTGTAGGCTCTTACCTTATACTTGTAAGTTGTGCCTGCTTTGAGCTTTGAAATCTTAAGGGTGTTCTTTGTTACATCCTTGAGCTTTACGTACTTCTTGGTCTTTGAGTTGTACTTGTAAACTCTGTAGCCGTCTGCACCTGTTACCTTGCTCCACTTGAGGGTAATTGTGGTTGTAGTCTGCGAAGCGGAAAGCTTTGTTACCTTTTTGGGTGCAATGGTGTATGTGAGCTTCTTTGTGCCCTCATACTTGCCCTTGAAGGTAATTGTTACGGTATACTTGCCCGGTGCCTTTCTTCCGCTTTCATACTTAACGGTGTAGTCTGTGTCATTCTTAAGGGTGTTGCCCTTGCTGTCCTTAACGGTTACGGAAGGAGTCTGAACCTTGCCGTTATAGGTATACTCTGTTTTTGAAAGCTTGATTGTCTTCGGATAGTAAACGGTTGTTGTCTTTGAAACATTACCGCAGACCGAACACTTGGTTACAACCTTACCGTTCTTTGAAAGGGTTGCCTTTGTTGTTACATTCTTGTAGGCGTGTGCCTTCTTAGCTACTGTCTTCTGTGCAACGGTAGTAACACCGCAGGCTGTACACTTCTTACCCTCGGTTTTGCCTTCCTTTGTGCAGGTGGGGGCTACTGCCTTAAGAGTTGATGTGTTCTTATGAGGACAAAGGAAATTAACCTTTGCAAAGTGCAATTCAGCATTATATCTGCCAAAATCAATTTTATTCCAGCTGTTTTCAGCACCGATATAGTTAACGGTTTCAAGTAAACTACCGTAAAAAGCATCATTCCCTATAGACTTCACGCTGGCGGGAATAGTAATGCTCTTTACTGCGGAATACATAAACAATTCATCGGATATTTCAGTTATACCCTCGGGAATCACAACACTTGTAACACCCTCATTCTCATAGAACATAGCTTCCGCTATAAGACGGGTTACGTCCTTGATTCTGCATGCTCCCGTATAAGCACTGTCTATTTCAATAAGGCAGTTATCAATATACATAAGTCCGTTTTCCCAGTTTGAAGGATTATTTGCATAGGGAGTACCGGAAACTATATTCCAGCCGAGGTACTCTACACCTGAAGGGATAGAAATATCAGAAATATTTGTTCCGGCGAAAGCACCGCCACCTATACCTATCAGACTGTCAGGAAGGGTGACGGAATTAAGATCACTGTTACCGTAAAAAGCCTCACTGGCAATTGTTTTCGTGCCTTCCTTTACGGTGTAATCACCCGCAACATCAGCTTTAATAAGATGATTATTGATGTATAATGCACCGTCAACCCAGTTGCTTGCATCATTATAATATGCTGTATTTTCAAATACATCGCTTCTTATGATTTCTACAGAATCAGGAAGGGTAACTGAAGCGAGCTTCGTACAGCCACTGAAAGCAAAATGACCGATGGTTTCCACACCGTCGGGAATGACAATACTTTCAAGATTTTCGCAATAGCCGAAGGATTCATATCCAAGCTTCTTTAAACCCTTGCCGAGATTTACTGTTTTAAGAGATTCACATTTATAAAAGGCACAGTATTCAATAGACTCCACACCGCTGCCTATAGTAACAGCTTCAAGTTCAGTACAATTCTGAAAAGCAGATTCGTCAATAATTTTCACACTTCCGGGAACAGTAACGCTTTTAAGAGATTTGCAACCATCGAAAGCGCGGAAGCCGATATATACTACTCCGTCGGGAATTTCGATACCCGTAAGGTTGTCACAGCCTTTGAAGGCGCGCCATGCAACAGTCTTTGTGCCCGGTCTTATGGAATAATTGCCTGATACGGTTTCCTTTGCTTTGATAAGATGATTACCACAGTATAAGATACCGTTTTCCCAGTTGTCGGCATTATTATAATAAGCAGTTCCGTCTAAAGCATCGCTACGTATACTGGTTACAGAATCGGGAATTTCAAGCTTTTCAAGAGAGCTGCAGCCCCAAAACACATCGTAAGATATTTCCTCTACGCCCTCAGGAATAATCACCTCTTTGATGTTGGTGTTAAATGCAAAGGCTGTAGTCCATAAGCTTTTAACGGTATCGGGTACCGTATATGTTAAATCCTTTTTAGCTGCAGGATAAGCAACAAGTATAGCTTTATCCTTTGAGAAAAGAACTCCGTTCTCTGAAGTGAAGGCTGTGCTGTTTTCATCAACAGTAATGCTTTCCAGAGTAGTACAACCCATAAAAGCGTCTTCAACCCACATTACGCCGGCGGGAATATGAATGCTTTTAACATCAACACCGTAAAAAGCTTCATAATATATCTCAATTACTCTTTTTCCTTCGATTTCAGCAGGAATTACAACATTCTTCTCTGTACCGTGGTAACCCATAATTAAGACAATGCCGTTATTTTCTATCCGGTACTCAAAGCCTTCGGGAGTTGACGGATAGGGTGTCCTGAACTTTGCCTCCCTCAATCTTCCGTCATAACCGGTGTTACCTGTGTTTGTCTGGTCGTTAACCTTATAAACCGTACTGCTGTCAAAGGTGTAGCCCGTTTTCGGAGTAAACAGAATCCGTACTCTGTATTCTGTGTTGTAGTTAAAGGGCTTGCTTTCGTCATAGGTACTGTCATAAGGTGCATAGCAGTGCTCTACCGTTACGGTATATTTGCTTTCATCGCCCGAAACGGGATTCATATCAAGATATTCGCCCGGTGCAGGTTCCGTGATTGTTGCCGAAGCCTCGGTGATAACCTCATCTGCCGCACTCGCAGTAAAAGCGATGCATACAGTCAGCATAAGCACAGCAATCACAATGCTGATTATTTTCTTACTTGTGTTCATTTTATTTTCCTCCTTTAAGAAATAAATTTTTTAATTCTTTCCCATATTGTTTTTTCAGCCTTGCCGTCTGTCCCGGCACAAACAGAAGGTGAGTTAGCTTCTTCCTTAAGGGTAATGCTGTTCATTATTTCCACCAATACAGGCTCAACCTCGCTCTCGGACCAGGTGTAACCCTCTGTTCCTCGCATCTGACCGGGTAAAAGATATGTTTTGCCCTCACGGTCGTGATACTCGAAATGAAAAAAAGCGAAATTAGATAACTCACCTATGCGAAGCTGATGAATATAGCCTTTGCCGTTTTTATATTCAGCCTCTGTATAAGGTCTTTTTTCGCCTTTACAGACATCAAGGCAGCTCATACCCTCTTCAAAGGAAAGTATGAATTGCTTTTCCTTGCTTTCGATAAAGAGTACCCGCTTCCCTGTCGGCCCGTCAAAGTTATAACGGAAGCAGGAAAAGAGTGAAATGGTGAAGGTGTCAAAGAGATTACGGCTTTTTACTGTCTGCAAAAATCATCACCGCCTTTAAGAAATACTTTTACTTTTAAATTATACAATTTTAAAAATGCCGAAGTCACCCTACAAATGTAGGGTTTTTCAGTAAAAAAACAGCACCCTGTTTTTGTGCAGGGTGCATAAATTCAGCTATCAGCTATAAAACGGGAGCAAGCTATAGGGTGTAAAGTCAAGCATCCCTTTAACGTTATGAAGCTTGCCGTTCTCCATACTGAGCACAGGATTATAGCTCAGCATTATCTCGCCGTCCTTGTAGGCTTCAATATGAAAATCTGGTCTTGAATCGCTGATATTTCCCTTTATGATGAAGGGCTTACCATTGTCGTAAGCACCAAGGCTGTCAATGAGTGTCAATATACCGTCAGCATTAAAGCTGCATTGGTGCAGCTTTACCGTAATACCCTTTGCAGGCACTATTACATAAACCTGATTGCCTTCAAGGGCATAAAAATCCTTTTTGGTTATCTCACCTACGAACGGATATTTTTCGGTAATGCCCGCCTTTTTCAGTTCCGACTTAGCCTCCTTGTAGCCGCCCTCATAATAGCCGACATACGCTACTGCAAAGTAATCCCCTGTTTTTTCAAGCTTTGCTCTAAGCTTTTTAAGTGATTTTTCTGCCGCCGAAGGCTTCTTGGCAGCTGTGGTTGTTGCCGCTTCTGATGATGTTGCGGCAGATGTCATTTCAGCGGTTGTTGACTCCGTTGTTGCCTTGGTGGTTGTTGCCTTCGTGGTCGTTGCCTTGGTGGTGCTTTCCCCTGTTGTCATTTCGGTGGTCAGAGTAGTTTCAGGCTCTTGTGTGCCGCCGCAGGAGCAGAGAATCAGAAGACAGAGAAGCAAAGATAAAATAACAGTTATTTTTTTCATAATATTACTTCCTTTCACGCCCAGGGATTTTCACTTTCAGGCTTTCTTATATCAGCAAGAAGATACTGCTCCCAGAGATACCATTTACCGTCCTTGGCAAGTCTTAACTGTACACTCCGGGGACTATCCGCACCACCTGAGGTTACATAAAGTGTTGCATAGCCCTCATTCTGATAAGAATAGGGATTTTCACTTACGGTTATGGTGTAAGGTACTGACGGCTGATAATTATTTTCAGGTGTTGCACCGTCAAAATATGAGCGCGGAACATAATCCTTGTCTCTGAAACGGTCAGCGATGAACTGCTTATCCATAACGCTGAGAGGTCTCGGTCCTCTTAAAAAGTCGAGCATCTGAATTGATAAGTCCTTGTTTTCGGGATAATAACAGAAAGCGAGAACCGTAAGAGCCGCAGTCTTAAATGGTGTATCCTGCGCCGACTCGGGAAGTGCCTTAAAGCTTTCAAAAGTTTCGGGCAGGGAGCCGAAGGTGATTTTTACACTTTTATCTGATGATACCATATGCATCCTCCTTTCTTAAAAGTTAAACGGTGCAAAAGATACACCGTTTAACATAAGTCTTTATCAGAAGTTTCTGCTTCCGCCGCCGTGAGTACGGCCTGAGGAGCTTGTATGTGTTGAGCCGCCTGAGCCGCCTGAGCTGCTCTCAGCCTTCGGTGAGCTTGTGACATTTTTATACATAAAGTTATCATACTGAGATGTAAGCATAACATTGCCCACATAATCTGCGGCATTAGCCTGTGCTCTTACAGTTTTAAGCTTTGATGCCTGAATTTTCACGATAAGAAAGGCAAGGGCAAAGCCGATAACCACGCTCAAGGGAATGAAAAGAACGGGAACACTCGGGTCAATGGAACTGTCAGCCTCACTGAGAAACGCTTCAAAGGCTGCCGTATATTCACCGCTTTTAAGCTTCGGTATCATCATTTCAAACATTACATCTCTTTCAAGGTCTGTAATATAGTCAATTGCCGTGCCGTGAGTTGTGAGAGTAATGTTTCTTGTGCCGTCCTCTTTTCCTGTGTTGAAAACAATCATAAGACCGTCATCGTTTTCGCCGTAGCCGTAACCGTTATAATCATAAAAGTCATCAGCATAAGCCTGACCGTCCTTGCCCTCATAGGTATCAACTGTGAGAATGGCAATTTCGAGGTCGTACTTTCCGCCAAGAGCCTCAAGCTTTGCAGTAAAGTCTGCTTCCTCGGCATCCGTAAGCACATCGGCATTATCAACCACAAGCGGGAGTGTTCTCTCTGTGGGAACAAACTCGGTGGTCTGCTCTGTAGGAGCTTCGGTGGGTGCTTGTGTCGGAGCAGCCGTATTATTAGTTTTCAAGATATTTTCTACGGCTGCATAATAGCCGAGAACACCGTCATAATAGGTTTCGGTGTAGGCGAAGGCATTCCATACCGTGCCCTCAAGAACATCACCACTGAAAAGCTCCTCAGCCTTACCGGCACAGTAAAAATTATAAACATTTTCACCGTAATCATAGATAAGAACAAGACCGTCCTCTTTGGCGGCATTTGCTTCAAAAAGCTCCTCACCGTATTCATAGGTTGTCTTGTCACCCGTTGTGTCCGTAACTGTAAGAAGAGCACTGAAGCCGTAGGTGTCCTCAATATTCTGTGCCACCGCTTCGAGTGTGGGAAGCTGACCTATTACATTTGTACTGTCAAAAATGTGTGTTCCTGCCGCTGAAACGGGAATAATCATAGTAAGGCAAAGAACAACTGCTGTTAAAAGAGCAAATACTTTATTTTTCATCGTTCCTACCTCCTTACATGTTTCCCAGTGCCCAGAGGATACCGTATGCTACAGCACTCATAACCGGTGTAAACATAGCAACCTTCTTCCAGAAGGCAGACTTATCAAGTGGCAGGTCTCCGACAAATTTACCTGTCTGACCGTTCATGGCAAAGGTATATTTTTTACCGTTCCAGGTTGTGTTGAGTATCCATACAGGATAAAGAGCATAGGCATAAGAGCCGTTGGCAATTTCAATCTGTGAATTCTGAGGTACAACCACAGAATAGCCTGCAGACATTACATTTTTTTCAAGGGCACTTACAACACTGTTCTTAACTCTTTCATTGGCTCTCGGAATGCTCGAATCAAGGTCAACATCATACTTATCGGCAAGGTAGCCTGCCATATAAGCAGTGCTGAAGGGCTTTGCCTCACCGATATTAAAGGGCTCAATGGACTCCATAAGAGTGTCGTCCATTTTTGATGAGCCGTCAACGGGAATGTTTGCAAAATTCATATTACCGCTTCGGTAGCAATTAAAATATGAGGTTTCGGTATAGTTATTATCGCTGTCGGACCAGCGGCGGACTCTTTCAGCCGTAAAGTCGGCTGTGGCTACAGCTGTACCCGTAAAGAGCCAATGAGGCACATAAACACCCTTGATTTCATCAATGTGATTCTGATCCTTGAAAATCTTCGGCACCATTTTCTTTGAAGCGATATATTTATTAAGCGCTTCCTTTGCCTGCTTTTTATCATATTTGAAAGGAATAATCAGGTTAGGCTTAAGTCCGCCTGCAAACTGACTTGTCATAACAACGGGGTTATCACAGTAAGGACAGGTTGTTGCACCCGTTGTTGCATCAGCAACAATTTCACCGCCGCAGGATTTACAGGTATAAACACCCATACCGCTTATTTCGTCGGACTGCCACTGAGAAGCCTCGGTCTGCCAGGCAAAATTATCCTGACCGATATTAGCTGATGCATCTGCCGCCTGCTCCATTGCGGCAACGTCAAACTCTGCATCACAGTAGGGACATTTCATATTCTGTGTACCTGCATTGAATTCTATGGCACCGCCACAGCAGGGACACTTCTGTTCTAATAAAGCTGACATTCAATCAACTCCTTCTATATAGCTTTTCATAACATTGTAAATCTCCGTTGTTATTCCCCAGGCGTTTTCGGGTATCTCGTCCATATTGCTGAAGGAATACTCTACCTCTCCCGTAGAAATATAAATACTGCTTACGGGAGCATCAAGGATAAACTCTTCGCTCTTTTTAAGCTTGCCCCAGAAAAAAACTCTGTACTTTTTGCAGATATCCCTTATCTCCTTCAGAGGAGTAAAGGGTGCTTCAACACTCTTTGATATGTCTTTATCTGAAGTAAGAGAGGTGTAATCATAGGTAATTACGGTGCCGCCGTTTTCCGACTGACGGATTTCAAGAATCTCATTAGAACCGTCCATACCGCCGCCGCTTGAATAACGGCAAAGTATAATATCATCCTCAGGTGTTTTTACCATTCCGTATTTATCGACAACACTGTTATCAATATGCTTTTTTACTGCAAGCAACGATAAAGCTATGAGAATAACAACAACGAAAATTATTATAATTTTAGTTTTCATTAACCTCTTTTATTGCCGCAGCCGGTGCAGAAGGCACCTTCATTCACATTACCGCAGCAGTCACATGTCCAGCTTGCTGATGCAGGCTGAGCAAAAGCAGCATTATTCTGAGGCATCTGCTGATTCTGACCGTAGGTGTTCTGCTGATAAGGATTCTGCTGCTGATAACCGCCCTGCTGATAGCCCATATTGCCCTGAGGCATCTGCTGACCGTAAGGATTAGGCTGACCGTAGCCCATATTACCCTGCATAGGCTGGCCGTAGGGACTCGGCTGACCATAACCCATTTGCTGAGGCTGACCGTACATGCCCTGCTGAGGCATCGGCTGACCGTAGGGATTTGGCTGGCCGTAGCCCATATTATTCATACCCATTGCGCCGTTCATAGGCATACCGCCCTGCATACCCATACCGCCTGTCATATTAACAGCGCCGTTTACACCGAGAGCCGCCATAATATCCATGCCCATTTTCTGATAGCGGTTATATTCCATTGAGCCCATACCTTCAACACGGAAGTTGTTGAGCTTAACCTCAAAGTCATCAAAATAGGGATTGTTTACAAGGAACTTGAGCTTGAAATTGTAGTAATACTTGTACTGAGGAGGATTATAGCTTACACGCTGTCCCTGACCGTTCTGAGTGTAGATTTCGTCTCTGTCCTCGTCAATATCAAGGCCGCAGGAGGTAATTGATGCTATCGGCATAACATCAGGGTTTTCCTCTGTCCATGAGCCGGGCTTGTTGCGGGACACAACAAAGTTACCCTTCATCTGATCAACATAAATTTTCTTGTCTTCGCCTAATGTAAGTGTGGGTGAAAAAGCACGAAGTGCATTCTTGTTCTCCTCACGGTACTGAAGATGCTGTCTTATCTGTTCAACTGTTGAGCGTCTTCTGTCATCGCAGAAGGGTGAAAGCTTTTTTGCACAATCCTTACACATATTGCCGTCTTCGAGCTTTCTGTTGCCGAGCATACCTATTTTCTCACCGCAGAAATCGCAGTTTTTCTTGTCAAAAAGTCCCATAATATTTTTCTCCTTTATGTAAAATTAT
>SVOY01000018.1 GCA_015066105.1 Oscillospiraceae bacterium
CGCACGAGAGCGGCTGCTTGAAATAGTAATGCGATGTCAAACCTCTGTGCCGACTTTTAGTCGGCGAGCCAGCAGGCGGCCCTTATAGGGCCTATGCAAACCACCAGTTCAACTGGTGGTTATGATTCAAATTTTCGCAGATTACTTACTGTTCTGTTCTTACTTTTCCTACACTCGGCCCTTGGCCCTGCGAAGCTCCGCCCCGCCCCCTTACTACTTACTACTTACTACTTACTACTGCCTACTGACTACTCTCTACTTCCTACTTCCCCCTCATCACAGCATTGACGAAACAACCATAGCAAGAAGCTGATTAGCAAAATATGCCGCGGCGGCAATAAGGATTGATGCACCGCCGTGCTTAACAATATATCCCATTGCCTCGGCCTTTGTTTTCATCCTTTCGGCATTGCCTGCGTGGAAAATGACGTGCTTTTTGTAAAGCGGGTTTGCAATAAAGCCGCATACAAGCTGGAATAAAAGAGAAACGAAAAAGTAGATTGCCATCGGGACTGAGGCGGCGGTCAGCTGTGCAAAAAACTCCGCAAGCTGAGCCTCGGTCATTGTGCCGCCCTCAAGCATGGGCAGAAGCATTTCGTAAGCTTCAAGCATATCGTAGGCAAAGGGTGTTACGATTATGCTCATAGCAAGCGATACGGTCATTATTACAATGCCTGCCTTATAAAGCTTGCGGTAAAAATACCAGTAGGGGCCCAAGAAAAATGCGGCAAAGTTAAAGGAAAGCTTTTTGCCCCTTTGCATTTTTTTGAATTTTGAAATATAGCTCATACCGTTTGAGCCGATAAAGTTACCCACGGTGTTGGTCATAACCCCGTCAATTTCATCGGTTGCGGGGAAGGGGCCGCCGAGGTTGAGTCTGCCCTCAGAGTCAGCGGTGCTTTGGGCGTTTCCCGTCAGCACATCGGTTAAAAGCTGCTGCACACCATCGGCAGTGGGGGTCTGCTGAGGGTCGCTTTTTTCTTCAAAGCCTTCACCCGTGCCGAGGGTGAAGGGGGCGGCATAGTCCGGTATATCCCTGTTGGGGTTGGTGCTTCTTTTTTCCTGCTCATACATTGCGTCAACAACGTTCATACCGAAAAGGGTGAATTTCATTCCGCACTGCTTGCACACGGGGGTGCCCTTGGGATTTTCGTAGCCGCAGTTGGGGCAGCTTACGGTTTCCGTTTTTGTCTCGGGCAGAGGACTTTCCTTGTTTACTATGCCCTGCCAGGCGTAGTCCTCGCCGTGAAGGTGGGCGCATACGCAACGGTTTTCCTTATTATAGCATTCTCTGTGCTGAGGCGTGCCGCATTCGGGGCAAACAACAATGTCGTCGCTGTCCTTAAAGGCTTCGCCGCAGCCCTTACAGATGTTTCCCGTATATTTCATAGTTAACTCCTTTTAATTATAATATATAGAATAATACTACTTTTATCCCTTAATTGCAACAGTTTAAAATTTTTTCCTTAAAAGGTGTTGCCCTTTACAAATAAATGTGTATAATGTAAATGTTGGAAAATGGGCGAAGCGTAAAAGAGTAGACAGCAGGCAGGGACGAAACAGAGCTTCGCGACAGTAAGCAGAAAGGTGTACCTTCGGAACAAGCAGACTGCTGCTTACCGTTTTGATAAATTATAACGGCTTACATATAAAAATAACTTAAAACACCCGAAAGGATGAAAAATATGGTTCAGTTTGAAGAATTGAGATTAAGACTGCTTGAAAGCGAAAAGCCTCTTAAGGAGCTTGCCGCCGCTCTCGGTCTTGAAGAAATGGCAAAGGAAGTTGCCTCACTTGAAGAAAAAACCGCCGCAGAGGATTTTTGGGGCGACCTTGCAAATTCACAGAAGGTGCTTCAGAGAATAGCCGCACTTAAAAATAAAATCAAGGCATACGAGGACCTCAACACCGCCTTTGACGATGCCCTTGTTATGATTGAGCTTTCAGACGAGGAGGGCGACCTTGACCTTCTTCCCGAATGTGAGGAAAGCGTTAAGGCCGTTGAGGACGAGCTTGACAAGCAGACCCTTGCAACTCTCCTTTCGGGCGAATATGACAACAACAACGCCATTCTCAACTTCCACGCAGGTGCCGGCGGCACAGAGGCTCAGGATTGGTGTCAGATGCTTTTCAGAATGTACGGTCAGTGGGCAACAAAGCACGGCTTCAAGTTTACAACTGTTGACTTCCTTGACGGCGACGAGGCAGGCCTCAAATCTGCAACCGTTGTTATTGAGGGCGAAAACGCTTACGGCTACCTTAAGGGCGAAATGGGCGTTCACCGTCTTGTGCGTGTTTCTCCCTTTGACTCCTCGGGACGCCGCCATACATCCTTTGCTTCACTTGAGGTAATGCCCGAAATTGACGATACCGTTGAGGTTGAAATCCGTGAAGAGGATATCAAAATGGAGGTTTACCGTGCCTCGGGTGCAGGCGGACAGAAGGTTAACAAGACTTCATCGGCAGTCCGTCTTATCCATGAGCCCACAGGCATTGTTGTTTCCTGCCAGGTTGAAAGAAGTCAGCACCAGAACCGTGAGGTCTGTATGAAGATGCTCAAGTCAAAGCTTATTGAAATCAAGGAAAGAGAGCACCTTGACAAGATTGAGGACATCAAGGGCGAGCAGAAGGAAATCGGCTGGGGCAGTCAGATACGCTCCTATGTGTTTATGCCCTACACCCTTGCAAAGGACCACAGAACGGGCTTTGAAATGGGTAACATCAACGCTGTTATGGACGGCGACATTGACGGCTTCATCAACGCTTACCTTAAAAAGCAGTCACTTGATGCGCTCGGCGCAGAATAATAGCAGGCAGTAGTCACGCGCGAGAAAAATCGCAATGCGCAATCGCGCCCGAGAGAGCGGAAACGATGAAAGCTTTCTCCCGCCAAATTAAATAGTGCAAAAGCAGGTGCTTCAAAAAATGAAGTCATCTGCTTTTTATTCTTTAAACAAAGATAAACTATACTCGGCGGGGAAAGGGTTATTTCTTGAACCTTGTAAAAGCGGATATAATCGGAACGAAGCGACCCTTAATTCCGAATTCCGACTTCCGCATTCCGAATTGACTTGGGCCCTCGGCCCTGCGAAGCTCCGCTTCGCCCCTTACTACTTACTACTTACTACTTACTACTGCCTACTGACTACTGACTACTCTCTACTGACTACTGTAATTGCGCATTGTGAATTATCTGCTCATTTTTACTGCTCTTTGCCCATTTTTTCGCAAATAAATTTGAAAAAAGTGTTATAAATGTATATATTTGATTGACATACCGTTTTATATTTGATAAAATAACTCTGTCTAAATCATACATTGGCTTATTGGGCCACTGTATCTAACAAAGGAGGATATTTTATGACAGATGCAAAAACCCTGGCGTACATAAATATGTATGCTGTTCTCGGTGCAATTGAAAATCTTTGCGAGCTTGACGAAAAAGCAAGCGAGCTTGTAAAGACCAAGAAGCCCGTATCCATCGGTCTTGAAGTAAAGGGCGGCCCCAGCGCAACTCTCTTCTTCAAAAACGGCCGTTGCAGAATGGAACAGGGCACAAAGAACTGCGATGTTCTTCTCCCCTTCTCAACTCCCGAGAAATTTAACGCTATGGTTGACGGAACAGGCTCAGCTCTTCCCTCAAAGGGCTTTTCAAAGATTATGTTCCTTCTTAAGAAGTTCATCCCCCTCACAGATTTACTTTCAAAGTATCTGCGTGCAACAGAGGAAGACCTTAAGGACGACAAGTTCTTTGAAATCAGCACAAAGCTTATGTTCTATGTTATCACAGTTGCCCTTTCACAAATCGGTAACAACGATGCAATCGGTAAGTTCAGTGCTTCCTTCATCCCCGACGGTATTATCGACGTTTCCATCAAGGACTGCGTAGGTGCAACAATCCGCGTTAAGGACCACCACATGGTAACAATCAAGAAGAAGCCCGAGTCATACCGCTCACAGATGGAATTTGACAACATCCGTCTTGCAAGAGACCTCTTTGACGGCAAGGTTAACTCCATTGCCTGCATCGGTGAAGGCACAATTGCAATGCACGGCCAGATCAATATGATTGACAACGTTAACAGAATTCTTGACAGAGTTGCACTCTATCTTGCATAAGGAGGTATTACAATGAGTTTCCCTGTATACAAACACGATAAAAGCACAGAGCTTTTTAACAGAGCCACAAAGGTAGTACCTTCAGGTATTTACGGCCACCTCGGCCCTGCAGAAGGTCAGTTCATCCCCGTTGCAAAGTGGCCCATGTTTGCCGAAAAGGCAAAGGGTACATATGTATGGGACGTTGACGGCAACAAGTACATTGACTATATGTGCGCTTACGGCCCCAACGTGCTCGGCTACTGTGACCCCGACGTTGACGCTGCTGCCGCAAAGCAGATTGCCCTCGGTAACTGTACAACACAGCCCGGTAAGGTAATGGTTGAGTGTGCAGAGCTTCTTGTTGACACCGTTAACACCGCTGACTGGGCATTCTTTGCAAAGAACGGTAACGATGCTACTCAGGGTGCTATCATGTGCGCAAGAGCATACACACACCGCAAGAAGGTTATTATGTTCCACGGCTACTACCACGGTGTTTCACCCTGGTGCCAGAAGATTGACTATCCCGGCGTTCTTCCCGAGGATGTTGCCAACAACATTATGATCCCCTGGAACGATATTCCTCTTCTTGAAAAAACAATTGAAGAAAACAAGAATCAGATTGCCTGTATCATAGCTCAGCCCTATGACCACGGCAACTTCCACGATAACGCTCTTCCCGAAGAAGGCTTCTGGCCCAAGGTAAGAGAAATCTGTACAAAGAACGACATCGTTCTTATCGTTGACGACGTTCGTGCAGGCTTCCGTCTTGACCTCGCAGGCTCCGACCACTACTTCGGCTTTGAGGCTGACCTTATCTGCTTCTGTAAGGCTCTCGCAAACGGCTACAATATGTCAGCTATCTGCGGTAAGGACTTCCTTAAGAATGCAATGAGCTCACTTGCTTACACCGGCTCCTACTGGCTTTCAGCAGTTCCCTTTGCAGCCTGTATTGCAAACATCAACAAGATGAAGGAGCTCGACATTCCCACAATGTTCAAGCAGAAGGGTGAAAAGCTTTGCAACGGTCTTGTTAAGGCAGGTGCAGAGCACGGCTTCAACCTCATCGCTTCAGGCCCCGCAGCTCTCTTCTATCTGAGAATTGCCAACGACGACAGTATGCTTCTGCATCAGGAATGGATTGCAGAGATGGTTGCAAGAGGCATTTTCTTTGCTTCTCACCACAACCACTTCATCAACGCTTCTCTTTCCGATAAGGATATCAAGCACACAATCGCTGTTGCCGAGGAATGCTTCGGCATCGTAGCAAAGAACCATCCCGAGCTTTTCAGATAAGGCTTGAGGACACTTAAGTAAAATCCCCCCAACAAAGGCAATGCTCACGGGCATTGCCTTTCGGAGGAAAAAATATTATTTTAACTGGAGGAAAACATTATGCCACTTTCAAAACAGGAATGGCTTGCCCTTGAAAAAAAGGCTTTCGAGCTTCGTAAGCTTACCGTTCAGACAACCGTATGGGCAGGCAGCGGACATTTCGGCGGCGGTATGAGCGTCATGGACCTTCTTACCGTTCTCTATCACAAGTACCTTAACATCAAGGTTGACGATCCCAAGTGGGAAGACAGAGACCGCTTCATCCTTTCAAAGGGTCACGCAGCCATTGCTTACGCTCCCGTGCTTTGCGACAAGGGCTTCAACGATGTTGAAATGCTTAAGTCATTCAACCTTTCAGGCTCAAAGATGGGTATGCACCTTGACTCAAACAAGGTTGTAGGCGTTGACGCTTCAACAGGCTCACTCGGCCACGGCCCCTCAATCGCTGCCGGTACAGCTCTTGCAGCAAGACTTATGGGCAAGGATTATCTTACATACGTAGTTACCGGTGACGGCGAGCTCGGCGAGGGCTCCTGCTGGGAAGGCTTTATGACAATGAACCACTACGAGCTTTCAAACTGCATCGTATTCATTGACAGAAATCACAACATGATTGACGGTAACACAGAAGACATCAAGAAGCTTGAGCCTCTTGCAGACAAGATGACAGCCTTCGGCTTCAACACAATCGTTGTTGACGGTAACAACATCGGCGAGCTTTGCGCCGCTATTGACGTAGCTATTGAGCGTTCAAAGGAAAAGTGTGCTCCCACTTGTATTCTTATGGATACAAAGAAGGGCGCAGGCATCAAGACAATCGAAGGCGATTACACATGGCACTACGGTGCAATTGACGATGCACGCTTTGAGCAGTTTAACAAAGAGCTTGAAGAGGACTACAAGGCTCGTGTTGCACGTGCAGAAAAGGAGGGCAAATAATTATGGCAGGCGGATTTGTTTACACAGCAGTTGACCAGACTGAGCTTTCCACAGCTGAAATTTACGGTAAGGCTCTTGCTGACATTATTTTAAAGGACCCCAAGGTTGTTGCTATCACAGCTGACCTTGCAAAATCAACAAAGCTCGGTGACGTTCTTAAGGTTTGCCCCGAAAGAGTTATCAACGTTGGTATCGCAGAGCAGGATATGTTCGGCGTTGCAGCAGGTATGGCAAGAGCAGGCATGATTCCTTTCCTTTCAGGCTTCTCTGCTTTCACATCAATGCGTGCCTGTGACCAGCTTCACACAGACATCTGCTACCAGAACGTAAACGCAAAGATTATTGCTACACATTCAGGCACATCCTTCGGTCAGGCAGGCTCAACTCACCACGCTATCACTGACCTTGCTATTACAAGAGCAATGCCCAACCTCACCGTTATCGTTCCCGCTGACGGCTTTGAAACAGCAAACGCAGTTAACGCTGCTTACGAAAACTTCGGCCCCTATTACATCCGTATCAACCGCGGCTTCGACCGTGTTCTTTACGAAAATCAGGACTACGGCTTTGAGGTTGGTAAGGCTGTTGAGGTTCATGAGGGTACCGACATCACGGTTATTGCCTGCGGCTCATGCGTATTCCAGGCACGTGAGGCAGCTAAGTTCCTCAAGAACTCAGACGGACTTTCAGTTCGCGTTCTCAATATGCACACAATCAAGCCCATCGACGTTGAGGCTATTCAGAAGGCAATTTCTGACACAAGAAGAATCGTTACCGTTGAAGACCACCTTGTTACCGGTGGCTTAGGCTCAGCAGTTGCTGAGGTTATGGCTGAGTACGGTAAGGGCTGTGCATTCAAGATGCTCGGTCACAAGGGCTTTGCTATGATCGGCCTTCATGAGGACATTATGTCAGATGCAGGCATCGATGCCAACGGCATCATCGCTGCAGTTCGTGAAACAATGAACGCAGACTTTGAAGAAGACGACAACTGGGACGACGAGTTCTAATATTATTACAAGGAGGCAAACGATATGGCTCACACTAAAGAAGCCTTATATTCAAACAAAATCTTTCTCAATGCCGCTTTGCCGCTTGTAAAGGTTATTGCAAACGATGTTCCCTCCCTCAAGAAAAAGTTTGAAAATGCTCACGCAGTTATTCAGGTAAGCTGCCTTGACCCCGATGTTGAGGGCGGCAAGGTGGGTATGCACTTTGTTGTAAACAGCGGTGAATGGCTTGTTCACACCTGCCTTACAGAGGACCCCCACATTGAGCTTGAATTCAAGAGCGTTGAAGCACTTAACGATTTCTTCAAGGGTAACATTACACTTGGCGGTATTCCCAAAATCAGAGGTCTCAAATACGCAGGAACACTTGTTTCCTTCGTAATGGTGCTTCTCAAAATGGCAGACCTTCTCGGTGCAACAGAGCCCCCGAAGGACGAGGAAACAAAGGAGCTGCTTGTTAAGTGCTACTTCTACCTGCTTTCAAGCGGTATCAGCCAGCTTAACAAAATGGGTCACCCCGAAATCAAGGACTGGACCACAAAGAGCCCCGACCGTGTTTACGCTTTTGCCGTTGACAACTATCCTCAGGTTTCTGCATTCATCAGAATCAAGGCAGGTAAGTCACGTGCAGGACGCGGCGAATACAAGAGAGCAATGCCCTTCTTTACTCTCCGCTTCAACAACCTTGACAGCGCGCTCGGCATCCTTATGAGCATTGACGATATGCTTGAGGCAACAAAGGCAGGCCGCCTTGTAATGGACGGCGGTCCCGAGTTCGGCGCACAGATTGGCGGCTTTATGCTTGAAATCGGCGCACTCGCAAAATAAAAGAACAAAAACGTAAAGTTCTTTTGGTTACTTTTCTTTCAAGAAAAGTAACGCCTGACCGGCGAGGTCACAAAAAAACACGATAACACCCGTCAGTGAATGCCGACGGGTGTTGTTTTTTTCTTATGTTAACAAAACGGGCGCAAACTCCACCGAAAAAGGGTGGAATAAAAGCGTAAAATGCTTTATACTTTTCAGCGAAAGGATGTGTTTTTATGGACATCGGTAATAAAATTTACGAATTAAGAAAAGCCGAAAATCTTTCGCAGGAGGCCCTGGCAGAAAAACTGGGCGTTGCAAGGCAGACTATTTCAAAATGGGAGCTTGGTGAAACAAGCCCTGACCTCAGGCAGGCAAAAAGGCTTGCGGATTTTTTCGGCGTCAGCCTTAACGGGCTTGCAGGTGATGAGGCGGAAAATAATACGCCTGCAGGCAGTGAAGCAGCAGCTGCCGTTTATGAAACAAGGCCCTGTGTGCAGCCGAAGCCGAAGAGCAAAAAGAAAGTTGTGATTACTGTTTTGTTATGTATTCTGATATTCGCCTTGACAGCATCACCTGTGTTGATACGCTTGGCGGTCAGAAAGCACGAATACAAAAACGGAAGCATCAGATATTCAGCCGTTGAATGTGATTTGCACGGAGAAAAATATCTATATGAGTTCAGATATTACGAAGAAGACGGGCAGATAATCGAAGCCGGAGGTGACGGTTATCTTTCTGATATAGTAGGAATTGAAAAGTACGGAAATGCCTATCAGGCGATAAATGTTATAAAGGCTTATGTTGAAAACAACGGCGGCACAACACAAATAACAGATGCTGAAATAAGCTCATAAAAAAGCATAAGCCGCAAAACAAAAGAGCAGATGTAATTTGATTCAAGCTACATCTGCTTTTCAATTTATATAAATTTTGCTTTATTTCATCTCACCGCAAGGCTTATCACTATCCCCAGGGCAACGCCGGTGAGCATACTCAGACCGACCTTAAGCACTTCTGTCAGTCTGCTTTTTTTAACCCTTGTAGCCGGCGGCTGGGTTGCGCCTCTGGCGGCAAGGCCTGCCCGTTCACGAATTTTCCCCTCGCTAAGGCCCGCGTATTCGGGCTTTACGAAAAACAGTATCCTTTCAAAGCATTCACTGCCCGTATCACGTACCTCAACCACCTGTCTGTTTATACCTTTTATCATAATCTGCCTCCTTGTTTTTTCTATTTTATTCTTGTTTGTTAAGGGGCGATATATACTATGGAAATTTACGGAGCGACGGTTTATTCTGCCGCGGGAATACACGGTGTAAATCTCTTAACTTCATCAATTTTGCAGAACTTTCTTTGATTTTTTTGTACTGTTTGTATAGGGTACTTTTCAACAAATTCCACATTCTTTTCAACAGAGGAGTGTGGAAAACTATGTGGAAAAAGTGGATAAACCCCTAAAAATCAAGGGTTTCGGGCTTAAATAAGCGTTGAAAACCCTGTTTAATACTGTTGAAAATTCAACATCTGATTTTTTTTAGTAATATTGAGCAAAAGTAAAAATATACTGATAAAACAGATATTTTTAATAAATTCTGAACAAAAATCAGATAAATCACGAAAAATATGCTTCGTTAGTGTTGATTTTTCCGTGTTTTTAGTATAAAATAACCATACAATATTGAAAATACAACCTTTTTTATGGCAAAATTTGGAGGTTTTTATGAATTATTCACTTTCTAAGAAGCAAGCAAAGGAGTTAATCGTCGGAAAGCTTTCGCATTATTTCGGCGTTTCTCCCGAGGAGGCAACAAATGAGCAGTACTATAAGTCTGTTTCAATGATTGTCAAGGACCTTATGCATGAGGGCGTGCGCGAATTCAGAAACGACGCTGACAAAACCGACTCAAAGAAGATTTACTATCTCAGTATGGAATTTCTTATGGGCCGCTCACTTAAAAACAACCTTTACAACCTTAACCTTACGGGCACCTTTGCGGCCGCCCTCAAGGATATGGGCATAAAGCTCGAAAAGCTTTACGACTGTGAGCCTGATGCAGGTCTCGGTAACGGCGGTCTCGGCAGACTTGCCGCCTGCTACCTTGACGGTCTTGCAACCCAGGGCTTCTACGGTATGGGCTACAGCATCCTTTACGAGGCAGGCATCTTCAAGCAGAAGCTTGTTGACGGCTGGCAGACAGAGCTTCCCGACTTCTGGCTTCCCGGCGGCGAGGTATGGCTTCGTCCCAAGGAAAAGGACACCGTAGAGGTACGCTTCGGCGGCGAGGTTGTTGACAACTGGGATAACCACTACCACAGCGTTGAATACAGAAACACACAGACCATCAGAGCAGAGCCCTACGATATGTACGTAAGCGGCAAGGACGGCAGAGGTATCTCCGTGCTCCGTCTCTGGAAGAGCGTTGCACCCGCCCTTGATATGCGCCTTTTTGACCAGGGTCAGTATATGAAGGCTATGGAGCAGCAGGCAATGGCTGAGGTTATCAGCAAAATCCTCTACCCCTCAGACAATCATTATGAGGGCAAGAGTCTCCGTCTCAAGCAGCAGTATTTCCTTGTATCGGCTTCTGTTCAGGATATAGTTGCAAGGCATCTGCGCCACGAGGACTCAATGGAAAGCTTTGCAGAGAAGAACGCAATCCATATCAACGATACGCATCCCACCCTTTCAATCCCCGAGCTTATGCGTATTCTTCTTGACGAGTGCGGCTACGGCTGGGACGATGCCTGGAATGTTGTTACCAGAGCCACTGCATATACTAACCACACCGTTATGAAGGAAGCTCTTGAATGCTGGCCCGAGGACCTTTTCAGAAGCCTCCTGCCCAGAATTCATCAGATTGTCAGGGAAATCGACAACCGCTACCGTGCACACATCTGGGAGCAGACCCACGATGCAGGCAAGGTTGAGGCAATGGCAGTTATTTCAAACGGCGTTGTAAGAATGGCTAATCTCTGCGTTGCAACCTGCCACAGCGTAAACGGCGTTTCAGCCCTTCACTCACAGATTCTCAAGGACACCGTTTTCAACGATTACTACAGACTCACCCCCGATAAGTTCAAAAACGTTACAAACGGCATAGCTCACAGACGTTGGCTCTGCCAGGCTAACCCCGAGCTTACTGCTTATATCACAGAGCTTATCGGCGACGGCTTTATCTATAACGGCGACGAGCTTGCAAAGCTCAGAAAATTCGCCGACGATAAAAAGGTGCTTAAGAAAATCGGCGAAATCAAGTACAACAACAAAAAGGCCTTTGCCGATTACGTAAAGAAAACCATGGGCATTGAGCTTGACCCCGATTCAATCTTTGACGTACAGGTCAAGCGCCTTCATGAGTACAAGCGTCAGCATCTCAACGCTCTTCAGATTATTGCAAGATATCTTGAAATCAAAGGCAATCCCGACGGCGACTATGTTCCCCATACCTATATTTTCGGCGCAAAGGCCGCTTCGGGCTACTTCATTGCAAAAAAGATTATCCAGATGATTTGCTCACTTGCCGACGTTATCAACAACGACCCCGATATGCGCGGCAGACTCAAGGTTGTTTATCTTGAGGACTACAACGTAACAATGGCAGAAAAGCTTATGCCCGCCGCAGATATCAGCGAGCAGATTTCACTTGCAGGCACAGAGGCAAGCGGTACGGGTAATATGAAGCTTATGATTAACGGCGCTCTCACCCTCGGCACCCTCGACGGCGCAAACGTTGAAATCAACGAGGCTGTTACCAACGATAATATGTTCCTGTTCGGTATGACAACACCCGAGGTAAATGAGCTTAAAAAGAGCGGCTATCAGCCTATCAACTACTTCAACAACAACGCTGAGCTTCGCCGAGTTATCGAATTCATTCAGGCAGGCATCGGCGGCAAGCAGTTCCCCGAAATCGGCAACACAATCATCCACCACGACCCCTATATGGTGCTTGCTGACTTTGCCGATTACAGAAAGACACAGAAGATGATTGACGAGGTATGGCGTAACAGAGAAAAGTGGAACAGAATGTCACTTCTCAACACTGCAGGTGCAGGCCGCTTTGCAACAGACAGAGCAATCCTCGACTACGCAAGAGACATCTGGCACACAGAGCCGGTAAGATAAAGGCCCTGCCGTCGGGTGACCCTGCTTCAGCTCCTTTTCTGTTTAAATTTTGAAAAGGACTGTCTGATCAGACACACAGCATAAAACAAAACAGATGTATTTCAGGAAGTAAGGGTACTTCGGTGAATACATCTGTTTTTTAATATCGGTCAAAGCAGGCCCCGGCTTATATCCTTTCCCTTATAAGCCTCTTGTAGCTGACAAAAGCCTCATCCGTAACGTTGTCAATGCTTCGGGGCTTGGGCAGGTCAATTTTAATCTCGTCGGTGATTCTGCCCGGTACACCTGAAAGGATGTAAACCCTGTCTGAAAGCAGGATTGCCTCTTCAATATCGTGGGTGACGAAAATTGTGGAAAGGCCTATTTCCCTGATAATGTCAAGATACCAGGAGTGCATGGCATTTTTTGTGATGGTGTCAAGGGCACTGAAGGGCTCGTCAAGCAGAACAACATTGTTGCCCGTAAGGTAGGTGCGCATAAGGGCGGCACGCTGTCTCATACCGCCGGAAAGCTCTGTGGGGTATTTGTTTTCACAGCCGGAAAGGCCGAAAAGGTCAAAATACTGCGATGCCCTTTTGCGGGCGTCCTTTTTCTTTTCGCCCTTCATCACAAGGGGAAGAGAAACGTTGTCAATTATGGTGTAGTGGGCAAGCAGCAAATCCTTCTGAAGCATATAGCTGACTTTGCCCGTTTGGCCCGTGATGTCCTCGCCGTCAAGAAAAACCTTGCCCTCATCAATGGCATAAAGGCCTGCAACGGCGTTGAAAAATGTGGTTTTACCCGAGCCGCTTGCACCGATAAGAGAAACAATCTCCCCTTTTTCAAGGCTGATGCTTACCTTTTCAATAACGGGCTCGTTTTCGTAGGTAACGGTAATGTTTTCTGCACTGAGCTTTGCCATTTAATCAGCATCCTTTATAAATTCGTTAGTAAAGCCGTGGTTTTCGGGTATCCTTTGAGAAATAAGGCCCTGCTCGTATACCCAGGAGTAGTAGCGGTTCCATCTGTCCGGGTCAAAAACGCCCCATCCGTCGGCATCGTCAATGTATTTTTCGCTTATCCATTCCTGGCTTGCGGTAACAAAGTCAAGGGAGCCGTCGAGTGAGCCCGTGGTGTCGCCCTCAACAAGAATTTCTGCCGCTTCCTCGGGATTTCTTGCCGCAAACTCATAGCCCTTTTTTGTTGCCCTCATAAAGGCCTTTGCAATTTCGGGGCTTTCCTCAAGGAACTGATTGTTTGCAACAATTACGGGTGTGTAATAGTCAAACACCCCGTCAATATCCGTAAGGGCAAAGTAATCAAAGTCAAGCTCTGCCTTTTCGCAGGCAACACCTGCCCAGGCATAGTAAATCCATATTGCATCGGTGTCCCCGTTTTTCAGGGCCTCTGCCTCGTTGGTTACGGCGTTGGGTATGAGCTGAAGCTTTGAGTAGTCCGCGCCGTCCTTTTCCATAATGTATTTTACGGTAGCCTGCTCAATGGGCCAGTCCCAGGTGCTGTAGCGCATACCCTCAAGGCCCTTGGGTGAGGTTGCACCCTCCCCCTTGCGTGAAATTATGCCCGAGGTGTTGTGCTGTAAAACTGCGGCAACGGCCGTGATTTCCGGTGCGTTTTCCGCACTGAAAAGGTCGGCAAGGGTGTCCTGAAAGGATATGCCGAACTGCGCCTTGCCCGAGGCCGTCATAAGCTCTGCACCGTTTTCGGGCGGCTGAACGATTGAAATTTTAATGCCCTCTTTTTCGTAGTAGCCCATTTTGTCGGCAACGAAAAAGCCGGTGTGGTTTGTGTTGGGCGTCCAGTCAAGGCAAAGGGTGATTTCCGTCGGCTCGTCTGTAGCCTTATCCCTGTCAGAAAAAAGGAAAAGGGCAACACCTGCAACAAGCAGAAGAGCCAACGAAGCGGCGATGATTTTTTTCATATTAACACGTCCTTTTTTACGGGAGCGTGCGTCCTTTTTGTAACGCAGAACGTAAGAGCGCAACAGACCTATTACAGCCATAAGCACAAGTGAAAGTGCGGAAATGAGAATAATAACGGCAAACATTTTGTCAAAGGCGTAGGCCTTTTTTACCCTCGTCATATAAACACCGAGACCCTCAAAGCCGCCGAGCCATTCGGAAATAACGGCACCTACCACACTGTAGGAGGCGGAGACCTTAAGGCCCGAAAAAAACTGCTCTGCCGCAGAGGGGAGCTTTACGTGGCGGAAAATCTGAAGCCTGCTGCCGCCCATTGAGCGGATAAGGTTTATCTCGTCTCTGTCGGCACCTCTGAAGCCGTCAAGCAGAGATACGCAGACGGGGAAAAAGGTTGTGAGCACAACAAGGGTGATTTTCGGCGCCATGGAAAAGCCCATCCACAAAACAAGAAGAGGGGCAACGGCAATGGTGGGTATGGTCTGACTTATCACAAGCAGAGGATAAAAGGCACTGTAAAGAAAATTGAATCTGTCCATAATAAGGGCAATTACAAAGCCGATTGCCGTGCCGAGCAGCAGACCGTACAGAGCCTCCTGCACGGTTACAACGGCGTGCTGAAAAAGCACTGCGGTATCGGTGAAAAACACCTTTACCACCTCTGCAGGTGAGGGAAGCATATATGCGGGCACAATTCCGCCCTCGCTTAAAAAAAGCCAGAGCAGCATAACCGTTATTACGGAGACAACGGGTGCCAGCTTATTTGTGATGCTTTGAAACCTTTTTGTCAATGGTAAGTACACCGCCTTCCGGCCTGAAGCAGATTTTTACATAGGCTGAAACCGATTTGCAGCCTGCGTTGATTGCAACCTTCTGACAGTTTTTGACAATCTCCATAAGCTCGTCGTAGCTGTCGCCCTCAACAGTTGTTTCAAAGGGACCCACATAATAGCTGTAGCCCGTAGAGGCAATGTATGCAATTACCTCGTCAACAATTCTTATAAGCTCCTCATCACTGTGCACATCGGGCAAAACCTGAATTGCTACACTTGCGTTCATAAAAACACGCTCCTTATGATATTTTCAACATATCAATATACCTTGGAGATTGTGAGTTCTTTCTTTCGCGCGCAAAAAAGAAAAAATCCACCCGATTACAAAAAGGGTGGAATAAAGCTCATTACTTAGCCTACGTCGGTATTATCCGAATCAGGTTATGGGTATAATCTCAGCCGAAAATTCAGCACCCCCAGTAATATTCATATGTCGTCTGTATTATAGCACCGTAAAATAAATTTTGTCAAGGGTATTTTTTACGGGCGGAATACCTCGCGGAAAATTGAAAGGTCGCTTATTTCAAGCACCTTGCTTGCAAGGCGTGAGCAGGTTGTGCCGAGCAGCTTGTTGCCTATGCTCATTGCGTGGGCGTCAAGGCCGAAAACCATATCCCCTCTTTTTTTCCATATACCCTTTTCAATAAGCTCAACCATTTTGTCGCAGTCTGTGCTTACCATATTGAGGGCCTTCATTGTTTTGTCAGAGCTCTTGTCCTGGTTGCGGAAAATGTCGGTTTTTGTAAAGCCGGGGCAGACGAGGCCCACATAGCAGTTTTTTCTGTGCTCCTCACGAAGGGCATCGGTGAAGCTTTTGAGTGCGCCCTTGCTTGCCGAATAGATTGATGTGCCTGCAAGTGAGCACAGGGCGGCAGAGGATGCAACATTTACAATGCCGGGTGTTTTTGACTGCAGAATTGTGGGAAGAAGAGCATCGATAGCATAAAGTGCGGAGTAAAAGTTAATCTGCATTGTGTGGTTTACATCGTCAAGGGTGATTTTTGAAAAGCGGTTGAATTTTGGGAGAATACCTGCGTTGTTGATAAGGATATCGGGCTGAATACCGTCCTGCTCAAGCTTAAGTGCAAAGCTTTCCCAATTTTCCTTAACCGAAACGTCAAAGGGGTAGTAGGTAAAGTAATCGCTTTTGTTGCCGAGCTCCTGCTTGAAGGCCAGAAGCTTTGATTCGGTGCGGGCAACGCCGATAACCTTACAGTTGTGGTCGCGGATAAGCTTTTCGGCAAGTCCCTTGCCCATACCGCTTGAGGCACCTGTGATAATTACGGTTTTATAGTCATACCAGCATCTGTTCATATTTATTCTCTTTAACTCATATTCTTCATATTTGTATAAATTCTAACATACAGTAACACAAATTGCAACGGGCAGTATGAATAATACGCTTTTTTATGCAAATGCTTTATATAAATAAATTACGGAAAAAGGTGACAGCTTATGAAAGATACCGAAAGCTTATTGAAGGAATGTGATGCCGGCACAAAAACTGCCGTCAACTCAATTAAAGAGGTGCTTGACAATATTGAAAGCGAGGAGCTTTTGAGGCTGCTTACAAACAGCCTTGACGAGCATGAGGATATAGGCAACGAAATTGCCGAAACCTTAAGAGAAAACGGCTGCCGAGGCAAGGACCCCAATCCGATGGCGAGAGTTATGTCCTGGATGAAAATTAACTTCAAAATGCTTGAAAAGGGAGATGACAAAACCGTTGCCGCCCTTATGCTTGACGGCTGTAATATGGGCGTAAAGCAGCTGAGTGCATATATTAACGAGTACGGCGCCGCCGACGATAAATCAAAGCGCCTTGCAAAAAGACTTATCAACTGTGAGGAAAAGCTTGCAAAAGAGCTGAAAAATTATCTTTAAAAGGTCTTGATTTTAAATTAAATTTGAGGTATAATCATTCATACCTCGCTGATATAGCTCAGTTGGTAGAGCAACGCATTCGTAATGCGTAGGTCGTCGGTTCGAGTCCGACTATCAGCTCCAGAAAGTAAATGGGTTGTAAAAAAATTCGTTTTTTACAGCCCCTTTATTTTTTATACCCTGACCGACTTCTGCAAAGGCTCCGGCAGATAATTTTTCCTAATAATTCCTTATAATTATTGACATTTTGTTATTTTTATTTTATTATAACCTTACAAATAATTAAAAGGAGAAATTTGCTATGCTTGCTTCACTTCTCGGTTCGGTAATTCAGGTAATTACCAATATTCTCACAATTATATTTGCTTTTACAAATCTTTTCGGCGGCACCGTTCAGCTTTCAACGGAAAACCCCATAAAGCTTGTTGACCCCGATAACTGCAAAATGGCATTCGTTGCCTTTGCAGATACTCATTTGAGAGACACGGCCTTTCAGCCCCACCTTTTTGCTAACGGCCTTGCAGATATCGACAATGCCGAAACAGCCTTTGATGCACTTGTAATTGCAGGTGATATTTCAGAATTCGGTGACGGTCCCTCCTATGATGTAACGTGGGCAGCTCTTGATAACAGTGAAATCGGCAAAAAGGCCGTTTTGCTTGCAACGGGTAACCACGATATCCGTCTTGCCTATGAATATCAGACAGAGCTGATTATGGACAAGGCCGGTGAATATCTTGGTATGGAAATTGACAAGCCCTACTATTCATATGAGGTAAAGGGCTACAAATTCATCGTTATGGGCTCAGACGAATGGCAGTTTGAAAAGGCAAGAATTTCTGACGAACAGCTTGCATTTATTGACGCTGAGCTTACAGAAGCAAACGGCGAGCCCGCATTCGTAATCTGCCATCAGCCTCTTGCAAACACCCACGGTCTTCCCGAGGTGTGGAAGAACGGTGACCTCGGTGAGGATTCAGAGGCAGTCAAGGCTGTTCTTATGAAGCACGAAAACGTGTTCTATATCAACGGTCATCTTCACGACGGCGTTTACGAAAAATCACTTGAGGTTTTTGATGCCGAAAAGGGCGTATATTCAATCAACCTTCCCGCCTTCGGTAAGGATAACGACTACGGCAAGTTCACCCAGACAGGTCTCGGCACATACGTTGAGGTTTATGAGGACAGCGTTGTATTCACTGCAAGAGATTTTGCACGCGGTGAAAACCTTGAGGGCTGTACCTATACCTTTGATATCAAATAATTAAGTCAGGTGTTTTTTCGCCGACACCTCATAAGACAGCGTTTGCGTAAAAGTGAAATGCTTCCTTATGGGGTGTCGGCGTTTGACGTAGTGCCTGATTTTTTTGTGTGCGGATTTTGTAAAAAAACTGAATATTATGCGCTTTTTAAATTGACTTGAAAAGGCCTTTATGATAAGATTTAAAGGAAATAAGAAATTGTTAATCGGCACAGGCTGATTTTTTTGTTTTTGTACGGAGGATAAAATGAGGGAGTTTTTTGAAAGCGAGTTTTTTGAGGATATCAGAAGGCTTTTTGAAAAAATAAGTGAAAAATTCCGCAGCATTCCGGAGCCGAGCACCGGCTTTGTGCTGAAGGCCTTTATAGCAATCGTTGCCCTTCTCTCAGCCCTTTCGGTGTCTGTGATTATGCTTGAAGCGGATGAGAATACCGTTCAGCAGACTACAGAGGCTGAGGCTGTAAGCACCACCGAGGCTGAGGCCGTTACCATGCCCGTGCGCGGTCAGCTTAATGTAAACATTCTTTTCGGCCTTGATAACGAAGAGGAGGACGGAGCGCATTTGCTTTTCGTGCTTTCGCTTGACAGTGAAACCGAAAGGTCAAAAATCTTCTTTTTAGAGCCCTCTGCAGTCTGCAAGGTCAACGAAATTGAAGGCAGTCTAGACTATCACCTTAAAAACGGCGGTGTCAGCCAGCTTGTTCTTGCCGTAAAGGAATATATGGATATTGAGATTGACCGTTACCTTGTGGGTGACGAAAAGGCCTTTGTCAGCCTTGTAAAATATATGGGCGATGTTGAAATTGACGTTAAGGAAAGCATCTCCTATAACCACAACGGCTTAAGCTATATAATAGATAAGGGCGTTCAGGTGATGACACCGGATATGCTTCTCAAGTATCTTGTTTATCTTTGTGAGGATACCGTTACCTACGGCGAAACGCTGAGGCTCATTTTCACACAGTTTGCAAAAATCCTTTTTGACCGTGAAACCTCACAGCAGGCTCAGGATAATTTCGGCAAGGTAATAGGCTACTTCGAAACAAACATTTCCGCCCTTGATTTTTCGGAAAACAAGCTTGCGGTAATGAAGCTTGCCAAGGAGCTTTCACTCAAGCTTGAGGCATATAATTCCCTTGCGCAGTTCAAGGGGACGGCAGGGCAGCAATAAGCAAAGAGCAAAAAGCCCGAAAACACGAAACAGATGTAATTCAAGGTGAAATATCCTTAAGCTACATCTGTTTTTTATTTATATAAACTCTACTGCCGCACGGGTATAGGACCCCTTTTTCTGTAATTATTATACCATTTATTAAATAAAATTACAAGACTTGAAATTTGTTTGCCTGTAGAGTATACTTTGCTTAAATAAAGGAAAGGAGAGGCGAAATGGCAAGAGTGTATCTTAAGGACCATAAGCGGGTGCCGCTTTTCAAAAATATGGTTTTCGGCCTTAAGTTGGGCTGGGAAGCTGACAAAAGGCTTTTGTCAGGCTACCTTATCAATATGGTTGCCGACCGTGTTTTTGCTCTTTATGTGCAGAATATTCTCTTTCTTAAGGTGCTTTTGGGAATAATTGATGCAAAAGGCAGCTTTGAGGAATACGCAAAAACATTGGTGCTTTTTCTTGTGCTGTCCGTACTGCTCAAGGGAGTCAACTGGTATTCAAGCTATATGCGTCAGGTTGCGGCGAAAAACGTGCTCAAGCAGATAAACAACAAAATTTTCAGAAAAGCCGTATCACTCGACATTGCCTGCTATGAGGACCCGGAGTTTTACGATAAGTATCAGCGTGCGACCGAGGTGCTTGCCTGGAGCCTTTTTGATTCTGCCTGCTCAGCCGTTGCGGGTATAATTGCCTCTCTTCTTGCTCTTGGTCTTGTTATCGGTATGGTAACTGCCATTGACCGCAGATATCTTCTTCTGCTTCTCCCCTCTGCCCTTGTTTTTGTTGTTGAGGTTTACAAAAGCAGGGTGGTTTATAAGCGTGACAAGGAGATGACAACCAACAACCGCATAAAGGCCTATATACAAAGAACGGTTTTCCTCAAGGATTTTTCAAAGGATATGCGCACGTCAAACATTTTTGCCGTGCTTATGTACCGTTTCCGTGAGGCGATAGACTCAAACATAAAAATACTGCGTGCCTACGGCCTTAAGCTTTTCCTTTTCAGTGCGGTAAGCACCCTTTTCGGTGAGTTTATACCCATTATCGGCACCTATGCCCTTGCGGCCTATCAGTTCGTTTTTACAAAAAGCCTTACCGTTTCGGCCTTTTCCGTTGTGCTTTCATCAATCAATTCCGTTAAGGAGGCAACGCTGAGCATTGCACAGAGCTTTGAAATGATGAGCCGCTTTGCCTTTTATTTTCAGAATATGAAGGAATTCCTTGACTTTGAAACAAATGTGAAGGACGGCAGTGAAAAATGCGATACCTTTGAAAGCCTTGAGTTTAAAAATGTCAGCTTCAGATATCCCTCGTCGGAAAAGCTTACCCTTGAAAACGTGAGCTTTAAAATAAAAAAGGGCGAAACCCTTGCCCTTGTGGGCGTTAACGGTGCGGGCAAATCCACCCTTGTAAAGCTGCTTTTGCGCTTTTATGATGTAACAGAGGGTGAGATACTGCTCAACGGCAAAAATGTTAAGGAATATGAGCTTTCCTCTCTCAGAGGCCTTTTCGGCGCAGTTTTTCAGGATTACAGAAACTTTGCCCTTACGGTAAACGAAAACCTTATGTGCCACGAATGTGACGAAGATGAAAAGAAAAGGGCAGAAATTGCCCTTAAGCAAAGCGGTGTGTGGGAAAAGATTGCTTCTCTTCCCGAAAAGGGCGATACGGTGCTTACCCGTGAATTTGAAAAGGACGGCGTGGGCCTTTCCGGCGGTGAAAATCAAAAGCTGTCCGTTGCCCGCCTTTTTGCAAAGGATTTTGAGTTTGCCGTGCTTGATGAGCCCTCCTCTGCCCTTGACCCCATTGCGGAATACAGGATGTACGAAAGCCTTATAAGCGTAACAAAGGGCAAAACCGTGCTTTACATTTCTCACCGCCTTTCAAGTGCCGTGCTTTCAGACAGAATAATAGTGCTTGACGGCGGCAAAATTGCCGAAGAGGGAAGCCACGCCGAGCTTATGGCAAAAAACGGGGTTTACGGAAAAATGTTCACCCTGCAGGCTTCAAGCTACAATAAACAGCAGGAGGAAGTGTTATGAAAAAAGAAAAAATAAAAAACACTCACTCTATGCTTTCCAACATTTACTATTTCGTGAAGCTTCTTTTTCAGGTGTCACCCTGGCTTGTTATAGGTGAATTCATTTGGGGCATAATGATGCACGTGCCCTCGCGACTTATCAGCGTAATCGGCGTTAAATACATCATTGACACCGTTGAAAGCGGTGAGAATCTTGAAAGCATTTTTGTTGCGGTGGGTATAATTGCACTTATTGTTATTTTCAGCAATGCCTTCACCTGGGTTTTCAGAGAATTTTTCTGGAATATGGAAAGGGAAAGGGTTTATTACGGCCTTAACAAAAAGCTTTATGCAAAGGCACGTCAGCTTGATGAGGAAAGCTACGACAATCCCGATTTCTACAACAACTTCATTCTCACAATTGAGTCCTCGTCGGATAACATACAGAATCTTCTGGGCCTTGTGCGTAACTATGTGGGCAACATTATTCTTCTTATATCCATTGCGTCGGTGCTTCTTACCATTGACCCCGTGTGCCTTGTGATTATCCTCTTTTTTATCGGTGTGTTCTCACCTATCAGTAAAAAAATCGGCAACCTGCAAATGGGCAGAAGGATTGACAACACCCGCTTTCACAGAAGAAGCGACTACTTTCAGCGCATTTTTTACCTGCAGGATTACTGCAAAGAGGTGAGAATGAACGACATTTCTCCCCTGCTGATTGACCGCTATAACGATGCGGCAGACGATGTTATTGCAAATCAGAAAAGATACTTCAAAAAAATTACGGGCTACTATATGCTCCAGGAAAGCGGAATACAGATTTTCGGCTTTATGTTTGTGCTTCCCCTTTACCTCGGCTACTGTGTGCTTGTTAAAAACAGCCTTTCGCCCGGTGAATTTGTTGCCGCCTTCAACGGAGCCTTTTCAATCGCCTCGTCAATCAATTTCCTTACCGTGTGGGCCGTTGCCGTTTTTTCGGAAAGAGGAAAGATGATTGAAAAGTACCGTGAATTCCTTAAGGCTGAGTTTAAAATCAGTGACGGTGAGGCCGTTGCCGAAAAGGGCGAGCCCAAGGAGCTTAAAATTGAAAACCTTTCCTTTACCTATCCCGGCAACGATAAGCCTACCCTGGAAAACATCAACCTAACAATAAAGCCTCACGAAAAAATTGCTTTGGTGGGCTATAACGGAGCAGGCAAAACCACGCTGACAAATCTGATTCTCCGCCTTTATGACCCCACACAGGGCAGAATTCTCATTGACGGCAAGGATATAAGAGACTGCACCGTTGATTCGCACCGCGACCGCTTTGCGGCGGTATTCCAGGATTTTCAGCTTTTCTCCTGCAATGTGGGCGAAAACGTTGCCCTTGACGATACCTACGACAGCGGCAGGGTTATGGATGCGTTGGGTCACAGCGGCTTTGACAAAAAGCTTAAAAAGGGCACGGAGACGGAGCTTCTTCGTGAATTTGACGATGAGGGCGTAATGCTTTCCGGCGGCGAGAGTCAGAAGGTGGCCATTGCCCGCGCCTTTTATAAGGATTGCCCCTTTGTTATTCTTGATGAGCCCTCGGCAAACCTTGACCCCGTTGCAGAATATAATCTCAACAGAGCAATGAGCGAGGCCTCGGACAACAAAACGGTTATATTTATCTCTCACAGGCTTTCAACAACGGTTCACGCCGACAGAATTTACGTTATGGAAAAGGGCAGAATTATTGAAAGCGGCAGCCACGATGAGCTGATGAAGCAGAACGGAACCTATGCTTATATGTTCAATCTGCAGGCAGAAAAGTACAGATAAGCGTGACCGCCGCATTAAGGGCGGAGCAAAAAGCAAAAAACAGATGTAATTCAGGGCGAACCCCAGAGTTACATCTGTTTTAATTTTACATTAGCATTACTGCTCAGCTGTTTTGATTATTGCTCGCAGAATATCAATATTCAATTACATATTCCTCGATAACTGTCAGTGCTGCCTTGGCGTTGAGTGTACCGAGCATCTTGATGGTGATGTCCATATCAAAGTTGTAGTTGAACTTTGAATATGTCATATTGCCGGTTGCCTTGTCAATTTTTGCGGTTGCAGTGCAGTTATAGTATGAAAGCTCAGCGCTCTGGAAGCCGGGAGCATTGTTTGCGATATCGTCAATGTTCATTGTCCAGAAGATTGAGCCTACGCCCTCGCCTGAGCGGTATACGGGGTTGAGCTGGTCCTTGAGCTTGATATCGATAACGTACTCTGTGCCGTTGTCTGTGCAGGTGATTGTGTCAACATATTCAGCCTTGAGCTTACTTGCAAAATCAGTTCCGCTTACGGGATACTTTTCCTTAACGGCCTCTGTGCCCTCGTATACCTCGGGGGTCATATTGGGCTTTACAAACTTTTCAATTGCGCCGTCTGCAAGAGCCTGGAGAGCTGAGGGAACCTCAAGACTGTTGATTTTCATATCCTGATAGTTTCTTGTTGCTCTTTTTGCGGTTGTTTTGATTTTGTTAGCCGAATCGTTGAAAAGGGTGATGATTTCCTCAGTTGACATTGTGCCTGCTGAGGGTGCTGCAGTTGTGGTTTCGGGAGCATCGGAGGGAGCTGCAGTTGTTGTTTCGGGTGCGGGAGCTGTTGTGGTGGTTTCGGGTGCAGCCGTTGTGGTTGTTGCGGGAGCTGCGGTTGTTGTGGTTGTTGCGTCAACCTGAACTGCAGGAGCCTGAGTTGTGGTTTCGGGAGCTTCAACGGTCCGGCTCATATTGGTGAGCGCACCTGTGATGTAGCCTGTGCTGAAGAGCATAACGATTGAAAGAGCAATGCAAAGACCCTTTCTTACAGCGTCATCAAAGCTGTCCCAAAAAGCTTTAATAGTATCCATTTTTTATTTCCCTTCTTTGTTATTTTATTTTTTGCCAATATATTATATTACATTAAGACAAAATGTGCAAGTGTAAAGCGTATTTTTGTTTGAAAAAATTTAATTTTTACTTTTGTCTCCGCTTTTTTATCTAAAAACACGGCGATTGATATAGAAAAACCGTAAAGGGTATGCTATAATAAAAAGCATAGCAACCTTCTGAAAGGAAAATAATCTGAAATATGAATATAAAAAAGAAAAAATTAAGCAGAATCCCGGAGATTCCCAAGGCTACGCAGTACACCTGGTGGGCCTGCAGGCTTGCACTTTTCATCTGGGGTGTGTGGGGTATGCTTCACGGCTACACATCGGAATTTGTTCAGGCAACCTTTGCCATAATTTTCACCCACCTCTGGGATTTGTTTCAGCTTTTCGGCGGCAGGTCCTTTATAAAAAAGGTGCCCTATTACCTGCAGACAATGCTCAACGTTTTCATCTGCCTTGCCTGTGTTGTTGGCACAACAATCAACACCCGCACCGACTTTGAGGGCATAGATATTCCCGAGCATATTTTTGCAGGCTACCTTGCAACAACGGGAGCCTTTGTGCTTTCCGGCATAATGCAGGGAGACAAGCACCCGATAAAGGTTTCCGTTCAGGCGCTTTTTGCAATGGGCTGCGGTGTGATGCTGCTTGTGGGCTGGGAGTATTACGAATTTACAATGGACAGGCTTTACGGCTTTGTTATGCAGCACGGACAGAAGCCCTATGCCTACGGCCTTACGGACACAATGGTTGATATAATGCTCGGCTCGGGCGGCTGTCTTGCGGCAATGTTTATCGAGTCCTTCCGCAAGGTGGGGCTTTTGGGCAAGGGCAGGCAGGAAAGGCGAAAAGCCTGGCTTGCCGAAAGGGCAGAGGTGAAAAGAGAAAAAGAGCTTCAGAAAATGAAGGAGAATGGGGAATAAATGAAACTCAGGGATATTTTAAAGGATATAGAATATAAATGCTGCGGCTCAGAGCAGTCGGAAATAAAGGACATTGCCTACGATTCGAGAAAGGCGGGGGAGGGCATTGTATTTGTCTGCCTCAAGGGAGCCTTTGCCGACGGACACAAATATGCAAAAAGTGCCTACGAAAAGGGCAGCAGAGTTTTTGTATGCAGTGATGAAATTGAGGTTGGCGACGACTCCGTTATTGTAACCGTTGAGGATACGAGAGCCGCTCTTGCAAAAATGAGCTGTAATTTTTTCGGCCACCCCTCACGGGAATTGGCGGTTATAGGCATTACGGGCACAAAGGGTAAAACCACCGTTGCTCACATTGTTAAAAGCGTGCTTGAGGCCGGCGGCGTTATGACGGGCATTATCGGCACGGTAGGTGCACGCTTCGGCAACACGGTGCTTCCAACGGTTAACACCACCCCCGAAAGCTACGAGCTTCAGAAAATGTTCCGCCTTATGGCGGACAGCGGCTGTAAGGCCGTTGCCGTTGAGGTATCCTCTCTCGGCTTAAAGGCTCACCGTACCGACGGAATTGAGTTTGCCGTGGGTGTGTTTACAAATCTCTATCCCGACCATATAGGCACAAACGAGCACGAAAGCTTTGAGGAATACGCCTACTGGAAAACACAGCTTTTCCCGTTGTGTAAAAGTGCGGTGATAAATGGGGACGACCCCTTTTCGCCCGTTGTTATGCAGGCCTGCGCCGATAAGGTGATTACCTACGGCGAGGGGGAGACGGCCGATTACAGACTTGCCTCAAGCGAAAAAATCAAGTTTGACGGCAAGCTCGGTATGAGCTTCAACTGCAAAAAGGGTGCCGAAAGCAAGCAGTACAGAATCTCACTTCCCGGTGATGTCAACGCTTCAAACGCACTTGTGGCGCTTGCCGTGGCAGACCTTTTCGGTATAGGAGAGCAGGAAAAGGCAAAGGGTCTTTCCTCGGTGTTTGTAAAGGGCAGGGGTGAAATGCTTCAGCTTGACGAGGATTTTACGGTGATAATAGACTACGCTCACAACGGAGTGAGCCTTAAAAGCATAATCGACACGGCAAAATCCTACGAGCACAACAGAATCATTACTCTTTTCGGCTCGGTGGGCGGAAGAACGGAGTGCCGCCGTCAGGAGCTAGGCACCGTTTCGGGCAGGCTTTCAGACCTTTCCGTTATAACAAGTGACGACCCGAACTTTGAAGACCCCCGTAAAATATGCGAGGAAATAGCCGAAAGCTGTAAGGCACAGGGCGGCGATTACGTGATAATTCCCGACAGAGCCGAGGCTATAGAATATGCAATTTTAAATGCCGAAAAGGGCGACATCATCATCCTTGCGGGCAAGGGACATGAGGAAACGATGAAAATCTGCGGTGAGAGCGTGCCCTTTGTTGAAAAGGACGAGGTGCTTAAGGCGATGAGGAAGAGGGCCGAGGGCCAAGGGCTAAGGGCCGAGTAAGAGCTTGGCAATCAATTTAAAAAGGTGAAGGCTATGGAGAATGCGGTTAAGGTAAAAAGTAAATTCGGCAAATATCTTTTCGTTTACTTTGTCGGTAACGGTGAGGGTGAGGAAAGACTTCACTTTGCCGTGAGTGAAAACGGCTATGATTTTAAGCCTCTTAACGGTAATAAGGCAGTTATCACTCAGCTCAAGGGCAAAAAGTGTGTGCGTGACCCCTTTGTTTTCAGAGGTGTTGACGGTAAAGCATACATAGTCGGTACGGATATGAAATGCGAGGAGGGCTGGGAGTCAAATCACGCCCTTGTAACCTGGTGCTCGGATAATCTCACCGACTGGTACGATGAAACGATAATTGATATAAAGGACCTTGGTGAAAAATATAAAAACACCACAAGAGCCTGGGCGCCTCAGGCAATGTGGGACGAAAGCAAAAAGGCATATATGCTCTACTGGGCACATTCAACCGCGGAGCACAACACGGCAGGTATGTATTACGCCTACACAAGGGATATGAAAACCCTTATAACAGAGCCCGAGTCTCTTTATTGCCGCAAAAACATACAGACCATTGACGGAGATATTATATATAACGAAAAAGAGGGGCTTTATTTTCTCTTTTTCAAGCACGATGAGGACCAGACCATTGCATACGTAACAAGCAAAAGCCTTAACGGACCCTATGAGGATAAGCCTGTTGTTGTTTCTCTTGCACCCAGTGGTGTTGAGGGCAGTCAGGTTTACCGTATTAACGGCACGGACACATATATAATGATAATGGACGAATACGGCAAGGGTCGCTTTTTTATGCAGCAGACGGAAAACCTTCGCGATTACAGGCCTGTTGCAAGGGAAGATTATTCAATGGATTTTTCACCCCGTCACGGCTCAGTTATGGCGATAAGCGATGAGGAATATACGGCGCTTATTGAGAGGTACGGGGTTTGAGTAGTAAGTAGTGAGTAGTAAGTAGTAAGGGGCGAGATAATTCGCAATTCGCAATTACCCCTCTCCGTCAATGCTTCGCATTGCCACCTTTTCTTCCGGAAACGGGAACCCCTTTGTCCCTTCGGGACATTTCCCCTAACAGGGGAATCACCCAGAGGGAGAGGCGGGGGTATACAACTTGTAATGTGTTGCTAAAATGAGTTTAAGTAGTAAGGGCCGAGTATATTACCATGTCGGCGGATACTATAAGATATATAAAAAGGATTGATTATCATTTATAAAGCAGTAATTTTTGACCTTGACGGTACACTTCTTGATACTCTCGGCGATTTGCACGCCGCAGTAAATCACGCTCTTCGTGAATTCGCCTTTCCCGAAAGGAGCCTTGACGAGGTGCGCCGCTTTATCGGCAACGGTGTTGTAAAGCTTATGCAAAGGGCAACTCCCGAAGGTACCGATAAGGAAACCGACGAAAAATGCCTTGACGCCTTCAGAGAATACTATCTTGCTCATATGAGGGATATGACGGCACCCTATGAGGGTGTAATTGCTCTTATTGAAAGGCTGAGAGAAAGAAAAATTAAAACGGCCGTTGTTTCAAACAAGCTTCACAAGGCGGTTTATGAGCTTTGCCTCGATTATTTCCCCGGCCTTATTGACTGTGCAATAGGCGTAAGCGTTGAAGCTGAGCGTAAGCCTGTGCCCGTAAATGTTTATAAGGCGGCGGAAATGCTGGGCGTTACGCCTGAGGAGTGCATTTATATAGGTGACAGTGAGGTGGACGTGCAGACCGCCCGTAACGCAGGCGTAGAATTTATCGGCGTTACCTGGGGCTTCCGTGACCGTGAGGAGCTTATAAAGGCGGGTGCACGGCTTATCTGCGACGGCTGTGATGAAATTTTGCAAATAATTGTTGATTGACAAGGAAAAGCAATTATAATATAATGAAAAGGAAATTTAATAAAAGGAGAATAAAAATGAGAACTATTCTTAACCTTAACAAGGATTGGCTTTTTAAAAAGCCTTCCGAGGATGCGGTAGCTGTTGACCTTCCTCACTCATGGAACAGTGTTGACGGTCAGGATGGCGGCGCGGACTATTTCAGAGGCACCTGCCGTTACACAAAGACTCTTAAAAAGACAGAGCTTCCCGAAAGCGACTGCTACTATCTTGAAATCCGCGGTGCAAACTCATCGGCTGATGTTTATGCAGACGGTGAAAAGCTTGCACACCACGACGGCGGCTACAGCACCTGGAGAGTTGACATCACAAAGCACATCAAGGACGAAACCGTGCTTGAAATTGATGTTGACAACGCTGCAAATGACACAGTTTATCCGCAGATGGCTGACTTCACCTTCTACGGCGGTATTTACAGAGACGTAAACCTCATCTGTGTGCCCGAAAGCCACTTTGACCTTGATTATTACGGCACACCCGGCCTTAAGGTAACACCCGAAATCAAGGGCAAGGATGCTGAAATTGAAATTGAAGCCTATCTTACAAACAAAAAGGACGGCCAGACACTCCGCTACACCATATATGATGCTGAGGGCGGGGTTGTTGCAACAAAAACAACCGACGATGACGACGAGGATTTTGACATTAAGAACGTACATCTCTGGCACGGCAGAAAGGACCCCTATCTTTACACTGCAAGGGTAGAGCTTCTTGACGGCGACAAGGTGCTTGACGAGGTCAGCACACGCTTCGGCTGCCGTACCTTCAGGATTGACCCCAACGAGGGCTTTTTCCTCAACGGTGAAAAATATCCCCTTCACGGTGTTTCACGCCATCAGGACAGATGGGGCATCGGTAATGCTCTTCTTCCCGAGCATCACAAGGAGGATATGGAGCTTATCTGTGAGGTGGGCGCAAACACAATCCGCCTTGCACACTATCAGCACGACCAGTACTTCTATGACCTTTGCGACGAAAAGGGTATGGTAATCTGGGCTGAGATTCCCTATATTTCACAGCATATGGCAACAGGCCGTGAAAACACAATTTCACAGATGAAGGAGCTCATCACACAGAATTACAACCACGCTTCAATTGTTGTATGGGGTCTTTCAAACGAAATTACAATGCACGGTGCGGCTGACCCCGACCTCATTGAAAACCACAGAATTCTCAATGACCTTTGCAAAAAGATGGACAAGACAAGGCTTACAACAATTGCCTGCCTTTCAATGTGCGACCCCGACAGCGAATATATAAAGATTCCCGACGTAATTTCCTACAACCACTACTTCGGCTGGTACGGCGGCGAGACCTCAATGAACGGTCCCTGGTTCGATAAGTTCCACAAGAACCACCCCGATATCCCCATCGGCTGCAGTGAGTACGGCTGTGAGGCACTTAACTGGCACACCTCAAAGCCTCAGCAGGGCGACTACACCGAGGAATATCAGGCATACTACCACGAGGAGCTTATAAAGCAGCTCTTTACAAGGGAGTACATCTGGTCAACCCACGTGTGGAATATGTTCGACTTCGGTGCAGATGCACGTCAGGAGGGCGGCGAAAACGGTCAGAATCACAAGGGCCTTGTTACAATGGACAGAAAGTACAAGAAGGATTCCTTCTACGCCTACAAGGCATGGCTTTCAGACGAGCCCTTTGTTCACCTTTGCGGCAAGAGATATGTTGACCGCGTTGAGGAGGTAACCAAGGTTACCGTTTACTCAAACCTTCCCGAGGTAGAGCTTTTTGCAAACGGCAAATCTCTCGGCAAAAAGACTGCCGCAGACCACTTCTTCTACTTTGATGTTCCCAATGAGGGCGAAACCGCTCTTGTTGCAGCTGCTGGCGACTGCAAGGATGAAAGCACAATCAGAAAGGTTGACACAATCAACGAGGAATACGTATTCAAGGAGAAGGGTGCAATCCTCAACTGGTTCGACATCACAGAGCCCGAGGGATATCTCAGCATCAACAACAAGTTCTCAACAATCTGCAGCACCTTCAAGGGCAAGCTTGCAACGGTTTCTTTTGTTCTTCTGCTTCTTAAAAAGTTCAAGGGCACAAAGAAGGGCGACGGCAACGGCGAAAAGAAAAAGGGCGGCGGAATGCCCGGCGGCATAAAGCCCTCAAAGGAGCTTCTGCAGATGGCAGGCGCATTCACACCTCTTCGTATAGCTAACCTTATCGGCGCAATGGAGGTTAAGTTCACCAAAGAAGAGCTTCTTGCTCTTAACGCAAAGCTTAACAAAATCAAGGCTCCCAAGGAATAAGAATTAACGCGTTATATAAAAAGAAACAAAGGCGGATGTAAAAAACTCGTTTTTTACATCCGCCTTTTTACGGTATGATAAATTATAAAGGGCTTCTGCGGAAATTTGAATCCGAAGAAGCCCTTGACTTATATTTTTATAAGCTTTTGCCTTTTCTTACAGCGCAACTGCCATTGCAATTGTTGCAACAACGGCGGCGATAAAGGTGATGCCGTATCTTTCAAGATATGAGCCGATGTAGAGAAGCACAAAGGCGGGGGAGTAGAAAATCTTCTGAAGAATGTTACCCTCTGAGTAAACCTTTTCCTTCATATTGAGCGCATCCTCAACAAGGCTGTAGCTGTTTACATAAAGTGAAACGGCAAACCAATATGAAACCGCACACATAAGGGCGAAAACAAGGTCTGTTGTTTCGTAAACAAAAAGGTAAACAACGGGGAAGATTGCAAGGAAAAGTGCACCGATTGCATTGAAAAAGGCGGGTACAAAGCAAAGGGCAAAGGCTGAGCGGGCTGTGGGCATAAGCTCATGGTCAATGTGTCCTGCAAGCTCATCCTGTCTTAAGTATCTGTTGTCCTCAACGGGAACACGGCAGATGCGGCAGACAATCTGCTCCCAGAAGCATCTTGCATAAGCTCCGGGGAAGGTGAGATATTTTGTAATGTAATAAAAAGCTGTCATCCCAAATCACCTCTCATATCTGCAATAACCTCGTCGATTGTAAGCTTGTCGTTCTTATATTTTACAACAAGGTCGCTCATTTCAAAGCCTGCGTTTTTAAGTGTTGCTTCCATAGTGTCATAGGTATCCGTGTTGCCGCAATAAAGGGCAAGAAGAGCGTAAAGATTGCAGTTCTGCACGGTGTAATAGCTTGAGTTCATATACTGACCCATTGTGTCAAAGGCAAGTGCGCCCTCGCCCTTGATAAGGTAAGCCATTGCAAGGGTGGGATAGTATGAAACGTCACCCGTGGGAGCATACTTTGCCGCCTCGTCACAAAGGGCAATCATTGAATCCGCATCAGGCTGCTCAAGATAACGGTAATAGAGCGCAAGGTTGGTGTAGGCCTTCATATCCTCGGCGTTGTTTTCCTTCATTTTTTCGGAATATTCCTCGGCAAGCTCTTTGTTGCCCATTTTTGCCGCAACCTCGCAGATTGCGGGCACGTAAATCCATTGAGCAAGGTTGTCCTTGTCTTCCTTTTCAATGCCCTTAAGTATTTCGAGCTGCTTTTCAAGCTCGGCACCGTCAAGGCGAAGAAGCTCGTACTTGTAATACTCGATAAGAGCGGTGTTGTATTTTATTCCCTTTTCCTCGTCGGTAAACTTTTCTTTTTCTGCCTCAAGCTCGGCAATAAGCTCGTCGCAGTCAAAGGCCGCACCGGAAAAAGCATCGGTAACAATACCCTGAACAGCATCTCTTGTTGCGGTGAAGTTGTTCATAAAGTCAACGATTTTCTTGTATTTTTTGTTGCCTGCCTTTTCAAGCTCGTCTTGTGTAAAGGTGTTTTCAATAACCTCAACGGCGTTGCTTATATAGCCCGTACGGATAAAGCCGTCAACAAGCAGCTCGGTTAATTTTTTTGAGTCGCCGCTGTCACCGGAGGAATAGCTGTAAAGGCTTTCAACAACAGACATCATTCTGTTTTCAGAGGCAAGGGCGCGTGCCTCGAGCACAACTAGGGCCCTTTCAAGGCTGTCGCCGCCGAGATAGGCACTGAGTGCAAAAACAACAACCATTGCAATGATTGAAAGCACACCGCTTATTCTCAACGGATAGTGCTTCATCAGGTTGCGGCAGTCCTCACAGTAGGGATAGCCTTCACCGTGGAGGGTGCTTACCTCCTTTTCGTTACAGCATTCACAGATAGGAAGAGGCTCTTTTTCCTCCTGCTGTGTTTCGTCAAATTCCTCAAGCTCCTGAATAAGCTCTCCCTGCTCCTCGGCTTCTCCGTCTTCTCCCTGCTCGGCATTGTCTATTGCTTCCTGGAACATATCGCGGATTTCCTCAAGCTCCCTGTAAAGCTTTTCGGCGGCCTCTGCCTCGGCTTCTTCAGCTGCTTCCCCGACATCCTCGGCTACTGCCTCTGCTTCATCAGCTTCGGCAACGGCGCTGTCGGCGGCTTCTTCGGGAACAAGCTGCTCTGCGTCAAGCTCCTTCTTTTCAAGTTCGTCCAAAATAAAACCTCCCTGAGGTGAAAAAATCACCAATAGTTTAACTGTTATTTTATCACCCTTTAAGGTAAAAAGCAACCTTAATTTAAGGCAGAATATAACATTATTATGATAATTGATAAAATTTAAGCCAACTTTAAAAAATATGCATTGAGAAAAAAATCGGAATGTGATAGAATAGACCTTGAACAAAAGGAAGAAACGGGGTGAGCTTACGGAAAATCTGCAAAAAGAGCTTGAAAAAATCATAGAAAAAAACAAGAGGGACAAGGTTAAGCCGACATTGCTTCTTCACGCCTGCTGTGCACCCTGCAGCAGCTACTGTATTGAATACCTCAATGAGCATTTTGACATCACTCTTTTCTTTTACAACCCCAACATTCATCCTGCCGACGAGTATGAGCACCGTGTAAGCGAGCTTAAAAGGCTTGTTGCGGAAATGGGGCTTTCAATCCCAGTGCTTGAATGTGAAAACGATACGCAAAGCTTTTACGCCCTTGCAAGGGGCAGAGAGGACGTGCGTGAGGGCGGCGCAAGATGCTTTGACTGCTACCGTCTCAGGCTTGAAAAAACGGCCGCACTTGCAAAGGAAGGGGGCTTTGATTATTTTACAACAACCCTTTCAATAAGTCCCCTTAAGAATTCGGCAAAGCTTCGTGAAATCGGCCTTGAGCTTGAAGAAAAATACGGCGTAAAAAATCTGCCCTCAGACTTCAAAAAGAAAGAGGGCTACAAAAGAAGCATAGAGCTTTCAAAAAAATATAACCTTTACAGGCAGAATTACTGCGGCTGTGAGTATTCTAAGCAAAGCTTCGCAGTAGAGAGCAGTAAGTAGAGAGTAGTAAGGATTTTAATTTTTATCAGATGAGAGGGACACGAAAAATGTGTCCCTCTTTACAGTTGCTCGTACTGCTTACTACTTAATCGTAGCGACGGGGGCGTCGCTCCCTACACAAAAAAGCTGTACGTCCCTTGCCTCTCGGCCCTTGGCCCTTTAGCCCTGAAAAAAACCGCCCAAAGGGCGGTTTCCTTACTACTTACTAATCACTACTTACTACTGTGCCGTCAGGCACTCTTATCAATAATTCTCTTTCCTTACCTCAAAGTAGCTCTGAGGATGAGCGCATACGGGACATACCTCGGGAGCCTTTTTGCCCATTACAAGGTGTCCGCAGTTGCGGCATTCCCACATGGTCTCCTCGCTCTTTTCAAATACGGCCTTCATCTCAACGTTGTTAAGAAGTGCGCGGTATCTTTCCTCATGGCTCTTTTCAATTTCTGCAACCATTCTGAATTTTGCGGCAAGCTCGGTAAAGCCTTCTTCCTCGGCATCCTTTGCAAAGCCTGCATACATATCGGTCCACTCGTAGTTTTCGCCTGCGGCGGCAGCTGCAAGGTTAGCGGCGGTGTCGCCAAGCTCACCGAGAGCCTTGAACCACATTTTTGCGTGCTCCTTTTCGTTGTTTGCGGTTGCCTCAAAAATTGCGGCAATCTGCTGATAGCCTTCCTTTTTTGCCACGGAAGCGAAGTAGGTGTACTTGTTTCTTGCCTGTGATTCACCTGCAAAGGCCTCCATAAGATTTTTTTCGGTTTTTGTTCCTTTAAGATTCATTTTTGTTTCCTCCTTTATAATTTATCTTTGTCAAAATAATATCATCTTAATAAAGTTTTGTCAAATAAAATCTGCTTTATTCTTACAGATTTTATGCAGGTAAAAATAGCGATAAAAGGTTGAACAAAGGTTAATAATATGGTATTATATTAAAGTATGCGAAAAAATGTTAAAGAGAGGTTTGCTGTTTAATGATAAGTACAAACAACGTTACTCTGCAATACGGCGGCAGAGAGCTTTTTAAAAGCGTTTCCATCAATTTTACAAAGGGCAACTGCTACGGTCTCATCGGCGCAAACGGAGCAGGTAAAAGCACCTTCCTTAAAATTCTTTCGGGAGAAATTGAGCCCAACAAGGGCTATGTTACCGTAACTCCCGGCGAAAGGCTTTCTGTTTTGAAGCAGGACCACTATGCCTATGACGAATATGACGTAATAAGAACGGTGCTTATGGGTAACCCCAAGCTTGTTGAAATTATGGATGCCAAGGAGGAGCTTTACTCAAAGGAGGAGTTTACCGAGGAGGACGGCATAAGAATCAGTGAGCTTGAAGAGGAGTTTGCCGAAATGGACGGCTGGAGTGCCGAAAGTGATGCGGAAATTCTTCTCAACGCCCTGGGTATTCACAACGAGTTCCACTATATGCTTATGAAGGATCTGAGCGGTGACCAAAAGGTTAAGGTGCTTCTTGCTCAGGCACTTTTCGGCAACCCTGATATTCTTCTTCTTGACGAGCCCACCAACCACCTTGATGTTGCGGCAATAAACTGGCTTGAAGAGTTTCTGATGAATTTTGAAAACACCGTTATCGTTGTCAGCCACGACAGACACTTCCTTAACAAGGTCTGCACCCATATTGCTGACTGCGACTTCGGCAAAATCACAATGTATGTGGGCAACTACGATTTCTGGTACGAGTATACGCAGATGGCACAGCGTCAGATGCGTGAGCAGAACAAAAAGACCGAGGCTAAAATGAAGGAGCTTCAGGAGTTTATTGCACGCTTCAGTGCCAATGCTTCAAAATCAAAGCAGGCAACAAGCCGTAAAAAGCTGCTTGATAACCTTGTTCTTGAGGATATGCCCGTTTCCTCAAGACGCTTCCCCTTTGTTGAGTTCAAGCCCGACAGAGAAATCGGCAATGATATGCTTATGGTAGAGGGCCTTACCAAAACCGTAGGCGACAGAAAGGTGCTTGACAACGTTTCCTTCACAATAAGACCCAACGAAAAGGTTGCCTTTGTAGGCACCGATGCCGTTGCAAAAACCACTCTTTTCAAAATTCTTATGGGTGAGCTTGAGCCTGATGAGGGCAGCTTCAAATGGGGCGTTACCACGTCGCAGGCCTATTTCCCTGCCGATAACTCCGCCTTTTTTGACGGCGTTGAGGACAGCCTCATTGACTGGGTGAGAAACTATTCAGATTTGCAGTTTGAAACAGATGTAAGAGGCTGGCTCGGCAGACTTATGTTCTCGGGCGAAGAGGCAACAAAAAAGGCAAAGGTGCTTTCCGGCGGCGAAAGAGTGCGTTGTATGCTTTGCAAAATGATGCTCTCGGGTGCAAATGTGCTTATTCTTGATGAGCCCACCAACCACCTTGACCTTGAATCAATTACAGCGCTCAACAATGCCCTGATAAAATTCAAGGGTGCACTGCTTTTCACCTCACACGACCATCAGTTTGTTCAGTCAATCGCTGACAGAATTATTGAAATCCGTCCCGACGGACTTTACGATCGCAAGGAAACCTACGACGAATTCCTTGAAAACAACGAGCTTCTTATCACAAAATAAAAGGAGAGCAATTATGATTTATGTAATGGGTGACATTCACGGCTGTAAGGAAAAGTACGATGAAATGCTGCTTAAGCTCAGCCCCACAGAGCAGGATGCCGTTTTTGTGCTCGGCGACGTGATTGACGTGGGTGACGACGGTATTGAAATACTTAACGATATGATGTACCGTGCAAATATTTATCCCGTCCTCGGCGAAAGGGAGTATTACGCAAAAAAATATCTGCCCCTCATTGCAGAAAAGGGCAGCAAGGAAAAGGCTCTTGAAGCTCTTGACGGTGAGGACAAGGCGGAGCTTGCAAGGTGGCTTTCAATGAAAAGCGAAAAAACAATCGAGGACTTTTTAAAGCTTGAAAAAGAGCACAGAGAGGCAATTCTCGAATTCCTTGAGGAGTTTGCTGACTTTGAAGAGCTTGAGTGCATGGGTAAGCGCTTTATTCTCACTCATGCCGGTATAAGATATCACGACGAGAGAGACCTTTACGAGCACGAAACAGAGGATTTTGTTTTTGCCGAAACGGATTACAACAAAATTTACTTTCCCGATGCTTATCTCGTAACGGGTCACACTCCCACGGTTGCCATAGGCAAGGAGTATGCAGGCAAGGTTTACGCAAAAAAGAGACACCTTGCACTTGACTGCGGTGCCGCCTTTGGCGGAAGGCTTGCGGCGGTGTGCCTTGACACGCTTAAGGTGAGCTATTGCTGAGTTAAAGTAGTCAGTAGTTAGTAGTCAGTAGTCAGGAAACCGCCCTTCGGGGCGGTTTTTAATTCGCAATTCGCAATGCGCAATCGCGTGCGAGGCTTCGGGTAAAGGAAAGTGCTTTGCCGCAACATAAATCAGATACTTAAGATGAAAAAACCACCGTCGGGTCTGTGAAAATCCGACGGTGTAATTTTATATCCGAAATTATCTTATCTTTTCCTCTGCTTTGAAAAGCGGGAGCAGGCTTAACACTATAACTGCGAGTGATATTGCAAGCTCAGCAATATTACAGCTTAAGCTTTCTGCAAAGCTGTATGTCCAGGAGTAAGCAATTAAAAAGAAAATCACAGGCAGATTTAAAAGAGTAAGATAAAACAGCTTTGACATCCTGAATTTAACAAATGAAGCAATGAAGAAAATCAGAAATGATACAAAGCCGATAAGCAATCCGTAGAAGCACCAGCCTATCATTGCGTCGTTGTTGAAGTCAAAAGGACAGCCCCGGGGCTCCTTAATAACAAGGAAATAATCAGCAATGTTAAAAACAAGGATGCTTAACGGATAAAGCCAGCCGAGAAGATAAATAGCCGATAAAATGTATTTCTTTTTCATACCGTTCACTCCTTTTGTTTTTTTGTAAAAGCAAAGGCTTTTCACACTTTAAGGTTAGCACAAAGGATAAACATATGTCAACAAAAGAGAGCTTGAAAAAGGCGCAACAATCTGTTGCATAGTAAAAAACTGCCCCAAATTTTCTTGCTGTTTACTACTTATTTTCCCGTCTCACTTCCGGCAATTCCGTCCCGACATTCGCCGCCGCTACAAAGTGGTTTAAGCATATCTGTACGGGTTAGTATGTGTTTCCTCTCCCTTGAGGGAGAGGGATAATTGCGCATTGCGAATTGCGAATTAAAAAAACCGCCCACGAAGGGCGGTTTTCTGACTACTGACTACTAATCAGGCCTTTTTCTTAAGCTTGCCTGCAACTGCATTGAAGGCCTTTTCGAAATAGGGGAAAACAAGCTTGACAATGCCTGCGGCAATGAATGCATAAATGAGTGCAACGATTGCTGCGGCGATAACGTCTGTGCAGTAATGCACCTCAACATAAATGCGGCTGAAGCCCATAAGTGCTGCAAAGAAGGTCATGGGGATACCGATTTTCCTGTTGTAGATAAGAATTGCAAAGGCTGCCGCAAAGGCGGATGAGGTGTGGCCTGAGGGGAAGGAGAAGCTTGAGGGAGCGTGAACAAACCAGGGGAATACATACTTTGCGTTTTCGCCGCCCCATGCTGCGTATGCCTCGGGGTCAATGTTGAAAAGGTGTAAGGGTCTGGGTCTTGCAAAAAGGTCCTTGAGGATGATGTTGTTGCAAAGGAGCATAACAACAAGAGCCGTAAGGATTGCAAAGCCTATCTTGCGGTACTTCTTTGTGAAGAGGAGCACAATACCCATAGCAATGAAGATGATGCCTTCGTCACCGAGAGTTGTGATTGTAACCATAATAGCGGTCATAAATCTGTTCTGGAGACCCTGTACCCACTCAAAAACTGCAAGGTCAAAGCCGAGGAACTTGTTGAAAAGTGCCTTGTACTTGTAAACCTGCTCAACACGAAGGCTGTATTCTACGCCCTCGGGGGCATTGGCCTCGTCAGCGGCAACAACGTTTACCGTATATGTACCGTTGATGTCCTCACAGGCATAGGTCTTCCACTTGGGAAGCTCGCCCTCGCTGTCGGGGGCAGCGGTGGTTGAACGAAGCACGTTGCCCTCTGCGTCGCAGATTTCAACAATCCAGCCACCCTTGATTTCTTCTGCAGCTGCATCTGATTCGATAGCAAAGGTTACATAGCCGGTGTCACCCTCGTTTGTGTAGGTGAAGGTGTCCTTTTCCTTTGCACTTTCAAGCACGTTTACATAGCTTTCGCCAAGCTCAACTGCGTTTTCCGCAGGGTCAGCGGCCGCTGAGGCACCGAAGCTGAAAACAAGTGAAAGCATCAAAATCAGTGCAAGAACAACCGATAACTTTCTTTTCATAAATATAATCCTACTTTCTGTAATATAATTTAAGCCTTGCGGCATTATTACCTTTCTGAGGGTGAGATTGAATAACTGAGGGGTGCTTACTGCCGTGTGAAATTACCAACAGCTTTTATGCTCTGCTTCAAAGCTTCCCCCGCAGAATTCAATAACACAGTATTTTCCGTCGCAGAGTGCGCCGGGGTTTACGGCCGTTACACCGCTTGTGGCCTCGGTCACGCTTTTTGCAACATGGGTGTGGCCGTAGAGTGCAAGCGAGGCATTTACCGAAGCGGCTTTTTTGTACAGATAAAAAAGCGTGGTCCTCACATCAATTTTGTCGCCGTGAGTGGCAAACACCGTGACTCCGTCAAAATACCTGTAAGCCTCGGTGCTTACGTTGTAAGACCAGTCGTTGTTACCCTTAACAACGGTGAAGCGCTTTTCGGGATAAAATTCCTTTGCCCATTCAATGTCGCTGAGTCCGTCGCCCAGGAAGATTACCTCTTTGCAGTCAGGCTCTTTTGAAAGCATACGGTCAACAAGCTCTTTTCTTCCGTGAGAATCGGAAAACACAAGCACCTTCATTCATAAAAACCTGCCCTTCACCATATTTATTTAATACAAAGATTATATTATCACAAGTCAGGTGGTTTTTCAATGCAAAATGATACAAAACTTTCCGCAGAAGCCTTAAATTCTCTTATGGCACTTGCCAAAAGCGGAAGGGACGGCCGTGAAAGCGTTAAAAGCATACTGAACAACAGCTTGAACGACAGTCAGAAAAAAGCTCTCGGGCAGATAATGTCTGACCCGCAGAAGCTCAGGCAGCTGCTTTCAAGCCCCGAGGCAAGGGCGGTTATGGATAAATTAGGCGGAAAAAAGCAGGGAGACAACGGAAATGGACCCGCCTGATTTCAATTTTGAAGGCATAAATATTGAAGAAATTCTCGGCAGCCTTTCGCCCGGGGATTTTGAAAGGCTGAGCAGTCTTGCGGGTCAGTTTACGGGCCGTGAAAAGGAAGAGGAGAACTGTCAGGGCGAAAGGGGAGACTTCAACATTGACCCCGATATGCTTTTTAAGCTTATGGATATAATGCAAAAGCTCAACTCTCGGGGCAATGACCCCCGCTGTAATCTTATAACGGCGTTAAAGCCCCTGCTTTCACCGCAAAGGAGACACAAAGCGGATACGGCTATTGAGCTTTTAAGGCTGATGAGTATATTTTCCTTGTTCGGTACGGAGTGAGCAGAATGGACAGAGACACCGCCCTTATACTTGCACTTGTTATAATACTGATGCAGGATGGCGGCGATATGTGGCTTCTGCTCGCCCTTTTGTATATACTGTCTTGACAATTCGCCGGCTTTACTTTATGATAATAGTCAAATGAAACTGAAAGGAAAAGAAATTATGGAATATACTTATATCCCCAGAGGCGTGTGCTCAAGAAAAATCACATTTGAAATAAATGACGGCATAGTGTCAAAGGTGCGCTTTGCAGGCGGCTGTGCAGGCAACACCCAGGGCCTTGCCGCACTTATTGAGGGTATGAAGGCAGAGGATGTTATAAAAAGACTTTCGGGCATCCGTTGCGGCTTTAAGGGCACATCCTGCCCCGACCAGATGGCAAAGGCAATCAGCGAGGCTATCAGATAAGAGGCACGGCCGTGAAAAGGCTATATATAATATAGTATAAGCAAAGACCTTACAGCGAGAAAACTGTAAGGTCTTTATTTGTATCTGTCGGGGATGTCGGATTTTCAAAAAAACTGTAGCGTCGCCGCATCGGCGACCGGGTTTTACGCAAAGCGTAAAACATCCGCCCGCGGGGCGGCGCTACAAACACCACCCCACCGCACAACTGCAACGCAAACGAAAAAACAAACCCCTGTTTATCCACGCCACATATAGACAAAACCATATAAAAGACTAACGAACCGCAAGATATAGTGGCAATAACGAAGTGGTCCACAAACACACCCGGCTCGGTGTAAATAAAGAGAAGGGATTAGTGAAAATATCCAAAAAAAGTTGCCGAAAACTGTTGACAAAGACGGGAATAGGTGATAATATATGCAAGCATTCTTTGAGG
>SVOY01000003.1 GCA_015066105.1 Oscillospiraceae bacterium
CTGATTTTGTATATACTTTTCTATCACTTTCTTGTTTCGACCGACTGTATCCACGTAATATCCTCTGCACCAAAAATGTCGGTTCCCGTACTTATATTTTAAATTTGCATGTCGATCGAAAATCATTAGTGTGCTTTTACCCTTGAGATATCCCATAAATTGTGCTACACTTAAGTAAGGGGGTATCGACACCAAAAGGTGTATGTGATCCTTACAAGCTTCTGCTTCTATTATTTCTACTCCTTTTTGTTCGCACAATTTCCTTATTATCTGCCCAATATCCTTTTTCAGCTTTCCATATATTTCTTTTCTTCTGTATTTGGGTGCAAATACTATATGATACTGACATCTGTAAGTTGAATGTGATAATGTTTTTATTTCGTTGTTACCATCTTTTTTGAACATGTTTTTAACCTCCTTGTATTTTAGTAATGCGGCTGCCAAACCATTTCTATTATACTCGGAGGTTAATTTTTTCTCTTCGTTTTTGTGGCTTGCCATTGCTCGCCACGTTTTATTTTTACTAAAGCTTTTTTATTCCCCCGGTAGAACCGGGGGTTGTGTCTTTGCTGAAGACCAAATGACAAAACGGCGACAAGCAGTATACTGTCGCCGTTTTCCGAATTATATAAGCTATTTACACACGCTTATTTTACAATGCTTTCGCCCGTCATTTCAGCAGGCTGTGCAAGATTCATAATCTTAAGCATTGTGGGAGCAATGTCGCAAAGCTTACCGCCCTCGCGAAGCTCACAGTCGTAGCCGCAAACCACAAAGGGTACGGGGTTTGTTGTGTGAGCGGTAAAGGGTGAGCCGTCTGCCTCATACATCTTATCGGCATTACCGTGGTCAGCCGTAATAAGCATTACACCGTCCATTTCCATAACTGCATCGTAAACCTTGCCTACGCAGGTATCAACAGCCTCAACAGCTGCCTGAGCGGCGGCAAAAATACCCGTATGGCCAACCATATCGCAGTTAGCAAAGTTAAGGATAATAGCATCGTACTTGCCGGTTCTGATGGCCTCGGTTACCTTTTCCGTAACCTCGTAGGCACTCATTTCGGGCTGAAGGTCATAGGTTGCAACCTTGGGTGAAGCAACAAGAATTCTGTCCTCGCCCTCGTACTGCTTTTCAACACCGCCGTTGAAGAAGAAGGTTACGTGAGCGTACTTTTCTGTTTCGGCAATGCGAAGCTGTGTTTTGCCCATTTTTGCAAGATATTCGCCGAAGGTGTTTTCAAGGGTCTGAGGCTTGAAGGCAACGTGTACGTTGGGCATTGTTGCATCGTACTGAGTCATACATACATAGTAAAGGGGGAAGAAGCCGTCTCTTCTCTCAAAGCCGTCAAATGCCTCGTCAACAAAGGTTCTTGTGATTTCTCTTGCTCTGTCGGGGCGGAAGTTGAAGAATACAACGCTGTCGTTTGCCTTGATTGTTGCATTTTCGGCACAAACGGTGGGAAGCACGAATTCGTCTGTAAGGTTTTTGCCGTCAGCGTCAACGGTCTCGTAGCTTTCCTTGATAGCGGCAACGGGACATTCAGCCTTTACGCCCTCACCGTAAACCATTGCGGCATAGGCCTTGCCTACTCTGTCCCAACGGTTATCTCTGTCCATAGCGTAGTATCTGCCCATTACGGTAGCTACCTTGCCAAGACCGATTTCCTTAAGCTTGTTGCAGGTTTCCTCAACAAAATCAGCACCCGAAGCGGGAGGAACATCACGGCCGTCAAGGAAGCAGTGAACATAAACCTCGCTAAGGCCCATTCTCTTTGCCATTTCAACAATAGCATACATATGGGTGTTGTGTGAATGAACGCCACCGTCACTCATAAGGCCCATAAGGTGAAGGGCACTGCCGTTTTTAAGGCAGTTTTCCATTGCACCCCTGAGTGCCTCGTTTTCAAAAAAGTCGCCGTCCTTGATGGACTTTGTGATACGGGTAAGCTCCTGATATACAACACGGCCTGCACCGATGTTTGTGTGACCTACCTCACTGTTACCCATCTGACCGTCGGGAAGACCTACATCCATACCTGATGCACCGATAAAGGTCATGGGGTTTTCTTTCATTATTTTATCAAGATTGGGAGTTGCGGCAGAGAAAATTGCGTTGCCGTAATTGTCGTCATTTTTGCCGAAACCGTCCATAATGCAAAGTAATACAGGCTTTTTCATTTGAATTTTTCCTTTCTCTGATTCGAATATCGGCCCTTGGCTCTTGGCCCTCGGCCCTCAAAAAAAGGGCTCTCTCGAGCCCTTTTTGTTTTTATTTCTGCTCGGAAGCTGCCTTAACGATAACTGAGAAGTCTGCTGCCTTAAGTGATGCGCCGCCGATAAGACCGCCGTCAACATTAACCTTAGCAACAAGCTCTGCTGCATTCTTAGCGTTCATTGAGCCGCCGTACTGAACTGTTACAGCCTCTGCTGCCTCTGCGCCATAAGCCTCAGCAATGGCTGCACGGCAGTAGCCGTTACCCTCGTCTGCCTGGTCAGCAGTTGCGGTAACACCCGTGCCGATTGCCCATACGGGCTCGTAAGCGATAACAACATTCTTAAGGTCTTCAGCACTTACATTTGTGAGAGCCATCTTTGTCTGATACTTAAGAAGAGTCTCTGTATAGCCGAGCTCTCTCTGCTCAAGAGTTTCACCAACGCAGATGATGGGCTTGAGACCTGCCTTGAGAGCAGCAAGTGAGCGAAGGTTTACAGTCTGGTCTGTTTCGCCGAAGTACTGTCTTCTTTCGCTGTGACCTACAACAACATACTCAACGCCGCATTCCTTAAGCATTTCAGCTGAAATTTCACCTGTGTATGCACCGGAAGCCTTGAAGTGTACATTTTCTGCACCGATTTTGATGTTTGAGCCCTTAGCTGCTTCGATTGCTGTTGCAATGTCAACAAAGGGAACGCAAAGAACTACTTCACAGTCAGCACCTGCAACGAGGGGCTTCATTTCTTCGATAAGAGCCTTTGCCTGAGAGGGAGTCATATTCATTTTCCAGTTACCTGCGATAACTGCCTTACGTGTAGCTTTATTCATTTTTCTTACTCCTTTATATTCATAATGCAGAGTGCAGAATGCAGAATGCAGAATGAATTTGTTATTTTATTTTTGTGTTTTTACAAATAGTTGTAAGGATTGAGATAATTTCATCTGCATCTGCAGAAATGTCCTCGAATTCTTTAACCGTCAAAAAATCCGTTTCTTTTAAAAGTCGCAACCAATAAAAAGTCTCATTTGCTTCTTTTAAAGCTATACTCATTTTTGTATAAAAATCAGGTTTAGATTGAGCTTTTTGTCCTTCCGCAACATTGGCACCTATGCTCGTACCGCTACGCAACAACTGTTTTGATAATATAAACTCTTTTTTGTCAGCAGTAAGATACTTATAGAGATTTACAATTCTGACCGCAAACTTAAAAGATTTATTTTCAATTATATTTTCCATAACTCAATTTAATATTTTAAAAACAGACACTAACTCGTCTAATTGCAGTATGCAGGGTGCAATTCTGCGCTCTGCACTCTGCATTCTGCATTCAAATTATTTATCGTTGAGAGCAACAACACCGGGAAGGTCCTTACCCTCAAGGAATTCAAGAGAAGCACCGCCGCCTGTTGAGATGTGGCTCATCTTGTCGGCAAAGCCGAGCTTCTGAACAGCTGCAGCTGAGTCACCGCCGCCGATGATTGAAATTGAGCCGCTTTCAGCTACTGCTGTTGCAACTGCAACTGTACCTGAAGCAAAGTTCTTCCACTCTGAAACGCCCATAGGTCCGTTCCAGATAACTGTGCCTGCACCCTTGATAGCGTCAGCAAAAAGCTCTTCTGTCTTGGGGCCGATGTCGAGACCCATCCAGCCGTCGGGGATGTTGTCTGAATCAACAATCATTACCTCTGTATCCTCGGCATATTCCTTACCGAGTCTGTTATCAACGGGGATAAGGAACTTAACACCCTTAGCTTCTGCTTCAGCCATCATTTCCTTAGCCATTTCAATCTTGTCCTCTTCACAGATTGAGGTACCAACGCTGTAGCCCTTTGCTGCAAAGAAGGTGTATGCCATACCGCCGCCTACGATAAGGGTATCAACCTTATCCATGAGGTTTGTGATAACGCCGATTTTGTCGCTTACCTTTGCGCCGCCGAGAATAGCAACAAGAGGTCTCTTGGGTTCTTCAAGAGCACCGCCGATATATTCAAGCTCCTTACGGATAAGGTAGCCGCCTACTGCGGGAAGATAATCAGCAACGCCTGTTGTTGAGCTGTGAGCTCTGTGAGCTGAGCCGAAAGCGTCGTTTACATAAATTTCTGCAAGGTCAGCAAGTGCCTTTGAGAATTCGGGGTCATTCTTTGTTTCTTCCTTGTGGAAGCGTACGTTTTCAAGAAGAAGAACCTCGCCTTCCTTAAGGTCAGCTGCAAGTGCCTTTGCACTTTCGCCTACAACGTCCTTAGCCATTTTAACCTCAATACCGAGAAGCTCGCCGAGTCTTACTGCAACGGGGGCAAGTGAGAATTCAGGCTTGAATTCACCCTTGGGTCTGCCGAGGTGTGAGCAAGCGATAACCTTTGCACCGTTATCAAGAAGATATTTGATTGTGGGAAGTGAAGCAACAATTCTCTTGTCGCTGGTGATAACACCGTTTTCCATCTTTACGTTGAAATCGCAACGGATGAGGACCTTTTTGCCTCTTACGTCAATGTCTTCAACTGACTTTTTGTTTAATACGTTCATTGTTTTCTGTCCTTTCGTAAATAACTTTTATAGAATAAAAAACACCGTTTGTTATTGTATAACATTATTGGATTTTTTTCAATAGTTTAGGCATAAAAAATAAGCATAGGGTGATGTAAATTTTTGAATAACATGTATGAGAGGACCGAGAGGCACCGCTTTGCGGTGCAGTAGTAAGTAGTAAGGAACGGGCGGTGAAATCACCGCCCGTTGTTCAAAGATAGAGAACCATCCCCTGTGTTCTACTGAGGTATTACTAACAACCGTCCATTATCAAGTGTTTCTTTCATTAAATCATATTGTTCCACACAAGTATCAACCAGTTCGTTTTCATCAATTATCGTTGCATTTGAAAGAGTAATATACATAAAATTATTATCTTCCTGAATATAGGCAACATAATCAGAATTATACTTACATATATTCACTTGATGACTTCCCACTGAATATGTACTTTTATTTCCAAGTTCAACAACAGAAGTTTTATCAAAATACAATCGTTCTAACAAAAATTTTGTGTAGATTAAAATATTTTCAGTGTTTAAAAATTCCAGCTCGTAGTACATAGAAAACTCTGAATTGATAATATCAGAATCAACATAAACCATTACTGTGTTTTTCAAGTCGCTCTTATATATCTCGTAAGCACCGGTATTTTCTGTACCATCTGAATATTCATCATAAAAAGGTAAGTATCTTTTATGCAAATCGTATGCCACATTTTGTTTTGCATTTTGTGTTTGTGAATTGTACGCTTTCGAAAAAAATGGATTGTTACCGAAATTTCCGCTAATATACCCTGACGCAAAGCCAATGGCAATAATGACAAAAATAACAGCGAACACTTTTTCGATTTTTAATTCAGTCTCATCTTTTTTTGAAAGCAAAAACATCACCATCAAAAGGACTATAGCTGTTAATAAAAATATTTTTGAAGGATTTAAATAACTATAGATACGTCCAAAATCATAAGCATCTAATTCACACATCAAAGCTTTTATAAAACATACCATTGAAAGTAAAAAAGAAAAAATAGAACTAATTATAAGTATATATCTTGCAGTTTTCATCTTATTACCAACTCCTGTAAAACAAGGGACGGTTCTATGTGTCAGTATTTTCATTCCAACCGTCTCAGATTGTTTTTCTTTCCGTTATCTCAGCTTTCCCAAGGCATATCGTTTTTGGGAGTTTCTTTGTTTTTACTGCTTTTCTTCTTCTTTGCTATAAGAACAACAGCAATTACAACACCGATGACAGCAACCACACCGATTGCAATGACAGAAAACCCTCTGAAATAAAGCGTTGCAAAATCTTCATGCTCTTCATTGTCAGCATCGGTAATTGTCACCTGCTCCGACTTGTCAGGAACAATCTCTGTAACTTCTTCATAACCGCCGCCGAAAACATTTTCCGCCATATCGACAACAATAACAAGTGGAATACCCGTCTTTTCTCTGAATGAGTCTATTGCATCATTCACAACATCCTTTGAAATGTCTAATTCCGTAAAATTCACAAGGCGTGAAATTTTTTCAGGCGCATCTGCCGCAGGGCTTGTGAAGGATGAACCGAGGTTTGCATCGGCAATGCTGTTTTCCATTGCTCTTACAACGTCGGCAAGGTTATTGTCAAGAGTATAACCGTAATAATTGGTGTTGATATACTGATTCATAGCTTCGCCGTATTCGGTATACTCGCCAAACATCTCATTGATTTCGGGCTTGACGTTGTCACCAACCCAGGCGATTGTGTAATAGCCGTCGGCCTCTTCATTTGCAAGGAAAATAAGAAGGATATTATCCTCGTAGCCGTCATAATCGCCGAAGGCTTTTTTATATTGCTCGTTAGCATAGTCCTGCATCGTGCCTTCATCATAACCGAAGCTTTCTTCACCTATGTAAACAGGATGTCCGTTTATTGTGACCTCTCCGGGTTCGGCAAAAAGCCAGAATGCGCCTAAAAGAATAAACATACCGATAACAACAGCGGTAAACACTGCTCCGCCGCAGCCTCCACCCACATAAGTTCTTCTGCCGAAGAAGGGTCCGCCGAAAAACGGGCCGTGATGATGGTGATGATGTCCGTGATGATGTCCGCCGAAGCTTCCGCCGTTGTGACTTCCGCCGAAGTTACCGCCAAAAGAGCCTCCGCCAAAGCCTCTGCCGCCGCCGGAGAAGCCTCCTCCGCCGCCGAATGAACCGCCGCCGAAGCCTCCGCCTCTGCTGCCGCCGCCACCGGGTCCTGCCATAAAAACACGTCCTTTCTCTATATTTCGGGTAAAACATAACACCTGTGCAAAACGGGCACAGGTGTATGGGGTTAATTCTTATTCACCAAGATAAATATCGTAGAAGATGTACTTGAAGAAATTAAAAATTTCTACCCAGAAGTCGAAAAAAACTTCATATAAATTTCTGTGCTCTTCTGTTTCTACATTGGTATCTGCTATATTTTCATTCATTGCTGTTTCCTCCTTATTTATTTACTGACTATATTTTAAACTAAAAATGAAAATTAGTCAATAATTTTTAATAAAATTCATTCATCTGACGGCTTTAATCTCAGAATATGCGCCGTAAAGCTCCGTTTCTCCCGACTTTTTATAGGCTCTGACCCTGTAATAATAGCTTTTGAGCCTTGAGGGAGACTTTTCCTCAAAGGTTACCGCAGTAATATCCTCAGTTCTGCCGACCTCGGTAAATCCGCCGTCCTTGCGGTCACTGCGTTCAAATATGTAGCCGTCACAGCCTGCAACAACCTTTACGTCAAGGCTTACCCTGCCCCATATTTTCTTTGCGGAAAGTATTTCTGTCGTATCAATAAAGGCAGTGGCTGCCTCCTTGCTGAAATTGCCGTAAAGCTCCTTGTCACCGCCCGTTTTTACGGTCTGCAGGCAGTAGTGGTAAATCTGACCCGAAACCGCATTTTCATCCGTAAAGCTTCCGTTTTTGCTTTCACCGACCAGCACGGGACGTGAAAACAATTCGCTTCTTCTGTAAATATGATATTTACAGCCGGGTGCGGTCTTCCAGGAAAGGAAAATATTGCCCTTGTCCGCCTTAACGGTAAGGCCCTCAGCCGGAGAAATGTCCGAAACGGCAACAAGCTTGAGTGTGCTTGCCTTTTTTGAGGTTTTTTTACCCTCCAACCGCTTCCAGGCAACCACCTTATACCAATAGGTTGTATCCCTTTCGGCAGTTGTATCGGTAAATTCCGTGCCCGTTGCCCAATCCACGTGAGCAAAGTCACCGTCGGGAGTAAGGCAACGCTTGATATCGTACTTTTCCGCAAGAGGGCTCTCCTTCCATCTGATGAGAACCTTGTTATCCTCTGTTGCGGAAATTGAGGTTATAACGGGAGCAACGGTGATTTTGGCCTTTAAATCAACCTCAGCCATTATCTGTCACCCAAAAGAGATGCACTTTCCTTATCAAGGAAAACAGTAACGTCGCTGTGAAGCTGAAGAATTGAAGCGGGACATGAGGGTGTTACCTCTCCTTCAACAAGGGCCTTGACAGCCTTTGCCTTAGCCTCGCCCGTTGCGATAAGCACAATCTTTTTTGCTCTCATAATGTCGCCTACACCCATAGTAAGTGCGTAGCCGGGCATTTCGGTGCCCACTGCTTCAAAATATTTTTTGTTTGAGTCAATTGTGCTCTGAGTAAGCTTTACAAGGAAGGGTCTGTCCTTGAATTCATCACCGGGCTCGTTAAAGCCGATGTGACCGTTTGTACCGATACCGAGAAGCTGAATGTCAATGCCTCCCGCTTCCTTGATTTTCTCGTAATATCTCTTACATTCTGCCTCGGCATCCTCGGGCTTTACGCCTGCAAGGAAATTGACCTTGTCAAAATTGACGTCGGTTTTGCCGAAAAGGTTATCCTTCATAAAGTAGTAATAGCTGTTGACGTTTTCTCTGTCGAGGTCAGCGTACTCGTCAAGGTTAAAGGTTGTGATATGCTTAAGGCTTACCTCGCCTCTTTCATAGGCCTCGATGATTCTTTTATAGGTTTCAACCGGTGATGCACCCGTGGCAAAGCCGAGCACGCTTCCGTGGTCTTTATTTATCTGCTTGATATAAATTTCTGCTGCCTGCTTTGAAATTTCATAGGCGTTTTCCAAAATAATAACTTTCACTTTTAATTTCCCCTTTGTGTTAATTATCTGTTTTATAATAACACATAATATTGATTTTTGCAACGCTAAAATGTGCAAGAATGAACACACAAAGAAAAAAATATTGTTTTTTCACGGTTTTATTTGCCTTTTCTGTGCCGTTGTGGTATATTAAAAACCGAAAAAAATTAAAGGACGGTTTTTTATGGAAAAGAAAAGAGATTCCTTTGCCTCACGCTGGGGCTTTGTTATGGCCTGCATCGGCTCGGCCGTGGGTATGGGCAATATCTGGCTCTTCCCTGCAAGAGTATCGGGCTACGGCGGCGGAGCATTTATAATTATTTATCTGTTTTTTGTTCTGCTTATCGGCTCAACGGGAGTTATCGGCGAAATGAGCTTCGGCAGAATGGCACGCTCGGGACCTATTGACGCCTTCGGCAAGGCTACAGAGTCAAAAGGCTCACAAAAGCCGGGCAAGGCTTTAGGCTTCATACCCACCCTGGGCTCCCTTGCACTTGCAATAGGCTACAGTGTTGTTATGGGCTGGATTTTAAAGTACGCCTTTTCAGCACTCAGAGGTACGCTTCTTAATTCTTCCGACGTTGATGAGTTTATGGGCTCCTTCGGAGAAATGGCATCACAGTTCGGCAATAATATGTGGCAGAGCATAGCCGTGACCTTAACCGTAATCATACTTATTTTCGGCATAGGCTCGGGAATTGAAAAGGCAAACAAGGTTATGATGCCGCTTTTCTTTTTCCTTTTCCTGGGTCTTGGCATTTACATTGCCTTTCAGCCCGGTGCCGTTGACGGATACAAGTATATTTTCACCGTTGATGCAAAGGCTCTTGCCGACCCGCTCACATGGATTTATGCACTCGGTCAGGCCTTTTTCTCCCTTTCCGTTGCAGGCAACGGCACGCTGATTTACGGCTCCTACCTTTCTGACAGTGAGGATATCCCCCGCTCGGCAAAAAATGTGGCATTTTTTGACACACTGGCCGCAATGCTCGCCGCACTTGTTATAATCCCCGCAATGGCAACGGCAGGCGCAAAGCTTGACCAGGGCGGACCTATGCTGATGTTTGTTTTTCTGCCCAATCTTTTCAAATCAATGCCCGGCGGAAGTGTTATTGCAATTATTTTCTTTGTTGCCGTAACCTTTGCGGGACTTACCTCTCTTATCAATCTTTACGAAACCCCCGTTGCAACCCTTCAGGAGCACTTTAAGCTCAAAAGGCCTCTTGCCTGCATTATTACGGGTGCGGCAGGTCTCGGCATTTCACTGCTTATTCAGCATATCGTTTCGGATTGGATGGACGTTATTTCAATTTACATCTGTCCCCTCGGTGCAGGTCTTGCAGGTATAATGTTCTTCTGGGTGCTTGGCAAAAAGATTGCGGAAAAAGAGATTTCAAAGGGAAGAGAGAAGCCGCTGCCCCGTTATATAATTCCACTTGCAAAATATGTTTTCTGCCCGCTTTGCATACTTGTGCTTATTGCAGGTGCAATACTCGGCGGTATAGGTTAAGGAGCAAGCAATGAAATATAATTATCATACGCACACCACACGCTGCCACCATGCCAAGGGCACCGACGAGGAATTTGTGCTTGCCGCCATTGAGGCAGGCTTTGACGAAATCGGCTTTGCCGACCACAGCCCCTGGCCCTATGAAAAGGGCTTTGTTTCACACATCAGAATGATACCTGACGAGCTTGAGAATTATTGCAGCAGTATTGAATCCCTCGGTGAAAAATACAAGGATAAAATCAGCATAAAGCTCGGCCTTGAGTGTGAATATTTTCCTAAATACGTGCCCTGGCTTAAAGAGAAAATCAAGGAGCACGGCATTGATTTTATAATTCTCGGCCACCATTTTTGCGTTGACGAGCCGGGAAGAATTTACAACGGCGACATTACAACGCCCGAGGAGCTTTATACCTTTTGCGACGATATTGTTGAAGCAATGGAAACGGGCCTTTTTATGTATGTTGCCCACCCGGATATTTTTATGCGCGGCTATCCCGTTTTTGACAGCCATTGCCGTGAGGTCTCAAGAAGAATCATTGAAAAGGCAAAGGAAACGAACACTCCCCTTGAATACAATCTTTTAGGCTTCAGCCACAGCATAAACGACGGAAAGCAGGGCTATCCCTACCCCGATTTCTGGAAAATGTGTGCTGAAATCAAGCCGCCCGTAACTATCGGCATTGATGCTCACAGACCGGAGGCGTACCTTGATTACGGACTTTATCGCAAGGGAATTGATTCCTTGAAGGCTCTCGGCCTTGAAATTGAAGAAAAGCTGATTTAAGTCAAAATAGTTATCCACAAAGTGGCTGTAAAAAAACTCGTTTTTTTACAGCCGCTTTATGTTGCATATTACCCTTTTGATATGATACAATAATAATGATATAAACTCGGAGGTGCATTATGAAAAGTAAAATAATAGCACCGGGCGTTAAGCTTTGCACACACAAAACAAAGCAGTTTAAAACCTCGGTGGTTTCATTCAACATAGTTACATCCCTTTCGGAAAATGCAGGCAAAAAGGCTCTGCTTTTAAATCTGCTTGCAAGAACAAATAAGATTTACCCGACAATTACCGAGATGAACCGCCGCCTTGCAGGCCTTTACGGTGCGGTGATTTCCCCTTCAATCAGAAAAATCGGCGAGGCTCAGGTGCTTTCGCTTGTGCTCGTATGCCTTGATGACCGCTTTGCCCTCAAGGGCGAAAAGGTGCTTTGCGAGGCACTTAAGCTTGTTTCCTCCTGCCTTTTTATGCCCGATATCACCACCGAGGGCTTTAAAGAGGATAATATAAAAAGAGAAAAGCGTCTTCTTATCGAAAAGCTTGAAAGCGAAAAGGACGAAAAGCGCATCTACGCCCTCAACACCATGCTTGGTGAAATGTGCCGCGACGAGGCCTACGGCATAAACCGCCTTGGTACAAAGGAGGAAATTGAGGCCGCAACGGGCAAGGAGCTTCTTAAGCTCTGGAAGGATTTGCTTTTCAAAGCACCGGTACAGATAAACGTAACGGGCAACTTTGACGAAAAAGAGATTGAAGAAGCCGTAACAAAGCTCTTTGCTCCCCTTGAAAGGAAAAAGGAGAATATCCTTGAGGTGCACACCGAATTTGTTACCGAAGCCTTTGAAAGCAAAACCGTGCGTGAAAAGCAGAGTGTAAAGCAGGGCAAGCTTGTTATCGGTATGCGTGCAGGTATGACCTACGACTTTGACAACTTTCCCGCAATTAAGCTGATGAATGCAATTTTCGGCAGCGGCACCTTCTCAAAGCTTTTTATGAACGTAAGAGAAAAAATGAGCCTTTGCTATTACTGCGCCTCAAGGCTTGACAGCAACAAGGGCATTATAACCGTTGAAAGCGGTGTTGAAACCGAAAACGCGGAAAAGGCCCTTGAAGCAATCCGCCATGAGCTTGACGAAATAAGGCGCGGCAGCTTCACGGACGAAACGGTGGAAAATGCCAAAAAGAGCCTTTACGATTTATATAACAGCGTTTATGACAGCGTTGCCGGCATCAACGACTGGATGACCTCTTATGCGGTGAAAAATGAAATTACAGAGCCCTGCTCACTCGGAGAAATGATTAACGGTGTATGCCGCGAGGAAATAATAATTGCCGCTTCAATGGTAACCGAGGACACCGTGTATATACTCGAAAGCGATGCAAAGGAGGCCGCAGAATGAAAAAGATAAGAAACGAGCTTCTTAAGGAAGAATATTATGAAATTGACCATAAAAGCGGTCTTAAAATCCTTGTAATGGAAAAGCCCGACTATTCGGGAGCCTTTGCTATGTTCGGCACACGCTACGGCAGTGTTGATACCTGCTTCCGCCTTAAGGGCGAGGAAAGCTACACCTCTGTGCCCGAGGGTATTGCCCATTTTCTTGAGCACAAGCTTTTTGAAAGTGAGGAGCTTGACGCTTTTGAGCGTTTTGCAAAAACCGGGGCAAACGCCAACGCCTTCACCTCCTTTGACCGCACCTGCTATATTTTTCAGTGTGCCGATAATTTTTACGAAAACCTTGAAATTCTTTTGGATTTCGTAAAGGCCCCTTATTTCACCGAGGAAACGGTGCAAAAGGAGCAGGGCATCATAGGCCAGGAGATAAGAATGTATCAGGATAACCCGGACTGGCAGGTGCTTTTCAACCTTCTGAGAGGCCTTTACGTCAACAATCCCGTAAGAATTGATATTGCGGGCACGGTAGAATCCATAGCACAAATCAGTGCTGACCTTCTTTACTCCTGCTACAGAACCTTTTACAACAACTCAAATATGTGCCTTGCCGTTGCGGGCAACGTAAAGGCGCAGGACGTAATCGCCATAGCTGACAGGGTGCTTAAAGTTGAGGAGCCCGTTACCTTTGAGCAGATTGTACCCGAGGAGCCCTACGCCGTTCAGACGGACTATATTGAGGAAAAGCTTGACGTTGAGGTGCCGAAGTTTGCTCTCGGCTTCAAGGAAAAATGCGAGGAGCTTGTGCCCTCACCGAAAAAGTTGCTTCTTTATAATCTTGCGCTTGAAATTATTGCAGGCAGGTTCTCCCCTCTTTACACAAAAATGCTTGACGAGGGCCTTATCAACACAGCCTTCGGCAAGGAGTATTTTTACGGCAGAGGCTTTGCCGCAGTGCTTTTCAGCGGTGAAAGCAAGAAGCCCGAAAGGGTAAAGGCGGAAATTCTCAATGAAATTGCACGCATAAGAAACGAGGGCATTTCTCAGGAGGATTTTGAGGTTTGCCTTAAGAAAAAATACGGCGCGGAGATTTACTCATATAATGACGTAAACGACCTTGCAAACAATCTTTGCGATGCCTGGCTCAACGGCTACGGTATTTTTGATACCGTTGAGCTTTACAAAACCATAACGAAGCAGGACGTTGAAGCGGTGATAAAAGATGGCTTTGACATTGAAAATGTCTGCCTTTCAGTTATTAAATAAGGAGTTAAAGCTATGGGAAAAACATTAGTTCTTGCAGAAAAGCCCTCTGTAGCAAGAGATATTGCAAGAGTGCTCGGCTGTAAGGGAAAGGGCGACGGCTGCATAAACGGTGACAAATACGTTGTCACCTGGGCACTCGGTCACCTTGTAACCCTTGCTGACCCCGACGCTTACGACGATAAATACAAGGCCTGGCGGCTTGAGGATTTGCCCATGCTGCCTGAAAAAATGAAGCTTGTTACAATCAAGCAGACCTCAAAGCAGTACAGAATAGTTTCTGCGCTTATGAAGCGGCCCGACATTGATAAGCTTGTTATTGCAACGGATGCGGGCCGTGAGGGTGAGCTTGTGGCACGTTGGATTATGATGAAGGCTCACTGCAAGCTGCCCGCCTACCGTCTGTGGATTTCGTCACAGACGGACAGAGCAATAAAAGAGGGCTTTCAGAACCTCAGAAGCGCGAAGGAATACGACAACCTCTACTACTCTGCCCAGGCGCGCGCCGAGGCAGACTGGCTTGTGGGACTCAACACAACAAGAGCACTCACCTGCAAGTATAACGCCTCGCTTTCTGCCGGCCGCGTACAGACCCCTACCCTTGCGCTGATTGTTCAGCGTGAGGAGGAGATTCAGAATTTTGTGCCCAAGCTTTACTACACGGTAAAGGGCGATTTCGGTGCCTTCAAGGGCACCTACCGCGACGGCAAGGGTAACACCCGTTTTTCCGACAAGGCCTTTGCAGAGAGCCTGCAAAAGAGCCTTCTCGGCAGAAGCTACAGTGTTACAAGGCTTGAAAAGGCAACCAAAAAGCAGAATCCCCCTGCCGCATACGACCTTACGGAGCTTCAGCGTGATGCCAACAAAAGGTACGGCTATTCTGCAAAGCAGACCCTTTCTCTTATGCAGAGCCTTTACGAATATCACAAGGTGCTCACCTATCCGAGAACGGATTCACGCTACATAACAGACGACATTGTTGCAACTCTGCCCGAAAGGCTTCGTGCAATGGCGGTGGTTCCCTATCAGGCAAGTGCAATGAGGCTTGCAAGAGGAAAAATTGAAACAAAATATATCGTAAACAACGCAAAGGTATCTGACCACCACGCTATTATTCCCACCGAGCAGAGCCCTAACCTTTCAAAGCTCTCCTATGAGGAAAGAAACATTTATGACCTTGTTGTAAGGCGTTTTATGGCAGTTTTGAGTGAGCCTTTTCAGTATGACGAGGTGAAAATTGAAATTGCAGCTGACAAGGGCAGCTTTTTTGCCAAGGGTAAAACGCCCGTAAAGCAGGGCTGGAAGGAATTTTACGGCACCCTTGACGAGGATGAGGATGATGACAGCGACGACAAGGCACAGAGTCTGCCGCCCCTTAAGCAGGGTCAGGCACTAAACCTTAAGGGAATAAAAATTGCAGAAGGTAAAACAAAGCCCCCTGCACGCTACACAGAGGCTACACTGCTTTCGGCAATGGAAAACCCCTCAAAGCAGATTACGGACAAGACCCTCAAGGCTGTTATTGAGTCAACAAGCGGTCTCGGCACACCGGCAACAAGGGCCGACATTATTGAAAAGCTGTTTGACAACTTTTCCATTGAGCGCGTAGGCAAGGAAATTCATCCCACGGCAAAGGGCAAGCGGCTTGTGCGCATTGTACCCGAGGATTTGAAATCTGCAACACTCACTGCCAAATGGGAGCAGCAGCTGCAGAACATCAGCCAAGGCAAGCAGAGTATGAAAAAATTCATCGGCGAAATGAGAGAATACTCAACCTCGCTTGTTTCCAAGGTTATTGTTTCAGATGCGCAGTACAACCACGAAAATGCCACCAAGGACAAATGCCCCGTCTGCGGCAAGTATCTGCTTGAGGTCAACGGCAAAAAGGGCAAGATGCTCATTTGTCAGGACAGAGAATGCGGCTACCGCAAGGGCCTTACACAGATAACAAACGCCCGTTGCCCCGAATGTCACAAGAAGCTTGAGCTGCGCGGTGAAGGCGACAAAAAACTATTCGTCTGCAAATGCGGCTACCGCGAAAGGCTTTCTGACTTCAACAAGCGCAAGCAGGACAGCGGTGCAAACAAGTTTGATGTGATGAATTATATGAAAAAGCAGCAGAAGGAAGAAAAGAGCAAGCCGGACAATAATCCTATGGCGGATTTATTGAAGGATTTCTTCTGATAAAGTTAAAAGGGACTGCAAAAACAGCAGACCGCATAAGCCGGGATAAGCAGAGGGGTTGTTCGGATTTTAAAATCCGAACAACCCCTTTAAAACATAAAAAATATAAAATAATTGCAAAAGCTGTGTTTCTGCTGTTTGTTCATCCTGCGCATTTTTCACGCCCATGAAAAGAGCTGTAATAGAACAAATGAGGGGCTCTGCCCCTCACCCGCAAGCTTTTGAAAAAGCTTGACCAAAACATTTATTGTTTTTACTTTTTCTTGCCTTTTCTCTCCACTTTTCTCTTATTGCCCTTTTCGTCAACAATATAAGTGTTTTCAAGCTGACCCACAAGGCTTTCCTTGAAGGAATCAATATAAAGCCTTCTGAGCTTCTGCTGTTCAAGCTTTTCAGCCTCTGTAAGACCCTCGGGGGTCTTTGACTTCCTTGCAAGCTCGTTTATTCTGTTAATCTGTTCCTGTGTTACCATTATTTTTCCTCCTCCCACTTTTTCCATTCATCGGGGCAATAGCCCAGCGTTGCCTTTTTTCTGTTGCGGACAATAGGTGTTTTAAACATCTCCTGATTTTCCAAAAGCTTTTCAAGCTTAGCTTCCTCTGAGGCGAGATATTTTATAAAGGATTTTTCATAGGCCTTGCTTTTTTCGTTGAGCAAATCCTCAAGTGAGCATTTAAGGGCGCGCCTTATGCTTTCATATTCGCCCTTGCTCATACCGAATTTTGCAAGGTCAACAAACTGAAATTTTATTCCGCGCTCCTTGAAATACCGCTGAGCCTTTTTTGTATCAAAGCACTTGTTTGTGCCGTAAATCTGTATATTCATAGCATACTCCTTTATTTAAGGTAACATTATTTTAACGGATAAAGCAGTTTTTGTAAAGGGGTTTGTTGAAATTAGGCAATCAGTATGGTATACTGCTGTAGTAAGCAGCAAATAGTGAGGATTTTTTATATGAAAAAGATTTGTTATATTATCGGTGCCGGTGACGTGCCCGAAAAGCTTGACCTTAAGGCCGCAGAGGATGATTTTATAATCTGCGCCGACGGAGGCTTCAGACATAATACCCTTTTAGGCAGAATGTGTGACCTTGTTGTTGGCGATTTTGACTCGCTTGGTGAAAGGCCGGCCTTTGAAAACAAGGTTGTGCTCCCCTGCGAAAAGGATTTTACTGATATGAAGGTTGCCGTTGACGAGGGACTTTCAAGAGGCTGCAGAAGCTTTGTGCTTTACGGAGCCTTAGGCGGCGAAAGATACGACCACTCCGTTGCAAACATCAGTCTGCTGTCATACATCTGCTCAAGGGGTGCAGAGGGCGAAATCCGCCACGCAGGCAAAATTTTCAGAGCCCTTTCTGACGGTGAGCTTGTTCTCCCCCCCTGCCTTGAGGGTTATATATCGGTTTTTTCGCTTTGCGATGAAAGCGAGGGTGTGAGCATTGAGGGGCTTAAATATGAGGTAAAGGATGTCAGCTTAAGGCTTGATACGCCCTTTGGTGTAAGCAATGAATTTACGGGAAAAGAGGCACGGATTAGCGTTAAAAAGGGCAGGTTGCTGATTATATATAATCAATAAGCCGCTTAAGATTACAGCCGGACAGAGCTTTCTGCCCGGTTCTTTTTTATCTTCAATTTAAAAAAGGAGCTGTAAAAAAATGCGCAGAATGAACAAACCGAGCCCCAATAAGGCTTTAGCCTTATTGGGGGTTACCCGACGGCGTACAGGTGTACTCCGAGGGCGAGGTTTGTTTATAGCATAAACCGCAAAAACACAGTTTTTGCAATTATTGTTCTTTTTTTATGTTTTAAAGGGTTTGTTTGGTTTTTAAAATCCAAACAAACCCTCTGTTTATTTTGGTTTATGCGGTCTGCACTTTTTTTACAGCCCCTCTTGCTTTTTATTACCAAGGGACTTTGCCCCTTGAACCCCATGAGCTTTTGAAAAAAGCTCAAGCAAAACTTTTATTGTTTTTATTTTATGCCGCTAATGCTATAACAATCTTTTCAAGCACTGAAACCACAACATTAACTGTTTCGGCATCAAGACCCATACCGTTTGAAAGCGCGGTGCTGATTGCTACAAGATTACCCTCTGTTGTGATAACGGATGTAATGTAATCCTTCATTGCAACAAATACAACCTCTCTGTCACCGATAAGCTCAAAACGCTCGCCGCCTATATCACCGCTTGAGCCTACACGGGCCGTTGCATACTTTGTAAGTGTAGCAAAATCAAACTCGGGAAGCGTGATGCCCATATCTGCGGTAATGAAGTTGAGAAGGTCTGCAATAGGCATAAGGTTAATACCGGCCTTTGCAAGAATGTCGGGGTTGGCTGCTGCAAAATCAGATGCCTTGGTGTAGCTGACAACAAGGTCGGGAAGCATCTCGCAAAGATAGGTAAGAGGTGCGGCGTAGAAGGTATCTGCAACCTTGAGCACCTTTTCTATAATAAGCTCCATACGCTTTGCGCCCGAAAGGCCTGTATCAAGAATGAACTCTCTGATTTCGGGCATTGGGCCTACGTGAAGAGCCTCAACAACAGGAACAAGTGCCTGCTCATATGATGTGGGAGCAACAAGCAGACAAAGTGCAAGTGCATCGCCAAAATGCTCTGAGCCTGCGGCACAGGCCTTGACAAACATCTCTCTGTCACCGGGGGTAATGCCGAAGGGAATTGTGCCTATATCCTTCCAGGTCTTGCCCTCTGCCTGGGCGGTCATCATATATTCATAGGCTGCGGGGAAGTGAAGGCGAAGCTCGTTGAAGGTAAGGTCTGCAATCTCCTTTGAGCAAAGTGAGCCGGTAATCTTTGCAATCATGGTTGCAAAGCCGTCAGTGAACAGAAGTGCGTCGGGATTATAGTCTGAAAGTGAGCCGATAATAACGGCATCAAGTGTATCAATTGTTTTTGAAACGTTTTCCTCTGTTGAGGGCCATGCAAACATTCCGCTGAAATCCTTGACCTCAGCATTATAGGCTTCAACCTCTGCCTTGATGTCAGGTGCTGTTCTGCCCTGAATTTTTGAAAGAAGGTCTACAAAATCTGCAAGGAATACGCTGAACAGCTCGCTGTTCATAATCTCGCCTGCAATGCTGTTCTGAATCTTGTCTGTCTTAAGCTCCTTTGTCATAAGCTTTACAACAAGGTCAAAGTTGTTGCCGTAGGAAAGTGTTTCAAGGATATATGAGGCAAAGTATGAGAATACAACCTCTCTGTCGCCGTCAATTCTTACTCTCTGACCCTTGTTTGCACCGCTTGCATCAACCGAAGCAGTACCCATTGTAATAACCTTGTTGATATCAAGAGCGGGAGCAGAAAGGCCTGTCTTTGTAAGAACCTCGTTAATGAGGCCGTCAATTGTAGGCATTACAAGGTGAGCGTTTTTCTCAACACCCTTTTTGCTGTTAAGAAGCTCTGCGGCCTTGGTGTAGTTTTTGAAGAAATCGGGAGCAATTTCACAAAGGTATGTAAGAGGAGCTGTTTTAAGGGGCTCAACAATTGAAAGAATTTTGCTTACAAGAAGCTCCATTCTTGCACTGCCCGAAAGGCCCGTTGACTGAACAAACTCAACAAGAGTGGGCATGGGACCTGTGTGAAGTGACTCAAGGGCGGGAACGAGTGCATCGTTATATGAAGAGGGAGCGTTGAGCATTACCTTGAGAAGGTTACTGCCAAAGGCCTCTGCACCTGCACCGCAGGCCTTGATAAAGGCTTCCTTATCGCCCTTTTCAATGCCGAAGGGAATTGTACCGAGATCTGCCCAGGTTTTACCTGCCTCCTTCTGAGCACAGACAAAGGCATAAGCATCGGGAAAGCTCTTTCTCATTGCACTGAACCTGATATCCGCAAATTCCTTGCCGATAAGCTCAGAGGTAAATCTCGCAATAAGTGTTGCTACCTCATCGGTGTAAAGAAGCTCATCAATATCAACCATAGCAATAATGCTGACAAGCTCTGCATCAATTTTGTCAAGCCTCTTTGTCATTTCATCCTCACTCATGCTTGTGAAGTATGAGCTGAAATCGGGCTTTGAGCTGTTGTAGTCAGCGGCGACCTGCTCACAGTCGATTTTTTCACCGGCTATTACATTGATGGCAATGCCGACACCTGACGTAATTACAATGGCAACAGCAAGTATAATGCTTATGCATTTGAGAAACCTGTTGTTGTTCATGAGATTTTTAATATAATCCATGATACCACTCCTTTTATATGCATTATAATTCATTTTATAAAATACCTAGTATATTTATATCAAAAACCGAGTATAAAGTCAAGAAAAATATAAAAATAATGTACCTTTTGTGACAAAATACCGCATTATCAATCGTAAAATAAAGCCACGGCACAGCCTTAAGCCGTGCCGTAAAAAAATTATCCTATAAGTGCTTCTATATTCTTTTCCATCAGGCCGAAGAAATCGTCTACAATCCTTTTATCCTCATCGTTGCCTCTGACGCACATTGAAAGGGTAATCACCTTTTTATAGGTGGTTACGGTAAGAAGCACAAAGGGCTTATACTTTACCGCACCCGACATAAATGCATCCGCAGGCTCATTGCCGCAAAGTGCAAAATGCTTGCCGTTGAGCACGCCGATATTGCTCATTGCCATAAGCGGATTGGAGTAACCGATTTTTATAATCTCCTCGGAAACGGCGTGAGGAAGAAAATTATAGCCGAAATTAAGAAGGGGCAGACCGTAAAGGCCCATAAACTTATCCTTTTTGAAGCGGTTGGAGCTTTTTACAACATAGCGTACCGTTTCAAAAATGTCCTTTCCCCTTTCGGGTATTGCACACTGCATCCAGGAGGTATGGTTGGTAAAGCCCTTATCCTCAACGCTGTCCATATGACGGCGCAGGTCAATGGCGTTTGAAATCATCACGGTATCGCCGCTGTCATAGCCTGCAAGCTCATATACGCTGTAAAAATAAGCGGCAAGAAGAAGCTCGTTTATGGTTGCACCAAGCTCCTTGCCCTTTGCCTTGAGCTTATCGAGGGTATCCTCGCTGAATTTTTTTCGTGCAATAAAGGATGCGTCACGGATATTATCGGCAGTGAGAGGGAAGCGGTGGTCGTCCCTTGCGTTGATGTTTCTGAAAAGGCGCTGAGCAACACCTGCCTCGGTGCGGCTGAAGCCGGAATAAACGTCTGCATAGGAGCGTGAGCCCGTTCTGAAATCAACGGGGCTTATCCCCTTTTCAACGTAAGCCGTATAGTTTTCGCAAAAGGCCTGCAGAAAATACTTAAGGTCGCCGCCGTCCATACACATATGGTTTTCAATTATGCAAAGGATGCTTTTTCCGTCCTTTATGAAAAGGGCGGCCTTCATCTGCAAATCAGACTCGGGCGGAATATACTGCGTAAGGAATTCATCTGCCGCCTGACGGAGATTTTCGGGATAGGAAACGGTAAAGACCTCATCAATACTGTAAGGCATTATCTCCCAGTGAGTGGAAAGCCTTGTATCCACAAAGCGTGAATGAAGCACGGGAGCCTTTTCAAAGGCACAGATGAACACGGTTCTCAGCGCATCAATATCGGGAACGAAATCGTAGCTGAATTCAACGTGAACCATACGGTCGTTGAAATCGCGGAAAAGATAGTGCATCTTATCCCAGAGCTCTGCATTGAGTCTTTTTGCCATTATTCATCCGCCTCCTGTCTGTATACAAAATATTTCATATTATATGCAAGCACGGCAAAGATATAAGCAAGATCAGCAACAAGACCGACAAGCACAACGGGCCAGCCTCCCGCCCAGCTTACAACGCCGTAAGCCGCAAGCACAATGTAAGCCATAGCCGCAACAGCGGGCATATATACAAAAAATGAAATTGTGCGGAATTTCTGCTTTGTTGCATAAGAAAACGCAAGGTCGCAAAGAAGCATCAGTGCAACACCCAAGGGAAGTGCGGGCCAAGTTACCGTATTTTCGGGCAGAAGCATAAGAAGGCAAAGGAAAATGAAAACCGAAAGGAGCATAACGCAGCCCGCAATGAGAACCCTTGCCGCAGTGCGGAAAATATGCCCCATTGTGCAAAGCTTTTTAATTGCAAGGCTGAAATAGAAAATTATCATTGCGAAAATGCCGCCGACAATAATAAGCCAGGTTTTGTCCCAGGCATAGGTGAATCTGCTGACAGTAAAATATGCAATAAAAATGAGCAGCAATGCAACAACGCCGCCTATGGGCAAGGCATATTTCATAATGTGAGCCCGCTCCTTTTGCTTTTGCTTTTTTACAAAGGTGTCGTAGCTCGCTTTAAGGTCTCCGTATTCGTTAATAATAAGGTCGCTTATAACCTTTTCGTCCGTAAGACCTGTACGAAGAAGCTCCTTTGCTCTCTGCTTCATTCCGTCAAGGACACTTCTTTTATAAAGATAGGTAAGCCGCCCTTCGGAAAGTCCCTTACAGGAGGCTTCTATGTATTCAACAAAATCCGTCATAAGGCATCTCCTTTTTTCTTTTTCTTCATTATAACAGATTTACCTTAAAATAGATTTATAAAGTGTGAACTTTATAAAATCAAAGTGTAACTCCGTCCTTGAAAATTGCAATTTCACGGTATCCGTTTTTCTCATTGCAGGTTTCTCTGCCCTCACAGACCTCTTTTATAAGCCGCCACAAGGCTTCCTCATCGCCTGCCATTGCATCAAAATCAAGCCATTGAGGCTTTTTTTCAAAAAGAGCCGTATTGGTCGCAATTTTAACCGTGGGCACGGGTGCACCGAGAGGCGTACCTCTGCCCGTGGTAAAGAGAATTATATGACAGCCTGCGGCAGTAAGATTTGTGCAGGCCACGATATCGTTGCCCGGGCCGTCAAGGAGATTGAGACCCTTTTCATCTACGGTATCGCCGTAGGTAAGCACAGCCGTCACCGGAGCACTGCCGCCCTTTTGCACACAGCCGAGAGATTTATCCTCAAGGGTGGTTATTCCTCCCTGCTTGTTTCCGGGTGAGGGGTTTTCCGAAACAGGCTGGCCGTGCAAAATGAAATACTGCTTGAAATCCTTTATAAGCTTAACGGTTTTATCAAAAACTGCTTGGTTTATGCATCTGTTCATAAGAAGCTGTTCGGCACCGAACATTTCAGGCACCTCTGTAAGCACGGCACTGCCGCCCATTGAAACGAGGCTGTCGGTAATTCTTCCGCACAAGGGATTTGCCGTAATGCCCGAATAGCCGTCACTGCCGCCGCACTTCATACCGATTACGATTTCACTCACGGGCACGGGTGTACGCTTTTCCCTTTGTGCAAGGCTCTGAAGCTCACGGATTATTTTTACGCCCTCGGCAATTTCGTCATCGCAATCCTGAACGTTAAGAAAACGCACCCTTTTGCCGTCAACCTCGCCGAGAACCTTTTTCATTTCGGCAATATTATTGTTCTCACAGCCGAGTCCGAGCACAAGCACACCTGCGGCATTTGGGTGATTTATGAGACCCTTGAGCACCTTTTGGGTTCTTTCGTGGTCGCCGCCGAGCTGACTGCAGCCGTAGGGGTGCACAAAGCAGTAAGCACCCGTAAGAGCCGCAAGCTTTTGCGAAATGCCGTTGACACAGCCGACTGTGTTGACTATCCACACATCGTTTCTAATGCCGACGCTTCCGTTTTTACGTCTGTAGGCCATAACGGTAAAGGGCTCTTTTTCACAGAGGCCTTCATTTACGGGGTTATAGGTATAATCGGCCCTTTCGTCAAGGGCAGTTTTAAGATTATGCGAGTGCACGTGCTCGCCCTTGCTTATATCGGCCGTTGCAACACCCACGGGAAAACCGTATTTTATAACCGGCTGACCCTTTTTTATGTTGCAAAGGGCATATTTGTGGCCGTTTTCAAGGCTTATATGTACATTATCCTTGCTGTGTATTTTAACAAAGCTCATTTAAAAATCCTCGCAGTTCTTTTGCTTTTTACTTTTTTAATTCTATCACAACAATAAGTGATTTTCTACAGTAATGTGAATTTTTTCTTTATTTTTTAATTTTGTATTGTTTTTAAGGTTGATTTATGGGATAATTGATTAAAATGATATTGAGGAGAATTATTATGAGCTCAATGAAGGAAAGAATGCACACGGGCGAGCTTTACCTGCCCGACGATGATGAAATAATGAGCGAGCAGCTTAAAAGACTCAACAAGCTTTACGATTTCAATATGACACGCCCCACAGAGCTTGACAAGCGTGAAGCAATGCTTAAGGATATGTTTGCAGAAATAGGCGAAAACTGCTATATTGAGCCTCCGCTTCACGCCAACCACGCAGGCTACCACGTTCACTTCGGCAACAATGTTTATGCAAACTTCGGTCTTACGCTTGTTGATGACACCCACATTTATGTAGGCGACTGCACAATGTTCGGTCCGAATGTTGTTGTTGCAACGGCAGGCCACCCCATTCTGCCCGAGCTTCGTGAAAAGGCACTGCAGTTCAATATGCCCGTGCACATAGGCAAAAACTGCTGGCTCGGTGCGGGAGTAATAGTTCTGCCCGGTGTAACAATCGGTGACAACGCGGTAATAGGGGCAGGCAGTGTTGTAACAAAGGACATACCTTCAGGTGTTATTGCCGTCGGCAACCCCTGCAGGGTTCTGCGTGAAATCGGTCAAAAGGACAGAGAATACTATTTTAAAGAAAGGAAAATACCCGACGAGTGGTTTGAATAAAATATGAATTTAGCTAACAAGCTCACAATTTTCAGAATGATACTTGTCCCCTTTTTTGTGGTGTTTCTTCTGACGGATTTTACTGCCGTCAATGAAATTATTGCCCTTGTGATTTTTGTTGTGGCAACCGTCACGGACAAGCTTGACGGCACAATTGCAAAAAAGCAGGGCACGGTAACAAACTTCGGCAAATTTATGGACCCGATGGCGGATAAGCTGCTTTGCTGCAGTGCTCTTGTGTGTCTGTGCGCTCTGGGCGATGTTCCGTCGTGGATTGTGCTTATCATAATCGGCAGAGAGTTTGCCATAAGCGGAATAAGGCAGATAGCCGCAGATAACGGTGTTGCCATTGCGGCCTCAAAATGGGGCAAGGCAAAAACCGTTGCTCAGATGGCAATGATAATTATTTTGCTTACACAAAGAGCCTTTGCAGGACTCACCATTGACACGCTTGCGGTGATAATAATGTACGCGGCCCTTGTGCTTACGGTTATTTCACTTGTTGATTATATTGTGAAAAACAAAAGCGTGCTTACTATTACCGAATAATAAAGTCAATTCAAATGAAAAACAGATGTATTTTCAGGTAAGCCTTTACCTTGAAAGCACATCTGTTTTGTTTTATTCTGAAGTCCCTTTTTATAAAATCATATGCCTATATCATTGATATCGTAGGGTGTCTGCTGATAAACAAAGTAGTTAAGCCAGTTTGTAAACATCAGCGTACCTACATTGCGCCAGGTCATTATAGGCTTTTTTGTCGGGTCGTCATCGGGAAAATAGTTGTAGGGAACCTTGATATCAAGACCCTTGTCCCTGTCACGGAAATACTCCTTTGCAAGAGTGTCGGCGTCATACTCGGAGTGACCCGTTGCATAGAAGTTGCGGCAATCAAGGTCGGCAACAAGATGTATGCCCGCCATATCAGAGTAGGAAAGAATCTGCAAATCCTTACAAAGGGCAACATCGTTGAAGTCAATGTCAGTATGGCGTGAGTGAGGCACAAAATATGTATCGTCAAAGCCGCGCATAAGAGGATGAAGCAGGTCAAGGGGTCTGTGAGGAAATACACCGAACATCTTTTCGGGCAGGGTGTGCTTCTGAATACCGTAATGATAATAAAGGCCTGCCTGTGCGCCCCAGCAGATATGGAAGGTGGAATAGACATTGGTTTTTGACCACTCAAAAATTTTGCACAGCTCCGGCCAATAGTCAACCTGCTCAAAATCCATAAGCTCAACGGGAGCACCCGTAACTATCATACCGTCGTACTTTTTATCCTTAACCTCATCAAAAACATGATAGAACTTGCTCAGGTGATTCTGTGAGGTGTTTTTTGAGCGGTGAGTAGCCATCTGTAAAAACTCAACATCAACCTGAAGCGGTGTGTTACTCATAAGGCGGAGAAGCTGAGTTTCCGTTACTATTTTTGTAGGCATCAGGTTAACAATAAGAATCTTGAGCGGACGGATATCCTGGCTTGCGGCACGGGACTCGGTCATAACGAATATATTCTCATTTTCAAGCATTTCCCTTGCGGGAAGGCTGTCGTTTATTTTGATAGGCATTTTATTACCTCCGTTAAAGCTATATCTCTTTTATTATAGCACAGCTTAACGATTTTTTCAACAATAAAAGCAACAAAGAAACAAACAAACCGCCGAGGATTTCTCCCCGGCGGTAAAAGGTTATTATTCTTTGATTTATACCGCTAATGCACGGATTGCGGAAGCAACAAGCTTAATAAAGGTGATAAGTAAGCAAAGGTACTCGTTAAGCTCACCCTCATGAACGGGTCTGCCGCAGTCGGGACAGGTTTCGCCGTCAGAAGCTGTAATATCCTCATTTACTTCAGGGGCATACACAACCTTGATATAGCACGCAAGCTCCCAGTTTTTCGTACCGTCATCTGCAATACCGTTACAGAAATAAATTCCGTCTGTCATGCCTATATCCTCTATGTAATTTCCAAACTCTCCGCGTGCCGTATCAGTTTCTCCATCATACGTATAGAATGAGATATCATTGTAGGCATTCGGCATACCGTCATTTGCCGACCAATCAAAGCCTATTTTGTATCCACTGTCAATACCTTCACCTGTTGCAACGCTTTCAAGATTTGTTCCGCTGATGATAATATCATATAAAACATATTCCTGTGTATCCTTCGGGATGGCAATTATATAGGTATTACTCGCCTCGTCATAGGTTACAACATCACCGGAAAAAGAAACGCCGCTAATCTGTGCCGGTTCAGCCGCAAAAGCCATAGGAACTGCCCCTACAATCATTAAGATTGCAAGGATGATTGCTAATGTTTTTTTCATTGTTTTGTCTCCTTTCGGGATTTAAATTTGTTTGACTCCCTCCGTCAAAACCTGCGGTTTTGCCACCTTCCTCACGGAAGGAGGCTTTAAAGGCTCCCTCTCTAAGGGAGATGTCACGGAGTGACTGAGGGAGCAAAAACCACACAAGCGTGCCGCAAAGCACACCTGAACAGTTAATTACCAAATATTAAATTACGCACGGAATTTACAGGATAGCTATACCCTGTCTGTCTGTCTGTCTGTCTGTCTGTCTGATAAATTGTCGCAAGCTTCATCAGATTTGTCAACCCTTCCGTGGATTTATACAAGTATTATACATAAATTCCAAGAAAAAGTAAAGAGTTTTATGGGAATTTGTGAAAAGGGGCTGTAAAAAACTTTCGTTTTTTACAGCCCCTTTTCATTTAATTTATTTAACCTTTACACTTACGGTTTTATAGCCGCTTGTGACGGTGCCGCCTGCATTTGTTCTGTAGGCCACAACGCGGAATTTGTAGGTTTTTCCGCTTTTAAGTGAGGACAGGGTTGCCTTTTTGCTGTCTGCCTTAATCTCAGAGTAAAGCGTGTAGGTATCTGCACCCTTTTGTGCATAGTAAATCTGATACTTGGTTTCACCGCTTACATCATTCCAGGTAAGAGTTGCCTTGCCCTTTGATGAGGACACCGCTTTAACAGCGGGCGTATCCGGCTTTGTTGAGGTAACAAACACTTCCGACTGTGCACCTATAAATTTACCGCAATCAATATCGGCATAGGCTCTTATTCTGAATTTATAGGTTTTGCCTGCGGAAAGGCTTTTAAGCTCATAGCTTGTTGCACCCTTTACATAGGCAACGCTTTTGTAGGTTTTTGTTTTTGAGTCGTATCTGTAAACTCTGTAGGCCGTTGCCCCCTTGACTGACTTCCAGCTGAGCTTGATTGAAGCAGTTGTCTGCGTTGCGGTTATTTTTTTGGTAACGGAGGGCTTTGTTGCCGTGCGAAGCTCCTTTGAAAGAGCACCCGTAAGCTTATCGGTACCGTTTTCGATATAGGCTCTTATTTTAAACTTATAAACCGTACCGGCCGAAAGCTTTTTCACCTCATAGCTTGTTGCGCCCTTTACATAAGCAACGCTTTCAAAGGCCTTTGTTTTTGTGCTGTATCTGTAAATTCTGTAGGCCGTAGCTCCCTTTACACCGTTCCAGGAAAGGGTGATTGAGGAATCGGTCTGAGCTGCACTTATTTGCGTTACGGCGGCAGGCTTTGTTGCGGCTGTGAACTCGGCTGACTGTGTGCCGATATACTCGCCGCTTTCAATATTCATATAGGCTCTGATTTTAAACCTGTAAGCCGTACCCGCCGAAAGCTTTTTAACCTCACAGCTTGTTGCGTCCTTTACGTAGGCTACGCTTTTATACGAATTAGTTTCTTCCTTATAGCGGTACACTCTGTAGGCGTTTGCTCCGTCAACACCCTTCCAGGAAAGGGTGATTGAGGAATCAGTCTGAGCTGCACTTATTTGCGTAACAGCAGCAGGCTTTGTTGCAGTTTTACATTCGGGTGAATATGCGGAAAGGATTGCGTCCTCGTCCTTTACAACGCTCCTCACCTTAAAGGAATACTCCTTACCCGAAGAAAGTCCCGTTGCGGTAAAGCTTGTACCCTCGGTTGCAGAAGCATAAAATTCAAAATCTCCCGTTTTTTCATTAAGAGCGTAAATTCTGTAATATGCCGCACCATCTGCCGCCGGCCAGCTGATTGTAATGCTGTCTGAAGTGATTTCGGCTTCAAGCGTAGCAACGGCCTTGGGTGTTACGGTGAAATAACGTCTGTGAACACCCGAATAGTTGCCCTTAAGGGTAACCTTTACAGTATATTTTCCCGGCTGAATACGCCCCGCCTCATAGCCTACGGTATAGTCGGTGCCCTCGGCAAGAGCATTGCCGTTGTAGTCAATAACCGTCACGGTCGGCTTATGCTCGGTGCCGTCATAGATATAGGAGCTTTCGGAAATGCTGATGCTTTTCACTCTGCTGACCTGCTGATTTATAAGCACCTCGCCGCAATATTTGCAGCTGCTTTTCACAAGGCCGTCTGCACTTGTTGTTGCGGCGGTGATTTCAACTATGCCCGAATGGACTCTTGCGGGAATTTTCTCCTGAGGCTTGATTATCTCAGAGCAGTTTTTGCAGGTAATTCCGTCGGTCAGACCGTCCTCGGTGCAGGTTTCTTCCTTGCCCTTGTGAAAAACAAGCTCATGCTCACCAAGGCTTTCAATCACCTGCTGAGTGCTTGCAACCTTTCCGCAAAGGCTGCAGTAGCTGCCCTGAGTAAGTCCCTTTGAGGTACAGGTTGCCTCAACACCCTTTTGCACCGTAAGAGGGTGTCTGCCCTCCTTTGCAACGTAAATATCAATAAGCTTCTGCAGGCCGAGCATATCCTCGGCAGAGGCGAAAATCTGACGGAAGTTTGTATTCTTTTCTCCCGTGTAGTGAACTCTTTCAAATTCGGGAAGGTCCATATAAGGGCTTATGCTTTTATCACCGCAGAAGCTGTAATCGGAAAACACGGCAGAGCGGTTTGTAAGGGAGGTGTAAAGCATCTGAGCGGTGATGTAGCCGGAAAGCGGATTCTGATGGTTGCGGTCGCCGCTGTTACCCTGAGATACGGCTGTGCCTGCCGCATTTTTATAGCCCTTGTTCTCCTTCATAAATGTTGTGCGCTCAAAGGGAAGCGTTGCCCCCGGCACCTCAACGGCACCGGTGAAAATGTCGCGCACAAGCTTGCCCCAGTCAACAACCTCGTAGCCCTCCTCTCTGAGCTTTTCAACCTGCTCAATGAGCACGGGAAGGTAAAGCTCCTCATCGTCAACATCAAACATATTCGGCTGACGAAGAAAACGAAAGCCCTCAATATTCGGAAAAAGGGCAATAATTTTTTCGCAGGTGCCCACAAGGTCATCGTTATACTGATTGCCCTCTGAAAGCACAAGGTAGTCTACCCTTGCACAAGCCTCTTCTTGAAGCTTTACAAGATAATTTTCGTAAATATACTCAAGCTTTTTGCCCGGATAAGTGTGGTCAATAACCGTTGCTTCTTCACCGTTTGAGGCAATGAGCTGATAAAAATAGCCGTAGTCAGCCTCGCCCTGATCACCCAGAAGCACACAGTTGCCGTAATAAACCATTGAGTTGCCGACTATAAGCACGGTTTTTCCGTCAAGAGAAACAACGTCCTCAACGGGCTTTTCGGGCTCAACGGGAATTTCCGGTGTGTCAGGGTCAGTCGGCTCGCTCGGGTCGGTGGTTTCTTCGGGCTGTGTTGCGGCGATTGCGGTTGTTGTCTCCTCCCCGGGAGCAGCTGTTGTCTCCTCTGCCGCAAATGCCGTAAGGCATAAAAGCACCGTGAGCATAGCTATAAGTAAAACGGCAAAAATTCTTTTCATAAGTGTTACCTCGTTTCAAAGCCTTGATTATATAATTATTTTTTGCAGAAAGTGTTCAAAAACTCAGCATCAGTTTAACAATGTATTTTTTAATTTTACCATATGTATGTTAATATTTCAACAGTAAAAAAGAGATATCGGTGTTCACCGATATCTCTTATAGCTATTTTATATTTTATCCTGCGTTACGCTTTGCGTTGAGCTCATCAAGAATTTCCTTATGCTTTGCATTTGAGATTTCGTAATTTTTCATAGGAATACAAGAAAGAAGGCAGGTAACTGCGGCAGGAATTGAAACGAGGAAGAACATACCGAAGCGGTAGGGCTCAAACTCGGGAGCGGTTGCAAACATATAGTCGCTTGCGGGTGAAGCGGCAAGTGCCTCGTTACAGGCGGCAACATTGTCACCGCTGAAGCCTACTGCTGCAAAAACAATACCCTGAATGAATGAGGAAAGACCTGCACCGAGCTTTGTGATGAAGGACTGACCCGAGAAGAACACACCGTCGGGACGGTAGCCTGTTCTGTGCTCATCATAGTCAACACAGTCAGCAATCATAATTGACTGAATAACCATTGATGCACCCATTGCGGCACCGGCAACTGCAAAGAGGATTGCAAGAACTACCATCCAGAAGGGCTTGTAAAGACCCGTGCCGTCAATAAGATAGCAGACGAATACACCTGCAAAGGGAATTGCACCGATGATGTTGCAAAGATTATAAACCTTCTGCTTTTCAAACTTTTCACAAAGCTTGGGAGTAAGTGCCATTGCGGCAAACTGACCGATAAACAGGCCGCCGCCCAGGAAAATCATCTGAAGCACATAGCCCTGACCGTCGCCGCCGTTATCACCGAAGTAATAGGAAAGAAGGGTCATTGCAACGATTGAAAGAATCTGCATGGGTGCCTTGATTATACCGGAAATAAGCAGCCTTCTGAAGGGCTTACAGCCCCACATAATCTTAACATTGTCAATAAAGCCCTTTGCTTCATCTGAGGGCTGCTTGACTCTCTCTTTTGCAAAGCAGGCGCACTGGAAAAGGAGCGTACCCACAAGGGTCATTATACCGCAGACAACGATAAAGCCCATCTGCGTGCCCTTTTTCTGGCCCATTGTTTCGGCAAAGCCGGCACCCACACTCTGTGAAATGGGCATAACGGTGAGAAGCACTGCACCGCCGCCGATACCGGCAATAATTCTTGCAAGGCCGAGAAGCTTTTCTCTGTCCTTTGCACTTTCCGTCATAAGTGAGGTGATGCCCCAGATGGGAATGTCACCTGCGGTGTAGGTCATACCCCAAAGGATGTAGGAAATGCCTGCCCAGGCGATGATGATTGCATTTTTTGCAGGTGAGTTATCGCCCGAATACTGGCCGTTGACAAAGGTAAGGAAGGTTGTGACCATAACAATACCGGGAACAAAGAAAAGGTAAGGACGGCATTTACCGTACTTGCTTCTTGTTCTGTCAACAATGGTGCCCATCATAGGGTCGTTGATTGCGTCCCACACACGGGCAACGCCCATAATAACGCTGATTGCCATTGCCGGGATGAAGATAACGCTCTGAAAATAAAACGTCATACCTGTTGCGATAATATTGTAAATCACATTCTGACCCATAAGGCCAAGGAGATACATATTACGCTCTTTTGATGTGTAAGTATTCATATATTCCTCCGTTTTTAAGGCTTTCGCCATATTTCCTTAATTTTAGCACAGGTTTTACCCTTTTGAATGAACAATTATTAAATTAAAGCTTAGAATATTTTTTCACCCAATCCTCAACGGGCATTTTGTCATATTCCTGAGGCATTGAGGCAACAACGGAATCTATCGCGGGAATTGATTTGAGAGTTCCTACCAACGGCGGCAAAAGCCCGATAAGGGGCAAGCCGACAGAGGCAATGTGCAAAATGTATTTCGGTGTAATATCAATACCGGCCTCAAAATTCAGCTGCTCCTCGGTAAGAATTTTCTTTTCAAGGAAGTAGTCCACATCCTTGCCCTTGCAGAAGGTGAAGAAATTCTTAAGTATATCAATCATTACAAGGTCCTTGCCGAGGGTCTGAAAATACTCATATTGATATTTCCATAGGTTGTTGATTGAAAAATTATCATCTTCGGCCTCGCAGATTTTATCTGCAAGGATTTTGCCTGCCCTCATACTCAGCACAATTCCGCTGCCGTTAAGAGGCACGGTCATACCTGCGCTGTCGCCCACAAGGGCATAGCCGTCGGCAACAAGCAAGGGAAGCATTTTGCTCAAGGGAATTACGTTCTTCTGTCCGCCGCGGATTATTCTGTCACCCATAAAGGGATATCTGCTTCTGTACTCTGAAACAGCGGCCTCTATCTCCTCATCGGTAAGCTCACCCGCCGTGCCGAATTTGCCCACAAGAATATCAACGCTGTCCTTATCGGTAAGTATCCAGTCTATGCCCGGCTTATTCATATGGAAAAGACCCACCTGATAAGCAGGCTCAAGCATTTCGCCCGTCAGATTTTCGTAATAAGCTCTGTAAACGTAAAATTTCTCCTTTGCCTCAAAGCTGTTTTTTATGCCGAAGCAGGGAGGGAGATTTTTTCTTAAGGGTGAATTCATTCCGCAGGCATCAATAACCATATCGCCCTTTGCTTCAAGGTCTTCACCGTCCCTGAGATATTTTATGCCCGCAACGCGCATACCGTCAAGCACGGCACCCGTGATTTCACAGCCGAAAAGAAATTTTACGCCCACGCTTTCAGCCTTATCAATAAGATAGCTTAAAAGCTCTTTTCTGTCCATCATAAAGCCCGAGTCATCATAAGGCTGAATAAGCTTGACCGTGCCCGAGGGATTTTCAAAGGCTGACTGAAAGCTTTTGCGTATAAGTGCTTCGTCGGGGCGCTCAATGCCCGCTTTGTCAAAGGCGTCGTAGTTCATGGAATCGTGCCAGTCATAGCCAAGGTCTTCTCTTTTGCCTTTTTCGTAAACGGTTACATCAAAGCCGTTTTTTGCAAGATTAAAGGCCGCCGTAAGTCCGCCGTGTCCTGCACCTGCAACAATAATTTTCTTCATTTGAATTCTCCTTTTACAAAGGGATTACAGATTCTTCTCATAAATAATCATAAGTCCCTTGAGAAGAAGCTTGTCATCCTCAATAATTTCTCTTTTACAAAGCGGAGTTACGATTTTTGCAAGTCCGCCCGTGCTGATTACGGTGCATTTTCTGCCGAGCTCCTGCTCAATATTGCCGATAAGGCCGTCTATTGCCGAGGCATTGCCGTAAATAAGGCCGCTTCTTATACAGTCGGCCGTATTTCTGCCTATTGCCTTTCCGGGTGCGTCAAGGCTTATCTGCGGAAGCTGTGAGGTTTTAAGCGAAAGAGCCTCCATAGAAACCATAAGGCCGGGCATAATCATACCGCCGATGAAGTTTTTTTCCTCGTCCACCACCGAAACCGTTGTTGCCGTGCCCATATCAACAATGACAAGCGGGCAGGGATAAAGGTTTGTTGCGGCAACGGCGTCAGCCACTCTGTCACTGCCGAGCTGTGAAGGATTTTCAAGCTTGATTTTAAGACCCGTTTTTACTCCGGGGCCTACAACAAGCACCTCCTTGCCCGTAATTTTCTCCATAGCCTGCTTGACTCTGTTTGTAACAGAGGGCACAACGGAAGAAATTATACCGCCCTCAAACTCGCCTACGGCTATGCCGTTCAGCTCAAGCACGGTTTTTATGAGCACTGCATATTCAAGCGAGGTGGAATTTTTATTTGTGGAAAGCCGCTCAACAAAGCGGATTTCGCCCTTGTCAAAGCCGCCCACAACTACGTTGGTGTTGCCTATATCTACTGCAAGAACCATTATTCCACACTCCTTTTTATGAGCCTTGCCTTTTCAAGTGCTTTTACTATTATGCCCGTAAGCACGGTTGAAACAGCCATTTCAAAAACTGCATTTATGCCTACAAAGGAGCAGATGAACACTATTATGTTTTTGCCGCCTATAAGCTCGGTCATATATTCGGTGTTACCGAAAAGAAGCACAAGAAAACCCATAAACAAAGCCGTGTTGAGAAAAGCGGCGGAAAAGCCCGACACATAATTTGCAACAGTTGAACCAAGGCTCTTTTTTACAATTTTATAAATATAAGCTGTCAGCAAGCCCATAACAAGGCGAGGTACAAATCTCTGAATAAAAGCAAGCGCAGGGTTAATTTCAAAAAGAATTACACCCATAGGGCTTGTGCCGCCTATACCGATACACTGAAGAAAGCTCGTTATGCCGAAAACGGCACCGAGCACGGCTCCCCCCTTGGGGCCAAGGGCTATTGCACCGATAGCTACGGGTATCATATTAAGTGTGATTGCGAGGGGTCCTATTGTAAGAAATCCTATGGGAGTAAAGGACATTACAAGCAGAACCGCGGTGAGAAGTCCCATAAGCGTAAGCTCTTTGGGCTTAAGTTTGCTGTTCATTTTTAAAGCCTCCTGTTATCGTTCTTCACAATGAAGATACAACACATTTTTATTATTTGGATAATTATAGCATAAATAAATCACAAAAGTATATATTTTTAAAAAAATTTGTGCTATAATTAAAAAAATGACAGGGCGCAAATATATTCCGTGTCCTTAGGAGGTTACTCTATGCTTAAAGGAAAAACCGTGCTTCTCGGCGTTTCGGGAAGCATTGCCGCCTATAAAATTGCAAACCTTGCAAGAATGTTAAAAAAGCTCGGCTGTAATGTTCACGTGCTTATGACACAAAATGCCACACAGTTCATCAACCCCGTTACCTTTGAAACCCTTACGGCCAACAAGTGCCTTATTGACACCTTTGACCGCAATTTTCAGTACAGCGTTGAGCACGTTGCCCTTGCAAAGCAGACAGACCTTGTTATGCTTGCCCCCGCCTCGGCAAATGTTATAGGCAAAATTGCAAACGGCATTGCCGACGATATGCTTACCACAACTGTAATGGCCTGCCCCTGCAAAAAAATTGTTGCCCCCGCAATGAACCACAATATGTATCACAACCCCATTGTTCAGGATAATATAAAAAAGCTCCGCACTTACGGCTATGAGATTATAGCCCCCGCAACGGGTATGCTTGCAAACGGCGACCTTGGTGACGGCAGAATGCCCGACGAAAAAGAGCTTTTGTGGCATATTCTCAGGGAGATTGCCTTCCCCAAGGACCTTGAGGGCAAAAGGGTGCTTGTAACCGCAGGCGCAACAAGGGAGGCCATAGACCCCGTACGCTTTATCACAAACCATTCAAGCGGAAAAATGGGCTTTGCACTTGCAAAAGCGGCAATGCTCCGCGGTGCCGAGGTTACCCTTGTTGCCGCACACACACAGGCAGAGCCGCCCATGTTTGTAAGGCTTCTGCCCGTCACCTCGGCAGAGGATATGTTCAATGCAGTTACTGCGGCTGCAGACAGCCAGGATATTATAATCAAGGCCGCCGCCGTTTCGGACTATACTCCCCTTGTAAAGGCCGAAAGTAAGCTGAAAAAGAGCGACGGAGAAATGAGCATTGAGCTTGAAAGAACAAAGGATATACTTAAGCATCTGGGCGAAAACAAAAAAGAGGGGCAGTTCATCTGCGGATTTTCAATGGAAACGGACAATGTTATTGAAAACTCCCGTGCCAAGCTCGTAAAGAAAAACTGCGATATGATTTGCGCCAACAGCTTACGCACAGAGGGTGCCGGCTTCGGCGTTGATACCAATGTGCTTACGCTCATTACAAAAAGCGGTGAAAAGGAATTGCCCATAATGAGCAAGGACGAGGCGGCGCACAGGATACTTGATGAGATTGTGAAGCTATAGGGCAGGCAGGGAGGCGCCTAACGGCGCCGGGAATTCGCAATTATGAGCGACAGATAGGTCTGTTTTATAAAAAGCAGGAAATAACTCAAAAACAACTGAATGCTCAAAATTCATATATATTAAAAACAGATGTAGCTTAAGGATATGCAACACCTTAAATTACATCTGTTACTTTTTTGACTTTTTGTTCCGGCTCTTGATATGGCAGACTCTATTTGTTTTGAAATAATATTGCTTTTTAACTTCAAATGTGGTAAATTATAGGTGCGACATCAAATCTGAATTATTTTTCTCGTTTAAAGGTACACTTTTTTGGCAAAAGTGTGTCTCTTTAACTATTCCTTTAAACGAGAGTTAAGATTTGTGTCGCAACAAATGAGATGCATTTTTCGGTGCGTTTCATTTGGAACGCACTTTTTTATTGTATAAAAGAAAGGATGACACACATGACAAACTTTATCTGCACGCTGATTGCCTTTATAACGGCAATTTCCACCCTTTTCTCCGGCGGTGCTCTTGCTGAAGAAATGAAAAACAAAGGCGACATATCCGGGTTTGCTCAAACAGTAAACGTACAAAAGGAGCTTCCCGACCTTTATGCAGACGAAAACGGCGATTTCACCGTGTTACAGTTTACGGACACGCATTTTACCACCGGTATCAGTTTTTCCGATATAAGCACACTTCAGAAAATGGAAAGGCTGACAAATAAATACGACCCCGACCTTGTTGTAATTTCGGGCGATATGATTGACGACGGTAACGACGGTGATTTCAACAAGGCATATGTGCTTCGCACCGTGGCGGAAATTTTTGAAGAAGCTGACCAATACTGGTCCTATGTTCCCGGAAATAATGACGGTATAAACTACGGCACGGCTGAGGATGTGGTTGCTTACCTTTCACAATACGAGCATTGCCTTGTTGCTGATGAGCCCGAAATTTCCGGCGGTTGTCAATACAGTCTTGACATTTACACCGATAATGAAATGACCCATTCTCTGCTTTTCATTGATACAATGGACTATGATAACGAAGACCCCGACCACACCTACGGATATGTCCGTGAAGACCAGGTGAATTGGTGCAAAGAAGAAATAAACAGTAAAAAAGAAATTAACGAAAATGTATATATAAGTGTTTTTCTTCACGAAAACACGCCCGATTTTGCCCGTGCGGCAAGAAAAGGCGAGGCTTACAAATTCGGCTACCCCACTCTTATGATAAGACCTGAAAAATATAACATTCCTAAAAATCAGCCTCTTGACGATGTTTTCAATCAAAGCGGCTGTGTGGGTCTGCTTTCTATGGGGCATAATCATCCTGCAACCGTTCAGTGCAGCTACTATAACGGAACATATTACCATGTAACACCCAAGCCTATTATTTCAAGCTCACTTATTACAATTCACACCCAAAGCGACAACACAAGGGATATGTACGACTTTGAGGCTATATACGCATAAAAATTCAACTCCGTACCGGATAAAAGGTACGGAGTTAATTTTTTTATAGGCTGATAAGTGAGCAAAGATATTCGAAGAAATTAGATAAGAATACCTTTATAAGGTTAAGACCGCTTTCGTAGCCGTTGCTCATTTTAGCTTCAGTATTGCCGGCATTTGTTGCGGCCGAGCCGTCATAATCACTCTCAAAGCCGGAAAGCCAGGAAATCATTCCCTCGGGATAGGTAAGTGTAACCTTGCTGCCGTTGCCGTCAACGGTTTTCATATTGGGATAGCTTCCCTTTTGTGAAGAGAACATATCAGCATTTACGGCATACCAGGAATGGTGACCGCTTGAGGCGGGAAGACCGCTTGAATATACTGTTACAGACATTGTAGATAAGCGACAGCTTTCAGGCTTATTCGTCTGTGAAATTATATTCTTCCAGGTAGGCATAACCATTGCAAAATAATTTACAAGGGGGTCATTGGCACCGCTTACAAGCCACACGGGCATATCGGCAATTTTTGCCGCAGCATCCTCGCCGGGCACCCAGGCAGGACAAATGGGAAAGGCGGCGGCAAAAAGCTCAGGATAGGCAACCGCCATTTTCAGTGTCATTTTTCCGCCCATTGAATAGCCGCCCACATAAATACGGCTTAAATCAAGGTTTGCTCTGTTTTTTGAAATGAAATCATCAATCGCCGCACGGAGAGGATAAATAAGCTCGTCTGTCCAGTAAAGCTCCTCTTCCTCAACGGAACGTGCCGCAAGAATAAATGCGCCACCGCTTTCCCTGAAGCGGCTCTGATATTCCTCACTTGCCCACAAGGCAATATCGCTTTTTTCAATCTGTCTGCCGTCATAGGCACCGTCACCCATACCGTGAAGCCAGATTACAAGCGGATATTTTGTTCCGTCATTTTCCTTTACGGGAGAATAGTAACGGTAGTCAATAGCATAGCCATCTGTTTCGGGCCCCTTGCCGAAAACAAATTTTTCTCTGAGATAATCAATATCATCTGCGGCAAAAGAATAAACAGCTGTTACACTCATCAGCATAACAAGGGCAAGCAAAAACGAAATAAGCTTTTTTGTTTTCATATTTATCACTCCTTTGATATTATTTAAGCACATTTTTAATATAATTTCAATAATCTGATAAATTAAAAATAATTACGTAAAAAAACAGATGTAACTTAAGGCTAAGCTTTACCTTGAATTACATCTGTTGCTTTTTGTTCTGCACTTGATAGCAGTCCTTTTTAACTGACCTCGCCGGTCGGGCATTACTTTTACTGAAAGAAAAGTAATCAAAAGAGCTTTGATTGTCTTTATTTGAATCTGTCGAAGAAGCTTCGCTTCTCCTCGCCTACCGTTGTGCCGTCGTCAATATTGTTTTTCGGCTTGTTGGTAAGAGTATTGTCAAATTCCTTAAGTAAATCCTTCTGCTTCTGGTTAAGGTTTTTGGGCACTTCAACAACAATCTTTACAAACTGGTCGCCCTTGCCTCTGCCCGAAAGCTGCTGGATGCCTCTGCCCCTGAAGCGGAAAACCTCACCGGGCTGAGTGCCTGCGGGAAGCTCGTACTTCACCTTGCCGTCAAGGGTGGGCACATAAAGCGTATCACCCAGAGCCGCCTGAGCGTAAGTAACCGCAACCTCGCACCAAACGTCAAAGCCGTCTCTTTCAAAGAAGGGATGAGGACGGACATTGACATTTACTCTGAGGTCGCCTGCGGGGCCGCCGTTTACACCGGAATTACCGCCGCCGCGGACATTGAGAGCCTGTCTGTCATCGATACCTGCAGGAATATCCACCTCAACGGTCTGAGGCTTTGCCACCGCACCCGAGCCCTTACACTTTGTGCAGGGATTGGGGATAGTCTTACCCTTACCGCCGCAGGCAGTACACTGCTTTGTTGTGCTCATAACACCGAAGGGTGTTCTTTGCTGAACATTTACCTGTCCTCTGCCGCCGCAGGTCTGACAGGTTACGGGGCTTGAGCCCTTTGCACAGCCGCTGCCGCCACATTCGCCGCAACGCTCAACCTTGGTTATGTTAACCTTCTTTTTACAGCCCTTTGCCGCCTCCTCAAAGGAGATTGTGACATTGGTCTGAATTGTTGAGCCCTTTCTCGGTGCGTTGGGATTCTGTCTGCCGCCGCCGAAGCCGCCACCAAAGCCGCCGAAGCCACCGCCGAACATACTGCCGAGAATATCACCCAGGTCAAAGTCTCCGCCAAAGCCGCCGAAGCCGCCGCCAAAGCCGCCCGCACCGAAGTTGGGGTCAACGCCTGCGTGGCCGTACTGGTCATAGCGGGCCTTCTTATCGCTGTCTGAAAGCACCTCATATGCCTCGTTGGCTTCCTTGAACTTTGCCTCAGCAGTCTTGTCGCCGGGATTAAGGTCGGGATGGTACTGCTTTGCAAGCTTACGGTATGCCTTTTTTATTTCATCATCGGAGGCACCCTTGCTGACACCGAGGACCTCATAATAATCGCGTTTATTTTCTGCCATGTTTATTACCTCTCAGGCAATACCGTTTCAAACGGCATTGCAATGAAATATCCGCTTTGCGGATGTAAATTTTGCCCTGAAGGCAAAGTTATTGAAAATAATATTAAACTCAATCAAGGGACACGGCAAAGCTACCGTGTCCTTTGAATTCATCTTGTTTTATGCTCAGTTAGCGTCGGTAAAGTTTGCATCTGTGTAGCCTGCATCGGTGTAGCCGCCGTCATTTGCGCCCTGATTGAAGTCAGCACCGTTGAAGCCACCCTGTGCACCTGCAAAGTCATTGGGATTGAAGCCCTGTGCGCCGCCCTGAGGATTAGCCTGCTGATACATCTTTTCCGAAAGCTTGTAGAAGGCCTGGGTAAGAGCTTCCTTCTCATTCTTGATAAGGTTGATGTCGTCACCCTTAAGAGCGTTCTTGAGTGAATCAATCTTTGACTGAATTTCTGTCTTATCCTCTGCGGGAAGGCTTGCAGCAGCTTCCTCAGAGAGAATCTTTTCACACTGGTAAACCATCTGGTCTGCCTCGTTGCGTGTGTCAACCTCTTCTCTTCTCTGCTTGTCTTCCTGTGCAAACTGCTCTGCCTCTCTAACAGCCTTTTCAATGTCTTCCTTGCTCATATTTGTTGAAGCAGTGATTGAAATTGACTGCTCCTTGCCTGTGCCGAGGTCCTTTGCGGAAACGTGAACGATACCGTTAGCGTCAATATCGAAGGTAACCTCAATCTGAGGAACGCCGCGGCGTGCAGGCATAATGCCGTCAAGGCTGAATACGCCGAGAGTCTTGTTGTCTCTTGCAAATTCTCTTTCACCTTGAAGAACGTGAACTTCAACTGAGGGCTGATTGTCAGCGGCTGTTGAGAAAATCTGGCTCTTCTTTGTGGGGATTGTTGTATTTCTTTCGATAACCTTGGTGTTTACACCGCCCATTGTTTCAATACCGAGTGAAAGGGGTGTAACATCAAGAAGGAGAAGACCCTTAACGTCACCGCCGAGAACACCGCCCTGAAGTGCGGCGCCGATTGCTACGCACTCATCGGGGTTGATGCCCTTGAAGGGCTCCTTGCCGATAAACTTTTTGATAGCTTCGCTTACTGCGGGAATTCTTGATGAACCGCCGACCATAAGAACCTTGTCAATTTCAGAAGCATTGAGGCCCGAGTCGCTCATTGCCTGACGGACGGGACCCATTGTTGCTTCAACAAGGTCTGCTGTAAGCTCGTTGAACTTTGCCCTTGTGAGAGTTGTTTCAAGGTGCTTGGGGCCTGTTGCATCTGCTGTGATGTAGGGAAGTGAAATAGCTGAGGTTGTTACGCCCGAAAGCTCAATCTTTGCCTTTTCTGCTGCTTCCTTAAGTCTCTGCATAGCCATTTTGTCGCCGCGAAGGTCAACACCCTGCTCTGCCTTGAAGCCTGCTACGAGCCAGTCGATAATTCTCTGGTCAAAGTCATCACCGCCGAGACGGTTGTTACCTGCAGTTGCAAGAACCTCCTGAACGCCGTCGCCCATTTCGATGATTGAAACGTCAAAGGTGCCGCCGCCGAGGTCGTAAACCATAACCTTCTGGTCGTTTTCCTTGTCAATACCGTAAGCAAGTGCTGCTGCGGTGGGCTCATTGATGATTCTCTTTACCTCAAGGCCTGCAATTTTACCTGCATCCTTGGTTGCCTGACGCTGAGCGTCTGTGAAGTAAGCGGGAACAGTGATAACAGCTTCTGTTACCTTGTCACCGAGGTATGCCTCTGCATCGCTCTTGAGCTTCTGAAGAATCATTGCTGAAATTTCCTGGGGAGTATAGTTCTTGCCGTCGATGGCTACGTGATAGTTTGAGCCCATCTGACGCTTGATTGATGCGATTGTTCTGTCGGGGTTTGTAACAGCCTGACGCTTTGCAACCTGGCCTACCATTCTTTCGCCTGTTTTTGAAAAAGCAACAACTGAGGGTGTTGTTCTTGCACCTTCTGCATTTGCAATAACAACGGGCTCGCCGCCTTCAATAACTGCTACACATGAGTTTGTTGTACCTAAGTCGATACCGATAATCTTTGCCATAATGAGTTACCTCCAAAAAATATAATAATATGTTTATGTTTATATTTATCTGATTTATTTAATTTGCTACCTTAACCATTGCGGGCCTTAAAACCTTGTCGCCGAGCTTATAGCCCTTGCTGAAAACCTCAGCAATTACATTATCCGCAAGCTCCGGGTCATCAACGTGCATTACACCGTTGTGGAAGTTGGGGTCAAATTCCTCCCCTGCCTCGCCAAAGGCCTCAACACCTAACTTTTTAAAGGTTTCCGTAAGGTTTGTGTAAATAATTTCAATGCCCTTTTTGTAGCTTTCAAAATCTGAATCCTTAACATCAAGTGCACGCTCAAAATTATCAACCACGCCCAAAAGCTCTGTCATACACACAGCCTTTGCATCGGCGTAAATGCCTTCCTTTTCCTTGGTTGAACGCTTGCGGTAATTATCATACTCTGCAAGAGTTCTGATATGAGCCTCCTTTGAAGCGGCAAGCTCCTTTTCAAGCTCACTGATTTTTGCAGCCTTTTCGTCGGTTACGGCTTCTTCCGCCGCGCTGTCAGCTGTGACATCCTCATTCAAAGGCTCTTCTTTTTTTTCTTTTGCCATTATTTATCCTCCTAATCCTCAAAGGTATCCGTAAGCATTTTACTTACAAGGTCCGTAAGATATTCAATGCTCGGAATGAGCTTTGCGTAATTGAGTCTCGTAGGTCCGATAATACCGATTACGCCGCCGTCGTGACCCTTTATTGAGTAACGTGAAATTATCATACTTGAATTTTCAAGCTGACGGTACATATTTTCCTTGCCGATGAAAACATCCAGCGGATTTCTGATATTTGAAAGAGCTCTTTCAAGCTTATCCTTTTCATCAAAAAACTGCATCATTTCATAGGCATTGTTGCCGAATTCTCTGTGATGAAGAAGATTCTGCTCACCCTCAAGTCTGATTTCTGCCTGAAGTGCCTGATTGGCAATATCGGCAAGAACAACAAACAGAGGCGACATTGCAAGGGCGTTTGAGCCGAGGGAAGCAACAAGGGTCTGTATCATAACCGTGCCCACATCGCTTACGGGTCTGCCGATAAAGCACTCATTTACGATATCGTAAAAGCACTGAACCATATCCTTTGTAAGCTCTGTTTCCACCTTGCAGATTCCGTTTTTGATGATACCCGAGGAGGTCATCATAACAATCATTGCAATTCTTGTGCCTACGGGCATAATCTCAATGTGCTTGATAACGGCCTCTTCATCGGTGGGGGTTGTGGCGATTGCCGCACAGCCCGTGAGTTTTGCAAGCATCTCCCCTGCCTTTTCAAGCAGCTTATCGGGGCTGCCCATTGAACGCTCAAGCTCATTTTTTATAAGCTCTCTTTCATTTTCGGAAAGCTCCGTTGTGCTCATAAGGTTATCAACGTAGTAGCGGTAGCCTGCCTGAGAGGGAATTCTGCCGGCTGAGGTGTGAGGCTGTTCAAGAAGTCCCATTTCATGAAGCTCACTCATCTCGTTACGAATGGTTGCAGAGGAAACCGAAATCGGAAGGGCATCCATAAGGAATTTTGAGCCGATGGGCTCACCCGATTTGATGTACTGCTCAACTATTGCTGAAAGTATCATTTCCTTTCTCTTGCCGAGCTCCATAATTTCACCTCCGTGCCTTGTCTGCTACTTTTTAGCACTCTTTAACCTCGAGTGCTAACCTCTGTCACAAATATACTATTATTGCTAAGAAAAGTCAATAGAAAAAAGCAACTTTTTTAAAAAAATTTTTGAAATTCCTTAAAAAAGCTGCTTTAAACATTTATTTATGATGATATTTCATTATATTGTTTTCAAGCTCATTATAAACAAGGCCGTCTTCAATGATTGACTGAATAAGGTTTTTCACCATTACGGCATACATACAATATTTGGGAGTTTTAAGCACAAGCCCCTCTTTTTCCATAATCGCGGAAAAAATCTCCTCAAAGCTCTTTTTATTGCATAGATCATAGGTCAGCTGCTTTTTTTCCTTCAGCTTTTCTATATTATACTCTGCAAGCTCACTTATATCCTCAACGGGCGGATTATGCGAGGGCACAAAAAGCCTCGCCTTCATATTTTTTATTATTTCAAGAGTTTCCAGGGATTTATTTACATTGTGAAAAAAAGGAAGCCGGTAGCTTTCCCACGTGTTCTGTGAAAGCACGGAGTCAGCAAGAAAAAGCACATCGTCGGGTGTACGCACGCCAATCATATCAAAGCCGTGACCGGGCAGACTGACTGTTTCAAAGCCCTCGGGCAGATTCTCGGCTGTTATTATTTCCGCCTCGCTTGATTCAAGGCCGAAAAACGGGTTGCTTCTTTCATCGTTAACAAGGCCCGCAGCATAAAACGACGACTCAAGCTCAGGCTTATAAATAAAGCCCTGCTCAAGCTTTGTTGAAAGAATTCTGCAGCCATACTTATCCTGAAAATATCTGTTGCCGCAGATATGGTCATTATGACAGTGAGTGTTTATAATAAGTGCAACCTCAAGCTCCATAACACCGAGCTCGCGGTCAAGGCTTCTGACCATTCTTTTATGGTCGCAGGAGTCAATGAGCACCGCACTTTTTTCATTGAGACGGTATATTCCCACGTTAGTAAACGCTTCATAATAAAAGGTATTGCCTAAAAGCGGTTTTACTTCAAACATAAGCTTTACTCCTTGTATTTGTTTTGTGTTTGTGCTATTATTAAAGTCACGCAGATAAAAGTGCCGTGTTTATCCGCAACAGGCATTAACCGTACACACTGAATTCAAAAGGGAGGGGTAATATGATTTTGGGTATTGTCGGCTCAAGAAGCCTTAAGCTTCCACTGCCCGAGGAGCTTATGCCCCCTTATATTGATACAATCATTTCCGGCGGTGCAAAAGGTATTGACAAATGTGCAAGAAATTATGCATTCGAAAGGCATATCGGTATGCTTGAAATTCTTCCCGAATATGACCGCTACGGCCGCCGTGCTCCGCTTATGAGAAACGATTGGATAATCAGCCTTTCAGATATGATGTACATTTTCTGGGACGGCAAAAGCCGAGGCACTGCCTACGTGATAAAAAAATGTGCTGAAATAAAAAAGCCTCACAGAGTTTTCATTTTTGAAAACGGCAGATATATTCCAATTAAAGAGTGCCCCTACGAAGAGTAAGGGCACATTTTTTAAAACAGTGAGTGAGCCTGTAAGCCGAGTTCTGTCTTTTAAGGCAATTATCTATCTAGGCCGCGGATTGCTCCGAGGCTCAAGCCACCCGTCGGTTTTCGCCCAGCTGACGTATCATATCCTGTCGGTGTTGCTTCGGGTAGGGTTTACATGGCCGTGCAGTCTCCTGCACGCCGGTGAGCTCTTACCTCGCCTTTCCATCCTTACCATAAAATGGCGGTTTATTTCTGTTGCACTTTCCCTAAGGTCGCCCTCGGCGGTCGTTAACCGTTACCCTGCTGTGTGAAGCTCGGACTTTCCTCACGTTTCAAAATGAAACCCGCAACTGCCCGTCTCACTCACAAAAGTATTTTACAGTATAAACAGAAAAAAGTCAAAGATTTTTTTGCGTATTTTAAGTTATTTTTGAGTCTTTGGATTTTAAATGAATAAACCTCTTGTTAAAAGACGAAGTTTATAGTATAATGAACGCAACAAAAAAACTCAGGAGAAAGAAATGGACGATATATATTTTTCAGATAAAAGCAAGCGGCGCGACCGTAACAACGACGGTCATTTGCCGAAGGAGCGTTTTACTCACAGTGAGCGCTACGATATGCAGGAAAGCCCCGCGCTGAAAAAACGCCCCTCAGATACAGCGGCAAAAAAGGATTTTACAGTAACTCTGCCCGATGAATTTGACGTATACCGTGACAGAACACCGAAAAGCCGCACACCGCAGGGCAAAAGGCCGGTTTCCGCACCGCCCTCCCCCGCTTCAAGAACACCCTCGGGCAAAAGAGTCAACTCTGCAACGGCCCCCGCACACATTCCGCCCGAAAGAAAGCATATTCCCGAGCACGCACGCACCCCTGCAAAGCCCCCCGTGAAGCCGCAGAAAAAAAGCGTAAAGAAAATCCTTGCCGTTGCAATACCGTCGGTGCTTCTTTTGCTGATTATCGGCATTTTCGGCTACGGCTATTACGTTCTCGGAAACATTGACTATGACGATTCAATTACAGAAAACGCATATCTTGACGAAAGCGAGCTTGCATCAAGCCCCGATGTTGAAAACATTCTCATAATAGGCAGTGACGAGCGCGCAGAGGACAACCCCGAGGCCGAGCTTGTCAGCGGACAGAGAGCCGACACAATGATTCTTTTTTCCATTGACAAAAAGAACAAGCAGATAAAGCTCACCTCATTTTTACGCGACAGCTACGTTTATATCCCCTCAGAGGGCTACGAGGACAAGCTCAATTCAGCCTACCGTTTCGGCGGAGCTCAGCTGACAATGGACACCATTGAATATAACTTCGGCGTAAAGATTGACCGCTATCTTACAGTAAATTTTGAAGTATTTAAGCAGTTTATAAATCTTCTTGGCGGCATACCCGTTGAGGTAAGCGAATATGAGGCCGAATATATGGTTGACGAGCTTAAGTATATTTACATCAAGCCCGGTGTAAACGTTATGAACGGCAACGCCTCGCTTATGTACTGCCGTATGAGATATCTTGACAACGACCTTTACAGAACGCAGAGACAAAGAAAGGTTATCAAGGCCGTTATCGGCAAGGCGGCAAAAACAAACCTCTTCAAGCTTATGGATATTGTAAGGCAGGTTGTTCCCAACATAAGAACGGATATTTCAAGAAACGAGCTTATTTCACTCGGTGCCGGTGCAGCCGTTAAATTCCTTCACTACGATATTGTTCAGCAGCAGATACCCGCCGAAGGAACCTGGTGGGACGAAAGCATTGCCGGCATCGGCGACGTGATAGTTTTCAATCAGGAAAGCAATGAGGAGGCTCTCAGAGAATTTGTTTTTGAAAAGCACGTTGAAGAAAAAGAAGAAGAAAATTAATACACTAACGGCGCCCCTTCGCAAGTGTACGAAGGGGCGCCCCGGCATATATTTTTATTTTTTATTCCTTTTAAATTTACCGATCACCTTTTCAAGCATTGCAAATTCTGCCTCGGCCTTTTCGGCATCCTTTTCAAGCTCTGCTTCACGGTTATAATTAAGCAAATCGCAGCCACATTCGTTGCAGGTTTGCTTTATATAGAAAATGCTGAGCTTTTTTCCGCATTTGGGACATTTACTTTGCATTATTCTGCCTCCTTTATAATAGCTTCCTGCCTTTTACGGTTTTCTCCCTGAATCATCTTAAGCTTATCGCCCTCAAGGTCATAGAACAGATAAGGAATGAGTGAGAACAGACCGAGAATGGTGGGGATGCAGGTTACAAGGCCCCAGAGCCAGAAGAGAGTGTTGACACCGCTGTTTTCAACAAGCACAAGCTCCTCGCCGACCTCGGCAACACCTACAAGGGGCATAATGAGAGCCGCCATTGAAGCTGAAAGTGAGGAGGTGAGCTTGCCGACAAAGGTGAGAATTGAGAAGGACATACCCTCGTTGCGCTTGCCCGTTTTGTATTCCATATAGTCAACGGTTTCGGCAATCATCTTTGTGGGAATAACCGACTTTACAGAGCCGCTGATTGAGCCCGAAACACCCTGAATGGCAAGCAGGGGCACGATAATTGCAGGGTTGGTGTAGCACTTGCAGCCTGCAAAGAAAACGCACAGAGTAACAAATGCGTGGAAGAATGACACTCTGAAAATAATCTGCCTTGAGCTCCAGCGCTTTTCAAGTATTGTCATAAGCGGATAGGTTGCCCAGCCCATAAGCGTACCGGGAAGACCCGCAAGAATTGAAAGGCTGTTGATGCCCAGCGACATTGTATAAAAGAAGGTGGTAAAGGTGCCGCCGATGCCCTCAACCGTACCAATAATGTTTGAAAGGGTAATAAGAAGAAGGGGTCTGTTTTTGAAAAGGTAGCGGAAGCAGTCAAGCAGCCTGGGCTCGTCGTTTGACTGCACAACCCTCTCCCTGGTGCAAAAGCCCGAAAGGGAGAAAAGGAGCATACCCACAGTACCGGCAAGAATACCGAGAATAAAGAACACCTGTGACATTGAAAGAGGAATTACACCGTTACGAGCAAGGTCAACGCAAGGGATAATTATAAGGCCGGGAATACCGCCGATTATGCCCGAAATAAGTCTTGCCGACTTGATTGCCCTTGAACGGTCGTCGGGGTTGGGTGAAATTGCCGCCGAAAGGCCCCAAAAGGGAATGTCGCCTATGGTGTAAAAGAACTCCCAGGCAAAATAGGTGATGTACATATAAATGATTTTTTTCATATCCGTTGCATCGCCTAAAAATACTGGGCCGCCGAAAAACAGCACGGTAATAATGCCAAGCGGCAACGGCACAAACATAAGGTAGGGTCTGAGCTTACCGTAGCGTGTTCTCGTTCTGTCAACAATGGAGCCCATAAGAGGGTCATTGAAGGCATCCCACAGGCCCATTACAAGAATCATCAGTGCAACCGCTTTTGCAGGCACACCGAAAATTGTGATAAGGAAAAAATTGAACTGCGCCCTTATCATATTGTAGCCGATACACTGTCCGCCGTTTGCTATGCCGTAAAAAAGCGTTTCCTTAACGCCGACATAGCGTTTCTGTTTTGTTTCCGTCATATGCTTTCTCCTTGAAATTTATTTTACGTATATTGCTCCCGTAAAGGCAAGGAGCGTATCCGTTTTTTCATCAATATCTCCCCATAATTCAAGGGAGTACCACTGCCCCCTTTTAAAATTATGGGTCAGATTTTTTTCTGCCGCAGAAACGGACTTTACGGTTTTTCCGCCCTTTGATACAAGACGTATTTCTTTGAATTCAAAGTGCTGAGCGGGTGCAACCTCTTTTTGCCTTGCAGTATCAAGAATTACGGTGAGGGTGTTTTCACCCTCGGTTGTTTCGTCGCCTGCAGATTTTCCGTCCTTATCGGTAAAGGCGAAAAAGGGGCCCGTTGTTATTGCCGTTCTGCCCTCTTTGAGGGCGGCTTTCATTTTATCTGCCGTCAGCTTACCCTCATCGCAAAGAAGATAAGTGCAGGCGGCAAGATTTATATTGCCGTTAAGGCGGTGCCAGTCCCTGCCCATTGTGGGGGCAATTCTGTAGCCCTTATCAAGAAGGCCGTGCCACATAGCCCTTGCCTTTTTGTTGGGTGTGTTGAGATAAGGACAGCCCTCGGAAAAGACCTCAAGGTAATTTATGTTTTCCCACCTTGTTATATTGTAATCCCAATGACCGCCCGTGCATATGGGTGTGCCCAGCTGAAAGGGATGTGCAATGCCCACAAGGCCGCCGCTTTTACGAAAAGCCTCAACCGTGGAGTCAATGTTGCTTATATTGACAAAATCGGTAATATTAACCGTACCGAGGCAAAGCATATGGCCGTTAAAGGTTGTGTATTCTATGCCCTTTAAAACGGCAAGCTCTTTTTCTTTGTCCGTCTCCTCCCAGCCGGAAACCGTGTTGTGGTCGGTAAGACAGATGCCCGAAAGCCTTCTTTCCTTTGCGGCAGAGATAAGCTCAGCCACACTGAAGGAGCCGTCGGAGTGAAGGGTGTGGCAATGAAGCTCACAGGGGTACCACTTTTTCATTCTGCCACCTCGCCTTCTATTTTAACATAGCAGATGCATACATCCGTAACAAGGGCGTGAACGTGTAAAACAAGCTCCCAATGACCTGCAACGGGTCTGCTTCTGAGAAAGCCGGGAGAAGCAAAGCCCTCACCGATTTCGTGATACTGACTGTCAGCCTGACGGTGTGCCGCGCCGCGGTAGCCCTCGGGTGAATGTAAGGCAAGGGTAACAAGGTTTTTAAGCGGCATAAACTCCTCGTAATCGGTATATTCCGTCCACTCCTCACCCGCATCACGGATAAGGTTTTGCTTTATAAGCTCATAGCTTTTTTCTTTATCCCCAAGAATTTTCGGTGTATAAGCATAGGTTATAAAAAGCTTGCTTATACCCTCGGGAACATTGAAGGGAATAAATCTTCCGCTTTTTTCGTCCTCGGGGCGAAGACATATTTTTGCTTCATTTAAAATAATCTTATTCATCCCATTTACCTATATACTTTTCGTATCTTTCACTGTAAATGTCAACAAGCTTTTTTGCAATGGGATAAGAGCAGATAAGCGGATGCACCGTAAGTGCCTTCACAGCTTTTTTCTTGCTTTTTTCCATAATTGCCTCAACGGTAAGGTTTTCGTAATGCTTGACGGCACAGATAAGGTTTTTCTGCATTTCGGGCACATTTTCCGCCTTATGAGGGTGAACGCCGTCCTTATCAACGGTGCAGGTAATTTCGCACACATCCTCTGCCCTTAAAAAGTCAAGAGTACCCTCATTGGGGATTGAAAGCACCATCTGTACGGGCTTGCCCGTATTCTGCGCCTTGATGAATTCAAGAGCGACCGCCGCATAACCGCCGTTATCAGGCTGCTTTACATATTCCTCTGCCGTGGGCACGTTAAACCTTTCCTCGCGCACCTTACCGCTTTCAATGGAAAAGTAGCTGTTTTCTCTCATAGCGTAATGCTCCATAAAGCAAAGGAAGGCCTTTTCAAAATCCTTATCTATGTCAATTTTTTTCATTTGCTCAAGCATATGGTTATTGATTTCGAGAATGGTCTCGCCCCTTGTTTTACTGCTTGCAAGCACAGAGGAAACCGCCTTATCGCGGTAGTGGTAAAAATAAAGGTACTCGTTGGGAAGCAGATAATCGGAAAGCTCTGTTATCCCCTTTTCAAAAAGGCGCATTTCCGTTTTTCTGTAAAGCTCGGGGTGGTTGATGATTTCTTCGGTCAAATCCTTATTGCCAACCCTGAAATCCGTAAACCAGGAAAGATGATTAAGGCCGAAGCAAAGGAAGTTAAGCTCCCTTTCCCCCGTCATATCCTTAAGCTGACGAAGAAAGCCGCTGGGGGCATCGCAAACACCGTAGGTATTGCTGTAGCCCATTGTGCGAAGAGCCTGGGTTACAAGGCCGCTGGGATTTGTAAAATTAAAAATTGGTGCTCCGGGCTTAGAAATTTGCCTTGCCTTTTCACAGTATTCCTTAAGGGTGTGAATACTGCGCAGTGCCATTGCGAAGCCGCCTGCGCCCGTTGTCTCCTGGCCGAGAACGCCCTCATTGAGTGCACTTCTTTCGTCAAAAACTCTGCCCTCGTCCCCCTCGGCACGGATGGTTGTGATTATGTAGTCTGCATCCTTAAGAGCCTCATCGGCATCACTTGTGAGCGAAAAGTCAAGCCCCGGGGCAATCATTGCTGCAATACGCTTTGCTATTTTGCCGTAGATATAAAGCTTTTCCTCGTCTGTATCCATAAACACCACCTCAGTGATGCCCGTATCCTTTGCACCTAAGGCAAGAGATTTTGCAAGGAAAGGTGAACGAACACCGCCTCCGCCTAATACTGCAAGTTTCATAATACGCTCTCCTTTTTTTCAAACTTCTCCATTATTTCCTCATCGGGAAAATCAAACAAAAACCAGCCCTTGGCCTTTTTAAGCTCGCAGGCTTTGAAAAAAGCGTTCATTTCCTCAGCGGTTTTTTCAAGGCTTTCATTTTTATATCTGTAAGCCGTGCTTATAAAATGCACCGCTATATTGTCATTATCGCACACACAGCTGTCAAGAAAGGGCTTTTCGCATTTTTCCCATTTGCGCAGGGGTGCAAGGCCGTATCTGTCCTGAACAACTGCTTTTTGCTTTTTGTTGAGAAAAACGGGATATATTTTTTCTCTGCGCTTACTCCCCTGGTCCTTCCAATGCGAAAAATCAAGGCCGCATTGCTTGCCCTTTTTCCACCACGGAAAAACCTTGCACCTTCTCATAAGCACCATTTTGCCGCGGCAGGCACCGAGAGAGGGTATCTCATTTTTCAGATACCACTGATTTTCCTTGCCGATAATATGCTTTTCAAAAAAGGACGGGAAGAAAAAGCGGTTCATTATCCCCCTGTCCTGCTTTATGCTGACAATAAGGGTTTCGTCGGGATTTTCTCTTAAAAAGCTGCTTAAATCCTCAAATACGGCATCAAAGGTCAGCTTTGTTTTCTTTTCGCTGTCACTGAAGCAATCGGCAAGAGAATGACAGAGATAAAAGGTGCTTCCGCTTTTATAAAGCCTTATATCAAAAAGGCGTATTCCGAGTGCAAGCTGTTCTTTTACGGTAAGTGACTGACAGCGGCACATATTTTCCATTGTGCAAAACGCCGTACAGCTATCGTGAGTGCCCGCAATATTTACTGCCGAAAGGCAGATATCATCGGGCAGAAAAGAAAAAATCTTCTTCAAGAAAAGCACTCCCCGCTCTTTTAAAATTCCTATTTTCTATAATATCTCAAAAGAAGAAAAAATTCAACCTTTAATGAACAATTTTCCCCTTTCACATATAATCACAGTCCCCGTAATGACGCATATAATGTAACGGAAGTAAAATTCTTCCTAAATATAACAAAAAGGAGGTAAACAGATGGCAACATTCCAAAACCAGGCAAGCCTCACCTATAACAACAGCACGGTAAATTCAAACATTGTGACAGGTGAAATACTTGAAGTGCTTTCGCTCACAAAGGCAAGCCTTAACACCTCTTATACTGCAGGCGACACCGTAACCTATATTCTTTCCGCAGTAAATTCGGGCTCAACAGCCTTTTCCGGCGTAAGCATTACAGATAACCTCGGTGCCTACAGCTTCGGCACAAATGAGCTTTATCCTCTCAGCTACGTTGACGGCTCCGCAATGCTCTACATTGACGGTGTTATGCAGCCGGTAACTGTCAACGCAACGGAAAGTGAGGTTGTTTTCAGCGGCTTTACAATCCCCGCGGGCGGCAATGCTCTTATTTCATACCGGGCAACGGTAAACGGCTTTGCTCCCCTTTTAGGCGGCTCAGTAATTGAAAACACGGCTACTCTCACAGCGGCGGGTCTGAGCACTCCCGTGACGGCAACTGCTCAGGTAGGCGTTGATTCACGTCCCGTGCTTTCAATCACAAAGGGACTCACGCCCGAAAGCGTACCCGAAAACGGCACACTCACCTATACCCTCACCCTTTTGAACACAGGCGCAGAGCCCGCCGTCAGCGGTGTAACCGTAACGGACACCTTCAACCCCATCCTTTCAGATATATCTGTAAGCTATAACGGCACCCCGTGGACAGAGGGCGTAAACTACACCTATGACGAAGCAACGGGTCTTTTCACAACCCTTGACGGACAGATTTCCGTACCCGGAGCCGTATTCAATCAGAACATTGATACGGGTCTTGTAACGGTAACACCCGGTGTGGCAGTTATCAGAATTACGGGCACAGTATAATTTTACTTCACGGCAATCAGGTGCGTAACAAAAAAACAGATGTGTTTCCGAAATAAGAAACACATCTGTTTAATCGTTTAAGCTTTACATAAGCTCGCAGACAAGGTCGCAATACTCTGTGGGGTTATCAATGGATTTGCCTGCGATAAGGCAGCTTTGTGCATAAAGGATTTTTGCATATTTTGCAGCCTTGTCCTTGTCCTCGGCATAAAGGCTCTTAAGGGTATCGGCAATTTTGTGCTCCTTGTTGATTTCAAGCACAACCGTTGCCTTTGCTCCCTCACCGCCGGGCATATGGGCAAGCACCTTTTCCATTTCAAGGCTCATCATTCCCTCACTTGTAAGGCATACGGGATGATTTTTGAGCTTGTTGGTAAAGCGCACGGCACTTACTGCGCCGTTGAGGCTGTCCTTAAGGAAGCCGAGCATATCTGCACATTCCTCGTTTTCCTTTTTAAGCTCTTCCTTTTCGCTTTCGCTGTCAAGGTCAAGGTTACCTGCACAGATATTTGTAAAGCTCTTGCCGTCATACTCAAAGAGCATTTTAAGGGCAAATTCATCAACATCATCGGTAAGATAAAGCACCTCAAAGCCCTTGGCTTTAACGGCATCGGTCTGGGGAAGAAGCTCAATTTTATCCACGGTTTCGCCGCAGGCGTAATAAATTGTCTTCTGCTCCTCGGTCATACGGCTTACATATTCCTTAAGGGTTACGGGCTTGTTTTCAAAGGATGATGTAAACAGAAGAAGGTCCTTGAGAGTATCCTTGTTTACACCGTAATCGGCATAAAGGCCGTATTTGAGCTGAACACCGAAGGCGGAGAAAAACTTTTCGTAGCTTTCTCTGTCGCTCTTGAGCATTTTTTCAAGCTCAGACTTGATTTTCTTTTCAAGATTTTTTGCAATAATCTTAAGAAGATGGTCATGCTGAAGGGTTTCTCTTGAAATATTGAGGGTAAGGTCGGCGGAATCAACAAGACCCTTTACAAAGGAGAAGTAATCGGGAAGAAGCTCCTCGCACTTTTCCATAATGACTACGCCGTTTGTATAAAGTGAAAGTCCCTTTTTGAAATCCTTTGTGTAATAGTCAAAGGGAGGATGCTTCGGGATAAAGAGAAGTGCATCATAGGAAACCTGACCCTCTGTTTTGGAGTGGACCGTTTTAAGGGGTTCATCGTAATCGTAGAATTTTGCCTTGTAGAACTCAGAATATTCCTCAGCGGTGATTTCGTTCTTGTTCTTTCTCCAGAGAGGCACCATGCTGTTGAGCTGAGTTGCTTCGGTTACGGTTTCATATTCGTTTTCCGTGCCCTCCTTGAGCTCAGTTTTTTCCATATCGAGCATAATGGGGTAACGGATATAATCTGAATATTTTGAAACAATTTCCTGCACGGTATACTGCTCAAGATATTTACCGTAGCTTTCCTCCTCGGTATCGGCCTTGATGTGAAGAGTGATTACCGTGCCGGCTTCGTCCTTTTGTGCCTCTTTAACCGTGTAGCCGTCAACACCCGAGGATTCCCAGAGGTAAGCCTTATCACTGCCCTGTGCCCTTGAAAGCACGGAAACCTTGTCGCTTACCATAAAGGCTGAATAGAAGCCTACACCGAACTGACCGATAATTTCAACCTCACTGCCCTTTTCAACACCCGTTTTGAAATCAAGCGAGCCGCTTTTTGCTATTGTGCCGAGGTTGTTTTCAAGCTCTTCGGCGGTCATACCGCAGCCGTTATCGGTAACGGTGAGGGTGCGGTTTTCCTTATCTATATCAATTTTGATTGTGTAGCCCTCGCGTGCGGTGCCGCTTTCGCCCGCAGATAATGCGTGATAGTAACGCTTATCAAGGGCGTCGCTTGCATTTGAGATAAGCTCTCTTAAAAAAATATCCTTATGGGTATAGATTGAGTTAATCATCATATCCATGAGCTTTTTTGATTCTGCCTTAAACTGTTTTTTAGCCATGATATTACTCCTAACCTGAAATTTATTTGTTTTAGCACTCTCATAACGTGAGTGCTAAAATATATTATAGCCTTATTTTTCCATTTGTCAAGGGTGTATTTCAAAGTGTTGATTTTTACTGCAAAATAAAATATAATGATAAAAAACAAAAGGAGAAACGGTATGAAGACACTTATCTGCACACTTGCTTCAAAATATATACATTCATCCCTTGCACCGTGGTGTCTTTTTACCGCCTGCAAAAGCTACTGTAAGCACAATGGGGAATTAAAGGTGCTCGAATCCACCGTAAACGCAAGGCAGGATGAGCTTCTGAAAAAAATTCTTGAGGAAAAGCCCGACGCCGTTACCTTTTCTGTTTATATATGGAACAGAGAAAAGACCCTTGCCCTTTGCAAAGGCATTAAAGAGGCAAGTCCCCGTACGGTTATAATTCTCGGCGGGCCCGAGGTGGCATACGACTGCAGAAGCGCGCTTGAAAAATACAGCTTTGTTGACCTTGTGCTTTCGGGCGAGGGTGAGATAATACTCCCTCAGCTGCTCGACTGCCTTTCGCAAGGCCTTTCACCCAAGGCGATTGACGGCGTAAGCCTCCGTGACAAAAAGGGGCTTATAATAAAAAATGAAGCTATCGGCCAAAGCTTTGACTACCCTTCCCCCTACTGTGAGGAATATTTTGATGCTCTCGGCGGGAGAATAGCCTACATTGAAACAAGCCGCGGCTGCCCCTTCAACTGTGCCTACTGCCTTTCGGGCAGATGCGGCAAGGTGAAGTTCAAAAGCCTTACTCAGGCAAAAAAGGAAATTCTGCTGCTTGCAAGCTCGGGCACAAAAACCGTAAAATTTGTTGACCGCACCTTCAACTGCGATAATGAACGTGCAGTGAAAATACTCCGCTTTATAAATGAAGGCTACGGCGATAAAATCCCCGACGGAGTGTGCTTTCACTTTGAAATAAGTGCCGATATTTTAAAGCAGGACTTTATTGACGAGGTCGGCCGTGCACCGAAGGGTGCCCTTCAGTTTGAAATAGGCATACAGAGCCTCAACAATGCTACCCTTGAGGAAATAGGAAGAAGGAGCGACAAAAAAAGGCTTTTTGAAAACATAAAAAAGCTTGTTTCTCTTCGCAACTGCCACATACATACCGACCTTATTGCAGGTCTGCCCGGTGAAACGCTTCAAAGCTTTACCGACGGCTTCAACGAGTGCTACACTCTCGGTGCAGATATGCTTCAGCTCGGCTTTCTCAAGCTTCTGCACGGCTCAGTATTACGGGATAACATTTCAGCCTTTCCGTGCGAGTTTTCAAAGGAGCCGCCCTATGAAATAATTTCCACGCCGACTATGTCAGCCGAGGCTCTGAGGCTGCTGCACACTGCTGAAAAGGAGCTTGACCGACTTCACAACAGCGGTCGCTTCAGACGGACTCTCACCTATATTTTCGAAAGCACGGGCCTTACGCCCTTTGAGCTTTTTTCTTTTGCAGGCAAAGCCATGCCCGACACCGCCCTGCCCCTTGACGCTTACACCGATGCTCTTTACGGCATACTCGCAGGCATTGAGGGTGTAAACAGAGCTAAGCTTCGCGACAGAATGATTTTTGACCGCCTTGCGAGCAACAATTCGGGCATTATACCAAAAAGCCTTTTCATAAAGGACAGCAGGCTTAAAAAGGTTAAGCACCGCCTTGCGCTTGAATATCCCGCAAAAAAAGGAGCAAGCCGCAATGTAGCCCTCCTTTACAGTGAAAAGAGGGTAATTTTCTGCGATTACGGCAAAAAAGACCCCGTTACGGGCGAATACGGGGTAAGGGAAGTAAATTTCGACTTTTTCGGTGAAACTTTTTTTGATTTTGATATTGACAAGTGAAGTAAAATGAGGTATAATCAACGAGCTGTTAAAAAATAGCTTGCTGATATAGCTCAGTCGGTAGAGTGCATCCTTGGTAAGGATGAGGTCACCGGTTCAAATCCGGTTATCAGCTCCAAACGAAAATCCGTTCACGAATGTGGGCGGATTTTCGTTTGGATTATTCATTTTTCATTATTCATCATTCATTATTCATTTGTGCAGAACGGATTTTCTAATGAATAATGAATAATTGTGGGCGGGACCCCCGCACCCGAATGTACTAAACCGCACCCTATGAAAGGATGCGGTTGTTTTTATTCAAGGCCTAAAATAAAATCTGCAGTTACATTATAATATTTACACAAGGCAATAATATGTCTTACTGGTATTTCGTTTTCTCCTTTTTCATAACGGGAATAAACCTGCTGAGTTGTGCCTAAATATTCAGCAACCTCTTTCTGTGTTTTATCGTTGTCCTCACGCAAATCACGGATTATTTCGATGTAACTTTTCACCTAACTATCCCCTTATGTTTCTGATAGTTAAATTTTATAATACACTATATCTGATGTATTGACTTTACACTAAATGTGGTGTAGAATGTTGTTGAAAGCTAAACGAAGTTTGAGTTTTTCGTGTGTGCGGACTTTGGTTAGCAAGACTTTTTGTTTTTAAGGAGGTTCAGAAAAAAACAAATTTCAACACGAAAGTAAAAATGAAAGGATTTTTTATGAAAAGAATATTTACTTTAACAATAACTGTTATTATGTGCTTTTCATTTTGTGCTTGCAGTAATAATGAAACAGCTGCACCACAAAATGAAGCAACTACTTCACCTACAACAATTAACGCTTCACCAACACTAGAAACCACTTTGCCTACAACAGTCAACACTTTACAGGTTCCTTCTATAGGTGCCGCCTCTGTTATCAACGAAGGCCCTTGCGGCGCAACAACAACATATAAGCTCTACGACAACGGTGTGCTTACTGTATCGGGCACAGGTGAAATTACCGACACATTTACAAAATTCAATGACTATATTAAATATATTAAAATTGAAGAAGGTATAACATCTATAGGTAATAAAGCTTTTGCAGATTTAAACAGCTGTGAAATAGCTGAGTTACCATCAACACTCAAGATTATTAAAACAGCTGCTTTTGCTAACAGCTCACATTTAGTAAGTGTTAACCTTCCTGAAGGTCTTGATATCATCGAAAGAAATGCTTTTTATTTTACCAACTTGAAGAGTGCAGATGTTCCAGGTACCGTTGATTATGTGGATGCAGGTGCATTTTCTTACTGTGCCATTGAAGAGCTTTATCTTCGAAACGGAGTTGGAGAAATCAGAGACAACGCCTTTGCAGGGAATGAAATGATATTAGTTGTTATTCCAGGAAGTGTTAAGAATGTTGGAGCCGATGCCTTCAGTAACTGTAAAAACCTGGAAACCGTTATTTTATGTGATGGTGTAGAATATATTGCAGGAGGAGCTTTAGAAAACATTAAAAGTCTTGCTGTACCTAACAGTGTTAATTATATTGGATTCTCAGATATGGGTCAGCCTAACCCCACCAACGACTCGAGCAAGGTTTATTGCAACGATGGTTCATACGCCACAACAAGATTCAGCACTGTAACTGACATTATCGTTGGATATGACGGATTTATCAAAAACTATAATCTCGAAAATTACATATAAAAAGGCAAGCACTAACAACAAAAGCAGAGGTCAGACCTCTGCTTTTTCGTTAGCATTATTTTTTTGTATTACAAAATCAAGCTTGAAGGGACCCTTGTGACGGTAGGGATAAATCTTAAGCGCGAGTGCGCCGAGAAGCGCGCCCGATACATTAAGGAATATATCACCCATTGTGTCCATAATCGGGTATCTGCCAAGGTCAAAGTATTCAAAAATCGTTTTGATTTTGTCCGTACCGATAAGTCTGGCATAGTCCCAGAACTGAGAATTTGCAAGCTCACCCGTTACAAGGCCGATTATCTGGTCGCCCGAGAATTCAAAAATCTCCCACAGGGTTGCACACATAAAGCTGAAGCCTGCCGAGGCAAGAAGAATCATTGACTGTGCGGCGGTCTTCTTTTCCTTTTTGATAAGTGCGCAGGAAAACTCATAGCCTAAAAATACAAGGCCTAAGCCGCAGCTGAAATGCAGAAAGGAATCCCACAGCCTTACCTCGTAATAGAAATTGAAAAGATATGCCGTGATTACCGCTATAAAGTCAACAACTATAATTGCCGTCTGCATAAGGGGCTGTATATACTGAAAAACCGTCCATTTGGGCATCAGCATACACAATTCCCACACAAACATAACACCGAGATTCATCAGTATCTCAACTGAAATAACGGGCTTAAAGGGCTCATCAAACAATGACTTGATGAACAGACCGACCATACAAAGTCTGATTATCCACCAGAAAATATAGGTGCGGGTTGAGCAGTTATACTTGAGGCGCCTTACAAAGCCGCTTATTCTTTTGTGGCCGTCCGTTCCGTTTACTACCGTAAGGTTGTTGCCGTATTCGGCATCGTATTTGTATTTTCCCCTTAAGCGGTAAGGGCGGAGATTTATAAAAATCAGAGCCGCAAAGGCACTCACGGTGTGAATGACAATGTCTGCCATTATATCCATAAGCGGCTGACGGGCGGAAACAAGGGGCGGAAAAATGCTTTTTGCACGGTCAGTTCCCTCTGCAAGGGCAACCGACCAGAACTGAGCATTGCCGACCTGACCCGTAAGGTGACCTGCAAGCTGGTCACAAAAGAATTCACCCAGCTCCCACACGTTAAAGCATATAAAGCCTATACCGAAGGCAACATAGTACACCATAGCCTTTGTAGCGGCAAAATGCTCCCTTTTTATCATTGCATAGGCTATCTCGTAGCCGTAAAGCACAGCAACAAAGCTGAAAAATGCCTGCATAAGCGGGTCAAAAAAGCGGAAGCTGTAATACAGATTGAAGAAAACACCAAATACCGCAGAAACGGCAAGGCCTATGTTTATCACCGTATGGATTGACGACGGCAACAGACGGAAAAGGCTTTTTTTCGGCATTGCAAGAGAAAGCTCCCACATAAATGAACCCACAAAGCAAAAAGCAATGTGAAGCCTTGATGTAAGGGTGAATGCATCTGATGCAAGGCTTGCACCAAAGGCGGCAAGCATACAAAGCCTCAGCACCCACCACAGTATGTAAACGGGCGTTTTGCACCCGCTTTTAAGTCGGGAAATGTACTGTTTCATCAGCATCCTCCGAAAAATTACAAATTATTAAGAAGTATAACACACTTTTTCAGTTTTGTCATCACTTTTTTAGAAATAAAAGCGCAGAGGTTGATTTTTTATCTTCCTCTGCGGTTTTGCTTTTATTATTCTGCTTCTTCTTCGTCCTCAAGCTCTTCAAGAATTTCCTCCTGATTAGTGAAAAACTTGATTTTGTTGATGGGAACACCGAGCACCTTTTCACAGCTTGCAACCATAAGTGACATCATATTTGACTCAATAACAGTGTTAATCATTGCAAAGTCAACAAGCACCTTAAGCTGTGCCTTGATAAATTCATCGTCCTTGTCATCAAAAAAGCTGTCCTCAACCTCGCTGACGGTCACGCCTGCAAGAGACATATCCTGGTCGTAGATATCCTTGTTGCTGATGAAACACTTTTGCATAATTGAAAGCATCTGCTCCCTTTTGCCTGCCTTAACGGCATTGTTGAGAGAGGTTGTTTTAAGCTGAACCCTGAAATTGAGCTTGCAGCTTTTTACAACTGCCGAAGCAAGCCTTACAAGGTCGGGATTGATTTTTTCGGGCACAAAAACCTCGTTGCCTTTTTTGTAAAAATAGGTCATTTTTTATTCTCCGTTCTTTTAATTTGTAGGACGGTTTATTTTAACAAGTTTAATTGCGTTTGTCAATGATTTATCACCAATTATAAGTCACGGTTCTGCCGTCAATTTCCCACTCACGGGGCATTTTGTTTTCGTATATGTCAAGGGGTCTGAAGCTGTGCGGCTGATTGAAGGCAATATATGCCTTGCGAAGGTCGCATTTCTTTTTTTCGCTTATTTTATCCGTGCAGGAAACGAAAAGCGGTGTATTACTGTGTGAAAGCAGATGAAGCCACTGACTGTTTTTCTCCCAGGGTATTTTATCCCCTACTATACCTACGCAGTCGGCATCGCACATATAAAAGACCTCATTCTGCGCAAGGCGGAAGGCAAGGGTGTTAACGCCCATCTCCTTTGTGCGCTTCCATTCAAGGCCGCTTGTGTCGTCGCCGGTGCGGTAAATGTGCACATTGCCCACAGACAAATGGGATATAGTGTTACAGCCGATTATAAGCATATCTCCTGCCGTCTCCTTTATAAGGCGGTAAAAGTCAAGCACAATTTCTGCATTGGTTCTGGTTTTATCGTAAAAATGCCAACCTTCGGTTTTAGTAACTCTGTCGCCCATATCACCGCCGTAAAGGCCGAAAAGGTCAGCTGTGGTAAAATCGTGCTTCAAAAGCTCATAGCCCCAGCCCTTTATTCTTTCAATGTCGGCCTTTATATATTCTCTGGCCTCGGGATGTGTGGGGTCGAGGTACTGTCTGCCGCCCTTTCTTGTAAGCTTCCACGCCTTTTTGATTTTTCTGTCCTTATTGCGGAGAAGTCTCACCCATATGCCGGGCCTTACACCAAGCTCCTTTATTTCATCGGCAAGCTTTTTAATATCCTTGAATTTTCTGTTGGGATACCAGGGCCCTGCACAGCTGTTGAGCTGCCAGCAATCGTCAATAACCTCAAAGGGCTTGTTATCTAGGCCCTCGGAAAGCTCAGCCTGAAAAGCCGCATCGGCAACAATCTGCTTATAGCTGCTTTTTCCGTAGGCGTAGTACCAGTTATTGCCGCCGTAAACCCGCGTTTCGGGAAGTATAGCACCCGTGCTCATTTTTTTGCAGAAATCCTTAAGGTTGTCAATCGTTTCTGCATTATCATAAAAGGCACAGATAAAGCTTGCAACACACAGTTTTCTGCCGTCAAGGTGAACTCCGTTGCCGCCGTTTCTTACGTCAACAAGGGCAGATATGCCGCTTTTATCAAAGCGGAAGCTGACAAAGGAATTACAGCAGGTTTTCACACCGAGACAAAAGCAGGTCTTCTTATCCGTAGCAATAAAATACCAGGGCATGGGGCGGTTGTTATCGCAAAGCCTGACAAAGCCGAGGTCGGCATAGCTTCTCTCCCAGGCATCGCCGAGAACAAGGGTGTTTTCATCGGCCTGCACATCCCACTTAAGCTCAATGAACTTCGGTCTGTCCGCCGTTGCGGTAAGATAAAGGTCAAAGGCATTTTCCTTCAAATCGGTTTCAAGGTGTGCATCGTTAACGGCGCCCTCACAGATTATTTTTGCGGTGAAGGCTTTAATGTCAAATTTCACGCAAGTATCCCCCTTTTTGCTTTTTCAGCGTATATCTTTGCTCAGTTTACGGTGATTTTCCCCGTGCTGTTACCTGCGGCATCAACGGCTTCAATGGTATACACACTGCTTGAATTTCCGTTTTCATCGGTAACGGAATTCACTTCCGTGCCGTAATACTTATCAACTCTTGCAAGGAATTCGCCGTCCTTTTCAAGGCGGTAATAAGCAATGCCGAAATTGTCCTCTGCCTCATCCCAGGAAATTTCAATGCCCTTTTCGGTCTGAAGCTTCTTTAAATTTCCGGGAGCCTCGGGTGCCTCTTTTTCAAGCACGTATCCGTTTTCAACATAGTCGTAATATGTATTTATAAAAGCAGGGTTTACATTTGAGGGGCTGTAGTAGTGATTATAGGAGAAGGTTATAATGCTTTCGGCATACCTTGAGGCAATATCCATCTGACGGGTAAAGCGGTCAAGGGTTGCGGTAATGTTGGATTTATACTCCGTGATTTTGGGTGAAAGCGCACCGCCGAGGGTTTCGCTTGCAATGGCACCGTCAAAGTTTTCACAGTTTGCCCAGAGCTTTATGTCTGCCTTGCAGGTATCAAAGGCCGCCTTGTAAATTTTCCAGGTCATTTCAAGGCTCTTTTCCCTTGTCCATTTTGCACCTATTGCATCCTGGGGCGCAAAAATGTCACCATCTCTGAAATGCACCTTGCTGAAAAATCTCACATAGCTGCAAAGGGTGGTAATGGGTCCCGTTGCGATATATTCCGAATAGAAGGGGCTCATAAGCAGAGGCTTTGAAGCGTCAACCTCATTGATTCTGTCAATTATATGATTTATGCCCTTTATTATTCCGTCCAGGGTAAGCTGACAGAGAAAGCCGTTGCTGATTTCGGGAGTGTAATACCAGCCGTAAAGGCTGTCCTTATACTTTTCACCGTATTTGTTGTATATATCCTCCATCATATCGCCGGCTACGCGGCAAACATCCTGATAAAGTGAGCCTATGCCCGCCTCGCTCCAGAAATCGTCAAACATTGAAAGGCCGACAAAAACCTTGATGCCTGCATCCTGACAGGCCTTGAGTGCAGGCTCAAGACAATCGCCCATAAAGGTCGCATCCTTAAGAGCGTCAACATCGGTATCATAATAAACCTTCCACTCTCCGCCGTCCTTTTTGTAGGCCTTATCTGCAAGAGACTGAAGCACAAGATACTCTATACCGGCTTTTTTCATATTTGCCGCTTCCTCTGCCCATCTTTCATCATCCCACACACAGGTCATCCAGGACTGAATGAAGGTGCCCGTAAACTCGGGCTTGCACTTTTGCTGTGCAGGGCTTGCAGAAAGCGGAAGCATTGACATAACAAAGGCTGTAACCGCAGAAACCATTTTGATAAACGTAAACATAAATCATTCCTCCTTTTCGGGAAATTATAGCATAATATCAGAGCTTTTTCAACAACAAAGCAAAAAGCTGACCGCATATTTCACTTAAGCAGCTTTACCGTATAGCCGCCAAAGGTGTAGGTGTGCTCCCCTGCTCTCACTGAGCGCGGAGGATAGTCCGTTGTAATAATGTGTGAGCCGCAGTTATCGGCAAAAGCGTATTTTTCATCGCTGAAATCCGGGTAATTATCCGCACGGCTTCTCACCATAAGGTTTTGCTCATCAACGGTCTTTTTATTGTTTTCCGTTGCTGTTTCGGGCTCATTATCAAGGATAAAGGATGCATAGCTTTTATCAATATCCTCAAAACGCAGCATAGGAAACATTGCCTGAGAGGACAGTGAGGCATCTGTGTCTATGTACTGCTGAGTAACATCGCAGGGATGAAGCAGAACAATAATTTTTCCCGCCGCTTCCTTCAAGCTGGGCCAGGAATCGTTTTTACGCATTTGCTCAAGGCTGTCATATTTTTCCATTGCACCTTCCGGCATAAGCAATTTATCGCCTAAAACTGCTTTCAAGGCTTCGTCAAGCTCAAGGGCATATTCAAGCGTAAAGCTTTTCATATTGTTTATTTCAGGCACCTTGCCCTTAGGCTCAATAAGCAGATATACGGGAAGATGACCTGGGTTATTATCGGACCAGAGAGCAATTTCCTCAAGACCCTTTGCAAAATCATATGCACTTGAAACATTATCTGTCAGAGGATTATGCGTTACGATAAAGCTAACGCTTTCACCGTCATCCACGGTTTCAACATCAATTTCAAGGTTTCTTACACCGCGCTCAAGCTGTTCGGTGAATGTGTCCATTTCAAAATCCGCATTACCGCCCTTTTCACCCGACGACAGAAAGCGTCGTACATATTCAAGCGCACGCTTCTGAGATGTTGCAAGCAGCTGATAGCTGTTATGGGTACCGATAACGGCTATTTCGTTGATTTTTACACCCTGCTCCATTGCTTTTTCAATATCGAAAGCCGCAAACTGCTGTTCGTCACAAGGGGTATACGACTGCGTATAATATTCATTTTCAAGGTATTCCAGGTGCCCGTTCTGATACTGAATGTTTTTACTAAGCTGCAAAAAGCCCGATACATACATTGCCGCGTAAAGTCCGCCGTAAGCTACTGCAGGACACAGAATAACTGCAAGGCACAAGGCTGTAAGCCGTACTGCTTTTGATTTTTTCATATAATTCCTCCCGTCAATATTATTTACGGGAAATATTATACAGTACTTCGCAAAATATATCAATAAAAATAAATAAGAAAAAGCAGACATATCCAATGCTGAAAGCACAGCCTGAAATATATCTGCTTTATTCGGATTACATCAGCACCCTACAGTCTCAAATCGTCCTCTTTTCTCTGCTTTTTATCATTGATAAGCCAGGGAATACCGAAGCCGAGAGCTCCGCCGACGGCAAGACCTATAAGAATGAAGAGCCACCAGAGAGGATTTTTCTTCTCCTCCTGTTCTTCGGTTGCGGTGGCGACCTGCTCAACCTTTTCTTCGATGACCGTGCTGACCTCGGCAGTTTTCTTATATTTTTTGCCGTAGTCATCCTCGTAGGTTATGGTAATTTTACCCGTAGCCTCACCGAGGGCATCACTGTCAACCCTCAAATTAGCCGAGCCCTGTGCATTAGTTGCAGGCTCAATGTTGCCCACAAACACACTGCCGCCCGACTGCATACCCTCAATATTGAAATCAAGAGTGCAGTTGTAAAGGGTGCTCTTACCCGTGTTCATAAGGTCAACGGTTACGGTGTGTGTATCGCCCTGAATTACCTTTTTGGGCAAAATTGCACCGCTGTAGGATAAATCCACGCTCTGCTTGACATCAATCCTCACCGTATCACCTGACGAGTAGGAGTTGAATTTTTCGTCCTCAAACTCCACACTCACCTGCAGGTCGTGCTGACCGATTGATGCCGTGTTGATTGCCGTAAGCTCAATTACCCAGGTGTAGCTGCCGTATGCCGGCACATAGCTTACATATTTTGTCGGCATTCCCGTTGTGAGAATGTCACCGCTGGGGTCGTTGATTTCAAATTTCATATTGTGCAGAGACTTGGTGTAGCTGTAATTGTCAAAGGTTATTGAAAGCTCTGCCGGCTTTCCCGGGGTAAGGCTCTTTCCGCTGAGCTCATAAGATGTAACCATAAACCTCGGTGTTGAGTTATCCTCAGTAGTGGGCTCCTCGGTTGCGGAAGGCTCAGCTTCGTTTTCTTCTGCTTCTTCCGCTTTTTCTGTTACAGAGGCCGCTTGCTGAGGCACATCCGGCTCCTCATCATTTGCCCAAGCGGAAAAAGGAGTTACCGAAAGCACAAGCATTATAAGCAAGGATAAGATTTTTTTCATTGTTTTCAGCTCCTTTACAGCTCTCTTATGTTTTCAACTATACTGTGCTTCATTTCCCGGCGGATTTTGATAATAAGATTCAGCGAGCAGACAAGGAAAAGTACACCGCACATCAGTATTGTTTCAACAATTCTGAACTCAAACATCTGCTTATCCCACTCAAGAATTCTGTTAAGCAGGTCAAAAATCCAATAGCCTGCAATGTAAACGGTAAAGCCTATGCCGTAGCCGTAGCCGAAAATTACAAGCACTTGCCTTATGTAAGACGAGGAAAGCACCTTAAGGTCGGCACCGACGGCACGCAGAGTACCTATATCTCTTTTACCCTCACGGATTCTTGCGGTAAGAGCGTTGTTTACAACACAGCCGCAGATTGCAAGGAAAAGGCCGATAATGCACACAAAGCCCAGAATAATCACTCTTACACCGTTTTCATTATCCCTTGAAAACTCATAGTTGTTACGCAAACGGCCCTGAGGAATAGAAAGGCTGACATTTTCAAGGTAAGGGGCAATTATGCTGTTTAATTCGTCGTCAAGCTCACCCTTTGCCTTAAGATAAAGGCCGTTATAGTCAACCTCGGGGGCAAAATAACGGCTTGCACTGTTGGTTGTAAGTATACCGATGCCGTCAATCCAAGGAAACTGCCGGCCGATGTTGCTCGGGTCACCGTTTAAGATTGCACCGATTTTAACCTTGCGGTCAGTTTTTACAAACTGCTTTTTATCCTGCATTGACGAGCTTATTATGCTGATTTCTATTTCGTCACCCACCTTGTAGCTGCGCTCCTGAATTTCGATATATTCAACATCCTTTCTTGCCGGCCTTGATTCGGAAATATAGCTGTATTCAAGGTAGGTGCCATGCTCTCCGTAATCGTGAAAATAAAAGCCTATTTTTTCGGGCGCAATGAGAACAATCTCTTCGCCGCTGTTAAGCTTATCAAGGTTAATTCCACCCTCAACAACATCTGCCCTCATACCTTCAAACAGCTCGTCGTTAACGCTGACAAAGGTTGAACTGAGAATAAGCGAGTTATAGCCGTAGCTTTTTTTAATGCTGAGATAGTCTTTACTGAATTTTTTGGTAAGCTCTTTTCTGTAGTTTTCTTTTGTGAGAACACGCTCATCGTCAACACAGTCGTAAATACTGTTCATGCCGTCTTCTTTTGTTGACATCAAAAGCTCATAATCGGTAAATTCATCGGTGAGAATATTTGCCTGACAGCTTTTTACCGCAAGCATTTCTTCAAAATAGCCCGTTGACATAATTTCCGAAATATCGTTATCGGTATAGCCTCTGTAATCAAGGGAGTTATTTACAAACTCACTTTCAAAATTGGCATCGTCATAAAGGTCGTATTCGTATTTATCGTAATCCGCCTGGTCAAGCTCATGGCCGAGTGCCGAAAAGCCGAGGCAGGAGCATACGATTGTAATTGCAAGAATGACGCTTACAACAACCTGCCTTGAACGGGCAAGGGTAATGTTTCTTTTTGCAAGAAGTGAAGATACATTGAAGCTCTTTTGTGAGCGGATTTTCTTTCTTCTGAGCTTTCTTGTATAATCCACATTGCGGATTGCCTGCATAGGTGAGCTTTTTGAAATGGGTATAAGAGGAATAACAGCCGCACACATTACAACAATAACACCTAAAGCCGCACCGGCAAAAAGAATCCACAGCCTGGGTAAAAACACAAGGTCATCACCGATAAGCCCTGTTATAAGCTTAACGCCGTAATAAGAGATTAAAACGCTGACGGGTGCACAGATAAGGCTTATAATCAAAGCCTCACGGGCATAGATTGTTATAATCTGCCGTTTTGTTGCACCAACGGCCCGCAGCATACCTATCTGCCTTTTTCTCTGACGCAGATTGTTTGCAAAGGCGTTGACAATGGCAAGGCAGGAAACAAGGGTGAGAATAATTGCAAAGCCAGTGCTGTATAACATTGAATTCCATATATCCGTGCCGCTTGTGCCGTTACTTTCCTCACGGTAGCCCGTTGTCACAGTGTGATATTGCTCTGTAAGCTCATAATATTCGGTAAGCTTTTGCTCACTCCATTCAAGCCCCTGATATCTGCCGCTGCCGGTGTTGACAAAGCCCACAAGCAGCTCCTTGCCGCCAACGGCTGTCTGCTCGCCCTTGTAAACATAGGCAGAGGGCATATAATCCTTTGTTGCGGGGGTCTGAGACTCCATTACCTTTGCTTTTTTGTTATAGGCAATACCTACAAGAGTGTAGGTGCGCTTTTCTGTTTTTTCCGAAAAGCCCTTGCCGTCGGGGATTTTTAGGTTAAGGGTAAGCTCCTCTCCAAGCTGAGTGCTTTCAAGGCCCAGCTGCATAAGAGTTGCCCTTTCTACGGCTATTTCGCCTTCTTTTTCGGGCAGTCTGCCCTCATGAAGGAAGGGATAGTACATCTCAACCGCTTTATCCTCAAGCCAGGCAACGGCGGTGCCCACATCCTTTGTTTCCTCGTCCTTATAGGCAAAGCCTATTGTGTGGGCAAGGGAGTATTCTTCTACAAAGCCGTCAGATTTCAGCTTTTCAAAATCAACGTCGGTGGCTTTTACAAATATATCCTCCTGCCTGCCGAAAAGTCTGTCGTTTGTTTCCTCGTTGGAGGTCTGCAGGCAGGAAATGAAAAACGGAATTCCCGACGCGAAAACCATTGCAAGCACAATGCCTATAATGAGGATACTGTATTGCTTTTTACGCTGTTTAAGATTACCCATGGCAAGGGTGTTAATTGTAAGTTTTCTTTTCTGTTTCATTACCTCACCCCAGTTCTCTGATGTTTTCGACTATGCTGTATTTTGTAACTGCTTTGATTTTTGCTTTCAGGTTGATATAACAGCAAAGAGCAATTATACCGAAGACTAAAAATGCGGGCCATATAACAACGGGCCAGTATTCACCTATAACGATTTTACCGATAAATCGGTAAGACAAAATATAAATCACCGTACCCGACAGTAAGCCCCAAATAAGCACGGTTGCTATCTGCATTACATAGGAAAGCACAAGCTCCTTTTCAGAAGCACCCACGGCACGCAGTGTACCTATTGAACGCTTACCCTCACGGATTTGTGCGCTGATTGAATTATTGATAAGCGAAATGCATACCGCAAGCATAACAAGGATAAGAGAAGCTATTGAAACAACCGTTGTGCGCAAGTCCTCCTCCTGACCCTCATTAAAGGCAAAGGCTGAGCCGATATTTTTGCCCGGGAATAAAGCCGAAAGCTCTGACTGCATTACTTCATCAATTTCAGCAGTACATTCTTCCTTTAATTCAACATCAAGCTTGAAGTAGTCAAACTTTGATTTGAAGGTGCTAAGGCCTTCTGTTGTGGTGTAGATGTTGAAATTACCCGAGAGAGTATTTTTGCCGACTATTGCACCGATTTTAACATCACGGTCTTCTCTTGTGATGTTACCTGCGGCATCAGAGGAAATTATTGAAATTGTAAGGGTGTCGCCGACCTTGAAGGGACTTTCGGCGGTGGCATAAACATTCTCGTTACGCATTTCATTATCCCTTAAGCTGTCCGTACCCACATCGCGCGAAAGGTTGTAAAGGCCGCTGCTGTAGCCGCCGCCACTTGTTTTCTCATAGGAATAGCCGATTTTTTCGGGAGCGTAAACAATTACCTCTTCGCCCTTGTTAAGCTTTTCGTAATTGATTTTACCGTCAATTATTTCATTTTCGGTAAAGGTTAAAATTTTTGCGCTTTTTGCAGTAAGACCCGTGTTAAAAAGCTCCTCATCGGCAAAGCCCGCAACCTGCTTTGTGTAGGTATAATTAGGGTTAGGCTCTGCCTGCATAACCTCTTTGATATTTTCACAGGTAAGCTCAATTTCCTCGGGTAAATTAAATCCGCCGGCACCCGACTCATATTCCTCCATTGCCCGGCTATACAGAACATCGTTGGCATCAATATAGCGTGAGCTTATACCTGCATACTGCATATATTCGTTAATCTGAAGATATTCGGGCACATTGCCGTCTTTAAAAACAAGGTTTACTCTGATACTCTTCTGACCGTAAACATTGGCCACCTGAGGCAAATCGTAAATTCCGTAAATATCATTCTCCGTAATCGGCGAATTTGTGTCCTTGTAATTTATAAAGGTGTTTGCAGCGCCTGCTGAGCCGTGGTGTGCAATTTCATAGTCGGAAGCGTAAAAGCTGTCGGTTTCTTCTAATGTTGTAAAAAGAAAGGACATTGAAATGCAGCAGACAACTATCGAAAGGCAGATAATAACGCATACACTCACCTGTCTGCCCTTTGAAAAGGTCAGCTTTCTTTTTGCAAGCAGACGGGAAACGTTGAACTGCTTCTGACTTTTAATCTTCTTGTTCTTCATCTTACGCATAAGCTCAATATCCCTTATTGCCTGCATAGGCGGCAGCTTTGAAATGCTCCAAAGAGGAATAAGAGCCGAAAGCATAACGCAGATTATGCCGAAAAGTGCACCGATTAAAAGCACGGCTATATCGGGCTTAAAAACAAAGTTTTCACCCATCAGCCTTGCAAAAAGCTTTACACCGCCGTAAGAAGCTGCAACACTCAGCGGCGCAGAAAGCAAGCAGATAATAAATGCCTCTCTGCCGAAAATATTGATAATCTGCCTTCTTGTTGCACCTACAGCCTTGAGCATACCCACCTGAGCTTTACGCTCCTTAAGGTTGGTGTTAAAAGTGTTTACTATGCCGAAGCAGGAAAGGAAGGCAACCAGCACCGAAAGAAAGCTTAAGGTAAAGGTGTTGTTTGCAATGTTTGAATAGTCATCGCCAACGCTGACGGAAAAAATTTCATTTGTCTGCATTTTGTCATCATAGGGAATATTTTCCCAAAAAAGATTATACTGTATATCTGTATAATCCGGATTGACAAAGGCAACAAGGGCCTCTTTGCCGCCAAGCTCTGTCTGACTGTTTTTTACAACAAAGGCAGCGGGCAGTAAGGCGGCCTTTTGCAGATAAGAACTCTGCAGATGCTCAAGGTTTGATTTTTTATCGCCTAAAATGCCTACAATAGTGTATTCTTTTTCAATTGTGTCGGGTAAAAAATCACCTGCGTTGCAAGAAAGTGCTTTGAGCTTGATTTTGTCGCCGACGGTTTTGTCAAGCTTCATTCGTGTAAGGGCACTTTTTTCAAAGGCAATTTCGCCCTCTTTTTCGGGCATTCTGCCTTCAACAGTGTGCAAATAGTAAAGCTCCTGTGCTTTTTCATCAAGCCAGCCAATCATTGTGCCGTCATCAAGGTCTGCCTTTTCATTCCACGCATAAAAAAGCGTATGACAGTAGCCTACCTCGTCAACATAACCCTGAGCGGCCATTGAATCAAGGTCATATTTCTGTGCGTTTACTACAATATAATCCTGCTTACCCTGCCTTCTCTGCCTTGTTTCAAGCTGTGATGAATTCATGCAGGAGATAAAAAAGGGAACACCCGACGCGAAAATCATTGCAAGAATGATACCGATAATCATAAGGGTATACTGCTTTTTCCTCTGCCGCAGATTGCCTAAGGCAAGGGTATTAACCGTGAGTTTTTTGTTCATTGCTGTTCACCCGCTCACCGCTTTATATATCCTTGACAGGCCTTGTGTCCCCCACTATCCTGCCGTCCTCAATGGTAAGAATTCTCTCCGCCTGCTCTGCAACGTGCAGGTCGTGGGTTACAAGAATAAGGGTAACGCCAAGCTGCTTACTGACATATTTAAGAAGTGACAGCACCTCACGGCCACTCTTGCCGTCAAGGTTACCCGTAGGCTCATCGGCAAAAAGGATGGCGGGTCTGTTGGCAAGGGCTCTTGCGATGGCAATTCTCTGCTGCTGACCGCCCGAAAGTGCAGAGGGAAGATGCTCTAAGCGGTCACGGATGCCGAGCATATCAATAACCTTGTTAAGATACTCCTCGTCGGGCTTTTTACCGTCAAGCATAACGGGAAGCAGAATATTCTCGTAGCCCGTCAGCTCCTGAACAAGGTTGTAGGCCTGAAAAACAAAGCCGAAGCGACGGCGACGAAGAATAGAAAGCTGATTGTCGTTGTAGGAGGAAAACGACTTTCCGCCGTAATAAACGTGGCCGCTTGTGGGGTTTTCAAGTGACGAGAGCACGTGAAGGAAGGTTGACTTACCCGAGCCCGAGGGACCCGTAATGGCACAGAACTCGCCCTTTTCAAAGTTAACGGTTACATTGTCAACAGCCTTGACAACATTTTCGCCGCTTAAGTATTCTTTTGTGAGGTTTTTACATTCTATAATGTTCATAATGACACTCCTTTTGTTTTGATGAGTCTATAATACACGGTCAACCTTACGATTAGGTGACTTTTACCTTAAGATTTCGTAAGATAAGAAAATCGGGCACAGGTAAAAATGTATCTCTAACTGTGCCCGATTCGGAAAACATATTTAATTACGGTAAACAACAAATATTGACAAAATATTATAATGTGATATAATCGTTGCGTAGTCAAGAGGCGATGTAAGGCGGTTGGTACATCACTTCCGGAAGGAGGTGTTATGTATGCCTATAATCATTACGGTACATATATTCAAATATACAGTTACCATTAGGATTAAATGCAACAACCGCCACTCTGCCAAGTGACGGTTGTTTGTTCAAATATAAATAACCACATTGGCCAACCGCTTTGAACGGTTACCTCTCGACTATATTATACAGCACTTGGCCAGTAATGTCAAGTGCTTTCTTTTTTTCCTCAAAGCTTTAAGTTAGCATCAATTATAGGAAAGCACATAGCCACACGAAGACCCTTTTCGCTGTTCTCCGCTGTGATAGTTCCGTGGTGCTTTTCCACTATTGCCTTGGTTATGGAAAGACCAATGCCTGCACTGTCCGGTGATGCGTTCTGACTGCGGTGAAATCTGCGAAAAAGCATAGAAAGCTCCTCCTCTGCCACACCGCCGCCGTTATCTTCAATTATAACGCTTACGGACCTTTCCGCTTCTTCAATGATAATATCAACCCTGCCGTCAGCTTTTGTATGCTCGCAGGCGTTTTTGATAACGTTACCCAATGCCTCACGAAGCCAGGCTTTGTCTGTACGAAGAATACCGCCACCCTTAACTGCAATACTTTTCATCGGAAAGAGAGCGGAAAACTCTGTTTTAAGGTCAAGCAAAAGGTCTGAAAGCTCTGTTTCTTCAAAGCTCATCACATAGGTATCACTGCGGATTTTTTCAAGCTTGAGCACGTTGCAGATAAGCTTTTCCATTTTGCTTATAAGGGCAAGCTCCTTTTCGGTGTGACTGTCGGGCGAGGTATTATGCCGCATCTCACAATAAAGGCGAAGGCCTGCAAGGGGCGTTTTAAGCTGATGCGAAATATCCGAGATAAACTCTGTGTTATTCTTGGCTTCAAGCTTGGTGTACTCACGCTCCTGAATGAGTCTTGCTTCAAGCTCACAGATATTGGTCTGCAGATGAGCTATATCGCCGTCAGAGGCGGCAAGCTCAGTGAGAGAGCCGTCTTTGATAAATTTATCTATGCTCTGTGTCAATGCACGTATTTTCTTTTTGTTTATGATATGAAGTGCAAGCAAAAAGACACAGACCGCAGCTAAAATAAACAGTGCAGCAACAAGAAGTGCGTTTTTCATCCTACTCCTCCCATCTGTAGCCGGTGCCGCGTACGGTTGCAATGTGCTGTGCGCCTATTTTGTCACGCAGGCGGCTGATGTGCACCGAAAGAGTGTTATCGTCAATAAAATTACCGTCGCTGTCCCAAATCCGCTGCAGAAGCAAGGAACGGGTAACGATAACACCGCTGTTCTGAATAAGGGCAGATAAAATCTGATATTCCGTAGGTGTGAGAAAAAGATTTTCTCCGCCTTTTTTTACTGTCATATTTGCCGTATCAAGTATAATATCGCCGAACTGGTAGGTTGTGCTTGCACTCTTGCGGCGCAAAAGAGCACGGATACGGGAAAGAAGCTCGAGAAGCCTGAAGGGCTTGGTAACATAATCATCCGCACCGGCGTCAAGGCCACGGACAATCTGAAACTCCTCATCGCAAGCGGTAAGGAACAGGATTGGCACATCGGTGCCAGTGGAGCGGATAAAGCCGCAAAGGTCGAGGCCGTTGCCGTCGGGAAGCATTACGTCAAGGATAACAAGGTCGAAGGCCACCTCTTTGAAAAGGGCCCTTGCCTCGGCACAGTTTTTCGCGCAGGCAGGCTCATAGCCTTCCTTTGTCAGAAGCTCCTCCAGGCCCTCGCGAAGGTACATATCGTCCTCAACTATGAGAATTTTCGTTTTCATTGTTTCACCGCCTTGGGGTTAGTTCATCTGTTCGGTAGCTTTGCATTAAACCTTTTCTTTTCAGGTAATTTCTTTGTATTTCTTCTGTCCATAGAATTATCACACCAGGTTGAAAGATTTGAAATACATAATTTAAGAAAACCGTTCATATATTCATCCAAGCATCCTTCCGTGCCGTTAAAACTATATCCTATAACGGCAGGCTCTTCGTCCTGTAAAAACATTTCTCTCATTTCAAAAATATCCAACGGGTTTCCGCTTTTGTCAGCAAACCAACAACCAAAGGACGGGTCAAAAATGCACCATTTATCAAGCTCACTTATATATACTCTGCAAGTGAAATGACAATTTTTAAACCCGGTTGATTGCATACATACAGGGTACGCCTTAATCCCTGCAGCGACAAGGCAATCCGCAAATGAAATTGCCTTCAATCTGCAGTTGATTGCATTTCTGAAGTTTTTTCCGAATGCATAATCAAGAATTTCAATTGTATTGTCTGTTATGTAACGAAGCATAGCTCCGTTATAAAAGGTGTTTTCAGTAAGCCAGTTAAGAAGCCGAACAGCTTTTTTAAAATCGCTGTCATCCCCGGCAACCGCAGAAAGCATATACCTTTCATTCAGCTTGCGGTGAAGCTCAAAGTATTTACAGGTATGCTCCAAAGCGGTTTCAGCTAAAGCTCCGTTATCAAGATAACATTTATCACTGATTTCAACCGGCTCTTCACCGAGCAGTTTTTTATAATCAAGCTTTTTTACAAACATCTCATATTTTTTCGGGTCAAACTGCAAAGAAAGGCACTTTATTAATATTTTAACATTCATAGTTTTTCTCCGTTCGTTTTATATTCTATATTATACATATTCGGTACATAATTTTCAATGGCGGGAATCTTAAGATTTTGTAAGGTTTGAAGTGATTGCTGAGGGAATAAGTTTAAAGGATGTTTAGTTGATGCGGAATGGTTTATGGTGGGTATTTATAAGGCGGCCTGAAAGATAAAAGGCTCCCCGTGGCTTCGGCTACGAGGAGCCTTTTTTTATAAAATCAAACAACAAATTGATATTCACATACATACACTACATTTAATTCAGAGTTGTAGGCAACATATATCAATTGATATTGACCGTCATTTTCCGGAATTTTTCCAAACTCAGATGTTGTTGTATTATAAAGCAAAAAATAGTCAGTGGGAAAGGTAGCTATGTTTTCGGGGATGACTTTTGCAAAATCTTTATTGCTTCCCTTTATCCATCTGTGATCGTTCTGCATAAACTCTTCAAAATCATTCGCTGTTGACTCTTCAAAGCTCATTGTTGCAAGAGTCAGTTGACCGCCGGAAGTATCACTTGATATATTATAATTCATTCCTGCCGCCTGCGGAAATTCAAAGCCGAGTTGAGCCTCCAAGGAGTCTGTCTGCTGACAAGAAGCAGATTACCAAGTTCTTCCTGAGACATTTGTTTTTCTTTTCTTAATTGTTGTAATCTTTCACCAATAGTCATAAAATATCAGCACCCCTTTCTTTGGAACTATAATATCTCATTTTGCCCTAAAAAGCAAGCACAGCCTGCTTTGCAGTTTGTCAAGCGGCACTTGCATTTGTTGCAATTTGCGGCAACAAAAAACGCCCGCTCTGAAAGCGGGCAAAATCACGGCAAAGCCGTAAGTGTAATCCGTCATAAGGGAGAATGTAATTACACCGAAGATGTGTATGTAATCAATCAGCAGAAAATACATCTCCGGTGATGACATACAGCTTAGCTGATTACTTACGCCTTACGTCGATTACAAAACAATCCTGCGGATTGGATAAAAAGGCAGTCCGCAGACTGTCTTTTTTGAGTGAAAACGGAGCGGTTCAAACGCCTGACCACGCCTATGCCATTCAGACATTTTAACGATATAAATAAAACGAGAGCTTATAAGCAGTAAAATGTGTATTTTAAAATTCAACTTTCTTGATTAAAAAAATGTGCTTCTGTTTCTGCGCAAAGATAGTGGTATATGGGCATATGAAGTTCCTGAATTTTAAATGTTTCTTCTTCCGGAGCACAAATGCAAATATCTGCAAGTTCTTTAAGCTTACCACCACCTTTTCCCGTAAGGCCAATTACGCCTATTTCCAAAGCCTTGGCAACCTTTACAGCAGCACAAAGGTTTTTTGAATTACCCGAAGTGCTGATTGCAATTAAAATATCACCTTTATTACCCAAAGCCATAATCGACTGCGCATAAATCAATTCAGGGTCAACATCATTACAGAAAGCTGAATTTAATGCGAGCATTGACGGTAACGAAACTGCAGGCAAACCACATTGAAGCTTTGAGAGAATATCATCCTCAATAAACGGCTCCATCGCTTTCATCTTTGCTCTTTTTTCTTTGCTGATATGTCGGTCTTTTAAAAAGCCTTTCATTAGCTCACCGGCAATATGCTCACAGTCAGCAGCACTTCCGCCATTACCGCACATAAGCAGCTTACCGCCTTTTTCGTAACAGGTTATTATTTCGTTTAATGCCCTTTCTAAGTCCCCTTTAATTTGTTTTAAAACAGGATATCTTTTTATCAATTCATTTAACATATCAAATCTCCAAAGCTGTGGCTACAGCCGCATAATCACCGATATTTTCCCCGAGAGCAGCAGATACAACCTTGCAGCATTTTGCTGAAATCGGCAAGGCCTCCTTTTCTATCATTTCCTTCATGCTTTCCAAAAGCAAATGCTTAGAATGTAAAAAAACACTGCCAATAACTATTACCTGGGGATCAAGAATATCAATAAGAATAGAGAGTCCGCGTCCAAGATATTCACCGCAAAGCCTATAAACCTCAAGTGCTGTTTCATCACCGGCATCAGCCGCTTCTGCTATAGATTTTGCCGTTATATCTTTTTCTGTCATACCCTTTTTGAAAAATGCGGGATATGTCCCTGTCCGCTCTTTTTCGAGAGCTTTCAACAAACCCAATTGTGCAATTCCGCCGCCACTGCAGAACCCTTCAAATGAACCACACTTGCCGTATCCGACGGGGCCAAAGCGGTCAAGCCGAATATGGCCAACTTCTCCAGCGTTATCATTAGTTCCTCTGTATAGTTTTCCGTCAAGAATAAGCCCTGCACCAAGACCCGTGCCGAATGTAAGAAAAATCATATTTTCACAACCCTTACCTGCACCGAATCTCCATTCTGCCATTGCACAAGCGTTAGCATCATTCTGCAGCTTGGTTTTTACGCCAAAATATTGCTCAAAAAGCTTTACAATTTCCACGTTGTCCCAACCCGGCAGATTAGGAGGACTCATTATAATACCTTTTTTTGAGTCAAGTGGACCTCCGCAGGAAATGCCGATAGCATCGGGGGCTTTTTCAAGTATACCGTCAGCAAGTACAAACAGCCGTTTTATCATTTCTTCAGGAGATACACTTAAATCAGTATTGCATTTTTCCTTCTTTATAAGAGCAATTTTTCCGGCAGTATATTCAGCAGTAACAACCGAACTTTTCGTACCGCCTATATCAACGCCTAAAATATACATATTTTATCCTTTCTGTATTGAACAACAAACGACTCACTTAAACATCTGATATTTTTAATTTGCCCTTCCGGATTAATTGAATTTATCTTTTAAACCTTGAGAAAAATCGAACAAGTTTTTACAGCACATAACATCACTATTATCTTCCGATTGACTCAAAAGTACAGGCGTACAACCGGCAGCCTTAGCAGCTTCAACATCAACAGCGCTATCACCAACCATAAACGATTTTGACAAATCGATGTTGAAGTCCTTCTGTGCTTCAAAAATCAAACCCGGCTTCGGTTTTCTGCAATTGCAAGCTATCTTTAATGACTCAATTTCACCCTCAAAACCGCTATCAGGATGATGGGGACAAAAATAAATGCTGTCAACGTACGCTCCTTTTTTTGATAACAAAGATTCTAAATAAGAATGTACATTTTTTAATTGTTTGTAAGTACATATTCCCCTTGATATCACAGGTTGGTTAGTTATAATAATAACCAAATATCCAAGCCTGTGAAAATCAACGATCGCTTCTGCAACTCCGTCTATAAGTTCAATTTGTTCAGGTGTACAAATATACCCTTTATGTACATTTATTGTTCCGTCACGATCAAGAAAAATCGCCTTTTGTAATTGCCGAATATTCTTTCGTGAAACGACACCTGAAAATAAATCTTTTTCAATTTCACTGACACGTTCAGGTGTTCCGGCATCACGAACATATTCCGGAGATTTATAAGCATACACTTTTTCTGTCATAATTGCTTCAGTAAGAACCTCTGTATCAAAATCTATTTTTTCGCCAACTACCTTTTTATTGAAAAGTGTGTGCGAAACAATTTGTATGCCTGCATTGCACAAATTAGGATAATATGTAGGTTTTTCGTTTTTCTTATAAAAACCAATCACCTTTCCCTTTTGATCGATTTCAAAAGATGTACTGTCCTGCGGATGGTTATTAGGATGTACAAAAAGAGTAATAAGTGCTTTGTTTTTTTTATGAAATTCAATCATAGATGATAAATCAACATCAAAGACCAAATCTCCGTTACAAAACAAAAAGTCTTCTTTTAGATCTATTCTAAATAAAGCTCCTCCTGTACCTAACGGCTTATCCTCACAGTAATATGAAATGTTCACCCCAAAATCTTTACCATCACCTAAAAATTCTTCAATTTTTTCAGAAAGGTGTCCGGTAACTAAAATAAATTCCTTGATACCCTCTCTTTTTAAAATTTCAATTTGATGTAAGATAATTGGCTTATCACATATTTTTACTAATGCTTTCGGTATTGATTCGCAAAGTTTTCCCATTCTGCTACCGAGTCCACCGGCAAGAATTACCGCTTTCACGAAACCACCTCTTCCTTAAAAAGCGAAAAAATTGCATATATTTTTTTCAGCATATCCTTATTTTAAAACTCTTTCTATTGTTCTTTCGATTTCACACGCAAGCAACCTAATCCCTACATCATTATTATCAATAGTTTCACATATATAAAAGAACCAGGGTAACATCATAATTCTAATATGTAAACTCGGATAAAAATAATCCGCAGCTACAGAAAAAAATGTATGGTTTTCTTTCATATATTTTATTGTTTATACCATTTACTCATCGCAATAATAAATATATTATATCTTGAGATGACACTTTCAATCGCTATTTTATAACAATAATTGCTATTTGGTGCAATCAATATCGATTTATATATCAGTTCAAATAAATGCGACCTTTGCTTGAAAATAATATAACTTTTAATAAGGCCGATATTTTAACCTTCTTATAAAGTGATTAGATGCTGTAAATAAATGTATGCGCGTTTCTCCCCACATTCATTTTAAAAAGCTTTACAAAACATTATTTAAAGTTACCGAACAAGTCATCACTATATATAATTTCAGTTCCTTTGTTTTCAAATCCGAACGGAATAATATTGCTGCCTTTTGTTTTTTCAATGAATCTTTCCCTGTTTTTTAAAGGTACATACAGCAACATAAATCCGCCTCCGCCTGCGCCAAGCACCTTACCGCCTATTGCACCATTTTTCTTAGCGCATTCGTAAAGTTCATCAATTTCAGGATTTGTAATACCCTTTGACAAAGATTTTTTAAGATCCCATGTGTAATCAAGAAGCCTGCCAAAATCATCGGTTTTGCCTTGTTTTAAAAAATTCTCTGCAACAGAAACCAGAGACTTCATTTCATCAAGTTGTCTGCGGGTTGATGAAATATTTTTCTTTTGTTCAACAGCAACATCAGAAGAAAAACGTGTAAAGCCGGTGAAAGTAAGAAAAAGATTATTCTGCAGTGTCTCCTTGACCGTAGGAGATATTTCAAGCGGAGTAACATTAAAGCCATTCGATGAAAAATCCAAGCGATTAAACCCTCCGAGTGCAGAAGCAATCTGATCCTGGACTCCTCCCGCTTCATTAAGATAATCTCTTTCCAGATATATGGCTTCCTTGGCAAGAGACATCTTATCGGGCTTTTCACCTTTAATCGCATGAAGCCCTTGTAAAAGTGCCACCGCAAAAGCTGAACTCGAACCGATGCCGGAACATGCCGGCAAATCAGCATCATAAGCAATTTGTATTCTATCAACAGGAATGTATTTCAATGCAGCACGAACTAAAGGATGTTCTATGTCGTCAACTTCACTAAAGCGTTCAATCTTTGAGTATGTGACCTGACTTTCATACCCAAAAAGAGGTGGCAGATGACGCATAGAGACATAACAATACTTATCAATGGTTGTTGACAAAACACAACCGCCATATTCTGAAAAATAATCAAAAAAATCTGTCCCCCCACCAAAGAAAGATATTCTAAACGGGGTACGTATAATGAGCATTTTCTATACCTTCCATTCAATTTTTTCCATCATTAAAAGATTTTTTAACAAGGTGTTATCCATTGAAGTACACCGTGCTCTTTTATCCTTAAAAAATTTTTCTCCCTCTTCTTCCGATATCCTTGTTACCAATGAATCAGAAACTCCAAGCCTTTGAGCAATTGCAACTCCCATCTCATATTTCGAAACGGTTTTATCACCACATACATTTATGATATCAGGCAACATTTTTTCAGGCAAAAGAGAAAGTCTGTAAACAAGCTCCGCTGCCTGAGAATAGCTTAAAACCGACCTTTTCATACCATCAATCATTTCAACGGTCTCACCATCGAGAAGAGTCCGTTGTATATTATCATAAAAATGAGACTTTGCAGAAAGTGAACACCCTAATAAAAAAGGAAATCTTATGACAGTATAGCCGCTGTTAAGGACTATTTTTTCTGCCTCTGCTTTCTGACGCCCATATTCATTCACCGGATTCAATTCCGTTTTTTCGCTGAAACTTTCGCAATCGCTGTCGCCATATACACAGTCAGTGGATGCAAAGAAAAATTTTTCAAACTTTGGCATAGAAGCTATAAAACTCTTCAACGCATCAACATTTATTTTTCGTGACTTTCCGGGGTTTTCATATACAAAATCAATATTGTGACAAGCAGCAAGATAAAACACTGTAAGCTTTTCATCTTTGCATTTTTGAGCAAGTGCAGACACATCGCTTTCTTTTGTGACATCACAAACCATGTACTGCACGCCATCTACAGGCATAGCATTTTTTCTGTTTCTTACTGTTGCTAAAAGAGTTTCTTTTGTTTCTTGCGAAATATGCTTTATTATATAGTTTCCTAAAAAGCCACACCCAACCACTAAAATCATCATTGCACCCGCTATATCAATTACTTTGAAATTGAGGAAAACACTTCACTGTCGGAGTATACGGTTGCCCCCCTCCTTCTGCCAAACCACACAGTTTCTTTAGCAAAAAGGGACACATCATCATAATACACCTTCGGCTTAATTTCAAGCTTCGTTTTTGTTTTATTGAGACAAGCTTTTTCGCCCTTAAGTACACCTTTGAAGTAATCGGTAAAATCATAGTTTAACTTCAATATTTTACCTTTTTCAAAAGGTTTTCTGATTATTTCTTTCTGATAGTTTAAAAGTTCACTTAAAATATCATCGGATATTCCAAAGCTTTTTATAAAAGCATTAAGTTCACCAAAGTATCGGTCATAATCAGAAACAAATTCAAGAAACGCTCCTTCTTCAAAAAACCATATTACATTTCCGAATCTTTTATTATAATAATTCCAATCACCTTCAAAGGATTTTTCATACTTCACCTTAAAACTCATCCATAGTCTATTAAGACAACCCTCATTTTTCAAAATATAATCAAGAAGAGATGTATAGAAATTATAATAAGAAACACCTGACTCCTCGTGCAGATAAATAGCAAGGAAACGCAAAATACCAAGGCTATGAAAGCATTGAACGCAAATTGAAAAAAGATTAGCATATACCCAATCATCCCTGCTCATAGTAGCTGTAGAACGTACAAGATAGGAATATTCTTTAATTTCCTCAACCTTTCCAGGAGCACTATGAATATGATTGAATGCAACCTTGATAGTTTCAATACCGTGTTTTTGCATATACTCCGGCTGAGCAAGCTCAGCGTTGGGTAATATCTCACAATGATATACACTAACACTATTGTGTTGACCGTTTTCAAATAGATTGCATATTCCTTGACAAAAGCTTTCTTTAGTTTCGCCCGGAAGTCCGAGAATAAGTTCAGAGTAAGTAGGTATGCCTGCTTCGTTATATTTTTTCATCAGAGAAGAAAAATGCTCCATAGTAAGATTTTTTCTTCCTATGTTTTCAAGAGCAACCTCGCTAAGAGTCTGATAAGCCATAGTGGCACCCTTATCCATACCTATACCGTTGAGAGTACTGCATATTTTAAAAACTCTATCTGCGCTGTTTTTTTCGTAGCAAGGCCGAAAAACCTCAGGGTATCCATTTTTCTTTTTTGCTTCAACGAGAGCCAAAGCGATCTCATAATCGCGCTCAAACATACCAAAATTTGAATCTGCGCCGAAACAGTACGATATTTTCTTTTCAGAAAGCCAATTAATTTCCGCAAGAATTTTATCCATAGGGAAAAATCTTACCTTTTTATCAGAGCACCAATCGCAGTATGAACAGGCGTAAGGACACCCCCTGTTTGTTTCAAGGACTGCCAAAAACTCGGTAGTTTTATTTTCGGCCATTATTTTATCAAAAACGCCCGTCAGATACGCTGAAGGATATCCCGCGATACTTTCAGAACAGCTTCGTTCTGCAACAACGGTTTTGCCATCTGTTTTATATGCTATATTTTTCACTGAGGATATGTCACATTCAGTAATACTATGAAGTAAGTGGCAAAATGTTTCCTCACCTTCACCAAACATGACAATATCTATGAAGCTCTCCTTTAATAATTCCAGGGTAGAACTGTGTCCGCCGAAAACTATAAAGCAATTCGGATACTTTTCCTTGACAATCTTTGCCAGAGCCTTATTGTATTCCATATTCCATACACTGCAGGAAAATCCGACAACATAAGGCTCCTGAATTTTATCAAGAGCTTCTTGCAGCCTCTCTCTCTTGAAAATAATATCTGCAAAATTATATTCACTTTTAATCTTTTCATCGGCTTTACAATAAGCTATTATTGTACCAACACCGTAAGGCAGATATACCGAGCCGTCAAACTCAAATCCGACCTGCACAAAATAAATATTTTTCATCAATACTCCTCGGAAAATGCTTTATTCCGCTGAAAAACTCACCTTATAGTTATTGCTTGTATAATCTGATGCACGACGATTGCGCCCATACCAGATAACTTCTCTCGCAAAATCCTGAAAAGATGATACCATAGCGCTATCATTTATTTTTAAAACAATTTTTCTCTTTTGTAGTTTGGCATAATTATTTGAAAAAACTGTATTGAAATAACTGTAAAAATCATATTCTGACATAATTTCAACTTCAGAAATGCCTATTTTTTTAACAATGCTATATTGATAATCAAAAAGAGCATCTATGATTTCACTTTCTTCAAAACAGGAAACAATGTATTTTTTTGTTTCAGCATAAAATTCTTCCAGCTTTTTATAAAACTCAAGATAAATCAGTTCATCAGAGCCCCATAAAATATCTCCTGCATCTTCACAAACAGTAACAAGCTCATTTTTGCCATCAACTATTCCATAACACAATTCTTTTATTTTACAATATACGTCATTCAACAAAGAATGTGGCTGTTCGGAAGAGTAGCGGAGAAAACCGGTATAAAATTCATCATATTTCATATCATACTCGTTACAACAATACACCGCAATTGCACGAAGTAAACCCAAATTATGAAGACCTTGTATGTAATATGAAAAAATGAGTGCCTCTATCCATTCAGAAGTTTTCATTGAATATGTGGATGTAACATATTCTGAGTATTCTGTTATTTCACTTTCATTTTTAACATTTGCAGAATGAATAAGTTTAAAAGGAACTCTTGTACTTTTAATACTGTATTTTTCAATATAATCACGCTGCCCCATTTCCGAATTCGGCAAGAGCTCACAAGGATATACATTGATTGCAAAATGCTGACCGTTTTCTATTAACGTGCTAACACCATTGCTGAATGATTCATATGTTTCGCCCGGCAAACCAAGGATTAACTCCGAAAATGTGGATATGTTAATTTCATTGTACCGCTGCATCAACTCCCTGAACTTTTCAACAGAAATATTCTTCCTGCCGACATTTCTTAAAACCTCTTCGTTCATACTTTGAAAAGACAGAGTTTGTGCTTTATCTAATCCATTTTTGAAAAATTTTGTACCAATTTCATAAACAAAATCAAATCTATTCTTTGTGAAGCATACCCTGAAGCACTGCGGATAGCCAAATTTCTGCTTACACTTTACAATATAGTCAGCTATTTCTGCATCTCTGTTGAAAAGGCAGAAATTACCGTCCGTACAATAAACAAATTCTATTTTATGTTCAACAAACCAATCTATTTCAGCAATTACCCTCTCCATCGGGAAAAGCCTTACTTTAGATTTTAATGAACCCCAATCACAGAAAGAGCAAGCATTCGGACAACCACGATTGGTTTCAAACAAAACAGAAAACTCTATATCATCTTTCAGAAGTTCATCAAAAACACCTTCAAGATAAGGTGACGGATAATCCGTATTTGTCTGTGCCTCATACTTTGTGGTAACAATTTTTCCTTCGCTGTTTCTGTAAGAAATATTAGAAACATTATCTAAAGGTTCGTCTTTTGCAATAGCAACCAACAAACCCTCTGTCGGTTCTTCGCCAAAGCGGTGAGTAAGAAAATCTACATAAGAGTACTTTTCCAGCATTTCTCCATCAGCAGAAACACTGTGGCCACCAAAAGTAATAAGGCACTGCGGATAAGTATCTTTGAGCTTTTCTGCAACCACTTTATTATATTCCATGTTCCATACAGAGCAAGAAAACAATACCATATATGGATCCTTTAATTTGGAAATAACCTTTTCGGGACTCTCTCTGGCATAAATAATTTTACCAAATTCATATTCAGATTCAATAACTGGGTTCTGTTCACAATACGCCTGAATGCAACCGGCAGCATAGGGAATGTAAGTGCTCTTTTTACTGTCACCATAAACATTATTAGCTTGTATCAAATAAATTTTTTTCATCTATACACCTCACAGATAAGAAATTTTTAAAAATTTCTTATCACTTGTTATGATTGTGTCTCCACGTCGTTTAGCAAACAAAACAACCTTTCGTGCGTAATCTTTCCAAGTATAAACAGGCTCCGGAATAGTTACTTCGATTACATTCGCTTTCTTCTCTAAGGGTTTGTAGGAAGAGGCCATCAACAAATTGAAATACTGTAAAAAATCATACTTAAGCTCAAATCTGACTTTTTCCTGAAACGGTAGGCGTATGACACTTTTCTGAAACGTTACCAATTCTTCAAAAATTTCTTTATCAATGTTGTAGCTTTGAAGAAACGGCAGGATTTCTTTCCAAAAGAGTTCAAATTCGGATACAATTTCCATAAAGGCGCCCTCTTCAAGAAACCAACCTATGTTACCGAATTTTTCGTTATAATAAGACCATTCGCCATTTGAAAAATCCGAACACTGTTCCTTTAATGTCCAGAAAAGCTTATTTAAAAAAGTTCCTTCGCATTCAAAAATATAATCGAGCAAAGATTTATAAAAATCAAAATAACCAATGTCTTTTTCTTTGTTAAGATACATCGCGAAGTATTTAAGAAGACCTATGTGATGAAAGCACTGAAGACAGGTGCAAAACATAATCGATTTAATCATGTCCTCAAAAGGCATATCTTCAGTACCGACAACTAAGTCTGTATACTCTGTAATATCTTCACAATCCGGTATGGTTGAATGAAGATAGTTCAGAGGGACTTTTGCAGTTTTAATACCGAATTTTTCACGATATTCCTTCTTGCCCATTAGTGAATTGGGATATACCTGACAGTAGTATACGGTTAATGCCGTTTGTTGTCCTGCTTCAATGAGTTTGCAAAGTCCTTGACAAAAGCTGTCATATGTTTCACCAGGCAATCCAAGTATCATCTCTGTATAAGTTGGCATATTATTCGCATTGTATTTTGTTACCAAATCCGAAAATGCTTCCATCGTAAAATTCTTTCGGTTCACATTTTTTAACGCAGTGTCACAAACAGTTTGGTAAGCAAGAGTTGCCGCTTTATTGAGTTTACTATCATAAAACAATTTAGATATTTCAAAAACGGTGTCGTTGCTGTTTTTAGCAAAACAGTTATTGAAGATATGAGGATAACCATTTTTCTTTTTTACGTCCACAACAAACTTTGCAATATCCAAATCCCTTTTTAATATACCAAAATTGCTGTCGGCACAAAAAATATACTCAACTTTATGCTCACTACACCACAATATTTCCTGCCGCACTTTTTCAACAGGAAATTCTCTGATATCCGTGGTATAGCACCAATCACAATAGGCACAATTATAAGGACAACCTCTATTAGTTTCAATTACTGCACAAAATTCTGTTGACTGGTTTTCTCTATAAATCTTTTCAAAATAACCTTCCAAATAAGGAGAGATAAACCCTTCTAAGGATTTATAATACTCTCTGTTATTATAAACCAACTCGCTTCCGTTTCTATAGGCTATATTTGAAATTTTATCAAAACTTTCGCCTGAAGCATACGCTTCCAATATTTTTTTAAACGGTACTTCGCCTTCTCCGTAGATCAAAACATCTACGAAAGGAAGCTCAGAAAACACATCGACATTTTCTGAAATTTGGTGTCCCCCAAAAATTATCAGACAATCCGGATATTTTTCTTTTATCACGGTCGCAAGAGTTTTACTGTATTCAAAAGTCCAATTGTAACACGAAAAAGCAATAACACCGGGATTGGTGATTTTATTCATAACAATATCAATAGGCTCTCTTTTAAAAATAAATTCTGCAATCTCGTATTCATTTTTTATGCTTTCGTATTGCCAAGCGTACGCTGCCAGGCAACCTGTTGCATATGGATAATAATACGCTTTTCCGTAAGATAAATTTGCCTGAACAAAATACACTTTTTTCATCTGCTACTCCTCTTTTATTATTTCATCAACGGGCATAAAGTATATTTTTAAGATAATTAAATAATATGGTGCTAATTTGAAAAAGCTTGAATTACTTTTCCCTTCTTTTCTGCTGAAATTCTTGCACGGCACCTCAATAAATTCGCATCCCGATTTTAAAGGCTTAAAGATTAATTCGGGTATTAAATCCCAACCTTGACCCTGCCAGTTAATTCTCTTGTAAAATTTTATCGGTGCAATCTGTGTCGGATTTGTAAAATCAGTCAAAGAAGATTTATAAATAAATGCAAATAACTTCTGAGAAACAAAGTTTACAGCCTTTCTCAGCGCTCCGTAGCCATCAAAACCGTTCTTTTCAAGCCATCGACTGACTGAAACTATTTTTTCAGGATTTTCTTTAGACAATCTAACCATTTCCGGAAAAGACTTTGTATCCATTCCGTCATCGGCGGGCCAAATAATAATGTGTGAACCCTTTGCTTCAACAATCGCTTCCCTAATGGCATTGCCAAGTCCCGGAGCTTTTTGAAAAACATATCTGCAATCTGAATCGTCACATATGCAATTTACTGTTTTGACGCAACCATCTGTTGCTGTTTCCGACAGAACAAAAACATATTCATCCGCAAAATCATACTCTCTGATTTTTGAATACGCGTCATACAGAGCCTTCGTTTCATTAGTTGCACAAAAAGCAACCGTAAGTTTATATTTTTCCATAAATATCACATAGTTTCTTCTTGTATTTCAGAGGTGTAAATGTTTTTACCTCCTCGCCTTCCAAACCAAAGAACCTTTCTTGCATACTCATCCCAAGAGCGCGGAATATTTTCATCAATTATAGAATATTTACTTTTTTTCTTCTCTAAAGGTATGTGTTTTCCTAAAGTAAGAATTGACTTGAAATAATCCTTCCATGCATACTCAGTTTTTATTATCTTGTTATCTATATTTGCAGTCTTAAGGGTAAACTTCTGATATGCAACCAAATCCAATATGAGTGAACTGTCATCGATATATTCTTTGAGCAATAAAAGTATATCTTCAAAGAAAGCATCGATACTTGATACAATTTTTAAAAAAGCATATTCTTCAAACGGCCAAGCAACGTCGCCAAACATATCGTCAAAAAACACAACCGAAGCGTTACTTTTTATAACATTCTCAGCTCTGTCTTTTATTGTTATGAAAACATCATTTTGCCTTTCATTTTTTAGCATAAAAGCCAAAATTCGGCTGTAAAAATCACTGTATTGAACATTATGATCATAATGCAAATATAACGCAACCAGCTGAAGTATTCCCAAATGATGCATGGCTAAAACGCAAGTCGAGAACATAACTGTTTCAACCCATTCTCTTTCATCCATAGATGCAGTTGATGTTATTATTCTTGAATATTCTTGAATTCCGTCATCGGATGCCTTACTTCTGTGTGGCTGATTCAATGGGATTTTTGTAAAGTTCAACCTGTATTTTTTCATATAATCCTTTTTGCCCATTTCCGATAACGGAAGCCATTCGCACAAATGTACAAACAGAGAAGTATGTTGCCCGCATTCCAGTAGTTCATCGATACCCGACTTAAAGCTATCAAGTGTTTCACCCGGCAAGCCCAAAATCAAGTCTGTGTAAGTAGGAATTTTGTGTTTTGCATATTTTTTCAACAGTAATTTATAGTATTCTATATCTAAGTTTGACCTTCCAATGTTTTCCTGGACTGTTTTTGACATTGATTGGAAAGACAGCGTAACCCCTTTATCCATACCGTTTTCATTTAATTTTCTGGTTATATCAAACACTCTGTCTCCGGTATCCTTAGCATAAGACACCTGAAACTTCTGCGGATAACCGTAATCGTGGTGACACTGCAAAATTTTTTCAACAATCTGTTCGTCTCGAGGGAACATACCGAAATTAGCATCAGTAAAGCCGAGAAATTCTTTTTTATTCTTTGCTGCCCATTCAATATCGTTATATACTCTTTCCAAAGGAAAAAGTCTAACCCTTGTGTTTATTTTCCCCCAACTGCAATAAGCACAGTTGTTAGGACAACCTCTATTGGTTTCGACCAAAGGTATAAAATCTATATCAGGATTTTCTTCGCACAGTCTGTCAAAAACGCCGCTTTCATACGGTGAAGGAAAATCAAACTCTTTGTGACATTCAAATTTATTATCTGTTATCTCGCCGTTTTTACTGCGATAAGAAATATTGCTTATCGTTGAAAGCCTCTCTTTATACAGCAAAGCTCTCAACAAGTCTCTGAATGTCACTTCTCCTTCATAATAAATTAAAATATCAATAAAGGGATGCTTCTCAAGAAGATTTGAATCGGGCGAAATCTGAGGACCACCGAAAACGATATAACATTCCGGATATAAGCGTTTTATTTTCTCGGCCATTTTTTTATTATATTCAAAATTCCAGATATAATTGGAAAAGCCTACAAGAAAAGGAGTTTCCAAAGTTTTTACAACTTCAGATATATCATTCCGCAAAAAATGTATTTTTTTAAGCTCATAATTTTCAGATATATATGAGTGCTTCCATGCATAAGAAGCCAACGCAGCAACCGCATAAGGAAAATGCACAGAAGATAAATTCATATATGTGGGTTGTATCAAATATATATTTTTTTTCATCTAAGCTTTCCTCCGAAAGAAATCCTTACAGTGTAACAATATCCTTTTCACCATTTTCCAATTCGATTCTATCCGTATAGAAAACAACTAAAAATGTATCTTCAATATAGTTAAAGCAATGCCTTATATTTTCATAAATCATAAACATATCCCCACTACTGAATATGTGCTCTTCGTGGTTATCGCCATATTCCAAATCAACTTTTATTTTACCTGAAATAATGTAAAAAACTTCTTTTGTAAACCGATGATAATGATAATTACCTCTGTTTTGTCCCTTATGCGTAAAAACCGCGTTTGTCTGTGCATAATTTTCATGGGTTATCTGAACAAGAACTCCCCTTGCATCTTCACAAATAAAATCAGGTTTTAATATTTCTACAAGTTTCATTTTTATCACATATTTCCATACACCGTATTTTTAATTATGCTGTAAACCTTAATAAGCTCTTCAATTCCATCATCAAGAGTATATAAAGGACTGAAGCCTACTGCTTCAATTTTTTCATTGGAGACTATATAGTTTCTCTTATCAGGATCTGTACCCACAGGAGCTTGCGTAAAACTGAAATCCGGAATATGATTTTTTATAACTCTGCAAAGGTCAAGCTTTGAAAGGTTAGCGGTACTCAAACCGCAGTTATATTTGTCGCCCTTCATACTTTCAAAATGATCCATAGCAAAAATAAAAGCTCTTGCGGCATCTCTGACGTGAAGGAAATTTCTTATAAAATTACCCTCGAAAATAATCATTGAACGGTCAAAAACTGCACGGTATACAAAGTCATTAACCAAAAGATCAGTGCGCATTCTGGGCGAAGCACCGAAAAGGGTAGCAAAACGAAAAGTGAGGGAGTTCCCCTCTTCAAGGATTAATTTTTCTGCCGCCATTTTTGTCCTTCCGTAAAGAGAAATCGGTTCAATAGGAGACTCTTCTGTGCAGAGCTTATCACCCTGACCGATACCATATCCACTGTTAGTACACGGAAAAATGATTTTCTGTTCATCGGCACGCAATCGAAGGAGGGTTTCAACAGCTTCAAAATTGGTTGTCTTTGCTGCAATCTTATCTTTTTCGCATAAAGGAAAACCGACCAACGCAGCAAGCGGAAAAATAAACTCCTTATCTATAAGAGCATTTTTTAAAGTTTCTTCATCGCGACAATCACCATTAATTATGTTGAAGTTTTTACGATTACAAACATCTAATAAAGATGACTGTTTATATAAAAAATTATCAAGAACTGTAACGTTGTGTCCCAATTCAAGAAGCATAGGAACCAAAACTGAGCCTAAATATCCGGCGCCGCCGGTAATAAGAATTTCAGACATATTCAACTATCTCCTAAAAGCCAAAACGGCATAAATATTCAAACTAATTATATCACAACCACTTTTTTTTGTCAATTAAGAAAGCGTTTTTCAGCTAAAGCAACGCTCAAAAAAAACACACGAACAATTTACCACATTTACATCATATAAACCAAGCATATTAAACAACTCATCCATTCAACACGAGAGTTTAAACATACACCCAAAAACACCCGAATTAAATTACAACTTGCAAATATATTTCACATATGATACAATGTTGCAGAAGGTGGTGAGTAATTTGAATTTTCAATTAGGCAGTATGGAACAGTCTGTTTATGATACCCTTGTTCTGTTTGGCGGTTTTCTTTCTTTAGTATATCTTTTTTGTAACATTAATAAGATAAAACGAATGCCGGGTAAGGTTTCAAAGCATATCATAGACTATGCAAACAACAAAGGTACAAAATTACCTGTAGAAACTATTTTAGCCGTAATAGAAGTTTTTATTGTTGTAATTCTTTTTTATGCAACCGGCAGTGTTACCATTGAGCTTTTCGGTATGTGTCTGGGAATGTCAGCCAACTATTTCGGTATGATTTATTTTTCGCCTCTTCTGCTTGTTGCCGGATGCTATATATTAGGCCTGGATGTAATAAAGGTGTTTGATACCATTGCCCCGGCATACCCTTTGGGACTGATTTTTTCTAAAATAGCCTGTCACTGCTCAGGCTGTTGCAACGGAATGGAATGGGAAGGCGGCGTGTACAATCACAACACGGGATTAACAGAGGTGCCCATCCAGTTGATAGAAGCCTCCTGGGTGTTGCTTATATTTATAATCCTTTTTGCATTGAGAAAAAAATACAAACGCGGCACCGGCTTCCCCTTATATATGCTCCTTTATTCCGGCATAAGATTTTTCAGTGAATTTTTAAGACATGAGCCCGATATTTTTATGGGACTCAAGCTTTATCAGCTCTGCTGTATTTCAGGCGTTATAATCGGCACGGTTATATATATAATTGCAATTAAATTTTCGGATAAAATCAGTTACAGCTTTACCGAAAAGAGCTTTGCCGCAGACTTTATCTGCAGTTACCTTGACAAGGCATTCGCAGCTTATGATAAATATGAGCTGAAAAAGCAGAAAAGGCCTATTGTTCATCACAAAAAGAAGAAAAGGTAATTAAAGCATATAATAAGCAGGTCACTCTGGATTCAGTGACCTGCTCTTTTTTTATCCGAAAAGGATATCTGTTAATTCTTCGGCATTTTCGGACTGAAAATAATGGCTTTTTGCATCAATGAATTTTACACCGTGCAGATTTTCAGCGAATTTTTTCCATTGCTTTTCTGTTTGCTTATAATTCAAAGTAAAAATATCCTTTTTACTGATAATCACAGTAACAGGTGTTACAAATCTGCTGTCTGCTTCAAAAAAGGTTTTATAAGCGAAATCAGTATCCCTGCGGAAGCGTGAAACAATTTCATTTTTAGCTTTGTCAGCGATACCGTCAAAGCCGGCACCGGCCTTGACAAAAGCCTTTTTGATAACAGAATCAGGAAATTTACCCCAAATGCTTTTTCCGCTTTTTGTTGCGGCAGGAATAATTGCACCTGCAAAATAATGAGCTGCAGCAAAGCCGTCCCTTTCAAGCTTTTTCAGTATGTTCATTGCAACAGCGGCACCGGCACAGTGCGAATAAAAGATGGTTTCAGTATCGCGGAAGATGCTTTCTATTTCTTCGGCGGCACCTTCACATTCAGCCACGGAATGAAGATATCTCACGAAGTAAACCGACACATTGTTGTGCTTATGCTTTATTTCATTCACAAGAGAACCGAAGCCCTCTGCTCCGCCACCGCCGAAAGGAAACAGAACAAGTGCTTTTTCCTCTTTTTCGGCTGTATGCAAAATCTCAAGGTACTCAAGCTCTTTTACCTCACATTTATTTAACATCAGGGCAAGCTTTTCGGGCGTAGAGTTATGCACAAACTCAGCGGAGGTGATGTTTTCAAAGCCCTCCTCGCTGAGCAATGAAATCATTGAAAGGCTTGTACCGCCCAGCTCAAAAAAATCACTCTCCCGGCCAACTTTTTTCAAGCCAAGGGCTCTTTTAAAGGCTTCGCAAGCAAGCTTTTCTGCATCGTTTATCGGCTCTTCAAAATCAGCTTCTTTTATAAAGCTCACTTCCGGCAAGGCACTTCTGTTGATTTTACCGCTTGAGGTCAGAGGCATTTCCTCAAGATGCACATAAGCGTTTGGAAGCATATAAGACGGCAGCTTTTTCTTTATCTCAGCTTTTATATCCGATGCCGCTTTCTCTTCGCCTGTGTAAAAGGCACATATATACTGCTCGCCGTTTTTATCCCTGCGGACAACAGCAACCGCCAACTCAACGCCGCCAACACCAGCAACCGCGCTTTCTATTTCTCCAAGCTCAATGCGAAGGCCGCGGATTTTCACCTGAAAGTCATTTCTGCCGACAAAAACAATATTTCCGTCCTCACGCCAATAAGCAAGGTCTCCCGTTTTGTAAAGCCTGCCCTCACCAAAGGGATTGTCAACAAATTTTTCTTTTGTAAGCTCGGGACTGTTGATGTAGCCGGCTCCCACACCGTCTCCGCCTATGCAGATTTCCCCCGTTACTCCTATAGGAACGGGATTGAGATATTTATCGGTAATATATATCTGTACATTCGCAACAGGCTTGCCGATGTGAATATCAAGGCCGTCCTCACGGTTAAGCTCACCGCCGATATCCCACACACTGCACTCGCTCGGGCCGATGGGATTATAAACCTTTGCATACGGTGATTTTTCATACATCTGCGACAAAAGCTCGGCAGTAAGCGGCTCTCCTGAGGTGCAAATGCACTTTAAACGTGCCAATGCATCAGCATCAGGATTATCGCTGAAATAAATTTTAAGCCTTGTAGGAGTTGTCATAACAACATTTATGCCGTTGTTGACAACAGCCTCGGAAAACAGCCTTTGCAGGGTACTTTCTTTTTCATCAAGTACAACCGTAGTAAAGCCGTTTGTAAGAGGCAGCAAGGATTCTGCAATGAAATAGTCAAAGGATACACTGTTTACACAAGCGAACACACAATCCCCGATTTTATCCAGGGTTTCAAGGGTGTTGTTGTTCTTGCAGAAATTAAGAAGTCCCCTGCCCGTAAGCAAACAGCCTTTAGGCTGACCCGTGCTTCCCGAGGTATAAATGATGTAGCAGGAACCGGTATTGACAACCGTCTGCGCCGTCAAGGTTGTTGTTATCGCTTCAAAATCACTGACTTCAATAACCGTTGAATTTATATCCGTCTCAATTTTTTCGTCTGTAATAAGAAGTGCAACCTTACAATTATCACACGCATATCTGATACGCTCTGACGGATATCTCTTGTCAAGAGGCAGAAAAACCGCACCGGTTTTAAGCACCGCAAGCTGAAGCGCAATAAGTCGGTGGCTTCTTTCAAGATGAACGGCTACAACATCGCCCTTGTTTACACCAAGCTGCACAAGCTTATCGGCATAAGCATTGACAAGCTCATCAAGCTCAGAATATGAGAGCTTTTTCTTTTTGAAAACAACAGCTGTTTTTGAAGGATTGTTTCTCACCTGTTGGCTGAACAGATTGTAAACGCAGGTATCCTTATCATACTCAACCGCAGTATCGTTGAAGCCGTAAAGAACCTTCTGTTTTTCTTCATCGGTAAGCATATTGAGCTGACTGATTTTTTTATGCGGATTCTCAACTGCATCCTCAATAAGCGCGATAAAGGAGTTCAGCATCGTCTGAATTTCCTTTTCGGTAAACATAGCTGTTCTGTATCGAATTTTTAGGTTATGTTTTTCTTCACCGAAGGACTGCATATGAATTTCCAAGGGAACAGAAAGAGAATTGCTGTAAATAAACTCAAATTTGTAACCATCATTTTCAGAAAATTCCTGATAGTCAGCAGCAATGTCAAACAGACTGCTTTGCGGCTTTCCCGCTTCCTTCAGCAGCTCCTTAATATCGTGCTGAGTGAATTTCTGATGACGGAAAAGGGTCATCTGACCGTCTTCAATTTCAAGGGCATTTTGCAAAAAAGAGCCGTCAGAAACATTTATAACCAAAGGTACTATATGCATATAGAGGCCTATTGTGCTCAGCTCAGCCTGAGTAGTTCTGTTGAGCACCGGTATACCAATGGTGAACCGCTTTGTGCCGAGACTTCTGAAAATATAAGCAGCATAAGCAGCATTGAAAAATGTCTGCACAGATATATCTTCCGAGTTGCACAGACGTTTAATTTTGCCGAACAGCTTTTTCGGCACATCAAAATTAACCTCATCAGATGCATAATCAAATGAGGCCTTTTTCCCTTCAAAAACATTATATGTCAGCTCGTCTGAAAACTGCTCAAGCCAGAAGCTCTTATCAACATTATAGCGGCGTGAGGACCTATATTTTCTGTCATTCAGCAGGTACTGCTCATATGTCTCACAGCACACCTTCTCCTCAGCAGAAGAAGTAATGTGCTTATCAAAAAAATCCGCCATTATCTGAGTGCTGAAGCCATCTATAATCAGATGATGAGCACTGATAATAAAGCCGGATTTCTCCGGTGTTTGGAATATACAGCTTTTAAACAAGGCTTTTCCGACATCATACTGTTCAGACAAGATTTTTTCAGCTTCAAGACTAAGGCTTTTCTCGGCTTCGAGAGTCAGAAGCGGATATGATACAGGTTCAAAGTCATTTGTTTTAATGAGAAAATCATTATCATTTTTTACTAAGGTAAGCCTCAGCCAATCAAAAGAACTAATGAGGTTATTAAAAACCTCATTTAATTGCTCGTAATTGTACACTTTGTCATAGCAAAAAACAACACCTTGATTCCACAACGTGTTTTCTGATAAAGCAAGGTTATTCAAAAAGTTTTTTTGTGATGAAGTTGCCGTAAAAATTCCCATTATATTTCCTCACTTTATATGCTGCCGAAGCGACAGTAATAATATTTCTTTTACCGGTCAGTCGCATAAGGCTTTGCGGTCAACGGCTCCTTGCAACCGATTTCTTCGGAAATATGCTTGCAAAAAAAGGTGAAAATACGGTTGAAGCTTTTTGCTTCTTTTTCCGTGATATAATAGCTGCCGTTGAATTCCACGGCTTGCTGAAAGAAAAAGCTTCCGTTGCATTGCACAAACAGCTCACCCATCTTACAGAATGAGTCCTGCATATCATTGAGACCTGTGTTATCAATAAAGCGAGAGTTGATTCCGTAGCTGAGAATTCCGTTGAACTCACTTTCAAAAAGTGACGGAAGAAACTTAAGATAATTTTCACAGTATACCCGCTGACAGGCCTCCGGAAAGCCGCTTTGCAGGATAAAGGCCATCCTTTTGCCCCGGATTTTTTCATCGGCATTTGAAAGCTTTTCCAAAAATTCCTTCATAATTCCGGGAATTGTTGCCGCATAAACCGGGAGAGCAAAAATTATGTTTTCATTTTCTCTTACGGCTTTTTCTATATTGTGCCATTGACCTTTTTGAGATAAGCAATAACCCTCATATGTGCTGCCGCCAATTACAATTCCCCTTTGAAAATGCTCAAGCAGCATTGCGGTATTGCTTTGATTTTTATTGTGAGCAGAACAGTTTATTATTACAAAATGCATTTTTTTATCTCCTTAACATCCTTGATGGGATGAATTCCCAAAGACGTGCTGCTGAAATGCTCGATATATTTATCAAACCAAGGATATAAAATACTTGTTTCAGGGTTATTTTTATATAAAAGACCGATTCTGAACTTTTTTTCATAACGCGGAATGTGAAGAATTTTCCCTTTTTCATAAACAGAAAAAACAGTAACCAGAGGAAACATCCGCTGAATTATATTTACGGTTTCATAACTGAGAAAATCAAGAGAGGTATCCGAAAGAAAAACGATATCACAATAATCAAAGAAAAGACTAAAAATCTCCTCATAATCATCCTTGACCGAGCAGACACCGGGATTTTTTAACATACAATCACAACAGCCTGTGCAATGAGAAATTTTCATTGCACAGGTGTTCACAACTTTAAATTCCAAAATATTTTCCGTCAATGCTTTAATTGCTTCAACAGCATCCTTGTCATCTTCCGGCAACGTATTTATTATAAGCAAACTCATATAAATAAAATCCTTCTTTTAACTTAACAATCAACTTACTGTTTTTTCAAGATACTGCGCAACATCCTTAACCGTCTTAAAGCTCTTCATAGCAGAATTTGACACTTCAATATCATACTCATCCTCTATTGCACAGATAAGCTGAACAAGTCCTAACGACGAAAGAGGCAAATCCTTTAATCTGGTCTTCGGTGTAAGCTCAATATCCTCACGACCTGCAACATCATTAAAAAGTTTCTGAAGCTCCGCAAGCATTTTAATTACTCCTTTGTTTTATTGACTTCTTTTTCAAGAGAAAGATAATCCGTCTTGCCCATATTGGTTACGGGCAGTTCATCTCTGAATATAAATTCGTGGGGCAGAGAATACTCAGATAGGTTGTTTTTGCAGCATTCCATAATTTTTGTTTTCACAAGGTCTTTATCAGCTTCTTTGTTGTTGAGCACAACAAAAGCCGCTATTTTCTGCCCGTATATTCTGTCTTTTACTCCAACAACGCAGCTTTTTGCAACGGCGGGACACAAATCTATTGCCTCTTCAACCTGAGTAGCATATACATTGTAGCCGCCGCAGATTATCATACGCGAATTGCGCTGACGGAAATATATAAATCCGTCCTTATCCTTGGAGAACATATCTCCCGTATGAAGCCAGATTTTACCGTCGTTGTGCCGCCTGAGTGCTTTGGCTGTTGCCTCTTCATTTTTGAAGTAGCCCTTCATAACAATAGGACCTGAAACGCAAAGCTCACCGTCTTCTCCGTCGGGTAATTCCTCCTGAGTGCCGGACCTCACAATTTTGAAATACACATCAGGATACGCAATGCCCGCACTGCCGATTCTTGTGTCAAACTTCGGGTTAATAGAGCAGCCCGCGACACATTCCGTCTGGCCGTAGGCTTCTCTGAGCACAACATCTGCCCCGCCGTTTTTGAGCATTTTGTTCACCCTTTTCTGTAGCTTTTCCGGTAATTTATCGCCGCCGCAGACAAGCAGCTTCAAAAATGACAAATCTGTTTTTTCAATATATTCACTTCTTATAAGTGCCTCAAAAAGTCCCGGCACACCGTAAACACAGTTTATTTTTTTCTTGAAGATAAGCTTACTGCACTCACTGAAATCGTATTTGGGCAAAAGATAAACGTGAAATCCCAAAGACAACATAGCGTGTACGCAAATCACCAGACCAAAGCCGTGAAAAAGAGGCATAACCGCAAGGGATTTTTTCCCGACAACATCTTCTATACCGCCTATGTCATAGGTGTGCATAGCCAGGCTGTTAATATTAAGGTTGGTTATCATCACGCCCTTGGGCTTACCCGAAGAACCGCCGCTGTAAAGTATAACGGCAGTATCGTCTGCTTTTCCGTCATCAACAGGTATTTCAGCTTTTGCTGCTTTACCCTGCTTAATAAAATCATTCCAATAAATAACCCTATGCTCCGGATTAAAGGAAAGCTCAAGCTTGTTCTTCAAGGAATAAAAGGGCTTTGCATATAAGGGCAACGCATCTGCAATACGTGCAAGTATAAATAAAGGCTGTTTATCCGTATTCCATTTTATATTCTTAAATTTGGGATAAATCATATCGAGGGTAAGCACCGCAACGCTATCGGTATTTTCAACAAATTGCTGAATTTCATTTGCCGAAAGCAACGGATGTATCATATTTGCAACTGCACCGATGCGATTTACGGCATACACCATAAACAGAGCCTGGGGCGTGTTCGGGCAAACCACCGAAACATAATCTCCCTTTTTCACCCCCGACGAAACAAGAGCAGCCGCGACCTCATCAATGCAGTTAATCAGCTTCCTGTAAGAGTATTTTTTTCCCTGAAATTCCAAAGCACACAAATCGGGATATCTCAACGCACCTACCCTAAGATGCTCATAAAATGAATACTCCGGATATTCAGACTTCCAGGTTTCTGAATTCTGATGCTCATACCATACTGATTTTTCTCGTTTCATCGTCACACCAACTTTCGAAAGCATTGTATCATATTTTTGTAATATTTTCAATAATAAAGTATTAAAATAACTGCAGCATACAACACCTTGAATGTGCAGAATTCGCCAATGCTGTTAAAGCTAAGCATAGGGTATAAGCTGAAGATTGAGTTTAATATTGACTTTGGGCAGTTTATGGTGGGGTTGGACAAGGTGGCGTAATAAAAAGAAACCGAGTAGAGTTTTCTGCTCTGCTCGGTGTGTTACTATTCAATTTTTAGAATATATTTACTGTTTGCACCGTAGGTAATTTTTCCGTAAAACTCTCCTGAGTCCGGATTCCAACCCTCATTTACTCTTGACATATCAATCCAATAATGTTCGTCGCTGTTTTCAAACTGGACTATGCGATGGTCTACAATAAAATCATAAATTGAGCTGAAACTTGGATATATCAATTCGGCGTCTCCCACGTAAACGGAAATGGCATTCTGACTTACATCGGCTTTTAAGGTGTTCTGTGTTTTAACATCGTCGTATACAAAAAATGTCACTATAGGAATAAAAAAGATGGTAACAAAAACCTGTAAATATAAGAGCGCTTTTTTATACTCTTTTTCTTTTTTTAGTTTTCTTTTAGATTTATGTTTATCCGGCTTGGTTGTGAGTTTTATCTCAATATAAGGTAGAATCCATAATGCCGCCAACAAGAGAACCGCTGACACTATCCTAACAATAATTAACATCGTATACCTGTTTATTAAAGATTGCAACTCTATTGAGTAACCTATTATATTCATGGTTCAAATCCTTTTCTATTTATTGCTCGCATTATATCACAACAATCTCATTATTTCAACCAACAAACCCCATATAAAATAAAAAACGCCCACCTAAAAGCGGGCAAAATCACGGCAAAGCCGTGCATATCATCAACGGTGCTAACCGTTGTATATCATCGTTGCGAAAGCGATTATTCAACCTACGGTTGATGATATACACACTTCGTGTGATGATATACCATTGCTTTCGCAATGGATAAAAAAATCTCGTTCCAAAGAACGAGATTTTTTGGTGGAGACGGAGAGGATCGAACTCTTGACCTCTTGAATGCCATTCGCACCGCTTCTCCTCAGCTGGCTCAGTGCTTACGCACTTCGCCTGAAAAGCCCCTAAACATAAGGGTTCTGACTATTTTCTGTTTTTATAATTACCGTGAATATACATATATATGTTCTCTTGAATTTCGGTTGCCCTCATTATAACACCAAGAGAGAAAAAAGGTCAAGTTTTCAAGTCCTTAAATAAGGACTTACCTCTACAATTAACATCAAACGAGGGCAAATCATATCACATTAAATCAAATAGGAACAAACCATTCCAAAGTATCAACTTTCGACAACTTTATAACTGTCCGCTATCTCTTTAAGATAACCTGTGTAGCCCTCAACTGCTTTCCGAGGGCTTATTATTTTTACCATAGTGCCGAAGCCACAAAGCCAAGAGTAGAATTGACTGCTGATTTCAACCTTTGTGCTGATAATAAAATGTTTATCATCAACATAACCGTAATAAACATCTGAGCCTGTGCCGAAACGCTCAATTACTGTATCAAGCAACTTATTATCAAACTGTAATTTTATATCCATTTCCTCACCGCCAAACATCGAAAATGCTCGGTGTGTGTAGTTCTCAATATCGAAGTTTTTATAAAGGTCTTTGCCTGTTCGTTCTTCACAAACCAACTTAACACCCTTCATTCTATCTACACGGAAATGATAAAGTTTCTTGCCTCGCAGGTCTGCGGCAATCATATAATAATTGCCCTCATTGATTAACAAGGCATAAGGACTATATTGATACACCGCACCGTTTCTCTTTGATACCTGAGTTGCCCTGTCCTGAATGGTGTATTTCATATACTGAAATTCAATCTGACAATCGGCTTTTATGGCTTCGTTTATCTTTTGGATTGACCTCATAACCTTATCGTTGCGTGTCTTTCCTTTTGCTCTGCCGACAAGATAAACCTTTTTCTTGATTTCTTTCTCTTGGTGCTCACTACAAAGGCTATACACCGTTTCAAGTAAATCTTTTGATTGTTTCTCTGATATAAACTTTGCTGAATGAATACATTCTGCCAATAATTTCAGTTCATCAAAATCATATGGTCTGTTTGAGATTTTATATCCGTGTTGGCTCTTATCATATTCTATGTAATAGTTTAGGCGTTCTCTTTCCTCAATTTCAAGTTCAGGGTCAGTATCAATTTCAAAGATTTGATTCAACATTTTCATATCTCTCTGAATAGAGTGAGCCTCGGATTTTATTCCGTATTCTTTAAGGTATTCAACAATTTCAGATGTTTTTATTGCGTGTTCATCATCAGTTCGTTTAAGAAGAACCTGAGCCACAAGAAGAGCCTTGTATTTATGATTTTCACGCCTGCCGCCTTTGTCATTGTTTTTAATTGCCATATTTTACTCCATACTTATTTGGTTGTTTTTATCAATATGTTTTGAAATTCCCATAACAGGTACTCTCTCGGGCTTCTTATATTCCTGACGATTGATTTTTGCTTCAAGCAACTTATATTTATCATATAAATCGTCTGCAAAACTTTCCCAAATTATCGTCATATTTTCCCTTTCTTCAATGCAAAAAATTTTACTGTTTGTTTCTTCTAATATTTGAACAATAGCAGGTAAATTATTTACTTCACCTGAAAGATAATCTTTAAAATGACTATTGCTAACTTTAATCTGATAATACATATCTATAACAGGTTTATTAAATTCATTGTATAACTTCGTCCTAATTTTATTTTTTCTAAAAACATCAGAAATGAAATAAATATTACCATACTCATTACTTAATTCACGCAATGAATGTTCCTCTAAATCAATATAAGATTTTAAAGCCGTTTTTATTTTTCTATCCAAGTCATTATATTTATTCTCTAACATCTCAATGACAAAATTATCATCAACATCATCTGAATCAAAAACAAATGTTTTACATTTTTCCAAATAAGTTTTAAAACTATAATCTTCGTGTTCAACATTCAGTATCCTTTCCAACTCACAGTCTTTTCTTTTTCTGTCAAACTTAGAAAAAAGTTTCGTTTCATCATCAATATAAACATATCTTATTTGATAGTATTTTACAATCAGACTGTAAAAAGCACCTGCATAATTTTCAAGAGTTCTTTTCCTTACATCAAGATATTCAGAAAGAGTCAGCACAAACGATAGTATAGCACCACCAAGAACACCTATAAACAAATCGTTAATCATATTTATAATACTATTATTTTCAATCCCACAAATGCTAAGGACATTTGTAATGATGATTATTATGATTGATAATATAGTTGCACCGAAAGAAATATATGTTCCAATTGCCTTAGCCCTCATTGTTTAATCTCCTATTGTTTTTTGATTATTATATCATAGAAATCCAAAAGAGTGAAGTTATGAGGGCAGATTTTATAAAAATACTTGAATAGTAAGATTTAATTTGATATAATAAATTTACCACGCTACAATTTTTATATGTTTTTTCTCACAAAGGGGGAAGTGTTTTTATTTTGGTAAAAACACGGACTTCTTAATTTCGTGTTCCCTTTTTTGTGAGAATAGAAATTGTAGTGTGGTAGCTAAACGGAGTTTGTGTTTTTCGTGTGTGCAGACTTCGGTTAGCACACACTTTTTGTTTTTTAAGGAGGGTAGGAAGCTTTAATAATAAAACACGAAAAAAATTAAAAAAAGGATGATAAAAAATGGAAACAATTCTTATGTTTGTAGGAACATCAATTCTCGGTTTAATCGGATATTTAATTATGAGTGCCTTTGTTAAAGCTCCTGGTAAACTCCTTCAACAAAAATTCGCTTTATTAACAAAAGACACTAACGGAACAATCGCAGGCAAGAGCTTGGCAGAAATTGTGAAAGTTTGCGGTAATCCTTCTTCTGTTTCTCCTATGGGCAACGGAACAACATTACGTCAGTGGATGTCAACAGGTTATCACTTAGCATTATTGTTCGATGAAAATGATATTTGTCTTGGTATAAGTTCAGAAACTAGCGTATAATAAAACAATAACTATGTTTTTATAATTTTAAAGTCAGACATTTAACACACAATATAATCTATGATTATACTTGTTAAATATCTGACTTAATTTTATATCAACTTTCCAAGAGTCCCACATACTTATAAACCGTAGTTCTGCTTAAACCGCACACCCTCGCAAACTCTGAAAGATTTAGACTGCCTGACTTGAAAGACGGATAATGCCTGTAAAATATCTGCGGTATTTGGTCTGTGGTAGTATGAGGGCGACCGAGCTTTACGCCTTTACTTTTGGCGTTTGCCATTCCTGAACGCACTCGTTCTCTGATAATGCGAAGTTCAAGTTCCGCAAACACACCCGACATCTGAATAAAAGCATTTGTCATAGGGTCAATCTGACCGTTAGAACAATCAACCGTAATACTGCCAACAATAACAAGCCTGAGCTTCTTCTCTCTTACGGTTTCGATAATCTCACAAAGTTGTTTAGTGCTTCGGGCAAGTCTCGACACTTCAAGGGTGTAGATTGTGTCGCCCTCAGAAGCCTGTTCCAAAAGTGAAGAAAGCTCCTGCTTTACGGCACTGTCTCCGTGTTCGTATTCAAGATATATCTGTTCAGCCCCTGATTCTTTTAGTTCTTTAACTTGACGAAAAATATCTTGTTTGCTCTCGTTGGTTGAACATCTCGCATATCCGTAATTCATAGTTTTATCCTTTCCCTGCCCCACCTTTGCGGCAGGGCAGTTTGTTTTTTTCAGCAGATTGAGAAGCGGCGGCTGCTTACTTGCTTTGTGTATTCCTGATACATCTCACCGTGAGATTTCTTAAAAGCAGTAGTGTCGAATCTTTGTGAAAGAACCGAAGTCCAACGAACTATGTAAGCCCCTGCTTCAAGTTCTTCTGTGTTCTGTTCGAGCATTTCAGCTTTTATGCTGTCTCTGAGAGCTTCGGCTTCTGCCTTTGCTTCTTCGATTATTGCTTCCCATTCTGTGAGTGCCTCGATTTTGCTGATGATTTCTTTTGTTGACATTGTAATTACTTCCTTTCGGTTTTGTTTTATTTGATGTATTTATTATAGCACTAATTATTAGTGTTGTCTATTAGCGAAATGCACTAACTTTTAGTGTATTTTTTGTGTATTTTTAGCACTTGTTTTTAGTGCTTAATTGTGATAGAATATCTACAATAGGAAAGGTGGCGTTAAAAATGGCAATACAATACAAAATTGACATTATGGCAGAACTTAAAAGCAAAGGTTATTCTTCAACGAAAATCCGTGAAGAAAAACTCATCGGTCAATCATACCTTCAACAAATCAGGCACGGTGAATTGGTATCTTGGAAAACCATTGATACAATCTGCTCCCTCTTGGATTGTCAGGTGGGCGACTTAGTAGAGTATGTAAAAACCTCAGAATGAGGGCGTATAAGAAAACAAATGATTTCCTGAACAAATTATCGACACTTCCAAAAGGCACAAATCCTCCGAAAAACACAGCGATTTTGTCAAAGAAAGTCAAGACACCATTTCGCTGACACAGGGGGTATATTTTCGGGAAGAAAAGATTTTTGTCTGCGGTTTGCGGTTCTGCGTGGCTCTCTCTCCGTCGAAAAGGGATTTTTAATCTGAATGACGGTTTTCTTGACCGCAAAGGATAGAATAATATTTTCTCCGTCAGACGAACCAACAGGAACATAAACGAAAAAAAACGGCAAACCGTGAGATATTTTTTCTCACAGTTTGCCGTTGCTATTATTTATTGAAGCCCTTAAACATATCATCAACCGCTTTATTAACTGCGGCGGATACCATAGCTTCAATAAAATTGAACATTTCTTTTTCAAGAATAGATTCTTCTCTTTTCTTATCATACTTTTTCTTATTGCTTCGTCTGAATGCTTCCATTATTTCATAAGGACTATATCCCTGTAAATACATATAATCCGAGTATTCAGGTAAGTTTCTATGAAAATCCATTTTATTATATCTCCTTTCACTCTTTAATCGAATTGTTTATTCGTTAAAAGCCGCAACAGCGGCTTTTAAAACGAATAAGCAATTCCCACATAACGCCGCAGAAGCGGCGTTTGTGGATGAACAAATAATGTCTTCATAGATATTTGAAAACCGATATAACATAATTAAAGTAATTTGACAAAAAAAGAATAGCATTCCAAAACTGAAATACTATTCTTTAAGCATACTGTTTATTAAGATTTCTTTTAACCGTTCTGTTTTATTCCATTCGATAGCATTTATTATTATATTGGGTATTCGTGAAGCGGCACCGCCCCATATCACCATAGCTTTATCGAATGCCTGTCTGCTTTCTTCGGGAATATTATGTTTCCAATACTCTCTCCAACCTTCATTATATATTTCCCGACTTATTGGGATTGTTATTTTATTGCCGTATTCGTCATAATTCACGGCTTGATATTTACAGTTTTTCATATCCCTATAAATCAGGTCTGCTCTTTCCAAGTATCTTATCCAATTTCGCATAGTCAATCTTGAAACACGCACATACTCATCAGACATAAATCTTTCCTTATCTATATCAGACATATTCATAAAATTATCGTCTTCAAAAAACAGATAATAGAACAGTTTTAATCTTTCAAAATCAACTTGTGCGGGTATATTCAATTCGGTTATACAGAACAATTTAAACTCATCAGGAACGCTCTTAATATTTAATATCGTTCTTTCTCCCCTGCCCGAAACATCATACTCAATGCCGTATCTTTGAAGCTTTCGCAATATTCCCTGACGGTCATTAGTTCCTAATATTTCTCTAAGCTCTGAGATTTTATATTCTTTCAGTTCAAGCATATTTAAAGCTCCTTTTTAAGTCATACATTTAACACACCTGTTTTTTAAGTCATACATTTAGCACACATATATATTTTTTATAATATATGTAAAGTGTTTGACTTAATAATTACTTGCCTTTTTAGATTCTTTTTCTACATAATCCTTTTTATCAGGATACGGAACAAACTTTATTACGGTGAGATTACCCTCAAATACAGGTATCTTTTCATATTCAGGAAACTGAGCAAAGAACCAATCACAAACAAACTTATAAGGGCTTTTAAGTGTAGCTGACATCTTCTTTACAGTTTCAAATCTTTCGAGAAGAACCTCTGAATTATCGAAACACTTAATATAATTTTCCATATTCGCATAGGTAAGTCTTTTATTGTATCTCGCAGTCTTCTGCTCTCTGCCTGACTGCACGGAAACCGTAATATCAGGCATATCATTTTTTATAGCTTGAAGAAGCTTATATTCGGGTGAGCCATATTTCTCTGCGGCTTCGGCAAACTTATAATTTATAATTACGGTATTTGTTATAAAGTCAATCTTATATCCTTTTACATTTGTTGAATTAGCCATTTTTATCAATTCCTTTCTTTAATTACATATTTGCGGCTGAGGGCATATTTTCAATATTAACATTTGTTGTTTCTGAATTTTTCTGTTCATCAAGGTTCTTGAAGAATTCCTTATATGAATCATAGTTTCCAAACTTCTGTAAGAACCAAGCAAGAACCGCATTATACGGACTTGACTGAATCTTTGACATTCTGATTTCCTTTTCGAACTCTCGGAGAAGCTCTTCGGCGTTGTCCTGTTCTTTTATAAACTGTCTCATATTTTCATATTTAAGGTTTTTGTTCGTTCTTTTGTCGGGGTTCTTCTTGATTGTCTTAGTTGTCATTGTATATCCGGGATTTTCTGCTAAGAATTCACGCCACAGTTTGTATTCATCTGTTCCGTAAATCTTTGCGTTCTTTGCGAATGCCTTTGATACCTGAGCCTGATTGTCATCCATAATCTTAATTGTATTCTTTTTCATTTTTATAATCTCGCTTTCTTTTGATAGTTTTTTATTATAGTTAATTTTTTTCAGATAATTTAAATTCTTTATGAGGGCTTATTGCTATTAGCTAAGTGAATGTTTGTCTGAACTGTTTCATCTTTTGTTCGTTCCTTTCTCTTTCGTTTTCTGTGTCTATATTATAGCATTTCTATATCTCTACCCGAGAACATAAGTATTCCTCTGCTAAAATATAAAAAGAAAAAAAGCAACTGTTTTTCAAGTTGCTTTCATAAAATCATATTCTGTTGTATTTCAGTCTTATGAGGGCAAGCGGCAAACTTAATGAAAGTTATCAAAAGTTGTCAATTAAGATCTATTTGAACCGTTTAAAACGATTTTAAGCGGCGTTGTTATCGCTTATTCATTTTTATTCTCTCACTATTGGATTTAATCTGAGCAAGAGGAGAAAAATTGTCAAAGTTTTTCGTTAAATCAGCGTCGAAGATATTACAATAATGCTTAGTCATTTTCAAGGTTGAATGTCCTAAGAGTTTTTGAAGGGTAAAGGCATCACCGCCACAATCAATGAGATATTTTCTTGCGAATGTATGTCTGAATAAATGTATGCTTGTCTTTTGGACTCCTCTTTTATGGTTATATCTTACTATTGACTGTCTGAGGGCACTTTCTGACAACTGTTGTCCGTATTGATTACAAAACAAATAATCTGTATCTTTACCTTTGCGTATTCTCATATATTCTCTGAAAATAGAAACCATAGCAGAACACAGAGGTATTGCCTGAACCTTTTTGTTCTTTGTATGTCTGTAAAATACAACTCCGTTTTCCAAATCAACATCACGGTTCTGAATTGCTCTTATAGTCGCCGCACGGCTTCCACTATTCATAAGAAAGTTTATAATTACCCAATTTCTATATTCCCCAAAATCACTTTTCCTCATATCAGGCTTTCGCAAAAGTTTTTCAAGTTCCTTATCGGTGTATGTTTCTTTGATTGTTTCTTCACACTTATAAAGATTTATATTCAGATCTGTTATTCCTTCCTTATTACACCAAGAGAAAAAAGATTTAAGCATTCTTGTATAACAATTTATTGTATTTGAGGAAAGACCGTGTTCCCTCATACTCACAATCATTTCGTTTAATTCTTTCTTTTGGAGAGAAAAAATACTCATTGAAATATCCAAATGTTTTGATACTGACTTAAATTGATTCTGATAACTTTCCAATGTTTTATCGGCAAGTCCTTTTGTTTTTCTTGATAACATAAAATCATCGAAAGTTTCTTGTATTATTGCACCTGAAAATAACATAATTTTTTCCATAAACATAACCTCTTGATTTCTTTAAATTACCGAAAAAATCAAGAGGTTATACATTTGCATTAAAACAACATATAAAAAGATGAAAAGCCTTGAAACACTTAGGTTTCAAGGCTTTTTCAGTATGCTGTTGGTGGAGACGGAGAGGATCGAACTCTTGACCTCTTGAATGCCATTCAAGCGCTCTCCCAGCTGAGCTACGCCCCCATATTCGAAATGTGAAGCAATAGCAAGGAGTGAATGTGTACTCCTCATATCGCTTGTGTATTTTATCATAAAGATTATGATTTGTCAACAGTTTTTCTTCAAGAAAAAACAAAAAGCACATCTTTTACGATGCGCTTTTTCTGTATCTGTTCCGATTATTCAGTGAAGCCTGACTCAACAAGCTTAACAAGCTCTTCAACTGCCTGCTCCTCGTCTGTACCGCCGGCAATGATGCGGATGTCTGTGCCGCCCATGATGCCGAGTGAAAGCACACCGAGTAAGCTCTTGGCGTTAACTCTTCTTTCTTCCTTTTCAACCCAGATTGATGACTTGAACTCATTTGCCTTCTGGATGAAGAAGGTTGCAGGACGAGCGTGAAGGCCTACCTGATTCTGAACTTTTACGTCTTTAACAAACATATCTATTACCCCACAAAGTTGAATTTTAGTTTGGATTTCCTATATATTATACCACAAAACTTTCCTTCGTCAATGCAAAAAATAACATTAAATCTTTTTTGGTTGCAAGACTAAACATTGTCAAAAAAAGGTAGTTCAATTTGTGCATTTTGACCATTACATTTGTTACTTTGCCCACAAAGAGCACTAATATAAGTGCTTTTTTATGGTTTTTATGCCTTTTTCTCTTCCTCGCTTTTTATTTTTGCTTTAAGAGAACGAAGAAACTCAATGTCCCTTTTACCGAGCTGTGCCTTGGAAAGCATATCCGGTCTGCGGCGGTAGGTGCGCTCAAGGCTCTGCTCGCGGCGGTATTTTTCAATATTGGCATGGTGCCCCGATAACAGTATATCGGGAACGGCACGTCCGTGCCACTCATAGGGCCTTGTGTATTGCGGATATTCGAGAAGTGAGCTGTAGTGGCTTTCGTCGGTAAAGGAAACCGTATCGGCAAGCACACCGGGAATCATACGCGAAATGCTGTCTGCAAGGATAAGTGCAGGAAGCTCACCACCGGTGAGAACATAGTCACCTACAGATATCTCTTCATCAACGATTTCTTCAATTACTCTCTCGTCAATGCCCTCATAATGACCGCACAAAATTGCAAGATTATCAATTTCGGCAAGCTCGCGCACTCTCTGCTGAGTGAGAGTTTTGCCCTGAGGAGACATAAACACAAGGTGAGGCTTTTTCCCCAGCTCCCCGCAAAGGCTCATATAGCAATCGTAAACGGGCTGAACCTGCATAACCATACCCATTCCGCCGCCGTAGGGAGTGTCGTCAACCCGCTTGTGCTTATCGGTTGAATAATCCCTTATCTGACGGCAGTTGATTTCAACAAGGCCTTCCTTGCGCGCTCTGCCGATTATGCTTTCACCCAGCACACTCTCGCACATTTCCGGAAAAAGTGTAAGAATATCAATCCTCATCGTCAAAAATTCCTTTCAGGGGACGGATTTTGATTATGCCCTTTACAACATCAGTGTCAATTACAACGGGAGGGATAGCGGGTATAAGGTACTCTCTCCCCTGCTTATCCGTAATGTGCCAGACATCGTTTGCGCCCGTCATGCTTACATCCGTAAGGGTGCCGTAGGTCCTGCCCTCATCATCGGCATCAATAACGGTACAGTCAATAAGCTCCTGAATGAAGTAGTGACCCTCGGGAAGCTTAGCCTCACTGCGCTTCATAAAAAGCACCTTTTCGCGATATTTTGAGGCTTCCTCTATAGTATCAATGCCCTCTGCCTTAAGAATAACCATATGGCCGTGAGGCTTGCATTTAACCTTAAGCGGCTTTTCTCCCTTACGGTCAAGATAAAGGGTTTTGAACTTGCTCATAAATTCGGGGCTGTCGCACCAGGGATTTACACGCATCTCTCCCCTTATTCCGTGAGTGCCCGTAATTTTTCCTATTTCAAGAAAATCTTTTATCATATATATCTCCCGCCCTCGCCCTCAGACCGCAGGGTCTGACATCTCTTATAAAAAGGTGCAAGGGACTGCTTATTCGTATTTTAAAAATCAAATGGCTGCCTCTGACGAAACAGCCACTGACATTCGGTTTAATTGATTACATATCAAGGGGAGGCACAACGAGGTCGTTTTCGCCCTCTGTCTTACCCTCGAGAATGTACTGAAGTAATACGTGAAGGTAGTTCCACATATCAATAAGAATTGCTTCGATTGTGTTTAAAAAATCTGCCATAACAATTTCCTCCTTATTTATTTGAAATTATTATATACTAAAAAGTTAAAAAATTCAATAGAAATTTTACAATCAGTCAAAAATTATATCCTCTGCCTTTGCGTTTGCGGCAAGCAGATAATTCTGCGGTGTCAGAAAAAGCTGTATTCCCAAAGCACCGCCACTTACAATTATTTCGCTATGTTCAAGGCACGAGGAATGGATAACCGTTTTAAACTGCTTTTTCATACCGATTGCAGTACATCCTCCTCTTATATAGCCCGTCACGTCCTTTATATCCTTTACATGCAGAAGCTCAACGCTTTTTTCACCTACGCTTTTTGCCGCTTTCTTCAGGTCAAGCTCCCTATGGACAGGAAGAACGAACACATAATGCTCCTTGCTTTTACCTATGGCGACAAGGGTTTTGAAGCTTACATCGTAACTCTGCCCCAGCTTATCGGCAATATGCACGCCGTCAATGAATTCGTCGCAGAGATAGTAATTGGCCCTATAAGGGATTTTTCTTTTTTCAAGGATTCGCATAGCGTTGGTTTTTACCGCCTTTTCCTTTGCCACAGTTTATCATCCTTTTATTGACTTGAAGTCTGTTTTTCTGTATAATAGCACAGTAAAAATTTTATTGCAAGGATAAGATGTAAAATGATTAAGCTGATTTGTCCCGTATGCGGCAAAAGCCTTCAACAAAAAGACAGAAGCTTTGTTTGTGAAAACAGACACTGCTTTGATATAAGCAAAGAGGGATATGTAAATCTTCTTCACGGAAAAAACAAAAGCGGAAGCCTCATAGGTGATAACCGTGACATGGCAAATGCAAGAAAACTTTTTCTTAACAAGGGATATTTTTCTGCCCTTTCAGACGGACTTGCAGATACCGTAAAGGAGCTTTCTCCCCCGCACCCCGTGCTTTGCGACATATGCTGCGGCGAGGGCTATTACAGTGAAAAGGTAAAAGACAGCATCGACTGTGAGCTTATTTCCTTTGATATTTCAAAGGAGATGCTCCGACTTTGCGCCAAGAGAAAAAAGAGCGACCTTTCCTTTGTTGCAAACGGCAACAGTATTCCCCTTGAAAGTGAAAGCGTTGACCTTGCCTTTCACCTTTTTGCACCCTTTAATGAAAGGGAGTTTTCACGCATTATCAGAAAGGGCGGCAAAATCATAACCGTTGTTGCAGGCGAAAACCACCTTTTTGAGCTTAAGGAAATTCTTTACGAAACGCCCTACAAAAACGACGAGGCACCGCCCGAAACAAGAAGCCTTATATTTAAAGAAAAGCGTAAATTCACCAAAAGGGTAAGCCTTGAAAGCAAAGAGGACATTGAGTCCCTTTTTAAAATGACTCCTTATTATTACCACACAAGTGACACAGACAAGGCAAAGCTTGAGCCTTATGAAAGACTTGAGGTTACGACGGAGTTTGCGGTTTATATTTATGAAAAGGTATAGTAAAAAGTCTGTCGGACAAGCCGACAGACTTTTTTTGTTATATTTCTGCTTCTACATACTGATATCCGGCAGGAAGCTTGAAAAGCTTATCGGGAACACTGGTGGTAAACTCTGTAACGCTTTGATTTACTATAATCGAGCCGTAATCAAGATCTATACGGACAAGTGTTGTTCCGTCAAAGTAATAGCTTTCGCTGTATCCGTCATAATTTGCCGTTTCACGGAATACTGTTTTACCGTCTATTCTGTCTTTTGCAGACTTGTATTTTGTGGGAATTTCCATGCTTTTAACTGACTCGATAGCTGCCGTACCGGTTTCCTTTTCGGGGAGCTGATAATCGTAAACAACAGTATATACGCCGTACGCATCGTAAATGTAGTACCACTTTTCCTCAGCACCGATATATATCAATGTCATATCAGCCTCATCACTGTAATAATCGTCTGTTTTAACATAAAGATTATTGCCCTTGATAGCGGTTGTTGTTTCAACGCCGCCGAAAACGGTTGTGATGAGATAATTGCCCGACTTCATAGCCTTAAGGTACCGGGGTGCTCTGTAGGTAATCTTTACACTCTTGGTTACCGCATCGCCCCAGACTGTACCGCCCGTAACCTTGATGCCTGCCTGCACCTTAAAGGTGTAGGTGTCACCGCCCTTAAGTTTTTTAAGCGTAACCTTTGTGGGCTTTGAATAGGTTTTGTAAAGCTTGTAATCGCCCTTGTTTACCTTGTAATAAACACGGTAGGTGTTGGCACCCTTAACCTCCTTCCAGGTAAGGGTTGCCGCACCCGGTGAACCCGATTTTACGGTAAGCGTTGTCTTACCGGGCTTTGTTGCGGCTGAAAACTGCTTGTAATCGCTCCACATTGTGCCGTCATTTGTTTTCTTGTAGGCTCTTACGGCATAGGTGCGCTTTTTAGCCTTGGGAAGGTCCTTAAGAGTATAGGTTGTACCCTTTACGGATTTTACAAGGGTCTTCCAGGAGTCGCCGGATTTGTAATAAATTCTGTAGCCGTCAGCGCCGCGGGACTTGCTCCAGGTAAGCTTCACTGAGGTTGAGCCGCCCTTTGAGGTAATCTTTGAGGGAGCAGAAAGCTTTGTGGTAATTTCCTTTACGGATGAATATGCGCCGTAAATTGTGTCACCGTCTTTTTTGTAGGCTCTTACCCTGAATTTATAGGTTGTGCCTGATTTGAGGCCTGTCAGCTTTACGCTATTGGCAGTAACGGTTTTTACGGTTTCATACTTTTTCGCGCCTGAGTTATACTTTTGTACCCTGTAGCCGTCCGCACCCGTAACCTTGCTCCATTTCAAAGTGACGGAGGCTTTGGTGGCAGTTGCAGTGAGCTTGGTTACCTTTGCAGGCTTAGTTGTTGTCTTCACTTCCGGTGAAAATGCGCCGTAAAGTGTTTCCTCACCTTTAACATAAGCTCTTACCTTATATTTATATGAAGTGGCAGATTTAAGGCCTGTAAGCTTGATGCTTGTTTTTTCGGTTGTTTTATAGGGCTCATATTTTTTTGTTGATGAGTTGTACTTGTGCAGCTCATACCCGTGAGCACCGCTTACCGCCTTCCAGGAAATTGTGACAGTTGTTGTGGTTGCGGTAAATGAAGGCTTTTCAACGGCAGCCGGTGCAACAAGCTTTGTATAAACCGTGCGGCCGGCAAAAGCAGGCTTGAATTTTTCAGGAACAGTTGTACCGGCATAGTCAATTACAGCATTATTGTAGGCAAAAGCCATTTCGCCGATAGTTTCAACTGTAAGAGGAATACAAATTTTCCCAATACCTTTAACCTCATAAAAGGCATTATCCTCAATTGTTGTTACTTCAGCAGGAATATCAAATTTTTCAGCTTTCTTACCTTGAGGGAATTTTACAAGAGTTTTGCCGTCAGCTGAATATACTACTCCGTCAACACTTTTGAGGAATGTGTTTCCAGGTGCAATATTAATATTTTCAAGTGATTGGCATCCCATAAGCACACCAATTGATTCAACATTTGAAGGCAGATTAAGAGTTCTAAATGCAGAACAATTTAAAATCCCGGTACCGGGTATACGCTTGAGCTTACCCTCTTCAATAGTAACTGTTTCAAGCTTTTCACAGAAATAAATAGCATCTTGTTCAAAAATCTCTACACTTCCGGGAATTGTGATGCTTACAACCTCAGCCTCAGTATGAAAAGCATATCGTCCGAGAGCCGTAACGGATTTACCGTCAATTTCAGACGGAATAACAGCATCCTTATTACCTCCGTCATACGCTGTAATTTTTACAGTGTTGTCATTCTGTACAACATAAGTAAAATCTCCGCTTCTCTTTTCCTCAGCGGCAAAAGCTCCAAGGGTAAGCATACCTGTCAGAGCAAGCACCGCAAGCAACAAAGCAAATCTTTTGACTTTAGTGTTCATTTTACTTCCTCACTTTCTTCACACGGTTATACTATTAACATAAATCTGTTAATGAGTTTTTTTATAAAGGCGATAATTTTATAAATCAGTTCGCCCAAAGCAGTACCCTCCTGCTCAGGACCTTCAATTTCCATACTGTCCATTGCCGCAAGATCAGCAAACACCGTTACGCTTATGTAATCCCTTGGCGGATACTCATCACCGGAGTACTCTTCTACAAAGATAACAACAGGAACACCTTCCATTACCTCTTCGATGTATCCCTTAAAGCCCATAACATCAGAACCCTTTTCTGCACTGATGTCTGTGGTGCATACAAATGTTGTTCCGTCTGACTTTGTAACGGTATATGTAACACTCTCCGGCTCAAAAGCGTCGCTTACCTTTACGCTGTCAATTTTAACATCTGCTATAGGATAAGGAATAAACTCTATAGGAGCTTCAACAAGGGCGTCAATGTAATAAATCTCAAGTATGCCCGCCTCTTCGTTTATCCAATAATAGATTTCCTCACCGTCAAGCACCTCATAAGAGTAATATTCGCCTTCCGCAATTTTAACTGTCTCCCTTTTAACGGAGCCGTCGGCATATACAATATCAAAAACAGCATCCTTAAGGAGAAGCTCTTCTTCAGTCTCACCCTGTTCATCGTTAATAATCGAATCTATTAAGCCTTTTTCCTCATAGCTTTCGGGAATACCTGAAACGGGAATAAGCTCTTTAATAATACAGTCGACAAAGGTTATTTCCGTTTCACCGCTAATTTTATCAAGCTCAATATCAATACTGCTTAAGAGAACCGCGCTGTAATAAAGAGGGATAGTATTTTTTCCTTCCTTTACAGCCTTTTCATAATCGCGTATATCAATATAGACTTCAACATAGCATGTTCTCTTTTTATCCTGTGATGTACCCATCCCCCACTCACTGCAAGAAATAACCTCACCGGTGGATATTGTTATATCAGCTTTTACACCCACCTCATAAAAATAATAATCCTCTTCTGTAGCTTCGACTTCTTCAAGGATTCCTATGTAATCATCAATGTACCGTGCGGAAAGCACTTCCTTTTCGGTGATTTTCACATCGGTAATTTTATCAAACAGAGCAAAGCCCTGCACGGATACGAGAGGAATAATAAGCAGCACCGTTAAAATCAAGGCTGTTATTTTTTTTACTGTTTTCTTCATTGTTTTTTCCTCCTGTATTATTTATTATTTTTTTATACTATCACAATAGGCAGTGACATAAATATTTTTTCAATAAGCTTTTTGATTTTGAAAAGTAATTCACCGAGTACAGTTGCCTCCTGCTCGGGGCCCTCAACGGTTTTGACAGCCGAAATATAGCTTTCAACCGAAACTTCCACATCCTTTATTTCTCTTACCGGATATTCGTCACCTTCCGATGAGATAACGGCAATTACAATATCAAAGCCCTCAAAGCTGTCAGAAGGATAAATTGAGGTGGTCATTCCCAGAATATCGGTAGTGACTGCTGCCTTGACGAATTCATATGTTCTTTTATAGGTTTTTCCGTTTGTTTTTGTTATTGTGTAGGTAAGGCTTTTTTCATTAAAATCATCGTCAAAGGTAACCTTGTTTATCTTTATACTCTTTATGGGAAAATCCTTGATGTTAACCGAGGTGCGCATTTCATAATCGCAGAAGTATACCGTTGCATAAAGCTTACCGCTTTTGCTTTTCTCATAATCAACATCGGCAAATATGTTTTGGCCGTCAAGAGTATACGAATCAATCATAACTGTTCCGGAGCTCTTTTTTACCTTAGCTTTTTTCTTTGCACCGTCTCCGTAGGTGATTTCAAATGCTGTGCCCTCGATATCAGCAAGCAAATACATACCGTCAATATCATAAGCAGTAAGCTTACCCGAAGCAAGTGAGAGCTTTTTTACAAGCTTATCGGGAAAGGTTTTTTCAACATCGACATTCTTTGTGTCAAGGGTAATTCCGATACTGCTTGTGAGCGTAACGGTTGTATGAACCTTTACCTTGTTTGTACCTTTTTGATAGGCCTCTTTACATTCGCGTATATCTACATAAGAATATAAAAGAACATTCCTTTTTTTATCCTTTGAGGTGCCGGCTCCGTTTTCGGTGCTGATAACCTCACCTGTTGAAAGGGTAACCTCTGCCTCACAAATAAGAATATACTGATAATACTCGTCAGAATCGGCACCGCCCAATTCCTCAATCCATTCAAATTCTTCTTCAATCTGCTTGCGACTGAATTTTTCAACCGAAGTGATTTTCACATCGGTAATTTTATCAAACAGAGCAAAGCCCTGCACGGATACGAGAGGAATGATAAGCAGCACCGTTAAAATCAAGGCTGTTATTTTTTTTACTGTTTTCTTCATTGTTTTTCCTCCTTTTAATTTTTCTTTATAAATTAAGTATAGCATTTTCTGTTATATGTAACAATTAACAATATCTCCAATTTTCACCGTCCTTTTTTGACATATTAACCATTCCTTCGGATAAAACAAAAAGTGCGCCCCAAAGAGACGCACAACAGAAAATGCATCTCATTTGCTGCGACACAAAATTGCTCAACATAGGAATGTTTAACAAGAGATACAATTTTCCCATAGTATCCCCTAAGTTGATTTTATGCAATTTTATGTCGCAAATACATTTTACCACAAAACCGTTAAAAAAATCAATACAGAAACAAAAAAATCACGAACAAGAGATAATCTCCCTGTGTCCGTGATTGAATTTTTAAGTCTGCTTTTCAGCACCGCAAGCAAATCGGGCTTACACCTCGTCAAAGCTCAGCGCCCGGTCATAAGCATTCACCTTGTCAAGGCAGTTCATTGTTCCGCCCTTAAGATAAATGTTTGCCGTGGGTCTTCCGCAATGGAGAGAGCCGTCAAGGTAAAGCTTCATTACTCCGTTACGCTCTCTTACGGCAACAATCTGCGAAACGGCTTCAACGCTTATACGGCTCTTAAGCTCCTCACCGCAAACGGTGAAAACGGCAAGGCCGTCTGCATCAATTTCAAGCCTGACCTCGTCACCCTGAGACAAAAGCAGCTGATTGACTCCGCTTTCAAGGGTTGCTTTTATGCTGAAGCCGCTGTTACCCTTGAGAGCATAAGTAACAATTCCCTTTTCGTTATAGTCAAACTCTGCGCTTACACTGTATTCACAGCCCGTAATATCGCTGACTCCGCTAAGACAAAGGCTGTTTTCACGGGCGAAGGCGTTTTCAAAGGTGAGCCTTACACTCATATAATCCTCAAGAAGCTCAGCTTTAAGTATTCTGTTTTCACCGCAGGCAATGCCCTTTATACCGACAACCGAATCAAAGCTGATTTCAAGAGTGTTTTCATTCAAGGGGTGAATATACTCAATGCAAGGTGCTTCACTCTTTTTGCCGAAGTGATAAATACGCGTTTCAAAAGCATCAAGCTCAGCAGTAAATGTATCGCCGTAGCCGTATTTTTCACCGAGCAGACCGATGCTGTAGGGAAGAACGGTGCAGACAGACTTTTCGGTGAAGCTTTTACCGATTGCAATATGCTCGTCCAGCCTGACGCTGAAGCTCTGAGGCGCCTTGCCGCTGTTACGAAGGCAGAGTATGCCCTCATTTTCCGTAAAGCAGGCGTAGCCGTAGCACTTGCCCTCAGAGGGTCTGCCGCCGAAAATAACCGAGTGTGAAAGCACATTCATATTCTTATCAATAAAGCGCAGTGCCGCGTGATTGATGCGCCACTTGGCCTCATTCATAAGGCTGTGGCTGTAATAAAGCTCCCAGAAGCAAGTGCCTCTTGCCGCCATGGTGTAAAGATATGAACGGAAGTCGTCGTCGCTCATTTTCACCTTTGCCTCAGCACCGTAAATGGGGTCGTGGTTGTAAAGGCTCATCTGCGGAAGCTGAAACTGCCTTGTTTCATAAAAATCAAAGTACATTTCGTCGCGGTAGGAAAGGAAGCCGTCCTTATCGCTGATCTGTCCTTTTTTACCGATAAAGCCGTGGTCATTGCTTATCTGCATCCACACACTGTTGACCCACTGTAAAAACCATGCACTGGGCGGTGCATAACAGGTAAGATTTATCCAGAACTTTTCTGTTGCATTTTCATTAAGGGTTTCAAAAATCTTAATCCACTTTTCCCATATATCGGTGTAAAAATACATATCCTTGTATCCGCCCGTCATATGGTCGTGGTTTTTGTTTTTGCAGGGTCGCTGTGCAAAGCCGTCAAGCTTGAAGTAATTGAGACGGTACTCCTTCATAAAGTCAAGGAGAAGCTGACCTGTTTTGTTTGCGTATTTTTCACTTGCAACGCAGATATCCATAGCCTGCCTGTTGAAATATCCGTTACCCGCTTTTTCTATCCGCTTTGCAAATTTAGGCGTATCAGATGTGTAGCCGCCGCGGGGACCGAGCCACAAGCCGAAGCGTGAGCCAAAAGCCTCACAGAGATTTGTGAAGGATGTAAGTCCATCGGGAAACTTTTCATTGAAGCACCAGAAGCCTTTTTCGTAATCGTTCCAGCCGTCATCGGCAACAAAGCTGTCAACCGGCGGCTCACCGTATTTTGTAAGTCCCTTTTCAATTTCAAGAAAAGAAGAGGTAACATTTTCGGTTGTGATATTAAGCATATTATCATACCAGGAATTATACTGTCTTCTGAGATAGCAGGGCTTTGAAATTGTTCTGATATATTCAAAATAGGCCTTCTGCACCTGAGCAAAGAGACTGCCCTCGGCAACGCCGATAACACTGCTGCAGGTTTTGTAAGTGCCGCCGCCCGTAAGCTCTGAAAGGCTTTTGCCGCTGTAATATCTCAGCATTGTAGCACTGCCTCTGATATCGTTAAGGCACAAGGGGAATTCACAGCCCAAATAGAGCGAATCAATATAAACCGGCTGACCCAGCCTCATTGCAAAGCCGGGAATGTGGGAGTTTTTCTGCTTGGGTGAGCACCAGTGCATAAGCTCGGAATCAAAGAAGATTTTTTCAAAATCAACGTAATCGAGAATAATCCTTTTGCCGCCCATTTTTTCAAAGGAAAGCTCAAGGTGCTTTTTCACGGTGCGAGACTCGTCTGCAAGCTCATAAACGGCAACGACCCTGATTTTACTGCTTTTATATAAAAAGGGCGTAAATTCAATTACAAGCTCTGTTGACGCCTCATTTTTATTTATTTCAGCATTGCTTATTTTAAGCTCACTTGCCCTTATCTTGTTTTTCAAGAGTCCGCTTTTAAAAGAAAGCAGAAACTCCTCACTGCCCTTTCCGACAGTGAGGATATTTCCCGAAAGCTTGTTTTCAATAACTGAGGATACAATATGCTTTCTTTTAACAAGCAGTTCTTTTTTTATGTAAGCGTTTTCAATAATAATACTCTTTTCACCTATAAGACCTGCCATAAAAAAACTCCTCTGTTAAATGTTTTTATAAACAAAATTTGCTACATCCTTTACAACGGCATCAAAGCAGGCCTTTTCGTTAAGAATTTCGTGCCTTGCGCCGGGATAAAGAATTTTTGTAATGTTGTCCTTGCCTGCCTTGTAAAGCTTATCGCAAACCGTATCAATGCCCTTGCCGTAACCGCCTACGGGGTCCATTGCGCCTGCAATCAGCATTACGGGAAGCTTTTTGTCAAGGCCCTCAAACCATTCCTTTGAGGATACAAAGGCAAGAAGTGCCATAAGGTCTCTGTAGCCGTTGGCAGTAAAGAGGAAGCCGCAAAGGTCATCTGCAATGTACTTGTCAACCTCCTCGTTGTCTCTTGAAAGCCAGTCAAAGGCAGTTCTTTTTTCAAATTTGCTGTTATATGACCCGAAAGCAATTTTGTCAATAAGCTTGCTTCTGTGATGGTCGCCCTTTGCCTTGGCAATGGCTTTTGCAAGCAGCTGGCCTACGCCCGAGGCGGGGTTGGGGCCTGCAGTGCCGCAGTAAATCGCAGCATTGACCTCGTCAGCATACTTTAATGTATACGCTCTTGCAACAAATGAGCCCATTGAATGGCCGAAGAAAATGAGAGGCTTGCCGGGGTTTTCCTCTTTTGCAATGAGTGAAAGCTTGTGGCAGTCTTCTACAAAATTCTTCCAGCCGTCCTCGGTGCCGAAATAGCCGAGCTCTGCCGCAGAGGCGACACTCTGACCGTGACCGAGGTGGTCATTGATATAAAGTGCAATACCGAGGTCGCAGAGTGCGGCCGCAAATTTTTCGTATCTTTCAAGGTGCTCCGCCATACCGTGAGCTACCTGAAGCACTGCCTTGATTTCACCGTTATCGGGAAGATAAGCGGCGGCATGAATATCTGCAAGGCCGGAAACTGACGGGAATTTGAACTCTTTTTTGATGTAAGCCATAATAAAACCTCCGATTTAACAAAATTTTACTTTTTTATTATAGCATACAGAACAAAAAAATTCAGTTTTTTCTGAAATTTATCCTACGGCAAAATTGACAAAATTGTACTGCATTTTTTGACAAAGAAGCAAAAAAAGAACAAAAGTTTGAAAAATATTGCCTATTGTACCGATAAAAGGACTGAAAATAGATTTTTTTCGAACATTTGTATTGACATTCGATTTTTTTCTGCTATAATTGAAGCATAACAACAAACGAATGTTCGGCAAAGAACGAACACAAAAAATACAGAAAAAAGGAGTAAATTATTATGACATTACAGTTTCAGCTTTTAACAATGGCCGCTCAGCTTCTTGCAGCAACACTCATCATCGCAGGTGTGCTTTTCCTTTTAGGACTTGTGTTCGAAAAGCCCCTCACCGCCTTCTGGGAGCGTGCAACAGAATATTACGCAAACAAGCAGAAAGAAAAGAACAAGCGCAGATACGTTGAGATTCAGCTTCAGAAGGAGGCTGACAGAAAAAAGGTTCAGCGTATAAGAGACAACTTCAACAGGGAGCTTGAAAATACGGGCACAATCTGCGTACCCTATTATGCGGTTTCCTGAAAGCATCATCATTTCCTTCTCTTTCACTTATATATGAAAGGTGCATCCTGTAAAAGGGATGCATTTTTCATTTTATGTCATATTGTGCAGAAACTTGACATTTTACTGCAAGAAAAGTATAATTTATAATAGGATTATGTCATTTTACGGGAGGTAACAATATGTCAGAACGGTTAAAATACTGCATGGGATGTATGGAAAGCATACCCTTTGATAGTGTTATATGCCCTAAGTGCGGATACAACGAGGAGGCCGCACAGCCTGCCCCCTACCTCAAGGCAGGCAGCCTCATTGTGCGCAAATATCTCGTCGGCAGAGTTCTTGACACCTCTCCGGACACGGTGACCTACATAGGCGCAAACATTGAGACGGGTCAGACGGTTACGGTGTATGAATTTTTTCCCGAAAAAATTGTTACAAGAAGTGAGGGGCAGAGCGAGGTATGCGTAAGGCTCGGCTATGACTCCATGTACGCGGGCTGTCTGCAGAGCTTCCTCAGGCTCTGGCGCGGACTTGATGTTTTCAAGGATGCCCGCTGTCTTCCCAACGTTCTTGACATTGTGGATTTCAACGGCACCGTATACTCCGTCTGTGAATACAAGGACTGTATTCCTCTTAATCAGTATTTCAAAAATATCGGCACTCCCCTTAGCTGGGCAAGAGCTTTTTCCGCCTTCAAGCCCATTATGTACGCGCTGAAAAAGCTCAACTATTCGGGCATTATCCACGGCAAGCTCAGCCCCGAAACAATACTTGTGGGCACCGACGGCAAGCTGCATATTTCAGGCTTTTCCATACCGCAGTGTCACCGCTCGGTTCCCGAATTTGCCTCGGAGCCTGCCGCAGGCTTTGCCCCCGTTGAGCTTTACGAGCCCACGGGACCGACGGCAGCCACAGATATTTATTCGGTTACGGCGCTGCTTTACTACTGCATAACAATGCGTGTTCCGCCCGATGCCCTTTCAAGGGTTGTTAACGATACGGCCTCACTGCCGGCAAGCGTTGCCTCAACCCTTTCAAGAAACGTAATAGACGGACTTATTCACGGCCTTTCGGTTCACCCCGAAAACCGTTATTCAAGCTTTGACGAGCTTATAGCTGCACTCACTCCCCCCTCCTGCGCAAGGCCTGCCCCCGTTACGCCCAAAGCCGAGGCCGCAAAAAAGCAGACCGCACAGAAAGCGGAAAGCGAAGCTGAAAACGATGAGGAGGCGGACGAAGAAAAGGCTTCAAAGAAAAGCAAAAAGAAAAAGACCTCTGATGTTTCGGCATTTTCCCTTGCGGTAAAGGCCTTCCTTGCAGGAATTCTCGTTTGTCTGATTGCCTTCTGCTCACTTTACGTAACGGTGCTTTACAAGAATTATCCAATTGATTTTCTTGACAAGGTGTTTGCACCCTTCAGCTTTCTGCCCGTAAATCAGCAGCAGGAAACCACACAGCCGACCACTACAATCCCCGTGCCGACGGAGCCCAACTACATCACTGTTGCGGATTTTGTGAACAACCACACCTATGACAGCATCCGCTCAAACCCCTATTTCAACGAAAACTACAAATTTACCTTCAAATTTGAGGAAAGCCTTTCCGTTGCAAAGAATGCCATCATCAGCCAGAGCGTTGAACCCGGAGAGAGCGTTCTTGCGGGCGTTGAAATAACCCTTGTTGTTTCAAAGGGAACGACGAAAATCAAGCTGCCCGACGTTGTGGATATGAACTATCTTGATGCTGTGAGAATACTCGAATCGCAGGGCTTTACGGTTAAGCTTGATATGCTCAAGAACAACGGCAAGCACAAGGCCGGTGACGTTTACGGCATGAACAGAGTTGCCAACGGCCTTTATGAAAAAGGCACCGAGGTTACGCTTCAGGTATGGGAAGAGGCGGAAACCACCGAAAAAACCGATGAGAATGATGACGGAAGCCCTGAGGACACACCCGAGACGGACGCAACCGATGAAAACGCTTCGGATGAGGAATAAGCATTGCGAAGGCTGTCGAAGACTTTTTAAAAATTTTTTCAAAAAAGTATTGACTTTCCCGAGTGCATGTTATATAATAGCAAAGCACTCGAGAGAGTTAAATATCGCGGAGTGGAGCAACCCGGTAGCTCGTCGGGCTCATAACCCGGAGGTTGCAGGTTCAAATCCTGTCTCCGCAACCATATTGAGTATTCATAAGAGATTTGACCTGTGAATACTCAATTTTTTTATATTTCAGAGTATGTAACCCACTATAACACTTTTGGTTTTACTGTAAAGATGTCAAGTGGGTTGTGTTTTATGCAACGCAGTGCTATAATGTAAATATCAATATCAAGGATGTGGTGTTATGAAGAAGTTTTTGAAAATAATTATTCCCATCTTACTTGTTATTATTGTCGGGGCTTATGGCATCCACTGGGCATTCTTTGATATTCAAAGAATAGATGGACAAGAATTGTTAAACAAAGTTGATTCACCTGATGGCAAATATACAATTTCAGCATACTTAAATAATGGTGGCGGAACAACAGATTATGCCGTATTATGTTCGCTCAAAAATAATCAAACAGAAAAAGAAAAAAATATATATTGGAATTATCATTGTACCGAGGCAAGAATAGAATGGATTGATGAAGACACAGTTACAATAAATGGTGTTGAATTAAATGTAACTAATGATACATACGATTACAGAAATGACTAATTCTTGTTTTGGATAGGATAATCCCTTATGAACGCCCGCAGCCAGTTTTAAGTACTCACCAGAAGGTGGGTACTTTTTTCAGCTTAAGTCCTGCGTAACAGCTTAAGTCATTAAGCTGTTACGCGGCGAAGGGTAATTTTCCACACCGGCAATTTATATACTCAATGAAATGCACAAAAACATATTAAAATCGGCCCTAATATTTTACCGACCTATTATTGACTTTTCCGCCGTTATGTGCTATCATTTGCAGGATAGGAACAGTGTGCTTTGCACTGCCAGAACAGCATCCGGAAAAACAGTTGAAAAAGCTTTTGGGTTCTCTGTGTTTCAGGACGTTTTTTTACTGTGCAAAAGCTTACGGTCGGTCAAACTGCCTCTTTTGAGGTGATAATAAAAATCAATTAAAGGAGTAAAGAAAAATGGACAAAATTTTAGAAATCCTCAGATCAATCCGCGATGATATCGACTATGAAAACGAAACAAAGCTTATCGATGACAATATTCTTGACAGCTTTGATATAGTTTCAATCGTCGGCGAGCTTTGCGATGAATACGACATCACAATTACCGTTGATGAAATGGAACCCGAAAACTTTAACAGTGCTGCAGCAATTCACGCTCTTGTTGAGCGTCTTGTAGACGAAATGTAAAAACCTTACTGGGGCGACTTTGCAAAACTGCTCAGTCGCCCTTCGGTGCGTAAAAAGTCAACTTATAAATAATACTAACAGGACGGAAACAGAAAGATTATGGCTCTTAATTCATTTACTTTTTTACTTTTTCTGGCAGTTGTAGTAACTGTTTATTACCTTGTGCCCAAAAAGTTTCAGTGGGCTGTTCTTCTTGCAGCCAGCTACGGCTTTTACCTTTCCTCGGGCGTAGGTCACGTGTTTTACATTATCGGCACCACCCTCTTTACTTATCTTTCAAGCCACCTTATGCAAAGGATGCGTGACAAGCAGAACGATGAAATAAAAGCCCTGGGCGACACAATAACAAGAGAAGAAAAAACCGCTATGAAAAAAGCGGGTGCGGCAAAAATCCGCCGTATTCAGTTTGCAACGGTATTTGTCAATCTCCTTGTTCTTGCAAGCATCAAATACATCAACCTTGCAATAGGCGAGGTTAACAGCCTTTTTTCACTTTTCCAGTGGGATATGACCGTTCCCACCGTCAAGAACATCATTGTTCCCCTCGGTCTTTCCTACTACACCTTCAACTCAATCGGTTACCTTATTGACGTGGGCAGAGGCAAGCTCAAGGCTGAAAGACATTTTGGCAAGTTTGCTCTTTTCGTCTCCTTCTTCCCCTCAATAGTACAGGGTCCCCTTTTCCGCTACAGCGATGTAGGCGTTCAGCTTCAGCAGGAGCATAAATTTGATTACGAGCAGGTCAAGTTCGGTGCTCAGCTTATTTTGTGGGGCTTTTTCAAAAAGCTCGTTATTGCTGACCGTATCAGCGCAATTCCCGGCACAATCTTCAATGCGGAATTCACTAACTATACCGGCTCGGAAATTTTATTCTCCGTTATAGCCTACTCCTTCTACATCTACTGCGACTTCTCCGGCGGTACGGATATCACAAGAGGTGCCGCTCAGATGCTCGGTATCGAGCTTCCCGAAAACTTCAACCAGCCCTTCTTTGCAAACTCAATGGCTGACTTCTGGCGCAGATGGCATATGTCACTCGGCGCATGGATGAGAGAATACGTTTTCTACCCCATTATGCTTTGTAAGCCCATTGCCTCTCTCAGCAAGAAAATGCGTAAGAAGTACGGCACCTACTACGGCAAGCTTATCCCCTCCGTTGCCGCTCCCTTTACGGTTTTCTTCCTTATCGGTATATGGCACAATGTTACGTCACAGTATATTGTCAACGGTCTTTATAACGCTATTCTTATTTCGGGCAGCGTTGCAATGGAGCCCGTGTTCAAAAAAATCACAGAAAAGCTTCACATCAACACCGAGGCCTTCAGCTTCCGTCTGTTCCAGATTCTCCGTACAACGGTGCTTCTGTTCATTTCACGTATTATCGTACGTGCCCCCAGCCTTACGGAAGCCTTAAGAATGATTAAGGCAATGTTCTTTGACTTTGACCTCAAGCTCTTCCTTACAAGCGGTGCACTTTACGAATACGGTGTGGGCAAAAAGGATTTCTGGCTTCTTGTTTTCGCTATCGGTATTCTCACCGTTGTTTCCATCCTTCGCGAAAACGGCCTCAAAATCCGCGAAAGCCTTGCAAGACAGAACCTTCTTTTCCGTTGGTTCATTATCCTTGCTCTCATACTGATGATTGTTGTGTTCGGCATGTACGGCCCCGAATATTCTTCAAGTGCCTTCATTTACGAACGATTCTGATAATTCTTTGATTTTTCCGGAGGAAAGATATGTTTAATTCTATTGCTCTTCAGATTCAGCATTTTGCAAAGGAAACACCCGAGCAGATTGCAATTATCGCACAGGATATAAAATGCGATTATGCTTCACTTGCCACAGCTAACCGCAAGGTTGCCTTATACCTCAGAAACAAGGGTATCAAGGCAGGCGACCGTCTTGTTGTTGAAGCAGACCATATTCTTGAATACGTTTACTTCTGGTACGGTATTCAGCTTCTCGGTGCAACCTTTGTGCCCGTTGAAAAAAACACCCCCAGCAAGCGTATAATCGAAATTGCCAAGGAGCTTGACGCTTCCGTTACGGTTTCACTCACTGCACGTGATGACCTTGAGGGCGGCTGGGCACTTGCTGATATAATGCCCGAAATTCTTGCAGGCGACGACAGCTTTAAGCCCGAGCTTCCCGCTGAAAACAGCCTTGCCGAAATTCTTTTCACAACGGGTACAACCGGCAAGTCAAAGGGCGTTATGGTTTCATACGGCAACCAGGTTAACATTGCCCTTGCAGGTATTGAAACCACAAACATTCAGCAGGACAACGTATGGCTCATTCCTACTCCGATGAACCATGCAGCTGCACTTCGTAAGGTTCACATTGCAATGGCAGTGGGCAGCACAACCGTGCTTCTCGAAGGCTTCAGAAACTTCAAGCAGTACTTCAAGACCATTGAGGATTACGGTGTAACCTCACTTTATCTCCCCCCCTCGGCAATTCACCTTATGCTTGCTTTTGCTTCAAAGAATTTTGCCGAGCTTAACGGTAAAATCCGTTTTGTTTATTCAAGCTCAACCGCTTATCCCGAAACGGATAAGGAAAAAATGCGCAAGCTTATGCCCGACACCTATATGTACAACTGCTTCGGTTGCTCAGAGGCAGGCGTTGTCTGCACCGACGAGTTCTGTGTTTCGGGCGGTTCAGAATACACCGGCAGCGTAGGCAGACCCAACTCCTACAGCGAAATCGTTCTTCTTGACGAGGACGGTAACGAGATGAAGGATGCCACCGCACAGAATCCCGGCCTTTGCGCCATCCGCAGTAAGTCGGTTATGCAGGGCTACTGGAACGAGCCCGAGCAGACGGCAAAGGCACTTAAAAACGGTATGCTTGTAATGAGCGACCTTTGCTACTTTGCCCCCAACGGTGAGCTGCTTCTCGTAGGCCGCAGCAACGATACAATCAATCTCGGCGGTCTTAAGGTTGCTCCTGCAGAGGTTGAAGAGGTTGTTCTCAGAGTTCCCTGCGTTGACGAGTGCCTTATGATTCCCACCGTTAAGGCCAACAACACCGCACTCAAGCTTCTTGTTGTTGTCAAGGACGGTATGGAGCTTGACGAGGTGGCAATAAGAGCAATGATTGCCGACAACCTTGAGCCCTACAAAATTCCCAAGCAGATTGTTGCAGTTGACGAAATCATCAAAACCTTCAACGGTAAAATTGACCGTAAGCAGATGATTGCAAAATACGCTTAAATAACAGATAACGGAGCTGTGGAAAACGGAAGTTTTTCACAGCTCCTTGATTTTTATGTTCACTTACTATATAATTCACTCATAAGCTAATTTAATTCCGGGAGAAAACATTATGCATTTACTAAAGGTTGATAAAGAGCATTACGTGGGTCAGGCAGACCCCTTTATTCTGAAAAGCGACGGCAGATATTACATCTACGTTACGGGGCACGATGCCGTTTACGCCTATCATTCAGACAAGCTTTTCGAGGGCTGGGAATTTTACGGCAAGGTTATGACTATGGAGGGTCACGATTCCTTCTGGGCCCCGAGTGTAATTGAGCTTGACGGAAAATTCTATATGTACAACTCAATTGAAATTTACAACGATACACCCGATAAGGGCGGCCACAGAGGCGCCATGCACGTTTCCGTTGCCGATAATCCCCTCGGCCCCTTTACGGGCACAAGGCAGATTCTGCACCCCTTTTCCATTGACTCTCACATTATAAAAAATGAGGCAGGTCTTTTCCTTTTCTACTCCTCAAACAAATTTGAGGGCGAAAGAATAGGCACCTGCATTTACGTTGACAGAATGCTTGACCCCTTTACGCCCGAGGGCAAGCCCGTGCTTGTGCTTGAGCCCACCCTTGACGAGGACATTTACTGCCGCGACCGTTATAAAAAGGGTCAGCACTGGCACACCATTGAGGGTGCGTTCTACTTTAAGGAGGGCGACTGGCACTACCTTATGTATTCGGGCAACTGCTTTGAGCAGCCCACATATTATATTGGCTACGCAAGGGCAAAAAACGACGAAGCAGACCTTACAAAAATCAAGTTTGAAAAGTATCCCGACAAGGACACCTACCACCCCGTTATGAAGGCTAACGAATTCGAAGAGGGCACGGGTCACCACTCAATGATTAAGGAAGACGGTCAGTGGTACGCGGTTTATCACGCACGTGATTACGGCGACAATGACGGCGCAAGTGCCTTTGATGCAAGAAACGCGAGAATATGTAAGCTTAATGTTGCGGATGGAATAATTACGGCAGAGAGATATAAGGACAAAATATAAAATGTAAAGTTCTTTGATTCTTTCTTACAAGAAAGAATGCCTCGCGGCGAGCGAAAATAATTAACACGGCAGTTAGCTGCCGTGTTTTTGTTTATTAACTATGCAAGGGGCTTTGCCCCTTAACCCCACAAGCTTTTGAAAAAGCTTGACCAAAACTTTTCTTATTATTACTTTTTATAATACTTGTCTGTTCTCTTCAGATATTCCACTAACATACCCGTCCAGTCGGTCTGTATAAAATCGTAGCCTCTGTCGGCAAGATGACCCCAGCCAAGGTCCTCATTAACAGTGAGGGCTGTGTCGTCACTGTGACCGCCCGCAAGCTGTTGCTTGTGGTTATAGATAATTGCATTAGCCCATAAAAGCTTGCCGTCACCGTGAATTTTTTCAATAAATGCATCTCCCGCCACCTCGGCAGAATCGCTTTTGAAGCAGGTTTCGATACCGATATAATTGATATTCCTTTTCATAAGCTCCTCATGGCAGCTGCAGGTTTCCTTAACAATGGGCATAAAGGGAAGCTCGGGAGCAAGGTTTTCAAGCAGAGAAAACACCCTTTCATTCGGTGCACTTTTAACAAGCATCTGCTCTGTCATTCCGTGACGCTTAACAGCCTCATAAATCTTTTGCGGATTTGACCAGAACTTATCAATGTTTATGTAGCACCTGCCCTTAAACTGCTCAAGAAAATCGTCAAAGGCTGCAACGCCGAACTGTGTGGGCGTGTTGTCATAATTTACATAACGGAGCTTTTTTATCGCTGAAAAGGGCAAGGCTCTCAAAAGCAAGGGCTTATTAAGATGTGCGTGCTCCATTAAGGGATGAAACAGAAAAAGCTTTCCGTCAGCACTTACGCTCACGTCAACCTCAAGCATATCTGCGCCCTGTCTGAGAGCTATTTCATAAGAAGCGAGGGTATTGCAGGGAATATTACCGCCTGCCGCACCTCTGTGTGCAACAACAATTATGTTTTCCTTTGCCTTTTCTCTTAAATCAAAATTCATAACGTCACCCCTATAAAAGCTCAAATATATCCTTAACGGCATCTGCTATGTAAGTTGCGCCTGCCGCTTCAAGCTCCTTGCGGTCTCCGTAGCCGTAAAGCACACCGATTGAAGGAAGGCCGTTTTCCCCGGCGCCGAAAATGTCGTGCTCTCTGTCACCAATCATTACGGCACCTGCGGCCGAAAGGCCGCCCTTTTCCATTGCGTATTTTATTACGTCGCCCTTTTTGTTGCGCTTTTCATCCATTGAAGCACCCGCCACTACATCAAAGTATCCGATAAGGTCAAAATGCTCAAGAATTCTCACCGCAAACTCCTCGGGCTTTGAGGTGGCAAGGACAATTTTTCTGCCCGATTTCTTAATTCTGTCAAGCAATTCGTGTATGCCCTCATATACCTCATTTTCGAAAATCCCTCTGTCTCTGAAATACTCACGGTATACCCCTATTGCCTCCATAGCTTTTTCGGAGCTGAAGCCGTAATACTGCATAAAGGAATCGTTAAGCGGAGGGCCGATAAACGAATAAAGGCTTTTTTTGTCCTCTACCCTTATGCCGTAGCGTTCAAGGGCATAGGCAACTGAATTTGTTATGCCCTCAGCAGGGTCAGTAAGTGTACCGTCAAGGTCAAAAAGCACAGTGTCAAACATATTTATCCCTTTCTTGCAACAAGCATTGTAGTGTTTTCTATGCGCATGGCCTGCTCAACCGAAGCAAAGCCTGCACCTTTAAGCAAAAGCCTCTGATTTTCCGCCGTGCAAGGGGTATCGTAATGATAATACCCATCTTCTGCAATCCCCTGCTCTTGTCTTATTCTTGTGTTTTCGCTGAACCAGTGATTTTCCTCGGCCTGAGTTTCAACCATATAATCACATTCAATATATATGCCCTCATCTGTAAGACAGTCGAATATCTTCTTATAAAGCTCCGCCTTTTTTTCCTTTGAAAAGTGATGCATTGTCTGAAAAGAAAGGGCACAGTCATAGCCTCTGCCGAAATCCGCGGTAAAATAATCGCCGCAGATAAGGCTTATGCTTTTATCGGCATACTTCTCCTTAAGCCTGCAGAGCATAGCCTCGCAAAGGTCAACACCCGTAACACTGATAAACGGCAATCTACGGAAAATGCCCTCAAGCTCAAGGCCCGTACCGCAACCGAGGTCAAGAAGTCTTTTACTGCCTTCGGGCACGTATTCAGCCATTTTTTCATAGCACTCCTTACAGCCCTCAACGTCATTGAGCATATGCTCGTCATACATATTTATACGGACGGCAAAAAAATCCGCCATTTTTTCAAGCTTTTCCATTATCTCACCCCGTTTTTATCATTATAGTATAAAAATAAACCCCTTGTCAATGACAAGAGGTTTCATATCAGTCAAACAGCGGTGTTGAGAAATATCTTTCCGCAGTATCGGGCAGAATCGTTACCACTGTCTTGCCCTTGCCGAGCTTTCGGGCAAGTCGCCTTGCGGCGGCTACGTTTGTGCCGCTGCTTATGCCGCACATAAGGCCCTCCTTTGCGGCAAGCTCCTTTGCGGTTTCAATCGCTTCCTCATCGGTAACAACGCACACCTCAGAGTAAATATCGCAATTAAGAATTTCGGGAATAAGACCGTCACCGATTCCCATCTGCATATGACTTTCAATTTCACCGCCGGAAAGGATGGCAGCCTTGTCGGGCTCTACCGCCCAGATTTCCATATCGGGGTTGGCCTTTTTAAGAGCCTCGCCTATACCCGTAATGGTTCCGCCCGTGCCGATGCCTGCACAAAAGCCGTCAACGGTACAATCTGCCTGGCGAAGGATTTCTTCAGCGGTTGCAGAACGGTGAATATCTGAATTTGCGGGGTTTTCAAACTGTGACGGTACGAAAACATCGTCATTATCGTCACGTATACGAAGTGCAAGGTCGCGGCAAATCTGAATACATTTGCCTATGTCTCCGTCGTCGTGCACAAGGCTCAGCTCTGCACCGTAGTGGGCAATGAGTTTTCTTCTTTCAAGGCTTACGGAGTCGGGCATAATCACCCTCACCTTATAGCCCTTTACGGCTCCCACAAGGGCGATACCTATGCCCTGGTTGCCGCTTGTAGGCTCAACAATCATCATACCCTTTTTCAACTCGCCCCTTTTTTCCGCATCAACAATCATATTGTATGCAGTGCGGGTTTTGATTGAGCCGCCGACATTAAGGCCCTCAAACTTTACGAGTATATCGGCATCGTTTTCCTCTGTCATATTGCGAAGCCTGATAAGAGGAGTGTTGCCTATAGCTTCAAGTACATTATTATAAACCATCGGTTATTCCTTTCAATAAAAAACATATCTGTGGTATTGTAACACACAGATATGCTTTTTTCAACCTGTATATTCAACAAATCAGCCAAGCTCAGAGAAAAAATCGCGTGCAAGGACATAAGCCTGCTTTCCGTCCTGCGAAATATAAGAGGAATGGTTTGCCCCCTTGATAATTGCAATCCTACTGTCTCTTACATTTTCGTGGATAAAAACAGTATCGGAAAGCCACATAATATCGTGCTCGCCTGCTACTATATAAGCAGGGCAGGTGATTTTTGAAAGCTTCTCGGCATCAATGTCGGGAAGTGTGAGCATCATATCGTTGAGCTTATCCGGTCTGAAGGTGTCAAGCACCTTGACACCGACGGTAAAATAGGGCTTGAACTCCTCCGGCACGGAGTTTGCACCGCAGGAAATAAAGCCGCCGAGCAAATCGGGATAGGTGTAAGCAACGGTAAGGGCATTTATGCCGCCGTCGCTGTGCCCCATAAGGTAAGGCTTGTCAAGCTTCATTTTGTCACAGAATTCCTTTATATCCTTAGCCATAAGCTCATAGGAAATCACACCCGGGTCACTTGACTGACCGTGGCAACGGCTTTCAATAACGTATACCTTATAGTCGTTTGCAAGGTAGCGTGCCGCCTCTTCAAGAGATTTTTTGCTGCCGCCGTTACCGTGAACGAGAATTAAATCGTGCCCCTTGTCGCCGTAAAGCGCATAATGCATTGTCATTTCAGAAAGCTCAACGTCAGCCTCCTCTATGGGAGCGGAAACGGGATTTGGCAAATTGCCTGTGTCAAGGGTGATGAGATTATAATTTTTTGACTGCTGACGGATATATACCCGCCAGCCGCCGAAGCCTATAACGGCTGAAAGCGCAACACAGCCGACTGCCGTAAGAATTTTAACTGATTTTTTCATTTTTATTCCTCATTTCTGAATTCAAGTATATCCCCCGGCTGACAGTCAAGGTGCTTACAGATAGCCTCCAGAGTTGAAAAGCGCACTGCCTTTGCCTTGCCCGTTTTGAGTATTGAAAGGTTTGCCTGGGTAATGCCCACCTTTTCGGCAAGCTCACCGGAGGACATTTTTCTTTTTGCAAGCATAACATCAAGATTGACAATAATCGGCATAAGAAAATCCCCCTTATATGGTAAGCTCGTTTTCTTCCTTGATTTCAACGGCACGGGCAAGAACATTTTTAAGTACCCTTAAAATAAGTGCCATAAAGGCCGCACCGATGGTGAAAACAAAAAAGATGTGGCATAAAAACATTGTTACAAAGCTGACGGCCGCAACAAAAACACAGCACCAGGAAAGGATACGCAGCAAAGTAACCGTCTCTTTTGTAAATACTGTATCAGAAAGAACGTTGACAAGTATTTTTTTTATATTATATAGAGCATACCAGCCCGCAGGGCAACAGATGTAAAATGCAATCACTGCCGAAAGATAGGCTGTTCTGTTCCCGGGGCCGAGAGCATCCCTTGCAATGGGATAAGCAAACACCATAAGACCTGCAAGAACAAAAGCAAAAATATATGTAACCGCAAGGGTAAGCTTTGTGCTTTTTTCAGATGTATACATAATAAAACCTCCGTTGTAGCGTTAACAATAAAATAGCACATTTTTTATCGTTTGTCAATAAAACGCTTCGGACAATAAAAAAAACGCCCCTTGCAGGACGAAAATACCCTTAAAATGAAATAACCCCCGAGGACCGATGTTTCTTCACACATCTTTGTTGGTCCGGGGGGTTATCTCTGTTCTGTCTTTGTATCTAACTTCACTTTGGTCAACCTCTCTTTCCTCAGAATGGTTGTCTTCTCTTTTCATTTTGCATTTCAGGGTTTCAACAGTTTGTCTTTTGATTTACTGAATAATTTCCTTTTTTAAATCTGTTTTAGTTTTTGATTTTTGTTTTTTTGTTTTTAAATTTGATTTTTCTGCAAAATGTTTTTTTGAAGACTTTTTGGTTTTACCTGTTCATCGGTATCACCTTTCCCTTTCTGTGACTATAATATAACATAAAAAATTCCACATTTCAATATCTTTTTTATACAAATTTAACTATATGTTTTTTATGCAAGAGGGAGAAAAGGCTCTTTATTCTTAAAAAGCATTGACATTGCAGGGTTATTTTTGATATGATAAATATGTTGCGGTGCCGGATTGACGACCTTTTAAAAAGGGCTTTCAATCCGGCACCTTTCAGTTCATTTTTTATTAAAAAACTTTATATAACCGTTGAAAATTCGAATAGATAGTGATATAATGTAATGTGAAAAAAATCAGGAGGTATTATTATGAAAAAAATCACTGCACTTTTACTTTCAGCGATTCTTATGCTCTCACTGGCAACACCCTGCTTTGCAGTTGTTGACCCTGATTACAATGTGCCCATCATCTCCATTCGCGGCGACGGCAACGACATTTATGACGCCGCAGGTGAAAACATTGTATGGCCCGTATCTCTCGGCGACGAAGAGGGCGACAAGGACCAGCTTATCGATTCAATTATCGACGTTATCTTCCCCCACCTTGTAACGGGTCTTCTCACCGGCAACTACGAGGGCTATTACGACGCCTTCTACGATGCAATCGTTCCCCTTTTTGATGAGGGTGTGCTTGACTGCAACGGCGAGGCCTCAAACGGCACACAGATTGACCCCAAAAAATATGCAGGCTGTGTAGACAGCTCAAAGCAGAACAGAAAGTTCTGGAACGACCCTCAGGGCTATGACATCTATGATTATACCTTTGTATATGACTGGCGTCTTTCTCCCCTTGAGACCGTTGAAAAGTTTGACCAATACATTCAGGACGTTATGAAGGCAACAGGCGCAAAGCAGGTTAACATCCAGGCTGTATGCCTTGGCGGTACGGTTGTAACAGCTTATCTTGATATGTATCTCAAAAAGCTCGAAAACGGTGCCACACCCTATATCAAGAACGTAATGTTTGATGCCTCGGTTGCAAATGACTGCATCGTTTTCACTGATGCCTTCAGAGGTAAGATTGACCTTGACCCCGACGGCTTACAGCGTTTCCTTGACGAGTTTGCCGATAAGGACGAAAACACCTTCGGCTCACTCGGCGAGACTCTCCCCTTCCTCAATGAGCTTGTTTTCACAACCTATGACCTTTTAAGAGAAACAGGCGTGGCAGGCAAGGTATTTGACACCGTTGAAGAGTTTTACGATGTAATCTACGAGGGCCTTGTTCCCAAGCTTGCAATCGCCTCCTATGCAACCTTCCCCGGCTACTGGGCAAGCGTTAATGCAGATTACTATGAAGAAGCAAGAGACTTTGTTTTTGCAGACCCCGAAATGAGAACGGAATATGCAGGTCTTATTGAAAAGCTTGATGCATACTACAATCAGATTTCTTCAAGAAGCGACGAGATTCTTCTCACCGCTCAGGAAAAGGGTGTTCACATCGGTATTATCGCAAAGTACGGCACCCACGTAATGCCCTTTACAGAAAGACAGAACCTTGTTTCTGACAGACTTGTATCAGTCAGTGCCACCACCTTCGGTGCTACAACCTCAACAACAAGAGGCCAGCTTGCAGATGAATACATAGCTGAAAGAACTGCACTCGGCTACGGCGAATACATTTCGCCTGATAAAAAGGTTGACCTTTCAACCGCCCTTTTCAAGGACACCACCTGGGTACTCAAAAACTGCAGCCATGACCACTGGGGCCATGAGGAGCTTATTATCGAAAACTTCTTCCGCAGCACAAATCTCACCACAAAGAACGACGACACATGGCCTCGCTTCCTTGTTTGTCAGAGTAAGGAATACGACGACTACTATGAAGGTATGCTTCTTGAAATGACAGAGGAAAACCCCGGTGAGGACCTTTGGGAGGACACACCCACCGAAACAAAGGACAGCACAATCTGGACAAAGCTTGCCGCATTGTTCAGATGGCTCACCGCAGTGTTCAAGGCATTACTTCACGTTATGTAACTTAATAACATTAAACCCGCACAAGCATTGTGCGGGTTATTTTTTTTATTATATTATTACCATATAAAAGGTATCAGTCGGTATTTTACCTTTTGCTTGTATTCCTTGTAGCCCTCAAGCTCACGCTCAAGAAGCTCTTCCTCGTTCTTTATCCTTTTTGCTATTATAAAGGGATAAGCGAGAAAAATAATAAGAGAATAAGCTGAGCCTAAAATAACGGGCATTGAAATAAACAACAGCAATGTAACGCTGTACATCGGATGCCTTACTATACCGTAAAGGCCCGTGTCAATCACCTTCTGATTTTCCTGCACCTCGATTGTACGGCTCAGATATGTGTTTTCTTTCATCACCTCGGCATAAAGAGCGTAGGCAACGACAAAGAGTACGGTTGCAACAATTACCGCCGCCTTTGGCAGCATATACCAATCAAAACGGTAACCGAGACCCGCCACAACAAAGCCTGCAAGGAACATAAGTCCGCTGAGCTTTACCACAAGGCTCTGCTCAGCTTCTTTTTCCTTGGCATCAAGGCGTTTTTCAAGCAGGTAGGGATTTTTGAACATCATCACTATGCCCGCAAGAAACATCGGCACAAAAAGCACACCCATAAAAATCCAGCCGTTTACATAGGAAAAGCTGCCTGCAGGCAAGAAAACGAGAAGTCCCACAAGAACTACGCCCAAAAAGAATTTGATTATTGCCTGAAAAAAGAGCTTAACTGTCATTTTATCACCGCCTCAAGTATTTGCATAATTATCATAGCACCCGAAGCGTTAAATGTCAACTTACACAGCGTCGCTCACTGACTGCTGATAAGCCTCTATTTCCTCTTGCTTTATACGGTCCTGCTCAGCGTGGTATTCAGCCATTTTTTCGTTTGCTTTTTTCACTCGCTTTTCAAGGTCCTTCTCATAAATATCCTCATAGAGAAATTCTTCAACCTCAACCCTGTCCTCACCGGTGTAGCCGCCCTCGTAGCCTTCCTCGGGCTTTGGCGGCTCAAGCACGCAGTCAATGACCTTAAACTCAACGCCGGCGTTGTTCATTGTCTCCTTTATCGCAAGAAGAATTTCACAAAGCCTTTTAACGCTTACATCCTCATCGTATATATAGGCAACAAGGTGACCTGCTTTTCTGCCAAGCTCGCCTATATCGTAGTAGCCGTCAAGCTCAAGCTCTTCAATCACAATGGCAAAATCAGCTGTAATGGGCTGTTCAAGGTTTACAGCCTCAACAAACTCAATATCTCCGTAGCCGAAATTCACGTTATAAGGAAAGGTTTTGCTTTCAAAAACATTATCAACGGCTTGTCTGTACTCGGTGTTGATTCTCTGAGAGGTATTTACTCTGCGCACAACTCTGTCTTCATAGGAATCCCATCTGATATTGCCTGCAAGGTCTGTGGAAATGCTGAAGGAGCTGTCGGGACTTGAAGGTGACTCAACAAAAACGTGGTAATCTCCGTCCTTGAAATTATAGGTAATGCGGTCAATGTAAAAGTCCTTATCGGGATGCATCTGTTCTTGGTGCTTTTCGGCACCGGCTTTTGCAAGGTGCTTTGAAAGCGGATTACCCACAAGGGCATTAACAAAAAATGCAAGGCCTGCGGTAAGAACCAAGGCAAGAACGAGTGCAATTATTTTAAGTGCTTTTTTAGTCTTCATAGCTTACTCCTTTCTGAATGCATAATGAAATAAAAATGCCACTGCCACTCCGAGATAAATGAAAATCAGATAAATGGGTGTCCACATCAGTATGGCCTGCCATTCTTCATTCAAAAGGCCGAACACGGTAGCAAATCCTTCGATAAAAAGCAGCAAAACAGGGAGTTTATACAGTGACCTGAGTCTGAATGCGAAGTAACCGAAAACGCCTACAACGGGCATTATGAGGCTGTTATACATCATATCACTGCCTGCGGTAATATTAAGCCCGAGAAAAACAAAAAGTATAATCAAGGCGTAATACATAGACTGCATTCGTAAGCTGAGCTTGCGGGCAAACTTTTTAAGCGGCTCTGCACTTAACGCGTTATCAGCACCGTTGTTTTTCAATTCTGCAAAGCCGTCCGCGGCAATAAGCTCCAGCTCTTTTTTGCAGGCGGAGCACTCGGTAAGATGCTCCTCAACAAGCTCTGCCGTCTTAACGCTTACAAGCTTTTCGGCATAAAGCGGCAGAAGGTCGCGGACAACGCAACAATCAATTTTCATAACCGTATTCCTCCAATCTTTCTTTAATCATTTTTTTTGCACGGTGATAAGTGACACAGGCCCAGTTTTCGCTTTTTGAAAAAATCCTGCCGATTTCCTTAAAGCTCATATCGGCATAAACCCGCCACATAAAAACCTCTTTATATGGGTCTTCTATGCTATGCAGAACCGACTGAATAAGCTTTGCCGCTTCCTTATCTTCAATTATGTCGGTAAAGCTTTTGCCGTCTGCGGCTTCAGCATTTTTGGCATCAAGGCTTTCAACTCGTTTGTTTTTCTCAATATGAGTATAATAGGAGTTTTTGGCAATCTGGCAAAGCCACACTCTTATATCACAGTCTCCGCGGAATTTATCAAGGGATTTAAGAGCCTTATAAAAGGTTTGCGCCGTTATCTCCTCGGCAAGGTGCTCATCACCGGAAAGCCGCCTCAGATAGAGGTAAACATCCTTGAAGTACATAGAATAAATTTTATCAAAATCTGTCACTTTATCACCTCCTTGCATATATAAGACCGACTAAAGGCTAAAATCTTACAAGTTTTGTAAAATAATTATAGCATAGGTTTAAAGATAAATAAAGAGGCATCTTGGGCTACCCTTCGCAAGGAAGTTGAGGTTTTTTATCGGCTCTTTTGCGCTAAAACATCATAAAAAATTCCCGTATACGCGAGTATTACGGGAATTTTACTATTTCGTTTTATTCGAAAAATACCTCGATAAAAACTGCCGTGCACCTTAAATTTCTGATAGTTTTGCTGCAGAACAAGGCAAAAAGCGCATAAATCCTTGCGGATTTCGAGCATTTTTAACACCGGTATGCACAAAAATAGCGAAATTTAAGGCTTAACATCCTTACAAAGGGACGCCCATTTGGGTGGTTTCTGTTTTGTGTTTACAGGACGGAATGACATCCCTGCAACCTTTTATTTTGTCGCCTCTTTTCTTACATGGCCATCAGCATCAAATTTAAGTGTTTCTATATCTAAGCAGTATTTCTTTCCAATTCTCACAGCTAATAATCTCACTTTTGAAAAATCATCATTTGAAAACAAATCAAACAATTCTCGTGCTTTTTCAGGTGTATATTTTTCAAAAAGGATTTTACCTAAAACTTCTTTTTGACTGCTAACTTCTGTCTGTCTGAACAATTCAACTAACAGTAAAAAATTAGTTTCATTAACATCGGTTTTGTTCAAAATATATAATGATGTGCTCCATAGATTTTTAATATGTTTTTTTATTGCAGTGAAAATAACATTATCAGATATATCAAATTCATATTCAAAAGCAACTTTCAATCCATTTTCTGCAAACCAAATATCATTAGATAAAATAGATTCTTCAAGAAAATTTTTCAATATTTTTGAAGAACGATGTCTGAATATTGTTTTTAAAATACAAAGTCTTTTATTTTTATCTTTATCTGTAATATAGTTTTTTAACAGCTCAAATGACTTTTCATCGGTTTTATATGAAAGAGCTTCACAAGCAACTACAAAATCACTCATACTTCCAGTAGACAGCATTTTTTCAAGTTCTTCTGTCGATTTATCATATGGTACACTTACACCGTTGATAATTTCTTTTTTCATAAACTCACCACCTAAGCTTAATTATACACTTATCTATAAAAAAATCAATAATCATATCATAGGTTCGAGTCCAACAAGTCCTTAAAGGGGTGTCACGAACTGTAAGCATAGATTTTAGGTATAAAAATAACAGAAACCCTTGATTTCTCAAGAGTTTCTGTATGGGGTGTCATTTCGTCCCCTAAAGATGGCGCCTCAAACAGGACTCGAACCTGTGACACCATCGGTCAAAAACATAGTCGCGCTATTTCGCTTGGAGCGCTCATATCGCTCCTTGTTTTTTCCTGTTCAGGCATTGCCTGCATCT
>SVOY01000004.1 GCA_015066105.1 Oscillospiraceae bacterium
AGATATTTTTCGAATAAAACGAAATAATAAAATTCCCGTAATACTCGCGTATACGGGAATTTTTTATGATGTTTTAGCACAAAAGAGCCGATAAAAACCTTAACTTCCTTGCGAAGGGTCGCCCAAGGCTTCCGTTCTTTTTTGTATGATAAAGTCTTTTTCCTGTGATAATAGAAATTTTTACTGATGTTTGTAGGATTTTGATGCTTTTGATAAATTTTGTGCTATTGTATAAATGAGATGTATCTCATTTTTTGCCACACAACTAAAACTCCCCGACGGACAGCTTTGTCTGACGGGGTGTTTTAGTTTAAGTTTTATTTTGCCTCAACGGGCTCTTTCTCTTCTTTCTCTTCAAGTGCTGCTTTCTTTTCGTCGCCGCGCTTTTCAGCGTTTTTCAGTGCCTTCTGATAAGGCATAATCATGCCCTCATTCATCATCTGTGTCATTTTTGCCTTTGCCTTGCCGCCCTTGACAGGCATTGCCATAAGGCCGCCCACAAGGTACATTGCAAGCACTCTGGGCATCTGCTTCTGGGGGAAGTCGTACTGACCGTGTGCCTTGTAGAACTTATGGTCAGCCTTCATAAGACCCTGCATAATGAAGATAAGGTCACGGAAAATCTTCATACCGCCCACACCGAGGAAGTCGGCAGGCTGAGTGTACTTGTTCTTCACCGCATAAGCAAGGGTGCCTGCAAGACGGTCAACCTCTCTGTCAGGGTCAAACTCGTCGGTAGCCACACCGCAAAGGTAGTTGCCGCCAACGCCTGCTCTGCCCTCAAGAATCGTCTGCAGATTTTTTTCAATGCTGTATTCACCGCTTACAAGGTAGCCGACGGGTGCGCCCATTGTAACGGTACGGTGACCGTTGCAGAACTGTCTGTCGTCATACATCTTGAAGCGGGGACCCATTGAGTGGTCCTTGATTGTAAAGGCGTAAACAATAGCATCGCTTGACTGAATCTCATCACGAAGAAGCTGCTGGTAGCCGTCCTTGTAAAAGCAATCGCCCGAAACGGCACACTTGAAGCAGCCCAGACAGCCGCCCTTTATGGGGAATTCTGAAATATTTACAACCTTTGTGTTGAGAGAAACCTTTTTTCTGAAGCGTTCAATCATTGTAAGAAGATTCTTATCGTCCGGTGTTGCATCGGTAACAATGGCAACGGTGCCGCCGCTTTTTGCAATGTTTTCGCAATCATCGGTAGCCTTGACGGGCTTTTTAACCTTACGCTTTTCGCGCTGAGGAAGCTCGTAAAAGTTATTTTCAACCTGCCAGAGAACAAGGCGGAAAAAGTCCTCCGCGTCCTTCTGACCCTTTTGTGTTGAAAGGTCATCCATATCGGCAGAAAGACCCTTAAGATACTTGAAGCCCATGTCGTAGCAGTTATCCTCAATATACTTGTGTGCGGTTACATCGTAAAAGTGCTTTGAGGTTGAAATCTGCGTTGCAAACTTTTCGGAAAAGTCAATGCCGCTCTTTTTCATAAGGTCAATGAAATAATGAAGCTGTGAGGGAGCAATGAAGGTGTAAACGGGGTATGAAAAAATTACAAGCTCTGCCCTTTCAAGCATCTCTGCTGCGGGGGTGAAGTCACGCTGAAGCTTTTTGATAATCTGACCTGCGTGAATAACCTCAAACCTGTGCTCGGGATAAAGCAGCTCAAGATATTTACCCGTTTGCAGAGTAATGCTGTACTTGCCCTTGGGGCTTCCGTTAACGATAAGAATGTTCATTTTTATTTATCTCCTTTTTTCATATTCCTTTATCATTTGTGTCAGTATGTCCGCCGCATCCTCAACAGCTCTGAGGCAGGGGCGGCTTTTGTAATACTCCGCCGTGCGGTTTTCGGGCATAGCCGTGTTTTCCATAGGTATATCAAGCTTAAGCATCTCTCGGCAGATTACCGTACCGCCGTGCCTTTGCTTAAAGCGTTCGGTAAATTCACGCACAAGGGCGTAGTTTTCGGCCTTGCCCTGCTTGTCGTCACCCTGTGTGGCACAGGCAAGGCTGCCCAGAACCATTGCCGCACCGCTTACGGCTCCGCAGACCTCTCTCATTCTGCCCACGCCGCCTCCAAGGCCGGCAGATACCCTTTTCGCCGTATCCTCATCCATACCGAAGCGGTGACAAAAGGCGGTGAACACCGACTGCGAGCAGTTAAAGCCTTCAAGAAACAGCTCTGCCGCTTTTTCAATTTCGTTCATTTATATTCCTTCCTTGTTCAAATATCTTAACAGAGCCGGGGCACTGTTTTCCTCCAAATCGAGATAAAACTCCCTCTCTCTCATATTTTCAAGATAATGGGCATCAGAGCTTTTTAAAAGCCTTTTGCCCTTAAGATAAGCATACTTTTCAAAATAATACTCACCGTCAGCCCCGGGTGTAAGCTCAAAGGCATTCACCTTAAGCTCAGGCGGAAAATCACCGAGAGAGGATAAAACGCTGTAGCTTTCTCTGTCAATGTGGGCAGGAAAGCAGACTCCGCCGTATTTACCTACAAGGTCCGGCAGACTGTCAATGCTGATTGACGAGGCCATTGTAAGCAAAAGCTCCTCCTTGCCGAGCACGCCGTCGCCCTCATCCATAAAAAGCTGACTGCCAAAAATTTCCTCACGGTTTTTAACAGGCGGCATTGTTGTTTTCACATAGTCGGAAAAGCTTTCCGCATTGTCAATGCAGTCAAAAAGGCACACGCAGTGCACCTCCTCTGCCGTGCAAAGCTCCATACCCGGCACAACGGTAATGCCCGCGCTCTGACCGACCTTCATTGCACTGCGGCAGTTTCCGCAGCTGTTATGGTCGGTGATTGCAATCATATCAAGGCCGAGGATTTTTGCCATATTCACCGTGTTCCAGGGGGTCATATCCTCATCGCCGCAGGGTGAAAGGCAGGTGTGAAGGTGTAAATCGTAAAAAACTTTCATAAAAGCTCTGAAATGAGCACCGAAAGCTCATAGGCGTTTTTATCGCTTCTGAGAATTGTTACGCCCTGGGCTTCGGCACGGTTTTTTGCATCCTCGTCAAGGGCGGAGTTTTCGGTAAGCACAATGCAGGCACAGTCCGTAAGCACGGCAACGGCAACGGCATTCACATTGCCCATAACCGTAAGCCATATGTCGTTTTCCTTTGCCTTTGACATTACCCAGGAAAGCAGGTCGCCGCTGTAGCAGCCCTCACATTCCCTTTCCGTGTTGCCCTCGCACAAAAGCGTAAGGCCGAGCCTTTCCTTCAAATCCTTAACCTTCATCCTTTTTCACCTCGCCCGAATCCTCTGCCATAACCTTAATTCTGAAGGGCAGCGGCAACCAATCCTCACCCTTATCGGGTGCTTCAATCTGATATTTACGTAAAAGACAGTCCTTTTCCTCAGCATAGCCCCTTACTATATCCTCTGCAAGGGCACGGCATGAGGGTGCACCGCAGATTCCGCAGTCAAGGCCCGGCAGAGTCTCTTCAATTTCTCTGAGCTTTGTCATCATCCGCATTGCCTTAACAACGTTATCTGCAAGCTTCATTGCCGGCGAGGGAGTAAGCTCCTTTGTCCAGCCGAGGCTGTCAATGTCAAAATCCTCCACAATGCTGTTGCAAGAAACGGGCATAAACTTACGAAGCCGCTGAATTCTTGCCTTTGCAACGTAGGGATTTTCAACAGTAAGCACGCCGCCCACACAGCCGCCCGTGCAGCAGTTGAGCTCAATAAAATCAAGGTCGTTAAGCTTTTCGTCCTCAAGCTCCTCAAGCACGTTTATAACGTTTTCAATGCCGTCGGCGGCAAGATAACGCTCCTTGAGAAGACCTGCCGATTCGCCGCCGCTCTGAGCCCAGCTGACACCGATAATACCCGAATCGTTAATAGGCTCAAGCTCATCGGGAGTAAGCTTATCCATTGTCTGCACAAGCACCGGATAAATATCCTTAATGGCAATCGCGCCGCTTATACCGCTTTTTTCATAGCAAAGGGGGCTTCTTGTTGCCGTGCGCTTTGCGGGGCAGGGAGAGATAAAGAACACGCCTATCTCCTCGTCTGAAAGGCCTGTTTCCTTTTTCGCCTCTTCCCTTGCAAGCCTTGCCGCAAGGTCAACGGGGGCATAAAGCGGCAGTAAATTACCCAGAAGATTCGGGAATCTTGTTCTAATCAGCCTGAGCACCGCGGGGCAGGCTGAGGAAATCACGGGCTTTCTGAGCCCGCCGCCCTCAAGCATTATGCGCGTTGCACTGCTTACAAGCTCTGCGCCCTTTGAAACCTCGGTAACCTTGTCAAAGCCCATTCTTTTAAGGCCCGTAAGCACATAGTCAACGTTTTCAAGGTTGTTGAACTGACCGTAAAGGGCAGGGGCAGGCAAAGCAATTCTGTATTTATAATTCAGAAGCTCGTTAAAGCTTTCCGTAACTGCAATTTTTGCGTGGTGCGGGCATACTCTTATACACTCACCGCAGTCAATGCAACGGTCAGAGATTATGTAGGCCTTTTTGTTTCTCACGCGGATTGCCTGGGTGGGGCAACGCTTTATGCAGTTTGTGCAGCCCTGACATTTATCCGCGTCAAGCCGTACGGAATGGAAAATCATCGCAACGGTCTCCTTTCCTGTAAATTGTCAGTTTTTACTGAATATACACCTTAAGGCGAAGCGTTGTACCCACGCCTACCTCCGTATCAATTTCAAATTCATCGGTATACTTTTTGATGTTGGGAAGACCCATACCGGCACCGAATCCGAGAGAGCGCACATTATCGGGGGCAGTGGAGTAGCCCTCCTTCATTGCAAGCTCAACATTCTCAATACCCGGGCCCTTATCGGCAAGGGTCATAATAATTTCCGTTTCGGTTATTTCAACGTCAATTTCACCGCCGCCTGCGTGAATAACCATATTTATTTCGCCCTCATACATTGCAATGGAAACATTGCGGATAACAGCGGGAGAAATGCCGAGCGTTTTAAGGTTGCGCTTTACGTCGCCCGAGGCGGCACCTGCCCTTGTAAAATCGTCACCGGGCACAATATAATGAAGCTTAATGCTGTCCGTCATCTGGCAAGCCCCCCTTTAAGTCCTTTTTCATAAAGCTTACCGCAGGCAGTAAACATACTCAGCTGCGAGCAGAGGATAACCATATCTCTCTCCTGTGCCATTTCAATCATTTTTTCGTCGGGTCTTTTGCCTCTTACAAAAATTATGCAGGGCATATCAATCATTTCAGCCGTGCGGATAACCTGAGGGTTGACAAGGCCCGTAAGAAGCACCGCCTGCTCCTTTACAAAAGCAAGCACGTCGCTCATCATATCACTGCCGAAGGCCAGCTCTACCGTTGTGTCAAGAAGGTCCTCACGGCAGACTACCTCTGCGCCAAGAATTTCTGCAATGTCTTTTACTGTCATATTTTTCTCCTCCGGAATACGAAATGTAAATTTTACAACAAAAGGCTGTCTTAAGACAGCCTTCAAATTACAGCAATAAATTTAAAAAGCAACCTCTTCAAAAGTACACTTTTCTATTTCCTTTTCAATAAGGTCAACGGCCATATTCCACACGGTTTTTCCTGCAAGAACAAAGCTTTCCTTGTTCTTTACGCTGCAGAGCATTGCAAAGGCCTCGCCGATATTTTCTGCAAGGTCGCCCTTTTTCTGCAGTGCAAGATAATAAAAGGTGAAGGCCGCGCCGTTTGAAATGTTTTTATAAAAGCCGGGGCTTTGCTTTTCCATTTTTTCATACATAGCTGTAAGTGCCGCCGTTGAAAGAATGGAAACGGGAATTTCAAGCTGAATAAGCGTTTCGCAGGCGAAAACAAGAAGCACCTTTATCTGATAAAGAATATCGGGAACGAAAAACCTGGGAGCAAGGTGCTCACGGAGATTTACGCTGATATTTTCTCCGTCAGAGGTGGGAGAAATTGTCGCAAGTGCCTCACCGAGTCTTCTTGCCTTTTCGATATTACCCACTGCACGGTGAATTCTCACATCGTTTACCGCCGCCGCAATTTCACAGCTTTTGTTAAGCTCCTTTTTGCTGACATATATTTTTACATCGCTTTCACTCACGTTGATTCTCCTTCCTTTGCTTATTCTGTGCGGCTTTTATTCCGCAGCGGCTGCCGCCTCAAGCTTTTTCTGCTTTCTGCGTTTTTTTGCCTTGTAGGACATAAGAGCCGCAACCTCGTCCTCACTCGGGCCGTATTCGCCAAGCTTTACGGGATAAGCGTTGAAGGCACCGTGGAAATCACTGCCGCCCGTTACAACAAGGCCCTTTTTCTTTGCAATTTTAAGCAGCTTCTCCTGCTGCTCCGGTGTGTTTTCGGGGTGATAAACCTCAACACCGTCAAGCTTTCCGCTTTCTGCAAGCTCTTCAAAAAGCTCAAAGTTATCATAAAAGCCGGGGTGGGCAAGCACGGCTATGCCGCCCGCCTCATGAATTGCATCAATAATCTCCTCGGGCTCGGGATAGGTAACATCCATAAGCACGTTCATTCTTGACTCTTTGGTGAAAAGCATTTTGTAAAGGTCGCCGAAAATGCTTGTTGTGTAGCCACATTCCATAAGAGCCTGCATAATGTGCTGCTTGAAGATGTTTGTTGAGCCCTGACAGCATTTAACGATAAAGTCCATGCTTACGGGGAACTTTCTTGCAACCTTTGCCGCCATAAGCTGACCTGCTCTTTTTCTTAAAAGGGAGTTGCTTTTGCAAAGGCCCTCAAGCCTTTCGGGTCTGTCGGGAAGATAGCACAGAATATGAGCCTTTGAGCCTCTTTTGGAGTCGGTTGCAGAAAATTCAACAGCAGGTATAACGGTAATGCCGTATCTTCTGCCGATAATTTCCGCTCTTACAGTGCCCGCCTGACAGTCGTGGTCCGTAACGGCAATGGTGGTTACACCGCTGTTTTTCGCAAGCACAATAAGGTCATCAATACCCATTGTTCCGTCAGAAAGTTTTGTGTGACAATGTAAATCCGCTTTCAAATCTAACTACCCTCTTCCTTTTTTGTCGCCCTTTCAAATTTATTTTGCCTTGGTTTGTGGTTTTTCGGCTAAAAAAGAGCCTATTAGCGCTATGTTACTATTCTGTATAATTATACTCTTAAAAATCCTTTTTTTCAATAGATATAAAGGATTTTTCTTCAAACTTCCGTTAAAAAATTGCAAAAAAGATATTGCCGATACGGCTTATTTTTCCGTAGCGGCAATTTAATTATTTGTTGGCAAAAATTTCGTTATATCTTTCAATGGCTTCGGCAACGATGCGCCTTGCCTCTTCGGGGCTCTTTGCCTCGTCAATGACGGTCTCCTTGTTTTCAAGCATTTTGTAAACGGAGAAGAAATGAATCATCTCTTCAAATATGTGCTTCGGGAGCTGAGCGATATCCGTATACACATTATAGTTGGGGTCACCCGTGTGTATGGCGATGATTTTATCGTCGGGGTCGCCGTTGTCAAGCATTGAAATTACGCCGATGGGATAGCACTCAACAATGCTCATAGGCTCAATTTTTTCAGAGCAGAGAATGAGAACATCCAAAGGGTCGTTGTCAAGGGCATAGGTGCGGGGAATAAAGCCGTAGTTGGCAGGATAGTGGGTTGAGGTGTGAAGCACACGGTCAAGGCGGAGCATACCGGTCTGCTTATCAAGCTCGTACTTCATTTTACTGCCCTTGCTGATTTCAACAACACTGTCAAAAAGGCTGTCGTTGATTCGCTGAGGGTTAATGTCGTGCCATATATTCATACAATCACCTTCCGCATAAATTTTACACGGATATGATAACACAAAGATGTCGGCTTTTCAAGAAAAATTTTTCTCTTTTTTTATAAAAGGTATTGACAATAACTCACAGTTATGATAATATACTCGGGCAACAAAAAGCAATGCGCTGTTAGCTCAGCTGGATAGAGTGTCTGGCTACGGACCAGAAGGTCAGGGGTTCGAATCCCTTACAGCGCGCCATAAAGGAAAGAGACTAAGCGAGAGCTTAGTCCTTTTCTTTTTATATGCAAAAACTTAATAAGGGATTCGAACAGAAACGGGGTCCCCGAAAAGCCCGACAGGCTTTTTGGGGAAGAGGAGGCACAACGGAGCGTTAAGCTTTTCCGCAAGGAAAACGATAAGCGCAGTTTGTGCCGACGACACAGCGCGCCATAAAGAAGAGAGACTATGTGAAAGCATAGTCCTTTTCTTTTTATGTGCGGATTAAAATTTGACATTTCGCCCTAAAATTGTTACAATTTCAATAACACTATATAAGGGAGGTCAGTCCATGCTTTTCCGCAGGCCCTGCTACTATGACACCTTCACCTGCACCGCAGAAAAATGCACCGACAACTGCTGTATAGGCTGGGAGATATGCATTGACAGCGAAACGGCAGAATTTTATAAAAGCGTAGGCGGCGAGCTCGGCAAGCGCCTTAAAAAAAACATCTGCGGCGATGATGAGCCCTCCTTTATTATGAAGGACGGGCGTTGCCCCTTTCTCAATCAAAGCAACCTTTGCGATATAATTTCAAGTCTCGGCGAAAATGCCCTTTGCCAGATTTGTACCGACCACCCCCGCTGGTTTGAATGGTACGGCGATGAAAAGGAGGGCGGCATCGGCCTTTCCTGTGAGGAGGGCGCACGGCTTATTCTTCAGGAGGAAGGCTTTGCCGATTACTTTGAAAGTGAATGTAACGACCTGCCCGACGAGGATTTTGACAAAAATGTCTACGGCTTTCTTTTTGCCGTAAGGGACAGTATTTTTGATATTCTTACAGAAGAAGGCCTGAGCTTTGTCCAAAGGGCAAACAGGCTTATTGAGCTCAGCTCAGAGGCCGAGGCAGAGCTGTGCGGCAGAAAAAGCACACCTGAAGCCCGCTTTGATTTCAACACCGAGTTGAAAAATACCCTTTCCGTGCTTGAAAAAACACAGCCCATTGACGAAAAATGGACCGCAGAGCTCAACCGCCTTAAGGCTTCACCGCCCGTGCCTGAGCCCGACGGTGAGCAGGAAAAATATCTTACACGGCTTACCGCCTATTTTGTGTGGAGATATTTTCTCAGCTCGGTTTTTGATTACCGTGTCAGGGAGAAAATCGCCTTTGCACTTTTTTCCGTTACGGTCATTTCCGCCCTTTACCATATGAATGAAGAAAGGGATTTCAGCACCCTTGTAAAAAGTGCCGTGCTTTATTCAAAGCAGATGGAGTACAGCGAAGAAAATCTTGATATATTTTTTGAAAGCTATAATGAAAAGGAGTTTTTACAATGAAAGAAAACAAAGCTGTTGTCTGTACCGTTGACCCCAAGGAGGTTGCCCGCATAAAGGGCCTCGGCTTTCTGAGGGATAAAACAACACCCGATAAATTCAACTGCCGTGTTATTACCCGTAACGGCAAAATCACCTCAGCCGAAAGCCGCGCCATTGCTGATGCGGCAGAGAAATACGGCAGCAGTGAAATTACCATGACCTCAAGGCTCAGCATTGAGGTGCAGGGCATTGCCTATGACAATGTGAATGATTTTATCGCCTTTCTTGCCGAAAGGGGCCTTGAAACCGGCGGAACGGGACCCAAGGTGCGCCCCGTAGTATCCTGCAAGGGCACAACCTGCCAGTACGGTCTCATTGATACCTTCGGCCTTTCGCAAAAGCTTCATTATGAATTCTACAAGGGCTACCGTCAGGTAAAGCTGCCCCACAAATTCAAAATAGCTGTAGGCGGCTGTCCCAACAACTGCGTAAAGCCCGACATAAACGACCTTGGCATTATCGGTCAGCGTATGCCCCGCATTGAAAAGGAAAAGTGCGTAGGCTGCGGCCTTTGTGCAAGACTTTGCCCCATGGGCGCAATCGAAATCAAGGATAAAAAGGCGGTGCGCAACACCGAAATCTGCAACAACTGCGGAAGATGTATCCCCACCTGCAAAATCGGTGCAATCGATACGGAGAAATCGGGCTGCAGCCTTTACCTCGGCGGCAGATGGGGCAAAAAGGTTGCCCGCGGTCAGCGCATTGACAAAATATTTGAAAGTGAAGAGGATGTGCTTTCAGCCGTTGAAAAAACAATTCTTTTCTATAAAGAAAACGGCACCCCCGGCGAACGCTTTGCCGACACGATTATACGTCTCGGCTTTGACCAGGTGCAGAGGGCTGTCCTTAACGATGATATACTTTCACGCAAAGAAGAGATTTTAAAGGATGAATAAGAAATTCACGTCGCTTATCTGCCTTTTGACTGCCGCAGTGCTTATCGTCTCGCTTATGACCGCCTGCAAAAAAGAAGAAGCGGTGACGGCTGACGAAAACGCATTTTACACCTTCACCGACAGCCTCGGCAATGAGGTTGTCCTCGAAAAAAAGCCCGAAAGGGTTGCCGTGCTTTTTTCTTCGCTTTGCAACGTGTGGAAAAACGCAGGCGGACAAGCCTCCATAACCGTAGGTGAAAGCGTGGAAAGAGGCTTTTGCGGCGAGGACGCCCTTTTGGTTGACTCGGGTGCGGGCAAAAGCATAAACACGGAGCTTCTGATATCCGGCCACCCTGATTTTGTAATATATTCAAGTGATGTGCCCGCACAAAGGCAGGCGGGAGAGGTGCTTGAAAAGGCAGGTATTCCCTCGGCGGCAATAAGGCTTGACAGCTTTGAGGATTATCTCAGGGCGCTTAAAATTTTCTGCGACATTACGGAAAATCCGCATTACTACGGCACCTTCGGCGAAACCGTAAAAGAAAAAATCGACTACAGATTAAAAACGGCAAAAAGCCTTAAGGAAGAACCGAAAATTCTTTTCATACGCTCGGGCAGCAATCAGTCAAGCTGCAAGGCAAAAAAGGCAGAGGATAACTTTGCCGCAAAAATGCTTGAGGAGCTTGGCTGTGTAAACATTGCCGACAGTGCCCCCGTGCTTCTTGACGGGCTGAGTGTTGAGCAGGTGCTTACAAACCCTCCAGACTACGTTTTCGTTTCAATTATGGGTGACGAAGAAGCAGGCAGAGCCTATATGGAAGAGGTTTTTGCCTCTGAGGCGTGGCGGAGCCTTGATTGCGAAATACACTATCTTCCCAAGGAGCTTTTTCAGTATAAGCCCTGCGAAAAGTGGAGCCTTGCCTATGACTATCTGGCAGAAGCACTGTACCCCGTGCTTTTTGCAAAATAAAAGGAGTTAACCTTGACAGAAAAAAGCAGAAAAGCCGACAGAAGAGTAACGGTACTGCTTGCGGTAATGCTTGTGCTTATCTGCATTGCGGCACTTGCCTTCGGCTCGGCACGGATGGATTTACAAGGCCTTATCGGCGGCATATTGAAAAGGGATGGCTTTGAAACGGAAAGCACCATCCTTTATTCATTGCGCCTTCCGCGGCTTTTAGGGGCAATTCTCGCCGGGGTGGGGCTTTCCTGCTCAGGCGTGCTTTTGCAGGCAGTAACGGGCAACAGCCTCGCTTCGCCCAACATAATCGGCGTTAATGCCGGTGCAGGCTTTGCCGTAATTCTGCTTATGTCATTTTTCCCCGCGGCAGTCGGTGCCCTGCCCTTTGCCGCCTTTATCGGTGCCTTCTGCACAACAATGCTTATACTGTTTTTATGCTCAAAAATCAGCTTTTCAAAATCCACGGTTATTCTTGCCGGTGTTGCCGTAACGGCACTTTTAAACGCGGCAATCAGCCTTATATCCTATTCTGACACCGACCTTATTTCACTTTACCGTGATTTTTCCGTGGGCGGTCTGTCCTCTCTCGGCACAGAAAGGCTGATTGTTCCCTCTTTCCTGATTTTCACCGGCACGGTCGCCGCCCTTGTTGCGGCCTCACGCATTGATGCCCTTTGCCTTGGCGACAGTATTGCGCTTTCACTGGGCATAAAGGTAAAACCGCTTCGCATTTTCTGCCTTATTATTGCTTCACTGCTTGCAGGCAGTGTGGTTTCCTTTGCGGGACTTTTAGGCTTTGTCGGCCTCGTTGTTCCCCATATTGCAAAAAGGCTTTCGGGAGAAAACAGCTTCCGTGTGCTTATAAACTCAAGCCTTATCGGCGCGTGCCTTGTCACCCTTTCCGACCTTTTCGGCAGAATAATACTTTCCCCTACCGAGGTGCCCGTGGGAATAATTATGTCCTTTATCGGCGCGCCCTTCCTCTTTTATCTTTTGCTGAGGAGGAAAAGAAATGCTTGAATTCAAAAACCTTTCCGTCACTGCGGGAAAAACAAAAATACTCGATAATATAAATCTCTCAATTAAGCCCCAAAGCATAACTGCCCTTATAGGTAAAAATGCGGCAGGTAAGTCCACTCTTCTTTCCTGCCTTACGGGCGAGGTGAAATATACGGGCAGTATTACCCTTAGCGGAAAAAGCCTTTCGGCTATGCCGTCAAGGCAAAGGGCTCAGCTTATCTCCCTTTTGCCGCAAAAGCTCCCCTGCCCCGAAATTTCCGGCGGTCACCTTATACGCCTTGGCAGAACGCCCTACCTTGACCTCGGCAGACACCTGACACAAGAAGACAAGGATTACTGCCGAAAAGCCGCCGAGCTTACGGGGGCAACCGACCTTCTTTCAAAAAAGCTCAGCGTAATGTCCGGCGGAGAAAGGCAGAAGATTTATTTTGCAATGCTGCTTGCGCAGAACACACCCGTCATTGCCCTTGACGAGCCTACCTCCTATATGGACGCTCAGCACGAAAGGGAGTTTTCCGCACTGCTCAGTGCCACCGTGAAAAACGAGAAAAAAACCGCCCTTGTTGTCATGCACGACCTTACAAGAGCGGTTGAAATTGCCGATTATATAGCCGTGCTCAAGGACGGCAGGATTGTTTTTTACGGCACAAAAGGCGAATGTGCCGAAAGCGGAATTCTTGAAAGCACCTTCGGTGTGAAGGCCTACAAATGTGACGGGCTGATTATTTACCGCTGAAATTATCCGCAAGCATTCTTGTAAAAATGTTGACAAGGAGCTCTGTAAGACAGCTTTCCTTTCTGTCGTTCATTTCACGGTAATCCTCAACGGAGGAATCGTCGGCGTCATCGCTGATTTTGCGAAGGGACAGCATAGGCACACCCGCCTTGTCGCAAACGCTTGCAATCGCTCCCGTTTCCATATCAAAGGACTGTATTGAGAAGGTGTTCTTAAAGAACTCCTTCTTTTCTTTATCCGAAAGGAAAATGTCTCCCGTGCCGCATTTTGCCTTCATAATGCCCTCACTTTTAAGGGCGTAGGAAAGAAGCCTTTCATCGGCAGAAAGAAGAGATTTCTGGCCGTCGCACTTTTCGCCCGGTGCATAGCCTATTGCAGTAAGGTCAAAGTCACATTCAATGTAGCTTTCGCCTGCAATCATATCCTCTCTTTTAAGGCCCGATACGGCACCCGAAAGGCCTGCGTTGACAACACAGTCAACATTCCTTGTGCCGATAAGATAAGCCGTTGCGGCGGCGGCATTCACCTTTCCTATGCCGCACTTTACGGCAATTATGTTCATTTTTTCTCCGCCGCTTACGTATTCAACCTCTACGCAGTCGTTGCCGAAAAGACTGCCCTCGGTAAATTTCTGTGTTTTTGCCCAGTCAAGAAAGGGGGCGTATTCCATTGAATCTGCAAAAATCGCTCCTACGGTGATGCTCATAATTTTTCCTCGCTTTATTTTTATTTCGCTTTATTATATCTCACTTACCGCCGCAATGTCAACAACGGAAAAACCGCATAAACTGAAGTGTGGGCTTTTCTCACGCTTTTGCGGTGACGTTATCGGTGGCAAACGCCCTTGAACAGCCGATTCTGCCTCGGCCTTCACCGCTTAACGGCTTACCCCGGTAAGCCTCATAGCTCCGTTTTTTTGAAACGGAGCATTTTATTTTGTTTTTATGTTGCATAATCCGTCTTCTTTTGTTATAATAGCGTTAACAGAAAGAAAAAACTGTTAAGCGCAGTTAAGGAGTGTATGAAAATGAAAATCAAAGGCTTATTTATAATCCCCCTTGTTGCAATACTTGTTGCAATGCTCACCCTCGGTGTTGTGCCCGGTGCCGCTTCAGACACCACCGCACAGGAAGAAACAACTCTCAGCGATACCCTCACCTTTGTTCCCCCCACAATGCCCGCAACCTCAAGCATGGATGAAGAAATCGAAGGCTTTATCTCTGACTTTATGGGTGACGAGCTTCAGTCGGCAGAGGGTCCCCTCAGAGGCTTCAGCGAGCTTATGGCAGGTCTTCTCAACTCAATGAGAAACATCCTCAACTCAATAGTTAAAATTTTCCAGATAGGCGGCGGCCTCATCGGTGACGGCGGTGCGCTCGGCAACCTTTCAGGCAGCCTTGGCGGACTTCTCGGATAAAATCTAACAAAAAAAGCTGTCGGCGAAGGGCGACAGCTTTTTTATTTGGTAAAATACAAGCTTTATTTTATGGGCTCAAAATCAGTTGCGGGGTGCTTGCAAAGCGGACAGATAAAGTCCTCGGGGAGGGTATCGCCCTCATAAACATAACCGCAGATTTTGCATACAAAGCCCTTCTTGCCCTCAGTCTGAGGCTTGGGCTTGACATTGTTCTGATAATAGGTATAGGTCATTGTTTCCTTGTCGTTTATCACTCTTGCCTCGGTGATGCGGCAGATGAACATTCCGTGAGTATCGAGGTCAACGTAGGATTCAACCTCAAGCGACATAAAGGAGTTGATGTAATTATCAAGGAAAACGAGGCCGTTATCACTGCGGCAGACCTCAGCATCCTTGAATTTATCCGTGTTTCTTCCGCTGACAAAGCCAAACTGCTCAAAAACCCTGAAGGGTGCTTCAACATTGAGGCAGTTGACGTTCATTTTCTTTGTCTGCGAAATTACGTGGTGGGAGTAGTTTGCCTTGTTGATTGTTACGGCAATTCTGTTGGGACTGCTTGTAAGCTGCGAAACGGTGTTTACGATAAGGCCGTTATCCTTTTTGCCGTCGTTGCAGGTGACAACGTAAAGGCCGTAGCCAATGTTGAACAAGGCGGAAAGGTTGTTCTTATCCGCATTGTCGGAGCGGGCAACATAATCGGCACAAAGCTCCTTTGAAAGCTCATCAAGCTGAGCCTTTGAGGTGCTGTCAAGAGCAGATTTTACAGTTACCGTGTTTTCACAGAAGCTTATACCCTTACAGCCCTCAAGCATAAGCTTCATCTGTTTTGCGGCAAGAGGTGCCCAGGAGCCGTTTTCAATAAAGGCAACTGTTCTGTTTTTGAAGCCCCTTTCAAAAAGGCCGTGAATGAACTCGTTCATAAAGGGGAAAAGGCCTGCGTTATAGGTTGTTGTTGCAAGCACAAGCTTGCTGTATCTGAATGCATCTGAAATTGCAAGAGCCATATCACAGCGTGCAAGGTCGTGCATAACAACCTTTGGCGCACCCGAGGAAAGAAGTTTATTCTGTAAAAGCTCTGCCGCCTTTTTTGTGTTGCCGTAAACGGATGTATATGCAATAACGATGCCGTCCTCCTCCGGTGCATAGGATGACCAGATATCATAAAGCTTCAAGTAATGTGCAAGGTTATCCTTAAGCACGGGACCGTGAAGGGGTGCAATAACCTCTATGGGCAGACCTGCCGCTTTTTTAAGCACGGCCTGCACCTGTGCGCCGTATTTGCCCACAATGCCTATATAGTAGCGTCTTGCCTCATCCTCCCAGGGGATTTCCGCATCATATGTGCCGAAGCGACCGAAGCCGTCAGCTGAAAAGAGCACCTTCTCCTTGCTTTCGTAGGTCATCATAACCTCGGGCCAATGCACCATAGGCGCAAAAACAAAGCAAAGCAGATGGCTTCCGAGGGAAAGTGTGTCACCGTTTTCAACTATAACACGTCTGTCCTCATAGCTTTCGCCGAAAAACTGCTCAATCATTTTTATCGTTTTGGCGTTGCAGACCACCTTTGCCTCGGGATAATTTTTAAGGAAGTTTGCAATGTTTGCGCTGTGGTCGGGCTCCATATGCTGAACAATAAGGTAATCAGGCTTACGGGAGCCGAGAGCCTTTTCAAGGTTATCAAGCCATTCATGAGTGAAGGCGGCATCAACGGTATCCATAACGGCAACCTTCTCGTCGAGAATAACGTAGGAGTTATAGCTCATACCGTAGGGCACCTTGTACTGACCCTCAAAAAGGTCAATTTTTGTATCATTGACACCGATATATACAATATTGTTGCTTATTTTCATAAGGCATTTTCCGTCCTTTCTTATGTATAATAGTTTACCCTTTAAATATAGCATAATTTTGTATTTTATGTCAACGGGGAGGAAGAAATTTACATTTAAAGGGCCGAGGGTCGAGGGGAAACACGTCACGCCGTGTCCGCAGATGAGGGTGACAAAGTAGTAAGTAGTGGGTAGTAAGGAAAGGGGCTGTAAAAAAAGTGCAGATCGCATAAAACAAAATAAACAAAGGGTTTCTTCAGGGATTAAGCTCCCAAAGAAACCCTTTAAAGCTATAAAAATTATTAAAAGCAGACAAAAACGGTGTTTTTGTGTTTTATGCTATAAACAAACTGCGCCCTCGGGGTACCTTTGTACGCCATCGGGTAACCCAAAATAAAGCTAAAAGCTTTATTTTGGCTCGGTTTGTTCATTCTGCGCATTTTTCACGCCCCTTCAGGCTATTTCGTTTTACCACTCCGAGCTGTCAAAGCCGTTGCGAGCACCCTTCTTAGATACCTGCCCGTAATAACAGCTGAGCCTCACTTTTTTAGTCTTTTCATTAAATGCAAAAACCGGATTGTAGTTTGGCGGCGCGTGTTCATAATCCTCTCGGTAGTAAATAACCGTCCAATCATCCTTCTTTTCTTCAAAGGGCTCACAGGTACTGTCTGAAGGGCGGAATGCCTTGTATTTTTCCACAGTCTCGTAAAAAATGTCCTCGTCAAGGGGAATTTCAATGTAAACCCTCGTAGTCGGCGGTTCATGAGAAACACCGTATTCCTTATAACGGTATATGTATTTCAATCCGTCAACATCGGGCAATTCTTCGGGTAAGAATTCAGCAAGAGCCTTTTCTGCCCCTTCGGCATCAAAAACCATATAGTTTTCTGTATTCCGGGTGAGTGATATAACATGGCTTTCAGGGTGAGAACCCCAGAATGAAAGGAAGGCATTTACATAATTGAAAACCGTACACCATGCATATAGACACAAAAGCACAAGAGAAACAAGTGTTTTTATTTTCTGCTTTTTCTTTGTACTCAAGCTCTTTTTTCTGTTAAGCAGAATGACGGGCAGAGGCAACAGAAGTGACCCGAAAAACCAAAGAAAACCAAGCGCGTGTCCGGGTAAATAGCGCGGATAAAGGTAATGAATCCAATCCCTTATTTCAATACGCAGAATCAGCGCACAGCAGATAACGGCAAAAATAAGTCCTGCAACACCCACACCGAAAAACAGCTTTCTTATAAATTGTTGCAGCGGTGTCAGCTCGCTGTCCTCGGCAGGAAGAAGCTTTTCTTCAACAACGGGCTTCTCAAGACTCTGACTTATCTGTTCAGGAACAAGCTTTTCAAGAGAAAGCAAGGGCATAAGACAGGCTACAATTTCACTGTCCGTTTTTATTCTTTCATTGGTTTTATCAATAAACTCCTGCAGTACCTCTTTACTTTTTTCAGGCTCCTGCTGCATAAGCTTTATCTGTGCAATCGAAAAGCCTGCTTTGCGCAAAACAGAAATGCTTTTGAGCCTTTTTACATCCTCTGCGGAAAATTCAACATTGCGCCTTCCCGAATAGGACTCGTTTATGCTCGGCGCAACAAGGCCGTTTTCTATGTAAAGCCTTACAGCTCTTTCTGTCAGCTTCGTTTTTTCACAGATTTCTTTTATTTTCATAAATCCGCCTCCTCTGAGCTTAATTTTCTTCCTTACGGCTCTATGATATATTCTTACCCAAGGTAAGTGTCAACAGTTTTTTGAAAAAATTATATGAAATTTTAAATCCGCCCCGAAAACGGGGCGGATTTCCTTACTACTAACTACTCGCTACTTACTACTTCAATCACATAAAGATGCCCTGACCTGCGTTAATCATCATAAACAAGGGAGCAAATACGAGTGAAACAACGCTCATAAGCTTAACGAGAATGTTGATTGAGGGGCCTGAGGTATCCTTGAAGGGGTCGCCTACAGTGTCACCGACAACTGCAGCCTTGTGAGAGGTTGAGCCCTTACCGCCGTGAGTACCCGTTTCAATGAACTTCTTTGCGTTATCCCAGGCACCGCCTGAGTTTGACATAAAGATTGCAAGCAGAACACCCGTGATAAGTGAGCCTGCAAGCAGACCGCCGAGAGCCGCAACGCCGAGGAATACACCCACAATAACAGGGGTAAGAACGGCAAGAAGACCGGGAATAATCATTTCCTTAAGTGCAGCCTTTGTTGAAATTGCAACACAGGTCTTATAGTCGGGCTTTGCAGTACCTTCAAGTATACCGGGAATTTCCTTAAACTGACGGCGTACCTCTTCAATCATTTCATAAGCGGCCTTACTTACCGATTCCATTGTAAAGGCAGAGAATACAAAGGGAAGCACACCGCCGATGAGGAGACCGATAACAACCTGATAGTTAAGCAGATTGATGCCTGCCGCATCAAGCTTAACCGACTGTGCATAGGAGAAAAACAGGGCAAGAGAGGTAAGTGCAGCTGAGCCTATTGCAAAGCCCTTACCCATAGCGGCTGTTGTATTACCTACGGAGTCGAGCTTGTCGGTAATTTCTCTTACTGATTTATCAAGCCCGCTCATTTCGGCAATACCGCCCGCATTATCGGCGATAGGACCGTAAGCGTCAACCGCAACGGTGATACCCGTTGTGGAAAGCATACCTACTGCGGCAAGGGCAACACCGTAGATGCCCATTCCGTCACCGCCGCCCTTACAGCAGACATATGAGACAAAAATACCTACACAGATAAGGATAATGGGGAAGGCTGTTGACTTGAGGCCGACTGCCATACCTGAAATAATATTTGTAGCTGAGCCTGTTTCGCTCTGCTCTGCAATCTTTTTAACCGACTTATACTGGTCAGAGGTGTAAACCTCGGTAAGCATACCGATTGCCGTGCCGACAATAACGCCCGCAATAACGGCAAGGGCAAAGCCGAAGGAGTTGAAGAGAATATAGCTTAAAAGAACTGACGCCAGAAGCACAACAGAAGCGGCAACATAGGTTGCGGTTTTGAGTGACTTATGAGGGTCTGACTTGAATGTACGAACAAAAAGTGTACCCGCCATTGAAGCGAAAATTCCGACTGCCGCAATAAGAAGCGGATAAAGTGCGCCGTAAAGAGGAGTTGCACTGTCCTTGAAGCAGGCAACGCCCAGTGTAATTGCAGAAATAATAGCACCTGCATAGCTTTCAAAAAGGTCGGCACCCATACCGGCAACGTCACCAACGTTATCGCCTACGTTATCGGCGATAACAGCGGGGTTACGGGGGTCATCCTCGGGGATACCGGCTTCAACCTTACCTACAAGGTCAGCGCCGACGTCAGCCGCCTTTGTATAGATACCGCCGCCCACACGTGCAAAAAGTGCTATAGAGGAAGCACCGAGGCTGAAGCCGAAGAGTGCATCCGTATTCTTTGTAATTGCATAAATGGCCGCAATACCCAAAAGGCCGAGGCCGACAACGCTCATACCCATAACCGAGCCGCCCGAGAAGGAAATGCGAAGCGCACCCTGAATACCCTTATTCATAGCAGCCGCAGTTGTTCTTACGTTTGTTTTTGTTGCAACGCTCATACCGAAGTAGCCCGCAATAATCGAGAACAGCGCACCGAGGACAAAGCTTCCCGCCGTTATCCAGCTAAGGAAAAGGCCTATTGCAACAAAAAGCACAAGGATAAAGTAAATAAGGATTTTATACTCCGCAAAAAGAAAGGCCTTTGCACCGTCGTGAATTGCGGCGGAAATTTCCTTCATTCTTTCGTTACCCTTGTCGTATCTGCCGATTCTTACTGCAAGAAAAATTGCATAGATAAGACCGACTACACCCACAAAGGGTATGGCGTAAATCAATTTGTCCATAATAAAACTCCTTTTTATTTATTCATAGTGCTCTCTGAAAATCTCCGACTATGTTATAATTAAATATCATATACTTTTATAACAAAATTGTCAATGAATGTCGCCGTATTTTGTGTAATGTGTTAAAGAATTTTATGTAAAGTTTATAATAGAAGGATTACTGCTTTCAGTGTCAGAATTCAACAAAGAAGCCGACAGAATACTCCGTCGGCTTCTTTGTTGTGAAAAAGATAAAAAGAACGAAAATATCATTTCAGAACGGCGATGGCATCGCTTATGGTTTTTTCAAAAGCTTCTCTGCCGTATTCATCAACCTGAGCCTTGTTCTTTTCTCCGTGTGTAAGGCATCCCGCGCCGCCGATACAACCGCCGACACAGGCCATACCCTCAATAAAGTTTGCATCCAGAACATTTTTGCTCTTTTTGAGAAGTGCAATTTTACAGGCCTCAATGCCGTCACAGACAACGGGCTTTACCGCAAAGTCGATTTTCTGCTCGCTCAACGCCTGCTTGACCGAATCTGAAAGTCCGCCCGAACGGGCAAAAATTCTGCCGAAATACGATGCGTTGTCAAGCACGTCCTCCTTAAGGGCCGTTATGTCAACATCCTTGCTGTCAAAAAGTGCCTGAAGCTCTTCAAAGGTGAGCACGGCATCAACATAGGGTCTTACCGTTTCAAGCTGTGCCTCTGATTTTTTTGCAGTGCAGGGTCCTATAAAAACAACCCTTGCCTTTTCATCGGATTTTTTAATGTATTTTGCAAGCATTGCCATCGGTGACAGGTTGTGCGAAACATGAGGCAGCAGTGAAGGGAAGGCGGATTTTATATACTGCACAAATGCAGGGCAGCAGGAGCTTGTAAGAAATTCCTTTTCGCTGAGCTCCTTTGCTTCGCTCATTGCCACCATATCGGCTCCGAGAGCCGCTTCAATCACGGTGAAGAAGCCGAGCTCCTTGAGCCCCGTAATAACCTGACCCAGCTTGGCATAAACAAACTGACTTGAAATTGAAGGGGCAACAACCGCGTAAACCTTATATTTTTCATTGTTCTGACTCTTTTTAAGCATATCGATAACATTGAGAATATAGGATTTATCACTGATTGCACCGAAGGGGCACTGATATACGCAGGCACCGCACTGAATACATTTGCTGTTATCAATGGCCGCCGCATTATCCTCATTGATTGAAATTGCCTTAACCTTGCAGGCTATCTGGCAGGGACGCTTACGGTTTACAATGGCCGCAAAGGGACAGACCTTTGCGCAGGCACCGCACTCAACACACTTTGATTTGTCAATGTGTGCCACGTGATTGTGGTCAAAGGAAATGGCACCGCGTTTGCAAACGTCCTCGCATCTGTGCGCAAGGCAGCCACGGCAGGAGTCCGTTACCTCATAGCCGGCGGCGGGACATTCGTCACAGGCAATATCAATAACCTCAATCACGTTGGGATTTTCCCTGTCGCCGCCCATTGCAAGCTTTACGCGTTCACCTAAAATTGCCCTCTCCTTATATACGCAGCAGCGCATTGTTGAGGTTTTTCCCGGCACAATCATATGCGGTATATCAAAAACGCTCTCAAGAAGGGTATCATTCCAGGCCTGATGAGCAACCTCACGTAAAACCTTATATTTAAGATGCTGTACCTTGGTATCGAATTTTTTCATTTTGGCATCTCCTTAAAAATAACTTACTTTTATCCTTTTACCCATCTTTTTAAGGGCCCTTGAAAGCTCCTCAACAAGGTTCATTTTAATATTGAAGTTTATGGGAAGGTCAGGATTCTGATGGGCGGGGTTAATTGCACGGCCCACATAGAAATTGATATCGGTTGCCTCTTCAAAAAGCAAACGGCAGATAAGCGATGCACCGTCTTTTTTAAAGCTCCAGTGCTCATAATACTTGTTTTCACAAAGATAATCGTTTGCGTATTCAACAACCTTGTTGACGGTGATTACGCCCTCCGTTACCAAATCAACACCCTCCAGCTCCGCAGTGGGGGGAATGTCGCTCTGCTCAAAATTAAGTGAGGGTCTGAGCGGCTTTCTTAAAAATTTTGCGGCAATAGAAGAGGTTGTTCCGCCGCAGATGATGTGCTTACCCTCCTTTGAAAAGAAAAGAGACATCATTCTGTCTGCATCGTCACGGTTTGACGGCGGACCGAAGAGCATATTCATGGGAACTCTTTTTCTTATTTTCACAATGCAGGCGGTTGCATCATCGCCCGGCTTGTGCCCGTAAAGCTTGTCACACTCATCAACAAGTATGGTTGAAAGCGTTTTTGCCGTGTATCCGGCAGGGGCAAGGGTTTCGAGAAAATCCGTTATATCCTCTCTTTTCCAGCCGAAATTGTAAGACATTCCTATTCCGGCGTGGGGACAGCCGTCGCTCATTGCAACAAAAATATCGTTTTCCTGCAGCTTGATGACGGATTTGAAAATCTTTTTTCCGCCGATATTCATTTCTGTTTTCGGGTAATCCCAATTTTTTTCATCACGTATAATAATCGCGTGGGGATTATCATATTGAATAAGCTCAGCAGTCTGATTGTTTTTCAGGTGAATAATCGTGAAGGTTGAATAGGCAACGCCTCTGACCGAGCAGACAGGCAGAGTTGCGGCAATGGTTTCAACACATTCCTCAAGAGACAGACCCTCGGCAAGCATTGTTGAAATAATTTTTGAAGTAAGGGTTGAAAGTATGCTTGCCTTTACACCGCTGCCGAGTCCGTCAGACAGCACGATAACCGTAGAATCGTCACTCGGCTCAACAATATCAACGTGGTCGCCGCAAAGCTCTTCGCCGTGATGATTTATACTTTTATATCCGATATCAGCACACAAATCATTCATTGGTTATTGACTCCTTCAGCTTTGCAAGAGCAATTTTGGTTTCTGCCGCCGTTTCGCCCAAAAGAGATGCAATTTCCTGAACAATGCGCATCTGCTTTTCAACAACCTTATCGGCCACCTCAACAGTCTGCTTGCTGATTGCATCCTTTCTTTCCTTTGCGTACTGCTCATCGGTTACGTCACGCAGAATACCCACAAGCAGTCTTGAATCTCGGTCATAAACAATCGTCTGCTCAACATAACGCTTATACTCGGCAAAATATACTCTTTCGTTATAAATTCCCGCGCCCGTATCACGTACCTTCATAAAGGGAGTGGGATCCAGAATACGGATAACCTGTGTGCCCAGCACGTCGGAGGCATAACGGATGTTCATAATATCTCTTGCCGACTTGTTTATCTGCTGAACCTCAAGCTGGTCGTTGAGAACGATAAGTCCGTTAGGCGAATTGTTAACTATTGTGTCAGAAAAGCTTTCGGCCTTATCCTTAAGGAAGGGCAGACACATTGAGATTTCCGCCTTGCCCTGAATAATGGCAATCGCCTTTTCACGGCAGGTGTTGTATCCGCAGGAGCCGCAGTTGAGCTCCTGAGAGGGCTTGAATTTACCCATCTGACGCAAAACGTTGCTTATTTCAAGGTCAGAGGGCTGCGGTGAGCGCTGTTCGATAAATTCAAAGTGCTTTTTAAGTAATTTTGACTTGGGCTGAGAAACCTCAAAATCCTTTTCTCCGGCATAATTTGCAATGGCAATGTAATCCCTTATTGTTTCCGTATGATGATATTTTTCCATAACGGGGCCGCCCATACAGCTGCCCGTGCAGGCAGACATTTCAATAAAGCACTTATGGATTTTTCCGCCTTCAATGTCTTTAAGGGCGGCTATACAGTTTTCCACACCGTCAAGGGCAAGATATGTATAGCCCGTGCTTTCCTGAGCCATTGTTTTAAGAACACCGCCGGTGGTGGGGAAAAATCTTGCACGGGAGCATACGTCGTTATCCGCCTCCTGCTCAAGCTCAATGCCTTCTGCCTTAAGCCACTCGGTCAATTCTTCAAAGGTGAGCACCGCATCAACAATGCCTTCATAATGCTCGGCCTCATCCTTTTTTGCAACGCAGGGGCCGATGAAAACGGTTTTCGCGTTATTATATCTTTGCTTGATATCGTTACAGTGCGCCTGCATGGGTGAAACCACATCTGCAAGATACTCAAGTGCACGGGGGTGATGCTTTTGTATGAGAAGATTTATGGAATGACAGCAGGAGGAAATGATAATATCTCTTTCTTCCTCTTCAATCATTCTTTCATATTCGTTTTTAACTATGGTTGCACCGATTGCCGTTTCCTCAACGTCATAAAAGCCGAGCTTTTTCAGGGCCTTTCTCATAGAATTGATTCCTGCGCCGTTGTAATTTGCAATAAAGGACGGGGCAAGAGAAACAATCACAGGGTCACCTGACTGAAGAAGAACCTTTACCTTTTCGGACTCGTCAACAATTTCCTTTGCATTCTGCGGACACACAACAAAGCATTGGCCGCAAAGAATACACTCGTTGCCGATAATATGCGCCTGGTTGCCTGAAAAACGGATAGCCTTTACGGGGCAGTGGCGTATACATTTATAGCAGTTTTTGCAGTTTGATTTTTTTAGTGTCAGACAATTTGGCATTATCCGTTACTTCCCTTCTTTAAGTGCATTGAGTACGTTCTGCTCAAAAAATTCTTTAAAGCTGTCCTTTGTTACGCCGACATGTATATCATCGTCAATCTGTACGGTAACGCCTACGCGGTTGCATTTTCCTATGCAAAAGCTGCCGGCAAGGGTAACCTCGTCTTCAAGATGATAATCACTTACGGCTTTCTGAAGAAGCTCAACAATTTCGGGTGAGCCCTTTAAGTGGCAGGAGCTGCCCACACAAATCTGAATCAGCATTTTACACCTTTCCTTTTATGTTCTTTTCAAAAAATTCTTCTGCCGTGTCGGGAGTAACCGAATAGAATTCGTCATCCACCGTTACGCACACACCCTGCTGACATTTGCCCATACAGAATGTGCCGCCAAGCTCAACCTTATCGCCGAGACCGTTTTCTGCGATGAGCCGGCGAAACTGTTCCACTACCTGACGTGAGCCCTTGATATGACATGAAGAGCCGATACATACTATAACTTTCATTGTTCTTATCTCCTTATATGATTTATTCTCAATCTGCAATATCAACCCGAGAAAGAAAAAGCTCTCTCTTTTTGTTGTTTCAAAAGTGAAATATGCGTATATTTATACATTTTAGAGTATATCACCATATGCCCTTTATTTCAACAGCTTTCACTAAATTTGTGCAAAAATATATACGAAAAAACAGGTGCATTTCCGCAAGCACTGCCCTTGGAAATACACCTGTTTTATTATACTGTATGATTAGTCTTCCATATCCTTCTTAGCTTCTTCAATAACCTTCTGTGCAACCATTGAGGGAGCGTCCTCGTAGCGTGCAAACTCAAGGGTGAAGTAGCCTCTGCCTGCTGTTACCGAGCGCAGAGTTGTGGAGAAGTCGCCCATTTCAGCCATGGGAACCTCAGCAACAAGCTCCTGCATCTTGGGCTCGTCTGCGGCACCCATACCGAGAACACGGCCGCGGCGCTTTGTGATGTCGCCCATAATATCGCCGAGGTTTGCATCGGGCATATAAACCTTAAGCTCACCGATGGGCTCGAGAATTACGGGGTTAGCCTGAGCCATACCGTTCTTGTAAGCAATCTTTGCAGCGGTCTTGAAGGCCATTTCGTTTGAGTCAACGGGATGATATGAGCCGTCGTAAAGCACTGCCTTAAGGCCTACCATGGGATAGCCTGCAAGGGGGCCCTTGAGGATAGCTTCCTGGAGACCCTTTTCAACTGCAGGGAAGAAGTTCTTGGGAACTGAGCCGCCGACAACCTCTGTTTCGAAAATAAGCTCGTCGCCTGTGTGGGGCTCAAAGCGGATGAATACGTCACCGAACTGGCCTGAACCGCCGGACTGCTTCTTGTGACGGCCCTGAACCTGACAGCTCTTGCGGATTGTTTCTCTGTAAGCAACCTTGGGAATCTTAAGGTCGATTTCTACACCGTACTTTGCCTTAAGCTTTGAAACAACAACCTCAAGGTGCTGCTCGCCGAGACCTGAAAGCACCATTTCCTTTGTTTCGTCATTTGATACAAATGAAACTGTGGGGTCTTCAGCCATAATCTTACGAAGGCCGGAGGCAACCTTATCCTCTTCGCCCTTCTTCTTAACAACAACTGCCATTGAAAGTGAGGGTGCGGGGAAGCTTACGGGTGCAAGGGTGAATACGTTCTTTGCCGAGCAGAGAGTGTCACCTGTTGCAAGGCCTGAAAGCTTTGTGATAACACCGATGTCACCTGTGCCGATTTCCTTAACATCCTCCTGCTTGATGCCGTTAACGGTTACGAGCTTGCCCATTCTCTGGCTTTCGCCCGTTCTTGCATTGTAGGCGGGAGTTTCGGCGTTGATTTTACCTGCAAGCACCTTTACAAAGGACATCTTACCGACAAAGGGGTCAGCGATTGTCTTGTAGCAGATTGCGGCAAGAGGCGCGTCAGCCTTACATTCAATTTCAATTTCGTCGCCGTCTTCAGTTGTAGCGATTTCGGGCTCTGCCTTATCGGGTGAGGGAGCTGAGTAAACGATAGCGTCAAGGAGCATATCACAGCCGTCAACCTTTGTTGCCGAGCAAGCATATACGGGCCAGATTTCACCGGTTTCAACGCCCTTTGTAAGGCCGTGGATGATTTCTTCATTTGTAAGAGGCTCACCCTCAAAGAACTTTTCCATAAGCTCCTCGTCAACGGTGGCAACTGCCTCTTCAAGTGCGGCTCTCATTGCAAGAATGTTGTCGTCGGAAACAAGGTCGATTTCCTGAGGTCTGCCGTTGGGATACTTGAAGGCTCTGTTTGAGCAGAGGTTTACAAATGCCTCACATACGGGGCCGTTCATATAGGGAACAACAACGGGGCAAAGCTTGTTGCCGAGCTCAGCCTTGAGTGCGTCAAAGGTTTTGTAGAAGTCACGGTTATCCGAGTCAACCTTTGTGATTGCAAAGAACTTTGCAATTTTTCTTGCATCGGCTGCCTTGATTGCCTTTTCAAGGCCAACGTCAATGCCCGAGCCCGCAGATGTAACGATAACTGCACAGTCGGCAGCTCTCATTGCCTCAGCCATACCGCCGGCAAAGTCAAACTTACCGGGTGCGTCAAGAAGGTTGATTTTTGTATCTCTCCACTCGAGGGAAGCACATGCTGCCGAAATTGAGCACTTGCGCTTCTTTTCCTCTGCGTCATAGTCCATAATGGTGTTACCGTCGGCAACCTTGCCGAGTCTGTCTGTTACACCTGCAACATAAAGCATTGCTTCTGAAAGTGCAGTCTTACCCTTACCTGTATGACCTGCGATTGCAATATTTCTGATGTTGTTTACTGTGTAAGCTTTCAATTAAATTACCTCCAATTTGGCCCCATTATTACGAAGCCGGATATTTGCCAATTCAAACAATTTGCGTTATTTGAAGTTAACAGATACTATCTTATCATAATTTCACCAAAAAAACAACAGGTTATTAACTAATTTTGTGCAAAAATTTTTATTCAATCTGTATAAAAGCGGATAAAATCGGAGCGAAGCGACCCTTAATTATTATCTGTTGTCTGTTATCTTAGCCGCCGATGCGGCGGCGCTACTAATTTTCCTCGGCCCTCGGCCCTAAAAAAACCGCCCGAAGAGGCGGTTCCCTTACTACTTACTGCTTACTACTTTCTACTTTCTTAATTTTTCTTATCTTGACTTATACAAACCGCGCAACTATAATGTATATAATGAAAAGGAGATGATACCTATGAAAAATCTCGGCTTTGGCCTTATGCGTCTTCCCGTAACAAAAAAGACGGTGAGAAACGAAAAAATAGATAAGGAAAAAAGTGCCGCAATGGTTAAGGCTTACCTTGATAAGGGCTTTAACTATTTTGACACCGCATATATGTATCACGGCGGCAAAAGCGAAAGCGCCGCAGGCGAGCTTATCTGCTCACAGTATGAAAGAGGCTCCTTTATGCTTGCAAGCAAAATGCCCGTGGGAATGCTTGTGACAAGGGGCGACACGGGCAGGGTTTTCCGCCACCAGCTCAAGCGCTGTCAGACGGAATATTTTGACTATTATCTGCTTCACTGCCTTACGGGCAAAAACTACAAAAAGGCTGAAAAATTAGGCGTTTTTGATTATCTGCAGAAGAAAAAGGCTGAGGGCAAAATCAAGGTTCTCGGCTTCTCCTTCCATGACACGGCAGAGGCTCTTGACGAAATCCTTACGGCACACCCCGAAATGGAATTCGTTCAGCTTCAGATAAACTACCTTGACTGGCTTGACGCAAAGGTGCAGTCAAAGCTTTGCTACGAGGTGGCAAGAAAGCACGGCAAGGACATAATTGTTATGGAGCCCGTAAAGGGCGGTCAGCTTGCAAAATTGCCCGAAAAGGCCGAAAAGAAGCTCAGAGCTCTCAACCCCGAGGCAAGCCCCGCCTCCTATGCAATCAGATTTGCCGCCTCACTTGAGGGCGTTTTCCTTGTGCTCAGCGGTATGAGCGATATGCAGCAGCTTACTGACAATATGAGCTTTATGGGTGATGCTTTTGTACCCGTAAGCGAAGAAGAAAAAAAGGTGCTTTTTGAAATTGCAGAAGAGCTGAACGATGCAAGGCTCATCCCCTGCACTGCCTGCAACTACTGCACCGAGGCCTGCCCGAAAAAGCTCCCCGTTGCAGATGCCTTTGCCCTTTACAACAGAAGCATCAAGGGCGACAGAAAAACCAAAAAGGAATATGCCGCACTTGAAGAAGCATCAAAGCTTTCCGAGTGTCTTACCTGCGGAAAATGCGAAAAGGCCTGCCCGCAGAAGATTGAAATTATAAAGAAGCTTAAAACAGTAAAGGACAGATTTGACTGATGTCACTTGAAATAAGAAAACTCAAAAAAGAGGATAAAGAGCTTTTTCTCTCTTATCTTCACAAATTCTACCATTCAGAGGCAGTGCTTCACCCCACGGACACACAGCTTCACCTTAACATTTTCAATGAGCTTATGCGCAGTGAGGATTACCTTATCGGCTACAGCTTTATCCTTGACGGAGAAAATGCCGGATACGGTCTTTTGAGCAAATGCTTCTGTCCCGAGGTAGGTGGCAGCATCGTGTGGATTGAACAGCTTTATATAAATGAAGACTGCCGCGGCAAGGGCGTTGCAAGGGCCTTTCTCGGCTTTATTGAAAAGGAGTTCGGCCCGGACAGAATCCGTCTTGAGGTAGAAGCGGACAACGAAGGTGCCATTTCACTTTATAAGAAAAACGGCTACCGTTTTCTGCCTTATCTGCAGATGGTTAAGGATAAGGACGGATTTTAATCAAGGCAAGCGCATCAAAGCATCGGCTTTTTACGGCTCCCCTTTTGCAGGGGAGCCTTTTTATGCCTGCTTTTTTTGTGTGTTCTGAGGCTGATTGGTTATCAAAACGGCAAGGCTGTGCTTTTGTTTCTTTGTGGATGTGGATTTTATGTTCTACCGCCTCAGGCCGGCTGAGCATCGTCACCGAAGCGCCGCCGGTGGCGGATACAGCGAGGTGAGGATGGCGTAGCGGTCAAAATTCATAGGCGCTCCAAGCCGTTATGAATTTTGGGAACCGCAAGAGGTGTTACTTTTGTCGGTTGTGACAAAAGTAACCAAAAGCACGCTTTTGGGATGAAATAAGCCGTGCAGAGGAAAATTTTCCGCTTGTACACTTCAAGTAAAAACAAGCCGAGTTACATTATTATAGGTGTGTTATATAAACACCTCGTCTGCTTTACGGAAAATTTTCATTTACTACTCGTCTGCTATGCCGATAAAGCTCACGGACAGCTCTGTTTAAAACCACATCCTACTAACGAGTCCGCTCAATCCGTCGCTTTTATTAAGGTTGCTGCTCGTCTGGCTTTACGGTCAGCAGTTTTGTCACCGTGTACCCGACAGTCGCAGACCGCTCCGTAGGCTTTTAAGCTATGTTTTACGCCAAGGTTGTACACACTACCTTTATTTATACAAGCGAAGTATTTCCTTTCGGTAAAGATGACGTTTATTCCCTGGTGTGAGTGGATCATGCGACGGCGAAGTCCGGAGCCTTGGAGCCTTACGGCTTCGAAAGCCATTTATGGCCCTTTGTTAAAAATAGTGCTGACTTCCTGTAACCCAAAAAAGCGCTTTGGTTACTTTGCCGCTTCGGGCAAAGTAACAAGGCCTAGCGCCTTCGGAGCGTCCGGGGAGCTAAGGCTGTTAAAAGCCGCCTTGTAAAAGGGGCGGCCGAAGTGTTAATAAAAACCTTTCAGAATGTAAAATCCACATCCGCGAAGAAACAAAAGAACAACCTTGCCGTTTAAAAGAGATAGCCCCCAAAAGCTGCAGGTGAAAAATAAAAAAAGACGCTCCGAAGCGTCTTTTTTTATTCATATATTTTCTCGTTTTAAAAGCAAATCCGAATTTGCTGTAAGTTCTCTTAAGCGATGAATGTATTCTACCACTTTAACGCGTTAAGTTCAATATGTAATTTCAACAAACTAAAGCATTAAATTTTGGTAGTATTTTCGAGTTAAGAGTAACTATGTACAAGTAAGAAAGTTTTTATTGTATAGTTTATACAAAAAACGCACTGTTTCTGTCAAAGGAAATAAAATAGTATCCCTTATAGGTCAGCTGACCCTTGTCGCCCTCGGTAATCTCATCATAAATTTCCTTTGGCATCTGCAGTTCAAGCTTCTTTCCCTTTTCCGTTCGGAAAACAGCATAAAACTCAAACCAACTGGAACCGGAAACACCTGCTTTCGCAAGAGCTTTGGAATAAGGTCTTTTTATCTCTTTTGTCATCACTTCCGCCTGAACGGTACGCTTCTTCATATTTCTTATGCTTTTAACCGTCTGAACAATAATAAGAATTACAAAAGCTACGACGAAAACACCGAGAGATAAAGACAAAATCAACTCATCCATTTGCTTCATCCTCCTCAAGCCTTTCAAAGCTTATAAATCTTGTTCCCTGCATTGCAATCAGGCAGGTGTGTCCCTCTCTTGCCCTGTCAAAGGCATTATAGGGCACCTGACACTTTACAGTCTTACCGTCCTTTGTTACGCCGGTAAGATAATATCTTTTCGGTGATGCCTCATTGCTTAAGCCATTTGCCGCCGAAGCACCGAGCAGGGCATATTTTTCCTTTTTTTCGGTGATTTTAAGCTCATACTTTATTAGTTCGCTGTGGTTGTTCTCGCTCCAGCGGAAGATTTTTCTGCCAATGTAAAAGACAGCTCCGACTGCAAGAAGTACAGGTATGGCATAAATAAGAATTTCGTAAATATCCATTTTATACGCTCCTTTCAAATCCGAGGTATCTTGTTCCCTGAAAACTGAGCTTTCCCCTATCACCCTCAACAAGCATGCCGTAGTCATAACCCTGAACCTTAAATTCAATTCTGTCCCCGCTTTCAACCTCGAAGGTTACATAATAGATAGTTGAGGTTGAGGTGTGTCCGACATGTGTGCCTGAATCATGATGGTGATGATGCGAAACATCGGCGCGCTTTGCGACGACTCTTGCAGGTACGGTAAGCCTCGGAGAACGATTGTTTTTATTCCACTGCATAATGCCCCTTACAAAAACAACCGCAAAAACACCTATAACCATAAAAAATACAATGCTGAACATAACTGAAAACATATCAAAATTAAAGCCGAACATTGCTTTCACCTTCCTTTTATTTTATTTTAAAACAATCTCATCCTTATTGTCAAGGTCTGAAAATCGCCGAAGAAATTTTCTCTAACGGGTAGAAAAACGTGAAACATTGTGCTATAATATTTAAGTTATGATATTTCCCGTATCGGATTACGGATAAATTTTTAAAAATCAGAGGTGCATTAAAATGAGTTTTAAAGAATTGATTATCAACGCAGGCAGCTCATCACTCAAGTATCAGGTTTTTGAAATGCCTGAAGCAAAGGTGCTTGCAAAGGGTATCTTTGAGCAGATCGGTACAGACTGTACCTTCACTCACAAGATTGACAAGGACGGCGAGGAAGTAAAGGTTCTTGATAAGAAATCCGTCGCTGCCAAGGACCATCACGATGCTATCACAATCCTGCTTGAAACACTTACCGATAAGGAAACAGGCGTTCTTGAATCAATGGCCGACATTTCCGCAGTAGGTCACAGAGTTCTCCACGGCGGTGAGGAATTCAGCGGCTCAGTTGTTGTAACAGAGGACGTTAAGGCCGCAATCAGAAAGTGCATCCCCCTCGGCCCTCTTCACAACCCTGCAAACCTTATGGGTATTGAGGTCTGTGAGGAAATTATGAAGGGTATTCCCCAGGTAGCAGTTTTTGATACCGCCTTTCACGCAACAATTCCCGACTTTGCATATATGTATGCACTTCCCTACAAATACTATGTTAAGCACGGCATCCGCCGCTACGGCTTCCACGGCACAAGCCACCGCTATGTAAGCGGCAGAACAACCGACTTCCTTATGAAGAAGTATCCCGGCAAGTACAATCCCGACGAGCTTAAGGTTGTTACCTGCCACCTCGGCAACGGCTCATCAATCTCCGCAATCAAGGGCGGCAAGTGCTTTGACACAACAATGGGTCTTACTCCCCTTGAGGGCATTATGATGGGTACACGCTCAGGCTCAATCGACCCCGCAATCATCCCCGTGCTTTGCGAAAAGGAAGGCCTTACCGCAAAAGAGGTTGACACAATCCTCAACAAAAAGTCAGGTATGCTCGGCCTTACCGCAGAGTATGACGAAAACTTTAACGAAATCCCCGGCACCGCAACAAGCGACAACAGAACAATCGAGGGCCGCTCAAAGAACGGTGACGAAAGAGCTCAGCTTGTTGAAAAGATGCTCTGCCATCAGCTTGCCAAGTATATCGGCGGCTTTGCCGCAGCAATGGGCGGCGTTGACGCTGTTGTATTCACCGGCGGCATCGGTGAAAACAACCCCCACTACAGAACGGATATCGCTAAAAAGCTCGGCTTCCTCGGCACGAAGATTGATGAAGCTCCCAACAGCGTAAGAGGTCAGGAAATCGAAATTTCCACCGAGGACAGCGCACTTAAGCTTCTCGTTATCCCCACAGACGAAGAGCTGCTTATTGCTCAGGACACCTACGAGCTTACAAAATAAGCAGGCAATAGTCAGTAGGGACTGTAAAAAAAAGCGCAGACCGCATAAACTGAGATAAACAAAGGGTTTCTTTGGATTTGAAAGTCCGAAGAAACCCTTTAAAGCATAAAAAAGTACAATAATTGCAAAAACTGTGTTTTGCGGTTTATGCCATAAGCAAGCCTCGCCCTCAGAGTACCCTTGTACACCGTCGGGTGACCCCCAATAAGGCTAAAAGCCTTATTTGGACTCGGTTTGTTCATTCTGCGTACAAAATAAGAGCTTGAACACGGAGTGCCGTGACCGCCGGACACAAATGAAAAACAGATGTATTTCCGGGTGTTTTCCGTACCTGAAAATACATCTGTTTCGCTTTTGAGCTTTATTCCCCCGGAATTTCGGGGCCGCTGTAAATCAAATGTGTTTCATATCCGTCAAAGGAAATTCCGTCTGTCATATAAAGCACATCCTCGGGGTCAATTTCAACATAATATATATTTCTTATCATTGCCTTTTCGCTGAAGAACTCCGTCGTTCCCCCTGCGTGCTGATAAGAAGCACATAGCCAACTGCTTGCTCGCCAGAAATTATCCGTCTTGTCTTTATCCTTTAGAATTTTTGTCAACGGTGTCTGAATAACGGTAAGCCTGCTCAAAATCTTTGTCCATTGCTTTCACCTTACTTTCGTTTCCGTTCATATGTTATACTTTTTAAAGCCGTTTTCGTTACAGACTTTCAGAAAAAATCTTCAAATTGTCCCACAAAAGCTTTTCCGAGTGTGACAGCTTACCCTCAAAATCCTTGTAATGCCTTGCACCGAGCCTGCGGTAAAGGCCGCCCGCCTTGTCGTTGCCCCTGACAATGCAGATGCTCATTTTTTCAAATCCGCTTTCAAGGGCATATCTGCCTACAGCTTTTATAAGTGCCGTACCGACACCCCTTCCCCTTGCTTTTTGGCACACATGAAGGGAGTCAAGATACCACACATCGGTCAATTCCTCATCGGGCATTGAAGCCGCAAAGCCGAGAAAAAACCCGTCAGCCTCGGCAACCCACACACGGTTGCTTTTGTCGGCAATATAAGCCTGCCACTTGCTTTCGGCATAGGCTTCTGTAAGATTTTCAAAATATTCGGCAGGAAGAAGATTTTTGTAGGTTGCTCTGTGATTGTTAACATAAAGCGAGGCTATGCTTTTTATATCCCTTTCATTTGCGGGCCTTATCTTCATTTGCTTCACCCTCTTTCATCTTCATCAGATATAAGCCGTAGGCAAGGCTTACAGCCGTAATAAATATGCAGGAAATTATTCTGTCCTTATCCGTAATGCCGCTCTCGTCAGCAAAAGCACTCAGAGCGTTGAAAACGCCGTGGAAAGCAACGGGCACAATAAGGCTTTTTGTTTTTAAATAAAGCATAACCAGCATAAAGCCCGTTGCACAAGCGTAAATTATCTGAAGCAAATTCGGCAAAAGCTCTGCGCCCGAGCCGTTGAAAAGATTTATTATGTGCCCCATACCGAAGGTAAGGGCAGAGACAATAACGGCTGATTTAAGATTATCCTTTTTCATTGCATTGAAAAGAAGTCCGCGGAAAATTATCTCCTCAAGAAAGCCGACAAAAAGCATTGTAAGAATATAAAGCACCGTTTCGGCCGCGGAAAAATTAAGGGCAACGCCGTGCCACAGATTGACAGTGAGAAGCATAAGCAGCGGCATATAAAAAAGCAGCTTTGACGCAGGTGCCTGCGCCCTGCAAAGACCGTATTTAAGATTAAGTCCGTTCTTTTTTATAAACAGAAGCAAAGCCGCCGAAAGCAGCAGGGAAACGGGAAGGGTGACAGCCTTTTCTGTTCCCGCACTTTGGGAAAGACTGTCGCCGACACTCATAAGCACGCAGTAAATTCCAATCCATAAAAGCGCAAAGCCGAGCTCACTTTTCTGATAAAGCTTTTTCATTTTGTCACCCCTGACTTCTTGTTTTGTTTTATTATACCACAGCCTACTCCCCTTGGCAAGAAAACAAAATACACAAGCCCTTGGCCCTCACTCCTTTGCTCTTGTTCCCTTTCACTCGGCCCTCGGCCCTTACTACTTGCTACTCACTACTTACTACTAAAAAAAGCACACCCCCGATTTCTCGGAAGTGTGCAATAAGCGATAAAGCAATTATCTCTTTGAGAAGCTGTCGCGGCGTTAATAAAATGCTCCGGGGGAGCATTTTTAGCCGCGACCGCAGGAGCTATGCTCCGAGGACCCGAAGTTCTCAAAGAAAAAAAAACTCCCCTGCAAAGCAGAGGAGTCTGATAAAATCCCATTCGGGATAAATTATCTCTTTGAGAACTGAGGTGCACGACGTGCGCCCTTGAGACCGTACTTCTTTCTTTCCTTCATTCTGGGGTCACGAGTGAGGAAGCCTGCCTTCTTGAGAGCGGGACGAAGTTCCTCGTCATACTGAAGAAGAGCTCTTGAAAGACCGTGACGGATGGCACCTGCCTGGCCTGTTACGCCACCGCCTGTTACGCGGCAAACGATGTCAAACTTCTCAGTTGTACCTGTGAGATTGAGAGGCTGACGAACGATGAGCTTAAGTGTTTCAAGACCGAAATAATCGTCGATATCTCTGTCGTTGATGATGATTTTACCTGTACCTGCATATACACGTACTCTTGCGATTGACTTCTTTCTGCGGCCTGTGCCGTAGAAGAACGGTGTTGTTTCGTACATTTACTTTTCCTCCCTTTCTATTAAAGTTCAACTGCTTCGGGCTTCTGAGCTGCGTGTGCGTGTTCAGCACCTGCATATACGCGAAGTCTTGTGAGAGCGTTGCGGCCGATTACTGTGTCGGGAATCATACCCTTAACAGCCTTGGTCATTGCGAATTCAGGCTTCTCCTTCATGAGGGTTGAATACTTAACCTTCTTCATGTTGCCGATATAGCCTGTGTGATGATAGTACATTTTCTGGTCGAGCTTCTTACCGGTGAGAACAACCTTATCAGCGTTGATGATGATAACGTGGTCACCGCAATCAGCGTGGGGTGCGAATGTTGCCTTGTGCTTACCGCGAAGAAGAACTGCGGCCTTTGCTGCAACTGCACCGAGAGTCTTACCTTCGGCGTCGATTACATACCACTTACGTGTGATGTCGCCGGCTTTGGGCATATAAGTTGACATATGCGTTTACCTCCAAAAATATTTCTTTTCTTGATTTGCCCGCATATCTTACCACAAAGCAAAGGCCTTGTCAACACCTTTTTTTAAAAAAATTATATGATAAATTGTTTTCTTCGTTTTTCTCTTGTTTTCTTCTGTTTTTATGTGATTTGCTCACTTGCGATTTTTTGAAAATTTTGCAAAAATCGCCTTATTTTGTCAAAACGCCACCGTCAGAGTAAAGAAGAATGAGAATGTCCCGTTGCTCGGCGGTGTAAGCATCAAGGTAAACCAGCACCTCCTGACCCTCGCCGTCCTTGCAGTGAAGCTCATAGCAAAGGGCCTCCTTGCCCGTATCAAGGGGAATAAAGGCCGGCTGAGCGTCAATAAGCGTCAGTGCGGGCGAAAGCCTTTCTGCAACCTCTTTTTCAGTGAGGGGTGTTTTGCTTACCCTTCTGTTTTTGTGTGAGAGAAGAAAGGATGTTGCATCAAGGGCAACAGCCTTACCCGAATCAAGGCTGACGCTTACCTTTATAAGGTCGCCGTAGCAGATTACGCCCTCATCCTCATAGGCATAATTAACGGTGCAGATTCCGTCATATATGCTGTAATAGCTGCTTTTCATATTTTCATAGCCCAGCTTCTGCAGAAATTCCGCGCCGCGCTTCACTGCCTCCTTGGCGCTTATTGTCTCCTCAAGGGCATAGGTATCACTGAGCACCGAGCAGATGCAGCCGCCTTTTTTTGTTACGGTAATATCCGTTTTACCCTTTGAAAAGCTGTAAAGTTCAAGGCTGCCGTTGATATCCTCCTCCCTTTTCAGGCTGCCCTTGCTTATACCCAGAAACTCTTCAATTTTACTTGCCGCCTCCTCAGCGGTCACTTCGTTTTTCTCCTTTAAAAAATCCGACCTTACGGCGGCAATATTATCGGCAAAGGGGCCGTCATAAACAAGGGTGGGATAGTCCGAAAGTGACTGCGCCGTGTCGTATACCCTTTTGTAAAAATCACCGTCGGGAGCATCGGTCTTGTTTTCAAGGTTACCAAGAGCATCAGAAAATGAAACATCCGTATTGTAATAGTCAACGCAGATTTCGTTCATCCCCTCAGAAAGCTCAGAGGCATAGCCGTAAAGCTCCTGAAGAGCCTTTATCCCCTCTTCACTCACCTGACCCTCACCCTCTGCAAGTGAAAGCGTATAGTTGCCCACCTGGGAAAGAAACTTAAAAAGCTCGTCGGCAATCTCTCTGTCGGGCGAAAGCAGACTCAGGCTCTCCTTGGCGGCCGCCGCCTGACGGCAAAGCTCGTTGCCCGCCTTTGAAAGCGCCTTTTTGTCGGCACTGTAGATGCTTTTTTTAAGGCTTACGCTTATGCTGTCAAGGCTCTCGCAAAGGGAGCTTACCGCCTTTTCGTTAACCGTTCTTTCGCGCTGCCTGTAGCTGTTGCCCGCAAAGGCAAAATACATTGATGCGCCGGCAAGAATAAGGCACACAATGCAAAGAAAGCCGATGATTTTTCCCTGCTGCCTTTCCTTTAAGTTTTCCATAAATTGTCCTCCTCTTTTCCCGACGGCCGCGGCCTCGGGAATTTTTAAGTAATTTTGAGTAATTTTTACTAAAATTAGTTTGTCAAAGGGGGCTAAAAATATCCCTGTTTTTTTCAAAGTATCATTGCACATTTTCTTTATATATAGTATAATATATTTAATTATGATAAAATGAGGAGGTATGCCTGTATGGAAGCTTATCTTGACAACAGCGCCACCACTCCCCTTTGCAAAAGCGCAAGGGACGAAATGGTGAACGCAATAGAAAATATATGGGGCAATCCGTCCTCTCTTCACGAAAAGGGCATTGAAGCAGACCTGCTTCTGAAAAACGCAAGAAAGACCCTTGCGGCTCTTCTCTCCTGCACGGAAAAGGAAATAATTTTCACCTCGGGTGGCACAGAAGGCAACAACCTTGCCGTTTTCGGTGCGGCCCACGCAGGCAGGCGAAGGGGCAACCGAATTATCACCTCGGCCGTTGAGCACCCGAGCGTGTCAAAGGCCTTTGACCGTCTTGAAGGCGAGGGCTTTGAGGTTATAAGAATCCCGACGGACAAAAAAGGCCTTGTTGACCTTACGGCTCTTGAAAACGCCGTAAATGAAAAAACGGTGCTTATCAGCATTATGGCAGTCAACAACGAGGTCGGCACCGTTGAGCCCTTTGAGGAATTATCAAAAATTGCAAAGTGCAAGGGCTCACCCGCCCTCATTCACGTTGACGCGGTGCAGGCCTTCGGCAAAATTCCCCTCACGCCGAAAAAGTGGGGCATTGACCTTATGACCGTAAGCTCACACAAAATCCACGGCCCCAAGGGCGTCGGTGCTGTTTTTGTAAAAGAGGGCACAAGGCTTTCACCCGTTGCCGCAGGCGGCGGACAGGAAAGAGATATCCGCCCGGGCACGGAGCCTATGCCTGCAATAGCCGGCTTTACGGGTGCAATGAAGGAGCTTAAAATAAAGAACAGCCTTGCAGGGCTTACAGAGCTTCGCGACTATCTTGTGTCAGAGCTTGAAAAAAGAGATTTTGTAACAATAAACTCACCCGAAAACGCTCTGCCCTATATCGTCAACCTTTCACTCAAAGGCTTAAGGAGCGAAACGGTGCTCAATCTGCTTTCAGATATGGAAATTTACATTTCCTCGGGCTCAGCCTGCTCAAAGGGGCACAAAAGCCCGGTGCTGACGGCCATGGGACTTGATGACAGCATTATCGACTCCTCACTTCGCGTGAGTATGTCGCGCTTTACAACAAGGCAGCAGCTTGATTATTTCCTTCAGGGCATTGATACGGCGCAGAAGGTAATAAGGAAGAAATGAGTCGGCAATAGTAAGTAGCAAGGGTCAGGGAAATCGGAAATTCCGGAATTTTACATTCTGCATTTATAAAAGAGGTTTATTATGAAAGAAGTTTTACTTATCAAAAACGGTGAAATCGCCCTTAAGGGTCTCAACCGTTCAACCTTTGAGGATATACTCGTAAAAAACATACGCCGCAGACTTCTTGCTTCTGTGGGCAAGTTCACCTTCACAAAGTCACAGTCCACAATCATTGCAGAGGCTAACGATGAGGATGCCGACTTTGAGGCGGCCGTAGAAACGCTTAAGAAAATTTTCGGCATTGCCGCATTTTCAAGAGCCGCCGTATGCGAAAAGGATTTTGACGAGGTTAAAAGGGTAGCTCTCGATTATCTCGGTGACGAGCTCAGAGCCGTAAAAACCTTCAAGGTCAACGCAAAAAGAAGCGACAAGAAGTTCCCCATGACCTCACCGGAAATCTGCCGCGAGGTTGGTGCTCACCTTCTTCGCTCAATCCCCTCGCTGAAGGTTGACGTTCACAACCCCGATATTATCGTAACCGTTGAGGTGCGCGACAAAAACGTATTCATCCACGGCAATCAGATAAAGGGCGCAGGCGGTATGCCCGTCGGCTCGGCAGGCAGGGTGGCGCTCCTCGTTTCGGGCGGCATCGATTCTCCCGTTGCCGGCTGGATGATGTCCAAAAGAGGCCTGCAGCTTGACGCAATCCACTTTGCCGCACCGCCCTACACAAGCAAGCGTGCAGAAATGAAGGTGCACGACCTCGTTTCCATCGTTGCAAAATATTCGGGCAGAATAAACTTTGCCGTTGTCAACTTCACGGAAATTCAGGAAGCAATAAAGGAGCACTGCCCCGAGGAGCTTTTTACAATCATTATGAGAAGACTTATGATGAAAATTGCGGTCCGCCTTGCAGAAAAGGACGGCTGCGGTGCCCTTGTAACCGGCGAGAGCCTCGGTCAGGTTGCCTCTCAGACTCTCGGCGCCATTGCCTGCACCGATGCGGCAGTTGATATGCCCGTTTTCCGTCCCCTCATAGGTATGGACAAGGATGAAATTATCACAATCTCCCGTGCTATCGGAGCCTTTGAAACCTCCATTCTCCCCTATGAGGATTGCTGCACCGTGTTCACACCCAAGCACCCGAGAACAAGACCCACTTTAAGGCTCATTGAAGAAGCTGAGGGCGCCTTTGATTTTTCAGAGATGATAGACAGAGCGGTGGAAAACGTAAAATACGAGTGCGTTGATTAAAAATATATTCACTTTTTGTTCTCATACTTTTACACATTGAAATGATATAATTATTAACTTGAAAACTGCGGAAAGGAGAGGTCTTATGAACTGTGAGCTTATAAGCGTCGGCACGGAAATACTTTTGGGCGATATCGTAAACACAAACGCTCACTTTCTTTCACGTCAGCTTGCAGAGCTTGGCATAAATGTGCTTTTTCAGTGCACCGTGGGCGACAACAAAGGCCGTCTTCTTACCGCGCTTGATACAGCCTTCGGCCGCAGTGACCTTATTATTCTCACGGGCGGTCTCGGCCCCACACCCGACGATATGACAAAAGAGGTGTGCGCCGAATTTATGGGTAAGGAGCTTGTTCTTCACGGGCCCTCGCTGAAAAAGATTGAAGACTTTTTCGCACTCAAAAAAATTGCAATGCCCGAAAGCAACAAAAAGCAGGCCCTTATGCCCGAGGCTTCGATAATACTCGAAAACGCTAACGGCACCGCGCCCGGCTGCATTATGGAAAAGGACGAAAAGGCCGTTATCATTCTCCCCGGCCCGCCCAAGGAAATGATTCCCATGTTCCTTGACGGCGTAAGGCCCTATCTCAAAAAGCTTTCACATGAAACAATCTTCTCTCACAATATACGCACCTTCGGCATAGGTGAAAGTGCAATGACCGAGCTTGTAAGCGACCTGCTTGAAAGCGAAAACCCCACCGTTGCCCCTTACGCAAAAAACGGCGAGGCCCTTTTAAGAGTAACGGCAAAGGCAGGAAGCAAGAAAGAGGCAGAGGCTCTGCTGACTCCCCTTATCGGTGAGATAAAAAAACGCCTCGGCTCTTACATCTACGGCATTGACCTTGAAAGCGTTGAAGAAGCCGCCGTGGCCCTGCTTAAAGAAAAAAAGCTGACCGTTGCCTTTGCGGAATCCTGCACGGGCGGCCTTTGCGCCAAAAGAGTTACGGATATATCGGGAGCCTCCTCGGTATTTCACTGCGGCGTGGTTTCCTATTCAAACGAAATCAAGCACAAGCTTCTCGGTGTAAGTGAAGAGAGCCTTGAAAAGCACGGTGCCGTGAGTGCCCTTGTTGCGGCAGAAATGGCTCTTGGCGTAAAAAAGCTGTCGGGTGCTGACTTCGGCGTTTCCGTAACGGGAATGGCTGGCCCCGAAAGCGATGACCCCCGCATCCCCGTGGGCACAATTTTTATTGCCGTAACAGACGGCGACAGACTTTATCTCAAAAAGCTCGCCACGGGCCACTCCGGCAAGGATTGCCGAGACTACAACAAATTTGTAAGCGCATCAAACGCTCTCAACGAGCTTCGCCTTTGCGCTTTAAGCTACCCTGAAAAAAGGTCAGAGGGTACAGATATAAGAGAATTCACAGGCTCATTCAAGGAGTTATAAAATGAAAAATATTTATCAGGACGATTTTTCCTCAGAAATCCCCGTCAGCGATAAGGCCGTTTCAGAAAAGGGTACGGCCCCGCAAAAGCCCGTCCGCCCCGCCAGACACGCACCTCCGCCGATTAAAAGGTCGGTAATTACAAATAAAAATGATGCGCCCCCCGAAGCCGGTGCACAGACCGTGCCCTACGGACAGCCGGGCTTTTATCCTCAGCCCGTTTTCTATCAGCCCGATGCCAACGGTCAGCCCGTGCCCGTTTTTTATGCACCCGTTGCGCCACAGCAGTTTGCACCCTACACTCAGCCGACGGTTTCACCTGCGGCACCTCAGTCCGAGGCCGCAACCAACGATGCGGGCACAAGAGTGCTTTTTCAGAGTGCAGACTTTGACAAAAAGGATGACTTGCCAAGGCAAGACGGTTTCGGCCAAAGCAGCTTTTCCGGAAGCATTGACCTTACGGAAATCAACCTTGCTTCAAAAAAGCGCGCCCCCGCCCCCAAGGGCACCGAGGGCAGCTTCAGGGTTGACGAGATGGAAATCGGCACCTACGAGTTCAACATAATGACCGCAGGCCAGGGCGCAAAGGCAAAAAGCGTGCTCACCCCCGCAGAGGAGGCCGAGCAGGATGCTCTTCATGAGGAAAGCTACATAGACGAAATTTACGAGGACAGCTTTGAAGAAGAGGAAGAATACGACGAGCAGGATACAGCCGACGAAAAGGCGGAAAGCAAGCTCCCCTCAAGAGAAATTATCCGCCGCTCGGTGCTTGCCGTTGCGATAGTTGCAATAGTAATTGCAGCCGCAACGCTCATAAACGAATACCGTCTCCACCTGCAGAACAAAAGCCTTATGCAGGATATGTCAGAGCTGATTATAACCGAACCTTCAACAGAGACCACAACACAGGGCAACAAAAAGCCGGACAAAGGTTCCGACAAGGAAATTCCCACCACTCTCCCGCTTCAGGAAAGACCCCTTAGCGTTGAGGAGCAGTGGGAGGTGCTCAGGCAGGAAAATCCCGACATCACCTTCCCCGAGGGGCTTCAGCTCAAATATGCAAAGCTCTACGCACAGAATACGGACTTTGTAGGCTACCTCAAGGCAGAGGGCTCAGAGCTTGACACGCCCATTGTTCAGGGTGAGGATGACGAAGAATACGTTGAAAAGAATTTTTACGGTGAAAGCACAAAATACGCCTGCCCCTTTGTAACCTATACAAACAAGATGCTGCCCCTTGACGGCAACACGGTCATTTACGGCCACCGTATGAGAGACGGCTCCATTTTCGGCACCCTTGACCAGTACAAAACCCTTGAGGGCTACAAAAAGGCTCCCGTTATTTCCTTTAACACTCTTTATAACGACTATAATTTCAAAATTATCGCCGCAATGATTACAAACATTGACCCCAAGGACGATAACGGCTACGTATTCACCTATTACTGGACAAATCTCAACAACGAGCTCAACACCACGGCCTATCTCAATCAGCTGAGCCAGCGTTCACTTTACGATACGGGCGTTGACGTGCTCCCGACGGATAAGCTGCTTACACTTTCCACCTGCTGTAAGGATTTTGAAAACGCACGCTTCGTTATCGTTGCAAGGCTTGTACGTCCCGGTGAAAGCACCGAGGTTGACACAAGCCTCGCCGTTGAAAATCCCAACCCAAGATATCCGCAGGCTTACTACGATGAAAAAGGCGAAGAAAACCCCTTTGCCAACGCATATAAATGGGAGATTTCCTAAAAGTTGGAGGTTAAAATGATAAGACTATTTACTTTGGATGACATTTCAGCATTTTCCTCAGATACCGTTTATAAAATCGGTCTTGCCGCAGAGCCCTTCGGTCTTCGCGACGAAAACGTCACATCCTTCCCCTCGCGCGATGAGCTTTGCAACGAGGCTCTTGTTGCAACACAAAACGGCGACTATGTAATTGTTGCCTGCGAGTGCAAGGAATATAACTCCTTTAAAAGAGAGCTTATTTCAAGGCTTCTTCTCGAGGAATACGAAAGCGATGAAATCAAGGACCTTATCGCTCTGCACGCAGGTGAGGACATTGCAGACATTGACCTTACGGGTCACAGCCTTGTCCCCCGCGGAAGCATTTATCACTTTACCGCAGACGGCCTTTACTGCGGCTTTACCGCAGAGGTGCTTCACGGTAGACTCACCTGTCTGCCCCTTGACTTCCTTCGCATTGACGAGGCTCTTACAAGCCTTGTTGAGGATGTGCTTGAGCCGCTTGACGCACTTTCAAGGGGTGAAAGACCTCCCATAAGAATGCCCGAGGCAGATATTCTCACCCACGTTGAGCAGATGGTTGAAAGCCTTTCCTCCTCAGAGCTTCGCCTTGCCCTTGCAACCGGCGAGGCAACCATGTGGGTTTACAACCTTTATGACAAGGTGCCCGCGCTTACGGACAGAATCAGCTTTGTTGAGGTTGTTGACGAGGACGGAGAAGCCCTTCAGGAGGCCACTGCCGAAACCGAATCCGTTAGAATTATCCGCCACGCCCGTGAGGCAATGTCAAATTCGGGTGCAGATATGGGCGGTGCCGTTTCGGAAATCTATTCAACGGAAAACGAAAACGGCAAAACCCTTTACTTTGCTTATGCCGCCATTGTTGACAAGGGCACCGCAAAGGCAAAAAAAATCACCACAACCAACCCAGAGGACCTTACGGCAATTCTCCCCCACGCACTGAGCGTGCTCACCTCACTTATCAAGGCAAAGGCAGAAAAATCCCTCGAGGCTCTTTCTGCCGCAAAAAGGCTTTACGAGGACGACGTTGACACAGAGCCCTCAATGCCCACACCGCCCGCAAAGGACAAGCCCCTTTCAAAAAATATGATGATAGGTGCAATCTGCGCTCTCGCACTTGCCGTTATCATTCCCGTTATTCTTGTTGTAAGCCTTGTAAGCAAGCCCGAGCCCACAACAACCACTCTGCCCCCCATTTCCTCCACAACAACCACGGCTCCCCCTCAGACTACAACGGGCAACAACATTTTCAGCCCCACGGACAATCAGGTTACGGTTAACCCCGCTGTTACCGAGCCCGTAGCTCCCGACGTTTCCGTATCGGACACCTCTGCGCCCTCATCTTCAACAAGCGGCGACTTCACCTTCTACGTTTTCGGCTACGGCCACGGCGTTGGTATGAGCCAGACGGGTGCAAACTACCTTGCAGGCCTCGGCTGGAGCTGGGCAGATATTCTCGCCCACTACTATTATGATGCAGAGGGCAAAACCTACATCGTTACGGGCGAAAAGTATCCCGATAAAATCACCTACGAGGGCAAGCAGTACTCCACAAGAGAATATCTTGCAAGAGCCCTTGAGGCAGAAATGCCCTCATCATCAAACCTTGAGGCCCTTAAGGCTCAGGTGGTTGCCCTTTATACCTTTGCAAGATACTACAACGCAGAGGCTGTTGCAGACAGAAGCCCCGTGTTCACCGCAAAGCTTACAAAAAGCTCACACGCCTTCCTTGCAGAAAGCAAAACTCCCACACCCAACACCTATGCGGCCGTTGATGCAATTATTGCAATCGGCCCCTATATTGAAAATAACGGCGTAACCGCCCTTACCCCCTACCACGCTATGAGTGCAGGTAAAACAACCTCCTACTACAACTGCTGGGGCAAGGACAGCGGCACAAGCGTTTCATATCTCAGCGGTGCAAGAACCTCAATAGGCGACTACTATGACGAAAACTTCAAGTCAACGGTTACAATCTCAAGCTCAGAGCTTCGCGCACTCGCCTCAGAGCAGGGCATTGAGCTTTCCGGTGACCCCGCAACCTGGCTGAGCATCATCAGCCACGACGCCGCCGTAAGAGAGGATATCGGCTACGTTTCCTCAATCAAGGTCGGCAGCAAGGTTATGACGGGTAACGATTTCAGAATCAAGCTTCTCGGCGGCAGAATCCGCTCTCACTGCTTTGCAATTACCTATACCCCCACTGCTTGACAATAAGCCTTATTTATTGTATACTTTTGAAAGCAAATTATTTTAAATCAATTCATATAAAGGAGTAATTATCATGGCATTAGTTACAACAAAAAAGATGTTTGAGGATGCTTACAAGGGCGGCTACGCCATCGGTGCCTTCAACGTAAACAACATGGAAATCATCCAGGGTATCACAAGAGCTGCCAAAAAGCACAACTCACCCGTTATCCTTCAGGTTTCCGCAGGCGCAAGAAAGTACGCTTCACACGATTACCTTGTTGCAATGGTAAAGGCTGCAGCTGAAGAAACAGGCCTTCCCATCGCTCTTCACCTTGACCACGGCCCCGACTTTGAAACCTGCAAGTCCTGCATTGACGGCGGCTTCACATCAGTTATGATTGACGGCTCACACCTTGACTACGAAGAGAATGTTGCTCTTACAAAGAAGGTTGTTGACTATGCACACGCACACGGCGTTGTTGTTGAAGGCGAGCTCGGTCAGCTTGCAGGCATTGAGGACGATGTTAACGTAAGCGAAGAGGATGCAAACTTCACAGACCCCGCTCAGGTTTACGATTTTGTTACAAGAACAGGCGTTGACTCACTTGCAATCGCTATCGGTACAAGCCACGGTGCTTACAAGTTCAAGCCCGGCCAGAAGCCCCAGCTCCGCTTTGACATTCTCAAGGAGGTTGAAGAAAAGCTTCCCGGCTTCCCCATCGTTCTCCACGGTGCTTCATCAGTTAACCAGGATGACGTTAAGACAATCAACGAGTTCGGCGGCGAGATGCCCGATGCTATCGGTATCCCCGAGGAAATGCTCCGCGAGGCTGCTTCAATGGCAGTTTGCAAAATCAATGTTGACTCCGACATCCGTATTGCAATGACAGCTGCTGTGCGCAAGCACTTCTCACAGAACCCCAAGCACTTTGACCCCAGACAGTATCTCACCCCCGCAAGAGACGCTATTGAGGGCGTTGTTTCACACAAGATTGAAACAGTTCTCGGCTGCGCAGATAAGGCATAAGAAAAAACGCCCTACGGGGCGTTTTTTTAGTAGTCAGTAGTCAGAAGCCAGTAGTCAGGGATGAGGGCAAAATGAATATGACAGTGCAAAGAATGTAAAGTTCTTTTGATTACTTTTCTTTCAAGAAAAGTAATGCCCGACCGGCGAGGTCATAAAACAAATTACACCGTTAAGACTTTTAAGTTTTAACGGTGTTTTGTTATAAAAAGTATCATTTTGAATACTTTTATACTGCAAAAGTATTATTTTTAATATTGCATTTTCACGTGAAATGTAATATGCTTTTATCATACCAAATAAAAAGGAAGAAAATACAATGGCAGAAAACAAAAAGAGAAAAAGACAAAAGAAAAGGAAAAAGCCCTATCCGCCACTGTCGAAAACGGATAAACTGCTGTATATCATATTCGATGTTTTGGGCGCAATTGTCCTTTTCGGCTCAGTGTTCGGGTATCTTTACTTTGCACCGAAAATTGTTTTCAAAAACCCGGATGTGCTTGCTTTTAAGGAAAGAACAACCATTTTCCTTATATTCCCATTCTTTTTTGTGTGGTTGATAGTTTTATTTGACAGCACAAGAAAAAGGTTGCCCGTTTTCGGCAACAAAAAGGTTGACTATTACAACACTCTCAAATTCCGCTTTGTTCTTCCTCTTTTTGACAAAAGGTATCAGCATATTGAAAGCTGTCAAAAGGCAAAAAAGAAGTTTTTTAAGAAAGCATCAATATGGTCTGTTGTTTTTGCCATGCTTTTCGGCATAGGCTTACTCGGCTACACAGGGCGTCACGAATTTCACGATAACGGAATTACAACCTACAGTGTTTTCAATAATCCTATTAAGGAATACAGCTACGATGAGGTTGAAAGCTATGAAATAAGTGCCGAAAGAGATATTCATATCGGTCACGGTAAATATTCAACAAGCTACACAACCTATTATCTGTACCTTACGGTAAGGCTCAATAACGGTAAAAGCTTTTCTGCCGAATACGGCTTCACACGGGATATCCACGCAATGAAGGAGCTTGATAGCCTGCTTGCAGGCAAGCCTAAAACAACAGATGCCGCCCATCTTACTGAGTTTATAAACAGACATGACTTTACTGACAGTGAGCTTAAGGTCTTATATGAGCTTTTTGAGCAGTAAAGCATACTGCGACAAGCACAAAGGTCACGGATTTTACTCCGTGACCTCGTCTGTTAATACGATTGTTTTATGACCTCGCCGGTCGGGCGTTACTTTCTTATAAGAAAGTAACCAAAGAATTTTTACTGTCCTTCGGACTTTTAATAGCTGTATCTCAGGCCCTCAATCCATTCGCCCTTGATGAAATCTCTGCCGCGTACAACAATTTCATTTTCATAAACCTCGATAACAATACCGTCGCCTGCTGCATAATCTACAGTTTCGGTACAACGGGGAAGGTTGATGCAGTCAACACCGCCTACATTGTAGAAATTATCCTCGCCGAGGTCATCGTGAATGTGACCGTGTACATAGATAAGCTTATCATAGCCCTTGCAAAGGTTGATAAGACTGTCTGCGGGAACACCCTCAAGGTAGTTGATGGGATGATGGTTGAACACAACAATCGGTGCATTCTTTGCCTTTGCCTCATCAAGTACGCCTGCAAACCAGTTAAGCTGTTCCTCTGACATAATGCTTGTGTTTACTGTAAGGTCCTCAAGGCTGAGGAAAATCATATAACAACCGTTTACTACTCTGTAATAATAGCCCTCACCTACATTGTTTCCGAGGAAGAGTCTGTTATTTGTAATAAAGTTGTTTTTGTGGTCAAGATAATCGCCTGTACCGTTGCCGATATCGTGGTTACCCATAACAGCAAAGTTCTTTTCGGCAGGCATTACACCTCTTATACCAAGATAGAAGAAAAGGTTTTCGAGAAGCTGACCGTTCATAACGTTGTCGCCTGTATAAACAGCTGCGTCAACATCCTCGCCGCCCTTGATTCCTTCAAGCACTGCCTTGAAGTTATTGAAGCTTGTGGGATTGTTTGTTTCAACGTGAATGTCTGAAACTACTGCAAAGCTTGCTACAAGCTCTTCAGGCTTTTCTGCTGTGTATTTTGCTCCTGTGCTGTCGAAAGCAGGTGAAAGCATCATAAGCAATGTAAGTACAGTTGCAATAAGGTCTTTTGCAAAATTGAAAATTGTCTGAATATCCATCATTATTCTCCTTCTTTATTTAAATTATGAATTAAACCTTGAAAATCGTAAGACTTTCAAATTTTTCACCTTTTTTAAATGTGCACTGGGGGAAATCGGGATGATTCGGTGTGTCGGGATAATACTGGGTTTCAAGGCAGAAGCCGTAGTGCTTGCCGAGCTTTATTCCGCCCTTGCCGACTTCACTGCCGTCAAGGAAGTTGCCCGTGTAAAGCTGAACACCGGGAAGGTCGCTCCAAACCTCAAGCTTTCTGCCGCTTTTTTCGTCCCTTGCCTTTGCAACAAGGCGAAGCTTGCCCTTTTCTCCGTTTACGCAGAAGTTGTGGTCATAGCCGCGGCACATAATAAGCTGCTCATCGTCTGCGCCTATATCCCTGCCGATTTTCTTGCCCTCAGTAAAGTCAAAAGCTGTACCCTTTACGCTCCTTAATTCGCCCGTGGGGATGCTGTCGGCATCTGTGGGAGTATAGTAATCACAGTTGAGTATAAGCTCTGTGTCAAGCACGTCGCCGTTTTCCAAACCGCCGAGATTGAAATAAGCGTGATTTGTCATATTGATAACAGTATCCTTATCACTGACCGCCTTATAGTGAATTTCAAGCTCGTTTCTGTCTGTAAGCACATATGTTACGGTTACGTCAAGGTTGCCGGGAAAGCCCTCCTTGCCGTCGGGGCTTTTGTAGGTGAATTCCACTGCATCGTCGTCAATGATAATGGCATTCCAGATTGCGCTGTTGAACTCTCCGCCGCCGTGAAGGCAGGTTTTGCCCTTTTCGTTCTGCGTAACCTGATATTCCTCACCGCCCACGGTGAACCTTCCGCCGCAGAGTCTGTTTGCATACTGGCCGATAATGTTACCCGTATAGGTGCCCGATGCCATATGACCCGCCACGGTGTCAAAGCCCATAATAATATCGCCGTATTTGCCGTCCTTGTCGGGGCAGCTGAAGCTCTGAAGGGTTGCACCCCTTGTAATAATGCCTGCCGAAACACCGTTATTGTTTTCAATGGTAAAAAGGTGAACGGGTGTGCCGTCGGACATTGTGTCAAAAAGTGTTTTTGTAATGCTCATACTGTTCTCCTTTAGCTAATAAAAAATTAACCGATATTTTCCTGTCGGTTAATTTTAACACACATTTTTCCGTTTGTAAATTAAATTTTATTATTTGGCTGATTTCTTTTTTTCGGGCAGCTGAGCCACAATAATTGCGGCAAACATTATAACACAGCCTGCGGCCTCACGCGCAGTGGGTGCAAGGTGAAGCACAGCCATTGAGGTGAGCACGGCAAAAACGCTTTCAAGGCTCATTATCATTGAAGCAAGGGCAGGCTCGGTTTTCTGCTGACCTAAAATCTGCAGGGTGTAGGCAACACCGCTTGACATAATGCCCGCATAAGCAACAGAGGGCATTGCGGCAGCAATGGCCCCGGGGTCAAAGCCCTCATAAATAAGTGCGGGCACAAGGCTTATGGCACCCGCCACAAAAAACTGCACGCAGGAAAGCTTTACGCCGTCAACATGGGGTGAAACCCTGTCAATAACAAGTATATGCACCGTGTAAAGTGCCGCACAGATAAGCACAAGCAAGTCTGAAAGCTCAACGGAATTACTTTCGGTTACACAAAGCAGATAAAGCGCAACCACCGAGGCGGCTATGCAGGGCCATATTATGGGGCGCACACGCTTTTTCATAAACAGCGAGGAAAGGGGAACAAGCAAAATATAAAGCGCCGTAATAAAGCCGGCCTTGCCGGGGTCCGTGCCCTTATCAATGCCTGCCTGCTGAAAAACCGAGGCAAAGCAAAGAGCAACACCGCACACAATACCGCCCGTAAGAAGTGTCCTTTTACCGACCTTGGCTGTTTTTTCTTCTTTGGAATTTTTGCTTTTGATTTTACCCGCTACAAATATAACGGGAAGAAGCACTGTGCCGCCAAGAAAGGAGCGCAGATATATAAAGGTAAAGGGGCCCACATATTCCGCACCCGTGGTCTGCGCAACAAAGGCACTGCCCCATATAAACGCACAGATTAAAAGCAGAAGTGAGCCGACAAGCTGATTTTTACCGTTTTGTTTCATGTGGAAATCCGTCCTTTTGAATTATGCAAGTGCGGGGATGTATCTGCCGAGAAGCTCAAACAAAAAGCAGACAAGGGGAGCAAAAAGCAAGGCAGGCAGATAGTTTGCAACCTTGAATTTTCCTATGCCCGTAAGATTGAGGCCGAGGGCAAGAATCATAAGCGAGCCCACGCAGGTAATTTCCGCAATGGCGGCGGTGCTTAAAAGAGGCTCAAGCACACCCGCAAGAAGCACAATACCACCCTGAAAAACAAGGACAAAAATTGCCGCAAAGGGAACACCGATGCCTAAAGAAGCCGAAAGCATCATTGAAGAGAAGAAATCGAGAAGGCTTTTTGTATAAATCATACTGTGGTCGCCCTTGAGGCCCGAATTGAGTGAGCCCACGATTGTCATTGCACCCACACAGAAAAGAAGGCTCGCAGTAACAAAGCCCTCTGCAAGGCTCACCTTACTGTCGTCACCCTTTCTGAGCTTTTTTGAAAGAAGCTCGCCTGCTCCGTTGAGCCTTTTGTCAATATCCGCGGCGGTGCCGACAATTGCGCCGAGCACCATTGAAATGATGGAAACGAGAACATTTTCGCCCTTGAGCATACCCTGAACACCGATAAGAATTGTGCAAAGTCCGATGCCCGTCATAACGGCATCGGTATATTTTTTTGAAATGCCCTTTTTGAACACAAGACCGATAAAGCTGCCGAGAAGCACCGTTGCCACATTGACAAATACACCTGTCATTTTACATCCTCTTTTCAGATTTGGTTTGAATTAAATCAAGTGGTATTATAGCACAGTTTTTTTCAAAGGACAATAATTTTTAAGGCTCTTTTTTGTTTTTATGAATGAATTTGCCCCGAGCACCCAAAAATAACAGCAGTATCAAGTGTTAACGAAAGGATTCTGTAAATGAACAACATCACAAAGCCCTTTGGCATAAAAGATAAGCTTGGCTACCTTTTCGGCGACCTGGGCAACGATTTCACCTTTCTTTTTTCCTCAAGCTTTCTTATGAAGTTTTACACCGATGTTATGGGGGTCAGTGCAGGCGTTGTGGGCATTGTAATGATGGCCGCCCGCATTGCCGACGCCTTCACTGACGTTGCTATGGGCAGAATATGCGACAAAAGCAGGGTTACTCCCCACGGCAAATTCAAGCCCTGGCTGAGAAGAATGTGCGGCCCCGTTGCAATTTCCTCATTTCTGCTTTATCAGGGCTCTCTCGCCTCACTGCCCTACGTCTTTAAGGTTGCCTATCTTTTTGTAACCTACATTCTCTGGGGCTCGGTATTTTACACGTCAATAAATATCCCCTACGGCTCAATGGCCTCTTCAATTTCCGCCGACCCCGGCGACAGACAGTCCCTTTCCACCTTCCGCACCCTCGGCGGTATGCTTGCGGGCGGAATAGTTACGGCAGGTGTGCCCCTTTTTGCCTTTAAAAAAAGTGAGGCGCTTGGGATTGACGTGATTGACAGCACCCGTTTTACAATTACGGCAGGTGTTTTTTCAATTCTTGCGGTAATCTGTTACCTTTTGTGCTTCAGCCTTACAACCGAGCGTGTCCGTACAAGCGAGGCCGCAGAGGCGGCAGTGAGCAACAATGTTTTTGTTATGCTTAAAAACGCAGCAAAAAACCGTGCTCTTATTTCAATAATCGCCGCAAGCGTTGTAATGCTGCTTGCTCAGCTTACAATGCAGCAAATGGCAAACTACGTTTATCCCGTAACTTACGGCAGTGCAAAAATGATAAGCCTTTCAACGGTGCTTATGACCGTGGGTATGGCGGCGGCAGCAGCCTTTGCAAAGCCGCTTTCGCAAAGGCTCGGCAAGGCGGAGATAAGTGTTATATCAAACCTTTTTGCAGGTGTAACAACTCTTATTCTGTTTTTTGTGCGGCCGAAAAGCGTTTTTGTTTACATCGCCTTTCAGGGCCTTGCCTGGGTGGGGCTCGGCATTTTTGCAATGGTCAACTGGGCCCTTATCACCGACGTGATAGACTACAGCGAAATCAGAAACGGCGTGCGTGAGGACGGCTCGGTATACGCCCTTTACTCCTTTGCAAGAAAGCTCGGTCAGGCGGCCTCCTCGGGCGTTTCGGGAGCACTTTTATCCTATATCGGCTATGATGCGGAAAATATAACCGACGGTGTAAAGGCGGGAATTTTCAACATTTCCACCCTTGTGCCCGCAATAGGTCTCATTCTGCTTGCGGCAATACTGTGGTTCTGGTACCCTCTTCACAAAAGGCAGGTTGAAGAAAACGTCCGCATACTCAGAGAAAAACACGAAAACAACTGAAAAAGGAGAATATATATGCGACAGATTACAAGCATTAACAACAAGTGGTTTTTCCGCAAGGGAGTTTCGGTGCCGCCCGAAAAAACAGACAACAGCTGGTGCATAGTAAACCTGCCCCACACCTACAACGCCATTGACGGCCAGGACGGTCAGAATGACTATTACAGGGGCTTTGCCTGCTATCAGAAGGAAATGAGCCGCAGTGACCTGCCCGGGGCAGAAAGGCACTTTTTAGAAATAAGGGGCGCAAATTCCTCGGCAGAGGTTTTTGTAAACGGAGTCAGCGTAAAAAAGCACGACGGCGGCTACAGCACCTTCCGCGTTGACATAACCGACAGAATAAAGGACAGCTTTATCATTTCCGTTGTTGCGGATAACAGTGCAAACGACCGCGTTTATCCTCAGATGGCTGACTTCACCTTTTACGGCGGCCTTTACCGCAGCGTTAATATTATCTCCGTTGCCGAAAGTCACTTTGACCTTGAATACTACGGTGCGCCGGGCATTGAGGTCACTCCCGAGGTGAGCAGGGAAAAAGCGGATGTGAAGCTTATTGCCCACGTGAAACACGGCGAGGGCACGACTGTACGCTTTCACCTTATTGACGGCGAGGGTAATCCCGTAGCCACAGCCGATGCAGACGAAAAAACAAACAGTGCCCTCATCACCCTTGAAGCTCCTCATCTGTGGCAGGGCAGAAATGACCCCTACCTTTATACGGCAAGGGCAGAGCTTATTAAAAACGGCGAGGTAATTGACGAGGTAAGCACCCGCTTCGGCTGCAGATTTTTTGAAATCACGGCTGACCGCGGCTTCATTCTCAACGGCGAGGAATACCCCCTGAGGGGTGTTTCACGTCACCAGGACAGATGGAGCCTGGGCAACGCTCTTTTACCCGAGCACCACCGTGAGGACATTGAGCTTATTTGCGAGGTCGGCGCCAACACGGTGCGCCTTGCCCACTATCAGCACGACGAGTATTTTTATGACCTTTGCGACGAAAAGGGGCTTCTTGTCTGGGCAGAGATTCCCTACATCTCACAGCATTTGCCCAATGCAAGAGAAAACACCGTAAGCCAGATGAAGGAGCTTATAGCGCAGAATTACAACCATCCTTCAATTTTTGTGTGGGGCCTTTCCAATGAGATTTCAATGAAGGGTGACAAGGACCCCGATATGCTTGAAAATCACCGTATTCTCAACAGCCTTTGTCACGAAATGGATAAAACAAGACCAACAACAATAGCCGTGCTTTCCCCCTGCCCCACGGACTCACCTTATATTAAAATTCCCGACACGGTGGCATACAACCACTATTTCGGCTGGTACGGCGGAGATACCTCTATGAACGGGCCCTGGTTTGACAAATTCCATAAGGAGCACCCCGACATTCCCATTGCCTGCAGTGAATACGGCTGTGAAGGCCTTGACTGGCACACCTCAACACCTCACCAGGGTGACTACACCGAGGAATATCAGGCCTATTATCACGAGGAGCTTATAAAGCAGCTTTTCGCACGCAAATATCTTTGGGCAACCTATGTGTGGAATATGTTTGATTTCGGTGCCGATGCGAGAAATGAGGGCGGCGAAAACGGACAGAATCACAAGGGACTTATAACCTTTGACAGAAAATATAAAAAGGATGCCTTTTATGCCTATAAGGCTCACCTTTCAAAGGAGCCCTTTGTGCACATCTGCGGCAAGCGTTACGCGGAAAGAGAGGGCGACACAATAAGGCTGACGGTTTATTCCAACCTTCCCGAGGTTGAGCTTTATGTGAATAAAACCCTTTTTGAAAAGAAAAAGGCCGAGGACCGCTTCTTCCGCTTTGAGGTGCCGAATAACGGCACAACCCTCATCACCGCCCTTTCAGAGGGTTATATGGACGAGTGCGTTTTCCGTAAGGTTGAGCAGTTTAACGAAAAATACCGCCTTAAGGAAACGGGTGCCGTGCTCAACTGGTTTGACGTAAGGGAGGTTGACGGCCGGCTTTCCCTCAACTCAAAAATCAGCGACATTGTGAAAACGGGCAGAGGCAAGGAGATTTTTGACGACCTTATGCGCGCCTCTCTTGCTGCCAACAAGGAGGACAACTCCCTTTCCCACGCGGCTATGAAAAGCGAGGGCATGATGGAAATGCTGGGCTCCTTCACACTGCTTCGTATGCTCAATATGGCAAGCGGTATGCTCGGCTTTGAGCTTGACAAAAAGCAGCTGCTGAGCCTTAACGAAAACCTTAATGAGGTAGAGCTGTGATATTTTGGAGCAAAGATAACCCGGATGGCAGGCAATTATAGTAGTCAGTAGGCAGTAGTCACGCGCGATTAAGGTCAGATGTAGCTTTTACTTTTGTGCCCGCGCGAAAAAATTCGGAATTCGGAAGTCGGAATTCGGAATTGAGGGTCGCTTCGCTCCGATTGTATCCGATTTTACAGAGATAAAAAAACAACCCTTTCCCCGCCGAATACAATTTATCTTTACTGCAAAAAGGAAAAGCAGGTGCTTTCATTTTCTGAAGCATCTGCTTTTATACTATTTCATTTGGCGGGAAACAACCTTCATCGTTTCAACGCTGTAGGGCGCGATTGCGAAGTGCGACTTTTCTTTCCTTGCCCCTTAGCCCAAAAAAAACCGCCCGAAGGGGCGGTTTCCTTACTACTTACTACTTACTACTTACTGCCTACTGCCTACTGACTACTTTTCAACTCGGCCCTTACTACTCAACTGCTCACAATCAGCTTATTAGTGGTAATCACCTCTGCGCCGATAAGCACCATAACATCCTTGTAAACCGTGTTGTCAACCGTCCACGCGGCAAGGCGCACACCCTTTTCCTTTGCAAGGCGATAGGCCTTAAGACCCTTTATGAAGCCCATATAATGGAAATTGATTGTGTCAACGCCGTTTTCAACACACCAATAAATATCGTTTTCAGACATAACGCTTGTAAGCAGCATCATTTCCGCATCAACGTCAAGTGCCCTGTAGGCTTCAAGGTATTCCCTTGTGAAGGAAATAATCTCAGCCCTTTCGGCAAGGCCGTTTTTTTCAAGCATCTTTTTAAGCGAGGGAAGATACTTCACGTCGCACTTTTTGATTTCAATAACGGGGATGATGTCACTTTCTGCAATTATCTCAAGCACCTGTTCAAGGGTGGGCACCTGAAGATTTTCATAATTTTCAAGGCCGTGGCCGCTGTCAAGCCTTAACTCAAGAATTTCCTTAAGAGTATAATCCTCAACGTTGCCCTCGCCGTCGGTCATTGCATCAACCGTATCATCGTGGATAACAACCCACTTGCCGTCCTTTGTTGTGTGAATATCAAATTCACAGCCGTCATAGCCGTATTCAATGGCCTTTTCAACGGCGGGAATTGAATTCTGTGGGGCAATGCTTGAAAGGCCTCTGTGAGCAACCATAAGAGGCTGACGTGAGGTGTGGCTTGAAATTGAAATTGAGTCGCTGATTGTGGGGATATACATATGAGGCACCATTATTGCCGCAACCCCGAGACCGAGACATAAAACCGTTATCAAAAATGCAACAAGTCTTTTCTTCGTTTTCTTTTTCATTTTAATTCTCCTTCGCTTTTTAGCTACTGTAATTATACACCAATTTTTCCCTACAGTCAATTAAGGAGAACTGCTTATTTACCCGTGAAAACCGCTTATTTGCGATAAACTATTCTGTAGGCTTCGGGATAAACCGAAAGCACGCTTTGCAGTGTTTTGCGTGTGTTTGAGCCCGGGTCATTCACAAGAAAGGCAGAGGCCGTAAGCTTTTCTCCGCCCTCATAGCCGTAAACGGTGACCCAATGCTGACTTCCGTTTGCCTTTTTCATGCCGAAAACAACGGGCCTGCCTGCTCTGAGCACAGAGTATATCTCCTGCAGATAATCTGCCGAGGCATTTGAAACACTGTAGCTTGCAGGCCAGTAAAGTGAGCCCGAGGACGAATAGGAAAGCTGCCTTGACATTTCCGGCGGAGTTATCTCATAGTCTTTATAAAAGGATTCCGTCATTGCAAGAGCCGTTGTTGTACAGCCTATTGTGCCGATTGTGCCTCCCGTTGTGCCGATGGGATAACTGCTCCAGCGTGAATCAGTCTGCTTGAAGGAGGGCACACTGAGCCTGACTGCCTTGTAGTCCTGTGCCGTGTCTTCCTTTGTTTTTTCAAGGTAGGCCTTGGCAACGTAGCCCGTTTTGTTTCCGCGGTAAACTATGCCGCACCAGGTGTCGTTGCTTTTTACAACAACCACCCTTTCACCATTATAAAGGCTGTCCTTTACGGCGTAAGCCGTGCCCGCACCCGAGCGCACGTTGAGTGTGCCGCTTTTGAGCTTTACGGTTGCATCTACGCTCTTGGGGTAGCTTTTAACAAAGCCTTCACTTACATAAGCCTCCTTGCCCTCAGAGTATTCCGCAAGGTACCAGCTGCCGCTTTTTCCTTTAAGGGTGAGCCAGGTGCCGTTTTTTATACTGCCGATTACCGTGCCCCCGGGCGAGCTTCTTATGTTGAGCCTTCCGCCCTCGGTCTGCACCCTGCCTGCCGAATTCAGTGCCGACGCAGAAAACGTCATACAGATTACCGTCAGCACAAAAGCAAGCATAAAATAAATAATCTTTTTCATTTTTACCTCCTGAGATATCCGCAAATTCAAAAGGCGGCCTTCGGCGGATATCCAAGAAATTATAGCATATAACACTCACTGTTTTTACAGGTAAATAATGTAAGGATAAATTTATTAACTTTACTGTCTTTTTTTATATAGGTCTTGAATATTTGACAAAAATGTGTTAATCTATTATGGAACATACTATAAACCAATCCTCACCGAAAGGAAGAAATCATATGCTTGAACAGGTTGAAAACAAAATACAGGAATTAAAAAAGCTTCGCGCAGAAGAATACTATAAGAAAAAGGAAGAGGACCTTAAGGCCTGGGGCCTTACCACAAAGGTTGACGGTAAAAAGGTTACTCCCATAATCGTTACGGACGAGGAATACGAGGAGCTTGTAAAGGCTTCAAACGGTGTCGGCAAGGTCGGCAGAAACTCCGTTGCAAATATGCTCAGCGTTTTTTCCTGGGTGATTCTTGTAATAGGTGCAATTGCCGGTGCGGTTGCCGCCTCACTTTCAAAGGATTATGCAGTTATTGCCTTTACAATTTCAATCGGCATTGCCGCAATCGTTGCAGTTATCTTCACCGGCCTTGCAGAGGCTATCAAGCTTCTTCAGCAGCTGCTTGACGGCAGAAATCTTGAAAAGCCCGATGCCTCACTTGTTAAAAAGCCTAAGATAAAAAAGGTTGACAATGCTGCCGCCGCTCCGGCTCCCGCTCAGGCTCAAGCACCCTTATACGTGCCCTATCCCGTTCAGGGCCAGAATTACGCTTATCCCTATCCCGTTTATGCGGCTCCCCAGCCTGTAGTTCCCGGTCAGGAACAGCCTGTTGCAGCCTACACACCCGAAAAGCTTCAGGCTTACTATCAGCAGCCCGTTACGGAAAACATTGCCGAAGAGGTTTTTAACGGCAAATAAATCAAATTGCAATCACGCAGAGGCTGTTGCATAAAGCACAGACCAAAAAGCATAACAAAAGCAGATTTGTTTCAGTAGTTTTTTACCGGAAAAATCTGCTTTTATTTTTTCGAAAAGAATTTCCGAGTGTTGCACAAGAAGAATATTGCTTTTTCAGGCTTTTTCTTACACGTGAAACATTGCCGCCGCCCTGTCATATACTTAACAGAGGTGATATTATGAACTGCTCAATTACGGAGCTGAGAAACAAGGAAGTTATAAACGGAAAAACCGGTTGCCGCCTCGGCTGTGTCAGCGATGTGGAAATTGACACCTGCTCGGGCTGCATCGTTTCCATAATAATCTGGGGTAAGGGGCGGTGTCTCGGCCTTATCAAGGGTAACGACGATATAAAAATCCCCTGGAAGGACATTGAGGTAATAGGCGACGACACAATCATTGTCTGCTGTGACATAAGCTGTCAGCCCTGCCGAAGCTCATCGCAGAGAAGAAGCTTCATTGACTCACTTTTCAAGTAGCTCTTGACCCGAAGGGATATTGAAGCTATAATTAAAGAGAAGAAAATTACAGGAGGATAAATATGAAACATCAGGAGCTTTTAAACAAACTCACCCTTGAAGAAAAGGTCGCCCTCTGCTCAGGCAAGGACTTCTGGACCCTCAAGGGCATTGACCGTCTCGGCATACCCGAAATCACACTCACCGACGGCCCTCACGGTCTTAGAAAAAAGAACCCCGACAGCAACAAGTCAAGCCTTTCGGCCTCCGTGCCCACCACCTGCTTCCCCACGGCGGTAACAACCGCCTGCTCCTGGGATGAGGATTTGCTTTTCAGCATGGGTGAGGCCCTTGGCGAGGAATGCTTAAGCGAAAGGGTCAGCGTCATTCTCGGCCCCGGTGTAAACATCAAGCGTTCCCCTCTCTGCGGCAGAAACTTTGAATATTTTTCAGAGGATCCCCTGCTTGCAGGCAAAATGGCCGCCGCCCTCATAAGAGGTATCCAATCAAAGAACGTCGGTGCCTCCCTCAAGCACTTTGCGGCAAACAGCCAGGAAAAAAAGCGTATGACAATCGACAGCGTAATTGACGAAAGAGCTTTACGTGAAACATATCTCACCGCCTTTGAAATTGCCGTAAAAGAGGCTCAGCCCTGGACGGTGATGAACGCTTACAACAAGCTCAACGGCACCTACTGCTCAGATAACGGCTATCTTCAGAATAAGATTCTGCGTGACGAATGGGGCTTTGAGGGCCTTGTTGTAACAGACTGGGGTGCCGCAAACGACAGAGTTACGGGTATGATTAACGGCAACGATCTTGAGATGCCTACCTCAGGCGGATATAACGATGCAAAGGTCTGTAAGGCAGTACGCGAGGGCAGAATGTCGGCTGAAAGCGTTGACATCTGCACAGACAGAGTCCTTGACCTCATTATGAAATCAAAGGCCGCCTTAACCGAAACCTGCTACGATAAAAACGCTCATCACGACCTTGCGGCAAAAATCTGCAGTGAAAGCCTTGTGCTTCTCAAAAACGAGGATAACACACTCCCCCTCAAAAAGGAGCAGACCGTTGCCGTAATCGGCGAGATGGCACGCTGTCCCCATTATCAGGGCGCAGGTAGCTCAAACATAAATCCCACAAGGCTTGACGATGCCTTTGATGCACTTCTCAAAAAGGGCTACAAGCTCAGTTTTGCCCCGGGCTACAACAAAAAGAAGGACGAAATCAACGAGATTATGCTCAAGGATGCCTGCATTGTTGCACAGCGCGCAGACAGTGTTCTTCTTTTCATCGGCCTTACAGAGGAATATGAATCAGAGGGCTACGACAGAAGCCACCTCAATATGCCCTCATCTCACGTGAAGCTTCTCGAGGAGATTCTTAAGGTTAACAGCAATGTTACGGTTGTGCTTTACGGCGGCTCTCCCGTTACCGTCCCCCACCTTGACAAAATCAAGGCCCTTGTAAACGGCTACCTCGGCGGCCAGGCAGGCGGCACTGCCCTTGCAGAGCTTTTAAGCGGCGACAAGAATTTCAGCGGCAAGCTTGCAGAAACCTATCCGCTTTGCCTTGAGGATACGCCCTGCGCAAAAAATTATCCCGCAACGGGCACAACGGCAGAGCACAGAGAGAGCATCTTCATCGGCTACAGATATTACGACAGTGCAAAAAAGGATGTTCTTTTCCCCTTCGGCTACGGCCTTTCCTACACCGAATTCAAATACAGCTCACTTAAGCTTTCAAAGAAAAAAATCAAAGACACCGACGAGCTTACCGTATCCTTCAGAATAAAAAATACCGGCAAAGCTGACGGTGCCGAAATTGCACAGCTTTACGTTAAGGATGTTGACTCCACCGTTTTCCGCCCCGAAAAGGAATTGAGAGGCTTTAAAAAGGTCTTCCTTAAGGCCGGCGAGGAAAAGACCGTTGAAGTCGTTCTTTCAAAAAGAGCCTTCGCATACTACAACGTCAACATCAACGACTGGCACGTTGAAAGCGGCGACTTTGAAATTCTTGTCGGAGCTTCCTCACGCGACATCCGCCTTGAGGGCAAGGTTAAGGTTGAAAGCACCGTTGAGGCCCTTGTTCCCGATTACCGTGAAGCAGCACCCTGCTACTATAACGGCACAATGAACAACGCAACGGCAGAGGAATTTGAAGCAATTCTCGGCAGAAAGCTTCCGCCCTCACAGCGTAATCCCATGGAGCCCTTCACTTTGCTGAGCACCCTCGACGATGCCGCCGATACAAGGTGGGGCAAGGTTATAAACGGCTTTATTGCAAAGGTGTTTTACAACACCTCCGATGACGAATCAATGAAAATGCTTGAGCTCATGGTGCTTGATGTGCCGATAAGAAACTTTATCACTATGGGCAACGGAGTATTCACCGAGGAAATGGCAAATGGCTTATTGATGATACTCAACAACGAAAAACCCGCCCTCGGACTCGGCAAAATCATTGCAGGTCTTGTCGGCGCGATAAAAAAGCTTCCTGATTTACTTAAGGCGATATGAGACCTTTTAAAGACAAAAAAATCACCCACGGTAGTTCTGCCGTGGGCTTTGTTTTTTTATTTTACTGTTCTTCTGCCGATTGAATCATAGATTATTCCGCTTCCTTCAAACTGCTCCGGCTTAAAGCAGTTACGTCCGTCAAGAATAATCGGATTTTTCATCGCCTTAAATTTTTCAACATCAAGGCTCTTAACCGCATCCCATTCGGTGAAAATAAAGCAGATGTCTGCATTCTGCAGAGCTTCCTCTATTGTGTCACAATATGTGATTTCATCCTGACAAATCCTTTTAAAGTTTTCTACGCCAACGGGGTCAAATGCCTTAACATTTGCACCCTCATCAACAAGTGCGGGAATATTTACAAGAGACGGTGCCTCTCTCAGGTCATCTGTGTTAGGCTTGAAGGTAAGGCCGAGAACTGCAATGTTCAAGCCGTCAAAGCTTTCGTAATACTTTCTAGCCTTTTTAAGAAGCTTAAGCTTCTGCATATCATTTACTTCAATAGCCGCCTTTACGGTTTTAAGCTCTCTCTCGTTAATGTTTGACACCCAATGAAGAGCCTTTGTATCCTTGGGGAAGCAGGAGCCACCGTAACCGATACCTGCATTAAGGAAACGGTTTCCGATTCTCACATCAAGGCCCATACCTCTGGAAACATCGTCTATATCTGCGCCGAGAACCTCACAAAGATTTGCAATTTCGTTTATATAAGAAATCTTGAGTGCAAGGAAGTCGTTAGAGGCGTACTTAATCATTTCAGCACTTCTTCTGTTTGTGTATACAACCGTCTGACCAAGTTTTTCATAAACCTTTTCCATAACAAGGCGTGCTCGCTCTGTTTCCGTGCCGATTACTATTCTTGAGGCATTGAGAGTATCCTTTACTGCCGTGCCCTGTGAAAGGAATTCGGGATTTGAAACAATATCAATGTTGATATTCTCAGGAGCGAGCTTGTTCATCATCTGCTCAATTCTGTCATTTGTTCCGATGGGTACGGTTGATTTTATAACAACAACGCAGTCATTTTCCACGCTTTCGGCAATCTGCTCACAAACAGCTTTGACATAAGCAAGATTTGCCGAGCCGTCACGCTTTTCAGGCGTACCTACACCTACAAAGATTACCTCTGCATCCTTATATGCGCTTTTGTAATCGGTGGTATAGGTAAGACGATCTGCATTTTTCTGCATAAGCTCTTCAAGGCCCTCTTCATAAATCGGAGAGATGCCCTTGCGCATAATTTCTATTTTCTTTTCATCAACATCAACACAAGCTACGTCGTGACCTATGTGTGCAAGCACTACACCGGTAACAAGGCCAACATATCCTGTACCTGCAACTGCAATTTTCATTGTCATTCATCCTTTCCTTTAAGAAGCTTTACTTTGATTTTTTTATGCTCTTTAATATATTCTCCAGTTTGACAAACAAACGGACATACCATTTTTTTCTCAAGGCCATAAAGCTCGCATTAACAGTACGGTATTTTTTTTCAAAATCCGTTTTTTCTGCCCGCTCTTTTTTCAGCTCTGTTTTTGCTTGCTTCAGCTTTTCCTTGTTTTCATTAAGCTGTGCCTGCAAAGAGGCAACACGTTGCTTTAATTCAGCGTTATCGGCTTCAGCCTTTTCTAACTGCTTTGTCTTTTTATCAAGCTGCTGCTTGCGTTTTATCGAGGTGGATTTGATTTTATCCTTTGATTTTCTCGCTTCTCCGAATTTGTAAATCATATGCTCCGTGGGTGTTCTTGAATACACGCTTTGAATATCATTATACACCCACTGTGCATCGTAAACATCTTTTTCACAGAGAAGTCCCAACTTTTCAAAGCCTTCGTTTATAAGAAATTCCCTTACGGCCATATAATCCTGCTCAACTGCAGGAAGATGTAATATTCTCAGCATTCCGCGTGCCGCTCGGTTAATAAAGGATTTTTTGTTTTCCTCGGTGTAGCTTTCCTGCTTTTCAAGCTCTGTCTTCAGATAAAAATAGGCCTCAAAGGCTCCCGGAGGAATACTCACCTTGCCCGATGTGATGCTGCCTTCGCTATCACATCTGTAATGCACCAGCCTGTTCTTTACATAGGTGATTTTTTCTGCAAGAAAAATCGCCATAAGGACAAAATAGGTGTCATTAGCCTGCCTTACAGGCTGAAATTCAAGCCCGTTTTCCCTTATAAAGGCCGTGCGGAACATTTTGTTCCACGGAACATTTGCCCCCATATTGAATATTTTATCGGGAATATCTTTTCTGTTAAAAGGAGTTGTTTCCGGAAGAATTGCGTAATTTACAAATTCATCACTGCAAAGGCTTTTATCAAACTCAGAATAATATTTAAAAGCATTGCAAAGGCAGATGTCCGCTTCATCCTCGGTCATTTTATTATACATTATTTCAAGGGTTTTTTCAGCAAAAAAATCGTCTGAGTCCCAAAAAATAATGTAATCACCCTTTGCCCGTGACAAGCCGTTGTTTCGTGCCGCACCGGCAAAAAGATTAGCTTGCCTGATAAGGCTGATTCTGTTATCCTTAAGTATATATTCATTTATTATTTCTGTGCTGTTATCGGTTGAACCGTCATCAACACAAATTATTTCAATTTCCCTGAGTGTCTGCTTGCAAACACTGTCAAGAGTGGTCGCAAGATATTCCCCTGCATTATAAACGGGAATTATAACCGATACCTTTGTTTCAGACATTCTTTCACCTCCATAAACAAGCGGTTATCTTTTCTTTTTGAAAAGCCTGCCGAAAAATGCTAATAAACACCTTTTAATGGTATAACGGTATCCGTTTTCAAAGCAGCTTATAATAAAGCGTCGGCCTTTTGTGCTTTTCAGCTTTTCATATATATTTTCTATCTCTTCAAGATTTTCTGAAAGCCTTCTTCCGGTTTCTGTCAGCTCATTATATTCTTCTGAAAGGCGATCATAATCAAGCGCAAGAGACTTGTTTTTGCCGCTCAGCTGCTGATATTCTGCTGTTATTCTTTCAAGCTCAGCAAGAAGCTCCTTGTTCTTTTCGGAAAGCTCACTGTAATCGTTTTTCAGGCTTTCGTATTTACCGTCAACAGCCGACTTGTAGCCTTTAAGCTTTTCGTGATGAAGCTTCAGCTGTTCATAATTTTCTGTAACCGCCTTATTTTTCACTTTAAGGCTTTCAAAATAATTCTTTACGGTTTCATAGTTTTCCTTTGTCAGTTCAAGCTTAGCTTTAAGCTTTTCCTTATCCTGACTGTGCTTCAAAACCGTCTTCTTCCATTCTTCGGCACTTTTATAGGATTTTCCGGGTTTTACAACAAGTCGGTCAAAAAATCTCCTGTACGAGCCGAGAGTAGCTTCAAAGTCTGTCTCATCCTCAGGCAAAGCCGCATATATGTTTTGTGCATTCACAAGATTCTGACCAATACGCGCCAACGCGGCGTCCTTTTCTTCTTCCGAAAGCTCAGACTCAACCTCGGTAAAAACGCGGAACATATCAATATATGAAACAAAATATCCGTATGCGTTTTTAAAGGACAGTTTACTTGTCATTATTGAATTTTCACGAATTCTCCTATGGAAAAAGGGCTGGTTTATATGCGAAACCCTTTTGGCCTTTAATATCGCTTCAAAAGTAAAAGCGTTGTCTTCGTGTATAACGCCGGGATGAAAGAGTATTGCATTTCTTTTCAGGTGCTCACTGCTGAAAAACTGACTCCAAGGTGTGGCAAAATACTCGCCCTCATTACTCATCAGCCTGAACAAAGCGGCTCCGGTATAAACACCGGAGTATTCTTTTTTACGGCTGTAATTAAACCGCTCTGCCTCGTTCTTCATGCTGACATCATCAAAAAACACATCAGCATCAAGATAAAGAACATCAAGCTTCTCTTTCTCTGCCTTTTCGAAAAGTGAGCTTAAGGCATTTTCTGCAAGAACATCATCGCTATCCATAAAATAAATGTAGCGACCCTTAGCTAAGCCAATGCCCACGTTTCTTGCACAGGATACCCCTTCGTTTTTTTGAGTATGCACGAAAATCCTTGCATCCCTTTGAGCAAAAACTTCAAGGATATTCAAGGAGTTATCCGTTGAGCCGTCATTGATGCATATAATTTCAATTTCTTTTAAGCTTTGGTTACATATACTCTCAAGAGCAGCGGTGAGATAATTGTCGGTATTATAAACCGGCATTATCACCGAAACCTTAATATCTGACATTATCTCACCTCCCGTTTATTAGTTTTTCTTGCCAAAAAGCTTTTTATAAAAGCCTTTTGAATACCGTTTAAGGGTGTAGCCGTATCCGTTTTCCCAACAGCACAAAATAAAACGGCGCAACCTTGTGCTTCTTATTTTTTCATTGGTTTTTTCGAGCTTTTTCTGCTTCTTCTTTAATTTATTATGATTCTTTTTCAGTTTTTCATAATCCGCAGTAACCTTTTTGTTTTTTGCGGTAAGCTTCTTTTTCTCTTTTTTGAATTTTGCGTCCTTTTCTTTAAGCTCTGCATTCTGTCTCATAGCATTGCCCGGTCTTACAACCAAACGGTCAAAGCAACGCATATCTATGCCGAGACCCAGCTCTCTGCCCAGCTCTTCTTTAGGAATCTTAGAAAAATTGGTCTGTGCGTTGGTAAGATTCTGCGTCATACGCGACAAAGCGGCTGATTTGTTTTCTTCTAAAAGAGTTTTCTCCAGCTTAGCATAAATTCCCATCATATCCTGATATGACACAAAATATCCGTAGGCGTTTTTAAAAGATACTGTTGTAGTCATAATAGAGTTTTCTCTGACACGACGAAGGAAAAGCGGTTGTCTGATATGTGAAACTCTTTTTGCGTTTAAAATAGCCGCAAAGGTAAAGGCATTATCCTCATGAATTACACCTGAGCGGAAAAAAATACCGTTGTCCTTTATGTGTGAGCTTCTGCACATCTGCAGACAGGGTGACGGAGAATATTCACCGTTATCATATAATATTCTGAATAAATCCTGACCGTTATAAACCTCACTGTATTCTCTGGAGCGCTTATAATTAAAGCGTTTGATTTCATCCTCCATATCACTTTCGTCAGAAAATACATCGGCATCAAAATATACAATATCAAGCTTGTCCGCATCGGCTTTTGTGACCAATACCTCCAACGCATTTTCAACAAGAGTATCATCGCTATCCATAAAATAGATATACTCACCCTTTGCAAGCTGAACTCCTGCATTTCTTGTGCACGATACACCTGCGTTTTCATGCATCCAGACAGAAATCCTTTCATCCTTCTCTGCCCATTCCTTAAGAATATCCAGAGAATTATCGGTTGAGCCGTCATTTATACAAATAATTTCTATATCAGAAAGAGTCTGACCGCAGATTGAAGCGACAGTTGCGTGAAGATAATCACCGGTGTTATAAACCGGAATAACAACGGAAACCTTAATGTCTTCCTTGCCTCTGTAGGGAACAACGTTTTTTGTGTCCGCTTTTTGTTTCACGTTTTTCATAATATTATATTGCGAAACCGCATTGCGGATTGTTGAGGCATAGCCTGCCGTGGTTTTATCCACATAAAAATCTTCTTCGTGGCCGAGAAGGCTGCTGATGATGTTTTCATCACTGCCCAAAGCCTCTATAACGCTGAACCTCGCTGCATCGGTTGAGGCTGACCGAAGGTTATAAAGAGAAGAGGACAAGGCAATGGCCTGGAACGATTTTTCAAAAACATCATATAAGCCGCGGCTTTGAAGATGCCCGTGAAGAGCATTGATAGCTGTAAGGAAGCACAGAGGATTTTTATGCTTTTTGCCCTGAGTGCTTGACGGCATATTTACGCGGTAAAAAGCCAATGCTTCCTGAACTGTCGAAATTCTTTCTGCAAGAGAAAGGGCAGAAAGAATAAAGAAAAAGTCGTTGCTGTTCGGAAGCGGCTGAAACTGCAGACCCGTTGCCTGAACAAAAGAACGTCGGAACAGCTTTGTCCACGGAGCGGGTGAAATGAATTTAAAAATGTTGTCAGAAATATCTACAGCTGAAAAAACTGCTTCGTCGGGAAGCAAATCCTTTCTCGGAAGCTCCTCCTTAGGAAAAAACTCCTGCTTTTTCTCGTCAAAACGTCTGAAACCGAAAACAACAACATCTGCAGAATTTTCATCTGCAGTGCTGCACGCCGTTTCAAGCATAGTTTCAGCAAAAAAATCATCGCTGTCAAGAAAGATGACATATTCACCCTCTGCAACAGCAAGGCCGTTATTCCTTGCAACGCCTGCATACTGATTTTTTTGCTCAAGGAGCTTTATACGACTATCCGTTTTTACGTACTCCTTAAGTATGTCTACGGTTTCATCGGTAGAACCGTCATCAACACAGATAATTTCAAAATCAGACAAGGTCTGCGCAAGCAAGCTGTCAATACACTGTCTGATGTATTTCTGCACATTATAGCACGGAATTATAACTGATACCTTCGGCATAATTCTCTCCATTCTTTCAAATAAACTGATAAAAATTTCTTTTTTTATTATATCACCACAAAAATCATTAGTCAAGCAAAGAAGGAAATAAGCAAGCATTTGCCTTTGCACAGATACAAAAAACTCCTCACCTCTTGCGAGGTGAGGAGTAATTTTGTTGTGTTCCGGTTAATGCTTACCGTGAAACTTATTTGAAGATGCTGAAAATCTTTGCGAAGAAGTCCTTAATCTTCTTGATAAGTCTCTGGAACCAGTTGAGTGATTCTTCTGCGTCTTCAACTGCATCCTGGTGGTCTTCGTCTGAACCGATTGTGTCGTCCCAGACACCTGTGAGATCCTGCATTACCTTAGCGATGCTTGCGTATGCGCATCCGCCGCTGCCTGCTGCACCGAAGAGCTCCTTGAAGATGTTAACAACTTCTGTGATGTTGCCGTTAAGACCTTCGTTGAATACAACTGCTACACCGAGGGCAGCGAAGAGACCGCCTACGATAATGTCGGGAGCGTTGTAAATCTGAGCCTTAAGGAAGAGCTGGTTGATTGCATATCTTACAGTTTCCTTAGCACCGGACTGAAGGTTAAGAGTTTCTGCAAGCCAATCTACAAGAGCGTTCTGGTTGTCTGAATCCTCAAAGAGCTCGAAGAGCCATGTGAATACGAGAGTGAGAACGTCGCCCTTATCTGCTACGATGAAGGTCTGTGATGTCTTGTTTGCTCTGCCTTCGTAACCAACGGGATAGTTAGCAACGTAGTTGTCAACATCCTTCTGGTTCTTGAGTCTCTTTTCGTTTACAAAGGAGTTAGCAGCCTGTGAACGTGAGGTTGCAACCTCTACGATTTCAGATGCGCCTTCCTCTGCAAGCTTCATCCAATCAATGTCGGGAAGGTGGAGACCAAGCTTTGCACCAAGGAGATCGAGAGGAATCTCGATACCGCCGAGAAGAGTATTGAGGTTAAGCATTTCCATAAGGTCAAGGCCGAGAACGCCGAGGATTGAGTAAACAGGTGCAATAAGATTTCTTACTACAAGACCTACGCCTTCGTTTGCAATGAAGTATGCAAGGTTGGGAAGGATTGTAAGAAGTCCGTCAACAGGCTTGTTGAGAAGGTTGTCTGCGAAGTAGCCGACTCTCTCAAGGATGTAGCCCATGAGCTGTGACTTATTGCTGTTGTAAAGGTTTCTGTACTCAGCAACCTTCTTAACTTCGGCTGCCTTGAGACCAAATGCTTCAAGGAGAGGAATGATTGCGTAATCGTAACCGTTACCGCCCTTGATATTTGCAACACATGAAGGCATTCCGTTGTCGCCCTTGACAATGTTGCCGTTTTCATCTCTTGAGGGAAGAACACCGAGGGTCTTGCCTTCGCCGATGAGAAGGAGTTCAAGAACACTGTTGAGAGGATTGAGGATTGATGCGAATGCATTTGCAAAGCTTGTAACTGTGCCGTTTACGTTCCAGTTAATGCCTGTTGCATCAACATCTGCCCATGTTTCTGCGTTTGCAAGTCTCTTTGCGAACTCTGTATTCTTGTTCTGATACTTAGCGTATTCAGCTGCGTAGCCCTGAACTGAAAGGTCAAGGTTGAGAGGCTGAACGTTGCCTGCTGCATCGTATACAACAAGGATTGCATTGTCGCCGGTTGTGAGACCTGAGATTGTGTTGAGGATACCTGCTACGCTGTCGCCGCCGAGGAGGCCTGTGATTGAGCCTACAAGGTTGGAGACGAGCTCGTTGTTGAGAAGTCCGCCTACAAGACCCTTGAGTGAACCGTACTCGGTCTGTGAAAGAATGTCATTGATGAGCTTATCAATGTTAGCAGCAATGAGGTCTGCGTTGTATTCTGTCATGTACAGATAGGTGTTGTAGTTAACGTTCTTGTTTTCTACCTTTCTGTTCTGTACGGGGATGTAGGAAACTTCGCCGCCGCCAAGGAGCTGGCCGATGAGTCCGATGATTGAGGTCGGGTCTTCGATGATGCCGTCAACAATACCCTGGAAGTCGCCGAGGTTGATGTTGAGAGCCTCTGAAAGAGCCTTCCAATTTTCTTCTGTAAGAACAGTCTTGACAAGTGTGATGAATGTATCACCGCGGTCACCCTTAAGGTTCTTATAAGCGTCGCCGTTGTAGATATCCCACTTGTCGCTCATTGCTGAGCCGTCGAAGTCTACCTTACCGTCGTTGTTTGTATCAGCACCGGCTGCCTTAGCAAGCTCAAGCCAGTTAAGGTCAACCTTGAGGTTGAGAGCAACGTCGTTGATTGCGATGCCTGCAAGAACATCCTCAAGAAGAGCTGAGATGTCGTTGCCGTCGAGCTTGAAGGTGATACCTGCATCGATACCGGGATGCTCCTTACCGAGATATGTGGTAAGAGGCTCGCCATTGATGAGTGCGCCTACGTCGATGGGGATTGCAATCGGGAAGATTTCGTCAACTGCCTTAGCAAGGTGGTTGATGGGAGCAATAAGGTTTTCAACGATTGTTGCAACGCTGCCGGTACCGAGTGCATAGCAGAGGTTTGCAAGCATATCGAGTACGTTTGCGATGGGAGCGTTAAGAATATCGTCTACTCTGTCGAAGAGTGCTGTCAGGATGGGTCTGAGAGTGCTGCCGTAGTTACCGTCAGCTGCAACTGCTGCGTCGTATTCTTCCTGAGTCATAGCGTCAACGCCAAGGAGCTCAAGGAGAGGAACGATTGCGTAGTTGTATCCGCTACCGCCGCTGATAGCAATATCATCGAATACTGAAAGGGTCTTGCCCTTGAAGCTGTTGTTGGGATCTGCTTCGTCAAAGTCTTCTTCAAGCATACCGCCCTGGAGAAGGAGACTGAGTACGCAGTCGAGAGGAGCAAGGAAGTCACAAAGGAGGTTAATGAAGTCATCTACGGTTTCAATACCCCACTTGTACTCTGTTGCAACTCTTTCGCCTGTTTCGGCGTCAACCTCACTGTGGTTGTTCCATACTTCTGCCCATGTCTTTGCATTGCCGATGTAGGCTGCAAGCTCTGAACCGAAGTTGCCTGCCTTGAAGGCTGTGGGTGCAATGCTGAATGCATCGTTACCTTCAGCATCTGTTGTGTTCTTGAGGCTTGAAAGGTCAGTTACAAGACCCTCAACCATGCTGATTGTATCAGCGGGAAGACCTGCAAGAAGCTTAGCAATAGCGCTTACAAGGAGATTTGCGATGTCGTCCTTAACGAACAGCGGGTAAACGAGGTCTGCGAGGTTGCTTACGCCCTCCTGCTTAACAAGGAGATCGAAGATTACGGGAATGAGACCGTCAAGGTTGGAGATAACCTGGTTGAACTGCTGGTGAGCTGACTCGCCGCCGTTCTTATATTCGATGTCTGTCTTGTCAATTACAGGCTGGTTGTAGCCCTTGTACTCTACAAGGTATCTGTTGAGAAGCATAAGGATGAGGTCAACTACAGCGTCTGCAGAGCCGGCAAGTGAAGTAATGATATCGTATACCATATTTGCACTTTCTGTGCCGTCTTCATTCTTTGTAGTGGGCTCAAGATTAAGAGCTTCACAGAGGATTGTAAGGAAGTCTGTTGTAAGAACTGTTGAAAGAACATACATGATAGCGCTGCCGGTATCTGTTGTCCATTCAGCTACATCTTCGCCCTCGTCGAGGGTGATTTCCTTACCGTCCTTATCCTTAACTGATGCCTTGGCAAGGTCAAGGAAGAAGGTATCGGGAAGTGCGTTAACAACGTGAAGAACATTGCCTTCATCATCCTTAATCTCGATGTTGGGAAGGAGACCGTTGATAAGGTCAACGAGGATTGCGCCGTTATCGCCTGCGATGTTGATAATGTTGGTAAGGTTGAGCTTCTTACCGTTGGGAAGTGTTACGTTGATAAGACCTTCGAGAAGTGCGTCAAGCTGGCTTCTTGAAATTACGCCGCCGAGAGCATCAACGATTGCAAGTACGGGAGCTGCAAGGTTCTGGATTACAACTGCAACGTCGTTGTTTGCAATGAAGTAGCCGAGGTTAGCAACAACTGTAAGGATTGTTGTAAGAGGAGCCTTTTCAAGTGATTCAACGAGGTCAACAAGGATGTAGTCGATAGTTGCTTCAAGAGCCTCACCTGCTGTGTTAGCGGGAGTTGCGTCAACAACTGCCTTGTTTGTTCCCTTTGCAAGCTCTTCAAGACCGAGACCCTGAAGAAGGAGAGGAACGATAGCTGTCTCGTAAGCGTTGCCGCCCTTAAGGGTTACGCTTGCGTCTTCAACTGTAATTGTAAGGTCTTCGCCCGTGAGAAGGAATGCAAGCACGCTTTCAAGAGGCTTGAGAAGGTCGAGAAGTGCACCGAGGAAGGCATCCTTGCCGTCTATGCCGCTGAATACTGCAGCGTATACGGTTTCTGTCTTGGGTGAACCGTCTTCGTTCTTAGCCTGAGTCTTGCCGTCTTCTTCGTATACGGGTACTTCAGATGCGTTTGCTGCTGCAACGTCTGCCCATGTTGTATCGGCTTCAACTGTTGCAAGAGCTGCTGTCTTCTGAGCTTCTGTGAGCTCAGTGTTCTCGTTAATCTTCTTGGTGAGAGCTGCAACACCCTTTGCAACATATGCCTGAAGCTGAGCATTACCTGTAGCTTCTGCAAATGCTACGGGAGCAAGGTCAACACCGAGGAGATCGCTGAGAGTCTTGGTAAGGTCTGCGCCGAGACCCTTAAGGAGACCGAGAAGTGCACCCGTGATGGTTGCCATCATATCATCTGTGAAGAGGAGGTCACCGAGGAGATAATCAACGATGTTTTCAAGGCTTGCGCCGCCTTCCATTGCCTTTGTTGCTTCATACATCTTGGCAATGAAGTCCTTTTCAGGATCCTTGCCGTCAGCAAGAAGACCGATGATTACGGGAACTGCCTTTACAAGAACTCTGTCAAGGCTTTCAACAGCTGTTGCTGCCTTACCGGCCTTTTCAAAGTCGAGTGTACCGAGGAACTTGAATACATATTCAAGTGTTGATACGTCATATGCACCTGTGAGGATAAGTACAAGTGCGGATACTACGCCCTTAATGGAGTCGTCGCTACTGAGGATGTCAAGGATGAGTTCCTTGATTGTTGCATCGAAGTCAGCGGGAAGGAGACCGTTAACAAGGCTGTAGATGCTCTTGCAGTTTTCTTCTGAAAGAACTGTGTCAAGGAGCGTTACGATGGTGTTAGCTGCATCGCCTGTGATGTTTACAAGGTTGGGAGTTTCGGGATTCTCAACAGTGCCGATATTGTATACCTGCTTTGTACCTGTTGTGAGAATCTTGCCGTCTTCATCCTTCTTAGCCATCTTAGCTGCAAGTGCGGTCCAGTCAAGGTCAAGGCTGAGCTTGATCTTTGTGCCGTTGATATCAAGGACACCGATAAGGTCATTGATAAGCTTAGCAAGGTCGTCGCCTGCAACGTTTACAGTGATACCTGCGTCAACGCCGTCATGTTCCTTACCGAGGTAGAGGCCGATAATCTCGTCTGCTGCAACGTCAATTCTGATTGCAAGCGGGAAGAGGTCATCAACTTCATCGATAAGGGTATTCAGAGGAGCGAGGAGGTTATCAGCAATAGCGTTGATACCGTCGCTGCCGATGAAGTAGAAGAGATTTGCGAGCCTTGAAAGGAGCTCATTAAGAGGTGTTGCGAGAATTTCGTTAACCTCACCGATGAGTGCTTCAAGGATGTACTTGAGAGCCGACTTGTCATCTTCAACACGTTCTACATACTCTTCATGAGTAAGGAGACCTGTTGCGCCGAAGGCCTCAAGGAGAGGAACGATAGCGTAGTTGTAGCCGTAGCCGCCCATGATTCTGATGTCTGCGCGCTCACCGTTCGGATCTTCAAGAGCGATGATGGGCTCGCCGATAAGGAGAATCTGGAATACGATATCGAGAGGCTGGAGAACATCACATACGAAGTTGATGAGTGAAGCATCAAGGCCTGTGATCTTCCAGTCGAACTGGCTGTGCATACCGAAGGAGTGAACCTTTTCGCCGGTTGCATTGCCGTTTTCATCCTTCACGTCAACCATTACCTTGCGTACTGCAACATCTGCAGTTTCTGCGTTATCATCAACGTCAGCCTTTTCAAGGTCAGCGCTCTTTGAGTAGTAGGTTGCCGTGCCGGTCTTTTCACCCTTGTCGTTAACTACATCGTATTCGTATACGTAGAAGCTGTACTTTTCTTCAACTTCTGTCCAGGTGGTTGCACCGTCAAGGAAGTTGTGAAGCTCTGAACCAAAGTCAGCATCTGCCCAGAGAGTGGGAGCAAGGGTTTCAAGCTGGATGTTTGTGAGCTCCTTAACGTAACCGAGGATTGCATCAAGGTCAAGGTCCTTGTTGTCTTCAAGTCCTGCGAGTACGGGAACAAGAGCGTTCATAATAAGGTTTGCAAGGTCAGCATCTGCGATGAGACCATTAACGAGACCGCCGAGAGTCTTATCGTCAGCTACCATTGCGATAACTGTGTTGATAATCGGGTCAAGTGCTGCGATTGCAGCAGATGTGTTCTCGTTGTTGAGAAGGTCTTCACCTGTTGTTGCGTTCTGACCGAAGGATGCATAAGGTGTAGCTGTATCTGCGGGAATTTCATCCTGCTCAATCTTTGAGTGAACAACCTTGTAATCTGTAAGAAGCATTACAAGCACGTCGATAAGCTCATTTTCCTTATCAGCCATTGAAAGCACGGTTTCACCGATACCCTGGCTTACGTCAAGACCTACCTTCTTGAGGATTGTCTCGAAGAAGTCGTAGTCAAGAACTGTTGAAAGGATGTACATAAGAGCGTCGCCGGTGTTGATTGTCCAGTTGTCTACATCTGCACCGATTGTTGTTACTTCAGTGTTTTCGTATGTGCTGTCTTCAACAACATACTGTGAGAACTGCTTGAAGAAGTCGTCGGGAAGAAGGTTGATCATCTGAAGAACCTTCCAGTATGCCTTAACAGCTACCTTGTTACCGTCAGCGTCAGTAATTACGTTGCCGTCTTCATCTGTAGCGTAAACTACGTTGCCGTCTGCGTCAAGAAGATCTTCATCTGACAGCCAGTAATTGCCGTCGGGATCTTCTTCAACCTGTTCGGGTGTGTACTGCTGGATTACGCTTACCATCTCACCGTCTACCTCAACCATTACCTTATGGTAGGCTCTGATGCCGCCGATAAGTTCGTTGATGAGAGCTACAAGGCCTTCGCCTTCAGCACCTGCGATGTTGATGATGTTAGTGATGTTGAGAGCCTTACCGCCGGGAAGGGTAATATTTGCAAGGCCTTCGATGATACCGTCGAGCTGTTCTCTTGAAACAAGTGACTCTGCAAGCTCAAGGATACCCATTACAGGAGCAACAAGATTCTGGATGAGCTCGTCAAGGTTACCGTTTGCAAGGAAGTAGCTGAGGTTACCAACGATTGTGAGAATTGATGTGAGAGGTGCTTCACAGATTACATCTACAACACCCTTGGTGTGTACTACTGTACCGTCGTCAAGAGTTGTGTCGCTACCGAGAAGTGCATCTACGATGTAGCCGAGAGCTGTTGATGTGTCTGCTGCAGTTGCGGGAAGGTTTACACCGAGCTGCTTTGCACCGAGAGCGTTGAGGAGAGGAACGATTGCGTTAGCGTAACCGTCTGCACCCCAGAGCTCTACGCCGTTGATTGTGAAGCTGAGCTTCTTACCTGCGAACAGGAAGTCGAGAATCGGGTTGAGAGGACTGATGAGAGCAAGGAGAGTGCTTACAAATGCATCCTTACCTTCAACGTTCCAGCTTGTGGTGTACTTCCACTCGTCGCCGTTCTTTGTAGCGTTAGCTTCACGGACGTCTGCCCATGTTACTGCCTTCTTGGCAGCTTCAATATCTTCTGCCTTTGCATCGTCAGCAAGCTTGTCAACAACTGCGTCTACAGCCTTACCTACGTATGCGATAAGCTGAGCGTTGCCTGTTGCTGCTGCAAACTCATAAGGCATAAGCTGGATGGGAAGGATTGTTGCGATAATGCCTGCAAGGTCTGCAGTGATAACGTCTGCGAGAACGTTGTTGAGAAGACCCATTACGGTGTCAAAGTTCTCTGCAGTGAAGGCGAATTCACCGAGGAGCCATGCAACTACATCTGCGAGTGTTGCATTTTCCTTATCGGCAACACCTGTTACCATCTTTTCAAGGAAGTTGTAATCAGCAGGATCCTTATCAGCAGCGGGTGTACCGAACATTTCGAGTACGCCTACAGCCTCACGTGCGATCATCTTGTCGAACTTGCTGATTGCATCCTTGATTTCAGCGTTCTTATAACCGAAGTTAAGCTCGCCGAGGAACTTGTAAACGAAGTCTAAGGGATAACCTGTCATTGCGCCTTCGCCGGTAAGGAGAAGAACTACAACGCCGATTGCCTTTTCAATTGCGTCAGGATCGCTGAGGATGTCGTCAAGGATATCCTTAAGCTCACCTTCTTCAAGAAGACCGAGTACAAGATTTCTTACTGCTTCAGTGTTATCCTGAGTGAGAATTACCTGAAGGAGGGTTACGAAGGTATCAACTACGTCGCCTTCGATGTTGCGGTACTTGCCATCTGCATATTCGGTTGTACCTTCAACGTTTTCGTAAGCATCGTAATCCATTGCGGATACCGTCGTTGCTATCTTGGCACCTGTTACGCTCTGCTTTGTAGCGTCTTCAGTCTTAGCCATCTTAGCTGCGATTTCGAGCCAGTTGAGGTCAAGGCTGAGGCCGAGCTTTGTGCCGTTGATTTCAATACCTGCGAGCAGGTCATTGAGGAGAGTTGCGAGTGCGGTTGCTTCTACGTTTACATGGATACCTGCGTCAACGCCGTCATGTGCCTTACCGAGGTAGAGGCCGATGATTTCTTCGTCTGAGCCAACCTTGCTTACATCAATGTTGATTGCAAGCGGGAAGATGGGATCTACTTCTGCAATAAGAGTATTTACAGGAGCAAGAAGGTTATCAACGAGGTCGTTAGCGGAGTTGTTACCGATGAAGTAGAAGAGGTTTGCAAGTCTTGACATAAGCTGTGATACGGGAGTTGCAAGAATTTCTTCAACTTCTGCGAAGAGTACGTCAAGAACATACTTGAGATGTGAGCCGTCAGCTTCAGCCTGTGCTTCATATTCAGCCTGAGTCTTGAGACCGGTTGCACCGATAGCCTCAAGCAGAGGAATGATTGCGAAGTTGTAGCCGTCACCGCCGCGGACAGTAATCTGTGCGGGATAGGGCTCTACATCTTCCTTAGTGTCAGGAGCAACGATAATGTCTGCGCCTGCAAGGAGAAGCTTGAATACTACGTCGAGAGGCTTGAGAAGGTCAACTGCGAAGTCCTTAAGGTCATCGAATTCCTTAATGTTCCAGTTGTATTCGCTTACCATCTTTGACTTCTGAACAGGACCGACGAGTGTTACAGCAACATCAGCTGTTGTCTTGTCACCGTCTACATCGTATTCGTTGTAGTCGTTCTTATCAAGGATGATTGTCTTTTCTTCCTTCTCGCCGTCTACTGTTACTTCGTAGGTATACTTGTATTCGTAAACAGGAGCGAGAGTATAGGTCTTCTTAGCTGTGCCTTCGCCTATCTCTACTGTGTAGTTATCCTTGTCAGCCTCAGGTCTGTATTCTGTTGTTGCAGATGTTGCACCGTCAGCTGTGTATGAGTATTCATACTGAGTGTAATGTGCTTCAACTTCTGCCCATGAGATCTTGCCGTCTTCATCAAGGTCAGTTGCCTGGTTGATGAAGTCTGCGATAATTGTGCCGGTCCATGCAGAAGGATCAAGCTTAACATCGAGGTTGCTGAATTCCTTGACGTAGCCGAGGATTTCGTCTATATCAAGATCTGCAAGGAGAGGAACAAGGAGATTCATGAGAAGGTTGCCGAGGTCTGCGTCAGCAACAAGGTTTTCGAGGAGACCTGCAAGTGAGTCTGCATCCTTAACGAAGAGACCGATGAGTGCGGGTACAAGACCGTCGATTGCCTGGATCGCCTGTGCAAGGTTTGTATCGGTAAGAGGAGCCTTCGGGTCAACATTTTCCTTAGTGATATCTTTCTGAGCGTACTTGTTGTATACAAGTGTGTACTCATTGAGAAGCATTGAGATAATGTTGATTACAAGGTCTTCGTCACCGCTGAGACCGTAGATGAGGTCACCGAGAACTGTGCCTTCTTCAGCCTTTGCAACGCTGCCGAGGAATGCAAGGAAGTCGTCGGAGCAAACTGTTGAAAGGAGATACATAAGTACGTCTGCCTTATCAACTGACCACTCGGTCACTGCAAGAGTTCTGATGTTTGCGTCATCCTTCTTCTGAGCAGATGTCATGCTGTCGTAGTTGATAGCATAGGTGCTCATGATTTCAAAGAACTTAGCGGGAATAGGCTCTGCAATTGTGATTGCGCCGTCTTCGCCTACAAGCTCAACCTTGGGAAGGAGACCGTTAATCATTGAAACGAGCTTGCTGCCGTCAGCACCTGCGATACCTGTGATATCGTTAAGGTCCATATCAATGAGGCTCTTGAGGAGCTTGTTGATATCATCCATTGTGATGCCTTCGCTTGTTGTTGTACCGTCTGCGTTCTGAGTCTTCTTCTCGAAGATTGAAAGGAGACCTGTTACGGGAGCGATAAGGTTGTTGATAACAAGTGCAACACCGTCGTTTGCAATGAAGTAGGATGCTGAGCCGAGTACTTCAAGGATTGTTGAGATGGGAGCCTTTTCGATGTCTTCAACAAGACCGAAGATACCGTCTACAACTGCCTTAAGCATTTCGTTTGCATCTTCATAATCGTCTGCATCTTCAGATTCAAGCTCAATGTTGAGAGCCTTTGCAAGAGGAACAAGAGCTGTTTCGAAGCCGTTGCTGCCCTTGAGGCCGAAGGTGTCAATGAGAATGTTGATGTTTTCGCCCTTGAAGAGGAATGCAAGGAGAGGCTCAACAACTGCAGTGATTTCATAGAGGATACCGAGGAAGTCGTCCTTATCGGCGATGTTCCAGGTTTCTTCAAGAATAACCTTAGTTACGTGCTTGTCGTCCTTCTTAACTGCTTCAAGTGTGAATGTCTTACCTGCGTAGTCGCCGGTTGTGGGAGTATGCTCTTCACCGTCGAGATCAGCATCAGCAAAGTGAGTTGTTACATACTTAGCTTCAACTGCGGGCTCGTAGTCATCATCGCCCTCTTCACCTACTGCTTCCTTAGCTTCTGCTACACAGTATCTGTATTCGTACCAGCTTTCAGCTGCTGCGATTTCAGCCCATGTAAGGTCAGCAAGAGTCTTGCCCTCTGCAACGTGGGCTTCAATGAAGTCAGCGATTGCGCCGCCGTTTTCATCGGAAATTGCTGCTACGCCTGCGGGTGAAAGGTCAATGCCGAGAACTTCCTTAACAATGTCAACTACTGTCTCGAAGGTCTTAGCGTCAATACCGCCGAGGAGACCAACGATTGCGGCAAGGAGATAGTTCATCATCTTGTCGTTGAATACAAGGTCATTGAGGAGATAATCCACAACAGCCTGGATGTCAGCATCTGCTGCCTTATCGCCGAGACCTGCATAGAGGTCAGCGATGAATTCAACGGGCTTTTCAAGGTCGTTACCGAGGAGCTTGAGAAGCTTGGGAATGAGGTTGTTAACCATCTTATCGAACTTGCCGATAGCACTGTTAACTGCGCTCTGTCCGCCGTTGAGGAGACCGCCCTTGATGTTTGAGTAATCGTACTCAGCTTCGCCGAGGAAGTAGAATACCATTGCTTCAATCATACCTGCTACGTCGTAGTTATTAGCAAGGAGCTTGATAACTGCGCCGATAACAACGTCGGGTGAGTCAATAACCTTATTGAGAAGGTCTGCGATTGCCTTATCCATTGTGTCAAGGTCAACCTTGAGCATCTGGAGAAGAGCATCGATATTTTCAGATGTGATGAGCATTGAAAGGAGAGTGATGATTGTAGCTGCTGTATCGCCCTGGATATTCTTTCCGGGAGTGCCGAGGCAGATATCCCATGTAGGATCTACCTTGGAGTTGGTGTATTCAATGTCACCCATTTCGTCAAGCTTTGCAGACTTAGCAGCGATGTCGCTGAAGTCGATTGTGATATCAAAGCCTGCTACGTACTTAGCAAGTACCTTGGCAAGAAGCTCTTCAAGAGTATCGCAGTCAAGGTCAAGTGTAAGACCAACCTCTGCACCCTTGAGTGCAACGTCTTCGCCGAGGAGAACTTCTGCTACGCTGCCGCCGTCAACAAGAGCCATAAGGTCAACTTTGATTGCTACGGGAAGTACGCCTTCAATAGCCTCAACTACCTCGCTGAGAGGAGCTATGAGGTTGGAAACGAAGGTTGTTACGCCGTCCTTGGATACGGTGTATGCAAGGTTAGCGAAGAGACCGAGAACGAAGTCAAGAGGTCTGTCAAGGTTGTCGTTTACAGTGTGGAGAACTGTCTCCAGAATGTAACCGAGTGCACCCTTAGTTTCGATTGTGGCTTCGTAGTCTGTCTGGCTGAGAATCTTATCAGCGGGAACATTAAGAGTTTCAAGGAGAGGAATGATAGCATAGTTGTAGCCGCTACCGCCCATGATATTGATTTCCTTGAATGCGCCGAGTGAATCGCCGTATACTGTGCCGTTGAAATTCTGTACGCCGCCTGCAAGGAGAAGTGAAAGTACGCCGTCAAGAGGCTTGAGAAGGTCTGTTACAACTGCAACAAGCTTGTCAGCCTTAGCGTTAAGAGTTGTTTCATCTGCAAGACCCCATACGAAGTCGGATTCAACCTTGGTGTTGTGAACTCTGTCAACCTCACCCTTAGCTTTGAGTGAACCGTCTTCAATCTTATAAGTTACTTCGCCGACCTTAACTTCCTTAAGCTTATCGTCTGTTGACTTATAAACTTCAGTCTTAGCTGCTACATAGTCATCAGTACCCTCTTCACCAACAGCGGGAATTGTGTACTCATAACCGTAGTAAGGTGTTTCAACCTTTTCAAGCTTGAAGGTCTTGCCTGCATAGTCGCCGCTTGTGGGAGTATGGTCAGCACCGTCAAGGTTTGCATCTGCGAACCATACGGTTACATACTTAGCGTCAACTGCTGCTACGTAATCGTCATCGCCTTCAACGCCTTCTGCTGCCTTAGCTTCTTCTACCATGTATCTGTATTCATACTTGGTGTAGAACTTAGCAACGTCTGCCCATGTAAGGTCAGCAACGGGAATTCTTTCCTCGCCTGTTACGTTACCGTCTTCATCCTTAACCTCTCTCTTAACGTCAACTGCGTTAATGAAGCCGGCAAGTGCGTTACCTTCTGCTGCATAAGCTGCAGGAGTGATGTCAATGTTCAGACCAACGATGTCCTTAACATAGCCAAGGATATCGGTGATTGTGCCCCAGGTCTTGTCGTCGAGACCGCCGAGGAGACCAACGAGCATTGCGATGAGGCCGTTTACAACCTTATCAGTGTAGAGGTTATCAGCTACGAGCTTGTCGAGTGAGCCAACACCGAGAAGGTCAAGAACCTCGGGAAGAAGCTTCTGAAGGTTATCGAGAGCAAGCTGTACTTCAGCCTTTTCTACGCCGTACTTAGCATAGTCTGTAGCTGCGGGTACAAGTGCTTCATCGGGCTCTTCGATTGCCTGATATGTGATTACATACTTGTTGAGAAGCTTGATAAGAATTTCTGTTACGTTCTTGGTAGCATCGGGGCCCATTACGTTGTTGATAATTGTTTCGAGGATGCCTTCCATTGAGGAGGTATCAACAAGATTACCAACGAGACCGTCTGCAAGAGCAAACTGAAGGAGACCTGTAAGTGTGTACTTAGTATCGCCGACGATTGTTGTAATCTTGCTTTCTGCTACGGGCTTGGTTGTGGGCATACCGAGATCGTCTACCCAGATGTCGCCTTCCTTCTTGGCTACGATTTCGCCCTTAGCATTTACGTATGCGTCAAGCTCTGTATCGTAGAGAACTGAGGAAGCGGTTGTTCTTACTGTGTCGATTACCTTGTAGTCGCCAAGGTAGCCGGCAAGCTTAAGGATGATTTCCTTATTGATGAGACCGGGCATCTTGATAGCATCGTTGATGATTGAGCAGAGACCCTTGATGGTAACCATACCGTCAACCATTACTGCTTCAATTTCATCTTCGCCGTTCTTTGTAAGGCCGGCCTTGTCAAGGTAGATTTCAGTCTTGGACTCGTCGCCCTTAACGATGTAAGCATACTTGCCTTCATCGTTCTGCTTCTGAACCTTACCGGGCTCAACTGTGTCGTCAAGCTTGAGCAGCTTGAGGTCAAGAGGAAGACCGATTGTGTCTGAAAGCTTGATGCCGTTTGCACCGATAAGAGGCTCTGCAACTGCAATGAGGCCGTTTACGAGCTGGAGAACTGAGTGAACTGCATAGTATACACCGTCACTGCCGAGGAAGTAAAGGAGTGAGGGCAGATACTTAGCGAGATATGTTACGGGAGAATCAACGAGGTTGTTTACGAAGCCGAATACAACGTTAACGATGTAGCTGAGCATATCGTAAGCAGTGTTGATTGAGTTGAATTCTGCAACGGTCATAATGCCGTCTGTGTTGTCAGCGGAGTATGCGCCAAAGGCCTCAAGACCGCCGAGTGCATCAAGTACGGGAACAAGAAGCTCTTCGTAGCCGTTTACGCCCATAAGCTCAACGTAACCGTTACCGATTTCCTTACCGTCTCTTGAATCGTCAGTGATTAACTGATGTGTGCCGTCATCATAGTATTCAGTCATATTTACGGGCTCGTAAGCTGCCTTATCGTGACCGATGAGGGTAAGAGTCTTGCCCTGGAATACAAGCTGAAGCACGGGGAAGAGAGGCTCTACGATAACTGCAAGTGCCTTAACGAATGCATCCTTCTTGTCGGCTGCATCGTTTACACCCCAGATTACATCTGCAACGCTTTCGCCGTTTACAACCTTGTTGTATTCAGCCTTGACAGCGTCAAGCTTGGTGAGGTTAACTGTTACCTTAACCTCCGTAGCATCTTCGCCTTCACCCTCAGTCTTTGTAAGCTCGTAGGTCTTAGCGTCAGCGTCAGCAAGGTATACAGTAGCCTTAACGGGCTTGCCATCCTTGATTTCGCCTGTCTCATACTCGTAAGCATAGAGAGGTGTTGTGTCATTCTTAACAACATCAGCCCATGTTGTTGCAGTGCCGATGATGCCTTCGAATGCTTCTACTGCGGCTGCAAGCTCAGCATTGCTTCCGTAAGCCTTCTCAACTGTTGCAAGGTAGCTCTGAGGATCAAGCTTGATGCCGGTGAGACCGAAGTATTCAATGATTGTGCCAACGATATCGGTTGTGCCGATAAGGTTGATGATGAGAGCTGCAAGAGTATTTACAAGCTCATCTGAGAATACAAGGTCGTTAAGAAGATATTCAACTACTTCGTAAAGGTCTGCAACATCTTCATCAGGTGTGATTGTTGCATAGTTATCGAAGATATCGTTGAGGATTGTGGGCTCTGCGCCCTCCTTGGGAGCAAGAAGGTCGGAGAGGATGGGAGCAAGTGCGGGAAGTGCTTCCTCGATGATTGTATCGAGCTGTCCGGGAACCTTTTCAGCCTTTTCCTTATCCTCATCGGATTCAAGAACATCAAGGTGGCTGTGGTCGGGAACAATGTACTCGCCGTAAAGCTCATTGTAAGTGATTGTGTAGTTTTCAAAGAGCGCAGTGATAATATCTGCAATTACAAGACCGTTGAACTTGCCTTCAACAAGGTTGTTGAGGATGCCTGCAAGAATATCGTCTTCCTTTGAAAGGTCGATATTTGCAAGGTCTGCGATTGCCGTGAGGATATCCTCTGTAAGAACGTTGTCAAGGAGGAATACTGCTGAGTCAGCAATGTCAACCTTGAACCAGTCAACAACGTAGTGAATCTCAACGATTTCGCCCATTGTCTCTGAGTTGTAGAGGTCATCCTTAATCTTATACCAATTGCCTTCATCATCTGTGTAGAAGTAGTAGAAGTCGGCATTTGCGGTCTGCTTGTTGATTGTGATTGAATGTGCTGCATAGTCTGCGAAGAAGGTATCGTCAAGAAGCTTGAAGGCTGCGATTTCTTCTTCTGTTGCATCTTCACCGAGAAGGAGAGGACCAACAAGGTCGTTGATAATCTTAACAAGATTTTCGCCGTATTCACCGCAAATCTTGAGAAGGTCGGTGAGTGCATATGCATTGTATTCCTCAAAGTCGGGAACGATTTCACCGTCAACGGTTTCTGTTGTTACAACATACTTGCCTTCGATGGGTGTGCCGTCACCGGCTGAGATATAGTAGGTTTCATCTCTGAATTCGATTGTTTCGCCCTTATCTGTTGCCTGAACCTTAACCTTGGTTTCTACGCCGTCAACCGTCTGAGTCTCAGTGAGATAGATGGGAGCCTTGTAGTTGGTCTTAACGGTGTAGTCAACGTTTGCAGGCATATAATCTGCAAAGATATCGCTGATTGCTGCACCGATGAGGTCATCAAGAAGATCGCCAACGATGGGATCTGCAAGGTTAAGAAGTGCAAATACGGGTGAGAGAAGGTTGTTGAGAACAACCTCAGGACCGTTACAGCTGATGAAGTATGAAAGTGAGGGAAGAAGTGTGAAGATATACTCGAGAGGTCCTTCACAGAGAGCATCTACGATTGCGAAGATACCGTCGGTGATGGCTGTAAGAGTAAGTGCTGTGCCTCTGCCGTTTTCATAAGCCTCAGCGGATACGATTGTGCCGCCTACCTGGTCAACTGCAAGTGCCTGGAAGAGAGGCATAATTACGTTAGCGTAACCGTTGTTGCCGTAGAACTCGAGTACGCCGCTGTTTGCAGTATCCTCGTCGGGAAGGATGTAGAGTGAGTCACCGCGGAGAAGGAAGTTGAGTACGCCTTCAAGAGGTACAACGATACCTGCAAGAATGTCTACGAACTTGTCTGCCTTATCCTCGTATGAGGTCTTTTCATCAATGCCCCAGTTGAATGCTGCATCGCCTGAAAGAGCGTTAACTCTTGTTGCACGGACTTTTTCTGTCTTCTTTTCAGTCTTGATTGTGCCGTCATCGTTAAGAACGTTCTTTCCGTCCTCGTCAACAACGTTTACAATCTTTTCAACTGTCTTGATTTCGGGAACGCCGTTAGCTTCGTCAGCCCAGAGTGCGTTGCCGTCAGCATCTGTAGCCTGCTCATAACCGAACCATGTCTTGCCTTCCTGACCTTCAACAGCAGTGTCGTGAAGGTCAGCGTCCTTACTGTACATGTAGTTGGTCTCGTATGAGTAGAAGTCTCTTGTTTCGATTTCTTCGCCGTCCATCTTGGGCTCAAGCTGATATTCATTGTCGCCATCCTTAAGGATAAGGTCTTCGGCAGCGCTGATCTTTTCTTCAACAAGGTATTCCTTGGTTTCGCCTTTAACCTCATATGTGTATACATACTTGGTTGTGGTTGTTACATTGTTGTATGAGTATACGTATACTGTGTAGTATTCAGCGATATCCTGCCATGTTACACCGTCAACGCCAACCTGAACTTCAAGTCCGTCATCGTCAAGAACAACGTCGCCGTTTTTGTCAACTACGTATTCTGCTGCAGCTGCATTTATAGCGGGTTCGAGATATGCGGTGATTGCATCAGATGTTGTAGCTTCCATGAAGCCGTAAGGTGTAAGGTCAATGCCGACAATCTGGTTAACGAGAGGCAGAACTGTTGAAAGTGTGCCTGCAAGGTCCTCGCCGCCGAGGAGACCGATAAGAAGACCCATAAGCTCGTTCATTGTCTGGTCATTGAATGCGTATGCTACAAGAAGCTCTTCAACAAAGTCCTTAAGACTCTGTACGGTCTTGTTGCCAATCTTGTCAAGGAGCATCTTGATGAAGTCAACGTCTTCAAGCATTTCGAGAAGCTCGGGAATTACGGTAAGGATTGAACCGTCAAGCTTCTTGATAGCTCTTCTGAGCTTACGCTGAGTAAGGTTTGTGCCTTCAATGTAGGTGCTGTAAGCATAGTCTATCTTTTCGAATGAGAGATAGTCCATTACCATAGCCTCTACGTCATACTCGTTGAAGTATGTGAGAAGAACTACGAAGAGCTGATATTTGTTTTCGCCGGTAAGTGCCTTGAGAATTGTATCGAGGATGTCACCTTCAACAATTTCAACGCCGAAGGAGGTAAGGAGACTTGTGAGCATATCGCCGCCGAGAAGAGTCTCGGAGATAATCTGTACAAGCGTATCTGCACGGTTAGCCTTAACGCCCCATACCTTGCCGTTTTCTGCGCCGAATACGCGGATTGTGGCAACCTTTTCAATCTTGCAGGTCTTTTCAAGAATCCACTTGAAGATGCCTACGATGGGCTGTTCATCAGCAACACCGTTGTTATCCTTATCAAGACCGAGGTTGATGGGAGTCTTATTCTTTTCGGGAACAGCCTTAAGAGTAAATGTCTTATCCTTGCCGTTACCGTTTGTAGGAATGTGAGTTGCGCCGTCAAGGTCAGCCTTATTGAAGTAAACTGTTACAAGTTCATCTTCAGTTGCACCTTCAACCATTTCCTTGGGAATGGTGTATTCGTATGCATAAATCCATGCATTTGCATTATCAAGGAGACCCTGGAGAAGTGTTTCAAGACCGTTTGCGGTGAGAAGTCTTGTGATAAGGCCGTTGTCACCGTAGAAGCCGTCAACTTCTTCAAGACCGTTGGGGGTCATGAGGTTGTCATTGATAAGGTCGGTGATAAGTGCAACGATATCAAGAGCTACCATAGGCTCGTCTCTGCCTTCGATTACAACTTCCTTAGCTGTAATGTCGTTAACCATGTCAACGAGAGTGAGCAGAGGTGCAACAAGCTGTTCAACAGCCTGTGCAAGACCGTCTGAGTAGATGAAGAATACGAGCTCGGGAACGAGGTCAACGATTGTCTGGATGGGAGTATTTACTACCATTGAGATAAGACCGTCGATGTATTCAACAACCTTTGCTGTGAAGGCTGTGTTATCGAGAGCTGCGAATTCATCCTTGTCAAGGAACTTATCAGCACCGATGTACTCGTCAACGCCGAGAACCTCAAAGAGAGGAATGATGAAGCGGTCGTAGCCGTCACCGCCGGTGATGTGAACACCGTCAAGTGCTACGAGGTCTGCCTCTGTAAGAAGGAAGCGGAGTACGGGTGCGAAGGGAGCAAGAATCTGTGATACGAGTTCGAGCACGTCTGCGTAGCTGTGAACACCGAAGGAGTCAGTGTTTGTGAGCTTGAGCTCGTACTGGTATGTGTAAACAATCTTGCCGTCAACTGTCTTGACAACATAGGTGTCAGCCTTAGCCTCTTCACCGTCAGCAGCTGTACCGCCGTCGGTATACCATACGTTGCCCCAGTCGTCAGTTACTGAAGTACCGTTTGCGTATACGGGAATCTTTGCACCGTCTTCGTCAAGTGCATATTCGGGAACGGGCTTGCCGTTTTCGTCTGTTGCATAGAGCTGCTTATCAGCATCCATTGCGGGTGCTACATAATCTTCGCCCTTTTCTTCGGGTTCAACATACTTCTTGATTGTCTTGAAGTATTCATATGCCTCTGCCCATGTGTCAAGCTCTTCACCGTCAGCAGTTACAAAGTAAGCATCAAATGCGTCGTTAACTGCCTTGAAGTCCTTAAGCTCAACATCTACACCTTCAATGATTGTGGGAAGAAGGCCGACAATCATTGAAACGGTTGCGTTGCCGCCGAGAGCACCTACAAGGAGCTCTACAAGCTGAGTAGCAAAGCCGTACTTCATTTCCTTGGTGCCGTCGTCGTTTGTAACTTCCTTATCCATCATAAGGTCGGCAAGGAGGTTGTGCACCATTTCTTCAAGGTTTGCACCCTGGAGCTTGATGTCGCCGAGAGCATCCTCGGGAAGCATGCCGAGAACAGCGGGAACGATTGCGCCGATAAGTGAGTCAAAGTCTTCGGGAAGCTTTTCCATCTGAGCCTTATCAAGGCCGTTGCCGTTTTCGCCGTAAACGAGTGCATTGCTTGACTGGATTTCGTTGAATGCATCGTCTGCATTTGATACACGTGCATCCTGATATTCAACACTGTACCATGAAAGAAGGTCAACAAGAAGTCTTTCAAGAGCTTCGGGATCTTCAAATACGCCGTAAAGGAGAACTGTGAGCAGGTAGTTGCTGTCGTCTTCCTTAAGGGTTGTCATAGCATCCTTGCTGAAGTCATACTTGAGAAGGTCACCGATGAGGTCACGGATACCGTCTGTGAATACGATATCGTTAAGAACCTTGATGAGCACTGACTCACGGTCAACGGTGTAAACTGTAGCCTCTGAGGGTGAGTATGAGCCGCCGCGTCTGTCAGCATTGATTGTTACGGTTATCTTATTTGAGGGATATCTTGACCATGTATCGTCCTCAGCCTTTACGCCGGGAAGCCATGCGATTGAAGCAAGGTCAAGGAAGATGAATTCGGGATCAAGAATTGTGTTGAGAGCTGTGCCGTTGATTGATACACCGTTAAGAAGATCAACGAGGATGTTCTTGAAGGTGTAGTTTGCACTGTCGCCGCCTGAAAGGTCAAGTGCGGGTGAGGGCTCGGTGAGCTCTGCAATAGCTGCTGCAGCTGCTGACTGGCCGCTGCCGTCAGCCTCTTCAACTACCTCAAGAAGGTATGCTGCCGCTGCGCCGCCTGTTGTTGCCTGGTCTTCAGGTGCGGTGCTGTCTGAGGGTTCGCCTGCCTCGTCATTCATATCCTTGATGAGACCTCTGAGAAGGTCCTTAACCATAGCGAGAAGATCAATCTTGTAAATCTTCTTGAGCATATCTGTGATTGTTGTCACAGGTACAAGAAGGTTATTGAGGATAGCATCTACGCCGTCACTTTCTACGAAATGAGCAAGGTAGGGGATAATTGTAAGGATTGTGTTAACGGGTCTTGCGCAGAGTGAATCGATAAGGGCAAAGAGTGCGTCAGTGATTGTTGTGAGCATAATCTTGCCGTTGTCGTCATCTGTGCCAAGCTTGCCGTCTGCACCGTAAACGGTTGCCTTGTATGTTGCATAGTCAACGAGTGTTGCGGAGGTTGCGCCGCCGCCAAGGTAGTAGTTACCCTCGTTGTCATTAGCAGTTGTAAGATCGTCTGTCCAGTTGCCGTCAGCATCCTTGTTTGCACGGAGTGCGGGAATACCGAGAGCCTTGATGAGAGGAAGCACAAAGCCTTCGTAGCCGGCTGCACCCTTGATTGAAATCTTATCAAAGATGGTAAGCTCGCCTTCACAGAAGAGTGCTGCGAAGATGGGAGCGAGAGGCTTAATGCAGTTCCAAAGCATATCTACGAAGTCGTCGCGTGTCTGGAGACCCCATGTTGCAGAAATCTTAACAGCAGTCTTCTGCTTGTCAGTGTCTTCCATTACGGCCTCAATAATATGCTTAACTTCTTCGTTTTCTTCTGTCTCGGGATCGTCAGGAGTTTCAATCCATTCGGTCTTGCCTGCTTCCTTGAGCTGAAGAGGCTCGTCAACAAGCTCGCCGGCCTCGTTCTTAACTGAATAGATATAGTTGTAAAGCTTAACCTTAACGTCCTTGCCGTTTTCATCCTGCTCAGTCTTTTCTTCATAGGTCTGAGTCTGAACCATATCGGCAATTACGTCGATTTCTTCAGTTGTTGCATCACCGTCGTGGTCAAGCTTTGTAAGGCTCTTTTCGTCTGCATAGTAGGTTGCAGTTACTTCGCCCTTATCATTCTTGACAACATACTGATACTTGGAGTTAGCCTTAACAACCTCTGCCCAGGTCTCAGCATCACCGATTGTATCAGCAAGCTCAGGAACATTTGTCTTGAAGTTCTGAGGTGTAAGGTCATAGCCTGAGCCTGCAAGAATGTCAAGAACGATGTTGACTATCTGAGCTGAGCTCTCACCGCCGAGAAGGCCGATGAGCATATCCATAATGCTGTTGAGACCCTTATCGTCATAGAGATATGTCTCAAATACAGCGTCTACAAGAGCCTGGAGTGTGATTGTGTCGTCGTTTGTAAGACCGAAGAGTGTGTTGAATGCACCCTTGCCTTCCTCAGTAAGGGGATCCTTAATGAGTGAGAGGTTGAGAATCTTACCTACGAGTGCGTCAAGGTTATCAATAGTTGCAGATGTCTTGACACGTGAGATTTCTGTAACCTTTTCTTCGCCTTCTGCAAGGTTGTTGTTGTGAGCAAGCACTTCTTCGTGTGTGTCGTAGCCTGCATCCTCGTAGAATTCGAAATGGTTTTCAGCTGTAATTTCCTTAAGCTCAACTGCTACAATATTCTTTACATCATAGTCTGTGAAGAGAGCTACGATAAGAGCAATGAGCTCGTTGGGATTATTGAATACGTTTGTGATGATTTCGTCAAGGAGCTCTGCATCTGTTGTGTTCTCGTCTGTGATGTCATAGCCGAGAAGTGAGCCGATAACCTCCTTGAGGGTGTTGTTCTCGAAGATGAAGTCGAGAAGGAACATAAGAACTTCAGCCTTGCTTACGTATACTGTACCTGTTGAGGATACAAATACATAATCAGCATAGTTGTTTCTGATGTATTCATGAGCCTCTGAGCTATGTTCACTTACGGGGTCACCGAGAGCGGCAATAGCCTTAAGGAACTGCTTGAGTGTACCTGCACGGCAGTCCTTGGCCTGCTGACGCATTTCTTTAATCTCAGCAGCTGTTGCGCCGCCGTTCTTTTCAAGCTCGTCAGCCTGAGCCATAAGCTCCTTGGCCATATGCTCGTTTTCCTTATTAAGGAAGAGAACAATACCGTACATACCGCCGTAGGGATCATCCTCGCCTACGATGCTTGAAAGGTCAAATTCAAGGTTTGCGATAAGTGAGAGAATTGAATATGTGAGGTTAAGGTTCTTATCAACATTTGTTACAAGCTCACCTGTATCCTCATCGATGTACATAAAGCCTTCAAGAGCTACCTGGAAGTTCTCCCATGAGCCTGTTGCAAGCATATCGATGAGACCTGCACCGAGAGCATTGATATCAAGGTCGATGATTTCCTTAAGTCTGTTTGTGAGTGTTGTGACGGGAATGAGTACACCGTTGAGAATTGATGTAAGACCGTCTGAATATAAGAAGTATGCGAGAGTGGGAAGTGCGTTTGCAAGGGTTTCAACGGGATATTTGCAAAGAATTTCAACGAAGTAGATGATATAGTTTACAACTGTCTTTACAGATGTACCTACACCCTCGGGATTGATACCCTTGGAAACATCACCGTCAACATAAACCATCTGCATATACTCATCTCTTGTCATAAGGTGAGTAATCTTGTTACCGTTAACATCCTTTGTCTGGAGGTCGTCAAGCTTTTCAGTACCGAGCTGAGCAATAATACTGTCAAGACCGAAGGCACGCATCAAGGGAAGGAGATAGTCGTCATAACCGAAGCCGCCTTCAATGTTGAGGGTGTCAAAGAGTCTGAGAGCATCGCCGGCAAAGAGAGCTGAGAATACGTTTGCGAAGGGCTGAAGAACATCCCAAAGAACATTGATGAACTTAACCTTTCTGAGTGTAAATACGTCTCTTGCTTCTGATTCGTCTTCAGTAATTGTATCAATACCGAAGTTCCAATCACGTGTTTCAGAGTATACGGGGCTAAGGGTATAGTAAATAGCCTTACCCTCGTCGTCTGTTTCGCCGCTGTTATAAACAGTTTCCTGCTCAAAGCCGTAGTATGTCTGCTCTACGCCGTCAGCGTCTGTATAGGTATATGCAAACTTGCCTTCAGCTTTCTGAAGCTGCTGATATGCAGTTGTGCGGATTGCCTTTTCGTAAACAGTTTCAGCTGTTTCGTTGCCGTTCTCGTCAAGAACCTTCTGGTCCTTTGTTGCGGCAACAAGCTTCTTTGTTACTTCGCCTTCAACAACCTCAGTCTTACCTGATTCGGTGAGCCATACAGCCTCATCGGTTGCTTCACCGTCTTCATCAAGAACAAAGTACTTGTACTCTGTAATCTTGTCGCCGTTTTCATCTGCCTTTACGTCGTCACGGGTAATCTGAACCTGCTTAGCCTTAAGCTTGGGCTGGCCGTTTTCAAGAACAAGGTTACCGTCCTTGTCGGTCTCATAAACTGTATAGCTGTGGTTGTTGTAAATCTGAACGAATGTAAGCTCTACCTCGTCATTTTTGTTAATCTGACCGTCGCCGTTAACGTCATCCTTCTGACCGTCGTGGTCAGCATCAAGATAATACATATCTATCTTGCCGGAGTCGCTGACGAGCTTGCCGTTTTCCTTATAGAAGCCGTAGGTAAAGTATTCGTAAAGAGCTGTGGGATTGTCCTTATCGGGAGTCTTGCCGTCAGCTTTCTTATAATACATGAATGCATCAAAGGTCATATCAAAGCCTGCAGCCTTAAGAGCCTGCTGAATTGTCTTTGATGTGCTTGTGCTGCCGCCCTCACCGAAGAGACCGATTATAGCGTTTGCAAGCCATGTGAGTGAGTCATCCTTGAATGCGAAGTCAACTGCAAGACCCTTAACAAGGCCCCAGAGACCGTCGTCACCTGCAAGTGATTCGATAACGCCGCCTTCAAGAACGCCGTTTTCCATAAGGGTTGAAAGAATTTCGGGAACAGCCTCACGTACAACATAGTCAAGGTTTTCGATTGTTTCGTTAACCTTTGCTTCTGTGAAGAGAAGCTTACCGTTTTCATCCTTAGGCTCATTTGCCCAGTCATAGCCGTTATGCTTGATGCCGTATTTATCGTCGGACATAGCAGCAATCTGGTCTTCGAGCTCTATAAGCTCTTCATCAACACGGTTGATGATTTCGTAGAAGTAGAATTCACCGTCATCAGCCACATAGTCTGTGAAGATATCGATGATAATGCTTGTAAGAGCGTCAACATACATACCGCCCTCAAGCTTACCTTCTGTATCAGGCTTGCAGAGGTTGGTCTTAACCATATTGATGATATCTTTTACGCGCTGGTCAGCTTCAAGCTCTTCCTCAGTCTTGCCTTCTGTACCCTCGCTGTTGAAGATGCCTTCAACAAGGCCGCCGATTGCACCGACGATATCCTCTGTAAGGAGAGTTCTGATAAGGGTAATAAAGAGCTTACCGGGTGAACCTACGAAGCGAGTGTAGGTTGCCATACCATGACGGTATGTAGTAGCGTTGCGGTTAACTGTTGAGGAGTCGGCGGCAAGCTTACCGAAGTCGAAGATTGCCATACTTGAGCCTGTACCTGTGTCAACACCAGCAAGGCCGTTGATAAGGTCATTAAGAAGTGCTTCAATATCAAGGAATGAGTCAAGAAGCTCATTGATATCAAGGGTTAAAATTCTTGAAAGAACGGGGTCAACGATGTCAAGAATCTTAGTTACGGGAGCAATAAGGTTCTTAACTGCGATTGAGAAGTTACATGTATTTCTGCCGTCCTCGCCCTTGAAGAGGAAGAGGTTATAAGCAATGTTGGGAAGACGTGTGAAGAGAACAGTAAGAGGTGCGTCAAGAAGACCTGCAGTTTTGCCGTCCTCACTGCCTACAAGAAGCATCTTGATAGCCTGAAGAAGAGGCATAAGAGGTGAGTTTTTTGTAACAGCGAATCTCTTTGTGATTGTCTCGCCGTCCTTGTTGATGGTACCTGTTGAAAGGTTATCAACATTTACGTCATTTTCATTCTTATATCCAACGGGGTTCTGTCCTACTGCTGCAGTATAAACATAGTTGTCGAAGCTGTTCTGGCTCATGCAGGCTTCATCAAGCATAAGAGCCTCAAGAATAGCTACAACACCCTTTGAATAACCGTTTTCACCCTGAAGCTCAAGCTCGTCAAAGAGAACGATATCCTGACCTGAAAGAAGGAAGGAAAGAACAGGGTTAAGGGGATAAAGAACGTCTGTTACGATTTCAAAGAGCTTATCAAGCTTCTGATGTGCAGTGGCATCAGCAGCAAGGTTGAGCCATGTTGTACCCTTAGGTGCACGGATGTCGCCCCAGGTCATATTCTTAAGCTCATCACGTACCTTAGCTGTCGTGTTGAGAGTCTTACCTGAGAAGCGTTCTGCCTGACTCTTGAGCCAAGCTGCAAGCTCAGCGTTTGTACCTGCAGTTGTTGTGCTTGTAAATGAATCGTAGAAGCCAACGGGTGTTACATCAAGGTTGAATTCGCCGAGAGCGTCAAGAACCTTGTTGAGAATGCTTTCGGGGTCGCCGAAGAGGCCGCCGAGAAGACCCTCGTTTACAACAAAGGGATCGTCCTGATCGATTTCTTCGGTTGCTTCGCCGGTAGTCTCATCAATGACATAGTTAACCTGGCGTACGATTTCAACGTCACCGTTTGCATCGTAAGCAAGAGGAGCAGTTTCACTACCTGCACTGGTATAGAAGGTAAGGGTCTCAGTTGTACCGTTACCGTAGGTGTATGTGATTGTCTCTGTTTCACCGTCAGTGTGAGCCTGGATTTCGTTGCCTGCGGCATCCTTAGCCTTTGTGGGAAGGCCGTTACCGAAGACAAGGTTCATAAGCATATCCATGAGGTTATCTGTAACAACCGTGTCAGCAACAACTGTTTCGAGTGTTACACTGCTGAGGTTGTCGGCGGCAATAGCCGCCTTGGCCTTTGTTATTGCATCGCCAAAGCCGAGGTCACGGAGTGCATCAACACCCATAAGGGTATCTTCAAGAGCAACAAGAAGAGTGGGAACGAGCTTTGCAATTGTTATATCAGCGTTTGTAACGGCAAGGTCAGCCTTTGCGATAAGCTCAGCATCGGTGTAGTTGCCGGCAGCAAGCTCAGCTTCTGTTATGTTAACATTGCCCTCTGAAAGATACTCTTTAAGGATTGTACCTACCTTGAACTGTGAGTTACCGTTATTATCAAGATAGGGTACACCATCAGATGACCAGATTTTTTCACTGTCATTTGCGGGGTCATAGAAGCTTTCAAAATCAATTACATAGTCATTGAGAAGCACAATAATGATAGCCACAAGGGTATCAGCCTGACCTTCAACGAGAGGAATAATTGTATCAAGAATACTTGTTCCGTCTTCACCGGGCGCAATAAGGCCGTTAAGAAGAGGCATCAGGAAATCAAGTGTGCCGTCATCAAGAAGCCAACGAAGCAACGTAAGAACTGCTGCACCGGGCTGTGCATCGATATGGTAGTTACTGATGGAAGCTGAATAAGCACCTGCGGAAGTCTTGACAACAACATCACCTGTTGACATGAAGCGGTTAACAGGAATTGTGAGCGGTACCTGCATAGTGTCGCCGCCCTTCATGAACATCCATTCAAGGAAAGCGTTGTCAAGACTTTCATTTTCAGGCGTTGACGGATCGTCTGCCTTCATCAAGGCACCGTAAAGTGCAGAGGTCAGAAGACCCGGACTCTGTATGTAGTAGGTCTTGCCGTCAACCACCCAGGTTGCCTTATCAGTTTCGCTTGTTACTGTTTCTGTGTATTCAAGACCTGTTTCGGGGTCAATTTTTGTTTCCTTTGTAACCTTCATCAGGTATGTATAATCTACCGTTGAGGTTGAACCGTCAGAATTGGTGACAGTATAGGATTTAACCGGATTGGTCACCCGTTTACCGCCAAGAAGTGCGGAAAGAAGACCAGTAATACCGCCTGACATAGCCTGCTGATTGATGCCAAGACCCTCAAGAAGAGGAAGAACGATATCTGTAAGTGAAAGGGTTGTAACGTCACCTTTAATAAAGTCTGCAATATCAATTGAATAACCGATGTAAAGAGCAATATTTGAAAGCTTGGGAAGAATCTGGTCATACTCAAGCATTGCAAAAAGGTTGGGAAGAAGTTCTGCAATGGTTCTTACGGGATGGAGGAAAAGATCCTGCTGGAGCCATGTAACGATGGGCTCAAGAACGTAAGTCCAGAGGTCAATACCCGAGTTATAAACTGAAGAAACATTAACACCCATGTTGTTTTCTTGTGCATATGTACCTGCAACTGACTTGATCTGTTCACCGGTATAGAAATTGTCGATACCTAAAAGTCTGTAAAGAGGGATAAAGAGACGGTCATAGAGGGAGTCACCTGTATCCTTAACAATAACTGATGCATTGATATCAGCAATGTCAGCCTCAGCAAAGAGGTTGGTGGCTGCGCCCTGATCAGACTTCTTTGTAAGAAGCTCAGCAAGAGGAACATGAAGACCGCAGGTTGCAACGGCAAAGGTACGGTAAAAGTCTGACCAGTCATTGATGTGCCATGCCTTCTTGTTGCTGAAATAGTGATCGGGATTTGTACAGTTCGGATCGCTACATGCATAGGGGGTCTGGTTGGGATCTCCGTCCTTCCAAAGGTTAGCGTCAAGAGCCTGACTTGCGGAAATTACCGAACCGTCATCATAGGGAAGTGTACGGCTGTAGAAACCAAGAAGAGCTGTATCCTTTGTAGCAATAAGGTTCTTACTACGGTCAGCTGAACCGTAGGTGAAAGGAGCCCAGTAGGAACGAAGCTCTGTACCGCCCTTCGTTGCGTTACTCTGGTTCTGAACAGTCTTATCTATGGGAGCCTTCTGAAGCACCTTAAGAATAGTTGTATAGTCTGCTTCACTGTTGCCGCCCATACCAAAAGCTTCACCGGTAAAATACTTGTACCATTCATGGTTCTCACCGTCAACCTGGTCAATCTGGTTTACAAGATAGTCCTCATAATAAAGGTGAGGCATGGTGGGAAGTGCTCGCTGCGTAATTTCTGGAAGCCACTGCCAAAGTGACTTAGAAGCTGAAACAAGTGAAAGAGGTTCACCGTTGGTATCTGCAATATTATAAACAGCAGGACCAACAGCACCGTTGAGTGCTGTGAAAAGCGTTGTCTGAAGTGAACCTGTCCAAAGAAGGTCAACGACAAGGTTGATAAGGAATTCACGGATGTTCTTACATTCTGCACCGGCCTTAAAGGTTTCAACCGCATGGTAAACGCCGTCTGAATCTGTGAATGCAGGAATTGTATAGTCATATGCCCAAGTGCCGAGGAAGCCCTCTACCTTGCCTGTTTCAGCATTATATGTACCTGTAAGGTCATTAAGGAGGGTACCGAGGTCGTTGGAAACGAGAATGCGGTCAAGGTCATAAACAGCCTCATTCATAAGCTCCTTAATAGCTGAAGGCTGAAGAGATGAACCCTGCTTAAGCTCAATTTCGTTTACATAGCTCTGAATTTTTGTAACATCAAGACCTACAATGCATTTTTCCCAGGCATAGCCCGAGCCTTTTTCATTACCGATGATATAAGCAAGAATCTTTTTATCAGAGGAAAGAGCATCTGAATCGTTATAAGCCTGATTTCTGAGGGCATTAAGACCTGCCTGGAAATCAAGGGCCTTCTGATACATGCCGCCGTTTGTTGATTCGCTTGTGCCGTAAACCTTTACGCCAAGGTTAAAGATATCAGTTGAGCTGATTTCGTTATTAGCCTTGTCGGCAATATATACAGGGTCATTGTCAAGGAATTCGCAAACCGTAGTATAGAAGCCTGCGGAGGCTCTTGTTGCTTCTGCCTTGGCAATGATTGACTCAAAGTTGAAGTAAGCAACCTTACCGGCCTCTGAGAAGTACTTATCAATAACTGAAAGAGCCTCATAATAGCCGAGAGCTGCCTGAGCCTTGAGTGTGTGGATATAATCTGTGTATGTATCTAAGCCGTCAGGATAGATTTCTGCATAGATATCTGCAAGGTTTGTATCCTTTGAAAGAGCAAGAGCCTTGTTGTAGTAGCCGTAATACTCAGAGTAAATCTCGTATACAGTTGCAAAGTTACGGCCTGCAAGGATAGTCTTTTCGATGATTGTATCCATAGCGGCCTTATCTTCAAGATAAGATTTACCGTAAACATCACGAGAAACCAAAGCAACTGTTGAATCAACCTTGTTATAGATTTCCTCTGTGATGGAGTTTCCGCCGGGATTTGTAACAAGGTCAGCAAGGTCAGCAAAGGTAGTATAATCAAGCACGTATGCATTGAAAAGACGCACTACCTCTGTTGCTTCAGTAAGCCAAGCCTTAGCTGCTGCGTATTCAGCTGTATCTTCCCACACAAAGTCCTTAAGCTCTTCTTCAGTCATATCCTTTGTAAGGTCTGCAGAAAGCTTAATTGAATCAGCTCTTTCGGCAAGGTCATTAAGAGCATCAATAACGTTGAAGTTACTGCTAAGATCGTAGATTGATGCATTAAAATAAAGCAGAGCATAGCCCTTACCGATTTCAACGCCGAGAGCTACAAGGTATTTTTCTACCTTTGAGGTTTCCTTACCGATAAAGTCCTCATCTTCGTTGATGATTTCGAGAACGAGAGCACTTTCAGCGTTGAGGGCATTGATCTTTGCTTCGATTGCATCTCTGTGAGCAATAAGAGCATATACGTCCTTACCGGTAAGATCGGTAGCCATAAGTGCATTCAACTCAGCCTTATACTGTGCTGCCTTGGGTGCGGCTTCTGCACGTGCACCTGAGTTTTCAACCCATACCTCTGTCTGAGCATACTTCTTACCTGTTTCAGACGCAACAAAGTGATCCCAAACCTCAGCTTCTGTGTAGCCGAGACCTGCGAGTGCAATTGTTGTATTGAAAAGAGCCCAAACATTTGACATTTCGTTAAGCTCATCTGGAGTCAGGGTATCCTTTGTGAACCAGCTTCTGAATGCATCTGCATCAATACACTGTTCAAGCACACCCTTGATAGCAGCAAGCTCCATACCTGCTTCAACAAAGCCCTCTTCTGTAAAGGTGATATCGTCAGCAGTTGAAAGGGTATAACCCGTAGTAAGGTCACCCTTGGGAGCAAACTTCAACACTGCTGTTGAATATGTCTTATCCTCAATTGATGCAACATCCTTGAAGGCAAGCAAATCAAAACCGGTACCAATGTTGAGGATAACGGTTTCCTGTGTTGAAAAGGTGCCTGTTGCCTGTGAGCCAAACTTGAAGTAATCAAGAATAGCATTGTAATTGGCAACGGTATGTCCGTTTGCAGTTGCATAGCCCTGAGCATCGGTCTCGATGTCATTAATAAGATCTACATAGGTCTTATTAGTGGCAACAGTGCTTTTCGCATAATAAGCAATAGCTCTTGCGAGTGCAAGCCAACCTCCGTTCAAGGTGTCACGCTTGACCTCCCATTCGGAGCCGTTCTTGACCGGTACGCCGGATGTATCCCTTTTGGTTTCATCCGTCACTGTAGCCTTGTCAATGGCATCCATAAGGCTGTCGTAGTGCATTACGATTGCATCGTAAATGTCATCAGTGTCACTTGTTGCAGCAAAAACGCTGAAAGACACTGAGACGCTGGACATGATCATAATCACGGCCAGAAGCAAACTTAACGCTTTTTTACCAACTTTCATAAAATTTTCCTCCTTAAATGAAAGAATGTATATTGCAATAATAGGATTCCCTATACTAATACCTAACGCATTTTAACGAATTTTACCCAAAAAAGGGTGCAATTCGCCCATAGAGACACCTATAACTATCGTAAGTATATCATTTAAAGTCAAGTTTTTCAATATATTTTTGAATTTTTTTTGAATTCTACATTTTGCATATATGTGAGTTTTTGAATTTGTTAAGTTTTACTTATGGTATGTTTTTACAAAAAGAAAGCCTCTGATTTGTAAAAAGCAACTAAAAACGATATCTTGTGTCCGATATGCTCAAGGACACAAGATATGTGACAGATTTGCGATTACTGTTTGATTTGACAAAAAAAGGCATCTGCCGGAGCAGATGCCTTTCAAAGGGCCGTGAGGCCTTATTCAATTAACCGTACATGGGGTCGGGATTACCGCAGCACTTGAACTCTCCGGTAAAGAGCTTGATAATCTTGTGGAAGAAACGGAAGATTGCGCCCCAGATGTTGTCACGGTGACAAGCACAGCTGCAATCAACATCAGCATCCACATGGTTGTAGGAGCCGCTGAGGTTACCGTTTGCATCTGCACTGAGAGCAACCTGAACCTTTTCGCCGTTGATTGTTGCATAAGCTACGTAGCTTACGCCCTTTGTGCCGTTAGCGTTAGCAACGCCGTTTGTGTTTGTTGTTGCGAAGAAGGATACACCGTCTGCAGGCTGAATTTCAACCTGAACACCGGACTTTGCAACACCGTTATAGGTGATTGTTACCTGAATGCTGATTACGTTATCAACATATACAAGCTTTTCTGTCATTGTTTCTCCGCAGTTCTTACACTGATACTTGATGTAGCCGTCAGCCTTTTCGGTAGCTTCAACTCTCTCAATAACATCAAAGTCGTGAGGAAGAGGCTTGCCGGTTACGTCATAGTAGTAGTCAACGAACTCGCCGTTTGCCTTATCGTCAAGCTTGCCGTTGGCGTTACAGTCACACCAATATCTTGTGCCTTCGCCGTTCTGGCAGGTGGCTTCGTTAAGCTCAGATTCGCTGTAGCTGTGGTTGTGCTTCTTGAACACTGCAGTTACATATACGTCGCCCTTGATGTCAGCTGTTGAGCCTGACCACTTATCAAAGGTGTAGTGATAGTTAACGTCGGGAGCCTTTACAGGTGTAGCACCTTCAAAGCTTACAGTTGAGCCTGCAGGAACATTGGTATGTGTTTCAATTACGTTGTGTGCATCATAAGCGAAGATTACGGTGTAGGTTCTCGTTTTTTCCGTGAACACTGCAACGAACTCGTAGTGCTGCTTGATTTCAATTGCCTTAACGTCAACGATTGCCTGTGTTGCATCGCCCTTAAGAGCCCAGCCCTTGAAGGTGTACTCGGTTGTTACCGTAGCTTCCTTTGTGGGATTTGTGGGAAGTGCTGTAACCTTGCTGCCCCAGGGGATATCGCGTACTGTCTTTACAGCTTCGCCGTCAACAAGGAACTTAACGATGTAAACGCGTGTGTCTTCCTGAGTTGCACCGCAGCCTTCGTTCTGGCAGGTTGCAACAAGCTTGCCGCCTTCGCCTTCAACGGGGGTGCCCCAGTTGTGGCTGAGTGCTGTGTTGGGAATTTCCTTATCATAGGTGTAGCCGCAATCGCAGGTGAAGGTTGAAATCTTGTTTGTTGTGCAGGTTGCGGGAACCTTTGTTGTTTCCTTGAACTCGTGAAGCTCTGCTTCAAAGTCAGGTGTTGTATAGATGTTGCTTTCAACGCTCTTGAGCTGGTCAGCTCTGTTCCAAGCCTTGAAATCGTAATGATACTTACTGTCAGCAGCCTTTACGGGTGTAATTGCACATGAACGTGCTGCATCACCTGCTACAACCTCAAAGGTTTCGAGAATGTTGCTCTGTGAGTAAGCATAGGTAACGGCATACTTCTTTGTTACCTTTTCATAAACAGCCTGGAGACTGATATTTGCGCCTTCAACAACTGCATTTTCCTGAACAACAAGCTCTTTACTTGTTGTGTCGGTCTCTTCATCATATACATCCTCATACTTAGCCCAGCCGAGGAACTTATTTGTGTACTGCCAGTCGCCTTCCTTTGCAGGACCTGCAGGAAGCTCTACCTCGTCACCGTTGTGGAGATAGCCGACCTTCTTGTACTCTGTAATTCCGTCTTCCTTATAGAAGGTAGCGGTATAGGTTACGTACTTTTCAGTATAAACTGCATAGTAGGTTGCATCACCCTCAACTGCAATGGGGAACTTAACCTCGGTGTAAGTACCGTCGGCGTTCTTTGTTGCCCAGTATGCGAACTTGTAGGTCTTGGTTGCGTTATCAAGCTTGAATGCAGCCTCAACCTCAGAAGCGGCAATGGATTCACCTACATAAGCGGTAATTGCCTGTGTGCCCTTAAGCATTTCGGGAACGTAGCCGAGCTCGTTGGGGTTGCCCTGTGCGGGAACTGTGAAGTAACCGCCGTTGAAGTCAAAGGTTACCGTTGCCTCAACGGGAGGCTGATAATCCTCTACCTCTTCGGTCTTTTTATGGGTTTCATCATTCTTACATACGTAATTCTGATAATACCTGCCTTCTACGATACCATTTTCAGGATCAGCATTTTCTTCGGTAGCCTGCCATACTTCACCGTCAATCTTATATGCGTGACCGAGTGCGGGAATTTCTACTGCCTTACCGTCAAATTCGCCTTCCTTATCCTTTACGGGTTCACCGATATCAACACCGCAGGTTGAACAGGTAAGAATCTTTGAGCCGACAGTCTCGCAAGTAGCGGCAGTAATAACTCTGTATTCACCTGCAACATGACCGAGAGCGTCGATGTCAGCAACTTTTTCAACCGTGCCGCAGTAACGGCAGGTCTTTGTCTTTTTACCCTTTGTTGTACATGTGGGCTCATGAGTTACCTTTTCACGGTAGAACTTATGGCCGTTTTCTGTGTCAAGGGGAATTTCAGCTGTTACGGTTTCGCCGCACTTTGTACAATCCTTGTGCTTTGAACCTACTGTTATACATGTGGCAGCCTTGTCAACTACCCATGCATCTTCTGCTGTATCATTGCCGTTTTCATCCTTAACCTTTGCATAGGTATGAACACCTGTTGCCTTAAGGTGCTTAAGGTCATCGGCTGTAAGAGTATCTGTATAATCCTCTGTTGTTTCGTTGTACTTCTTAGCCGCAGCTATTGTATCAGCGTCATCTGTGGGCTTGAGTACAAGCTTTGTGCCGCAGTTGTTGTCGCAGACATATGTTCTGTAGCCGTCATCAACGCAGGTGGGATCCTTATCGATATAGTTGCTTGTGTAGCTGTGGCCGAGTGCGGGAAGAACTGTTTCGTTGGCCTTGGCACCGCAAAGAGTACAAAGGTCATATCTTGAGCCGGCATTTTCACAGCTTGCAGCTATGGTGTAATTTCTGTAGCTGTGGTTACCCTTGATTTCAAAGGTCTTTGTTGTGTTGTTGCCGTGCTTGTCAACAACAGTTACGGTGTGAACACCCTTTTCTTCGCACTTGTAGGTGCCGTTTGCATCAAGAGTGATTTCCACGCCGTCAAGGTATACCTTGAAGCCGTCGCTGTCGTCAGTAACTCTGATTGTAGCATCTGCACAGAACTTTGTGCCGTAGCCGTCACCGCTTACCGTAACGGTTGCGGCTGTTGAGCCGTAGCTGATTGTGCCTGAGCTGAAGTAGCATATATTGCTCTGGCCGTTAATCTCGCGGTCGGAAACACGGATATAAATGATGTATGACTTACCGTTTTCAAGGTTGAGGTTTGAAAGTATACCGGTTGCGTTTGCATAGTAGCCGGCAAGGATTGACTTAACCTCTTCATCAATAACCTTCTTTTCCTTGTTACCGGGTGTTCTGCCCATATCGATGTAATCCTGCATGGTCTTACCCTTTTCGAGAAGAACCTCGCTGAGAACCTGAGCTGCTGTTGCTTCGTAATCGTAAACATTAGTCCAGCTTCCGATTGCTGCGGGATCAGTAACTACAGTTTCTGAAACGTAATAGTCAATCTTACCTACGCCTCTGTAAAGGAGACCGTCAGGATTTTGCTTTGAGCGTGAACCGTAATCCTGAGTGTTTACAACAATGCTGGTTCTGGGATTTACATATCTGATATCGTTATAGTCAATACTGTCTGTAAAATCTTTAAGTGTCCACTTGTTATCTGTGCCTACATAAATCTGACCTGAGGGTGCAGCCGTATCGGGGATAACGTCAAGCACCACGTTTCTGAAGACGTAGTCACATTCTTCTGCCGAACAGGAAACGTCTGCAAGACCTGTTTCTGTGCAGGTGGGCTCAATAATTATATCGTAAACATCCTTGATATGCTCTTCTGCAGTGTAAGTTGCCTTGACTGAAACGTCAGCAGTTATTGTTGTAACGCTTGCACCGCCGTTAACATTTACCCAGGTGTTGATTACGTAGTGGTATGTTTCGTCTGCCTTCTTTGCAGCCTTAACGGCAAATTCTTCAGCATAATCAGCAATGCTTCCGCCGTAAGGAACTTCTGCTGTGCCGAGGAGAGATGTTCCGTCTTCCTTATAGAAGGTTACGGTAAGAACATTGTCAACCTCTTCGAATACGGGATAGAAGTAAAGGTGCTCTGCGGGCATTCTCTGACCGCGGACGAAGATTACCTGCTCACCGTTATCAAATACATCGTTACCGTTTTTATCGCACTGTACCCAATGCTTGAAGGCCCATGTCTTACCTGTTGCGGCAGTAGGATAACCGACGGGAGCGTTGATTACTGCCTGCTGAATCTTTGCGTTATACTTATAGCTGCTTTCACTGTGAACAGTCTTGTTATCCTTGAGCCATGTTACTTTGTAGTACTGGTGATTTCTCTCATAAACGGCTGTATAAACAGCATCACCGTAGCAAACCTCTGACACGTCGGGTGACCAATATTTGAAATCATAAAAATATTCAACGTCAGCATCCTTTGTGGGATTTTCGGGAATTGTGATTGCTTCACCGTAATGATATTTCTCTTCTGAAACTACAACGTTTTTGCCGTTTTCGTCAAGCACGTCGTTAAGGAAGGTTACTGTGTATTCCTTATACACGGTTTCATACTGAGCGTAGAGATAAAGGTCGCCTTCAAATTCATCTGTGCCGGGAACAACCTCGTTACCGTTGCCGTCAGCCCAGCCTGTGAAGTTATATGTACCTACAACATCCTCCGCCTTTGTGGGAAGAACCTCGTTATCTTCATCGTCTTTGTTAGTATATGCAGGGATTTTATCGCCTACAAAGAGGCTGTTTTCCTTACCGTCAAGCTCATAAAGGAGAGTGCCGTCATAGTTGTAGAAGTGAATGTCTGCATAATCCTTCTTTGTATAGGTTGCGTAGTAGTTCACGTCACCGCTTGCGGTTGTGTTGATTTCGGGTGACCAGCCGGCAAATGTATAAAGTGAATCTGCCGTGTCTATTGTCTGTGCAACTTCGGGAGCTGTTACAGCTGAGTTGTGAGTGTAAATACCGCTTACATCTTCAAGAAGAACGTCTGTTTCGCCGTCTTCTGCCTTACCGTAGAAGTTGATTGTGTACTCAGCAGGTATACCGGCACCGTAGTGAGCGGTAAGGGTCATATCGCCCTCAACGATAATTTCATCAAGCTGCTTAACATCACCCGCACCGTTAATCTGCCAGCCATCGATATAATATCTGGCGCCGTCTGCGGTGTAGTTATCCTTGATTTCGGGAGCCTTAACGCTGTCGTGCCAGTTATAGCCCTCGATAACTGTGCTTGCAGGAGTATTGTTATCCTGTGTATACTTGTATGTTACCTTATATTCACGGGGAACCATTCTGAATACGGGAACATAGGTAGCATTTCCCTTAACGATAAATTCAGCACCGTCCTTGTGGGTGTAAACAACTGTTGCACCGTTTTCATCCTTGTCAGAAGCATCAACGGCATAGAAGTCAGGACCGGTGGCTACGCCGTCTGAGCTAACAAGCTTCTTTGCCCAACCGATAAATTCATAGCTGTATCTGTCATCAATGCCCTTCAGGGGCTCATAGTTAATGCCTGAAATTTCATCTCTGTAGTTCTTGTTTGTCTGAGTAAGGCTGTCAACAACATTGCCCTTACCGTCTTCAAACTTAATTGTATACTTTTCAGCACCGGCAACACCGTAAACTGCCTGGAAGGTTACGTCACCCTTAAGCACGGTATCCTCGTCGCCGTAAATAAGGCTGTCATCATAAGCCTTGATAATTCTCCAGCCCTTGAATTCATAGCTTGTGGAGCCGTTTGTGTAGATGGGTTGGTTGCTTGAATTAAACTGAACCTTACCTGCAGTATGAGAAGCCTTTACTGCAGCATTGAGTCCTGAAAGACCGTTGTACATGTTACCTGCAGTAAGATAATTGTCATAACGACCCTCAACCGTACCGATAAGCTGGTTGTCAGCTGTAACAAAGGTTGCGGTGATGGGCTTTGCCTGCCATGCGGCATAGTAGGTCATATCACCCTGAGTAGTAACGGTTGTTTCATTATCTTTAAACAATGTTCCGCTGAAGGAAGCGTCCTTACCCGTTGCCGCATCGTTTTTATCCGAATAGTAGCCCTTGAATTCAAAGCCTTCTCTTTCGTGGTAGTCTGGTGCCTTACCGATAATACCGGCATACTTATTACCGGTATCAGTAATAATACCGTCGGCATCAATCACGCCGCCCTCACCTATAGTACCGCCGTTAGCATTGAAGGTGATATCATAGGTGGGGAATGTAAGATTTACGGGAACAGACTTTGACTTGCCGTTGTATGTAGCATATGCATAAACCTTACCGGAGGTTGCATCCGTGAAAAGAGTCTGAATATCATCATAGAAGGTTGCAGTTGCACTGTTTGATGAACCGCTGATTTTACCGTATTGTTCTGCAAGAGCAGATTCACCATTTTTAAGTGAATATGAGAAGCCTGTTGTGGGAATTGAAGCCTTCCAATCAACACCGTACTGGTCTTTACCGCCTGTAACCTTAACAGTTGAAGTTACACTACCACCGTTGGGAAGCTTGCTTACAGCTACGTCAGTAGCTGTCATGGCTGTGACTTCACTAAACTTGGGAGCTGTGGCACTGATGGTAATTGTGTTTGTAGTAGTGGCCGCACTGAATGCATTACCCTTGAAGTTATAGTTGCTTGAATCAGGTGCTGAATAAACAAGAGTAAGATTATCAGCCGTTGAGCCTATATAAAAACGGTATTGCTTATAATACTCTGAACGGCAGGCACCTAATTTCATTGTCTGTGAGAAGCTTGAGGGCCAACCGTCGAGTGTACCCTCCCAGACAACCTGGTCATTACCGTCAAGCTCTCGCTGACCATAGGAAGCAACCTGGTAGTTAGAGGTCTGCGTACCCTGACCGTTGTTATCCTTATAAGTGAATTTGATTACCGTGCTGTCTTCATTACCGGAATCGGTAACGTTTGCAACAACCTTAACGTAGTAAGGTGTTGCAACAGCACTTGCCTTTTCAGGTGCAACCCACACCCAACAGGACATAAGCATAAAAACTGCCATTATAAGTGATAAGCTTTTCTTAAATTGATTTTTCATTAAGATTTTCCTCCTTAACAAAAATATGTCGTTATATGAAACGGCTTAAAGACCGCCAAGGCGATCTATTAAATATTAACCGTTAAAACGAAACTTACCGTGCTCATTTTTACCCTTGAAATCCCCTGTCTGCCGGTCCCTGACCTGACCGTTTTTCGCATTTTGGGCGCAAAAAGGTATATAGAGTCACTTTTAGTTAGTATCAGTATATCATTACAAAATCAATAAAGTCAATAATAAACTTTAAAAACTTTTATAATTATTAAAAAATTGTGTCTTGTGACGAAAATGTTAATTTTTGTTTGGTTATTTTGACTTTAATAAAAAAGTGCCGGCATATACCGACACTTATATTATGTTCTTTTGTTTATCAGGACTTATTTCTTGTCTTTACTGCAGTTTTCAGTTTTATGTGAATTAATAACTGCAAAAATAAATGGGTCTTTATTATATATAAATGAAAGTATCATTACAAACCAATATAACATCGTACCTCTTTGCAGCGGTGAAAAATGAAAACCCTCTTTCAGTAAGTAAATATATCCTGTGAATGATGCAAAAACCAGACTCATCAGGTATATACTTCTGAGTTGTGAAACTCTCTTTTTGCTCATTCTGACTTCCTTGTGCTTGCTTTTAATCCCTGACAACAGGAAAACAATAACGAAAGCTGATATTATTGTAAGGATTTCTTTTATTGACCCGCTTGAAGGAACAAAATCTGAAACCTGACCGCCAAGACCGACCATTATGTAAATCGGTTGTAAAATAACAAAAATACTGCTGAGTGTAAGTATCAGTTCGCTTCGCTTTTGTAAAGCCTTATTTTCTTCTTTATTATCAACGATAATTTTATAGGAAGAGATAAGCAAAATCGCAGGAACAGCAACAATAACATATTCGTAATCTGCTATTGCACCTATAATTGAAGCAATTATAATCACCGTATTTTTAACAGTATGATTTTTTAAGCTGAATAATGCAACAATACCTGCAATAAAAGACAAATTGCATATCAATGTTGTTATATCGTATCCGCTGGTTATCATAGCAGGATATAACCACAAAAAAATCAATAATATAAAACCTATATTCTTCTTGTTCATACTTCTATATTCCTATCATATAAATACAAACAGATAACTCACATAAATCAGCAGATAACCGTAAATGAAGCTATCAGATATTTTTGCAAGTGAGCAGCAGACTTTTTCTTTTATTTCAACATCATTGTGGATAACATATCCGAAAGCAGTTGAAAAAACAATAATACCGTGGGAACACCAACGTAATGTGTCCGTTGACATAAACAATCCGGAAATTACCGTGAAAAATATCAGTATCATAACTGCAAGATACAACAGACTCCTTATTCTTGCACCTTTTTCATTTTTTAAAGATCTGATCAGTACATAAAATGCAAAAGCTACCAATGGAACAAAAGTAAGCGCATAAAAGATTATATCTGAATGATTCCATAATGCTATGTGCACCTGTATCTGATTGATAACCGTCTGAATCATAACTATTATCTTCGGCTGACTTAAATCAACCTGAACCAAGGGCACTAAATCTCCGTTATCAGTAAGCTTACTCAGGTCTGCAGTTTCTCTGAAAAACGGAAAATTATAATATTCAAAATCCGTGACACCTTTTGAGCTTAATATTGCATTAAATTCTTCTAAAGAAAATTTGATGTTTTCCAGTTCAAACATCAGCATGTATGCAAAAAGAGCAATCGCTGAGATTAAACTTACACCGATAATTGAAATCAGGAAAACCTTTTCTTTTTTCTCCTTTGAATATACTGCTTTTAACATAAGAATTATTACAAACATTGGAATATAACATATCATACTTCCGTAATGACACATTACGACACAAAAAAACAAGACAGGCATTACAAGGCAGGTTGCATTTTTCCTGAGCAGCAGCAGAAAGATAACGGCTCCGATTATCCAATGGAAATCGAGAATATCCAAAAAATCCCCCGCACTGAAACAGATAAAAAACGTTAACACAAGAAACAAAGCTATTACAATACCCTGTTTCCTGTTTTCTTTATTAAATCGGTCAATAAAATCTTCTGCAAATTTCGAAACAGAAATAAGACAGAAAATCAATAATGCAATCATATAAAAGCAAACCTTGTTTACACTTATATCATTGAACAGAAAATTGAATACTGCTCCGGGCAAAAGTCGGGTACAAAAGCCAAAGGAGAAATCAACTGCATATATCGAATATGTAAGTCCCGTATCTATACCGGAATAAACATTCTGAAAGTCAATGATACTGCATGCAAGCAATATTCCGAAGAAAATCAAAGCAAAACGGTGCTCATACAGCTTTTCCTTTACCTTTGTCATTCTCTCACCTCTTTTATTCTCATAATATCAATTACAAGGGCGGAAAATCCGCCCTTTGCTTTTGTGATACCGGCAGCTTACTTTTTGCTTACCATTTCCGCATACATCTCGCAAATCTCGTTTACCTCACCCTCGGCCACAAGCTGACCCTTGGTGAGAATAATTGCCTTGTTGCAGATGCGCTTGACGGACTCTGTGCTGTGTGAAACAAAAAGCACCGTAACACCGTCTGCCATCATATCAAGCACGCGCTGCTCACTCTTTGCCTTGAAGGCCGCATCACCCACGGAAAGCACCTCGTCAAGAATAAGCACATCAGGGCTTACAGCCGTAGCTATAGCAAAGCCCAGTCGGCTTTTCATACCCGAAGAGTAGCTTTTCAGGGGAGCGTCTATGAATTCTCCGAGCTCTGAGAATTCCACAATCTCGTTGTATTTTTCGTCGATAAACTTTCTTGAAAAGCCCATCGTCGCACCGTAAAGGTAAATATTTTCCGCACCGGAATAATTGGGGTCAAAGCCTGCACCGAGCTCAAGAAGCGGTGCAATAACCCCCGTAACCTTAACGTTTCCCGTGGTGGGCTTGAGCACGCCGGCTATAGTTTTAAGCAGTGTGCTTTTACCTGCACCGTTAAAGCCGAGCACGCCCACACGGTCGCCCTTTTCAACCTTGAAGGAAACATCCTTGAGTGCCCAGAATTTTGTGTAATGGAGCTTACGGGTAAGGAAGCGGATTACATATTCCTTTGCATTGTCCACTCTTTCACGGTTAAGGTGAAAAAGCATGCTTACATGATTTACTTCAATAGCATATTGTTTCATGTGAATCTCACCGCCTTAAATATGAAGGATGAACCTGTCCTGACACTTGTAGAAGAAGGCAAAGCCCACCACAAGCATCACAGCCGTAAAGCCCATTGTGTACCAGAGCTGATTTATATCAAAAAATGCAAAAAACTCTGTTGAATGAAGCACCGCCGCACGGAACATCTCAAGTATGCCGTACATGGGATTTATCTTTAAAATTGTCTCCTGCCATGAGCCGGGAGCAAAGCCGAGCCTGTCCACCGTATAAACAATGGGGGTCAGATAAAAAAGCAGAAGGGTGAAAACATCGTAAAAGTTTTCAACGTCCTTGAAAAAAACATCAAGGGTGCAGAGTATCATACCGATACCAAGAGACATAAAGAACAATATTATAATAGGTATAACGGCGAAAAATATGTTCCAGGAAATTGCAACCGGGTCTTTACCTATTATATTGAAAAAGATTATTACCACCGCAAGGACAACAAGTGAAATGATAAAGGTCACAAAGGTGGAAAGCACTGAAGAAAGGGGATAAATATACTTCGGCACATATACCTTTTTTATTATAGAGGCGTTTGTGCGTACCGCTCTCATTCCCCTTTTGGTGCTCTGGGTAAAAAATTCGTGCAGAAGTCTGCCGGAAAGAAGATAAACAGGGTAGTTTACAACCTCCTCGGAGCCTCTTCCGAAAATATTGGAAAATACTATCGAAAGCACAATCATTGTAAGAAGAGGCTGCAGAAATGTCCAGAACATTCCGAGCACCGAGTTTCTGTACTGAAGCTTTACGTTCTTTTTAACAAGCTCCCCGAGCAGATAGCGGTATTTAAGGAAATTGTCTCTGTGTCTGAAAACAGAAATTTTTGAGGACAAGCTTCTTCCTCCTTTTCTTTATTTTATAATATCGGTACCCATATAAGGAACAAGCACCTCGGGAATTGTTACTGTACCGTCAGCGTTCTGATAGTTTTCGAGAATAGCGGCTGTTGTTCTGCCTACCGCAACGCCTGAGCCGTTGAGTGTGTGTACAAGCTGTGCCTTATCCTTGGGTCCGTTCTTGAAGCGGATTGAAGCACGTCTTGCCTGGAAGTCCTCAAAGTTTGAACAGGAGCTGATTTCAACATATCTGCCGTAGGAGGGCATCCATACCTCAATATCATAGGTCTTTGCGGATGAGAAGCCGATATCGCCTGTTGTAAGAGCAACAACTCTGTAGGGAAGACCGAGAAGCTGAAGCACTCTTTCTGCATCGTTTGTAAGCTTTTCAAGCTCTGCGTAGCTTTCCTCGGGCTTTACAAACTTAACAAGCTCAACCTTGTTGAACTGATGCTGACGGATAAGGCCTCTTGTGTCGCGGCCGGCTGAGCCTGCCTCTGCCCTGAAGCAGGCAGAGTAAGCGCAGAAGCTCATGGGAAGCTTTGTGCCGTCAAGAATATCGTCTCTGAACATATTTGTTACGGGAACCTCAGCTGTGGGAATAAGGAAGTAATCGTTTGTAAGCCTGAAGGCATCCTCCTCAAACTTGGGAAGCTGACCCGTACCCGTCATTGAAGCGCGGTTGACCATAAAGGGAGGAAATACCTCCTCATAGCCGTGAGCGGTGTGTGTATCAAGGAAAAAGCTGATGATTGCCCTTTCAAGCCTTGCACCGAGACCCTTGTAGAAGTGGAAGCGTGTGCCCGTTACCTTTGCGGCTGTTTCGGGGTCAAGAATACCGAGGTCTGCACCGATTTCCCAGTGTGCCTTTGCCTCAAAGTCAAACCTGCGGGGCTCACCGTTGCGGCGGATTTCAACGTTTTCGCTGTCATCCTTGCCCACGGGAGTTGTAGCTGAAGGTACGTTGGGGAATTCGTACATCATTGTCTTCTGCTTTGCGGCAAGCTCGTTCTTTTCGGCGTCAAGGGTCTTTACCTCTTCCTTGATTTCGTTCATTCTTGCCATAATTTCGCTGATATCGCCGCCCTCTTTTTTAATCTGAGGAATCTTTTTGCTTGCGGCATTCTGCTCTGCCTTAAGGGCGTCAGCCTTTTGTGTAAGTGCTCTTACCTGAGCATCAATTTCAAGAATTTCGTCTACAAGGGCATCCATATCCTTGTTTCTTGTTTTCATGGCTGCCTTTACTTTTTCGGGATTTTCTCTTATAAGCTTAATATCTAACATTTTAATTTACTCTCCTTTATATCAGTTGCCTGCAAGTGCCTCAAGTATTGACTGAAGGTCCATCTTGCTGAAAAATTCTATTTCTATTGTGCCCTTGTTTGCAGATTTGAGGTGAATTTCCGCCTTTCTGCCAAGCTCCTCACGGATTGCGATTTCACACTCGTCATAGAAGGGGTCTCTCTTCTGCTTTTCCTTATCCTTGTCCTTTTCCTTCTGCTTTTTGTCGGAAAGGATGTTCTTTACCATCTTTTCAACGTCTCTTACGGAAAGGCCCTTTCTTATAATCTCATCAGCTACAAGGTTTATTCTTGCCTCCTCATTAAGGGGAAGAAGGGCCCTTGCGTGGCCTGCGGAAATTTTGCCGTGCTTGACATAGTCAAGGGTTTTGACGGGAAGGGCGAGAAGTCGCATTGTGTTTGCAACGGCGGGGCGGGATTTACCTACCCTTTCGGCGGCCTCCTGCTGAGTCAAATCGTAGTTATCCATAAGCACGCGGAAGCCCTCTGCCTCTTCAATGGGGTTAAGGTCCTCACGCTGTAAATTTTCTATAAGAGCAATTTCCATGGTCTCGTTTTCCTTCATTTCCCTTATAACTACGGGAACCTCGGTAAGACCTGCCATACGCGATGCTCTCCAGCGTCTTTCACCGGCAATAAGCTGATAGCCGCCGTCTGAAATGGGTCTTACAACAAGGGGCTGAATAACACCGTGGATTTTAATGCTGTCACAAAGCTCCTGAAGGGCCTCGTCGTCAAAATGCTTTCTGGGCTGGTCCCTGTTGGGCTCAATTTCAGTAATGGGGAGCCTCAGAGGCTTGTCGCCGTCTGTTGTTGAGTTGTCAAGGAAAAGGGCATCAAGACCTTTGCCGAGACCGCTTTGCTTCTTAGCCATATTTTTGCCTCCTTTATTTTACCTTTTTATTATTCTTTTTTAGAAATTCAACTGCAAAATCATCATAGGCCGTACTGCCCTTTGATGACCTGTCATAATAGTACACGGGCTTGCCGAAGGACGGAGCCTCTGAAAGGCGCACATTACGGGGAATAACGCTGCCGTATACCTTCTGAGGAAAGAATCTCTTAACCTCGTTTACAACCTGCTGAGTAAGGTTCAATCTGCCGTCATACATTGTAAGCAACACACCCTCAAGCTCAATAAGGGGATTATACAGACGCTTGACCTGGCGGATTGTATTCATCAGCTGTGAAAGGCCCTCAAGTGCATAATACTCACACTGAATGGGAACAATCACACTGTCACTTGCGCAAAGCACGTTTACAGTAAGAAGACCGAGTGAGGGGGGGCAGTCGATAATAATAAAATCATAGTCTGCCTTTATGGGTGCAAGGGCATTTTTAATTCTTACCTGTCTGTCTTCCATATCAACAAGCTCAAGCTCGGCACCTGCAAGGTTCATATTTGACGGAAGCACGCTCAGATTGGCATAGCCGGTGGTTTTAAGAATCTCCTGCGCCTTTGTCTCCCCTACCGTCATATCATAAGTAGATTTAACAATTTCCCTTTTATTTATACCAAGTCCGCTTGTGGCATTGCCCTGGGGGTCCATATCCACAAGCAAAACCTTATAACCGTTATATCCTATGGCAGCTGCAAGGTTAACTGCTGATGTAGTTTTGCCTACGCCGCCCTTCTGGTTTACGATTGCTACGGTTTTTGCCATTTTTTCACCTCTTTATGATGATATTTTTAATGTAACAATCATTATAGCATAAGATTTCGATATTTTAAAGGGATTTCGGGAATTTTTTTGAAGTAAAGAATAATGGGACTAAGGGCCAAGGACTGAGGGCCGAGAGTAGATTGATGAGGGATAAAAGTCGAAGACCGAGGTTGCGCCCGGCGGCGCAAAGGAATTCGGAGCTCGGGATGCGGAATTATAGCAGAAAGGTATGTTTCACGTGAAACTGTAAAGCAAAGAGCCGCATCCGAAGATGCGGCCCTTTGCTTTGTGGGGTGTGAAAGAGAAAGATATGATTATATATGGAATCACCCAAAGGGTGCTGCCACCTTTTTACTGCTTGTACATTTCCTTTTTAGGTATCCTTATATGATAAACAAAGCTCTCGTCCTCTTCTTCCTTTTTAACGTCAGCCTTGATTCCTGCCCTTTTCATTGTGTCTACGGCGTGATTTATGGTTTTTATGAAAATCTTCACGTCGCTGAACATTGTCTTCGTCTTCCTTTTGCCGTTTTTTTCTTCAAGCAGCTCCTCAATATAGGCCTCTGTCTGTGTAACGTTCAGCTTACGCTCAATTATCCTTTTAAGCACGGGCATTATTTTATCCTCGGGGAGTCTGAGTAAGGCTCGCGCGTGTCTTTCGGAAAGGCCGTTTTTCATAAGAAGCTCCCTTGCCTCGGGCTGAAGTGAAAGAAGTCTCAGCTTGTTTGAAACCGTTGAGGGTGCCTTTCCAAGCTGCTTTGCCGCCTCCTCCTGGGAAAGGCCGAAGTCCTTCATCAGCCTTTCTATGGCAACGGCCTCTTCAAAATAACCTAAATTTTGCCTTTGCAGGTTTTCGATAAGCGCATAGACCGCTGATTTGAAGTCGTTTACATCTATAACAATACACGGCACCGAAAGCATTCCGGCAAGCCTCGAGGCGCGAAGCCTCCTTTCGCCCGATACAACCTCATAGCCCTCCCCCGTTTCTCTCACGGTAATCGGCTGAAGAATACCGTTCATACGGATGCTTATTGCTAAGTTTACAAGCTCTTCCTGATTGAATGTTCTTCTCGGCTGATTAGGGTTGGGATAAATCAATTCATTCGGTATCAGCAGAACCTGTCCTGCGGACCTTGGTTTTTCTTTTATCATACGTTTCCTCCAAGCAAAAAACCTTTCCTTGCTGTAAAGAATATCACAGTAAGGAAAGGTTGTCCACAAAAACCGTTTTACATTATTCTGCCTTGTCGGGCATTTTTCTTGATTATCTGATAGGATTCTTTGCCATTTTTGCCGAAGGACGGGGATATTTGGCAGGAGTTGACGAAGACTTTTCGATTAAAATAACCGTTCTTTCCCCTGCCGCTTCAAGATTAAAGGTTTTCTTTTCTCTTATTCTGCCGCCTAAAACAGAAATCGCCTTCTTACCCTCTTCAATTTCCTCGTCAGCCTTTGCGCTTTTCATTGAAATAAAGGTGCCGCCTACCTTTACAAAGGGCAGGCAGAACTCTGAAAGGTCGCGCAGGTTTGATACTGCTCTTGCCGTTGCAAAGTCGTAGCTTTCTCTGAAATCCTTGCTCTGCCCTGCTTCCTCGGCTCTTTTGTGCACCACATTTGCTTCAAGGCCGATATTTTCAAGCATATCCCTTATAACATTCAGCTTTTTGTTTGTGCTGTCCATAAGAGTAATGTCAAGGTCGGGTCGTGCAATAAGCATTGCCACACCGGGAAAGCCTGCACCCGTACCCACGTCAATCACCCTTGAGCCCACGGGGATATCAACAGCGGAAAAGATGCTCAGAGAATCAACAAAATGCTTTATAACAATTTCATCGGGCTCGGTAATTGCCGTAAGGTTGATTTTCTCATTCCATTCAACAAGGAGCCTTGCATAGATATCAAAACGCTCAAGAGCTTTTTCGTCAAGGCCGACTCCGTAAAGGGCGGCTTTTTCCTTAAGTAAGCTTTTTGAAATAAAATCTGCCATGGCTGTTACCTCAATTCAATCCGTTTTTTGCAAGATAAATCAGCAATACCGAAATATCAGCGGGGCTTACACCGCTTATTCTTGATGCCTGACCAAGATTTTCGGGTCTGATTCTGTTCAGCTTTTCCTGTGCCTCGCTTCTCAGGCCTATTACCTCACTGTAATCCTTAAGCATTTTAAGGCTCTTTACCTCAAGGCGACGCATCTCTTCAACCTGGGCAAGCTGACGCTTTATATAGCCCTCGTACTTTATACTGATTTCAACCTGCTCAAATATCTCATAGGGAAGGTCGGGTCTGTCGGGGTCAAAGTCCTTCAGTGACTCATAATCAAGCTGAGGACGCTTAAGCAGCTCTGAAATTCTGCAGCCCGTAACAAGGGGCGATGTTCCACGTGAAACAAGAAGCTCGTCGATTTCCTTGCTCATAGGCACGGAAACAAGGGAGATTCTTTCCTTTTCCTCTTCAATGAGCCTGAGCTTATTCTGCAGGCGTTGCCACTTTTCTTCTCCCACAAGGCCGATATCGTAGCCGTATTTTGTCAGTCTTATATCGGCGTTATCCTGCCTGAGTATAAGTCTGTATTCAGAGCGCGAGGTCATCATACGGTAGGGGTCGGAGCAGCCCTTTGTAACAAGGTCATCAATGAGGGTGCCTATATAGGACGAAGCTCTGTCAAGGATAAGGTATTCCTTGCCGAGAATTTTCTGCGCAGCGTTTATGCCTGCAATGAGACCCTGTGCCGCCGCTTCCTCATAACCGCTTGAGCCGTTGAACTGTCCCGCACCGAAAAGGCCGGGAAAATCCTTGAATTCAAGGCTCGCATTGAGGGTAAGGGGGTCAACGCAGTCATATTCAATGGCATAAGCCGTTCTCATAACCTGCACGTTTTCAAGGCCGGGGATTGTACGCAGGAATTTAAGCTGAACATCCTCGGGAAGAGAGGAGGACATTCCCTGCAGATACATTTCCTCGGTGTTTTCACCGCAGGGCTCAATAAAGAGCTGATGACGCTTTTTTTCGGAAAAGCGCACAATCTTATCCTCAATGGAGGGGCAGTATCTCGGGCCTACACCGTCTATTTTTCCGCTGTAAAGGGGAGAGCGGTGAATATTATCGAGAATGACCTGCTTTGTATCCTCGTTGGTATATGTAATATAGCAGGGCAATTTGTTTTCGGGGGTGTACCTTCCGTCAAAGGAGAAGGGGACAACTCGCTCGTCACCGTCCTGACGCTCAAGGCCCGAAAAGTCGATGCTTCTTCTGTTTACTCTTGAGGGGGTGCCGGTTTTGAAGCGCCTTGTTGAAAGGCCGAGCCTTTTAAGAGCTTCGCCGAGCTTTGTTGCCGCAAACATACCGTCGGGGCCGCCGTCATACACAACATCGCCTACATAGATTTTTGAAGCAAGGAAGGTGCCCGTTGCAAGTATAACGCACCTTGCCTTATACTCGGCCTCAAGCATTGTTGTTACCTGCCACTTGCCGTCCTCACAGCATATAAGATCGGTAATTTCAGCCTGGACTATTTCAAGACCCTCCTGCAATTCCATAACGTGCTTCATATATTCGCTGTAATGTCTGCGGTCAATCTGTGCACGCAGGGAGTGAACGGCAGGGCCCTTGCCTAAATTGAGTATGCGGCTCTGGAGAGTGTTGGCATCTGCCGCCTTGCCCATTTCGCCGCCGAGGGCATCAATCTCACGCACAAGGTGACCCTTTGACGTGCCGCCGATTGAAGGGTTGCAGGGCATATTGCCTACCCAGTCCATATTGATTGTGAATACGCCCACGCTTACACCCAAACGTGCGGCGGCGAGCCCTGCCTCAATTCCGGCATGACCCGCACCTATAACAATTACATCATATTCTTTTGCAAAATATTTCATAACATCACTGACCTTTTTATATCAGGTTATCTGAGAAGGTTTTCCACATCCGTTGTGGAAAACTGCAGTAATTTTCAGCCTTTTCTGTTGAATGGATTTTGTTTTGTCCTATAATATATCGTTTTTACAAAATCCATTCAATATAAACCAATATGTGACACTGTGTCATATATTTATATCTGTTTTAGTTCTAATATAGAATTAAAAAGGGGATTTAAAGCAGTTTCAGCACATCAAGAGGCTTTTCTACTATAAAATCTGCCTTATACTCCAAAAATTCCTCTTTGTTGCCGTAGCCCCACAGTGCACCGCAGCTTTTCACTCCTGCGGCGCGGGCACCCTCAATATCAAAGCATCTGTCGCCCACCATAAGCACCTTTTCTCTGTCGGTTTCTTCAAGCTTTTCCATCGCTTCAAGAATTATATCCTTTTTTGTGCTGTGTCTGCTGTTGTCACTTTTAACTCCTGCAACGGCATCAAACAAATCGGTCACGCCGAGAAAATCCGCCACACTGTAAATAAGGTGCTCGGGCTTGCTTGAAGCAATACCCGTCTTCACTCCCCTGCTTTTCAGCTCAAGGATAAGCTCTCTCATACCGTCGTAAAGCGCACATTCATAGATGCCCTTTTCCTTATATCTTTCGCGGTATTTTTTTATATACAGCTCAACCTCATCTTCGCTCACGCCGTAAAAATGGGTATAGCTGTAATAAACCGGGGGGCCGATGAATCTTTTCAGGTCACTCATATCGGGAACCTCGCGACCCATAGCATAAAAGGAATACTGCAGACTTCTGAGTATTCCCTCACCCGTATCGGCAACCGTGCCGTCAAAATCAAAAATAACTGCCTTATATACGGACATAGTATTACGCCCTTCTTTCAAGAGCCTTTTTCACAAAGGATTCCGCCTTGATTGTAAAGCGCTCATGGGTACCCTTGCCGATAAGTCCGACCTCATCGTAAGCCTCAACGTCAAAGCAGGCCTTTCTTCCGTCAAAGGAAGTGAGGGTTGCTGTTGCCCTGACCTTTGCACCAACGGGGGTGGGAGCAAGGTGTGAAATGTTGAGAGCCGTGCCCACGGTTGAAATTCCCTCGGGAACAAATTTGTCGCAAAGCTCACTTGCGGCCTGCTCCATAAGTGCAACCATATAAGGTGTTGCAAGCACACTCAGAGAGCCGCTTTTCATTGCTGCAGCGGTAACGGCTTCTGTAACCGTTATTTCAACCTCATGCTTTGTACCAACTGTCATTTCCATAATATATACCTCTTTATTAAAGCAAATCAAAAGCTATTATTCTGTCCGGATCAAGCTCAATGTTCGTTTTGCCGTAAAGTGTGTTCTGCACCTTCTGCGCCGCAAGGGGATAGTCAATTATAACAACTGACATATCGCCGACCCAGTCTGTTCTGAAAACATCCTGCTCACTTAAGAAGGTGTGCTGCTTTATTTCATAATTGAGCCAGCCGTTTGTAACGCCCTGTGTGGCATAGGATATTATCTGCATTTTTGTAAGGTTTGTTTTTACATACTGTAAAAGCAGGTCAAGCACATCGTTGAGCTGACTTACGGATGCACCCTTTGCACTTTCAATAAGAGCGGTGATAACCATTCTCTGTCTTCTCGTTCTGCTCACGTCTGAGTCGGAGTCACTATATCTTATGCGTGAAAATACAAGTGCCTCCCGGCCCGAAAGCGTTACAGCGGGGCCTGCCTCAATGTGCTGACTCGAGGTTGTGTTGATATACTCTGCCTCATATTCCTGCACCTCAACGGTTACACCGCCCAGCGCGTCAATCACACCCACAAAGGATGAAAAGTCAACTGCAACGTAATAGTCAATATCTATTTTGTAGTTTTTCTCAATGGTATCAATTGCTCCCTCGGGGCCGCCGTAATAATAAGATGCATTCATTTTACTGAAGGTATCGTAGCCGCCGGCGTTAGTGTAGCACCAGGAATCGCGGAAAAAGGAGATAAGGTTAATCTGCTTTGTTTCCTTGTTGAGAGAAACGAGAATCATACTGTCAGAGCGGCCGCCGTATTCAAGGGCATCTGCCGAGTCAAGGCCGAAAAGCATAATGTTTATAACGTTCTTGCTTGAATAAAGCTCTCCCCCGTTTTCCGACCACTTGTAGACAAAATCGTTAAGGTCGCCTGCGTCGCTTATGGCCTGCATAAGCTTAAGCTCCTCTTCGTCGTAAACAACGGTCTGATTTGTCTGGCCCTCTTCTGCCTCAGAGCCTATCTGAAGCATATCAAGCTTGCTGTTTACAAAGCCGAGAAGCACGGCCGCAAGGCAGATAAAAAGCGTGAGGAAAAAATAGATATTCTTTGCCCTGTGCTTTTTATCCTTCCACAGAAAATCTGAAACAGAAGTCTTTTTATTTTTCATAAATATACTTCCTCCGAAAATTTAAGGAATGTTACCGATTTATTCTTCCTTTGCACCTTCGTCGCTTGCGGTGCCTTCGCCCTGTGTCTCTTCAGAGTCCTCAGCTTCCTCTTCCTCGTCCTTTTTGCCGGCCTCTCTGACCGCAATGGCGGAAACCACTCTTTCACCCTCGGCAAGGCGCATTACTCTTACACCCTTTGATGTACGTGAAACAATATTTATCTGTGAAGCGGGAATTCTGATAAGTATGCCGTCAGATGAAATCGTAATAATATCATCCTCGGGTGAAACAAGGGCAACGGAGGCTACCTTTCCGTATTTTTCGGTGTGGTAGTTGAGTACACCCTTACCTGCTCTTGACTGGAGTCTGTATTCGTTATGCTCACTGAGTCTGCCAAGGCCTGTTTCGGCAACGGTAAGCACCTTCTTTTCATCGGTTTCGTTTTCACCGATTACGCACATACCGATAACCTCGTCGTCCTCTTTAAGCTCAATGGCCTTTACACCTCTTGCAGTTCTGCCGATGGGACGGCAGTCATTTTCATTGAAGCGGATTGACATACCGAGCCTTGTTGCAACAATAATATCGTCATTACCGTCGGTGAGCCATACCCATGAAAGCTCGTCGCCCTCGTCAAGGTTGATGGCGATAATGCCGCTCTTTCTCAGGTTCTTATACTGCTCAAGGTCAGTTCTCTTTATAATACCCTTTCTTGTAACCATGCAAAGGTACTTGATTTCTTCGCCGCCGAAGTCGGGCACTCTTATCATTGAGCTTATCTTTTCATCGCCCTCAAGGGGAAGAAGGTTGACAACGTTCATGCCCTTGCTCTGTCTGCTGCCCTCGGGAATCTCGTAGCCCTTGAGACGGTATACCTTGCCCTTTGTTGTAAAGAACATAATATAATCGTGGCTTGAGCAGGTGAACATTGTTTCCGCAACGTCCTCTTCTCTTCTTGTCATACCCTTGATGCCCTTGCCGCCTCTTCTCTGAAGAGAATAGGCTTCAACGGGCTGACGCTTGATGTAGCCCATGGTGGTAAGAGTATAAACGCACTCCTCCTCGGGAATAAGGTCTTCGATATCAACCTCGCCGGTGATGGCGGCAATTTCAGTTCTTCTTTCGTCTCTGAATCTGTCACAGAGTGCCTGAGCCTCTGTTTTAACAATTTCAAGAACTCTGTATTCGTTTGCAAGAATATCCATAAATTCTGCAATCTTTTCCTTGAGTACCTTTAATTCTTCCTCAATCTTTTCTCTTTCAAGGCCGGTGAGCTGTCCGAGACGCATCTTTACAATGGCATCTGCCTGAACCTCAGTAAGACCGAAGCGCTCAATAAGCTTTAATTTACCCGAGGCCTGGTCCTTTGAAGCGCGGAGAATTGCAATAACCTCATCAATGAAGTCAAGGGCAATTTTAAGACCCTCTAAAATGTGTGCTCTTTCCTGAGCCTTTTTAAGGTCAAAGCGTGTTCTTCTTACAATAACCTGCTTTTGGAAGTTGATGTAATGGTCAAGAATCTGCTTGAGGGTAAGAATTCTGGGTACACCGTCAACAAGTGCAAGCAGAATTATACCGTAGGAAACCTGAAGCTGTGTAAATGAGAAAAGCTGATTGAGCACAACCTGGGGGTTTGCATCTCTTTTAAGGTCAACAACAAGGCGCATACCCTCACGGCTTGAATAGTCGTTGATGTCGGCGATGCCTTCAATCTTCTTGTCCTTTACAAGGTCTGCCATTGCTTCAATAAGACGGCGCTTGTTTACCTGATAGGGAAGCTCCGTAACAACAATCTGGAAGCGGCCGTTTTTGCCTTCAACAATTTCCGTTCTTGCTCTTACAACAATCTTGCCGCGGCCCGTTGCATAGGCGGCTCTGATGCCCGCTCTGCCCATAACAATACCTGCTGTGGGGAAGTCGGGACCCTTGATAAACTGCATAAGCTCATCAAGCTCTGCATCCGGGTTATCAATGTAATAGCACATACCGTCAATAACCTCGCCGAGGTTGTGGGGCGGAATGTTTGTGGCCATACCTACTGCGATACCCGTTGAGCCGTTTACAAGAAGGTTGGGGAAGCGTGAGGGAAGAACGGTGGGCTCCTTAAGACGGTCGTCATAGTTGGGAGCAAAGTCAACCGTATCCTTGTCAATATCGGTAAGCATCTCCATGGAGATTTTACTCATTTTACTTTCTGTATAACGGTAAGCAGCCGGGGGGTCACCGTCAACTGAGCCGAAGTTACCGTGACCGTCAACAAGAATGTATCTTGTTGAGAACTTTTGTGCAAGCCTTACCATTGCATCGTAAACGGAGGCGTCGCCGTGGGGATGGTAGGAGCCGAGCACGGAGCCTACGGTATCGGCGCACTTACGGTAAGCCTTTTCGGGATAAAGTCCGTTTTCGTGCATGGTGTAAAGAATACGGCGGTGAACGGGCTTAAGGCCGTCTCTTACGTCGGGAAGTGCACGGGCGGTAATAACCGACATTGAGTAGTCGAGGAATGACTTGCGCATTTCTCTGTTAAGGTCAACGTCAATTATGGTCTGATTTTCATAGTTTAAATTTTCCATATTATCACCATCTTGTTTCTGATGTACTTTTTGAAAGCCGGGGGCAAGATAACACCCTGCGGCATTTGAAATTATATCTTTTTATAAAAGGGAAAACCCTTACTGCTTACTACTCGGCCCTCGGCCCTTCTTTATTTACACTGCCATATAAACATTTGAAAAATAATTGTCAATAAGGTTTTTAATCATTCCGTACTTTTCACCGTCAAGCACTCTTTTTGGAATGATGAGCACTCTTGCGTTCATATAGGAAAAGTAAAAGCATTTTTCACTTTCGGCAACGGAAACGAAGCCGTTCATTTTAAGGTGCTTTTCTGTAGAAGCCTTGCTGCTTTCGTCTGCATCAATGTGAATTTCAATGTGGTCGGCAAAAAAATCGTATCTGTTAATTTTTTTGTTGCTTCTTGCAGAAAGGAGCGAAACAGCCAGCTTTTTTGAATAGCTAAGGGGCATTATAACCGTTACAGCCGCAATGAAAACAACGGTAACCATAAGCCCGGGAGTTTCCACCGAAATATAAAGCACGGTAAGAATAGCCATAAAAACAAGGGTTATAAGTGAGCGCTTGAGCTGATTAAGCAAAAGCCCCTTGCCGAAATCCTTATAATAGGCATCGTAATCCTCTTTTTTCAGATTAAAGCTGAGAGAAAAATATTTCATAATCAGTTCTCCCCTCTCTTTTCATAAACGTAGGGCACCTTGCTTTTTAAAAGTGAGGTGAAGGTGTCGTAATCTCCCTTTACAAGGTGCATTTTTGAAATGCCGAGGGGGAATGCGTTTTTATCGGTGATTACCGTGAGAAGAAAATTCTTTTCAAAGCAAAGCTCAATTTCACCAAAGGGAACAACCTCTTTTGAAAAAGCCGTTGTTATTTCAAGAGTGTCCTCGTTAATGAGAAGCTGAACATTTTCCTCTCTTGCCGTCAGGGCATAATCCTTAACGGTTTTAAGGGCAGTAAGATACATAAGAAATGCAAGAATAAGCATATTCATCACTATTCCGCTAAAAAGGGAAATGAGAGAAAAGCCGCTTTCAAAAATAACGGTTACTGCCGCATAAATTACCGAAAAAACAGAAATGAGGGGTATTGAGGAAAAGAGGAATTTTTTTCCGGATAAAATTCCGTACCTTCTCTGCCACAGCATAAGGCTCTGCTGAAGGACAACTCTGTTTTGTTTGATTATTATTGCATAGGGTGTCATTTTTTTATCAGTTCCTTAGTTAATTAGAAATTAAGATGCCTGCTCTCGGCCCTTATTATCAAACGTCAAGATTCTGAACGTATTTTGCGTTCTTTTCAATGAACTCACGTCTGGGCTCAACCTTGTCACCCATAAGGATTGAAAAGGTTTCGTCTGCCTGCATTGCATCCTCAAGGGTAACACGAAGCATTATTCTGTTTTCGGGGTTCATTGTTGTTTCCCAAAGCTGCTCGGGGTCCATTTCACCAAGACCCTTGTAGCGCTGAATGTCTGCGCCGGGCATTTCGGCAAGCTTTTCGTCTCTTTCCTCATCGGAGTAAGCATATTCGTGCTTTTTGCCCTTGCTTAATTTGTAAAGGGGAGGCTGAGCGATATATACAAAGCCGCCGTCAATAAGAGGACGCATATATCTGAAGAAGAAGGTGAGCAAAAGCGTTCTGATATGAGCACCGTCAACGTCGGCATCGGCCATAATTACAACCTTGTGGTAACGCAGCTTGTTGACATCAAACTCCTCGTTGAAGCCTGCACCGAGTGCCGTTACAACGGGAAGAAGCTTTTCGTTTGAAATAACCTTGTCGGGTCTTGACTTTTCAACGTTGAGCATTTTACCCCAGAGAGGAAGAATTGCCTGGATTGTTCTGTCTCTGCCTTCCTTTGCAGAGCCGCCTGCAGAGTCACCCTCTACGATGTAGATTTCTGTTTTTGTGGGGTCCTTTTCGGTGCAGTCGGCAAGCTTACCGGGAAGTGAGTTGCTTTCAAGGGGAGACTTTCTTCTTGCGGCCTCTCTTGCCTTTCTTGCGGCCTCTCTTGCGCGTGAAGCATCAAGAGACTTTGAAATAATAGCCTTTGCAACTGCGGGATTTTCCTCAAAGAAATCCGAAAGCTTTTCATAAACCGTGTTTGAAACAAGCTTTGTAATGTCCGTGTTACCGAGCTTGCCCTTTGTCTGTCCTTCAAACTGAGCCTCTGTCAGCTTTACGGAAATGATTGCAACAAGACCCTCACGGCAGTCCTCACCGGAAAGCTTTTTGTCCGCATCCTTGAGGTAGTTATATTTTTTGCCGTATTCATTGAATACCTTTGTAAGTGCGGTTTTGAAGCCTGTTTCGTGTGTACCGCCGTCAACGGTGTTAACGTTGTTGGCGTAAGAGAGCATTGTTTCGTTATAGCCGTCGTTATACATCAGCGCAACCTCGGCACTTCTGTCGCCCACAACGGTTGAAAAATGAATGGGTCTTTCGTGAATGGGGGTAAGTCCCCTGCTTTCGTTGATATGCTCAACAAAGGATGAAAGACCGCCCTGATAGCAGAACACGTCCTCAACAATGTTTTCCTCGTCACGTCTGTCTGTGAGAGTGATTGAAAGGCCTGCGTTGAGGAAGGCAGACTCTCTTAAGTGACGCTGAAGAGTTTCATAATCGTAAACGGTTGTTTCACGGAAAATTTCCGCATCGGGCTTGAAGCGGATAAACGTACCCGTTTCGTTTGTATCGCCGATAACGGTAAGGTCGGTTTTGATGTTACCTCTTTCAAAGCGCTGATGGTGGATGTGACCGTTCTGAGAAACCTCAACCTCCATCCATTCCGAAAGGGCGTTAACAACCGATGAACCAACACCGTGAAGACCGCCGGATACCTTATAGCCGCTGCCGCCGAATTTACCGCCGGCATGAAGCACGGTAAGAACAACGGTAACTGCGGGAAGACCCTGCTGCTCGTTTATGCCTACGGGAATACCGCGGCCGTTATCTCTTACGGTGATAATATCTCCGGGAAGAATTTCGACCTCAATGTGAGTACAGTAGCCTGCAAGTGCCTCGTCAATTGAGTTGTCTACAATTTCATAAACAAGGTGGTGCAGCCCTCTGGGACCGGTTGAACCTATGTACATACCGGGACGCTTTCTTACAGCCTCAAGTCCCTCAAGAACCTGGATAGCATCGGCAGTATATTCTTCGGTAACAACGGTGTTCATTGTTTCAATAGCTTCTGTTACTGCCTCTTCATTTACCTTTACTTCCTGATTTTCAGCGTTAGCCTTGATTTCATCCATGGCTAATACCTCCGTTTCTCTTTATATAGAACTAATATTTTACTTATTTAAAGCTTTCCTCTGTTCTTTTGTTAAGGGTATTGCTTGAAACAGGGGAAAAATATATTTTATCATTATCGCAAACAACAAAGGAAAGGGGAATTTCCTCTGACACAAGGATAATGTTATTTTTCTTTTCGTTTTTATTAAGGAAATCTCTTGTCCTTTTTGAAACCGTTGCGGTATCAAGGTCAAAAATGCCGATTATTTCCTTTGAATTTATTACGGTTTTGTTTCCTAAGTGAATGTACATAAGCTTTTCCTTTCAACTGCATAAGGGCCAAGGGCCGAGTACAGTAAAGCTTTTACTTTGCTTTTTCTTCATTTGGCAAAAATTCTGTTATTTTGTAAACTTCTTCAACCAAATCCATAGCTTTTTGCCATACAATAAGATCTCTGTAATTTTTCATATCTGATTTCACCTTAACTCGGCCCTTGGCTCTTGGCCCTCGGCCCTTCCTTACTTCACCACTCCTCCCTGCATCATAAACCTCTTTCCGTTTTTAAGCTGCATTACGTTTGCGGGGTCGCAGCAGGTGATGAATACCTGCCAGTCCCTTATGTGATTAAGAATATAGTTCTGCCTGTTTACGTCAAGCTCGCTCATAACGTCATCAAGCAAAGCAACGGGCTGTTCACCGCTGAAATTTTTGATAACTGCCGCTTCACCCAATTTGAGTGCAAGAGCGGCCGAGCGCTGCTGACCCTGAGAGCCGTAGCTTCTTGCAGAAAGTCTGTCAATTTTTATGGAAAGGTCGTCTCTGTGCGGACCTACAGAGGTTGAACCGGTAATAAGGTCGTTTTTACGTGAGGCATAAAGCTGAGCCTTAAGGTTTTCATAAAGCTCCTGCTTGCTGTCGCCGCCTATTATTGCCTGCTGAACATAGCCTATTTCAAGCTTCTCTCTTTCATTTGAAAGGCCGGAATAAATTTCATCGGTATAAAGTGAAAGCTTGTTTATATAGCCGAGCCTCTGCCTTATAATTTCAGAGCCGAAGAAGGCTATTCTGTCCTCCCATATATCAAGGGTATCGTAAAGCTCACTGTGATAGGCAACGTCCTTTAAAAGAATGTTGCGCTGTGCTATCGCCTTGTTGTACTGCGAAAGGGTTATTGCATATTTGGGCTTGAGCTGACTTATGGCAACGTCAAGAAAGCGCCTTCTTTCATAGGGTCCCTCTTTAACAAGGGAAAGGTGAACGGGAGAAAACACAACACATAAAAACTCGCCCATAATCTGACTTGATGATTTCATTTTTATGCCGTTTAGTATGAATTTTCTTCCCTCGCTTATTTCAAGCGATGCGCTCTGGTCTCTGTCAAAGGCATTGAAATCCATATAAAGGTTGGCCTTGCTGCTGTTAAAGCTTATAACCTCACTGTCCCTTGAGCCGCGGAAGGAGCGGCAGCCGGTAAAAAGCCAGATGCTTTCAAGCAGATTTGTTTTGCCCTGTGCGTTTTCACCGTAAATTATATTTACTGCGTCGCAGGGCTCAATACCCGTATATTCAATGTTTCTGAAATTTTTTACCTCAAGCTGATTTACAAGCATCTTTATTTCTCCGCCGTTTATTTGCTCTTTATGCCGTATATAACGTTACTGAACTCAAAGCAATCTCCTGCCTTGAGCTTTTTTCCTCTTGAAAGGCATACCTCACCGTTTACCCTTACGAGTCCGTCCTGAATGAGCATTTTTGCCTGACCGCCCGTACCGGCAATGCCGGAAAACTTAAGAGCCTTGTCAAGAGGGATGTTTTCGGTTGTTATAAAAACATCCTTTTCTTCTTTCTTTTTAACCTTTACGGTAATTTTCATTTTATATCATCTCTGTTTGCTTATTTATTATCCGTTATCTTTTATCTTAGCCGCCGAAGCGGCGGCGCTACTGACTCCTTCCACCGCAAGCGGTCCCCCTTCCTCAGGGAGGAAGGCAGTCTCTCTCTTTGAGGTAGGTGGCAAAATCGAAGATTTTGACGGAGGGAGTCAATTCCTAATTCCGCATTCCGAATTGACTTGCGGCCCTCGGCCCTATAATCCCTTACTACTTACTACTCACTACTTACTACTTCAATTATATCCTTACGGGAAGAATAAGGAAGAAGAAGTGGTCTCCCTCAAGGGGTGAGAAGGTGATGGGCTGATTTGCGCTTATCATTTCAATTTTAATGTTTTCAACATCACACACCTTAAGGCAGTCAAGCACAAAGCGGTTGTTGAAGCCGATTTCAATGTTTTTTCCTTCTATATCGGCACTCATTTTGTCGCTTGCCGTACCGAGTGCAGTAACGGATGAAAACTTGAGCACATTGTTTTCCACAATAAGACGAAGAGGACTTGACTTATCCGTAATGATAAGTGAGGTTCTTTCAATGCTTTCAATGAGTCTCTTTGTTTCAACAATAATCTTTGTTTCACAGCTGATGGGAATTGCTGATTTATAGTTAAGGAAGTTACCCTCAAGAAGACGGGAAATGATTTTATATTCGCCGATGCTGAAGATAATGTGTCTGTCTCCTACCTTTATTTCAATGGGAGTATCGTCGTCACTTGTATTTTTCTGAATTTCACCGAGAGTTTTTGCGGGAACAACAAAGTTAAGCTGACCGTTCTGCTCCTCGTCATAGTTGATTTCCTCACGGCGTACGGCGAGTCTTGCACCGTCAACGGCAACAAGAACAATCTTGTTCTGAGAAATTTCAAACTTAACACCGTTGTGTACGGGATTTCTTTCTCCCGTTGAAACGGAAAAGATTGTCTTTTTAATCATATCCTTAAGAAGACCGAGCTCAACAACAACGGGTGAAAATTTATTGAGAGTGGGAAGCTCGGGATAATCCTCTGCATTGGTTGCAATGATTGAATAATCTGCTTCGCCGCTTTTTATTTTGGCAATGTTTCTGTCGTCTGTTTCAATAGAGATGCTGTCGTCGGGCACCATTCTGAGAATATCGCAGAAATTTTTTGCATTGAGAACTATTTTTCCCTCTGCTCTTACGTCGCCGTCAATAATAACCGTTGAGCCTACCTCAAGGTCATAGCCCGTAAGCTTTATTTTATTCTCAAAGGCTTCAATGAGAATACCTTCAAGCGAGGGGATGGTTGATTTTCCGGAAACTGTTCTCTGAACGCTGAAGGCGGCCTTTGCAAGTTCAGCACTGTCGCAAATGATTTTCATAAAATCTCTTCCTTTCGTTTTTCGGTATGAAATGAATGATAAATAATAGTAGTAGTAGTAGGTGGTGTTGAAAAGGTGGAAAACACATTTTTTACCAGGTATAAAAGGGCTTCCGGCCGATTTTTTTATGTTAAGGGAATTGTGTAATTTTTCTTTCTTTCAACACTGTAAAAAAGCGGATGTTTGAAATGTTGATAATTAAATGTGGAATGTGTAAAAGTTTGTGGATAACTTACTGCTCGTTGATGTTTTTTATAATGTCCTCAACGGTGGCCTTAAGTGTAACATCCTTTTCAATTTTTGCCTTGCTTTCCTTAAGGGAATAGATAATGGTTGAGTGGTGCTTGTTGCCGAACTCGTTACCGATTGCCTTGAGTGAAAGGCCCGTAACGCGGTCAACAATATAAATGGCAACCTGGCGTGCAAGAGAAATGTTTGCACTCTTTTTTGAAGAGCGTATGTCAGCGGCTGAAACATCAAAGGTGCGTGCAACCTCGTTTATAATATTTTCCACGGTTACGGGGGTAGGCTGACTGTCGTTTATAATATCGCTTATTGCTCTTTTTGCAACTGCAATGCTGGGGCTTGAGCCCTCAACGTCGCGGTAAGCACATATTTTTTTAACTATACCCTCAAGCTGACGGATATTCTTTTTGATGTTTTCTGCAATGTATTTGATAACATCGTCACCAAGGATAATATTAAGGTCGTCAGACTTCTTTTTTACAATTGCCATTCTTGTTTCAAGTGTGGGCGGCTGCACGTCTGCAATGAGGCCCATTTCAAAGCGTGTGCGAAGTCTTTCCTCAAGGGTCATCATTTCTCTCGGGGGACGGTCAGAGGTGAGAACAATCTGACTGCCGTTATTCTTAAGGGCATTGAAGGTGTGAAAAAATTCCTCCTGGGTTGTTTCCGTTTTGGCGATAAACTGAATATCGTCAACAAGAAGAACGTCGCAGTTTCTGTACTTTTCGTGGAAAGCATAGGTGTTATGATTTCCGATATAGTAAATAAGCTCGTTTGTAAAAAGCTCACCGCTTGTGTAAATTATTTTTGCTTCGGGACGCTGCTGCTTGATTTCGTTCATTATTGCAAGCAGAAGATGGGTTTTGCCAAGACCCGAATGGCCGTAAATGAAAAGAGGGTTGTAGGTAATGCCGGGATTGTTTGCAACGTTGAGTGCCGCCGCATGGGCAAAGCGGTTTGAGGGACCCGTGATGAAATTGTCAAAGGTGTAATCGTGCTCAAAGGATGAGGTTTCCTGAGCCTCGGCTTTTTCCTGAGCCTTGGTTTCACCGGGAACCATAAACACAATATCCACCTTAAAGCCGAGTATTGCCTCAAAGGCACCGGTGAGAGTGTTCATAAACTTATCTGCAATAATATTCTTTTTAAATTCACTGATTGAAAGATAAACCGTATCGTTTTCGAATTTTACAAATTCAAGGGGACTGAGCCACACGTTGTAGGCAACCTCGGTCACCTGAGCCTTAAGCTCCTGCTGTACCAGCTGCCAAATTTCAGCAAAAGAATCCATATTTAACCTCCTGTATAAATTTTTAAAGTCTGTCTCTGTCTGTAATATATATAATAAATATATAAAAATAAAGATAAAAAAACATAATTACATACTCTATAATCATAGCACAAAAAAAGTCAAGTTGCAAGTGTTTTTTCATAAAATGCCTCAAATTTGCCTTGTAGTTGATTTTAAGTACGAATTATGGTATAATAACTCTGCAAGTTAAAAAGGAAAATAGGTATGAAAATGGGAAAGATAGAGAAAAACACGGTTTTGAAAGAAATTTCCTGCCTCAATGTGGAAGCAACGCTTTTCTGCGGTCAGGCCTTCCGTTGGAGAAAAAAAGAGGACGGCAGCTTTCACGGAGTTGTGAAAGGAAAAATAATTGATATTGAGCAAAAAGGCAGCACGGTGATTTTTAAAAACACTGATGAGGAAACGGAAAAAATTATTGAGGAATATTTTGACCTTAAAAGGGATTACAAAAAAATATGTGAGGGACTTTGCGGCGATGAAAGCTTTAAAAAGGCCTACGGTGAATATGAGGGCATAAGAATACTCAGGCAGGACAGCTGGGAGGCACTTTGCTCCTTTATAATTTCGCAGAACAACAACATTCCCAGAATTTCCGGCATAATAGACCGTCTCTGCACAGCCTTCGGTGATAAGCTCAGCGATGAGGACTACTCCTTTCCCTCATATGAAAAATTAAAGGGCATTACTGCAGAGGAGCTTGCCCCCTTGCGCGCAGGCTTCCGTGCAAAATATATTGCCGATGCGGTAAAAAAGCTCAACGACGGAGAAATATCTCTCAGTGAAATAGAAAAAATGCCTATTGAAGAAGCGCGCATTGAGCTTTGCAAAATCAAGGGTGTGGGTGCAAAGGTGGCAGAATGTACACTGCTTTACGGCTTCGGAAGAATAGAAGCCTTTCCCGTTGATGTGTGGGTAAAGCGGATTATGGCAGAGATGTACCCCGAGGGACTACCCGCTATTTTCAAGGGCAACGAGGGCATTGCACAGCAGTACCTTTTTCATTGGAGAAGGAATTTAAAGTAGGCAGTAGTCAGTAGCCAGTAGTCAGGGCGAAGCAGAGCTTCGCAGGGCCAAGGGGCGTCTGCGGCGCATAAAATACGATTTATATAATAAAGGAATGGTAAATGTGACAAAAAAACAGCGTGCCGCCTTTTGTGTTGCGGCACTTGAAAAGGAATATCCCGACGCACTCTGCTCTCTTGTTGCCTCAAATCCCCTTGAGCTTTTAATTGCAACAAGGCTTTCGGCACAGTGCACCGATGAAAGAGTAAACAAGGTGACACCTGCCCTTTTCAGCAAATATCCCACCCTTGAAAGCTACTGTGAGGCAGATGAAAGGGACATTGAAAAAATAATTTTTTCCTGCGGCTTTTACCGTCAGAAGGCAAGCGACATAAAGGGTCTTGCAATAAAAATAAGGGATGAATTCGGCGGAAAAGTTCCCGATTCAATAGAAAAGCTTACCTCACTTCCGGGTATAGGAAGAAAAACGGCAAACCTGATTATGGGTGATGTTTACGGTCAGCCCGCGATTGTTGCGGATACTCACCTTATAAGAATCACAAATCTCCTTGGCCTTGTAAGCACCAAAGACCCGAAAAAGGTTGAGCTTGAGCTGAAAAAAATCATTGCCCCGGAAAAGAGCAACGATTTCTGTCACAGGGCGGTGCTTCACGGCAGAGCTGTTTGTGTTGCACGCAAGCCACGGTGTGAAAAATGCTGTATGGCGGAGTTTTGCCGCTTTGCGGCGAAAAAGCAGCCGGTAGTTAGTAGTCAGTAGGAAGGAAGTAGTAAGTAGTAAGGAAACCGCCCTTTCGGGCGGTTTTTTTAGGGGCAAGGATAGAAAATTTGCAATGCGCAATCGCGCCCGACAGAGCGGATACAATCGGAGCGAAGCGACCCTTAATTACGAATTCCGATTTTTCCGCGCAGATTTAGGTGAAGTATGCTATAAAAGCAAGTGTTCACTCTACACCTGCTTTTTTTGCTTTACCATTCAAGTTTTGTAAATTCAGGGACAATTTCTTTATATCCGTTATTAACCATAGGATCATCGAATATATACCGTGAAGCGAAGATAAAGCGAACAGTTTCAGTTTTATCGTTATAAGCAAAAATTCTGTAAGTATACCCCTCGTCCCAATCATCCTCAGAGGTATCATCATAGTAAATGCATTGCCAGTCACCCTTAGTTATTACTGTAACAGGTTTACCGAATTGCATTTTTAAGTATTTTTTCTTGTGAGCCTTGTAGAAACTATCGAAATCACTGTACTTTTTATATTTATCCAAAAGCTTCCACTCAACGTTTATTTCCGTAAAACCGCCTCCGCCAAAATTGTCGCAGAAGTGTTTATAGTAATATTTTGTGCTATTTGGATAAGTATCCGGAAAATCAATCAACAAATCGTTGCCGCCGTGACTGTGGGTTGCATAGCCGTCTATTTTATAAGGAAAAAATTCGGTTATGGTACTTTCTGTTATACATTCATCAAGCACAAGATAATTTTTCGGGTCAGTTGTTTTCGAGCAGGCATTTGATGAAAACAGAGTCCACAAGGTGCAGAAAAAGAAGCACCAGCAAAAAAATGCAGAGATTACCGAAAGAGTAAGGCTTGTTATAAGCCTCTTTTTTCTGCCTGTCGAAAGTGTTTTTTTACGGTAGGTGTAAAGAAGATAAACACAGCTTATTACCGTAAACAGAACAATAAGCAACTTTACAAAAAAGTAGAAATCAACATTTCTTATTGTAGGATAGAGATAATCATAGTTAAATTTACATACAAGCACACTGTACAGAATACACCCGAAAATATAAATAAGTCCCGCCGAAGCAAGCACGGTGAAAAAAATCTTTTCCGTTTTTTCGCCAAACCTGCGTTTTGTATCTGCCTTCGGTATTTCCTTTTCCTTTGTAACCGCATTAAGACTCTCACAGATTGTTTTGATTGTAACGTTTTCGCTTTCTGCAACGGCTTCAAGCTTTTGAAGCACCTCTTTGTCGCTTTTAATCCGTTCAGATGTTTTTTTCATAAACTCATCAAGCACTCTGCGACAGCTTTGCTCATCAACCCGCAGCTCTTTTATTTCACCTATTGAAAAGCCGGCCTTGCGTAAAATTGCGATGTTTGAAAGCTCTTCAATATCCTCCTCGGTAAAGTCAATATTTCTTCTGCCCGTATAGGACTCCCGGCAGGAGGGTGACACAAGACCGTTTTCTATATAAAGTCTTATTGCACGGTCCGTAAGTCCCGTTTCAGCTATAACGTCCTTCATTTTCATTAAAATGTACCCCCTTTTGTTTTTCGGTACACTTATATTACAGTTTAACCCAAGGTAAAAGTCAACTGTTTTTCATTATTTTTTTTAAAAAGCTTGACAAACAGGCCTCCCGATGCTATATTGTACATAGATACTCGAGGCATAGATACTCGAGGGCACTCTAAATATAAAATTAAAAGGGGGCGTTTTTCGTGAATATAAGCAAGGAATTGGCCAAGGGAAGCACCGCAATGCTTGTTTTAAGCGTGCTTTCAAAGGAAAACCTTTACGGATATCAGATTATCCGCACCGTGGCAAATCTTTCTGACGATGTTTTTCAGATGAATGAGGGGACCCTTTATCCCATTTTGCACTCGCTTGAAAAAAACGGAATGCTTGAAAGCTACTGGAGCGAGGCAAGTGAAACCGTAAGGCGCAGAAAATACTACAAAATCACCGACAAGGGCCTTAAGGAGCTCGCAAAGCAGAACAAAGAATGGAAGGAGTATTCCACAGCCGTTTCCAAGGTATTGGGAGGTGCCGCCCATGCTACAGCCTGAATTTACGGAATATATAAACGAAATATGCAAGGGTATTAAATCAAAGCCAAGGCGCGAGGAGATTATGGAAGAGCTGCTTTGCCACCTTGAGGATAACCTTGAAAGAAACCTCGCCGTAGGTATGACCGAGGAGGAGGCAAAGGCAGATGCCATTGCAAAAATGGGTGACGGCAAGGCACTGGCCTACCGCCTTGCGGCAGTCAATTCGGCCTCGCCTCTCAAGTCAATGAGCTCAGCATTTTTCTCGCTTATTGCAGGCTACGTCTGTATGAATTTTTTTATAAACGGTATTGTTAACGACATTCTTTTCGGCATTGGCATACTGTTTATGTTCTCTGCCCTTTTGAGAATGAGAAAAATGAACCGCACTATGGAAAGGGCCTTTCATTCTTTCAACCTTTATGTTCTTACTATGGTTGCCCTTTACTGTATGCAGATTGGCAGAGACCTTAACCCCTACATAAGGTGCGGTGTTACCGTCTCAGTCTTTGTTCTGCAGGGATTTTTCTGGATTTTCCTTTTTGTGGGGCTTGATAAATTTTATGATCCCTACCTGAATGATGAGCATAAGGAGCCGCATTTTTTCCGGTGCCTGCTTTACCATCTGTTAATCCTCGGCCTGAGCACATTTCTTGTTATCCTTTCAGACGGTGAGGAGATTGAGGGAGATTTTTCCGACTTCATTCTGCCCTTTGTTATTATATTTATGTTTTTTTACGGCACCGTTCAGCTTATCCGTATGCGCAATATTCTTTGGGATGCTGACAGTGAATACGGTATTCTGCCCAATGACAAAAAGCACTGTGCCGTTTTCGCATCTGTTGCGGCCGTTATTGCGGGTGCCGTGCTCATTTTCTGCTACGCTTCATCAACTATGGCACCCGTCAAAACCGAGCTTGTTATTCACGATGTGAGCGAAAATCAGCAGAAGCAAGCCGACAAGATTAGAGAAAAAATGCTCAAGTGGAATGTTGACCCGCAGATTGTTGAGGACCTGCCCGACAGCGAAATTTTAAAATACAAGGATGCTGAATTTGTAACCTTTGGTGCTGACGGCGGTTCAATGGGCGGCAGCTTGTTTGAAACCGGAGCACAAAGCGACCTTTGGTATTACTGGTTTTTCATTCCCGATAAAAAGCATGAGGGCAACTATGATGTAAGACTGCTTTGCTATATTGAAAGCCATTACGCCGACAGTATAAAGGGTCTTTACCGCAAGGGCTTTTACTATGTACCCTGGGCCGGCGGGGTTATTCCCTTCAACGCCAAGGCCGCTGAAGCATATGTTGGCATAATTACCGAAGAAAAGGGAAAAAAATACACCGCAGAGCCGTTTTTCGTCTGTTATTTAGATAATATCTCAAACTATCCCTCTGGCTTTGAATATCGCGAAGAAAAAAATCAGAGAGTATACTATTCTGTATATATGAGTATTGCTGACCCTGAGAATATAACAAGGCTTTATGCCTCAACGGTAAGACAGCGTACCTTCATCCCCTTTCAGTATTACAACACTGCAGGCTTTGTAAAAACGGTTATGAACAGCGAAAGAATAACCGCACAAAGCGGTGAGCTTTATCCCTTTGCTTACAGACTTCACCCTTTATACACGGGCAACCTTGATGACGAGGCTGTTGATTTGACCGTTGATAAAAGCATAGAATATGAAGACGGCTACCCTGTAAGCAAAAGATGAGAAACGCGGGACAATTCGGAATTGAGGGTCGCTTCGCTCCGATTGTATCCGCTTTTACAAGGTTCAAGAAACAACCCTTTCCCCGCCAAGAATAGTTTATCTTTACTACAAAAAAAGAAAAAAGCAGGTGATTTCATTTTACTGAAACACCTGCTTTTTGTACTGTTTAATTTGGCGGGAAACAACCTTCATCGTTTCAACGCTGTCGGGCGCGATTGCGAAGTGCCCCTCTCCGTCAGACCTTTGGTCTGCCACCTCTCCCGATGGGAGAGGCAAGGGCGATTTCCGGTTTGTTTTTCTTGGCTCTCCCTGTGGGAGAGCTGTCAACTGAAGGTTGACTGAGAGGGTAATTTTCCTGCGCCGCAGGCGCAACCTGGCCCTAAAAAAACCGCCCTTTCAGGGGCGGTTTCCTTACTACTTCCTGACTACTGACTACTGGCTACTGACTACTTAAATCAGAACTCCATCTTTGCTTCAATATAAGCAACAAGCTCGTCAATTTTGACTCTTTCCTGCTGCATTGTGTCACGGTCACGGACTGTTACACAGCCGTCCTCTGCCGATTCAAAGTCATAGGTAATGCAGAAGGGTGTGCCGATTTCGTCCTGACGGCGGTAACGCTTACCGATTGAGCCTGCATCGTCAAACTCGGTCATAAACTTCTTTGAAAGCTGATGGTAAACTTTCTCTGCTTCAGCGTTGAGCTTCTTTGAAAGGGGAAGCACTGCTGCCTTGATGGGTGCAAGTGCAGGGTGGAAGTGAAGCACAACTCTTGTGTCGTTTTTTTCTGCGTCAACAATCTCCTCGTCGTAAGCCTCGGTCATAACGGCAAGGAAAAGTCTTTCTACGCCGAGAGAGGGCTCGATAACATAGGGGATATATCTTTCGTTTGTGGTGGGGTCAAAGTAATCAAGTGCCTTGCCTGAGGTATTGATGTGCTGTGTAAGGTCGTAGTCTGTTCTGTCGGCAACGCCCCAAAGCTCGCCCCAGCCGAAGGGGAAAAGGTACTCGAAGTCTGTTGTTGCCTTTGAATAGAAGCAGAGCTCATCCTTATCGTGGTCACGAAGACGAAGGTTTTCTTCCCTGATGTTGAGAGAATAGAGCCAGTCGCGGCAGTATGCTCTCCAGTAGTCAAACCACTCAAGGTCTGTGCCGGGCTTGCAGAAGAATTCAAGCTCCATCTGTTCAAATTCACGAACGCGGAAAATGAAGTTACCCGGTGTAATCTCGTTACGGAAGGATTTACCGATCTGTGCAACACCGAAGGGAACCTTTCTTCTTGTTGTTCGCTGAATATTTGCAAAGTTTACGAAAATACCCTGTGCGGTTTCGGGACGGAGATAAAGCTCATTCTTGCTGTCCTCGGTAACACCCTGGAAGGTTTTGAACATAAGGTTGAACTGACGGATATCAGTAAAGTTGTGTGCGCCGCAGTCTGGGCAGGGGATGTTCTTTTCATCTATGTAGTTTTTCATTTCCTCGTTGGACCAGCCTGCAACATTGGTGCCGTCAAAATTCTCGATAAGGTTGTCGGCTCTGTGACGGGTCTTACATTCCTTACAGTCCATAAGAGGGTCGGAGAAGCCGCCGAGGTGACCTGAAGCAACCCATGTCTGAGGATTCATAAGAATTGCTGAGTCAAGGCCTACGTTGTAGGGGTTTTCCTGAACAAACTTCTTAAGCCAGGCTTTTTTGATGTTGTTCTTAAGCTCAACGCCGAGAGGGCCGTAGTCCCATGTGTTTGCAAGGCCGCCGTAAATTTCACTGCCTGCATAAACAAAGCCTCTGCCCTTACAGAGTGCAACGAGCTTTTCCATTGATTTTTCTGTGTTCTTAAGCATAAAAATACTTCCTTTCGGTCTTCTCCCTTTCACCGATGGCTTCGGCGTGGTAAGAAGGTAATTTTAAGGATAAGGCAAGAGCCTTAAGCTGTTCAGTATATAATAGTACAAACGGGGAATAAAGTCAAGTAAATTCGGAATGCGGAATTGGGAATTAGCCCTCTCCGTCAATGCTTCGCATTGCCACCTCTCCCATTGGGAGAGGCAAGGGGTGTAGCTCATATTGAAAAAAACAGCACCCTTAATCGGGTGCTTTGACATAGAAAATTATTCTATTTCAAAAAAACTTTTTTCTGTGCGTATACTTTTATTTCATATTTTCGATTTCAGTACAGTCAAAATCGTTTTCACTGCACCATTTTTTTATTTTTTCAGCAACATATAAGCACTCAAAATCTTCAAAGGGATAAGCACCGTCAATATGCTCAAAATACCACAGTATATCGGTTACTCTGTTGCCTGTTTGATAAAATGATTCAAAAGCTTTTTTATGATGCTCCATACCGTCCTGTGAAAGATAAATATCGATAACCTTGTTCGCAATTTTGAAGCAATCGATGAATAATGTATAATTTTCATCAGCACAATCATTTTTAATTTCGACAAATTCCTGTTTTGATTTATCAAACACATAACAAGCATTTTCTTCATCTTTTATTTCATAGTATACTTCCAATGCATTGTCCATATTTATAACAGTTTTCATAATATCTCCTTTTTGACTTGTGTTTTTTTCTTATTCCACATTATCATTTTAATACAACAAAATCAATAAATCAATAATTTTTTGCTCCCACGGCACGCCGTGGCCCTACCGTAACATTTTCTTTCAACATAATTCCGAATTCCTAATTCCGCATTCCGAATTTCTTCTCTCTTAAATCTTGTAAAAAGCTAACCGTTGTGTTATCATAAAACTATCAAATTAAAGGAGAAAAATTATGAGCTTGAAAGAAAAAAAGAGAGCCTCGGGCTTCAAAATGTGGTCTCTTATCTGGGGACTCGGCCTTGCAGGACAGATTTGCTGGAACATGGAAAACCAGTGGTTCAACACCTTCGTTTACACCAAAATTGCAAAGGACCCCTCAATCGTTACGGGTATGCTTATCTGCAGTGCCCTTGCAACCACCTTCGCAACCTTTTTCTTCGGCACCTGGGCAGACAGAACGGGTAAACGCCGTAAGTTTATCGCAATAGGCTATATCCTCTGGGGCATTTTTACAATCGGCTTCGGCCTTACAGAGTTTATCAGCAAGGATATGTATATGCTTGCCGCAATAAGCGTTGTTGTTGCCGATACAATAATGAGCTTTTTCGGCTCAATGGGTAATGATGCAGGCTTCAACACCTGGACAACGGATATTCTCACCGACAAAAACCGCGGTCAGATTGGTGCCGCCCTTGCAACTCAACCTGTTCTCGGCACAATCCTCGGCACAGTTGTCGGCGGACTTATTGTCGGCGAAAACGATAACTATATGCGCCTTTTTGTAGTAATGGGTGTTGCCGTTATTATCTTCGGTATTGCTTCAATGATTTTCCTTACCGAGGCTGACGATGTTGAGCCTTACAAAAACGGCTCTTTCTTAAAGCAGTTTCTTTCCGTTTTCAACTTTAAGGATTTCATAAAGCAAAAGGAGCTTCTTCTTGTTTCAATAGGAGTTATGATTTTCTTTATCGGCTTTAATGTTTATTTTGCATACATCGGCAATTATATTATTTATTATCTCGGCTACACTGCCGACCAGATGGGTATTATTGAGGCTGTTCCCCTTGTTCTTTCAATGATTCTCGCAATTCCCGCCTCAATGCTCATTAACCGTAACAAGCATCACCTTGTTTCAGTTACGGCAATTATCCTTAACGTAATCGGTCTTGCAATTCTTGCACCCATCACCCCCGATATGGTTGACACCTCTAACATCTTTAACCTTCGTATCTGGGTAGGTATTTTCTTTGTAGGTGCAGGCTATATCACTATTCTTCAGACAACAAAGGTATGGTCAAAGCAGCTTTTCCCGCAGACAAGCAAGGGACAGTTTGAGGGTATATGGATACTCTTCTTTGTTCTTTTCCCGATGATTGGCGGCTCCCTTGTAGGTGAGGCTGTTGTTAAGCAGACAGGTGAAACCTTTATCAACGAATTAAGCGGTAAGGCAGAATATATTCCCAACGGCAACATTTATCTTTACGGCATAATCTTCGTTGTCCTTTCGGCAGTTCCCTTCCTTATGACACTCAAGGAGTTTAAGAAGAGAACGGCATTGGAGAAGTAAGGGCCAAGGGCCAGAGGGCCGAGGGCCGAGAAACGAAGCCAAGCTTCGCACAAGTGAGCGATAAGATAATGGTGAAAACCATCTTAAAATTTTAGTCGTCTTAATATTTTAAAAGGCAAGTGTATCTTCAAATACACTTGCCTTTTCGCTTGGTCTTCAGCAAAGACAAAACCCCCGGTTCTACCGGGGGAATAAAAAAGCTTTAGTAAAAATAAAACGTGGCGAGCAATGGCAAGCCACAAAAACGTAGAGAAAAAACTTAACCTCCGAGTATAA
>SVOY01000019.1 GCA_015066105.1 Oscillospiraceae bacterium
CCGTATTGCAGAAGCTCACTTTGCTGAGATGGAAAGCCAAAAAGCAACAATGCAATCTACTCTCGACCAAATGACCAACGAAAAGAACGAAGCCGAACAGAACGCCGCAAGGTTGGCATATTCAAGAAAAAACGAAGTTGATCCATGCGATTACGAACAGTTCCTTATGGGTGTTAAGACACTTACATCTATGGAACGTACCGTGTTTGAGTATTACCTTGCGGGCAAGAGTGTGAAACAGATTGTCGAACTCGCAGGTATCAAAGAGTCAACCGTTCGATTCCATAACCGTAATATTTATTCCAAGTTAGGCGTGAACTCGCTGAAACAGTTGCTATTATATGCTGCAATTATGAAGCAAAACGAAGAAGGAGGAGATACAAAGTGACATTGGCTGATAGGTTAAATAAGATCATTGCAGAGCAAAACATCTCGAAAAGAGAATTTGCCAAACGGATCGGAGTTTCTGAAAACTATGTTTATACTCTGACCGGCGAGAGCAATAAAATCACCACGCTTTCCCCAATGCTTGCAAAGGTCATTGCGATGGAGTTCGGCTATGATGCCGAGTGGATATTGAACGGAAATAAAGAATAAATAAAGAAAGAAGGCGCCGCGTCATTTTGGCGCGGTGCCTATCATTTTATCTGGCGAAACCAAGAAAAGAAGTAAGACTTGATTCGTTGTTTCTCCATTTTTTCGGAGTATTGTGTTCTTCCTCAGTTTCAAGAGTTGCAAGAGCCTTGACCTTTTCTTCGGTGGTAATATCAAGGTATTTCATCGTTGTATTAAGGTTCTCATGACCGAGCAAAAAACTGATCTGAACAACATTGATTCCGTCTTCAAGCCAGTGTGATGCTTTTGCGTGACGGAATTGGTGAGCGTGGGTATCAACAGGCACCTCACTGCACTTTTCGTGTGCTGCTACAGCGTACTTCTTGATTCTCTTATCAATTGCAGGTTCTGTCAGCGTACCTTTATTCCCACCAACACGGGAATAAAACAAGTAGTCATCGGGATTAGGGTTTTCACCATGGGTTTCACGTATAAATCCCTTGATATTAGTCACTGCTCTGGGCAGAAGGTATGCTGTTCTTCGTTTTCCGCCTTTGCCATGCAGATACACAAATGGCTTTGAGCAGTCCAAATTAAAGTAAACCTGAGTACAATTTAATTTTATTATATTTATCAGAGGGTGCTTTGTCAATAAACTTCCCTCAAAAACGAACAATATTTTTAATAAATTCCAACCGCCGAGGATTTTACTTCCCGATTGAAATTAAAATTATGAAAATCACATTTTATCATTATGGGTAGAAACGGCTTTGAGAGGTGAAGTCGGCTTTAATGACAAGGATACTCATAGAAAATAAAAACGGTGACGGACACGACTTCAGAATAATATTAATACAGTATATCTGTTTCGCACAGGCAAAATTTCTTACTTAAAAAATCTTCTCCGACAAAGAAAAAATTTCATACCATATAAACCAAAAATTGCTACAGCTAACCACAATATATAGTATGATTTTTTTAGATTTTGCTCTGTGTTCGATAGAAATTTTCAGAATGACCATGGGTATTATCCAAAAAAATTAACGAACAAAAGGCATTTTTAATGCTAAAAGCTAAGCACGACCTACATTTCCGTAAGTCGTGCTTTATGCTATCAAATTTAATTTAACTGTAAATCAATTCACTGCATACAATCTCCCTTGCCCGTTGCTGAATATTACCCATCCTCTGAACCCATTCAAACTGGTCTTGTTCCTTTAATTCTTCTGTAACACCTTCTGCCTTTTTCATTTGCTCAATCAGAAGGTCGTACATTTCATTTGCCTGTTTTTCTATCTCTGCACAGTGCTGATACAGCTTACCTTCCGCAAGTAGCACAGAAAACACTACTTTCTTGTTATTGGAAAGGTAATCCTTGTAAAGCATACCCCATTTGCCGAGAACGATATTTTCTTCAGGAACTTTAATATCTGGCAAATAAAAGTCTCCATGAAGACTGTAACGGATACCTGTTTGTTCGTTTGTATAGTCCTTTTTGAGTTCCATAATCACATCATCCTTTCCTATTTTCCACAAAAGTATCGTATGCGAACCTTGCTCCGAGCCTGAATCCGACCATAAAGCTATCTGCACAGCAAACACTTGTAAAAGCAGTGCAAGAGCTTGTATAATCCGCAAACAAATCTTTCAATTCGTCGGCAAGTTTTTCATTAAGACATTCTTCCTTTTTAGTTAGTTGACTTAGTTTCTTTTTCATCTCTGCTGTAAGCTCGGATGAACATTCCTGCGGCTCAATGTTTCCATAATAAAATTGTTCAATAAAGTTAAACATATACTTTTACCTCGTTTGATTATTTTATTTGCGAGGAATTTTGTAAACAGCGTATATGGTTGTTTTCTTGAATATCCTTAAGTGAGGTAATCCCCAACCTGACGGTAACTGATAGAATTTTTGTTTGACATAAAAATAGCCTCCTTTAATTTTGTAGTTTCATTGTACAAATTAAAGGAGGCCTTGTCGAATGTGTGGATTGTAAAATGATGCAAACGAGCTGAAAAGAAGCATTTTTGTCGAAAATCGAAGCGTTTTTGTAAGAAATATTGATACAAAAAAAGAATTTGAGCTATATTGTAGATGTAACTAGAATAACTCAATAAATATTAAATACATAATAGCAATTTATTATTTACTCTAAATATAAAGTCAAATGTTTGTATATCAAAAAAAATAATTCAAAAGGAGCGAATTTTTATGTTTAATGCCGCATACAATTTTAAAGATAACTTTGAAAGAGATTTGTTTTGTATGTTAACAGAAAGTTATGATTTAAAGAGATTTTTGCTGTGTTCCCCATATTCCTCAGATCCGATACTGAACTATGGTGGGATTTTATCAAAAAAGCATGAAGAAGCTTTTGTTAAACATTTGTATGTAGAAGGTCGAAAAAATATAGAAGAAAACATAATTCATGATATTTGTTCTGGTGGAAAAAGTACTATAAAAATTGTAGGAAACAAAGGTTGTGGAAAAACTACTTTAATACACAACCTTTCACGTATTTTGAGCGAAAAAGGACAACGTTCTTTAGTCTTGGATTTTGGTGATCAACACGCAACATTAAAATATGATTTTGCAACAGATTCAGTTGTTCAAACAATTTACGAACGTTTTGTTGATGATCGAGATGAAAATAATTGTAATGCTTTGCGTTGGATGGCAACATTGTATTCCAATATAGAAAGTTTCATAGATAGAAAATGGGATGCTAATCATAAAATAGATAGTGTATTTGAAAGTATAGCAAACCTTGTTGATAACTGCTGCGCTGAGGGTAAAAGCATTTTACAAAAAATTCGAGATGAATTGTATGACATGGAATTATATCAACTAATCTTTATATTCCTTTTGTCAGATATTTATGAAAACAAAGAAAACAAACGAACTACTATTTTTTTGGATAATTTAGATAATATGATTGATCATGGCGATATACGTAAAATTTTACGTCAATATGATAATTTTCTTAATGGTATGGGTTCTTTATATGATAGAATTCGGACATTTCTTGACAACGAATACGCATATCGTTATGTTTTTGTTTTTGTATTAAGAGACTCGACAGTTTCATATTTGACAGGACATGAATATGCAATAAGGCAAATTACTGACGAAGAATATGATGTGACAAGACACTATTCAAAAAAAGAAATAGTATCAAAAAGATTGGAGCTTTTTACAAAATTTACAAACACATACAATAACGTTAATGCTGCAAGAAAAGTTAGCTATGACAAGACAATTGAATTGTTAAGAAATATTTTAAGTGATTCTTATGTTACAGAAACTATTTTTAATATATTTAATAACGATTACAGAATTTGTATTATGACCATGATAAAAATAGCATCTTCTGGTCAAGTATCTAATCGTGATTATGATAATATAAAACGAGCTGGAGCTTTACATGGCTCAAGAGGCATAATTTATAGATTGTTATTTAACAACTTCTACAAAAAAGGGTATTTTAAAAGAATTAGAATTACTGATTTCAAAAATCGTGGCATTGAGCCCTCTTCTCCGTCAAGATTATTATTGACATATATTGCCAATTCTACTGATGTTGAGTTATCTCACGATAGTCGAAAGGTTTCTTTTGACGATTTGTTAGATGAAATAGACGGACAAATTGAAAAAAATGACGTCGTTAGGTGTTTGTGGGGAATGTACAATCTTGTTACAGCGGATGATTGGTGCAATTTAATATCTTTTGCAGAATCAAACGATGCTAGTGAGCAAGGCTTAGTTAAAGAATATGATCATTACACGAAAAGAAAAAATGGTCAAACTTTTAAAAATATTGAATACTCTACTTTTAGAATAACAACTGCAGGATTAGCTTTTTTAACTTATGCATGTATTCATTTTGAGTTTTTTGCATGTAGAAGCCTTAGTGCAAATTATCCACCATTGTTTCTACCTAAAAGTTTTGAAGAAAATGAAGATGGATATGTTTTTAAAACGATAATTAATTCGGTTTTAGAAGAAGTAAAAACCTGTGCAGAAAAATTAGCAGAAACTTATGAATCTGAATCTGGTTTGTGTAGTTTTGCAAATTCCACTTTTGTTTTTAAAAAGCAAGAAAAGAGTGCACAATATCATGTTGAAAGAATGGTATTTTCTCATGTTCGTTATTTAGATGAGTTTAGGCGTTTTGCGTTAAAAACTAAAGAAGAAGGATTATCAAAGGAAGTTTCAGACTATGCCTTAGAAAAAATAGAAGAATATTTAAATATTCTAAATAATAATGAAGCAAAGTGTTCAAAACAAGGAAAAGAAGTGATTTTAAAAACACTTTTTGAGCTTTTAGAAGATGCAAAATTAGACCCATACAATCCAGAAAAAATAATAGGAAAGTGATTATACAAAAAATGATAGTTAATTTATTGTCTGTAGATCCATCGACTGTTGAAGGCACAAAATCACTTGTAGAAATTTTATTCACAGACCAACTGCCCGCAACGCTAACATTCATATCTGCATTATTAGGAATAATAAGCCAACTTGTATTAAGCAACATATCCAATTTGCAAAAAAGAAAAGAAGATAGAGCTAAAGATTTGATTGCAAGTAAGCGTGATTTTTATTTGCCTCTTTTATGCTTATTGTACGAATATAAGATGAATATTGATATATTAAATAAATCAACTGAAAACTTCAATTTGTATGATTCATCTACCATTAATATTACAAAATATGAAGAAAATCTACGCGAGATAGAGAAAATTTCTAAAGAATTATCATGTGTTAACCTTAAAACTTATTTTCCTGTAAATAAAAAGACTACTGAAGCACTTCACAAAATGATAGTTGAAATGAAGCTATCTAACAGGGCTTTGAATTCTCCTTCTAAGAATAGGAAAAACATTAGTGAACAATATAAATTATCTTTAAAAGGGTATGATGCTAATGAATTAATAAATCTTATTAATGATTTATTATAAAAATATCCCCCATACTTGAATTCATTGAATCTCAAGTATGGGGGTATTTCATACCATCCTAAAATGCCTCAACGCATCCATAATAGCATCTTCTTTTTCCTTAGGACACTGCGGCACTCGGTGTCCTTCTTTGCCCTTGTTATAATTCTCACGCTCAATAATACCACACTTAGCCTTAACCTGTGATATATAAAGAGTCGACACTTTAAGACCATATTTTTCAAACACATAATCCTTTATTTCCTGATATGTCGCCTTTGTTTCAGCCGCAGTAATATCAAGCTCAGAAAGGTCAAGTTTTATGTCGATATGTGTGTCAGGTCTGCGTTGGGACAAAAGAACAACCGTCTCCACATGCCCCGTATGCGGAAACATATCCACGGGCTGAATTTTTTTCACCCTATAGCCGTTTTTGCAAAGGAAGGTAAGGTCCCGCGCCTGAGTTTCCACGTTGCAGGAAACATAAACAACCCTTTTCGGTGAAAGTGTGACAAGGCTTTTCAAAAAGTTGAGGTCACTGCCTGCCCGGGGCGGGTCCATAAAAACAAGGTCAAATTGCTCCCTTGCCTTTGCCGCCTCAACCATAAACCTGCCTGCATCAGCGGCAAAAAAGCGGATGTTTTCCGTGCCGTTGAGCCTTGCATTCACCTTTGCATCCCGTACGGCCTGCTCATTAAGCTCAACGCCCACAACCTCTTTAGCCTTATCAGCGGCAACTATACCTATGGTGCCCGTGCCGCAGTAGGCATCAAGCACCCTCTCCTTGCCCGTGAGGCCTGCAAACTCAACGGCCTTGCCGTAAAGCACCTCTGTCTGAACGGGATTTATCTGATAAAAGGACTTTGCCGAAATGCGGAAGGTTTTGCCGCAGAGAATATCCTCAATGTAGCCGTTGCCGTAAAGCACCGTTTCCCTCTCGCCTAAAACGAGACTGGTTTTAGCACCGTTGACATTGTGTATGACCGTAGTGATTTCTCCGTGCCTTGAAATAAGCTCCCTTACGAATTCATCCTTTTTCGGGAATAGCGGTGTACCCGAAACGAGCACAACCATTGTCTGACCCGTGTGAAAGCTCCTTTTAACAAGCACGTGGCGCAAAAAGCCCCTGCCCGTATCCTCGTTGTAAGAGGTAAGCTTGTATTTCGGAAGCATTTTTCTTACGGTAACAATTATGCTGTCGGCAATTTCATCCTCCAAAAGGCACTCGTCAACGGGAATAATGTTGTGGCTCGAGGATTGGTAAACGCCCGAAATAATTCTGCCGTTGCGGTAGCCGAAGGCGGCCTGTACCTTGTTGCGGTAGCGGACGGGATTTTCCATGCCGATGATTTCTTCAACGTGGCAGAATTTCCCGAGATTTTTAATCGCCTTGACCTGCTTGAAGCTCAGCTGCTCGGGGTAGGTCATATTCTGAAGCTGACAGCCGCCGCACTTTTTGTAAAGCACACAGCCGTTACCCTTGCCTGCTTTTTTGGAAGGCAAGGTTGCGGATTTTTTATCGTGTACGGATTTTTTTGTTTTTCTTTCTGCCATAGCTTATAACTTAACACCCGAATATTTTTTAACCATACGCTTTACGGTACATCTCAAAGCTATAAGGGTTACAACCGCACAAATAGCGGCAAGGGGCTCTCCGTAGGATTTTTTCATAATTTTACATCCTTTCTTTTCAGGGAATTATGCTGAAGCCGTAGCTGTAATCGCTGCTGCTGAAAATTTTATGCTCCTCAAGGGGGTGTGATCCCCAGCTGTCATAGCCACCCACACCCATCTGACGAAGGACAAGCCTTACATAAAGGGTGTCTCCCTCGGGAAGATTGTGCTTGTGCGCCGCCTCCTCGAGCATATATGCGGTGTAGGGTGAAACGTTGAGCTCAATTTCCCTGTCGGCCTCAAAGGAGATTTTGCCGTCACCCTTGAGGATTGCTTTTCTCACACCCGTTCTTTCACCGTGCTCCTGAGGCTTCTGATAATTTACATAAAGGTCAGAAATTTTAACCTTGTAAAGGCCTATATCGGCACCCGTGTTGCGGTCAATGTAGTTTTCATGGGGGCCTCTGCCCAGATATTCAAGGTCGGTGTAGGCACTTCTTTCAAGGGGAAGAACCATTGAAAGCTCCGGCACCTCGGGAAGAAGCTCGGGAATACTGATGCTGTAATCAATGTGAATACCCTTGCTTGTGATTTTGTAGATAAGCTTACCTCTTGTTTCAGGCAGGGTGGGCACCGAAAAGTCAACACTTACGGTTACGGTGTTGCCGTCATTTTCCACAGACTGTATGCCCATCCAGGCATAAGCGCCCGCCTTGCGCCAGGTGCCGCAGCGCACCTCCTGACGGTTGCCTCTGTCGTTATCCGTGAGTGCGCGCCAGAAATTAAGGCTGAAGTCGCCCTTAAGAAGCTCCTTGCCGCCCTTGTTTATTGAATAAAGGGCTCCGTTTCTTCTTGAAAAGCTTACGGTGAGGTCTCCGCCTGAAACAATCACCGAGCCGTAATTGGTTTTAGCCGTCATTTCCTTTCCGGAAAGGTCGGTCTTTTTGTTTTTGAATTCGTTTATTACAAACTGATGCTTTGCAACCTTGTGGCCCGTTTTTGCCCAGAGGGTATTTTCCTTAAGCTCATAGAAAAGGTTGAGATACCACTCACCGACGGGAATATTGTCAAGGTCAAGGTGAACGCACTTTGCTTCACCCGGGGCAATATCCGTAATAAGGTCGCCGCTGTCCATCACTCTGTTTTCGCTTATCACCTGCCAATGAAGATTATATTCATTGAGGTTTGTGAAAAGGAAATCGTTCTGAATTTCAACAACGCCCTTTTCAGCTTCAACGTTTTTAAAGCGTACATTCTGATAAAGGCGCTTGATTTCCTTGATTGCAGGCGTCAGCTCTCTGTCTGCAAAAACAAGGCCGTTTGCACAGAAGGTGCCGTCGTGAGTGAACTCGCCGCTTTCACCGCCGTAGGCAATAAAGCTTGTGCCGTCGGGGAGAGTCTTACGCACTCCCTGGTCAACAAAATCCCACACAAACACACCGAAGAAGCAGGGATACTTATCCATAAGCTCCATATATCTGTAGTTGCCGCCCACGGAATTACCCATAGCGTGAGAGAATTCGCAGAGCATCCAGGGCTTTTCGGGATAGTCGTTGATATCCCTTTCAAGGTCCCAGGGCTTCGGGTACATCTGGGAATAAATGTCCGTAACGTTTTTGTCAAAATCAAAATGAGCCTTATCCCATATTGACTCGTAATGCACGGGACGGGAGGGGTCAACCCTGTTAAGGTAATCGTGCATTTTAAGAAAGTTTTCGCCGCCGCTGCACTCGTTGCCGAGGGACCAGATAATTACGCTCGGGTGATTTTTGTCACGCTCGTAAAGTGACTCTATTCTGTCCGTGCAGGAGGCCGTCCACAGCTCCATACCGTCGGGAATGAGCGGTGTTTTTTCGCCCATAAAGCGTGTGCCGTGGCTTTCAAGGTTGTTTTCGTCTATAACATAAAGGCCGTACTCGTCGCAAAGCTGATACCACAAGGGCTGATTGGGATAATGTGAGGTGCGCACGGCATTGATGTTGTGCCTTTTCATAATGAGGATGTCCTCAAGCATCTGCTTCTTTGAGATAACACGCCCCGTATCGCAGGAAAACTCGTGACGGTTTGTGCCCTTAAGAAGAAGCCTTTTTCCGTTACAGTAAAGCACGCTGTCCTTGATTTCTATGTGTCTGAAGCCGGTTTTGCAGCTGACATATTCAAGCTCATTGCCCGCCTTATCGCGAAGAAGCAGCACCACATTGTAAAGGTAGGGCTTTTCCGCGCTCCAAAGCTCAATAAAGGGAATTGCCGCCGAAAGGCGTACACTGCCGCCCTTTTCCGCAGTTACCGTATCTGTTGCAACAATGATGCCGTCACTGTCAAAAACAGTCATCTCCGCCTCAGCATAGGTGTCACTGCCCAGAGAAACATCAAGCACAATATCGCCGGTTTTGTAGTTTTTTGTATCGGGCAGAGCCCTTAAGGTGAAGTCCCTTACATACTGCTCACCCGTGGTGTAAAGATAAACCTCTCTGTAAATGCCGGAAAGGCGGAAAAAGTCCTGGTCCTCAAGCCAGCTTGCCGTGCTCCAGCGGTAAACCTCAACGCTGAGATTGTTTTCACCTTCGGTAAGATATTCGGTTATGTCAAACTCACTTCTTCTGAAGGTGCCCTCGCCGTAGCCGCAGCGCACACCGTTGACATAAATATAAAATGCAGACTCAACGCCCTCAAAAGCAAGGATAACTCTCTCTTTTTTAAAGCCGTCAGGCAGGGTGAATTTTTTAATATAACAGCCTACGGGGTTATATTCCGTAGGAGCCTCGGGCATATCGGGCTCCTGAATTCTCTCCCAGGGGTACTGGGTATTGGCATAAATGGGGTAGTCGTAGCCCAGCATCTGCCAGCAGGAGGGCACGGGAATAACGTCCCACTCACTGCTGTCAAAATCCGTGTCGGCAAAGCTGAGAAGCCTGCTTTTATAATTATCAAAAAGGCGGAATTTCCACTCTCCGCAAAGGTCAAAAAATCTTCCGCTTTCGCTTTTTTCGCCTTTTTTTGCCTTGTCAAGGCTCTCAAAGGGAGTGAAGCTTGCCCTTGAGGCAAGGCGGTTGACACCGGTTATACCGGGGTCATTCTGCCATTCGTTAAAACCGTCAATTTTAAAGTTCATAATGTTTTCTCCGAATACTTTTATTTGATGTTTACCTTATGCTCAATTATATAGGCCGTTGCAAAAAGAAGGCCGAGAGCCACAAGGCCCGTAAAAATTGTTCCGCCTACACCGTAGGAAATGAAGGCGCCGTCAACCGAGCCCATGGGCACAAGGTCGAAAAAGGCCTTTTCGCTTGTTACAAAAAAGGTTACGGGAGCCTTCTGTGTAAGAAAATCGTTAACTCTTGAAATAATGAAGACTACGGCGAAAAAGGTTATGCCGCCGAAAAGCTTGGGATGATTCTGGAAGCTTTTTGTGTTTGCCACGGTAACGGCAAAATAGATATAGGCAACGTAGGTGAGAATTTTTGTAAGGGCGATTACCGCAAAAACAATAATTACCTCTGCCACAACCGCACCCGAGGGAAGAAGCTCAAGAAGACCCGAATCGAAAAGGAGAATTTTGACAACATCAAGGTCCGCCTGCGTCTGCTGCCTTACATAAAGGAAAATTGACACCCAGGTAAGCACCATAATAAGAAAGCCAACTATAATCCACAAAAAGGAAACGAGCACCTTTGAAAGAAGAAGCGCACTGCCCTTTACGGGAAGGGTAAGGCTGAGATAGCCCTGACGGGCAAAAAGGGTATCGTAAAAATTCTTGATTACGGAAACAAGGGTAACTATGACCGTTGCAAAGCCCGTAACATAAATTGCAAAGCAGCTGAGTGTGCCGAGAGCCGTTGAGCCCGTGAGAAGCGAAACGCCCATGATAAGGGTAATTGCAAGGGCAACGATGTATATAACAAGATTATATCTGCCGCTGTGGCGGATTTCGTGCTTTAAAAGCTTACCAAACATAAGCGAACACCTCCTTGAATACGTCCTCTACGCTTTTGCCCGTTTCTCTGATTTTTTCCACGGGAGCGTTTACAACAAGGTTGCCGTTGTTAATCATAAGCACACGGTTGAAAATACGCTCAACATCATTTACAAGGTGAGTTGAAAGAAGCACCGTTGCTTCCTTTGAATAATTTTCCATTATAAAGTCGAGTATTGCGCTTCTTGAGGCGGGGTCAAGGCCGCCAAGGGGCTCGTCAAGGATATACACCTTTGCCCTGCGGCAGATGACAAGGATAAGGTTCACCTTTTCCTGCTGACCCTTTGACATTGTTTTGAGCCTCTGATTCATATCAACGCCGAAGCGCTGCATCATTTCTTTTGCCTTTTCACTGTCAAAATCCTTATAGAAATCGGCAAAGTAGCCTATGGCATCCGTAGGCCTCATCCAATCGGGAAGATAGGATTTATCGGGGAGATAGGCAACAACGCTTTTTGTGTGCACACCGGGTGCACAGCCGTCAATTTCAACAACGCCCTTATGGTCCTTGATAAGGCCCGTGAGAATTTTGATAAGGGTTGTCTTACCCGAGCCGTTAGGGCCGAGAAGACCTACAATTTCGCCCTGAGCGAGAGAAAAGGACACGCCCTCAAGCACGCTCTTTTTACCGTAGGCTTTATAAAGACCGTCTGTTTTTACAATTTCATTCATAAAAATTCACCAGCTTATATTATTTCTTCTTTTCAACAACAAACGCCGTGATAAGGCTCCATATGAGCCTTACGGCAACAATGGCAACGGGATTGAAGAAAAGCTTCATATCAAGTATTGCCGAAAGCACAAGCACAAGAAAGCCCAGAAGCTGACCGAGAAGCATCATAATGAGAATGAATCTGTCGGTAGCGTTGGCATTGTAGCAGCCCATTATAAGGTGCATAAGACTGCGTTTTTTGCCCGAGCAGAGAAGTCCCGTGGAAACCTGTCTGTCGTAACGGTTATTGTACTTTTCCATAATGGATATTGCCTTGGAGGAAAGAAGCTTAACCGAGGAGGCATCAATGGAAAGCCTTGAGGCAACCGCCTCCTCATCGAGAAAGGCCTCACGCGAGTTGAGCATAAGCACAAGACCCGTTTTATTGAAGTCACGTGAATATCTTCTGAGCGAGGAGCGCACCTTGTAGCCCACAAGGAAGGTGGCCGTGATTTCGCCGTCAATTACAACATACATTACGTATCTGCCCTTGCCGTAGGCCTTTTCCTGCTCCTTTGTGGGCACGCTTACGGAATGGTTGAGAAGCATCTGTCTGTTGCCCACAAGCACCTTTCTGTCAAGCACCCAGGCGGAATAGCCCTGCCTTTCCTCATAAAGAAAATTCTCAACGGGAGGGATAACAATGTTCATCTGCTCAAGGAAGGAGTCGAAGCAGGGTGCAAGCACTGAGCCTGCCTCTCTGATAAGAAGTGCGGCAAAAACGGCACTGTCGTTCTGGTCCATGGTTGAAACGGCGGATTTTCTGAAGCGTGAAACCTCACCGGAAAAAACGTCGCTTGCCTCAAGCACAAAGCCGTCGGACCTGCCGATATGGGTAAGGGCCTCTCTGCCGGAAATGCAGGCTCCCTGCTTAAGCATCTCTTCACCGCGGCGAAGAAAAACAAGTCTGCTAAGCGGGTCATACATAACGGGTAAAAGTGCACACACGGCCGCCGTGAGTGCCGTAACAAAGCTCAGACCCGTCATCTCTGTTGTAAAGCAGAAAAGGCCTACAACAAGAGCGGCAAGAAGCACAAAGCTCATTGTGAAGATAAAATATTTCTTTTCCCTTGTGTTGTCGGTTTCCGGCTCCTCAAGGCTTGTGTCAAGCATTGCCCTTGTGCAGTAAAAAATATCGGGCTCGCTGTTTTTGACCGTGTTTTTCGTAAAGGTAATCGCGTCGTTTTTCACGGCGATACGCTGAAGGCTTGAAAGACTTTTGGTTCTGAGTGCCATATCAACAAGTCTCTCTCTGTTGCGAAGCCTCAGCCAATCAGAGGCAACGCGCAAGAAGCAGGCGAAAACGGCGCAGAGCGTATATACACCCACCGTCTGACCGAGTAAAAGCACACAGACATTATGAAGCAGCACGAAAAAGCACATTACTGCCACGGCAGTATCCGCAACGGCATCAAAATTCCTGATGGCCTTGAAGCTTTTTTCAAAAGCGGGTATGCTGAAGGCACAGGTAACAACAGCCAGCGCAAGGCTTATCCACGCGTTGAAGCTTTTACCGTGAAACAGAAGCGACAGTATAAGGCCGAGGACAAAAATAACTGCGTAAGCAATCATCGCCTTTTTCTTTTCGGCGGTTTCTCTTTTGATATCCTCAAGCATTTTTGCGCCCGTCTCAGCACCCTTTTCGTTTCTGCGCTCTCTGCGTGATTTTCTTTCGCCGCGGGCGTTTTTCTCTTCGGTCTTGCTTATATAAGCCTTTTCCACCGCCTCAAAAATATCCTCGCCCTGCCCCGCCTTTACGGAATCGGCAAAGCCGACACTGCCCTCACCCGAGGGTGCGGCCTCAAGGATTGCTCTGTCCTCTCTGTTTTTGGAAAGCACGCGGAAATTCTGCATAAGGTTTTTTCTGCCCTTTTCCGCAGATGCCTTTTTGCCCTTTGAGCGCAGGTTGAAATATCTCGTATTGCTCAGATTTTCGGGGCTTGAAAGAGCCTGCTCAACCTTGTCCTCCTCGCCGTCAAGCTTTTTAAAAAGCATTGTTTTATCGCTGGCGGCCTCAAGGGGCTTTTCCTTTTTATCGGGAGAATAGGTTTTTACGTCCTCATCTTCCCCAAAGGCCTCGGCAAACTCCTTTTTCTCCTCTTCGGTAGGCTTTGCAACGGTGCGTTTTATAACATCCTTTTCCTCTGCCTTGCGGTAATAATCCTTATCGGGCAGCTTTTTTTCCTTTTTATTTTCATTCATGAGCTACAAATCCTTTCATAGGTTACGGTTGCTCTAAAATTTATTTTGCCTTGATGCCGAGCCGCTGTCTTGCAACCTCGTACATCAGCACGCTTGCCGCAACGGAAGCATTGAGTGAGGTGATTTTTCCTCTCATGGGCAGCGAAACAACAAAATCGCTTTTCTCCTTAACAAGGCGGCTTACGCCCTTGCCCTCAGAGCCGACAACAAGAAGCACAGCACCGCCGAAATCGGTCTCGCACCAGTTTTTGCCGTCCATATCCGCAGTGTAGACCCAGAAGCCCTGCTTTTTAAGCTCGTCAATGGTGGCGGCAAGGTTTGCAACCCTTGCAACGGGCACATATTCAACGGCACCTGCCGAGGACTTGCCTACAGCCCAGGTAAGAGAAGCATTTCTTCTTTTCGGGATAATTACTCCGTGGGCACCCGTTGTCTCAGCGGTACGTATAATTGCACCGAGGTTGTGGGGGTCCTCAAGCTCATCGCAAAGGATAATGAAGGGGTCCTCTCCCCTTTCCTTTGCAAGCTCAAGCATAGCCTCAACACTTGAGTATTCATGCACGGCCGCCCAGGCGGCAACGCCCTGATGATTGCCCTGACCGCAAAGGTAGTCAAGCTTTTTCCTGTCAACCTCTTTTATTACAATTTCTCTTTCGCGGCACTCGGCAATTATTCTGCCCACGGAGCCGTTACGCTCACCCTTCAAAACAAGCAGAGTGTCAATTGCTCTTTCGCTTTTAAGTGCCTCGCTTACGGCGTTTCTGCCTATTATGAGGTCATTGCTTCTCTCCTCGCTTTCGCGGGGAGCCTCTTCACGCTTTTTATTTTTATCAAAGCCGTCTCTGCGGCCCTTTTGCTTTTCCATTTTCATTCCTCCGCTGTTTATATAAAAATAGGTACAATATCTCAATTTAAGTTAACTTAAATTATAGCACAAGGAAAATATTTTTTATTTCTGTTTTAGAAATAAAACAACCTGTGTGCGGCAACTATTTATATTTTTTTGCTATACTATATAATGTCACGGCAAAAACAGCCTTAAAAGAGCATTTGCACTTGCACTTTCGCAAGGATTTATATATAATAAATAACCGAAAAAGCAGTTAAGGAGTTTTTACATTGATTTTTAAAAAAAAGTTTGATAACGGCAGCACCTATGAATATCTTATTGCAGGCCTCGGCAACCCGGGCAGGCAGTACGAAGCAACCAGGCACAACGCAGGCTTTATCTGCCTTGACCTGTTTGCAGAAAAGGAAGGCATAAAAATTGACCGCCTCAAGTTCAAATCGCTTATGGGTGAGGGCAGAATAAAGGGCCACCGCTGTCTTTTTCTCAAGCCGCAGACCTTTATGAATTTAAGCGGCGAGGCTGTACGCGATGCGGCTGAGTTTTATAAAATCAAGCCCGAAAATATTATTGTAATCTACGACGATATAAGCCTTGACCCCGGCAAGGTAAGAATCCGCCGCAAGGGCTCTGACGGCGGTCACAACGGTATGAAGAACATCATTTATCATATGAAAAACGACAACATCCCCCGCATAAAGGTTGGTGTGGGTGCAAAGCCCAACCCGGAATATGACCTTGCAGACTGGGTGCTTTCCCGCTTTACAAAGGATGAGGCCGAAAAAATAAAGGCCGCCGCAGAAAAAACTGCAACGGCACTTGAAATTATGATTGACGGCGACATTGATGCGGCTATGAGTAAGGTGAATTCGTAATGAGGGCCAATAGGCATCGCTTGCAACATCAATAAACGGCAAAAAAATTGAGGAGACCTCGCGGTCTCCTCTTTTCTTTTCACTTATGCATCTGCATTTTCATCGGGAGTCTCCTGGGGGAAGAGCTTTGCGAAGAACTCTTTGATAATGTTGAGAACATCCATAAAATAAGCTAATACTGTTTCTAATACCTTTGCGCCTTCTGACATAATATTACCTCCTGTTAATACTTTAATCGGATTTTCCGTAAATATATGATAGCAAAATATTCACCGTTTGTCAACAAAAATCAAAATTATAATAAATTCTAATTATTTCAGAAACACTTTGCAACAAAATTTACTTCAGCTTAATAATTCAGTTCAAATTCTGTACTTCTGTGAAAACTCATCATACTTGTTTTCATAGTCATTTGCGCCCTTACGCACCTTTTTGAGATACTTGTGAATGGCAAGGTCGTGAGACTTATCCATTTCAAGCACAAGGCCTGCAATGTTTGAGCAATGGTCTGAAATACGCTCAAAATTTCTCAGCAGGTCGCTGAGCACAAAGCCGAGCTCAACGGTACATTCGCCCTTCTGCAGGCGCTTGATGTGACGTGCCTTAAGCACATCCTGCAAATCGTCAACAACCTGCTCAAGGGGCTCAACAAGTTTTGCTTCTTCAAGGTTATTTTCGGTAAAGGCAATGTATGAATGGTCGATAATTTCGCCCACAGCGCCCATAATCTGAGCAAGCTCCTGCTTACATTCATCTGAGAAATCAAGCTTCTTTTCTCTGATTTCCTGTGCGGATTCAAGCACATTGAGAGCGTGGTCGGCAATTCTTTCAATATCACCGATAACGTGAAGGAGTGTTGCGGCCTGAGCACTGTCCTCATCGGTAAGCTCAAGAGCGGACACCTTTACAAGATAAGTGCCGAGCTTATCCTCGTATTTATCCGTTTTCTTTTCGGCCTCGACGATACTGTCACCAAGCTTTTCATCATAATTATCAACAAGCGAAATGGCGTTCTTAACGCTTTCAACCGCAATTTCAGCCATAGAAAGCGTTACGCTGCGGCAACGGTCAACGGCAACTGCAGGGGTTGCAAGAAGTCGCTCGTCGAGCATTGCATATTTTTCCGTTTCAGCCGTATCCTTAATGCTGAGGGTAGCCATTTTTTCAAGCACTCTTATCATCGGTGCCCACATCAGCACGCAGAACACCTTGAAGGCGGTGTTGACAACGGCGATACTGACCTCGTTTGCAGTGCTGTAGAAGAAATCGAATTTGAAAATTGCATTTGCACCGTAGAAAAGAACGAGGGCGATAACTGTTCCGAAAATGTTGAAATAAAGGTGAACGAGGGTTGCACGCTTTGCATTTTTGTTTGCGCCTATTGATGAAAGCAAGGCGGTAATGCAGGTGCCGATAGCCATACCCATAACAACGGGGATTGCCGTACCTACGGTGATTGCACCGGTGGTTGAAAGGGCCTGCAGAATACCTACTGCGGCCGAAGAGGACTGGATAACAGCCGTAAGCACCGCGCCGGCAAGCACACCTAAAACGGGATTGGAGAAGACCGTGAGGATTCTGGTAAATTCGGGCACCTCTTTAAGGCCCTCAACTGCGGCAGACATGGTTTCCATACCCGTCATAAGAGTGGCAAAGCCGAGAAGAATCATAGCCGTATCCTTGCTTTTGTTCTTTTTGCTGAACATAAGAAGATATATGCCGATAAGCGCGAGCACGGGAACGAAGGAGTCAGGCTTAAGCAAATCCATAAAGCCGCCGCCCTTGATAGCAGTGAGAGAAAGAATCCAGCCGGTGACGGTGGTACCCACGTTTGCGCCCATAATCGGGCCCACGGCCTGGTGCAGAGTCATAATGCCGGAGTTTACAAAGCCGACAATCATAACCGTTGTAGCCGAGGATGACTGAATAATTGATGTTACGATAAGACCGAGAAAAAAGCCCTTGGCGGGATTATCCGTCATTTTTGCAAGAACATTTTTAAGCTGACCGCCCGCCTTTTTTTCAAGCGAGGAGCCCATAATGTTCATACCGAACAAAAAGAGCGCGAGGCCTCCGACCAAAGAAAGCACATCAAACAAATCCATAACTATACTCCAATTCACTTTCAATAATATTTTCCGACATTTTCTGTCATTTTAATAATAGCAAAACCGTTTACCAAAAAGCAATAGGGCAATAAAATTTTGTTTAAAAAGCTCACCCCTTCTCACATTTTTAACAAAAAATATTGCAAATAAACAAAAGGGCAATTCCGCCCCTAACACAAATCGGCGGGGCGAAATAATAAATGAAAAAAATTGCAAAAAAAAGCAAAAAAACTCTTGACAAGCTGTTTTTGTTATGATATTATATTCGAGCGTTCTACGGAACACACAGCAAACGCTGGTGTAGCTCAGTTGGTAGAGCAGCTGATTTGTAATCAGCAGGTCGGGGGTTCGAGTCCGTCCACCAGCTCCATAATATGGGTAGGTTCCCGAGTGGCCAAAGGGAGCAGACTGTAAATCTGCCGTCAACGACTTCGATGGTTCGAATCCATCCCTGCCCACCAAAAATCCTCGTTCGTAAGAACGGGGATTTTTACTTTTTCACTATTACCTCTTCACTCTTCACTTTTCCCTTAAATACGAGGATTTTTGGAAAGTAATAAGTACGAGTGAATAGTGAAGAAGTATTTACCGCCAACGGCAGAATATCACTAAAATCTCCGTCAAGATGGATTCGAACCACCGAAATAAATATGCCGTATTTTGAAGTTTCAAAATACGGCATATTTTATCCGCCGCGAAAGCAACGGCATATCATCAACAACGGCAAAGCCGTGATTAAAAATCAAAGCCCTTATCATCACTCACACAAAAAGGCTGTTGCACAAAAAAATGCAACAGCCTCTTTTTTTCAAAAGCTTTCTTTTATACTGTCAACCGTCACTGTAACAACGTTGTCCTTTACCGTTGCAAAGCCCGACGAGGTCTCTGCCGAGAAAATAACCTCACCGCGGCGTTGTGCCGTAAGCCTGCCGTCACCGAGGCAGAAGGCTGCCCGTGCGTGGCCTTTTTTTATGCCGTAGCTGCCCGAAAAGCTGCCGTTTGCAGCATCGGCAATGCTCAGAGTGATGTAGTCACAGTCTTCCCTTTCAAGGTGAGTGTCTACGGTAATTATCTTCAGCCTCATACCGCATCACCCTTATACTTTTTGAAAACATCGTCAATGGTTCCCGACATAAGGAAGCATTGCTCGGGTATACCGTCGCAGTCACCGGAAAGAATTTTTTCAACGCTGTCAACGGTTTTTTCAAGGGGCACGTAAATGCCTGCCTGACCCGTAAAGCTTTCTGCAACGTGGAAGGGCTGACTCATAAAGCGCTGCACTCTTCTTGCCCGCTTGACAAGCTGCTTGTCCTCAGCCGAAAGCTCGTCCATGCCGAGAATGGCAATAATATCCTGAAGCTCGGCATATTTCTGCAGAACGCGCTGAGTTTCCTTTGCCGTGCGGTAATGCCTGTCACCCACAAAATCGGGAGAAAGCACCCTTGAAGAGGATTCAAGGGGGTCAACGGCAGGATAAATGCCAAGCTCAACAATTTTTCTTGAAAGAACGGTTGTTGCATCAAGATGTGAGAAGGTTGTTGCGGGAGCCGGGTCCGTAAGGTCGTCGGCGGGCACGTACACCGCCTGAACCGAGGTGATTGAGCCGTTACCCGTAGAAACGATTCTCTCCTGAAGCTTACCCATTTCCGAGGCGAGGGTTGGCTGATAGCCTACCGCCGAGGGCATTCTGCCCAGAAGCGCGGAAACCTCACTGCCCGCCTGAGTGAAACGGAAAATGTTGTCAATAAACAAAAGCACATCCTTGTGTGACTGCTCACGGAAATATTCCGCCATTGTAAGGCCTACAAGAGGCACACGGAGTCTTGCGCCCGCCGTTTCGTTCATCTGACCGAAAACAAGGGCGGTTTTATCAATAACTCCCGACTGCTTCATTTCGTTCCAGAGGTCGTTGCCCTCCCTTGAACGCTCACCGACACCGGCAAAAACGCTGTAGCCGTCATGCTCAAAGGCAACATTGCGTATGAGCTCCATAATCAGCACCGTTTTACCTACACCGGCACCGCCGAAAAGGCCGATTTTACCGCCCCTTACATAGGGTGTCATAAGGTCGATAACCTTAATGCCCGTTTCAAGAATCTCGTTTGAAGAAACAATCTCCGCGAAGGGAGGCGCCGGGTGATGAATAGGCCACTGTGTGTCCGTTACAATAGCCTCACCCTTGTCAATGGGCTTGCCCGTAACGTTAACCATTCTGCCGAGAGTCTGTTCACCTACACAGATTTTTATGGGCTCACCCGTATCAACGGCAGTCATACCTCTTGACATACCGTCAGTGGGATTCATTGAAATGCATCTTACCTCACCCTTGCCGAGATGCTGTGACACCTCAAGGGTGTATACCTCGTCGTTGACCGTAACATTAACGGCATTGAAAATATCGGGTATATCAAATTCACCGAACAGTATATCCACAACGGGACCCGTAATTCTCTGCACCATACCTACAGAGCCTTTAGCCATTTTCTGTTACTCCCCTTTCATTGTATATTCGGCCGAAACCTCAATAACATCGGCTGTGACCTGGCTTTGCCTTTTGCGGTTGATTTCTGCCTCAAGAGTGACACAGTATTCACTTGCCGTATCAAAGGCAGAGCGCATAGTAGTCAGGGTTGCCGCCTGTGCGCCGAGGGCGGCCTCAAGTATTCTTTTATAAATAAGGCAGGGAACCACCTTTTGTGTAAAGCCCTTTACCACCGTTTCTCTGTCGGGCACAAAAAGCATTTCCGTCTGTGCCTCTGTCTGCGCCGGATTTTCAAAAAGGTCGCGGCAGACGGGGCTTTGCTTTATCATATTTTTATATTCGGGATAAACCAGTTTGAGCGAGGATATCCTCTTTTCATCAAAAAGCCGCTGAACATCCGCAAAAAGCTCCTTTGCCTCGTCATACTGAGGAACATCGGAAAAGACGTAGCTTCTGTAGGCCTTTACGCCGTTTTTCTGCAATATCTCCTGTGCCTTTTTTCCGCAGGAAAGGATTATGCAGCTTTTCTCCCTATTCACAATATCAAGGAAAAACGCCATAAGCTCCGTATTGAAGCTTCCGCACATACCCTTGTTGCCGCTTATCACTATATAGCAGACCGAGGCGTTTTCACTGCTGTCGGAAAAAAGTCCGCTCATTCCGTCACCGAGGGCGGAAAAAAGCTCTGCATACTGTTTTTCATAAAGCGCATAGGCGGAATAAAGGCCGCTCAGCTTTGAATATTTGACCGTAGAGGCCGTTTTCATCGCCTGAGTGAGCTTACGGGTTGAACGGATAACCTGCAGCTTCTTTTTTAAGCTTTGTACCGTAGCCATAATTAAAACCTCGTTGCAAATTCCTTAAGAGCAAGCGTGATGTCGCCCCTGAGCTCATCGTCGAGCTTACGGGCATTTTTTACCCTTTGGCCAAGCTCTGCTTTTTCCGCGGTGAAATATGCGTAAAGCTCTGCCTCAAACCTCTCCATCTCATCGGGAGAGATGCCGTCGGCATAGCCCTCGCTGACAGCGAAAATGAGAAGTGCCTGAAGATAGTCGTCAATGGGCCTGTAGCGGCCCTGCTTAAGAGCCTCGTTAAGGAGCCTGCCCGAATTGAGGGTGCGCCTTGTCTGCTCGTCAACGTCAGAGCCGAACTGCATAAATTCGGCAAGCTCTCTGTACTGTGCAAGACGGGTGCGAAGGCTTGAGGAAACCTTTTTCATAACACCGTTCTGTGCGGCACCGCCCACACGTGAAACGGAAAGACCCACATTTATGCCGGGACGCTGACCCTCGTTAAAGAGCTCTGCATCAAGGAAAATCTGTCCGTCGGTGATTGAAATAACGTTTGTGGGAATGTAGGCGGAAATATCGCCTGCAAGAGTTTCTATAATCGGCAATGCGGTGATTGAGCCGCCGCCGAGCTCGTCACTCAGGTGAGCCGCCCTTTCAAGCAGCCTTGAATGAAGATAGAAGATATCGCCGGGATAAGCCTCACGGCCCGAGGGGCGGTGAAGCAGAAGCGAAAGCTCACGATAAGCAACGGCGTGCTTTGAAAGGTCATCGTAAACGATGAGCACATCCTTGCCCTCATACATAAAATACTCAGCCATAGCCGTTGCACAGAAGGGTGCAATATACTGCAGTGCCGCAGATGCGGAGGCAGGCTCGGCAACAATGACGGTGTAGTCAAGGGCTCCGTGGACCTTAAGCTTTTCCTTTATTTCGGCAATGAGGGTATCCTTCTGACCTATTGCAACGTAGATGCAGATTGTACCCTTGTTTTTCTGATTGATGATTGTATCAACGGCAATTGCGGTTTTACCCGTCTGTCTGTCACCGATGATAAGCTCACGCTGACCCTTGCCTATGGGAACGAGGGCGTCAATGGCCTTGATGCCCGTGTGAAGGGGCTCGTTAACGGGGGCGCGGTCAAGAATGGCGGGAGCCTTATATTCAATGGGTCTTCTTTCCTTTGCGGGAAGATAGCCCATAGCGTCAATTGGCTCACCCAGAGCGTCAACAACTCTGCCGAGCAGTGCTTCGCCCACGGGCACAGAGGCAATTCTGCCCACGCGCCTTACCTTACTGCCGCTTTCAATATGCTCGTATTCGCCGAAAATTACACAGCCGATACGGTTTTGCTGAATATCAAGCACCATACCTCTTTCGCCGCATTCAAACTCAACAACCTCGCCGTACATAATGTCGGCAAGGCCGTCCATCCAGCAGATGCCGTCAGAAACGGACATAACACGGCCAAGCTGATAGATATGAATGTGGGGCTTGAAGGCCTCGGCTCTTTCGGAAAACTCCTGGATAAGCTGACCCTCTGTATCCGTTTCCATAATAGGCTCACGGTTAAGATTTTTTTCAAAATGATAAAGCTCCTCTGCCACGGAGCCGTCATAAACGGTGTCACCTATACGAAGGCGCAGGCCGCCGATAAGCGACGGGTCCTCAAGCACCCACAGTGAGGTTTTTCCGCCTACCTCCTCAAGCATTTTTGTTGTCACGGCATCAACCCTGTCAACAATTTCCTTTTCAAGGGGAAAAGCTGAGGTGAGGGTGACGTAAAGCACATCGTGATACTTAAGGTAGGCCATATCACCGGGGGTAAGCTTTATTTTTTCTAAAATTGCATCGATAACCGCACCGTCAAGAGCCTTGATTTCACCCTTGTATTTTTCATATGAAAAAAGGTTAATCACGTGCTCCTTCATTACGGAAAAAAGCTCCTTACGGGCATCCTCAATCATTTCGCGGTGAATTTCGCTGTGCTCACGGATGCCGTAATCCTTTATCTGGGCAATTTTTTCCTCAACGGTATTTTTTGCCCTCATCGCCTCTTCTGTCACATCGGGCTCAAAGGCCTCGGGCACATAGGGCTCAAAAACGGGCATAGACAGCTTTTCAAGCTCCTCGGCCTCGTCAAGCTCCCTGTTTATTCTTTCATAGCGCGCTCCGAAAATCCTTTTTACCGTTTTTCTGCCGACCAGAAAGAGAAGAAGCGCAAGAAGAATAAAGTTTATAATCACATATTTGAATTCCATAGCATCATATCCTGTGGGTGATAATATTTTTTGCAAAGATAGCGGCGGCAGTTTCCATTTTTGGTGCAACGGATGCAACAATCTGCTCGTGCTCATCCTTTATGCTTTCTCTGTATTTTTCAATTTCGGCAAGGCACTGCCTCTGAGCAAGCTCAATTTCCTTTTTGCCCTCGCTCTGAATGTCAAAGGCAAGCTGCTTTGCCTCGTCGCTCCTTTTCTGAAGCTCCTTTTCCTTTTCTGCGGCAACAAGGGCCTCGTTTTCCGCGGTAAGCCTTTCAATTTCGGCCCTTTTGCCTCTTGCCGCCTCAAGTCTTTCCTTTCTTTCGTCAAGGACCCTGAGAACGGGTGTGAAAAGAAGATTCTTAAGAATTACCGTAAGCAGCAGAAAGCATATAACAGTCCATATAATTACGGAAGGTTGAAAGCTCATTTCTGCACACTCCTGTTATATTTTGCCCACAAGCATAAATGCGATAAGAAGACCGTAAATTGTAAGGGCTTCCATAAGGGCAAGTGAAATGATAAGGGTTGAACGGATGTCCTTTGCAGCCTCGGGCTGACGGGCAATGCTTTCCATTGCGGCCTTTGCTGTCATACCCTGACCGATAGCGGGACCGATTGTGCTGAATGCGATTGCGATTGCTGCTGCGATTGCGATAATAGCTGAATTTGTCATTTTAAATTACTCCTTTTATTCTGTAAATTCATCAAGATATATTGATACGAGCATTGTGTACACCATTGCCTGCAGGGCGCAGAACAAAAGTGAAAGTGCCATCATTACCACGGGGGCACCGATGGGGAAAATGTGATAAAGCTCCTCGGTTACCATCTCCTCACCGAAGATGTTACCGTAAAGACGAAGAGCGAGAGAGGCGGGCTTGATAATTTCATCAAGCAGCATAAGCGGAAGCATAAAGAACATAGGTGCAACAAAGTGCTTGAAATAATGCTTTGCATTATGCCTTATGCCTGAAATCTGCAAAAAGAAGAAGGTCATTATACCGAGGCCTGCCGTAACCGAAAGGGAGGCCGTGGGAGCCTTTACGTAATCCGTAAGACCCACACCGGGAATAAGCCCCGAATAGTTTGAGAAGATAATGAAAATAAAAAGCGAAGCAAGGAAGGTGAAGTATTTTCTTGATTTCTTTTTACCGAGAAGGTCGGTAAAAAAGTTGTCAAGGTATTCAACACCGGTTTCTATCACATTCTGGAATTTACCCGGCCTTTGCTTAAGATTCTTTTTCACAATAATCGAAATTAACGTAAGCACAAGAAGTATTATCCACATTGTGACAACCTCACCCGTAACGTCAAGCACGCCGAAGAGTCTTAAAATCACCGCTGATTTTTCACCCATTGTCATTCACCTCTTTTCCCTTCATCTGCGCATTGAGTGCAAGAAGCTTTTTTGTAAAGAAAAGCATCGGCACCGTTATGCCCAGCACAGCGCCCACAAGCAGATACGTAACATCCGCATCCGTAAGCCTTGTGCCGACAAAATAAACCGCAACGAGAAAGCCGATTTGTATAACCTGCCGCGCCACGGTGACGAGTGCAAATTTGTCGGGCATTTTTGTAAGCACCTGCTTTGACAAAAGATAATTGACAAGTGCAACAAGCACGCCGAGCACCGCCGCAGCCGCCGCGCCGGCAATAGCAAGCTTCATAATATCACCAACTTTATTTTTTACTGATTTGATTATATCACTTTGATTTCATATTTCAATAGAAAACAGCAACTTTTTGACTCTTTTGCATTTCTATTTCTTATTACTGCCATATCTTAATTGACATTGCCTCAGCTGAGTGCTACAATGGAAATATAACAGAAGGGAGATGCTTCTATGAATAAGATTATATCCTTTTTTACGGCAGTTATTTTTTCGGTAATGGGATTTTTCGGTATTCCCTACGACGCACCGGACCTCGAAGCAACGCAAAAGGCTCCCGTGGCGTTAAGCAGGGAGCAGGAGGCCCTTTTCACGGATATTTTTGAAACGGAAACCGCATACCTTGCCTCAATGCAGCTTCCAAACGGTGCTCTGCCCATGACCCGTGCCGAAAACGGCGAGCTTCGTATGAACCCCTATTTTGCTGATATCGCCGCCCTGGCTTTGCTTGACGATGCAGAAAAGTATGCCGATAATGTTGTGAAATATATGGACTGGCATTTTGCTCACCTCAACACTGCAAAAGAGGATTTTAACGGCCTTGACGGCACAATCTACGACTATGTGATCACCGTAAAAAACGGCGAAATTGTAAGCGAGGCTGTTTCACAGCCCGAGGATGCCGACCCTTATGACACAACGGACTCCTATGCGGCAACCTTCCTTACGGTTGTTTACAAGTACCTGTGCAAAACCGGTGACAGCGATTATCTTGTTGCACACGCAAGGGACCTTGAAAGAATCACGGGCGTTATTTTTTCAAACCTGCAGAACGGCCTTACCTATGCAAAGCCCAATCACAGAATAAAGTACCTTATGGATAACTGTGAGGTATATGAGGGTGCCCTTGCCGCCGCAGGAATTTTTGAAAGGATAACGGATTGCGGAAAAAACGAATATGCCGCCCTGCGCGATGACTGCACAAAGCTTGCTTCCGCCTTAAAGGAAAAGATAAACACCGAGCTGTGGAGGCCCGTGGGCGGATACTACAGCCCCGGAATTACGGCCTATGTAAGCATACCCGCAAAAATTTTCTCCTGGGATTTATACTATCCTCAGGCAACCTCTCAGCTTTTCCCCATAATCTGCGGTGTTATTGAGCCCAACACCCAAAGAGCACAAAGCCTTTACGGCAAATTCTGCGAAAGCTACAACTGGCAGAATTTTGAATACCCCGACGATTTCTACTGGGGTGCAAATGCTTACGCCGCCGCAATTATGGGCGACGCAGAAAGAGTAACGGAATATATGACAAACTATGCAGAGCTTACGGACGACCACGCCTGGCCCCTTTACAACGCAGATATTGCAAGGACAAGCATGGCGGCCTGTGTGATGCTTGGCAGATAAGATAAGGCAGTAGGCAGGTGCGCCTGACGGCGCAGGAAATCCGCAATGCGCAATCGCGCCTGACAGCGTTGAAATGATAAAGATTGTCACCCGCCAAATTAAATAGTACAAAAAGCAGATGCTTCAGTAAAATGAAAAGCATCTGCTTTTCTTGTTTTTTCGTGGTTAATATGATAACTGTACTCGGCGGGGAAAGGGTTGTTTTTTATCACTGAAAAAGCGGATTTAATCGGAGCGAAGTGACCCTTAATTGCGCATTTTTTTCGCGCGGGTACAAAAGTAAAAGTCACGCCCGAAATTCCTCGCGCGTGACTGCTGCCTGCTACTCAAAAAAATCAAGCACCTCGCCCAAGTACCACCCGAGCACACCGTTGCCGCTCATAAAAATCTCATGCCTTGAGTTTTTTACAGTCTTTGTTTTTATGTCTGCCCTTTCGGCAAAGGCCTTTGTGTAAGAATGTAAAAGCTGTCTGTCCTCCTCGGGCAGGAAAACCAATGTCTCGGGTATCAGCCTGTCGCAGGCAAGGATTTTATCTCTCGCCTCAAGGGATGCCCTGACCCAGCCGAAGGCGGGGCCGCTTGTCTGATAAAGGGGCTCGGCCTTTCTTTTTGCGTGGTAATATTCAAAGCGTGCCTTGCTTGTTGCATCACTTTCCTCCACGGTCTGATTTTCATTGAAAACACATCTTCCCGGTGCGGGAATTCCCTTGCCGCCCACAGCGCAAAGAAGCCTTGCAACAGCACCCGCAACTGCCACGGGCATACCCATATTTCCGCAGACCATAGGTGAGGAAAGCACCGCCTTTTTCACTGTATACGGGTGCTTCATCATATATAGAAGAGCAACCGTACTGCCCAGGGAATGGGAATAGATGCTTATTTCACCCGTTTTTGTGTTGGGGACAACCACCTTTTCTATAAAGAAATTCAGGTCCTCGGCATAGGTGTCAAAGGACTCGATTTCCACCTTTTCCTTTTTCTTTGACGTGCGGTGAGATTTGCCGTGACCCTCCATATCAAGTGAAAAAACGCTGTAGCCGGCTTTTCTGAAATAAAAGGCAAGCTCACGGAATTTTTCCGCGCTTTCCGTAAAGCCGTGAAGAATTACGATACTGCCCCTTGAAAGCGTTTTTTCATAGGCCTCATAATGGAGCTTACGGTTATCGGCGGTAAAGATAAAATCCTCTCTGCCTTTTCTTTCAAGGTAGGGCTCAACCTCGGTTTTCATAATATATGCGTAGCTTTCCTCGTCAACGAGCTGAACGTTATCCAAAAAATCAAGCATCCTGTTCTCTCCTTTTTATATTCTCATTTCAATTTTATCATATTTTTCAAGGCTGTCAACTTCATTTTTCTTTATTTTCCGTCAATTCCACTTGAAGCTTTTAAAAAAATATTGTATTATATAAAAAAAACGGAAAGGGAGAGTTTATATGAACGTAATTTCAACAGTTCTCAAAACACTTATTTCGGCAATTCTCGCAATTGCATCGCTTCTTATGCCGAGCGTTACAGAGTCTGCCACAGAAGCAGTTGAGCCTCTTAACGCAAAAAAATGTCAGCTTTATTTTTCGGCAATTGCTGACTTCCATATGAGAAGCGAGGAGCACGACGAATTCATTTACAGCACAACCGTTGCAGAGCTTATTCTTTCTGACTACGACAATGCAAAGGTAAAGCCCGATGCCCTTGTGCTTGCAGGTGACATCACCGACCACGGCGAGGAGGCTGAATGGAAGCAGGTGCAGGCTCATTTTGAAAAATATGACGTTGCAGAGCGTCTGCTTTTCGCCATCGGTAACCACGACACCTGGACCGAAAACTCAGGCAAAAAGACCTTCAAAAAGCTTTTCACCGAGTACAGCGAAAAAATCACAGGCAACGACATAAGCAAGGTTTACTATTCAACAAAGGTCAACGGCTACTACTTCATTTTCCTGGGCAGTGAAAAGGATATGACCGCCGCTTACTTCAGCAACACACAGCTCAAGTGGCTTGAAGCCGAAATGAAAAAGGCCGCAAAAACCGACAAGCCCATCTTCGTTGTTTCGCACTGGCCCATCAACAAAACCCACGGTCTTCCCGTTTCCTGGGGTGATGAGGAATACAACGACCTTACCGGCGGTATTGGTGAGCAGAGCGACAAGGTTAAGAAAATTCTCAGCAAATACGAAAACGTTTTCTATATCACGGGTCACATCCACAACGGCTTTTCAAATGCAAAAACTGCAGACAGAAACGGCTATCAGTCCGTTGAAAAGCTTGGCAACATCACACTTGTAAATCTTCCCAGCGTAAGCTTCGGCACACAGCGCGGCTATATGCTCCCCGGCACCGGCTACAATGTTGAGGTTTACAAAACAAAGGTCATCTTCCGTGCAAGAAACTATGCAACGGGCTGCTGGCTTCCCGATTACGACTATACGGTTAAATTAAAATAAGCATTTGCTGACGGCATTTCAAAGGATTTGCCGTCAGCTTTTTTGTTGCATTAAAAGCGGAAAAATGCTATAATCTGATAAACGGGAGGTGTTGAAATGAAAAAGCCCACTCATCAGCTAAGCCGACAGGTTGCCGTTGTTTTTGCAGTGCTGTGCCTTTTTATGGCCGTTGTTTTTGCACGCACCTTTTTCATAAATCAGCCCGTAGACAGAGCCTCTGCCGAAGAAAGAACCGCTGTTTACAGCCATTATGAAGAGGAATACGGACCCAAGCTAAGACGAAGCATCAACACCGTTAACTATATCGAGTTGTTTTTTGAAGGCGGTGAAAAGGAGCTTATCCGTGGCATATGTGCAAATAAATATTTGTATGAATCTCTGGACTGTCTTGAAAAAGGCACCACTTTACATATGCTGATAAACCCCGATAACAATTATATAATTGAGCTCAGAGCAGACGAAGAAGAAATTCTTAATTTTAACTATGCTCAGAAAAAGCTCCGTCAGGAGGGCACCGGCTTTTTGTGCCTGGGAATTTTTATGCTTGTGCTTTGCGGTTATTTTGTTTACACGGCAATAACAACAAAAGAAAGAATAACCAAAGAGGATATTAAATTTTATTGGGATATTATGAGAGGAAAATAACACTCACCCCCTTGCAAAAACACATAGTTAGTTGTAAAATAATCTTGTAAAAATATTACATACAAAGGAGAAAGAATTATGAGCAAAGAAACCTTAAGAACCTACCAGACCTACAAGAACTGGAAGTGCAAGTCAAAGCAGACCGAGTACACCGAGGAAACTCCCCTCCTTGCACCCGACGGCGAGCTCCTTGCAAAGGGTTGGGCAAGACACAACGTTTTTGACTATAACAGAGACTTCACAAAAAAAGGCTCACCCACAAGCAAAAAGGAATGGGACTTCTATCAGGTTGCCGACGGCAACTATATGGTACAGCTGAGCTTTGCAAACATCGGCATCGGCGGCTACATTGCCGCAAAGCTCATTGACCTTAAGGCAGGTAAGGTTATTGCAGACGCAACCCAGCTTTTCCTCGGCGGCGGAAAGTATATTCCTCCCAAAAAGGGTGATGTGCCCAACCGCTTCGGACACAAAATAGGCAAGGCTGAATTTGATTTTGATACAAGAAAGGATTCAAGAACCCTTTACTTCAAAATGCCCCTTAAGGGCAAGCTTGTTGAATGTAAGTTCGATATGGACATTATGCCCGGCCTTGAAAACATCACAACCGTTCTCCCCTTTGAGGGCGACAAAACAAAATACTTTATGACAACAAAGCAGAACTGTATGCCCTGCGAAGGCTATTACAAATTCGGCGATGATGTTTACGAATTTTCAAAGGACACCGCCTTCTGTGCCCTTGACTGGGGTCGTGTAAACACACCTCACCAAATGGTATGGTACTGGGGTAACGGCTCAACATATCTCACAGACGAAAAGGGCGAAAAGCATCTCTTCGGCTTTGAAATCACCTGGGCAATCGGCGACGAAACAAACGCAACGGAAACTGCTCTCTTCTACGACGGCAAGGCCCACAAGTTCGGTGCCGTTGACGTTGAGGTATTCCCCAAGCCCGACAAGTTTATGGACGAGTGGAAGTTCGTTTCTGAGGACGGCCGCTTCAACCTTACAATGACTCCCACCTTTGACCACCATTCAGACCTTAACCTCGGTATTCTGCGTATGCACACCCACCAGGTGCACGGTATGTGGAACGGCACTGTTACCCTTGACTGCGGCAAGGTACTTGAGGTGAAGGATATGTACGCCTTCTGCGAATATGTTGAGAACAAGTGGTAATTTTAGTAGTCAGTAGTCAGGATTGCCGCTTTGCGGCAATAAAAAGGCTTTGATAAATAACCGCTGAGGGGATGCCCCGTGTGGCGTCCCCTTTTTCAGTAAGGAGTGATTTTATGCGTTTCAGCTTTAATGTCAGACTCACCGATGAGGATTATCTGCTTTTCAATGAGTTTGCGCTGAAAAATTCAGGCATGAGCAAAAAGGCAGATATTATTATAAAAATTCTCGTTTCGCTGATTTTCATACTGTCGGCCCTGAACCTCGTTTTAACAAACGGCATGAACACCGTTTCTGCCGTTGGCGTTATTTTTCTTGTTGTCATGTGGCTGATTTTCATGCTGTGCTCAAAAAGAGCCAATGCGGTTTTTACAAAATTCTTCACCCGTATGCTTATAAAGGGCAAGGATAAAAAGCCCTACACCCCCGATTCCGTGCTTGAATTTTACGATGACTGTTTCAGGGAAATTGCAAGCGATAACAAAAGCGAAATTAATTACACCGCTGTTGACAGAATAGCCGTTGTAAAAAACCGTTATATCTTCCTTTTCCTTGACCAGATAAGAGGCTATGTTGTACCCTTCTCCTGCTTTAAAAGCGAAGCACAGGAAAAGGAATTTATTGATTTTCTTTCAACCGTGTGCAGCAAAACAGAGCTTTTTGACAAAATTTAAGGATGTGAAAGCATGCAGATAATTATAATCCGGCACGGCGACCCCAACTATGCCCTTGACACTCTTACAAAAAAGGGCAGGCGTGAGGCCAAGCTGCTTGCCGACCGCATAAGTAAAACAGAGGTTGCCGCCTTTTACTGCTCACCCTTGGGCAGAGCCAGAAAGACCGCCTCCTACACCCTTAAAAAAATGAACCGTAAGGCAGAAATCTGCGATTTTCTGCAGGAATTCAGGGGCACCGTTGACCACCCCGAAAAGGGCAAAACCCATTGCTGGGACAGAATGCCCTCTTACTGGACGGCGATTGACGATTACTATTCATACGAAAAATGGCAGGGCGTTGAACTTATGCAAAGCCGCAATGTGCCCGAGGAATACAAAAGGGTCTGCGAGGGCATTGACGGCATACTTGAAAAGCACGGCTACAAACATAACGGCAGACTCTTTGACGTTATCAACGAAAACCACGATACAATCGTGCTTTTCTGCCACTTCGGTGTTGAGGCGGTTATACTCTCTCACCTTTTCTCCGTTTCTCCCATGATTTTCTGGCACAACTTTGTTGCACTGCCCACCTCGGTGACTGTTGTGCAAAGCCAGGAAAGAGAAAAGGGCAAGGCCATTTTCACCTGCAGCAGCTTCGGCGACCTTTCGCACCTTTATAAGGGCGGCGAGGAGCCATCATTTTCTGCACGCTGGTGCGAATGCTACAGCGACAACACCCGACACTGATTTACAAATCTGTAACCCTTCGGAAGGGTGTTTTAACAATAAGTTAATATATTATTCTAATCAGTGACTAATTATTAAGGTATAAATATCGTTGCAAAATTTAAAAAAATTTTTTGGAGGACAAAAAAATGAAAAAAGCTTTAGCACTCTCACTTGCAGTAATTATACTCGTTTGCTTTGCAGCTTGCGGCGGCCCCAAGGCTGAATCCTACGAGGGCGACCTTGCAGGCGTTGTTACTGCACTTTATGAAAAGCAGCCCGTTGAATTTATGGTTGGCGAAGCAATGCAAATTGACCTTACAGACGCATGGGCAGTAAAGAGCTATCTCGGCCTCGGCGAGGTTGTTGAAAACGAAAACGGCGAAGCTGAGCCCGCAGCAGACGTTGGCATCAAGGAAGCTGTTTTCTCAGAATCCATGCTCGGCGCACAGGCATACTCACTTGTTGTTGCAAGAGTAAGCGATGCAAGCAAGCTTGAGGAAATCAAGAAGGCAATGTTTGAGGGCATCGACACAAGAAAGTGGATCTGCGTTGAAGCTGACCAGCTTCGCGTTGTTTCCGGCAAGGACCTTGTAATGCTTGTTATGGTTTCATCAGAGCTCGCTCCCGGCTTAGCTGACGGTATGGTAAAGGCATTTGCCGAGGTTATCAGCGGCGGCGAGGTTGACGACGCTAACAATGTTCTTTCAGGCGAGGAGCTTGTAAAGGGCTAAGCTATGGTTTTTTCGTCGATTCCGTTTTTATACTTCTTTCTTCCCGTAACGCTTCTTTGTTATCTCGTTGCGCCAAGGAAGCTTAAGAACACCGTGCTGCTTGTTTTCTCCCTTCTGTTTTACTGGTGGGGTGAGCCTAAGTATGCACTGCTGATGGTGTTTACCATCACCTTCTGCTTTGTTGCAGGTATTATAATTGAAAATCGACGTACTCACCCGAAGGGTAAGCTGCTGCTGGGTTTCTCGGCGGCAGTGCCCCTCGGGCTTCTTGCTTTGTTCAAATATGCCGATTTTCTCATAGGCAGCGTAAACTCACTCACCGGTGCGGATATTCCTCTTTTAAAGCTCGCTTTGCCCATAGGCATCAGCTTTTACACCTTTCAGGCACTGAGCTATCTTGTTGATGTTTACCGCGGTGACGTGCCCGCGCAGAAAAACTACATTAACCTTGCAACCTACATTGTTCTTTTCCCTCAGCTTATTGCAGGCCCCATTGTGCGCTACACAACGGTGGTTGAGGATTTGAAAAGCAGAAGACATTCAAAGGAAAACGTGGCCCTCGGCATACGCAGATTTGTTATGGGTCTCGGCAAAAAGGTGCTTGTAGCAAACCTTCTGGGCTCACTTTGCACCGCCTACCGTGAAAGTGCAGAGCCCTCTGTGCTTTTTGCCTGGGTGTATGCCGTTTCCTATGCCCTGCAGATTTATTTTGACTTTTCCGCCTACAGCGATATGGCAATCGGTACGGGTAAAATACTCGGCTTCCGCTTTCTTGAAAACTTTGACTATCCCTTCATTTCCAAAAGCATTACCGAATTCTGGCGCAGGTGGCACATTTCACTTGGCAGCTGGTTCAGAGATTACGTTTACATTCCCCTGGGCGGCAACAGAGTCGGTGCAAAAAGGCAGATTTTCAACATTCTTGTTGTATGGTGCCTTACGGGTCTGTGGCACGGCGCAAGCTGGACCTATATGGCCTGGGGACTTTATTTCGGTATTCTGCTGATTATTGAAAAACTGTTTCTTAAAAGGCACCTTGAAAAGCTGCCTGCCGCTTTTCAGCACATTTATGTGCTTTTGCTCGTTCTTGTTTCCTTTGTGCTTTTCAACGCAGAGACCTTTACAATGGCAAAGGACGACCTTGCCGTAATGTTCGGCCTTGGCGGTATGCCCCTTATAAGCGACGATACCCTTTACAATCTTTCATCCTATGCGGTGCTTCTCCTTGTTGCTGTTATTGGCGCAACGCCTGCTTGCAAAAGGCTTTTCAAAAGGCTTGAGGCAAAGCCCGCCGTTCAGATTGTTGAGGTTATCACGGTTGCGGCTGTTCTCATTTTAAGCACGGCTTACCTTGTTGACGGCTCCTTCAATCCGTTTTTATATTTCAGATTTTAAGGAGGTACTGCAATGACTAAAATTAAAAATTTCCTTATCACTCTGATTTTCGTGCTTGTAATCGGAGGCTTCACCGCGGCACATTTTGCCCTGCCGGACAAGGACATCTCCACCTGGGAGAGAAGAAAGCTGCAGCAGCTTCCCGATATCAGCATTTCAAGCCTTTTTGACGGCTCCTTTATGCGCAGCTTTGAAGCTTACCTTACCGACCAGTTTCCTTTAAGGAACAGCTTACGCACGCTTAAGGCCCGCTTTCATTTTGATGTGCTCGGCCAAAGGGAAAACAACGACATTTATATTGTGGGCAGCTCGGCAAGCAAGCTTGACAAAAAAATCAGCAGAACCTCGGTAAATAAGTTCACGGAAAAAATCACAAGCCTTTACAGCACCTATCTCAAGGATACGGACTGCAGGGTTTATTTCAGCATAATTCCCGATAAAAACACCTATCTTACCGAGGGCACGCTCTATCCCCACTATGATTACAACGAGCTTCTTTCGCTTACACAGGAGGCTCTGCCCGAGGCCTTTTCCACCATTGAATTTGCAGATTTACTCTCCGCCGACAGCTACTACAACACCGACAGCCATTGGAGGCAGGAAAAAATTCTGCCCGTGGCAGATCGTATAAGAAAGGAGCTTGGCGTAAAGCCGCTTGGCGAGCTCACCGAAAAGGATGCGGGCGACTTTTACGGCGTTTACTACGGCCAGTCGGCACTCCCCCTTGCCGCAGACAGGCTGATTTATCTCACCGACAAGGAAATTGAGGGTGCTGTTGTTACAAGCATTGAAAAGGAGGGCGAAACAAGGGTTTACGATTTGACAAAAAGCGACTCCCTTGACCGCTACGACATTTTCCTTTCGGGTGCGGTTTCAATTATTGAAATAAGCAATCCCGAGGGCGAAAAGGGCAAGGAGCTTATCCTTTTCCGCGACTCCTTTACAAGCAGTCTTGCTCCCTTGCTTTTGCCCGGCTACAGCAAGGTTACGCTTATTGATACAAGGTATATTCCGCCACAGAGTGTGGGCAATTTTGTAACCTTTGAAAATCAGGACGTGCTTTTCATTTACGGAGCGGGCGTTGTAAATAACAGCTCGGGCTTAAGATAAAACAATAAAAGTTTTGGTCAAGCTTTTTTAAAAGCTTGTGGGGTTTTAAGGGGCAACGCCCCTTAACATAAAAAAACATCACTATCTGTAAAAAAAGAACGGGAAGGGCGCCCCTTCGTAAGGATGTTAAGCCTTAAATTTCGCTATTTTTGTGCATAACGGCGTTAAAAATGCTCGAAATCCGCAAGGATTTCTGCGCTTTTCGCCTTGTTCTGCAGTAAAACTATCAGAAATTTAAGGTGCACGGCAGTTTTTATCGAGATATTTTTCGAATAAAACGAAATAATAAAATTCCCGTAATACTCGCGTATACGGGAATTTTTTATGATGTTTTAGCACAAAAGAGCCGATAAAAACCTTAACTTCCTTGCGAAGGGTCGCCCAAG
>SVOY01000020.1 GCA_015066105.1 Oscillospiraceae bacterium
TAAGAACTGAAAATTTCTTGTATTGAAGCCACAAAACGCAGCAAGGCTGTCGCCTTGCGAGGCTTTTGGCAAAAATACGGGGAATTTTGTTCGAGAAACAAACACTGCCTTACGTGGTGTCGGCGAAATCCGTGTCCTTTTTTTATGTCCGGTTTTAATAGGCGAGCTCGACTGTTTATTTGAGGGAGTGAAAGGCGGGGGCACCCCGCCGCCGTAAATCACTTTTTACCGTCAAACAGTAAAGTCAACAAAAACCTTAGCTTCCTTGCGAAGGGTCGCCCAAGCCGTGTCCCTACTTTATCAAATGTTTTACTGTTGTGAAAAATCGGTCCTCGGCTCTCCCTTACTCTGCCGCATAAAATTCATAGCAAGCCCTGTAGGTGCTGTAAACATCAAACTTTGAAACAACCTCATAGGGGGCGTGCATTGAAAGCACGGGTACACCAAGGTCAACAACATCAATGTTGAGGTTTGCAATATACATTGCAACGGTTCCTCCGCCGCCCTCATCAACCTTGCCAAGCTCACCTATCTGCCAGGAAACGTTTGCCTTGTCAAGGATTCTTCTCACCTTTCCCACAAATTCAGCCGAAGCGTCCGATGTACCTGACTTACCTCTTGAGCCGGTATACTTTGTAATTACTGCACCGTGGTTAAGTGTGCAGCAGTTATACTTATCGTGTACTGAGGGGAAGTTGGGGTCAAAGCAGGCATTGACATCTGCCGAAAGGCACTCTGACTTTGAAAGCACGTGTCTGCCCTTAAGGCCCTCCATTTCCGCAAGGTCCTCAATAAAATACTTCATATAAGCCGAGTTGAGACCCGTGTTGCCGTCACTGCCTATTTCTTCCTTATCGGCAAGCACGGTGATGATTGTTCTTTCAGGCTCGGTGCAGTTGATAACCGCCTCAAGTGCAGGGTAGGCGCAAACTCTGTCGTCGTGTCCGTAGGCACCTATCATGCTTCTGTCAAAGCCAATATCGGAAACGGGAAGAGCGGGTACAAGCTCAAGCTCTGCAGAGATGAAATCCTTCTCCGTTACGCCGTACTTTTCATTGAGAATATTGAGGATGTTGAGCTTTACAAGCTCACTGCCCGCATCACTCTTAAAGGGGCGTGAGCCGATAAGAATGTTAAGCTCCTCGCCCTTGATGCCCTCTGAAAGAGGTCTCTTTGCCTGCTCCTTGCCAAGGTGAGGAAGAAGGTCTGTGATAACAAACTTGGGCTCGCCCTCTTTTTCGCCGATGCTGATTTTAACGCTTTCGCCGTCAGCCGTGAGCATAACACCGTGAAGCGAAAGAGGAATTGCAACCCACTGATACTTTCTGATGCCGCCGTAGTAATGAGTCTTGAAGTAGGCCATTTCACTTTCCTCGTAAAGGGGCGTGGGCTTAAGGTCAAGACGGGGTGAATCAATGTGAGAGGCAACAATTTTTGCGCCCTCGCTTACACCCTTTTTACCCATAACGGCAAGAATAACCGCCTTGTTTCTGTTGTTGAGATAAACTCTGTCACCGGCCTTATAGGTCTTTTTTGTGTCAAAGGGAACAAAGCCGTTTTTCTCAGCCTTTTCAATAACATATTCAACACATTCTCTTTCAGTTTTTGCCGTGGCGAGAAAGTCCTTGTAGCCCTCGCAGAATTCGTCTGCCTTTTTGCACTCCTCTTCAGTCATTGCAACCGAAAAGTGCTCCTTTTCAAAGCAAAGCTTTTCCTTAAGAAGCTCTGCCTGCGTTTTTTCTTTTTCCATCATAATCTTCCTTTCTTATTTATCATAAAGCTTTTCGTATATATTTTTTACTCTCATCACCTTTTCAACATATTTTTTTGTTGAGGGATAAGGTATATCCTTGAGTGTTTTTCCGTCATCGGAATAATTGCTGTCAGAAAGCCACTTTTCCACCTGAGCCGCACCTGCGTGATATGCGGCAACGGCAGTGGCCTCATTCTCAAACTGCCGCATAAGCATACCGTAAAAATAACAGCCGTAATCTATTGCCGTTTCGGGCTCAAAAATGCTTTCGTCGGGCAGGCTCTCACCCCTTTTTTCCTGAAGCCAGGTAAAGGTTTCCGGCATAATCTGCATAAGTCCCCTTGCATCAAGGTATGAAACCGCGTCCTTGTCAAAGCCGCTTTCACATTCAATAACGGCAAAAACAAATTCCTCGCTCAAGTTGTTGCTCAGAGAATATTTTTCGACAAATTCAATGTATCTGCGGGGATATAATGTTTTAAGTATTGACACACCGCCGAAGTAAATTACGGCAGAAAGTGAAAATACAACAAGCAGAATAAGGAGAAAATTGCCGAGTTTTTTTATCGCGGGGCTTTTTATCATAAAATAAGCTCCTTTAGTTTTTCAAGCTCGTTTGTAAGGTCTGTGTTTTCATTGTTGTAAATGACAACATCAGCTCTTTCAAAATAATAATTGTCCTCCCGTTGACCCTTTATTCTTGTAAGGGCCTGCTCACGGGTTATACCGTCGCGCCTGAGTATTCTTCTCAGGCGAAGCTCCTCATCGGCATGGACAACAATTATTTTTTCGCAAAGCTCCCTGCAATCGCTTTCAAGCAGTGCGGCGGCATCAATCACCGCCAGGGAAAAGCCCTCACTGCAGGCCTTCTGCACAAGCTGCTCAAAGCGCCTTTTTATATGAGGATGGGTGATGCTGTTAAGAAGCTCTGTTTTTTCTCTTGAGGAAAAGGCTCTTGCGGCAAGTGCTTTTCTGTCAAGACTGCCGTCGGGGAGAATTATATCCTCACCGAAGGCGTCGGCAAGCTCCCTCAAAGCGGGCGAGTTTGCAAGAACAATTTCCCTTGCAACCTTATCGCCGTCAATAATGAAGCAGCCCTTTTTCTCTAAATAAGCGGCAACGGTGCTTTTGCCTGCACCTGTTTTGCCTGTAAGGCCGAGTATACGCATAGTCTCACCTCAGACTTCAATAATGTTGAAGGCGGCGGCTCTTAAAAGTCGGTTGAACACGGCAAGCCCCATGCCCTCATTTTCGGGAAAACGGGCAAAGACCTGCTTTGCGCCCATTTTATCAACACGGCGAAGCGCATCAAAAATATGCTTTGCCTGAGAGGAGGGGTCATCCCTTTTGCCGTAGGTTATTGAAGGCACATCAAGCGCCCTTTCCTCACCCTCAAAGCAAAGGGCAACCGTGCCCTCCCTTGCGTTTTCCTTTATGTAACGGGCAAAGGCCTCAAAGCTTCCCTTAACAAGCACAACGGGAGCATCGGGCGAATAATGCTTATACTTCATTCCGGGCGAAGCCGCCCTTTTACCCTCGGGAAGCTTATCGAAAACGGCGTCGTCTATTTCAACCTCGCCTAAAACTTCCGCAAGCTCCTGTGCCGTCACCTTGCCGGGGCGAAGAAGCCTTGCAGGGCTGACAGCAAGCGAAAGCACCGTGGATTCAACGCCCACATTACAGTCGCCGGAGTCGACTATGGCTTCAATTCTGTCCTTCATATCGTCAATGACGTGTGAGGCAGAGGTAGGGCTCGGCTTGCCCGAAAGGTTTGCCGAGGGAGCGGCAAGAGGCACGCCCGAGGCTTCGATTATTGCCCTTGCAATTTCGTTTTCGGGCATACGCACCGCCACGGTGTCAAGTCCGCCGGAAACCTCCTTTGGCACAAGGTCACTTTTAGGAAGAATGATTGTAAGCGGTCCGGGCCAGAAGGCATCGGCAAGTGCTTTTGCACTGTCGGGAATTTCACTTACAAGGGCATCCCACTGTGAAATGTTGCTGATATGAACAATCAGCGGATTATCTGAGGGTCTTCCCTTTGCGGCAAAAATTTTTTCTGCACATTTTCCCTCAAGGGCGTTGCCGGCAAGGCCGTAAACCGTTTCTGTAGGTATTGCGGCAAGGCCGCCCTCACGGAGTATCTGTCCCACGAGCTTTATTTTTTCATCATCGGGAGAGTTGATTTTAAAAATTTCAGTTTTCATAATTATCTCTTTTATATGTTCTGATTTTTCAGCTTTTCTGCGGTGAAAAAGGTAATAAGGCTGTCAATTACCTCGTCAAGGTCGCCCGAAACAATCTGCTCAAGCTTGTAAAGGGTAAGGCCTATTCTGTGGTCGGAGAGTCTGCCCTGAGGATAGTTGTAGGTGCGGATTCTCTCGCTTCTGTCACCCGTGCCTACCTGCGCACTTCTTTCTGCGGCAATGGATGAATTCTGCTTTTCTCTTTCCGCCTCAAGGATTCTTGAGCGCAGAATCTTCATCGCCTTATCCTTGTTCTTGTGCTGACTTCTTTCGTCCTGGCACTCAACAACGGTGCCCGTGGGCAGGTGGGTAATTCTTATTGCAGATTCGGTTTTGTTAACGTGCTGACCGCCTGCACCGCCTGAGCGGTAGGTGTCAATCTGCAAATCGGCGGGATTGATTTCAATGTCAACCTCCTCCGCCTCGGGAAGCACGGCAACGGTAGCCGTTGAGGTATGGATGCGGCCCTGGGTTTCCGTTTCGGGCACACGCTGAACGCGGTGAACTCCGCTTTCATACTTGAAGCGCGAATATGCACCCTCACCGCTTATCATAAAGGAGACCTCCTTGAAGCCGCCGAGCTCCGTGGGATTAGAGGAAAGAATTTCCGTTTTCCAGCGTTTTTTTTCGGCGTACATACTGTACATTCTGAAAAGCACGCCTGCAAAAAGTGCCGACTCCTCACCGCCTGCGCCGCCTCTGATTTCAACGATAACGTTCTTGCTGTCGTTGGGGTCCTTGGGAAGAAGAAGAATTTTCAGCTCCTCCAGAAGCTCCTCTGTGCGTATTTTGCCCTCATCGTATTCAAGCTGTACCATTTCACGGAAATCCTTATCAAGTCCGCTTTCATACAAAAGCTCCTTCGCCTCGCTGAAGGATGCCTCGGCAGCCTTGTATTCACGGTATTTTTCCACAATGGGGGTGAGGGTTTTGAATTCCTTCATAAGAGCACTGTATTTTTCCGTGTCGCATACAACGGAAGGGTCATAAAGCTGAGCGTTTATTTCTTCAAAACGGCTTTCAACTTCTTTGAGCTTGTTAAGCATAAGAATCTCCTTTTAAGACAAAGATATGTTTGAGGGCCGAGGGTGCGTCTGCGGCGTAGCAGGCAGCAGACAGAGCAACAGACTTTTACTGCTTTGCGCGATTGTAAATCACTTACACCTCTTGTCCGTCACGGATAACTTTTCTGATGTTTTTTTCGGCCTTGTTGCGGGGAATCATTACCTCATGGCCGCATTTTTTGCACTGAAGCTTGAAGTCCATACCCGAGCGGGTCACAAGAAAATCCTTGTTGCCGCAGGGGTGTGCCTTTTTCATTGTGAGCACATCGCCTACTCTTATATCCATAACGGCCACTCCTTTTGTTTGATAATAATACAGTATATCACACAACAACCGACAATATCAATGATAATAAATAAAAAATAAGCATATAAATTAAAAAAACATGAAGTTGACGGCAGTTAAGTTTCAAAAAATTTAACACGGCAAACTCAAGACAGAAAGGGTTTTTAAAATGAAAAAGTACTATCCTGAAAATCATCTTATCGGCACACAGGAAAACAAAAACGCCCTGTCATCAAGGGCGGCAATCAAAGAGGCCTACTACAGCGGCAGAATTTTAGAGGTGCGTGCCACCGTATGCGACAAGGACCACAACCTTCACGTTGACCTGGGTGTAATGAAGGGCATTATCCCCCGCAATGAGGGTGCCATAGGCATTGAGGACGGCTCGGTAAGAGACATTGCAATAATCTCACGCGTAAACAAGCCCGTTATGTGCAAAATCACCGATTTTACCACCGACGAAAACGGCGAGGTAATAGCCGTGCTAAGCCGCCGCGCCGTTCAGCTTGACTGTATGAAGGAATACGTTTCCTCCCTTGTCCCCGGTCAGGTTATAGATGCCGTTGTGACTCATATGGAATCCTTTGGCGTTTTTGCCGATATAGGTGCAGGCATATGCGCACTGATGCCCATTGACAGCATTTCCGTTTCACGCATTCCCCACCCCTCGGCAAGATTTTCACCCGGCGAAAAAATCCGCGCCGTTGTAAAAAGCATTGATGAAAACGGCAGGATAACCCTTTCATATAAAGAGCTGCTTGGCACCTGGGAGGAAAACGCCGCCCTTTTCAAGGCAGGCGAAACCGTTCCCGGCATTGTGCGCTCCGTTGAACGCTACGGAATTTTTGTTGAGCTCAAGCCAAACCTTGCAGGCCTTGCCGAATATGTGCCCGGTGTTACCCCCGGTCAGCACGCAAGCGTTTACATCAAAAACCTTATTCCCGAAAGAATGAAGATAAAGCTCATTATCGTAGACTCCTTTGATGCGGTTTATCCCAACGAGCCCACAAAATACTATAACGACTCCGACTTCATTGACCGCTGGGTATATTCCCCGGATTGCTGCAGCAAAAAAGTTGAAACAGTTTTTTGCGACTACGAGTTGACTCAGAGCGCAATTTGAGTTACAATATCCTTATAAGAAAATAACGGAAGGTGAAAATATGAAAAAAATCAAAAGCATTCTGCGTAAGCGTAACGGCAGAATCAAATATCAGCTCACTCAGAGCGTGCTCACCGCCGCAACCGAAGCGGCTGACGCAATCTGCGCTCCCCCCGATATCACAAAGGCAAAAAAGGTGCTTTTTGTTCAGCCTCATCCCGACGACAATCAGATAGGTGCAGGCGGCACAATCGCTTACCTTCGCTCACTGGGTGTTGAGTGCTACGAGCTCACCGTAACCGACGACCGCTTTGCCGAGCCCGACTACATCGGCAGAGAAAACGAGGTGCAGACAATAAGGCAGAAGGAAGTGCTTAACGCTCAGCAGAAGCTCGGCATGAAAAATGCAGGCTTCCTCGGCTTCGCCGACAAGACCGACGCTACGGAAAGAGAAATTTCTCTCAAGATTCTCGAGGTTATCAGAAGAATAAAGCCCGATTATGTTATCACCGCTGACCCCAACCTTGCAACGGAATGTCACAGCGACCACATCAAGGTGGGCAATGCCGTAAAATTTGCCGCAATGGATGCTCTTTGCAATTTCTACCCCGATTTTGTTGACGGCAAGTTCCGTGAGGACACTCACCGCGTAAAGGGTGTCGGCTTCTATTACACCGACAAGCCCAACACGCTTATTGATATTACTGAATTTGAAGACCTTAAAATGGAAAGCATCAAGTGCCACGTTTCACAGGCTGAGCCCGCTCTTCTTGCCGCAATTATGCTTCAGCAGAAGCTTTTTGCAGAGGGCACCGAGTTCAGGGCAGCCGAGCCTCTGCGTATGCTCTCTGCACTCCATATGCATTGCTTCAATCTCCCCGTAGCTTAAAAGGAAGGACTTAAAATGGCAACTATTATTTACTGTTCAAACTCAGGCTCGTCAAAAAAATATGCAGAGCTTTTAAGCGAAAAAACCGATATACCCTGTGTTGACATCAAAAAAATGTCCTCTGTAAACGCTGACGAGGAAATTATTTTCATCGGCTGGATTATGGCAGGCGCACTGCAGGGTCTCAAGGAGGTTCGTGAAAAGTTTTCACACATTAAGGCTGTTTGCGGTGTCGGCATGATGAAAAGCGAAAAGGCCACAGAAGAAACCAAAGCAAAAAATGCAATAACCGAGCCCTACTTTTTCCTTACGGGCAACTTTGACATAAACAAGCTTACGGGCATGTACAAAATGATGATGGGTATGATGCTCAAAATGGTCAAGGGCAAAATCAGGGAAATCGGCGACGAAAAGGGCGAAGAAATGCTTAAGCTGCTTGAAAACGGCATCAACGGCTTTGACGAAAAGGAGCTTGACGCTGTTACAGAATTTTTAGGCTGATTTATAAACACCTCTGTTCCGGCAGAGGTGTTTGTCAGTTTGCAAGCAATAGTTAAAGGGAAATAAAAATGAACAGATATCTGAAAAATCTCAACCGCATTGAATTTGTTGTCACTATGGAGTGTACGGGCAAGTGCAAGCATTGCTCCCAGGGTGAACACAAAGCCACGGGTTGTATTGACAAGACTCTCGCTGCAGCCGCCGTTGAAAAAATTGCCGGTGAATATAACATAAAATCCGTAATGACCTTCGGCGGAGAGCCCCTGCTTTATCCCGAAACAGTTTATGAAATACATAAAAAAGCAACCGAGCTGAATATTCCCGAAAGGCAGCTGATTACCAACGGTTATTTCAGCAGGGATTATGATACTGTAAGGCTTGTTGCACATAAGCTTGCCGAAAGCGGAGTAAATGAAATTCTGCTTTCCGTTGACGCCTTTCATCAGGAAACAATCCCTCTTGAATATGTAAAAGCCTTTGCCGAGTCGGTAAAAGAAACGGGAGTCCCCCTTAAGCTTCAGCCTGCGTGGCTGCAATCGGTTGAAGCCGACAATGAATATAACAGAAAAACAAAAAAGCTTCTTAATGAATTTGAGGATATCGAAATCGGTGAGGGGAACATTGTTTTCCCGAGCGGCAATGCGCTTAAGTATCTTTCCGGGTATTTTGATATGAGTAAAAAGCAGAAAAGCCCTTATGATGAAGACCCGAGAGATATACGGGCAATCTGCTTCAGTGCAAACGGCGATATTCTGGGAAGTAATATTTACAGAAATAAAATTGAGGATATCCTTTCGGGATACAAGCCGAATTGATTTTTCAAGCAAAAAAACAACTGTACCGTAACATAGCACAACCGCCTTACTCGCAAAAGTAAGGCGGCATTTTTTACAGCTTACTCCGCCACAAAATATATTCCGTAGCGTGAGTTATATTTTTTATAATGGGGCGCAAAAATCAATTCTCTGTCGGCATTTTTCAGCCTGAAAGTATAGGCCTCACCCGTGGGCTCAAAATTTTCCTCAAGGTGTGCAAGCCACTCACTTAACCCGCCGTCGGGCTTGATTTTTCCGCTTTCAGCTTCATCGGCAAGGGGTATTGTAACATTAACTCCCGTCACCGAGGTTGCCATATTTTTCTTTCCCAGGTCGGCACTCAAAGCATAGGGGCCGAAGGTGAAGCAAAGCGCATTTTCATTATCGGGCAGACGGTGCGCTTCAACACAAACGGGCAGGGTAAGCTCAAGTCTGTCGCCCTCCTTCCACAAGCGGCTTATATGTATAAAGCCGTCTTCTTCAATGTATTCAACAGCGTTACCGTTAATTTCAAGGCGCGGCCTGCCCTTGCACCGGCAGGGAATCGGCAGAATTATCTCTGCCTCACCCTCACCGCCGAAGGTTAATGTTACAAGGGGAAGCTCAGCCTTCTGAGCTACGGTAATTCCCTTTTCCCTCCATTCAACGGCCGATGAGGTGTAGCGGTTAATGTAAAGGCTGTTTTCGCCGTGAAAATAAATACTGTCACCGAGCTTTGAAAAGCTTTCCATGCCCGAGCCCGTACAGCACCAGAAATGGTCAAAAGGGGAGCTGTAAACCTTGAAAAATCCCGTTGCCATAGGCTGAAAATAGGTTGTCATTCCCGTTTCCGGATTCTGCGAGGAGAGTATTGCGTTTATAAATGTATTTTCATAATAATCTCTGTATTTTCTGTCACCGGTGAGCATAAAAAGCCTGCGGGTGAGCTTGAGCATATTATAGGTGTTGCAGGTTTCACAGTTACATTCGGTGCGCTCGGCATCAAGTATTCCCGCCGTGCCGAAGTGCTCCCACTCACTGTTTCCCCCGGTTATGTAGGAGTGATTTTTCACAACCGTATCCCAGAAATTCATTGCCGCCGTAAGGTAAAATTCCTCGCCCTCACCAAGCACCGAATAACGGTTAACCGCGCCGAGAAATTTCGGTATTGTTGTGTTGGCGTGCTTTCCGTCAAGGATATCCTCGCCCTTGTAAAAGGCATCAAAAAGAGGTATTTCGTCAAAGCATTCCGCCGCATAAAGGTGCCTGTCGCTTTTTGTGTGGCTGTAAAGCTCGTAAAGGCAGTCATTCATTCCGCCGTACTCAATATTAAGCACGGCTTCTATAGTCTCAAAAGACCATAATACCGTTCTTGAAAAGACCCAGTCGCCGAGGCGTGAGGCCACCTCAAGAGCTTGTCCGTTGCCCGTGAATTCATAGGCGGCAATAAGACCGGAGAGAACCTTGTGCATAGTGTACCAGGGCACCCACGTGCCCTCGGGCTCGCCCCTTTCAAGCTTTATGTAATGCTCCTCGGGTATGGCGGCAAGGTAGCCGTTTTCCCGCTGACATTCCGCAAGCACGGAAACAATATAATCGGCGGTGCTTTTAAGCTCCCCGTCACCGCAGGCGGCAAAGGCCTGCGAGAGTGCCGTAAGATAATGCCCCATAGTATGCCCCTGAATATTTGAGCTTTCCCAGCCGCCGTAACGCTCTGCAGAGCTTTCAACGCCGCCGATATCGCAAAAGCCGCGAAGAAGTCTGTCCGGGTCAAGGCTTTTAAGATATTTAATTTCAAGGCTGAAGGCGTTTTTCTCATAGGGGTCAAGCAGAGTAATATCTCCGGGAGAAAAAGCCTCCAGTCTGTTTTTCAGTAAGCTCTGATTTGTGTTCACGACAATCCCTCTTTCTGCGTTTGATAAAATGAGTATAACACAAACTTCAGCCGAATGAAAGAGGGATTTATGCTTTGGTCAGCTTATAAACCTCAGCTTCAATCATCGTTGCAACCTCCGCCGCATCAAACACAATGCCCTTGTCAAGCAAAAACGAAAGCACGTACTCCTTCTTCTGCTGACCCGTTTTGCTGCCGTAAAGCTGTTCGGCGGCGGTGACCGCAATGCCAACCCACTTTTTAAGCTCCTCAAGCTTTTCTGCTGAAAGCTTTCTTTTCAAAAGCGGTATGATAAATGTTGTAATAAGCACCGAAGCAAGTGCAATAACCGCTTCCAAAAGCTCTGTATAATCAATGTTATTCATAATTCTTTTCCTTTCTTATCTGTGATATTTTTCAAGGTCCTCAATTCTGTGATTGATAACCTTAAATTTTTCTTCTTCCACCTTCTGCTCCTCCTCGAGCCTGTAGGTGCGTTCAACAACCTTGTTGTGCTCCTCAACCTTTTTTTCAAGCTGCTCAATGCGGTAGTTTGTCAGCTTGCTCGAGGTAATGATACCGCCGAAGGTGCCGCCGAGGGTGCCGATAAGGCTTATTATGGCAACGAGTACAACCTCACTCATTAAGCACCCGTCCTTTCGCACTGATTGAGGCTCACCCAGCCCGAGGCTGTAAGCCCCCAAATACCCTTGACCTTGGTAACCTCAAATTCAACGCCCTTCACATAGCCGTCGTATTCGATATTGTTAAGAGCCTTAATCTGCGCACGGGCATCCTTGGTAAGCTCCTTCCACTTCTTTTTCCTGTAAAGCTTGCCTGCGCCGGTGCGTACGGCAAGCACGGGAGACATTACCTTATAGGTGCCCGTGCTGTATTTCTTTTTTTCAGCCTTAAAGGTAACGGGTATGTAAATAAAGCCCTGGAACTCGTAACCGGGTGCAAAGTAATAGCCTGACTTCTTGGTATAAGTGCGTGTTCTCCACCTTTCACCGCCGTAGGCACTCTCACTTGTTGCAATGTCACCGTTTGCCTTTACCCTTTCAACTATGGCAACATGGCCGCAGCCGTCGCTTTCGTTCCAAAGCTCGCCCTTGCGCCAACAGATTACGTCACCAACCTTCGGCTTCTGTCCCCTCCCGTAGCCGTCGGCGGTGTTATTCCACCAATCCTCGGCATTTCCTCCCGAAAGCCTTGAGGGCCCTCTCAGAATTTCAAGCCATCTGCCGCGGCAGTAGGATGTACAGTTGGGCAGGCAGGAGCCGTTTGCAATTTCAATGCCCGGGTTGTTGCCGCCGTGAGTCGTTTTGATAAAATCCTTATCCGTCAGTGACGGGGAAATTGTTCTTTCAACAAAATTTGCTATTTGAATCATCCTTTCAATAAAGATAAAACTGCCTTGTGTGACGAATACAAAGCAGTTTGGGGTGACAGTAGCCGAACCACGCCACCCTATGTTTGCGGTTTGCGGTCCGCACTTATAATTTTAGAGATGAAACCGCCTCAGGTCAATACACCGACAGCCTGTTGTACCGATAAAGGTACAGTAAAAGAAAAAATTTTTCTCTTTATATATAATGTATAAAAAACATTAAAAATTTTCTCTGCCGTTAACAGTTGACAAGCATTGTTTAAATATTGTATAATTATAGGGAGATATCGGTGAGTTGCCGCTCACCCAAAAAATAATTTTTCAGGAGATGTAATTATGGACACAAGATTCGCAATTTCACAGTATCCCGATGCTGCGGCTGTTACCAAAAAGCTTGACTACCTTATCAAGCAGCCTATGCACTCAATCAACCCTGATGTACTTAAGAAGTATGAAGAAGAATACTTTGAAGCAAAGTGCCAGAAGTCAAAGGAAATGATCGACGAAGCAAAGCAGATCATCCCCGGCGGTGTTCAGCACAACCTTGCTTTCAACTATCCGTTCCCCCTTGTTTTCACAAAGGCTGAGGGTGCAAAGCTCTACGATATCGACGGCAACGAGTACTATGACTTCCTCCAGGCAGGCGGCCCCACAGTTCTCGGCTCAAACCCCAAAATCGTACGCGACCAGGTTATCGACCTTCTTAACACCTGCGGTCCCTCAACAGGTCTTTTCCACGAGTTTGAATACAAGCTTGCAAAAAAGATTTCAGACTCAGTTCCCACCGTTGATATGTTCCGTATGCTCGGTTCAGGTACAGAGGCCTGTATGGTAGCCTGCCGTGTTGCAAGACTTGCTACAAAGAAAAAGCACATCCTCAAAATGGGCGGTGCTTACCACGGTTGGTCAGATCAGCTCGGCTACGGCATCCGTGTTCCCGGCTCAAAGTTCACTCAGGCAAACGGTGTTCCCATCCGTCTTATGAGAGATACACAGGAATTCTTCCCCAACGACCTTAACGACCTTGAAAAGAAGCTCAGAAGAAATCAGCTCAACGGCGGTACTGCTGCTGTATTCATTGAGCCCATCGGTCCCGAAAGCGGTACACGTCCCCTTGACATCGACTTCAACAAGGGCGTTGAAAGACTTTGCCGCAAGTACGGCGCACTCCTTATCTTCGATGAGGTTGTTACAGGCTTCCGTATCGGTATGGCAGGTGCTCAGGGCTACTACGGCGTAGAGCCCGACCTCACAATCTTCGGTAAGGTTATCGCCGGCGGTTATCCCGGTGCAGGCGGTATCGGCGGTAAGAGAGAATATATGAAGTATATGGGTGCAGGTCTTGATGCAAGCGGAATGAAGATCAAGAAGGCATTCTGCGGCGGTACAATGGCTGCTACTCCCATCTCCTGCGTTGCCGGTTACTACACACTTGAAGAAATCGATAAGCAGAACGCTTGCCAGAAGGCAGGTCTCATGGGTGACAGACTTACAGCAGGTCTCAACCAGATTATCGACAAGTACAACCTTCCCTTCGTAGCATTCAACCAGGGCTCAGTATGCCACATGGAAACCGTTGCTACAATGCACTTCTCCATTGACTGGAGCAAGCCCTGGACAATTCCCGGCGTAATCAAGGAAACTGACAAGCGCAAGAAGGAAATGACTCACATGGGTGCTGCTTACATGGCAGAAGGTCTTGTAACTCTTGCAGGCTCAAGACTTTACACATCAGCAGCTTATGACGAAGCAATGATTGACGATGCACTTGCTCGCTTTGACAAGGTATTCTCAAACATTTCAGTTGTTGAATAATTAAAACCCCTAAGCATAAGGCAGGTCAGTGGCCTGCCTTATCTTGACCGATTATTTAATGAAAGGCAGGTATGACCTATGGACCTTTTACAAGCTAAAGAAATTGTTGTTGAAGCAGGTAAGCAGCTTGTTTCAACAGGACTCATTGCCCGCACCTGGGGTAATGTAAGCTGCCGTGTAAGTGATACTCAGTTTGTAATCACCCCCTCAGGCAGAGACTACTTAAGCCTTACTCCCGATGACATTGTTGTTGTTAACCTTGAGGACCTTTCCTACGAGGGCGACATCAAGCCCTCAAGCGAAAAGGGTCTTCACGCACAGTGCTACATCCTTCGTAAGGAGTGCAATTTTGTAATTCACACTCACCAGGCCAACGCCTCAATCGTTTCCGCAATCGGCTGCGATGTCAACGGCATTACCGGCTACAGCAAGGAAATCATCGGCGACAACATTCCCGTTGCCGCTTACGGTCTTCCCGGCACAGGCAAGCTTCGCAAGGGCGTTGTAGGTGCTCTTAACCGTTCAGACTCAAAGGCAGTCATTATGCGCCACCACGGTGCAGTTTGCCTCGGTGCAGACTATGACGATGCCTTCAAGGTAGCAAATGAGGTTGAAAAGGTCTGTGCTGAATTCATCTACAAAAAGTATGAGGAAGCAACGGGCAAGGCTACGGATACCTTCAAGGATGTTTACGCTTATATTGCAGACCTCAAAAAGAGAGCCGATGCTCCCGCCGCCAAGCTCAACGCTTACGACAGTATCAGAATTGACGATGCAGTTATCCTTTCCGATAAGGAAGGCAACACCGTTGCAACAGTAGGTCTTTGCGGCAAAAAGGATGAGCTCATCATCGGCGACAAATATCCCTCAGAGGCTGACCTTCACAAAGCCATCTACAACAAGCGTGAGGACATCGGTGCTATCATCCACTCACAGGAGGATGCAATCGTTACTGCTTCAAAAATCGGCAAAACTCTCAAGCCACTGCTTGACGACTTTGCTCAGATTGTAGGCGTAACCGTAAAGTGCGCTGAATTTGACCCCAACGATACACTCAAATCCTCAAAGAAGGCTGCAAAGAAAATTGCCAAGAAGGGAACAAACGCTCTTCTCCTCAAGGATAACGGTGCAGTTTGCTGCGGCAGCAACAAGGATGAGGCTTCCGCTGCTGAAATGGTTATGGAAAAGAACTGCAAGTCAGTTATCTCCAGCGAGCTCTTCGGCAAAACAAAGCCCATCGGCAAGCTCGACAGCGTTCTTATGAATGTTATCTACAGAGTTAAATACTCAAAGCAGAAATAAGTATACAATAATAATATATTAAGCTGCCACCGGGTAGCAGATGTATTAAGTAAAAGCTTAAGCATCCGTCACACATCGTTAGGTCTTTGAAGATGTGTTGCGGATGCTTTTTCACTGAGGTGACTATGAAAAAAGTAAAAGCATTGTTTACATACTTTTCAAAAGCAGAGCTTACCTTGTGGCTTTGCTCCTTGTCAGTAATTCTGATTTCCTTTCTGTGCTTTGACAGAGAGAATTATCTCACGCTGACTGCCTCGCTTATAGGCGTCTCCTCTCTTATCTTCTGTGCAAAGGGCAATCCCGTCGGTCAGGTGCTGATGATAATATTCAGTCTGTTTTACGGATACATTTCCTACGGCTTTACCTACTACGGTGAAATGGTAACCTATCTCGGTATGACATTGCCCATGTCGGTTATTTCGCTTGTTTCTTGGCTGAAAAACCCTTACAAGGGCAGCAAAAGTGAGGTTGCGGTAAATCATATAAAGAAAAGGGAATTACCTTTTTTGCTTCTTCTTACCCTTGCAGTAACGGTTGCTTTTTATTTTATTCTGCAACACTTCGGCACAGCAAATCTTTTTCCGAGCACAATTTCAGTTGCAACAAGCTTCGCCGCTGCTTATCTCACCTTCAGAAGAAGTCCTTTTTTCGCCCTTGTTTACGCGCTAAACGATGTTGTGCTTATTGTACTGTGGATTCTTGCCACCGTAAAAGACCTTTCTTATCTTTCAGTTATAATATGTTTTACAGTTTTTCTTGTCAATGACCTTTACGGCTTTTTTAATTGGCGTAAAATGGAAAAACTCCAGAAAAACAACACATAAGTCTTCGCCTGTTGCACTCGCAACAGGTTTTACTGTTTTTAATTTATTTTAATTTTTCATTTATAATTTATTGACAAAACAACATATGTCGTGTATAATAGCCCCATAGTTAAGGTTGTTTGTTGCAGCTGACTGAGCCTCTATTATATATTTTTGCAGTAATTTGAATAACGGAGGTAACAGACTATGACAATAATCGCTATCAAGCATAAGAACAAAGAAAAGAAGAGCGCAGAAAAGAGAAAGAAATAATTCTTTTTTCCCCGCATGTTATTAACACCGTGTCAAGGGGCGATTTTTACAACCTAAGCTATATTCTGAGGTAACTATTTGAATTAAGGATTTCGGTCAGCAGAAACAGTTTCCCTTGACACATCAGATTAACAATAATCTCTCCCTCTTTTTTTCGTTGCCGCACTCTCTTACGGGTGCGGCAACTCCCATTTTTCAATATTGCAAATATATTCTTGAAAATATTCAACTAACGTGAATATTTTCGAAAAAATATTCAAAAAATCCCTTGACTTTTGCATAAAAATGCGTATAATCATATGCATACGAAAAATTTACGGGGTATTCATCCCCTTCAGGAAAGGAGTCGGCAAAGGATAAAAAGCCTTGCCGCAATAAGAAAATGGCTATTAAAAAGGATAAGAAGGACATCAAAAAAATCGTACTCGCATACTCGGGCGGTCTTGACACATCAATCATCATCCCCTGGCTCAAGGAAAACTACAACAACGCTGAGGTTATTGCAGTTTCAGGCGACGTAGGACAGGGCACAGAGCTTGACGGCCTTGAGGAAAAGGCACTTGCAACTGGCGCATCAAAGCTTTACATTGAAGACCTTAACAAGGAATTTGTTGAAGATTACATCTACCCCACCCTTAAGGCCGGTGCAGTTTACGAGGGTATGTATCTTCTCGGCACCTCCTTTGCACGTCCCATCATCGCAAAGAGAATTGTAGAAATTGCTCTTGCAGAGGGTGCAGATGCTATCTGCCACGGTTGTACCGGTAAGGGTAACGACCAGGTACGTTTCGAGCTTGCTATCAAAGCATTCGCTCCCGATATGGAAATCATCGCTCCCTGGAGAACCTGGGAATTCAAGAGCCGTGAAGAGGAAATCGAATACGCAATTGCTCACAACATTCCTCTTAAGATTACAAGAGAAACAAACTACTCAAAGGATAAGAACCTCTGGCATCTTTCACATGAGGGTCTTGACCTTGAGGACCCCGCAAACGAGCCCAAGTATGAAGAAATTCTTGAAATGGGCGTAACACCCGAAAGTGCTCCCGATGCACCCACCTATATCACAATCGGCTTTGAAAAGGGTGTGCCCACCACACTCAACGGCGAAAAGCTTGACGGCCCCGCAATGGTTAAGGCTCTTAACGAAATCGGCGGTGCAAACGGCATCGGTATTTCAGATATGGTTGAAAACCGTCTTGTAGGCATGAAGAGCCGCGGCGTTTACGAAACACCGGGCGGAACAATCCTTTACAAGGCTCACGAAATGCTTGAGCAGCTTTGCCTTGACAGAGACACAGCTCACCTCAAGAGCCAGCTTGCAGTAAAGTATGCCGAGCTTGTTTACTACGGTCAGTGGTTCACCACCTGCCGTGAGGCTCTTGCAGCATTTGTTGACAAAACTCAGGAAACCGTTACAGGTGAGGTTAAGCTCAAGCTCTACAAGGGCAACATCATCGGTGCTGGTATGACGTCACCCTACTCACTTTACAGTGAAGAGATGGCAACCTTTGACGCTGACAATGTTTACGACCAGTACGATGCAGAAGGCTTTATCAACCTCTTCGGTCTTCCCCTAAAGGTTAAGGCTATGCTTTCAAAGAATTGGGATATCAAATAAGAAAACTCAAGGGTCTGTTGAACAGACCCTTGTTATTTTAATTACAGCTTTAATAAAGTGCAACACACAAGCTAAAACAGTATGTGTGTTGCTTTCAGCTCTTGCTTATTCAGCTGCTGCCGTTGTCGGTATATGCAATTCAAAGCCGTCAGCCAACACAGCCTCAATTTCACCAACAGCTTCGCCTGCCATTCCAAAAGCCGCGCCCTCACTGTCAATTTCAAATTCAACCCTTGCTGCTGCCTCACCATCGGGAACAGTGATTGAAACCTCACCTTTATAATAGGGCTCTCCGTCTTCGCCCACATTTTTTTCTACCACAAGCTCCTGCTCGGTTTTTTCGCCGTTAATAAAAACAATCACCTTTTGGGCAGCCTGTGATATTGCTTCACCTACTGCTCCGTCAGTTGCCGCATTGGCGAAAATTCCCAGCGAGCAAAAAAGAGAAACAGCAACTAAGGCCGTAATCAGCACTCTTTTAAGGGTTATAGCTTTATTTCTGTTTGTCATACACATAATCCTTTCTTCAACCTTGGCGGAAGGTTGGATTTTTGAAAATACCTCTTTATATTCTTTATTATTCATTTATCCAATCATCTCCCAAGCTTTCTTTAAGTTTTTTCCTTGCACGGCTGAGTCTTGTTTTTACGGCGGATTCGTTAATTTTCAGAATTTCCGCAATGTCCTTTACGGATAAATCCTCGTAATAAAAAAGATGTATAACCGTGCGCTCCTTCTTCGGCAGCCCCATAACGGCATTGAATAAATCCTTTTGCCGTAAGGTGTCGAATATCTGTGGTGAAACAATTTCCTGAGCATCTATATCAAGATGATTTCTGAAAAACAGCTTTATGTAGTTCTTGCTTTCATTTACGCAGACAAGCGTAAGCCACTTATCCGTATGCTCTTCATCTTCAAAGACTTTGGGATGCTTCCAGAGCTTGAGAAATACATTATGAATTATATCCTCTGCATCGCAGGTGCTTTTTGTGAAAGACAGTGCAATAAGAAAAAGCCGCTGATTATTGCGCCTGAAAGCATTTATAAAATCATTTTCCGTCATCGTTTCACCGCCTGTATCAGAAAGGTCCTTTCACTATTATAACAAACGAAGCAATAAAAAGGTTACATATTTTTTATGACTTTAAATCAAAATGCAAAATGCTTTGCTCAGCTATTGACAAAAGCGTGATTTTTTAGGATAATTGATTGTAATATATTCCGCAAGGAGGAACAACTATGCCACTCTGGACAGGACGCTTTAAAAAGTCCCTTGACAAAAAAACCAACGATTTCAATTCATCAATCCCCTTTGACTGCCGTATGGCCGAACAGGATATCAGAGGCTCTGTTGCCCACGCAACAATGCTCGGCAAGCAGGGTATCATTGAAAAAAGCGAAAGTGACAAAATTGTTGCTTCACTCAAGGAGATTGCCGCCGACCTTGAAAGCGGTGCTCTTCAAATTGATATGACCGCCGAGGATATTCACACCTTTGTTGAGGGCGAGCTTACAAAGCGCATTGGTGACAGCGGTAAAAGGCTTCACACCGCAAGAAGCCGTAACGACCAGGTAGCCCTTGATTTAAGGCTTTATCTGCTTGACAGGTGCAACGAGCTTGAGCAGTCGGTAAAAGCCCTTATAGAGGTCATTGCGCTCAAGGCAGAGGAAAATTATGATGCAGTTATGCCCGGCTATACTCACCTTCAACGTGCACAGCCCGTAACCCTCGGTCACCATCTTATGGCTTATGCAGAAATGCTTTTGCGTGACCTTGACAGAATTTACGACTGCAAAAAAAGAATGTCCGTTTCACCTCTCGGCTCAGGTGCTCTTGCAGGCACCACCTATCCCCTTGACAGAGAATATGTTGCAGAGCTTTTAGGCTTAAAGGGCGTAAGCAACAACAGCCTTGACGGCGTCAGCGACAGAGACTACGCTCTTGAGCTTCTTAGTGTGCTTTCGATTATTATGGTGCACCTTTCACGCTTTTCTGAAGAGATTATTGCCTGGTGCTCCTGGGAGTTCAAATTCATTGAGCTTGACGATGCTTTTTCAACAGGCTCAAGCATTATGCCTCAGAAAAAGAATCCCGACATCGCAGAGCTTGTAAGGGGCAAGGCAGGCAGAGTATTCGGCGATTTACAGACACTGCTGACGGTTATGAAGGGTATTCCCCTTGCATATAACAAGGATATGCAGGAGGACAAGGAGGCCGTTTTTGATGCCCTTGACACCGTAATAATGTGCCTTGACACCTTTGCGCCCATGCTTGAGACTGCAACGGTGCTTCGTGAAAACATGAGAAATGCGGCGGCAAAGGGCTTCATCAATGCCACTGATGCGGCTGACTACCTTGTTTACAAGGGACTCCCCTTCCGTGATGCCTACAAGGCAACAGGTATGCTTGTTGCAACCTGCATTGACAAGGGACTCACCCTTGAAATCCTTCCCATTGAGGAATATAAAGCAGTATGCGACCTTTTTGACGAGGATGTTTACACAGCCATTGACCTTGACGAATGTGTAAGAAAGAGGACCGTCAAGGGCGGCCCCTCACCCGAATGTGTGCTGAATGAGGTTGAGGCATTGAAGAAAAAAATGGCACAATGGTAATAAATCAATAAAAGTTTTGGTCAAGCTTTTTCAAAAGCTTGTGGGGCTCGGGGCAAAGCCCCGCAACAAATACGCATATAAAAACAACCGTTGATTTCAAAGTCAACGGTTGAATTTTTATTCACTTGCGCTCGCCGCGGGGCATTCTTTTTGCTCGCACGCAAAAAGAATCAAAAACGCGCTGATTTTTAATCGCTTATTTTACTCAAAAATGCCTTTAATCTGTCCGTCTTCGGGTTTGTTATAAGCTCCTGCGCCTGTCCCTGCTCCGCAATAACACCGTCATCCATAAATATTACCTCATCGGAAACATCCTTGGCAAAATTCATCTCATGGGTAACAATAACCATAGTCATGTTATCCTCTGCCAGCTGACGGATTGTCTTAAGTATCTCACCCGTAAGCTCGGGGTCAAGGGCACTTGTCGGCTCATCAAAAAAGAGAATCTGCGGATTCATTGCAAGAGCGCGCGCAATAGATACGCGCTGCTGCTGACCACCGGAAAGCTCGCAGGGATAGTTGTTCATCTTATCGGAAAGACCGACCTTGTCAAGATAGCCCTTTGCAATGCTGTCAATTTCTTCAAGTATCTGCTTTTTGTTCTTTTTATAGTCGGGGCGTTTTTTTGCCGCAAGCTTCATTGCAAGAGTTACATTGCCCAACGCCGTGTACTGAGGAAAAAGATTGAACTGCTGAAAAACAAGTCCTATATTCTGCTGATTGCCCTTAAGAGCCTTAAGGGCCTCCTTATCAGTAATTGAGCTGTCAAAAACCACCTTGTCGTTAACGGTAATTTTACCCGAGGTTGCCGTTTCAAGTCCGTTTATACACCTGAGCAGGGTTGTTTTACCGCTGCCCGAGGAACCGATTATGGAAAGCACCCTGCCCTCCTCAAGTGAAAAGCTGATGCCCTTGAGTACCTTTGTGGAGCCAAAGTTCTTTACAAGATTATTTACTTCAAGTATAGCCATATCAGTTCACCTCACACAGAAAAGTAGCTGAGCTTCTTTTCAATTTTGTTAAACAGAATTGTAAGAAGTCCGCAGGCAAGAAGAAAGAATACGCCCGTGTAGAAAAGAGGCCAGAGAAGACCGTCACTCTTGATAAAGGCTTCGCCGGCCCAGATAATCTCATAAACGGAGATGATTCTGGCAAGAGAGGTATCCTTTACAAGGGTGATAATTTCATTGCTCATAGGCGGAATGATACGCTTGATAACCTGAAGAAGCACCACCCTGAAAAAGGCCTGACTTTTCGTCATTCCGAGCACGTGACAAGCCTCGTACTGTCCCTTTGAAATAGACTCTATTCCTCCGCGGTAAATCTCGGAAAAATAGCAGGCATAATTTATCACAAACGCAAGCAGAGCCGCAACAAAGCGGTCAAGAACGTGCCAGGAGGCAAGCCACTGAATAAAAATGTTGCTGCTTTGCTGGTCCTGTGCCCACATTGCCACAAAGCCGGGAACATAGAAAATAACAATAAGCTGAAGCATAAGGGGTGTGCCTCTTATTGCCCAGACAAAGGTGCGCACAAGCCATTTAAGGGGCTTAAGCTTGCTCATTGAGCCGAAGCTGATGATAAGACCGAGCGGAAGCGCAAAAAGCAATGTAAGAGCAAAAAGCTCAAGCGTTGACGCAAAACCTTCCAGCAGGGACTGTGTTACCGTCCAAAACATAGTATTTATACCTTTCCACACCTCAAAGGCAGGGAGCCTTAGACTTCCTGCCTTTGAAATTTAAAATTTTACCTTATCAATTATTCCTCAACAGTTACGCCGTACTTTTCAGCAAGCTTATTGAATTCGCCGCTTTCCTTGTACTCCTGAAGGAATGTGTTGAGCTCAGCTGTAAGGTCGGAGCCCTTTCTGAATGAAATACCGAATTCTTCTGTGCTGAGTGTCATTGCAACGGCAAGGTCTGCATAGCTTGTGCCTGCACCTACTGTAGCATCAGCCATTGTCTTATCAATGATACAACCGTCACAAGCACCGCTCTTTGCTTCAAGAAGAGCTGTTGCCTGGTCCTTAACAGCAACTGTTTTAAGGCCGTTATCGTTACCTGCGGTCTGACCTGCTGAGCCTTCCTCTACTGCGAAGGAAAGGTCCTTGATGTCCTCAATCTTTGTAAGCTCTGCAGCCTTGTCAGCGGGAAGAACAACAACCTGTGAGTTCTTGAGATAAACATCTGAAACTGAGGAGTTGTTAAGTGCTTCGTCTGTGATTGTCATACCGTTCCATACGCAGTCGATTGTGCCTGCCTGAAGGTCAAGGAACTTCTTGCCCCAGTCTGCAAGAACAACAAATTCAACCTCAACGCCAAGCTTTTCTGCAAAAGCGTATGTAAGCTCAGTATCAAAGCCGACCCACTCGCCGTCTTCCTGATAGTTCATGGGCTTATAGTCTGTAATACCTACAACGATTTTACCTGCTTCCTTGATTTTGGCAAGCTCTGATGCGGTCTGGCTGCCGCCGTTGCCGCCGCAGGCTGCAAGTGTTACGCAAAGAACAACTGCAAGCACTGACATAATAATAGCTATTGATTTCTTTTTCATAATATTTTCTTCCTTTCAGAAATTTATTAAGCGATTCAATTTCGCTTTAGCGTGTTAACATATTAACACAACAAAGTGCATAAGTCAAGACTTTTTTGAAAAAATAATTTTTGACCTTGATAACAGCTGAAAAGTTTAGTATAATCGTTAGTAGTAAGTAGCAAGTAGTGAGTAGTAACACGCCCGACTTCTATCTTTAAAGAACACTTTTTCCGCGAAACAGCGTGTAACATCTCACTGACTTCAACAAAGCTTTCATGCCCTTACTACTTACTACTCACTACTTACTACTTAAGGAGAAGCCTTATGTCCAACCAATGCGAAACCTGCGCATACTATGACTATGATGAGGAGTATGACGAATATTACTGCACCGTCAATATGGACGAGGATGAGTTGGAAAAGTTTATGTCCGGCTCCTATGACTCCTGCCGCTACTACTCTCCCTATGATGAATACAAAATTGTAAGAAAGCAGAACTGAGGTGGAAGCATTATGACCGAAAAAGAAATTTATCAGGCTTACAAAATATATATGTCAAACGACGAATATGTTTTGTGGGAAGGAAAGCCCGAAAAAGGGCATCTTCTTACAACTGAAGATGCTTTCATCATTCCCTTCAGTGTTTTTTGGAGTGCCGCCGCATTTTCGTTTCTTGTAATTTCCATAGCAGAATTGGTGCTTCCTTTTTTTGCAGTCGCTTTATTCTTTTCGATAATAGGTGCTTACATTTCCGTTGGCCGTTTTATTCACAAGTCATACATACGAAAGCATACCCATTATGTTATAACAAACAAAAAGATTTTCTGTTGCTACAAGAACAAAGTAAAAATCAGAAGCCGCCACAGCATTACTGAAATGCACCTGAAAACCTTTAAAAACGGATGTGGAAATATTGTTTTTGAAGACAACACACCCTTCACCAAAAAAGACACCGGTCTTCTTGATTTAAACAATGAAAGAGTCTCACTTATGAATATAAAAAATGTTCTTTCTGTATATAAAATACTGGTTGAAAAACCCGACTAAAAGGTGAAAGCTATGAAATCATTAAAATATCTCTACAAAATCGGAAGAGGTCCCTCCTCCTCACACACAATGGGCCCCGATAAAGCGGCCAGATATTTCAAGGAGCGCAACGCCGATGCGGACAGCTACAGGGTAATCCTTTACGGCTCACTTTCTTCAACGGGCAAGGGCCACAAAACCGACGAGGCAATCCTTGATGTGTTTGAGGGCTGTGAAATTGAGCTTGTTTTCGGCCCACACGAAACCTATGACCTCCCCCACGAAAATACAATGGATTTCTTCGCCTATAAGGACGGCAAGGAAATTGACTTCAAGCGTATTATGTCCGTAGGCGGCGGCCAGATTGTGGTTGAAGGCGACACCGAAACAGATGAAGAGGATATCTATCCCGTGCAGACCTTCGGCCAGATTGCGGAATACTGCAACACCCACAACATCCGCCTTTACGAATATATCGAAATGATTGAGGGTAAGGAAATATGGCCTTATCTTCACGAAATATGGAAGGCTATGAAAAACGCCATCAATGCAGGCCTTTCCACAAGGGGCGTGCTTGACGGCGGACTCGGCGTTGAAAGGAAAGCACAGTTTTTATATAATCAGTCGCACATTGACGAAAGCGACATTACAAGAGAAAACCGACTTGTGTGTGCCTACGCCTTTGCCGCAAGCGAGCACAACGCCGGCGGCGGTGTAATTGTTACCGCACCCACCTGCGGTGCCTGTGCCGTACTGCCGAGTGTGCTCAAATATATGCAGGATAAAAAGCATTTCAGTGATGATGACATCTGCCGCGCCCTTGCCGTAGGCGGCCTTGTGGGCAACCTTGTTAAAACAAACGCCTCAATAAGCGGCGCCGAATGTGGCTGTCAGGCAGAAATAGGCACTGCCTGCTCAATGGCTGCCGCGGCTCTTTGCGAGCTTTTCCATATGGGCATAGGTCAGATTGAATATGCCGCCGAGGTAGCAATGGAGCATATGCTCGGCCTTACCTGCGACCCCGTGTGCGGCCTTGTGCAGATTCCCTGCATTGAACGTAACGCCGTTGCCGCAATGCGTGCAATCAACGCTCTCTCACTTGCAAACTTCCTTTCAACCACCCGTAAAATCAGCTTTGACACCGTTGTTGAAACTATGTACAAAACGGGCAAGGATTTAAAGGCAATTTACCGCGAAACCTCAAAGGGCGGACTTGCCGAAACCTATTTTCAGCAGGGAAGCTGATATGCGATAAATATAAACAATAAAAGTTTTTTGATTACTTTTTTTCAAAAAAGTAATGCCTCGCGGCGAGCGAAAAAAGAAAATAATAACACCGTTAAAGCTGATATAACTTTAACGGTGTTATACTTTATTATGGCCTCGCCGGTCGGGCGTTACCTTTCTTGGAAGAAAGGTAACCCAAAAAGCCTTTATTTTTATACACTACCTCTCATCTTTCCCCTACAAGCAGCTCAATAGCATATCTTGCATAAGGAGAAACATACTCTCCTCTTTTTGTAACAACTGCCGGCTGACGAAGCTGCACATCGTTTTTCAGCCTTTTCACAATAAGCTTGCCGTCAGCTACGGCACTGTTGACAAACTGCAAGGGCAACAGCGTTGCGCCTGCACCCGTGCAGGCAAGCTCCCAGGCCGTTGTCATATTTACCGCCTCAACGGCAATCTGCGGATATATATCCGAGGCGGCACAAAGCTTTTCAAAAAGCACGCGCATTTCCTGATTGACACCGAGTACAACAAAGGACAGTGCCTCACATTGGCTGAAATCCACTCTGTCGGCCTCATCAAGCTCAGGAGAAATGCCGCAAAGCTCCCGTGAATATACAATCGCCAGCTTGTCGGGCTCAATGGGCGTTGCATCAAGCACCGTCTCGTCAACGGGCATATTGATAACGGCAAAATCAAATCTGCCGTCAGCCGCATCCTTACGCAGCTGGTCACTGCCCTCTTCTATAAGCCTTACCCTTACACCGGGAAATTTTTCACGGACCCTTTTAACAACCGAGGGAATGAGATAAGCGCTTCTGAAAGGGGTAATGCCTATTGTAAGCTGACCCTTTTCGCCGGAGCGAAACTGCTCCATGGAATGTAGGAGACGGTTTTCTCTGTCAAGGAGCTTTTTTGCCTCCTTGACAAAATACTCACCCGCCGCCGTCATTTTAAGGGGAGTTTCCGTTCTGTCAAAAAGCTGAACGCCCAGCTCCTTTTCAAGTGATAATATATGCTTGCTCAGCGCAGGCTGAGAAATATTAAGCTTTTCGGCAAGATGTGAAAAGCTGCCCGTTTCAGAAAGCAAAACGGCGTACTGTAGCTGACGTTGATTCAAAAGTGTCACCTTCCAAAATGATTATAGTGCTGATAACATTTAGATTATATATATAATGAAAAGCAAAATCAAGAAAAAAATATAAAAATTTTAAAAATTCAAAATAAGTATTGACATTCGACCGATTTTGCATATAATATAACTTGTTGGTAATCAAACCTATAACAAAAACATTATGAAAAGGAGTTTTAACCTATGGAATCCTTGCTGTACTTAGGCATTATGCTGGCAGTTATCTGTATCTGGTTCCTGGCCTTCAAGCGCCCCGTTTATGAGGCAGTTCTTCTGGCCTTTATTATCCTGGTAGCTGTCACCGGCACATGGAGCAACATTTTAGTCTATATTGACGAGGGCTTGTCAACCTCCCTGCTCTATTCAATGGTTGCATTTGTTGCCATGTCAATTATTCTGACAAAAACAAAAATCGTTGACAGCTGTATCGCTGTCATCCTCTCACTCATCGGCCGAATCAGGGGCGGTGCAGGCTATACCGCAGTTATTGCAAGTGCATTTATGGGTGCACTTTCAGGCTCAGGCCCGGGTAATGTTATGGCAACAGGCTCACTTACAATCCCCGCCATGAAGCGTACCGGCTTTCCTGCAGAGCTTGCTGCAAACATTGAAAGCAACGCAAGCTACATGGGTAATATGATCCCCCCCTCCTCAAACATTGTGGCTGCAATGGCCGCATACACAGCTTATGCTGCCGCCAACGGCCTTGAGGATGTGTCACAGGGTAAGTTCTGGTTGGTTCTCTGGGGCATTGCAATATGGTTCGTTGCACAGCGTCTCATTATGGTATGGGGCTTCTGCAAGCACTACAAGGTTGAGCCTATGAAAAAGGAAGACCTTCCCAGCCTCAAGGAAACTCTCAGGGTCGGTTGGAAAGCAATGCTTCTTCCCGTCATCATTCTTCTCCCCTTTGTGCTTGATGCAACCCTTACCGACACCTTCTTCACAGCAAGGCTCGGTGCTGACGGTGCAAAATATCTTTCAAAGTCCGTTCTTCTTTTTGTTGCAGGTATTTCATCCATCTATTCCTGCCTTATCGTTAAGGACAAGAAAACCATTACACCTGCAAAGCTTGCAAAAATGTTTGCAGACGGCGTAAAGACTATCTCTCCCGCTATCGGCGTATGCGTATTCGGCTATATGATCGGTTCACTGTTTGATGACCTCGGTGTTGCGGTAGCTCTCGGCGAGCTTATGGCATCCTGGAGCTTCAGCAAGCTCGGTATGGTTCTTGCAATATGTGCCATCACCTGCGTAATGGGTATGGTTGTACCCGGCTCATCACAGGTTGTTATCTTCGGACCAGTGTTCATTACCCTGCTTGCAAATGTTGGCGTAAGCCCCCTTCTTGCAGCGGCAATGCTTCCCTGCATCTGCGGTGTTATGTGCGGCATCACACCTCCCCTCGGTCTTGGTATGTATGCAGGTATGACCATTGCTCGGTCAGATTTCAGCAAAACCTTCAAGAATAATATGTGGTGGGTAGCTGCCCAGTTCATTCTTCAGGTTGCCGTTCTCATGGGCTGGCTGCCTGTTCTCGGAATATAAAGGAGGAAGAGTATTATGAAAGAATTCTGTAAAAAGCTTTCCAAAATATTAAAGACCATCTTCGGCTACGGTATTATGATATCTCTGTTTGCCGGCGGCCTCACCTTCTTCGGTTATCTTGCTGCCGTAATTATCGGCGGTGAAACTGCAGCTCTTATCTGCACGGTAATTTACAAAAACATTATCCCCGTTATCATTTACTTCTCAGTTATAATGGTGCTTCTCGGTCTTGTTGCCATGTACCTTAACGGTGAAAAGGCTCTCACTCCCGAAAAGAAGGAAGCAAAAAAGCACGAAGGCGAAGTGTAATCTCCCCCCACAATCGGATATTGGATAAAACAAGGCTCCTCACAAAAGTGAGGGGCTTTGTTGTTTTAAGTAAAAAAACAAGGTCACGGAAAGCTTTAAAATAATTCCGTGACCTTCATTCTGATTTTATGTGAAAGGGGTTTTACCCCTTTCAATCCCCACAAGCTTTTGAAAAAGCTTGACCAAAACCTTTATTGTTTAGCGATTCAGCAATACTTCTTAACAGCTGCCTCAACAAGCTGATAGGCCTTTTCTACCACTGCTTCATCACCTTCTTCAAGGTTAAGCAACGGAGCTCTTACACCGCCGAGCTCAAGACCTGCTCTCTTTTTAAGCACGGCCTTTGCAACGGCATACATATTGCCCACACCTGAGCACATTGTGTAAATAACCTCGTTGATGTCATCCTGAAGCTTGTGTGCGTTTTCAAAATCGCCTGCTTCAAGCATTGCATTGAGCTTTACAAAAAGCTCGGGCATTACACCGTAGGTGCCGCCGATACCGGCATCTGCACCGATGAGTCTGCCGCCGACAAACTGCTCGTCGGGGCCGTTGAATACGATAATTTCCTTACCGTTCATCTTAGCCTGACGCTTGAACATCTGAATATCCTGAATGGGCATTGATGAGTTCTTTACACCGATAACTCTGGGATTCTTAAGCATCTCATCAAAAAGAGACATTGTAAGTGAAACACCTGCAAGCTGAGGAATGTTGTAGATAACATAATCTGTATTGGGAGCGGCTGCAGAAATGTCATTCCAATACTTTGCTATTGCCTTTTCGGGAAGACGGAAATAAATGGGAGGAATTGTTGCAATGGCGTCAACACCAAGGCTTTCGGCGTGGCGTGCAAGCTCGCAGCTGTCCTTTGTGTTGTTGCAGGCAACGTGAGCAATGATTGCAATTCTGCCCTTTGCGGCCTCCACAACAGCTTCAAGCGTATCCTTTCTGTCCTGCACGCTGTGGTAGATACATTCACCTGATGAGCCGCCTACATAAAGGCCTGCAATGCCTTTTTCAATAAGGAACTCTACAAATGCCATTGTTCTTTCCTTTGAAATGTCGCCGTTATCATCATAACATGCATAAAATGCGGGAACTATACCCTTATACTTTTCAAGACTCATTTTTATTAACCTCTCTTTTCAATTTCTTCTAACATTGTGTCAAGCATAATAAGACATCTGGGCACGTGGAAGGGGCCCTTGAAGGTGGAGCCGATGCAGGCGGGAAGTGTGGGATTGCCGTCACGTCTGAGATAGCCGTACCACTCGCCGCAGGGTGCCGATGCAAAATACTTTTTGCTGTAATCAAGAAGCTTGCCGAAAATATCAAGATATTTTTCGTCGCCCGTATCTCTGTAAATCATAAGTGAAGCGATAAGTGCTTCGTTATGGGGCCACCAGAGCTTCATATCGTGCTCGTAGGCTTCGGGAGGATTGCCAAGGCAGTCGATAAAGTAAAGAATTCCGCCGAATTCCTTATCCCAGCCCTTTTCGAAGGCAAGCTCAAAAATTTCAATCGCCTTTTTGTGAAGCTCCTTGTCACCCGTTGCATTTGCTCTTTCCATAAGGAACCAGCTGCACTCAATATCGTGACCGGGATTGACAACTCTGCCCTCGGTAACATCAAGACGGGGTGTACCGTCAAGTGCAACGGATTCAAGTGTACAGCCGAGCTCGGGCTTGAAGTGATACTTGAAAATATCGCTCACGCACTCATCGGCGCGCTCGTTGTAAAGCGCCTTGTTTTCGGGGTCAACACGAAGAAGCACCGAGGTAACATTGAGAAGAATCATCGGGATACCGAGGCCTCTGCCCGTGCGTGTTTCAGGCTCGGTCTTGGGGCCCATGCCAGTCGGGTCGGGCATACCGTGGTTGAGATTCCAGTACATATCGTAGGCTCTGCGTGCTCTTTCAAGATGCTCCTTTTCGCCCGTAATGCCGTAATACTCGGCATTTGCAATGCAGTAAAAGGCCTCTGAATAGCAATATCTTCTCTGGCGCAGGGGCTTGCCGTCCTCAGTTACGGTGAAGTAAAGTCTGTCGGGAGCATTTTTGTTTATGCAGTGCTCTTCAAGAAAGTCAAGGCAGCTCTTGCTTGCCTTAAGCCATTCTTCCTTTACACCGTAAACGTGGCAAAGGTAGCTGAAAATCCAGCCGCAACGGCCCTGCATCCACACGCTTTTATCTGTGGAGAAAATTTTGCCGTCCTTGTCAAGGCAGGTATAAACACCGCCGTGCTTTTCGTCCATACCGTTTCTGAGCCAGAAATCAGCAACCGAAGCAAGCTGCTCCTGCACCCATTTTCTTTCTTCTTTAAGATTCATTTAATACCACCCTTTAATTGAATGTATATTTGTTTGATTATAACACAGGGCAAATAAATTGTAAATAGATATAAAAAAATCACCCGACATATTTTGTCGGGTGAGCTGATTGTATCATCTGTAATCTATCATTTTTTCCACGGCATCGGCAATCACCTTGTGGCCGAGGTTGGTAGGGTGAATTCCGTCAATGGCAAGAAGCTTCGGCTCGGTTTTTTTCTGTTTTTCATAAAACACCTGCTGAAGGTCAAGAATAACTGCTCCGTTTTCCTCAGCAATGGCCCTCAGCCTTTGACGGAAATCGTCAAGGGTTTTGTGGAAGGGCAGCTTTTCCTCCACGGCATCAATCATAAAGGGCATAAGATAAAGCACCTGAGTATCGGGGAGCTCCGCCTTTATACGGCGGAAAATCTCTTTGAAATGAGGCTCCATGGGTCTGAGCAGGGGCGGATACTGCTCGGGCACGTAGTTTTCCCAGGCGTCGTTAACACCGATAAGCATAATAATCACATCGGGCTTAAGGCTGACACAGTCTGCTGTAAATCTGTCGTAAACGTGATATGTACGGTTACTTGCAATGCCCCTGATATCAACCCTTACATTCTTGCTGTACTCCTTGAACCGCTTTTTAAGCTGAAGGGCATAAACCCTTCTGCCCTTGATTTTCCGTGCCATACGGGAATTGAATTTCACATCGGTTATGCTGTCACCGAGAAAAACAACACGACTGTTTTTGTTGAGAACTATTTTTCCCATAATATTTCCTCCTATGCTATTGACCCCTGCGGGAATTCAAGCTCATTGGTGCTTCTGTCAAAAAGTCTGAAATGTGAGCCGTTATCCCACACAAGGCAAGGAATTCCGAATTTGTTTCCCGTGCTTACAAAATACTCTGTCTTTTCCCTGAGGTTGTCAAGGCTTGTTCTGTCCGTCCAGCCGTATTCTCCAAGCACCACGCCGTAGCCCTTTTTGATAAAGGCCTTGTAAAAGCTTCTGAAATATCTGTATATTGTAAATTTATCGCTCAGCCTCAGCCTGCTTTCGCAGTCATAAAACTCGCTGTTATGGGCGGTGCCGTAATAAAAATGCACTGACACAAGCACTCTGCCGTCCTCGGGCAGGTTGAGTGCGTTTACGGGCTCCTTCTCATGCCTTGCCGCATAGGTTGTAATCATAACAAAACGATTTTCGTTGTTACCGCCGCTTTTCCTTATAGCGTCAAGTGCCGCCGCGTTAAGGTTATTTACCACCTCATAATGCTCGGGCGTACCTATCCATTCCGTTTCAACGCCCGTCACTCTCGGCTCATTCATCGTTTCAAAAATAAGCCGCTCGTCATAGTCCTTGAAATATGCTCCCACCTGCGACCAGATTTCTGAAAGAATTTCAGTTGCCTTAGCCTCATGCTCCTTATCCGTCACAAGCCAGAAGGCATCATCGTGCTGAACATTGATTATGGCATACATTCCGCTGTCAAGCACAAGGTCAACAACCTCCTTCACACGCCTGAGCCAGGTACGGTCTATTCTGTAGCTTTCATCAAGGTGCTGAGCCCAGGTAACAGGAATGCGCACAGAGCTGTAGCCAGCCGCCCTGACAGCCTCAATAAGCTCCTTTGAGGTATAGGGATTACCCCAATAGGTTTCGCTTTCCGTGCCCATTTTTTCTTCGGAGCCCTTTTCGCAGGCCTCGAGGGTGTTGCCAAGATTCCAGCCGTTACCTATTTTTTCCGCAAATTCCACAGACTCGGTCTGAGGTGCTTTTGGGAAAAGCAGAGGCTCAAAAATGTTACCTATACAACACGTACCGAAGCAAACGGCGGCAGTTAACAGTGCAACAATTGTTTTCATCACAGCTTTCCTCCGTGTTTTTATTTTCCTTTTCGGTTATAAGTATAGCACAGCCGGGCAAAAAATTCAATGCACCGAAAGAACATAAAAATTATAATAATGTCAATCAATTGTTGAATTTAATTTCAAAATACTATATAATCAAAAGCAGACAGGAGGAGAGAATATGAATGCTTCGGAAATTGTATCAAAGGTGAAAGCGGCTCCGGACTATATTAAAAGCCACTGGAACACACCGGGCGAGGGCGAATACCTTACCCTTAAGGAAATGGCCGCCTACACCGTATCTCAGGCCGGTACATACATCTACTGCACCGCCTCAAACATTGTAACCTTTTCGGCCACACTTTTCTGCGGTGCAATTATGGAAATCCCCGCAATGGATTTCTATCTCATCAACCTTGCAACAACAATTATCGGCTACGTGCTGATGTTCACAAACCCCGTGGGTATGCTCATTTATGAAAACCACGGCAGACTTACAAGGGGAATGAAGATATTTGCCCACACAACCTATCTCGGGCAGATTCTTATAGGCATTGCCTGCTATTTCATCCCCGCAAACACCTTTGAGGCCTTTATGATGGGTGCGCCCCAGATTGTGGGCAACATTCTTGTTACAAACGGTATAACGGGATATGTAACCTGGCTTATCAGACGTCTTTTCGGCGCAAAGCACGGCAGAGTTAAGCCGATGATTCTTATCTGCTGTATTCCTGCCATGCTGTTGCTTTCAGGCATACCTTATCTGCCCGTTCAGGATGCACCCTATGTAACAAAGCTTGTTGTGCTTCACTTTGTTTTCACCCTTATGAACTTTTTCCACAACAACTTCATCGTTGTCAACAACCTTGTTGCTTATATGACGCCCAATTCTCAGGAAAGGCAGAAGCTCTATTCAATCGTTCCCATTATCACGGGCTTTGCACCGTCGGTTATCAATATCTTCTTCCCCATGCTTATTGCTTCAACAGGCGGCTACACAAGCCTTAAAACCTATAGAATATTTGTGCCGATTTTTGCTTTTGTCGGTGCGGTGTTCACCCTTGCAGCTGCCTTCTGTAAGGAGCGTACTATTGAAGAGGGCATTGAAACGAGAAAAAAGGTATCCTTTTTTGAGGGCGCAAAAAACGCCTTCAAAAACAAGTATCTGTGGATGATAAACGTTTCCAACGTTGTAGGCCAGTGGCAGTGGATGGTTGGCAATGTGCTTCAGTGGTGGTTTATCTACTCACTCAGAGAGGAGACCCTTTACGGCATTGCCACAAGCATTGTTGTTATTGGTATGACCCCGGGTAATCTGCTGTGCGTTTGGCTTACCAAAAAATTTGAAAAAAGGAACGTTCTTCTTATTGCAAGGGCGGCATCTATTGTCTGTATTCTCGGTATGCTTGTTGCCATCAATACGGAAAACATCCTAATTTTCCTTGTGTGCCTTTTCCTCCGAAACACCCTTCAGCCCATTGACACGGGCGTTGCAACGGGTCTCGGTGCCGATGCGCAGATTTACCACCAATGGAGATTCGGCGAGCGCTGCGACTCAATTTCGGGCGTTTTCACCTGGCTTACAAATCCCCTTAACCTTGCACTCGGTTATTTCAGCCCCTGGATTCTTCAGCTTTTCGGCTTCACCTCAGACTGGGATGTGCTTTACGATACGCAGATTTGTGCAGACGTTTTCAGCATTCACGTTTGGTTCAACATCATAAGCCTTTTCCTTTCAATGATTCCCTTCTTCTTCTACAATCTTACAAAGGAAAAGCACGATATGTGTGTAAAGGAGCTTCAGCAAAGGCTTGAGGCTTCCGGCAAAGAAAATACCGACACACAGGAGGTGGCACAATGAAAAGAATTATAACGGTTTTATTGCTTGTAACGGCTTTATGCTTCTGTCTTGTCTCCTGCGGCAGCAGTGACCTTCAGCTTCTTGCGGGCAACACCTCACTTAAATATGATTTCACAGACGGCGAGGCACCACTCAAAAGCGTGCCCAACAAATCAACAATCACGGAAATTCAGATTCCCGACGAATATGAAGGCCTGCCCGTTACAAAAATTGATAAGTTTGCCGCCGTTAACCTTGAATACGTAACAAAGGTAACCATAGGCAAAAACGTAAGAGAAGTATCCGACTGGGCCTTCGGCAACAGCAAAAAAATCACCGCATTTGAGGTGGCTGACGAAAACCCCTACATCTGCGATGTTGACGGTGTGCTTTATACAAAGGACATGAAAACCCTTCTCTTCTATCCGCCCGCACGTGCAGTTGAAGTGAAAAAGGATGCAGACGGAAACGAGGTCAAGGCTATTTCATACAAAATCCCCGAGGGTGTTGAGCTGATACGCTCAAAGGCCTTTTACAAGTGCACTGACCTTACTGAAATCACACTCCCCTCAACGCTCAGGAGCATTGAGGAAAAGGCCTTTTTCCGTTGCAGCCTCACGTCACTCACTCTCCCCTACGGCCTTGAATTTATAGGCAAGGATGCCTTCGCCTTTAATGCGGCCGTTGAAAGCCTTACAATCCCCGCAAGCGTAAAGCAGATTGACGAATACGCCTTTTACAGCTGCACCTCTATGCTTGAGGTAAAGATGCAGGGCAAGCAAGACGATATGGTCCTGGGCAAAAAATGGTATCCCACCAAAAACGGCGACGAGCTTAAAAACCCCGAGCTTACTATAAGCTGGCAAGCAAATTAAGCCGCCCGGTAACGGATTTCGCCTTAGGGTGGCGAGCATAATCCGAACACCGTTTTTTACGGGCGGATTTCCGCCAATACTTCGTTAAAATACTCGTAAATCCGATAGGATTTACTGCGTTTTGTGTCTTGTCTTGCCAAAAATCCGCTCCGCAAAAAATCGCAGACCCAAAAGTGCGAATTTTCGCAGGATTTTTGGATATTGAGGGTGTCGACAGGCTGACGCCTTTCAAAACCGAAATGCCGAAAAGCCGCGAAAATTCACGCTTTTGGGCGGGTTCGGATTATACTCGTCACCCTAACCGCAGAAAAAAGCAGAAAGAAAAGGCAAAAGCTGAAGAAATTTCTGATTTTTCTCCCAAAACGCAAGAAAATGTGGTACAATAACCGCAGAAAGGATGAAGTTATGGACAGATATACAAGAGCTGTTGCATTATGGCAACGAAAAAATATATCAACTGATGCCGAGCTTGCAGAGGCACTTAACGGTCA
>SVOY01000021.1 GCA_015066105.1 Oscillospiraceae bacterium
CAAGCGGCAGAAAGAATCCCGGCAAGTATACAGTAACAGTTACCTTCAAGGGCAAGTACAGCGGTACAAAGAAGCTGAGCTTTACAATCAAGCCGGCAAAGGCAACTCTTTCAAAGGTTAGCGCAGGTAGTAAGCAGCTTACAGCAACCTGGAAAACAGTAACAGCCGTAACTGGCTATGAGGTGCAGGCCTCAACCTCAAGCAAGTTCACCTCAAAGACAACAAAAAAGGCAACAGTCAAGAGTGCAAAGACCAAAAAGACTACAATTAAAAAGCTCACAAAGGGCAAAAAGTATTATGTAAGAGTCAGAGCCTACAAGACAGTTGACGGCAAAAAGATTTACGGCGCATGGAGTGCTGTGAAGAGTGTGAAAGTTAAATAAACCTCAACAGTCCTCGGAATTCGATATTCCGGGGACTGTTTCCTTACTGCTTAATCGGAGCGACGGGGGCATCGCCCCCTACATAAAAAACTGCATTTTTTGCGGCCCTCGGCCCTCGGCCCTTGGCCCTGAAAAACCGCCCGAAAGGGCGGTTTCCTTACTACTTACTACTTGCTACTTCCTATTTCCCACTTCACCGCAGGTGCTCACTTACAAATATCAAACGCCGGATTAAATGCGTAGAAATTCTTCTCGTTGAGCTTATCCGTAGCTATGCGCAAGCCCTCACCGAAGCGCTGATAATGTACAATTTCACGCTCACGAAGGAATTTGATTACATCGCATACGTCGGGGTCATCAACAAGGCGCAGAATGTTGTCGTAGGTTGTACGGGCCTTCTGCTCTGCTGCCATATCCTCGTGAAGGTCGGTGATGACGTCGCCCTTTGACTGAATGTAGGCCGCCGTGAAGGGTACACCGGCCGCGCTTGAAGGATAAACACCGGTGGTGTGGTCAACAAAGTAGGCGTCAAAGCCGCATTTTCTGATTTCCTCACAGGAAAGGTTTTTCGTCAGCTGATAAACGAGGGTGCCTATCATTTCAAGATGGCCAAGCTCCTCGGTGCCAATGTCCGTCAGCAAGCCCTGAAGCTTAGGGTCGGGCATTGCAAAGCGTTGACTCAGATAGCGCAGTGAAGCACCAAGCTCACCGTCGGGGCCGCCGTACTGGCTGATAATGATTTTTGCCGCGGTGGGGTTGGGCTTTTTGATGTTTATGGGATACTGAAGAATTTTTTCATATTGGAACATCAGCAGCAGCCTCCTTTAACCCAGGGGAAGGGCGTGAGCCATGAACATCCCGCGCCCGTTTCGGGGCAGAGAGGGCCGTATTTACTCTCGTATTCGGGGAGCATGGCGGCATATTTTTCTTTGTAGGTATTCAGAAGGCAAAGCTTTTCTTCGTCGTCGGGATGAGTGTCAAGGTAAAGGTGTAAATCCCACATAACAAAGCGAAGTGCCATAAGGTTGTGAAGACAGTCGTTTGTGTTAATCATTTGCAGCACCCCTTAAGAAAAGGAAGGTCAAGGCAGGGGAAGGCGGTGCCCCTTGCAAGAGCTCTGTCGCAGGCGTAAACCTCACCGCTTTGCTGAAAGGGCACGTATGCCATGGCACAGGCCGTGTTAACGGGAAAGCTCGGCTTGGGGCAGGCACAGGACGTATCACTTTGTGCATTGCTCTTCTGGCAGGCGGGCACGCCGTTGACGGAACGCATGGCCGATGCACGGCAGGGTGCATTGTAATTGTTCACTTTTATCTCTCCTTTGAGCATATTACGGACCGTAGTCCGCTGTTAACATACTATGCACAGACGTATAAAAGAGTTCGGCGGTTATATTCTTATTCAGAATAAAGTTTGACGTCACTTTATATGCATTTGTCTACGAATTTCGTAGACAAATGGCAATTAGTCACAAATTATTTACTTAATTTACTTCAATTTAATTAAAAAGTGACAATAGATTAACAAATTGCCCAAATGTGATATTATAATAGAAATAAGACAGAAGATTTAATTTTGTCGATTTTCATATTTTAGGGAGAGAATATTATGTTGAATTCACCGGAAAACAAAAACTGCTATCAGTATCTGAGGGAATGTACCGAAATTTATGAGGATGTCTATATGATGCAGCATTTCGGCGTAAAGTATTACCGCTCAAAAATTTTTGCCGATATGGATGCTCTTGCCGGATACTTCCAGAAGGAGCTCGGACTTAAAAGGGGAGATGTTTATACCATTTTTATGCCCACAACGGTGCAGAGCATCGTAGCCTTTTATGCTCTTAACAGTATAGGCGTAATCACAAATTTTGTTCATCCTCTTATGGCAACGGATTTCCTTAAGGAGCAATTGGAGTCCGTTAACTCAAAGGGTGTTATGGTTCTTGATATTCTGATGGCTAAGGATAAGTCCCATATTGAAACAATCAATAACAGCGGTATTCCCTGCCTTGTGTGCTCCTCCTCCGACTATTCAGAGGGTATAAAGGAGCTGGGCTGTAAGTGCGGTGAGGGTATTGTGAAAAAGCTTCTTATCAGCAAGTTCAGCAATTACGCCCGCTATAACGATGCTATCGCCAAGGGGTACGTGCCCGAAAAGGTTGAAGATAACGGCGACGAGCTCGGTGCTTATCTCAACGGCGGCGGAACAACGGGTAAGAGCAAGACCATAAAAATCACCTCAAAGTCAATCAACGAGCTTGTGTGGCGCGTTTCCGACCTTGATGAAATCAAGGCTCCCGGTGAAGAAGCAGAGGTTATCGTTCTTCCCTTATTCCATTGCTTCGGCCTTTGCATCGGCATACATATGGCAATGTGTAACAGTGCAAGAATCATACCCATGATGCAGTTTGATGCCAAGCTTTTTGTCAAGCTTATGAAGCAGAACAGAATTGCAGGCTTTGTAGGTATTCCCCTTATGTTCCAGAAGCTTATGCGTCAGAAGGGCTTTGACGGTCCTCACCTTAAGAACATCCGTGTTATGTTCTGCGGCGGTGACGATGTATCTGACGGCTTTATTGATGAATTCAACACTTATTTTGAAAAATGGGGTGCCGTGGGCAGACTGCGTCAGGGCTACGGCCTTACGGAGACAAACTCCGTATGTACAACAAACTCAAACAATGATTACCGCCGCGGCTCCGTCGGCAGAGCCCTGAGAGGCGTTACCGTTCAGCTCTGGGACGACGACCACAATGAGGTTCCCGTCGGTGAGGTGGGTGAATTTGCAATTTCAGGTCCTACCGTTATGGAAGGCTATCATATGGACGGCGAGGCAGCCGACCAGGGAATGTACACCGACGAAAACGGTGTGAAATGGGTGCTTTCGGGCGACCTCGGCTACAGAGATGAGGACGGCTACTACTATTTTGCCGGCAGAAAAAAGAGACTTATCATCATTGCGGGCTACAATGTATATCCCACAGATATCGAAAAAGTTGTGGGTGAGCTTGACTTTATCAAGGAGTGCTGTGCAGTCCAGGGCTGGGAAAACGGCAGGTCAATGGTGCGCCTTTATGCCTCCTTGAGAAAAAGCGGCGACAACGAGCAGTATAAGCAGATTATCTGCGATACCTGCGAAAGCAATTTCTCAAAATTCTATGTTCCCCGTGACATTATCTTTGTTGATGAGCTTCCCCAGACTCCTCTTATGAAAATTGACTTTATGAAGCTTACCGAGGTTGATGCTGAAAAAGCAAGAGAAACAGGTAAAATCCCCGTGTGATATTTACAATAAAGTCAAAAAGTTTACATTTAATTCTTCTATAATGCTAACAATTTTAACAACAATAGCTTAAATTATGATATAATGATAAAATAATGACAAAATGTATCTTCATTTTGTAAGGTTTTGTCAGTTATATTGAATGAAGTTAACTTAAAGGAGAATCAGAACTATGTTACCTGCACCGAATAATCTCAACTGTACCGAATATCTTGAATATTGCACAAGCCGCTACGGCGATGTTTACATGATGCAGCACTTCGGCATCAAGTATCTTCGCTCAGAAATTCTTGAAGACATCAACCGTCTCGCTGCTTATTTCCAGAAGGAGCTCGGACTTGAAAAGGGCGATGTTTATACAATTTTTATGCCTACAACAATGCAGAGCATCATTGCCTTTTACGCCCTTAACAAAATCGGCGTAATCGCCTCCTTCGTTCATCCCCTTATGGGTCCCGATTATCTCAAGGAGCAGCTTGAGCTTGTACACTCAAAGGGTGTTATGGTGCTTGACCTTCTTGTTAAGGACCATATTGAAACAATCAACGCAAGCGGACTTCCCTGCCTCATCTGCAACAGCTCAGACTATTCTGACGGTATCAAGGGCTTCGGCTGCAAGATAGGTGAAGGTCTTATCAAAAAAATATATACAAAGTACAATAAGCCTACATATTATAAGGATGCAATCCGTATGCACTACAAGCCCGAAACTGTTGAAAGCAACGCAGACGATATTGCCGTTTATCTCAACGGCGGCGGCACAACGGGCAAGAGCAAGACCATCAAGCTCACCTCAAGAGCAATCAACGAGCTTTCCTGGCGCGTTTCCGATATCGATGAAATTCACGACCCCGGTAACGAGTGCGAGATAATCGTGCTTCCGCTGTTCCATTGCTTCGGCCTTTGCCTTGCCGTGCATATGGCAATGTGCAACAGTGCCTGCATTATTCCCATGATGCAGTTTGATGCAAAAATTTTTACAAAGCTTATGCGTCAGAATAACATTGTCGGCTTCGGCGGAATTCCCCTTATGTTCCAGAAGCTGATGAAGGACAAGCACTTCGACGGTCCTCACCTTGCAAACGTACGTCTTATGTTCTGCGGCGGTGACGATATTTCAGACGGCTTTATTGACGAGTTCAATTCCTACTTTGAAAAGTGGGGCGCAACGGGCCGCCTTCTCCAGGGCTATGGCCTTACGGAAATCGGCTCGGTTTGCACAACCAATACTGCCACAGATTTCAAGCGCGGCTCAATCGGCAAGCCTATCCGCGGCGTTACCGTGCAGATTTGGGACGATGACCACAAGCAGGTGTCCACGGGTACAGTAGGTGAATTTGTAATTTCCGGCCCCACAATAATGCAGGGCTATTATGCTGAGGGCGAAGCTGAGGATTACGGCCTTTACACTGATGAAGACGGTGTTAAGTGGGTGCTTTCGGGCGACCTCGGCTATGAGGATGAGGACGGCTTCTTCCATTTTTCGGGAAGAAAGAAGAGACTTATCATCATTGCAGGCTACAATGTATATCCCACAGACATTGAAAGAGTTGTGGGTGAGTTCCCTGAAATCAACGAGTGCTGTGCAGTTCAGGGCTGGGATAACGGCAGGTCAATGGTACGCCTTTATGCTTCACTTCACGATAAAAATGCCGATAAGGAAGCACTCAAGGTTAAAATCAGCGAAACTCTTGAAAAGGAATTTTCAAAGTTCTACGTACCCAGAGACTTTATCTTTATGGATGAGCTTCCGCAGACTCCGCTTATGAAGATTGACTTTATGAAGCTTACCGAGGCTGATCCCGAAAAGGCAAGGGTAGCGGGTAAGGTTGAATAATATGTCACATCTGTAACATAAAATTTGTTACAATTTGCTCAGAATTGAGCATTTACAAAGGCAACAGAGTGTGATATAATTACTCTGTTGCTTTGTAGTATAAAGCAGACAGAACATTAAAACCTTAAAAAGGAGTAAAGATAAAATGGTTACTATCAACGCTCTGATGTGTAAGGGCTGCGGCTACTGTATAAAGTTCTGCCCCAAGCACATTCTTGAAATGGGTAAGGAACGCTCCGAAAAGGGTCATTTCTATCCCGTACAAAAGGATGCAGCCGCCTGCAACGGCTGTGCAATCTGTGCACTTATGTGCCCCGAGGCTGCAATTGAGGTTGCGGCCAAGAATGCGTAAGGGGGGACGGCAAATGGAAAAAAGATTTATGAAGGGCTGTGAGGCTATCGCCGAAGCAGCAGTAAGAGGCGGATGCCGCTTTTTTGCAGGCTATCCCATCACTCCGCAGAACGAAATTCCCGAATACCTTTCCTGGAGACTTCCCGAGGTAGGCGGTGCCTTTGTTCAGGGTGAAAGTGAGGTTGCTTCAATCAATATGGTTTACGGTGCAGCCGCAACGGGCACAAGAGCTCTCACAAGCTCCTCGGGCCCGGGTATCAGCCTTAAGGCTGAGGGCATTTCCTACCTTGCCTCTGCACAGCTTCCCGCAGTTATTGTCAATATTTCAAGAGGCGGCCCCGGTCTCGGCTCAATTCAGCCTGCCCAGTCTGATTATCTTCAGGCAACAAAGGCGCTCGGTCACGGCGGCTTCCGCACAATCGTTTTTGCACCTGCAACATTGCAGGAGGCAGTTGACCTTACATACAACGCCTGGGAAATTGCCGAAAGAGACAGAAATCCCGTATTCATTCTTATGGACGGTTGCCTCGGTGCAATTATGGAGGAGGTTGAGCTTCCTCCCATGAAGGAGCTTGACCATACAGCAACAGAGGATTGGGACCTTTCAAGAAGAAACGGCAGAGCAGATGCTCATATGATTACCCCCATTCTTCCCGAAATGGCTCTTGAAATGCTTAACAAGTTCAAGGGTATGACCTATAAGATGTGGGATATGACCGATATGAAGGTTGAGGAATATCTTGTTGAGGATGCCGAATATGTTGTAGTTGCCTACGGCATTGCGGCAAGAGTTGCAAAGGAGGCAATCAACACCCTTCGTGAGGAGGGCTATAAGGTTGGTATGATTCGCCCCATCACTCTTTATCCCTTCCCCAAGGCAAGCCTTGATAATCTTGACTACGGAAAAGTAAAGGGAATCATCGATATCGAAATGACAATTCCCGCACAGATGCGTGACGATATTGAGCTTCAGGTCAAGGGTCGCTGCCCCGTGCACGAATACGGCAGAAGCGGCGGTATGCTCCTTGACGACGAAGGCGTTTATGACGCTATTGCAAACATTGTGAAGGGAGGAGAATAATATGCCCGCATATAAAAGACCGTCATCACTTATGCCTATGACAACGGGCTATTGTCCCGGCTGTCTTCACGCTCTTGCAACAAGGCTTGTTGCAGACGTAATTGATGAGCTTAACCGGAAGGACAACGCAATCAACGTTGTTTCCGTAGGCTGTTCGGCTCTTAACCTTTACTCCTGGGCAGGCGACGTAATCGGATCCGCCCACGGACGCGCCCCCGCAGTTGCAACCGGCGTAAAAAGAAGTATGCCCGACCGTCTTGTTTTCACCTATCAGGGCGACGGAGACCTTGCCGCCATCGGCCTTGCAGAAATTATGTCTGCGGCAAACAGAGGCGAAAACTTTACAGTTATTTTTGCAAACAACCAGACCTACGGTATGACAGGCGGCCAGATGGCTCCCACAACACTTATCGGTCAGAAATCAACCACAACACGCTTCGGCCGTGATGCCGAAACAACGGGCTATCCCATGCAGATGTGTGAGCTTATTTCTGTTTTGAAGGCTCCCGTTTTTGTTGCAAGATATGCACTCAATTCACCCAAGGGTGTTATGGATGCAAAAAAGGGTATAAAGAAGGCCTTTGAGCTTCAGCTTGCAGGTAAGGGCTTCACCTTTATCGAGCTTCTTACAAACTGTCCCACAAACTGGGGTATGAATCCTCTTGATACTCTTGATTATATGAACACAAACACCATTCCCTACTTCAAGCCGGGAATTTACAAGGATGAGGAGGCTGAAGCATAATGAAAAAATCATTTGTATTTTCAGGCTCAGGCGGACAGGGCATTATGTCAGCAGGTATAATGCTTGCCCACGCAGCCATTGATATGGAAAAGCACGCAACCTTCCTCCCCGAATACGGTCCCGAGCAGCGCGGCGGCAGTGCAAAGTGCACCGTTATCGTAAGCGACGGCGAAATTGTTTCACCGCTTACAAAAAAGTGCGACAACTTTGTTGCCATGAACGAGCAGGCCTATAACAAGTTCAAGGATGACGTAAAAGAGGGCGGCACAATGGTTATCAACTCAAGCCGTGTTACGTCAGAAATTGACAGAGCTGACGTTAAGGTGATCAGCGTGCCCGTTGACGATATCGCTCTTGAGGTTGGTAACATCAAGGTTGCAAATATCGTTATCATCGGTGCCCTCATCGGTGCAACCGAAATTGTAAGCAAGGATGTTTTCGTAGCCTCACTTGAAGCAAAGTTCAAGGAAAAGAAGCCCGAAATTCTTCAGATGAATCTTCTTGCTCTTGAAAAGGGCATTGAATTCGGCAAGCAGGCTAAATAACAGTAATCAGAGCACCGTCGGTGCCCTACATAAACAATTATTTAAAAGGAGATAAAAACAATGTCAAAGTATTCATTCGACACAAAATTCAGCGTACTTATGAAGGACCCTCAGGTTATGGAAATCGTTAACGATCTCTGCCCTGAAATTATGAACCACCCCATGAAGAACCTCGCTCTCACAATGGGCTTCACACCTAATATGGGTATGGTAGTTCTTTCAAAGATTTACTCAAAGGAAAAGATTGAGGAATTCAGACAGAGACTCGAAGCTATTGAATAATAACATTCAGCAGTCAGCAGGACGCACCGATTTATCGGTGCGTTTTTTTCATTCTGAGAAAAAAGTATTGACAATAGGTGACACAAATGCTAAAATTGTTGCGAGAAAATAAAGGGGGAGTATCCTATGAAAAAATTATTATCAGTTTTACTTGCGGCTCTTATGCTTTTTGGCCTTTGCAGTGTTGCCGCTTCTGCCGCTGAGGGTGACGTGCTTACAATCACCGTTGCAAACGACACCCATTACAACAGCATTGACTCCTGCGGCAAGTCAAACAGCATAAGCGAGGATTTTGCACACGTTAACTCTGCCGGCAGACTTTATTACGAGGCAGATGCTGTATTCAAGGCTTTTCTTAAGGAAGCCGCAGCAAACGAGAGTCAGTATCTTTTCCTTGTGGGTGACATTACGGAAACGGGCACTGCCGTTCAGGTGAGTGAGGTTGTCGCTCTGCTTAAGGAATTTGAAGCCACAACGGGCAAAAAGGTTTTTGTTGTTCCCGGTAACCACGATGTTCTTTATAACACCAAGCAGCAGTTTATGGCTGACTATGCCGAATTCGGCTACAGCGAGGCCCTTGAGGTTGATACAAAGTCCGCTTCTTATGTGGTTGACCTTGACGGTGAATACCGCCTTATTGCAATTGATGCAACAACTTGCGGCACAGGCGCTCACAGCGTTTACGAAGAAAGACTTCAGTGGATTGCCGCTCAGGGCGAAAAGGCAAAGGCAGACGGCAAAAAGCTTATTGCCATGCACCACCAGAACTTCCTTGAGCATATGATTCTTTCGGGCATTGTTCAGCCCAACGGTGTTGTAACGGCAAAAAACGAGGCCGCTGTTGAGGTTTACGCCGAGGCCGGCATCAAATATGTTTTCACGGGCCACACCCACGACCACGATATCGCCTCTGTAACAGCCTCTGACGGCACCGTTATTTATGATGCGGTTACGGGCTCACTCGGCGGCTACGGCACACCCTACAGAGTTGTAGCCTTCGGCGACGAGGTTAAATTTGAAACAAGACGCATTGAAAAAATTGATGTAGCCGACCTTCCCGCAGGCATCAGCGCAAATGCAGTTGCCCTTGCAGAAAGCAACTTCACCGAATATCAGAAGACCGTTACCGACCTCAGCTACGCAATTACCTTCAATCACTATACAAAGGCAAGCACCCTCAAAAGCCTTCTCAAGCTTGAGGATGCCGAAATGAATGCTATCCTTGATAAGGTGGGCGACAGACTCAACTATGCTCTCAATATGCCCTTTGAAAAGGAAAACGAAGCAGTTGAGGGCGAAAGCATTGAAGCTATCGTTGAAAAGTACAGCACCACAATTCCCGATACGGATTACGAAAATATGATTGACCTTGCCGTTACGCTTTATCAGGCACACAACTACGGCAATGAAAGCTATCCCGCATATTCCGACGAGGTTATCCTTGCAACAAGAGGTCTTGCGGCTGTTATCGGCTATGCTCTAAGTGAGGTAAGTGCAGAGGAATACGCAAAGGTGCTTTCCTTCCTTACAGGTCTTCTCGGTGTGGAAATTCCCGTTGATTTCCTTTATTATGCAGGTGACGGCGTAAAACGCTTTGAGGGTGCGGAAATTTTTGTAACAACCGCAATTCTTCCCCTTGTGGCAGATTTTACAACCGACAAGGCTCCCGATGACTGCAACGCAGTTCTCCCCGGCTATGAGGAGCTTGTTGAAACACAGAACCGGAGCTTCATAGAAAAGCTTATCAGCTTTTTCAGAATGCTTTACACCGCAATGAGAACCGTTCTTGCATTTCTTCCCGAGTGGAAATAATTTTTCACGAATCTTAAAAGGGGCTGTATAACGCCGACACCACGTAAGGCAGTATTTCTTTAAAAAGCGAAATAACTTCACAATAATGCGTTAAAAATCACCGATATGCGTCAGCATTATCGGTGATTTTTGTCTTTTCTTGCAAAGCTATTTCGCATTTTAAAGTGCTTCGCAGTTTCGTAAGAACTGAAAATTTCTTGTATTGAAGCCACAAAACGCAGCAAGGCTGTCGCCTTGCGAGGCTTTTGGCAAAAATACGGGGAATTTTGTTCGAGAAACAAATACTGCCTTACGGAGTGTCGGCGAAACAGCTCCCTTTTTTATCGTTTTCTTCTGCCTTTAATTTTAATAAATATCCACTTGATTATTTTACCGAATACTTATATAATAATATCCGTAAAAATTCATATAAAAGGAGAAAATGTAATGGATTACCTCAAGACCAAAGAAAAAGCAAAAACCGACCTTAAAATTCTCAGCGATTTTGCAGTTGACAGCATTAAGCATATCTGCGGCACCTTCGGTCCCCGTCCCTGCGGTGAGGAGAGCGAAAGAAAGGCACTTGAGTATATGTACGACCAGCTCAAGCCCTACGCAGACAAGGTGTGGATTGAAAACTTTAAGTGTCACCCCGATGCCTTTATGTCCTTTGTTCCCGTTGCGGGTGCGTGCTGTGCTGCAGCCACGGCCACAAACCTTATTGCTTCCAAAAAGTGCAGAAAGGCCGCCCTTGCTTCACTTGCCGCCCTCGGTACGGGCGTTGCAGGCCTTGTGGGTGAGTTCCTTTTCTATAAGCAGCCCCTTGACCCCTTCTTCAAGGAGAAGGAGAGCGGCAACGTAATTGCCGTCAGAAAGGCAAGCGGTGAAACAAAGCGCAGAATTATCCTTTCGGGTCACATTGACTCCGCACCGGAATGGACTTATACATACAAGCTCGGCTCACACGGCGCAATTTATGTTGCAGTGCCTGCTATTCTCGGCCTTGCTTACACTGCCGCAACTGCAGTTGTAAATCTCAGAAGCAAGAACCCCTGCCTTAAAAATAAAATGAACAAGGCTCAGCTTGCCTTCCTTCCCGCTTATGCAGGACTCTTTGCCTTCACAAACGGCAAGAGATATGTTGACGGCGCAAACGATGACCTTACAGGCTGTTATGTAAGTGCCGCAGTTATGAAATATCTTGCAGATAACGATATCCGCTTTGAGAATACAGAGGTTATCTGTATGCCTGCAGGCGGTGAGGAGTGCGGTCTTCGCGGCTCAAAGGCCTTTTTTGCCGCTCACCCCGAAATGAAGAACGACGGCGTTGAAACCGTATTCATCAGCTTCGATACAATACGTGATGCTGATTATATGATGATTTACGAAAAGGATATGACCGGTATGGTCAAGAATGATAAGAGAGTCTGCGACCTTCTTAAGAATGCCGCCGCAAAGTGCGGACTTGATGTGCCCGTAGGTGCAATTCCTCTCGGCTCAACTGATGCCGCCGCCGCTTCAGAGGCCGGCATTGCCGCCGCATCCTTTGTTGCAATGGACCCCGCCCCCGCACAGTATTATCACACAAGACTCGACACAGCCGATATCCTTATTCCCGAAACAATCGAAAAGGTAATCGATATTGCTCTGCAGACCGTATTTGATTTTGACGAAGCAGGAATTTAAGTGCCCGTTGGGCACAATGCAGAATGCAGAGTGCAGAATGAAGCCGCCTTTGGGCGGCTTTTGCTTATCAATCTATATTTACAAATCGCACACTGCTCCGTGTGTTTGGTAGGCTGAAAACTACATAAAACGAAAATCAACCCCACCCGAGCTTTTAAATTCAGGTGGGGTAAAATTCTGCCTTTTTTATAATATCAGGGGAGTATAATATGCAATAAAAGAACAAACACCGCCTTTTCATCAAAAAAAGCGATGTTTTTCTGATAAATATCAATCTTTTAATAAAAAACCACTTGACATAGCAATGCCAAGTGTGATACAATCTCAAAGCTTATAATGGAAAATTATGTGTGGAAGTATTTTTTCTTTTCTTCCTTGATTGCATATTACCATTAAAACAAAAAAATGTCAAGACATTTTTTGAAATTCATTTTCTGCTTCTGAAGGAGCAGGGGAAACAGACCAATGCCCCGAGAGGGTAAATAATAAAGATATGGAGTGAAAGCCAATGCTTAATGTTACTGAAGTAATGCTTGGTACAAACAAGAGGAAAAGCTTCGGCAAGATTGAAGAAGTCATGTCAATGCCCAACCTCATCCAGGTCCAGAAGGACTCCTACAGATGGTTCATTGACCAGGGCCTCAAGGAAGTTCTCAGGGATATGTCAGAAATCACTGACTACAGCGGAAATCTCGTTCTTTCCTTTGTAGATTACAGCCTGGATGAAAGCCGTCCCAAGTACAGCGTAAAGGAGTGTAAGGAGAGAGACACCACCTACGCAGCTCCCATGCGTCTTGTTGCAAGACTTTACAACAAACTTACAGGAACCGCCCTTGAAAGCGAAGTTTATATGGGCGACTTCCCCCTTATGACCGACAGCGGTACCTTCATCATCAACGGTGCTGAAAGAGTTATCGTTTCACAGCTTGTCCGTTCACCCGGCGCATATTTTGATATGACCCATAACGTAACGGGTAAAAAGCTTTTCACTTCAACAATCATTCCCGGCAGAGGTGCCTGGCTTGAATACGAAACTGACCAGAATGACCTTTTCTATGTAAGAATTGATAAGAACAGAAAAATCCCCATCACAACTCTTATCCGTGTTCTCGGTTATTCAAAGGACAGCGATATCCGTGATTTCTTCGGTTATGACGAGAGAATCGAAGCAACACTCGAAAAGGATAACACCACCAACACCGAGGAAGCTCTTATCGAAATCTATAAGAAGCTCCGTCCCGGTGAGCCCCCCACACTTGCAAGTGCACAGAGCCACATTGAAGGTATGTTCTTTGACGAGAGAAGATACGACCTTTCAAGAGTAGGCCGTTATAAATACAACAAAAAGCTCGCTATTTCAGACAGAATCCGCGGCTTCAGACTTGCCAAGCCCATTATCAATGATATCACGGGCGAAATCATTGCCGAAGAGGGCGAGCTCGTAACAAAGGAAAGAGCTCTTGAAATTGAGCAGGCAGGCGCAAAGGTTGCTTATGTTCTTGTTGAAGGTCAGGAGGAGCCCGTAAAGGTTATCTCCAACCACATGGTTGACATTCTTCCTTATCTTCCCGCCTTTGAAAGAGAAGAGCTTAAGGAAATCGGCATTAACGAAAACGTTCGCTATACCGTTCTTATGGACGTGCTTTCAGAAATTGAAGGCATGGAAAGAGACGAGGTTCTTGCTTACCTTGAGTCAAAGGCAAATGAGCTTATCCCCAAGACAATTATCGTAGACGATATCCTTGCTTCAATCAACTACCTCAACTGCCTTGCAAAGGGCGTAGGTACTGCTGACGACATCGACCACCTCGGCAACCGCCGTATCAGATGTGTAGGTGAGCTTCTTCAGAATCAGTTCCACGTCGGCTTTGCAAGAATGGAAAGAGTCATCAAGGAAAGAATGACCCTCCAGGCTCAGGAAATTGACAAGGTTACACCTCAGGCTCTTATCAACACAAGACCCGTTATCGCAGCAGTAAGAGAATTCTTCGGTTCATCACCTCTCTCTCAGTTCATGGACCAGAACAATCCTCTTGCCGAGCTTACACATAAGAGAAGACTTTCAGCCCTCGGCCCCGGCGGTCTTTCACGTGACCGTGCAGGCTTCGATGTTCGAGACGTTCACTATTCACACTACGGCAGAATGTGTCCCATCGAGACTCCCGAAGGTCCCAACATCGGTCTTATCTCCTATCTTGCAACCTTTGCAAGAATTAACGAATACGGCTTTATCGAAGCTCCCTTCCGTCCCATTGACAAGGAAACAGGCGTTGTGCTTGATACCTATGAATATATGACTGCAGACGTTGAAGATGAGTACACCGTTGTTCAGGCTAACGAAGCTCTTACAGAGGAAGGCAAATTCGTAAGAAGCAAGGTTAACGCACGTCACCGTGACGAGTTCCTTGAAATTGACCCCGCAAGAGCAGACTATATGGATGTTTCACCCAAGATGGTTGTTTCCGTTGCTACCGCTCTTATTCCCTTCCTTGAAAACGACGACGCAAACCGTGCTCTTATGGGTGCTAACATGCAGCGTCAGGCAGTTCCTCTTCTTACCTGTGATTCACCCAGAGTCGGTACAGGTATGGAATACAAGGCAGCAACAGACTCAGGTGTTTGCGTGCTTGCAAAAACTGCAGGTACCGTTACCTACGTAAGTGCTGACAGAATTGACATTATGAACGTTGAGGGCAGAGTAGATACCTACAGCCTTATCAAGTTTATGCGTTCAAACCAGGGCACCTGCATCAATCAGAAGCCCGTTGTAAAGGTTGGCCAGAAGATTGCCGAAAATCAGGTTATCGCTGACGGCCCCGCAACAGATAACGGTGAGCTTTCACTCGGTAAGAATGCCCTTATCGGCTTTATGACCTGGGAAGGCTACAACTACGAGGACGCCGTTCTCATCAATGAAAAGCTTGTACGTGATGATGTTTACACATCAATCCACATTGAAAAATATGAGCTTGAAGCCAGAGACACCAAGCTCGGACCCGAAGAAATCACAAACGATATCCCCAATGTCGGCGATGCACTCAAGGACCTTGACGAAAGAGGTATCATCCGTGTAGGTGCAGAGGTTCACTCAGGTGACATCCTCGTAGGTAAGGTTACACCCAAGGGTGAAACAGAGCTTACCGCAGAAGAAAGACTTCTTCGCGCCATCTTCGGTGAAAAGGCGAGAGAGGTAAGAGATACCTCACTTCGCGTTCCTCACGGTGAATACGGTATTGTTGTTAACGTTGAGGAATTTACAAGAGAAAACAGTGACGAACTGAGCCCCGGCGTAAACAAGGTTGTACGCTGCTACATTGCTCAGAAGCGTAAGATTCAGGTCGGCGATAAGATGGCTGGCCGTCACGGTAACAAGGGTGTTGTTTCCCGCGTTCTTCCTCAGGAGGACATGCCCTTCCTTGAAGACGGTACTCCTCTTGACATTGTTCTTAACCCCCTCGGCGTTCCCTCACGTATGAACATCGGACAGGTTCTCGAGGTTCACCTCGGCTTTGCCTGCCGTCAGATGGGCTGGAAGATTATGACCCCCGTATTCGACGGTGCACACGAAGAGGATATCAGAGAAGCACTCAGAATGGCCGATATCAACGAAACAGGTAAGTCCGTGCTTTACGACGGCCGTACCGGTGACCGCTTTGACGGTGAGGTAACCGTAGGTGTTATGTACTACCTCAAGCTTCATCACCTTGTTGACGATAAGATGCACGCCCGTTCAACCGGTCCCTATTCACTCGTTACTCAGCAGCCCCTCGGCGGTAAAGCTCAGTTTGGTGGCCAGCGTTTCGGTGAAATGGAAGTTTGGGCCCTTGAAGCTTACGGTGCTGCATATACTCTTCAGGAAATTCTTACCGTTAAGTCAGACGATGTTGTAGGCCGTGTAAAGACCTACGAGGCAATCGTAAACGGTGAAAACGTTCCTCAGGCAGGTGTTCCCGAATCCTTTAAGGTTCTTGTCAAGGAGCTTCAGAGCCTTGGCCTTGACGTTAAGGTGCTCGATGCTGACGAAAACGAAATTGACCTTAAGCAGAACATTGACGGTGATGACAGCTTCTACCACATCAAGAGCCGTGTTCACAAGGCTCCCGCAGAAGAGGAAGAAGCAGGCGAGGACGACCTTACGCTTGACGAAGGTGACGAGGATGACGACGATGCTCTTGACCTTGATATTGATGATTCCGATGAGGAGTCAGCTTTCGAGGACGAAGACGAGGAGGCATTTGACGTTGATGCTTTCTTCAACGAAATGAATCCCACAATTAACGACGCAGGTTTCGGTAACGGCTTCGTTCCCGATGAAGACAATATGTAATTGCTTTTGCCGCGGGGAGTAATCCCTGTGGCGGCAAATACTGTTACAATATACGGAAAGTAAGATTAAACAGGAAAGGGCTGACTTACACTATATGGAAAATATTTCATTCGAATCAATTAAAATAGGTCTGGCTTCACCTGAAAAGATCAGAGAATGGTCTTACGGTGAGGTAACAAAGCCTGAAACTATAAACTACAGAACACTTAAGCCTGAAAAGGACGGTCTTTTCTGCGAAAGGATTTTCGGACCCCTCAAGGACTGGGAATGCTTCTGCGGTAAGTATAAGAGAATCCGCCACAAGGGCAAGATTTGTGACAAGTGCGGTGTTGAAATCACAAAGGCAAAGGTACGCCGTGAGCGTATGGGCCACATTGAGCTTGCAACTCCCGTTTCTCACATCTGGTATTTCAAGGGTATCCCCTCAAGAATGGGTCTCATTCTTGATATTTCTCCCAAGGAGCTTGAAAGAGTTCTTTACTTCTCAGCTTACGTTGTTATCAACCCCGGTACAATTACCGATAAGGATATCGATAAGGGTACGGTTATTACAGAAAAGCGTTACGAGGAGCTTAAGGAGTACTACTATAACGACACTGAATTCAAGGTAGGTATGGGTGCAGAGGCTATCAAGGAGCTTCTTTCACAGATTGACCTTGAGGAGCTTAACGCTCAGCTTCGTGAGGAGCTTGCAACTGCAAGCGGACAGAAAAAGGCAAGAATTCTCAAGCGTCTTGAGGTTGTTGAAGCATTCAAGGCTTCGGGCAACAGACCTGAGTGGATGATTCTTGACGTTGTTCCCGTTATTCCTCCCGATATCCGTCCTATGGTACAGCTTGACGGCGGACGCTTTGCAACAAGCGACCTTAACGACCTTTACCGCCGTGTTATCAACAGAAACAACCGTCTCAAGAAGCTCCTTGAGCTCGGTGCTCCCAATATTATCATCAGAAACGAAAAGAGAATGCTTCAGGAGGCTGTTGACGCACTTATCGACAACGGCAGAAGAGGCAGACCCGTTACCGGCCCCAACAACAGACCCCTCAAGAGCCTTTCAGATATGCTCAAGGGTAAGCAGGGACGCTTCCGTCAGAACCTTCTCGGTAAGCGTGTTGACTACTCAGGCCGTTCGGTTATCGTTGTCGGTCCCGCTCTTAAGATTTATCAGTGCGGTCTTCCCAAGGAAATGGCACTCGAGCTGTTTAAGCCCTTCGTTATGAAGAGACTTGTTGAAACAGGTGTTGCTCCCCACATCAAGACTGCAAGAAAAACTGTTGACAGACAGGAAAAGTGCGTATGGGATGCTCTTGAGGTTGTAATCAAGGACCACCCCGTTATGCTTAACCGTGCTCCCACACTTCACCGTCTCGGTATTCAGGCATTCGAGCCCGTGCTCGTTGAGGGTAAGGCTATCAAGCTTCATCCCCTTGTATGTACCGCCTTCAACGCCGACTTTGACGGTGACCAGATGGCTGTTCACGTACCCCTTTCAGCAGAGGCACAGGCTGAGGCACGCTTCCTTATGCTTGCTGCAAACAACCTTCTTAAGCCTTCCGACGGAAAGCCCGTTGCCGTTCCTTCACAGGATATGGTTCTCGGCTCATACTATCTTACTCTTGAAATTCCCGGCAGTAAGGGTGAGGGCAAGGTATTCCGTGACGTTGACGAAGCAAGACTTGCTTATGACAGCGGCGTAATTGACCTTCATGCAAAAATCAAGGTTCGTATGACCAAGGAAATTGACGGCGAAAAGAAGTCACAGATTATTGAAACAACTCTCGGTAAGATTATCTTCAATGACCCGATTCCTCAGGACCTCGGCTTCATTGACAGAACTAACCCCGAAAATATGTTCCGCCTTGAGGTTGAAGGCCTTGTAGGCAAATCACTTCTCGGTAAGGTTATTTCAAGATGTATTCAGGTACACGGAACTGCAAAAACCGCTGAGGTGCTTGACAACGTTAAGAATCAGGGCTACAAGTATTCAACAAAATCAGGTATCACCGTTGCCGTTTGTGATGCAACAATTCCTGCAGCTAAGAAGGAGATTCTTGCTGAAACAGAAAGCCTTGTTGATGAAATCAACCGTAAGTATAACAGAGGTCTTCTCAGTAATGAGGACCGTTCAAAGCAGGTTATCAAGGCCTGGGACGTTTGTACAAACCGTGTTGCAGATGCTCTCACCGGCTCATTTGAAATGACCAACCCCATCTGGATGATGCTTGACTCCGGTGCCCGTGGTTCTAACAGCCAGCTTCGTCAGCTTGCAGGTATGCGTGGTCTTATCGCAAACACCGCAGGTAAAACAATCGAGGTTCCCATCAGAGCTAACTACCGTGAAGGTCTTAACGTTCAGGAATACTTCATTTCATCCCGTGGTGCCCGTAAGGGTCTTGCCGATACGGCTCTTCGTACCGCTGACTCGGGTTACCTTACACGTCGTCTTGTTGACGTTTCTCAGGAGGTTATCATCCGCGAGGAGGATTGCGGCTGCCACGACGGTCTTGAGGTTTACGATATCATGGACGGTAACCGTATCCTTGAAAGCCTTTCAGAAAGACTTAAGGGTCGTTATCTTCTTGAAAGCCTTGTTGATGAAGCAACGGGCGAGGTTATTATGTCCAATGAAAAGATGATGACAGAGGCTGATGCCGCAAAGGTTGACGCTTACCTCACTGCAAAGATGAACAAGGCTCTTGATGAGGGTGTTGATAAGGAAGAGGCTGCAGCTCTGCGCCGCATCAAGATTCGCTCACTTCTCACCTGTGAATCCGACCACGGTGCTTGTATCAAGTGCTACGGTGCAAACCTTGCAACGGGCCAGGCCGTTACCGTCGGTGAAGCAGTCGGTATTATTGCCGCTCAGTCAATCGGTGAGCCCGGTACACAGCTTACCATGAGAACCTTCCATACCGGTGGTGTTGCATCGGGTGCCGATATCACGCAGGGTCTTCCCCGTGTTGAAGAGCTGTTTGAAGCAAGAAAGCCCAAGACACTTGCAATGCTTGCAGAAATCGACGGTGTTGTTTCCTTTGAAACAATCAAGAAGAATCCCCACATCGTTGTTACCAATGAGGAAACAGGCGAAAGAAAGGAATACTTCCTTACCTTCGGTGCAAGAGCAAGAGTTTCAGAAGGTCAGTTTGTCAAGAAGGGTGAAACCCTTACCGAAGGCTCAATTGACCCGAGAGACGTGCTTGAGGTTCTCGGCGTAAATGCCGTTCACGACTATCTCATCAGCCAGGTACAGCTTACCTACCGTACCCAGGGTGTTGATATCAACGATAAGCATATCGAGGTTATCGCACGTCAGATGATGAGAAAGGTTAAGGTTGACGAGGCAGGAGATACAAATCTTCTTCCCAACGCTATTGTTGAAAAGAAGGAATTCAAGAAGGCAAACGAGGCAGTACGTGCAAGAGCCGCCGAAACAGGCGAGGAGCTTCAGGAGGCTACCTGCATTCCCGTGCTTATGGGTATTACAAAGGCTTCACTTGCAACGGATTCATTCCTTTCAGCCGCTTCCTTCCAGGAGACTACAAGAGTTCTTACCGATGCTGCAATCAAGGGCAAGGTTGATCCTCTTATGGGTCTTAAGGAAAATGTTATTATCGGTAAGCTTCTTCCCTCAGGTACGGGTATGAAGTGCTACAGTGAGGTAGATTTTATTGATAAGGAAAAGGAAGAAGAGCTGAAAAACATTGTCTGGTCCGTATAATAAAAGACAATTAAAGTTCTTTTGATTACTTTTCTTTCAAGAAAAGTAATGCCACGCGGCGAGCAAAAAAATTATGAGCTGTAAAAACGGAGGTTTTTACAGCTCTTTTTTTTAGCAATACTGTTGCACGGAGTATTTTCAGCTTTATTGTAGTATAAATGTAAGCCTTGGGGCTTTGATAACGCCTTCTGCATCTTAATATAACAGCCCCTTTTTTATCTGAAAAAGATAATGGCTTATAAAATGTTGAATCTTTTCTGAAAAAGTCATATTTTTTTTTATTATGCATTGATTTTTTTGCTGTTAAGTGATAAACTAAAGGCACCACACAAAATTCAATTGAATAAATGCATTGTAGGAGTGGGCATTTTTTACTTAGGTAAAAATGCTGACTTCTGGTTTCAACTGATCACTTCTGCGTGCATTTGTTGAATTTTGTGTGGTGCAAAAACGGAGTCTGCATTTTTCGTGTGTGCATTCTTCGGTTTGCACACACTTTTTATTTTTTCGGAGTGTTAAGTGATGAAGGTTAAAATGGATAAGAAGAATTTTGAAAGACTTTTGGATTATTGCCTTGTTAATAAAAACAAAGGCAGAATGAAATACTTTTATCAGATTTCAATTTCTGATGTGTTTTTTAATGATTTTTTGCAATGGCTTAAAAAATACGATGATGTGCTGTTATCATTTGCTTTTATCGTTACAAGATGCCACGAAGGGCATAAACTTATTTACGGTTTTACAAATTTTGAGGTGAGTGAGGATTTGACATACAGCATCCTCGACTTTAAATTCGAAAACGATGATATATTGAGCGACAAATTCCGTGAGTGGAAAAATAAAAGTGAATGTATGCTTGTATCGATTGATATACTTGGTTGTTTGGAGCTTTTGGATAAATTGGAGAAGCTTTATGACGGCACTGAGCCTTTGAAGGCTGATGAAAGAAAAGAATAAAACAAAAAGCAAAAGAATAAAACAGATGTAATTTAAGGCTGAACTGCACACCTTAAGTTACATCTGTTTTAAGTTTTACATAAGCAATACTGTTGCGCGGAGTATTTTCAGCTTTATTTGTAGTATAAATGTAAGCCTTGTGGCTTGGAAAACGCCCTGTGCGCTCAATGAACAGACCTATATTTTTCCTTAACCTGCCTTCAGGTCTAACCTTAATTTATCGCTTATCATTGCTATAAACTCTGAGTTTGTCGGCTTGCCTCTCGAATTCTGTATCGTGTAACCGAAGTAGGACGAAAGCACATCCACATCGCCTCTGTCCCAGGCGACCTCAATAGCGTGGCGTATGGCCCTTTCAACTCTTGAGGAGGTGGTGGAGTTTGTTTTTGCAACCGTAGGATAAAGGGATTTGGTTACGGCGTGCATAAGGCTCGGGTCCTTAACCGTAAGCACAATAGCCTGCCTCAGATATTCGTAGCCCTTAATGTGTGCGGGCACACCAATCTGTCTCATTATGGATGATATTATTTTTTCAAGCTGGTCTTCCTTGCTGAAGACCGGCTTTTCCTGCTTGCTTTCATTCCAGTCGCAAAGCTTGTTGATGATGCCTGCTAGGGCGTTTAATTCAAAGGGCTTGAGAAAATAGTAGTCTGCGCCCTCCTTAAGAAGCTCATTTTCAAAATGGGGATTGTCAACGGAGGAGATGAGTGCAACGGCAGGCCTTTTTTCGCTTTTTATCTCCTTGAGCTTCATAAGAACACCGAGAGCATCGAGTTTTGCCATAAATACGTCCATAAGTACAACGTCGGGTGCTTCGTTCTTTATTTCGTCAAGTAATATGCTGCCGTCCTTGGGTATGCATTTTACGCTGTAGCCGCAGGATGTTAAAAAGTTTGCGCAGTGAGTTGAAAATTCAGTGCCGTCTTGTGTCATAATTATTCTTTTTTGCTTGTTCATTTTGGAAATTTGCTCCTTTCGATGTGTATATATTTCACTTCGATATATTATCACTTCTTTGATGAAAAATCAAGTAAAATTATGTCGAAAACTAAAAATATTTTAAAAAAACATAGATATATAAAGGTTTTTAGACCATATGAGAAAAAAACCTGAGCTTTTACTTTCACTTTTTCGACAAAATAAATGTGAATTATACTCACATTTACAAAAGCAGACAGCAGTCGATGCCAAAGGCAAGAAAAAAGGGTATATATGTTGATTTTTGACGTAAAATGTGATAAATTATATAAGTTAAGAATTTTGCACGTACAAAAAAAGGAGGCTTGGCAAATGGAAAGTTTTGAAAAAACTGACGACGGTGAAAAATCCCTTCCCGAATTCAGCTTTGCAAAGCGTATGCTGTTGTTTGTTGCGGCTTATGTTGTTTTCTTCGTTGCCTCTTTGCTTCAGCTTTATGCAGGTGACTTTATCCCGCAGGAAAGCGGTCTGCTTGACAGCGTAACCTCTTACGATTATATAATGCCCACAATTGATTCTGCGGTTGCCGTTCTCACCCTTGCCGCATTTTTTCTTGCAGGCTATTTTTCCTATGCAGGGGATAAGGTGAAAATGCTGCGATATCCCATGGCCTTCGGCATTTCACACATTGCGGCTTCGTTTTTTTCCTTCTTTTTAACCGCTCTTTTCAGCACTCCCGTTTTCGGCCTTGACAGAATGGAAGTGAATCTCATTCAGCTTCAGTCTGTTGGCTCGGCTGTTATAAATGCGGTTACCGCCTTTCTTCTTTTTCTCTATTTTGACCGTGAAGGTGATGACGAATATTCGTCTTACAATGATTATTACGTAGAAAATCCCTCGGCTTACCGAAGCCTCAGAGCAAAAATCCTCTCCCGACGCTTTTCGGTTTTTGTTGTTGCGGCAATTGTTGTCGGTGCCGAGGCACTTGCGGCAAAGCTTTCACGCACTGCACTCACCGCACTTGTTATGAAGGTCCCCGACGATTATCTCTGGGTCAGCTATTATATTGAGGTTGTGGCCGATGTTTTAAGCTACGGCGTATGCGTGCTTGCCGCCTGGTATTTTGCAAGGAATGTGCGCACCACTGCCAAGCTTATCGGCATTATCTGCCTTGCCGAATATGCGGTTAATTGCCTTTCATTTATAAACAGCAGTATTTCAAATGTATTTGCCGAGGCGGGCGACCATTGGCTGAACTCGGTTTTCAGTGCAATTTTTGTCGGTACCTCATCTTTTGTAATTTCGCTTATAAAATTTGCGGCTATCGTGTTTGTGTGCTTCAGACTTTACAAATTTCAGCAGGATTATTAAAGGAGATAAACTATGCTTCTTTCAGCAGATGAAAAAAAAGAGCCTCTGGGTAATAATATGGAAATAGTCGTTTCTCCGAGCCATACCTTCGGCACGGATGCTATATTGCTTGCAAGCTTCGCTTCAGTAAAGCGTAAGGACATTGCCTGCGATATGGGTACGGGCTGCGGCATAATTCCGCTTATCTGGTGCAAGGGCGAAACCAAAGAGGTTTACGCCGTTGATATTCAGCCCAAGGCAATTTCTCAGCTTGAAAAATCCGTTGAGCTTAACAGAATAACGGGCAGAATAAAGCCCGTCAACTGTGACCTTCGCAGTATAAAGGACTATCTTCCCCAAGGATACTTTGACCTTGTGACAATGAATCCGCCCTATAAGCCGGTGGGCACGGGCATTGAAAGCCTGAGTGAGGCTGAGCGCATTGCGCGACATGAGGTTACCTGTACCGTTGATGATGCGGTAAGGGCGGCCGCTCAGCTTTTAAAATTCGGCGGTCGCTTCTGTATGTGTCACCGCCCGGAAAGGCTTTGTGATATTATTGTTTCGCTCAGAGCACACAGCCTTGAGTGCAAAAGAATCCGCTTTGTGGTTGAAAGAAAAGGAAGGGCACCGTGGCTTGTGCTTGTTGAGGGTAAACGCGGCGGAAAAAGCGGCGTTACAGTAATGAAGGAGCTTGTAATGAAGGATGATAACGGAGCTCCGACCGATGAATTCAGAGCAATGTTCGGTGATTATATGGACGGGCATCAGTGAAAACGGCCCGTTGCAGGAAAAGATTGTAGTAAGGGAGCTTTTTATGGCAGGTATTTTGTATGTAGTAGGTACGCCGATAGGAAATCTCGGTGATATGTCACCGAGAGCGGTTGAAACTCTTGCCTCGGTAGATTTTATTGCCGCCGAGGATACGAGGGTCAGCCTTAAGCTGCTCAACCACTTTGAAATAAAAAAGCCGCTTATCAGCTACTTTGAGCATAACCGACGCGAAAAGGGTGAGATAATAGTTGACCGTATACTTTCGGGTGAAAGCTGTGCTCTTGTTACAGATGCGGGTATGCCGGCCGTTTCCGACCCGGGCGAGGACCTTGTTGCCCTTTGCCATGAAAGGGGAGTAACGGTGAATGTTGTTCCCGGACCTACGGCCTTTGTTTCCGCCCTTGCTCTTTCGGGTCTCCCCGTCAGCCGCTTTACCTTTGAGGGCTTTTTAAGCATGAACAAGGTCAGCCGCAGAGAGCATCTGTCTGACATAAAGGACGAAAAGCGTACCCTTGTTTTTTACGAGGCACCTCACAAGCTTTCAGCAACGCTTAAGGATTTGTATAATACTCTCGGCGACAGAAGAATTGCCCTTGTAAGAGAAATAACCAAAATCCACGAAGAGGTAATAAGAACAACGCTCAGCGGTGCGATTGAAAAATATGAAAGCGAATCGCCCAAGGGTGAATTCGTTCTTGTAATAGAGGGTAAAAAAGAAGAAAAAGAGGAAATTACCTTTGATGATGCACTCAGCCTAGCCAGAGCCTATGTGTCACAGAATATGAGCGTAAGCATGGCGGCCAAAAAGGCGGCAAAGGAAACGGGAATAAAAAAAGGTGACCTTTACAAGGCACTTCAGGAGGAATAAAAATGCTCGCTTGGTTTAAAGAATACTGGTATCTTGCACTGATTTTTGTCGGTGTGTGTATTGTTGCAGCGGTGATTTTTCACTTTGCCGGCAAATCCTATAAATCCTACAGAACAGCTTACCGCAAGCAGGAGGCGGAGCTCAAGCGCCTTACCGCACTTAAGGAAAGGTTTGTGCCGCTCACCGAAAAGGCAATCGCTGAAAGCGACAGCGAAGAAACCCTTGAGGGTGTGGCACTTGCATATCAGCTTTTTCTGCAGAAGCAGGAGGATATGGAAAGGGAGTTCTCTCTTTTATCAAAGGAAAAGCGTTACGCCTACATTCTTGATGTTTTTGTGCAGGATAAGAGCATCGGTGAGTTCTTTCGCCAGAACGGCGATATTCTAAAAAATGAAATCATACCCGCTCTCTGCCTTATCGGTATGGACGGCTTTGCAAAGGAGCTTGAAGTCATAAGAAAAATGTTTGACCCCACGGATGAAAGCACCTCTCTTGATGAAAAGAAAATTGAAGAGCTTCAGTCTTATGCCGAGAATGACAACCTTTATCAGCAGATAAGGCTTAAGAGCGCGGAATATATTAAGGCTAATTTTCAATTATTTGTTAAATAAGGGAAAAACATTTGACAATCCGCTTTCGGGGTTGTATAATTATTTGGTATGTAATATTTAAAATGATAAAGGAGGCGTTTTTGTTGCGTAAAATAATTGCAATTATACTTACCGTTACTGCGATTGTTGTACTCTTTACCTCGTGTAAGGATAACGGCGACGAAACAACGCAAGCACCCCTTTCAACATCGGATACAACCTCAACAACGGAATCAACCACCACAACCGAGGCAAGCACAACGGGTGAAACCTACGTGCTTACCACAAATCAGAACAAGCAGGCCCCATGGTATACAACAACAAGGTTTGTTCCCTCGCCCGATGCAACCTCAACAACAAATCAGAACGTATCCGGCTCGGGGGTTACAAATATGTATGAGGATATAACCTATCCCACGGATAACGGCGGTGCGATAACGCCCTCTGTTTCGGCGGTTACCTCTGCCGCTCAGTCCACCGAGTGGAGCACACTTCCTTCAGACGGCTCAACAAACAGCAACAATCAGGAAAGCACCACAAAGGGCACAACCGAGGCAGTAAAGGCTGAGGGTAAGCAGGCGGTAATCAACAGCACCTGGCTTGACGGCGACGGCAACTTCTGTGCCGCAATTGACAGTGAGGGCTGGGGCAAAATCAAGTCCAACTCAATCAGAGTACCCATTTATATTGACGGTGTTGAGGCAGATAAGCCCGCAACGCTTCAGATTTCATCAAGTGTTGACGGTGACGGCAATCAGTATGTTTTTGTAAACGTTTCCAAATACGATGTGCTTGAATTCGGCGGCTCGGTTTCCTTTACAATTCCCGAGGGCTTCCTCAAAAACACCTCAGGAACGAAGTATAACTACGCAACCGACGTTTCAATGTAACTTTATAAGCTCTTACATTCTGTGTAAGGGCTTATTTTTTTACTTTGCTGTCAATACTCTTTAAAAAAGGAAGAGAGGCACAGCTTGTGATTATACTTTTTTTGCTTTGCGCATTCCGCAGCGGCTCGGACAGATACTATCTGAAAAAAGCGGCCGGCTTAAGGTCGGGCGGAGGCGACGTGCTTTTTTACTTAAGACCAAAAAAGATTGCAGCCCTTATTGCTTTTAATCTGTGCTTTTATGCGCTTAAGCTTACTTTGCTGATTTTCTCCTTTCTGCCTTTTTTACTCTGCCTTTTTGCCGTTTTATATTCGGGCGGGCAGGGGAGTGTGTCTCTCAGCCTTTTCAGAATTTATCTTTTTACGGGGCTTTTGCTTTTTATTTTCGGCACGGTTTTCTTTTTGCGGCTTAATTCCTTTCTGTTTGCCGCAAGGTATTGCTTTGTCTCGGGAAATTATACAAGCATAAAAGGTCTCTTCCGTTTTTCTTACGGGTGTATGCAGGGTAACCGCAAACGGGTTTTCATAAGAAAGCTATCCTTTATACCCTGGTTTATCTCCTGCGTTTTTCTTCTGCCCATCGGCTTTGTAAGAGGCTATTATCATCAGTCTATGGCTGACATTGCTGCCGATTTGATTAGAAAGCATTTACAAAAGCTCTGAAATCTGATATTATATATACAATAAAAGTAAAAGGAAGAAATAAAATGGAAAAAAGAGAAGTTTTTGTACCGCTTATGTCGTGGCTTATCGGCGGCTCAAGAATAGGCGGCAGCTATAATACCTATACAGGCTCAATCGGCACAGACCCGTTAAAGGGTGCCTTCGGTCAGCGGATTTTCAATTACCGTATCTGCATTGAAAAAAACGAAGAGGATACCGAGTATATCCACACTGCGGTTTATTACGGTATGAGCTGCTACGAAAGTCAGAACGAGGATGAAATAAAGAAAAATCTTTTCGAGCTCACCGAGGAAGGTATGCAGCAGCTTGAGGCTTATCTTAATAAAGAGGCGGACAGCTTCTTTGCCCGGGAGTAAGCAGTAAAAACTTTTTTTGAGAATTTTGGCGAAAAACGGAGAAAATAAAAGCTTTTAAGAGCTTTGCAATTTTTGTCCCGTTTTTCGCCTTGAATTTTAACGAAAAATGCGAAAAAACTGTTGACATTTGCTGATTTTTGTTCTATATTTTCTTTAATGATATAAGGGGGTTACTGCGTAAAAATACGTATGCTTTCTCCTTACTTGATATTCGGACGCGTACAGGGCTTGACTCTGTGCAGGGAAAGGGGTTTATATATGGGAAACGGTGTAATCATTGAACTGCAGAATATATCCAAAAAGTACGATGATGAAATAATTCTTGACAACATCAACCTCAGCATCAGGGATAAGGAATTTATGACCTTCCTCGGTCCTTCCGGCTGCGGCAAAACTACTACTCTCAGAATTATCGCAGGCTTTCTTGAGGCTGATAACGGTCAGGTTATTTTTGAAGGTAAGGATATAAACAATCTTCCTCCGCACAAAAGGCAGGTCAACACCATTTTCCAGAGGTATGCCCTTTTTCCGCACCTTAACGTTTATGATAATATAGCCTTCGGTCTTCGTGTTAAGAAGATGAAGGAAAAGGATATAAGCAAAAAAGTAAAGGAAATGCTTGAGCTTGTCAATCTCAAGGGCTTTCAGAAGAGAAACATTGCCTCTCTTTCCGGCGGTCAGCAGCAGCGCGTTGCCATTGCAAGAGCTCTTGCCGTTGAGCCCCGTGTGCTTTTGCTTGACGAGCCCCTCGGCGCACTTGACCTTAAGCTTCGCAAGGATATGCAGGTTGAGCTTAAGAATATCCAGAAGCGTATGGGCATCACCTTTATTTACGTCACTCACGACCAGCAGGAGGCTCTTTCAATGAGCGACACCGTTGTTGTTATGAATGACGGTAAAATTCAGCAGATAGGCTCTCCCATTGATATTTACAATGAGCCGAAGAACGCCTTCGTTGCAGACTTTATCGGTGAAAGTAATATTCTTGACGGCGTTATGCTTGATGACTTCAAGGCCAAGTTTTCCGGTGCCGTATTCCAGTGCCTTGACAAAGGCTTTGCCGTTAATGAGTCTGTTGATATTGTTGTGCGCCCCGAGGACGTTGACGTTGTACCCTACGGCGAGGGAACAATCAGCGGTGTGATTACCTCAAACACCTTCAAGGGCGTACACTTTGAAATGATTGTTGATATTGATAACTTCAAGTGGATGATACAGACCACGGATTATTATCCCGTCGGCACAAAAATCGGCATAGTAATCGAGCCCGATGCAATCCACGTTATGAAGAAGAGTGAATACTCGGGTATGTACGGCGACTACAGCTCCTTCAGTGATGAGCTTGAGCGCCTTTCAGATGTTACCGAAGAGGAGGAGTGATAAATGAAAAAAAGCTCCCTTATGAAAAAGCTGACCGCCGCACCTTATCTTGTGTGGTCCGCAATTTTCATTATAGTTCCCCTTATCTTCGTGCTGATTTATTCGGTAACCGACGGTAACGGTAACTTCACCCTTGAATATATTTCAGATATAGGCAAGTATAAGGATGTTATGCTCAACTCCATCTGGCTGGGCTTTATCGCCACCGTTATAAGCCTTGTAATTGCTTATCCTCTTGCGTATATAATGGCAAGAACAACTGCAAACGTTCAGCGTACAATGATGATTCTCGTTATGCTTCCCATGTGGATGAATCTGCTTATAAGAACCTATTCAATGATGATTATTATGCAGGATACGGGTATTATCAATTCCGTGCTGACTTCCCTCAATCTTCCCACGCTTCATATGATTAACACCCAGGGCGCAGTTGTGCTCGGTATGGTTTACAACTATATCCCTTATATGATTCTGCCTCTTTATTCAATTATGGCTAAGATGGATATGAATCTTATCGAGGCGGCAGGCGACCTCGGTGCAAACAAATTCATCACCTTTAAGGATATTATCCTGCCTCTTACACTTCCCGGTATTGCATCGGGCTTTACAATGGTGTTTGTGCCCTCGGTTTCAACCTTCTATATTTCAAAAAAGCTTGGCGGCAACACCTTTTCACTTATCGGTGACGTAATTGAAATGCAGTTCAAGTCTGCAAACAACTATAATCTCGGTGCGGCACTTTCACTTGTGCTTATGGTGCTTATTATCATCTGTATGATGGTTATGAACCGCTTTACCGGTGACGACGATGACGGAGGTGTGCTGATATGAAAAGTAAAATGCCTCCCTTGTCAAAATTCTATGTTGCCCTGATGCTGCTGTTTCTTTATGCGCCGATTGTGGTAATGATAATCTTCTCCTTTAACGAGAGTGCAAGCACGGGCGTTTTCACCGGATTTTCTCTTCGCTGGTATGAGTCGCTTCTGAATGATGAGGCAACAATTAAGGCCTTCCGCAACACCCTTGTTCTTGCCGTGTCCTCATCGGCTGTTGCAACGGTAATGGGTACCGCGGCGGCTGTTGGTATAAACACCTTTAAAAACAAACACATCAAAAGCCTTACAATGGGCGTGACAAATATTCCTATGATGAACCCGGAAATCGTTACGGGTATCTCAATGATGCTGCTTTTCATTTTCTGTGCAAAGCTTATCGGCAAAAATGATGCTCTCGGCTTCGGTACAATGCTTATTGCGCACATTACCTTTAACCTGCCTTACGTAATTCTGTCGGTGCTGCCCAAGCTGCGTCAGCTTGATAAGTACCTTCCCGAGGCGGCAATGGATTTGGGCTGTACTCCCGTACAGAGCTTTTTCAAGGTGGTGCTTCCCTCAATTTCAACGGGTATTCTTTCCGGTCTTATGATGAGCTTTACCCTGTCGCTTGATGACTTTGTCATCAGCTACTTTACACAGGGCCCCTCCTTTGAGACTCTGCCTATCAGAATTTTCTCAATGACCAAAAAGAGAGTTACGCCCGATATGTACGCTCTTTCCACAATTATTTTTGTTGCAATACTTCTTCTGCTTGTGCTTCTTAATGTGTCACAGTTTTACGGTGATAAAAAAATGAGCAACAAGCTCAACAAGGGAAAGGGGGCAGGAAAATGAGAAAAATCCTTTTTCTTGTAGCTCTTTCTGTGCTTCTTTGCCTTACGGTCTTCAGTGCATCCGCTTATGAAAACGAGGAGTATTATAAGGGCAGTGAGGGCACAACAATCAATGTTTTCAACTGGGGTGAATATATTTCCGATACCTATGAGGACGGACTTGTTGATGTTAATGCCGAGTTTGAAAAGCTTACGGGCATCAAGGTCAACTACGTCACCTATGAAAGCAACGAGGATATGTATCCAAAAATCAAAAACGGCGGCGCAAGCTATGACATTATAATTCCCTCTGACTATATGATTGAAAGAATGATTTCAGAGGATATGCTGCTTGAAATTGACGTAAGCTCTCTGCCGAATTATAAGTATATTTCCGAGGATTACAGGAATATGTACTACGACCCGGAAAGCAAGTTTTCCGTGCCCTATAATGTGGGTATGGTCGGCCTTATCTATAACACAAAAATGGTGGAGGAAAGGCCGACGAGCTGGACTGCCTTATGGGACGAGAGGTATGCGGGTAAAATTCTTATGATTGATAATCCCCGTGATGCCTTTGCCGTGGCACAGAAGATTCTTGGCTACTCTCTCAATTCCACCGATGAGAAGGAGCTTGCCGACGTTGCTCAGCTGCTCGTTGAGCAGAAGCCGCTTTTGCAGGGCTATGTAATGGACGAGATTTTTAACAAGATGGAAAGCGGCGAGGCGGCTATGGTGCCTTACTATGTAGGCGACTATGTGCTGATGAAGCAGGTTAACCCCGACCTCGACTTCGTTTATCCCGAGGAGGGCGTGAACATTTTTGTTGATGCCGTTTGTATTCCCAAGGGAGCTCAGAATTACGAGGCGGCGGTAAAGTATATCAACTTTCTGCTTGACCCGGAGATTGCACTGAGCAATGCTCTTTACATCGGTTACGCAACTCCCAACACGGGTGTGCTCGAGCATCCCGACTATGCTGAAATGAGGGAGAGCAAATACCTCTATCCTTCAGAGGATGAAATGCCCGATGTGGAGTATTTCCGTAATCTTCCTCAGGAAACGCTTCTGATGTTTTCCGATTTGTGGAATCAGATAAGAATCCACGGTACCGATAACACGCATATTTATATCGGCTTCGGTGTTGTTGCGGCTGTAGCCGTCGGCTTTGCCGTTAAAAAGGCGATAACAAGAAGACGCAGGGAATATTGGTACGACTTCCCGGAAGCATAAAAAAATAATCAATGTTCTTTTGATTCCTTTTCTGGCAAGAAAAGGAATGCCCGACCGGCGAGGTTACAATAAAACATTTATATATCATAAAAGACCTTACGGTATATCGCCCGTCGGCGAAAAGCCGTAGGGTTTTTGTTTTATATGTAAAGAATGTTCTTTCTTTAGATTCTTTTGTATATCTACATATAGATAAAAGAAGAGAAAACTACTGCTTACCCCAATATATAGTTGCTAAAAGGAAGCAAAACACAAAAACACACGGCTGAGTGTGTATAAAGAGACCGGATTGTGCATTTTATCTGAATTTTTTTGCCGAAAACTGTTGACAAAGACGGGAATAGGTGATAATATATGCAAGCATTCTTTGAGGGGAGACCCGAGAGGGAGGCTGAAATAAGCCCTTGAAAAAAACTAAAAAAAGTTTGAAAAAAGGGTTGACAAAGGGTGTGCGTTGTGGTATACTCTCTGAGCTGTCTCAAAAAAAGGCAGCAGATTGGACCTTGAAAATTAAACAACGAGATAAGAAAAGGAACCCGAGATTCGATGGTTAAGATACCATCAACGAAGAGTTT
>SVOY01000005.1 GCA_015066105.1 Oscillospiraceae bacterium
TCGGAGGTTAAGTTTTTTCTCTACGTTTTTGTGGCTTGCCATTGCTCGCCACGTTTTATTTTTACTAAAGCTTTTTTATTCCCCCGGTAGAACCGGGGGTTTTGTCTTTGCTGAAGACCAAAAAAGCTGAAACCCCTTGATATTCAAGGGGTTTCGGGCTTTTGGTCTAAATTAAGACCTCATCATGGAGGTACGTCCATTTTAGAACCGTAAATTTACCAAAAGCTCATACTCCTGTTCGGTAATATAAAGAACTGAGCCGTGTCGAGGATTCAGATGATTAAGAGAAAACCTGCTTTCATCGACTTTACTGAAATTCATCAAATCCGTTGTTTCCTGCATAAAATATCCACCCTTTCGGAATTGATCAGCAATCATAACAAACTTATCTGTACCAAGTATTCGGTATATACAGTTGCCCTCCAATGCGGTATCAGCAACCGAAACTTTGTTCGAAGCAGGTTCATAATACGGACCATCAGGTCTTTCTGCCACGCAATAGCAAATTGCTTCTTTTTCGCCGTCAGCCTCATATAGATAATATTTTCCGTTATGCTCTATTATATCGGCATCAATGGCACACATTCCGCTTTTTGGCTTAAAAAGCACTTGCGGCGGAGTAATAAAGGTGTGAAAATCTTTTGTGTATGCATACCAAATGATCGTATCAAGGTCATCATCAGCGTTATTGTGAGTCCAATAAATCATATATTCATTTTTGAATTTATCAAATATGACTTGAGGTGCCCAAACTCTATCAGCATTCTTTGTTTCTTCAAAGTTTGAAAAATCAATTATTCTTTCGTTTGTCCAATGTACAAGGTCAACACTGTCCCACATAACCATTGAGTTATTGTTTGCCCAACCCTCTTCACTTTTCATATCTGTTGCGATTATATGAAAAACGCCATCGTTATCACGAAAGATAAAAGGATCCCGGCAACATTTTTTGCCTTTAGTCTGAATTATTATGGGCTTATTTTCATTAACTGCAGTAAAGTTGTATCCGTCCTTTGAAACAGCAAAATGAACGCGCTCTTCATGAGGACGATTGCCAACAAAATAGCAGAAAAGATATTTTGAAAATTCTTTAACCATAATAACCACCTCCGTAAATATAAATTTGCATTATTTTACTCGAAACATTTAATAACATCTGAGCCTGATTTTACAAATGCTATAAACTTGTCAATCTCTGCAGTTATTTCATAAGAGCCTTTTGTATAAACCTTTTTATCCTTTGTGAGAATCCATTCTCCGTCAGGAATATACACAGTTTTTATTGTTTGTCCTTGCTCTACGATTGGTGCGAAGATGATATCATCACCGAACATATATTGTGTTTCAAGTGTGTAACAAGTTTTATCATCAGGGTACTCAAAGAACATTGGTCGCATTACGGGATAGCCTTTTTCACTGGCAATATCCATTTGACTTTTAATGTATGGTCTTAGCTTTTCACGAATGAAAATCAGGTTTTTAAGAATTTCAAAAACCTCTTTACCAAAGCTCCAAATTTCGTTAGGATCGCCGCTTGGCTCTTTAAGTCCCGGAGTTGGCTCAAAATGACGGTTCCGCGAACCGTGAAGTCGCATAACAGGGCTGAAAAGTCCAAATTGGAACCAACGTACAATAAGCTCTTTAAAGTAATCGCTTATAATATCGGCTTCGTAAAAACCTCCGATATCAGTATTCCACCAAGGGATTCCGCACATAGACATATTAAGCCCTGCTTTAACTTGGCAAGCCAGACTTTCAAATGTAGATTCAATATCACCCGACCACACAAGAGAACCAAATTTCTGGCTGCCTAAATATGCACAGCGAGTAAGAGTGATTATGTCATCCCTGCCAATAGATTTAAAGCCGTCATAAGCCATTTTGGAGTAGTAATACGGGTACAGAAGTGCCACCATATCGGCTCTGCCCTTATACCAAATCAGGTTGTCAAAATGTTCAGGATGGATTTCCGGCTCAGCTTCGTCAAACCAAAGAGCATCAACACCATTATCTATATAGTTCTCTTTTAATTTGTTCCATACATATTCTCTGGTAGCGGGATTTGTAACATCAATTTCACCCTGCCAACCATAGAAATCGAAAACTCTGTCAGAACCGCGAACAGTACGCATAAGCATATTGTTATTTCTCATATACCAATAGTTTTCGCTGTGTTCATTTATTGTGGGCCACATAGACACAATGAGCTTTACGTTCATACTGTGAAGCTCTTCGGTCATAGCCTTTACGTCTGGCCAGTATTTCGGGTCGAACTTATAATCTCCTTGCTCTGTCCAATGAAAATAGTCAGCTATTATTACAGAAAGAGGTATACCCAGTTCCTTGTATTTTCTTGCCACTGAGAGCAATTCTTCCTGCGTTTCGTAACGAAGTCTGCTCTGCCAGAAGCCTGTAGCCCATTCAGGCATTTTCGGCGCATAACCTGTCAAATCGGAAAGTGTGGTGCAAACCTCTTTAGGTGTACCTGCCATAACAACAAAGTCCATGAATTTACAACAGTCACAACTCCAGCGAGTACGGTTATTTGAAAGCTCACAAAGCCCTGTCGATGGGTTGTTCCACAAAAATCCGTAACCTAATGAAGAGTACACATAAGGGATTGTGCATTTTGCATTCACATTACGAATATCAATTGACGAGCCTTTAAGGTCATATTCGTTATCCCAACTGTGTCCAAGTCCAAGGAAGTGTTCGTCCTTATCGGGCTCAAAGGTAACACGAGCAGACCAAAGACCACTTCCTTTGTTTTCAAAATGGCGATAGTTGCTTTTAAAAGTAAGTTCAGGTTTTTCTTCAAGGATTTTCTTTTCATTCACAAAGAAAGTGAGTTTTCCGTTACCTTCAATTTTAACCTTTAATGTGCCACAAGTAAGGGTTACAAAATGCTCAAACTCCTCGATTTTCGCATCTGCCTTTTGCGGCATAAGAGTATAGTTTTCATCAATTATTTGACAATCAGGAAAAGATTGAAAACGAATTGCACTCTTGCCACAGGGAGTAATACGTATAAGCTCTGTATATCGCATTAATAACAGTTCGTTATTGTTTATAACAAGATTTTCCATTGAATCATCTCCGTAAAGTCTTATTTCCAGGATAATTATATCACACCTGATGCGAAATCACAATAGGGGAGTCGGGTGTCCCGCCAAAACATCTTCACTATTACTTCTTACTTATTACTTCCAAAAATCGACCCGAAGATTAGTGAAAAGTGAAGAGTGAAGAAGTAATAAGTAAAAATCGACAACCTTCTGTCGAAGATTGTCGATTTTTGAGATTACAGCCCAATTTAGCAACAAACCGATAAATTGGAATTTGTCTAACAGTCAAACTGAAATTTATCTTTTCTTATATGTCGCTACAATTCCAACTACAGAAGCCAAAAAAGTAATCGGTGCAATTCTTACAAACAAGAACTCAAACCCATGCATTATTGTTCCCGCCACCGCCAACTCAGGATCATTGTAATTCCAATCCAGATAAGAACTACTCATTGATACAAGCACGATAAGGTCAAAGCTGAGACCTTGCCTTACATTTTACTCTTACATCGTACAATATTGTATCAGTATGTTCACTTTTTTCAAATAACGTTGCAGTTTTTTGTTTGCTTTAGTCCGGATATACAATTGTTCTGCCTGTAAAGAATTCTATCACTGCATGCCAGAGCATCATACAGATTTTCTGAGCCTTACCCTTAACTGCAAGCTCGAAAGCAATTCTCCATGAATACTTATCGCCGTTATCCTTTGCATTTTTTATGTAATCAAAGTCAAAGACATCATAAAGGCGCTCAACTCTTGTTATGTATTTTGAGGTATCCTTTTCGTCAATTTCAACGACACGGTAACCGTACTGAGTTGTGTAAGCGACGCCCTTGTAACGTGTCATGGGAGAGGTGTAAATATCAATATTCTGATTTCTTACACCGAAGGCATTTGTGTGGTCGTGGCCCGTAAACATTGCCAGTACATCACCTGTTTCAACAAGAGCGTCAAACTGACCGTCGTTGTAATAACCGGAACAGGGCTTTTCGTTAAGCTTGCCGTAATTGACCTGCTCGGGGTCAAACATATAATATTCGCCTTCATTATAAATGTGCGGAGTTGCATAAGGCTTCTTTGAATCTACCTTTTTAAGAACATCATAGATTTCGGGTACAATTATATGCTGAAAAACAACAGAGTTAACGGTTTCACCGCCGTTTTCTTCTTTAAGCTTTGCTGCTGTTTCTTTGTACCATTTAATCTGCTCTGTGCGTACTCGGTCATAATGTCTGGGCTCATCTTCGTCATAATCTCCTGAGTCAAACACCCAGAGATTAAACTTGGTTTTGTCACTGTCGGAAGCAAGCACGGGAATATTGAACGTAGCGCAGTTTTTGAAATCCGAACTGTCATCGGCAGATATTACACAAGAGAAGGTATTGTAATATTCCATAATATCTTTTCTTGTCATGGGACCCTTCTCTGCATCGTGATTACCGAAGGTTACGGCAACGGGAATCTTTCTTGACTCAAAGATATTCATAAGAGCATTGATAAGTTCCTTTGTCTTTTCGGGGTCCTCGTTAGGATGTGTATTATCGCCTGTGAGCACAACAAGGTCGGGTTTTTCCACATCGCAGGCTTCTGCAATTACCCATACCGATGCATCAAAATGCTTGTCATAATTAAGATGAGTATCAGCAATATGTAATATTTTAAGCTTACCGTTTTCATCGAATCTTATTGTTTTATCGGTTTCATTCTGAGCATTTGCAGGGCTGAAATCAATATTTGTGTTTTCAGGGTCCATTTCAAAATAGATTATTGATGCCGCAAAGAGGGCAACCAATACCGCAAAAATGATGAGAATTTTTATTGTTTTTGACATTATAACATCTCCTTATTCAGCAGATTTCATTCTGTAAATATTTACTTCATAAGCACGAAGCTTATCTGAAGAAAGGGAATAATTTGAAAGCACACATTCACCTTCAGCATATTTTGGTCTGTCGATTTCGTTTTCTGTAAGGTTCATTTCAATATAGAACTTTCCTTCGTCTGACTCTCTGTAAAAACAATAGGTTTCGTCATTTGTTTCAAGAGGTCTGAAATCCCCGTAAACCAAAGTCGATTTGTTTTTCTTGCGTAGTTCCATAAGCCTTCTGTAATAGTGAAACGTACTTGATTCATCCTGAAGCTGAGCCTTTACATTACACTGCTTATAGTCACCATTAACACGAAGCCAGGGTGCACCCGTTGTGAAGCCTGCGTTTTCACTGTCATCCCAAGGGACGGGAGTTCTCGCGTTGTCCCTGCCGCCTGCAAGAATTTCTGCAAAAACATCCTCAGGGCTTCTGCCCATTTCAATGTTTTCGTTGTATCTGTTTACAGCCTCAACATCACGTATTTCACTCATATCCTTGAAATCGCAGTTCATCATTCCTAATTCTTCACCCTGATAAATATAAGGTGTGCCGCGTCCCGTAAGAACCATTGTGCCCAGAAGCTTTGAAAGAGGCTTTCTGAATTTCGGGTCGGGATTTACCTTTGACACCATTCGCGGATTATCATGATTTTCGATAACCAACGACGGCCAGGATGAACCGCAAAGAGAGATCTGATAATCTATAAGTGCTTCCTTTAAATATTTAAGGTTATATTTATAATCCTGATATTTGGATTTGCCCGGATTTTCAATATGGTCAAAAAGGAATGCCTGACGGACTTCTCCACGGGATTCGTCGGAAATGAGCTTTACCATTTCAATACCCGTACTGCAGGGCTCTGCAACGCAGAAGGAGCCGGGGAAGTTTTTAAATGTCTTTTCATTAAGCTCACCGAGATATTCGTGAAGTCTCGGTCCCCATGAGTAATGCTCGGCACCGCAGCCGAAAAGCTCGGCAACAGCCGGATCACCGTCAGGAAGTCCGGGAGTTTTTGAAATAAGAGTAATAACATCCATTCTGAAGCCGTCAACACCCTTTTGGAGCCATCGGGAAACCATACCGTAAACTTCTTTTCTCAGCTCAGGATTATCCCAGTTAAGATCCATCTGCTTGCTTGAGAAAAGATGCAGTGCCCACTCGTCAAGCTCGGGATAGTAATTCCACGCAGAGCCCGAGAAGAATGATGTCCAGTTATTCGGAGGGATTCCGTCACCCTTGCCTTTACGGAAGAAGTAGTAATTCTTATACTTTTCGTCACCTGCAAGCGCCTTTTTGAACCATTCGTGTTCATCGGAGGTATGATTTACAACAAGATCCATAATCAGCTTCATTCCACGCTTATGGATTTCAGAGAGCATTTCGTCAAAATCATCCATTGTGCCGAATTCGGTCATAATTTTCTGATAATCACGGATGTCATAGCCCATATCATCATTGGGTGAATCGTAAATGGGGCTGAGCCACAGTACATCAACACCTAACTCTTTAAGATAGTCGAGCTTTGAAATTATGCCTTGCAAATCACCGATTCCGTCACCGTCTGAATCCATAAATGAACGGGGATAAATCTGATAGATAACAGCTTCCTTCCACCATTGGGGAGCTGTTTCACTTTTTGATATAACCTTTTCAGGATTACCGTTCAGAATATCAAGAAGATATTTTTTCGATTTGTCTGTGACTTTATCAGTGAGAAGTTCACCTAATGTCTTTTGGCAGAATGCCACATCCGAGAGAATAGCAGCATCTAAGTTTTTACGGTAAACTACCTTTTGAGCAACATCGTAACCGACAGGATTGTTAAGCACCTCAGAAAGAGTGCTTTCAGAAGTAATTTTCATATATATTTCCCTCAACAGTTTGTTTTATTATTCGCCAATGGCTTCCTTTGTCTGTCTGATTGATTCGTTTTCCTCGTGTCGTTTTTCACGCATTTCTGCAAGTTCACGATACATCTGTTCTTTCTTTTCACCCTCAATATCATAAGATGTTTTAAGGATAATTGCTTTAAGAACATTTGCAAGAGTATAACCGAAGAGAAGGAATGCGAGGATTTTAAGACAGGTGTCAAGGTATGTAGGCTGAGCCTGCATTGTTTTGACAAGGTCACCTTCGGCAGATGAAAGGTAGCCTGCCCAGGCAATCATATAGGGAACTGCAAGGTCTCTTAAATAAATGCATGCAGAGTTGACCCAACCGGGAACAATACCCTGGATTGCTTCGATTCTTTCGCCTGTCTGCCATTCAAGATAATCATAGAATTCAACGTCAAAGTGAGATTTTGAAAGCTCCTGAATACCGATACCGATACCAAAAATGAAATAGAATATATAGAAGAATATACTGTTCCAACCTTCAAAGAATCTGATACCCATTTTTGATTCTGCAAAGCAGATGCCGAAAAGCACAAATGAAGCAACAGGTGAATAGATACCACAGAATTTGAGAAGCTTTGTTGGTTCATATTTTTTTGAAAGTTTAGTAGTGATAAGATTACCAACTACAGTACCGATAGCTGTAGGAAGTGTAAGAAGAAGATTCTTTGATGAACCAACTGTAATTGCTGCAAGATATGTAGACATCTTTCCAAGCATTGCAAATGCATTAACCCACTGCATTGCGTGGAAAGCACGGTAGTTTTTGTACTTGAAAAGAGTAAACATTGCCTTTGATACTTTTACCTTTGGCTTCTTTGGAAGTTCAATTCTTTCTTTACAGAAAATACCGCACATAAGGTTACCAAAAGCAGTAACAGAAGCTGCAACAATTGCAAGAGTCATATACATCTGGTTCTTGTCGTCGCTGAAAAGACCGTAAATAAATGTACCGAGATAAGCTCCGCCATATCCGATATAGTATGATAACTGCCAGATTGTAGCAACAGTTTTCTTTTCTTTGTGGTTAGGTGAAATTACCTGAACAAGATTCTGGCTGTGTACGTTGAATACGTTGAATGCGGACTGACAGCAGGCTATACCGTAGCGGAGAAGATTCATCTGCTGAATTGTCCATCCCTGCGGAACGTAGAAAAAGAGAACCGTAAGCATAAACGTAGGAACAAGACAGATGAAATACCAGTGACGGTATCTGCCGAGGCTTGTTTTCCAGTTCTGTACTATAAAGCCGCCTACAATACCGAAGAGAATACCCAGAACGGTAGTAAGGGTTGTCTGAACGGCAAGAATATCTGCAATTCCGTCAGAATCAACACCTGCAGGACCGTAATAAAGCTCATGCAGGAATGCTGCTGCAAGTGAGCCTGTAAGAGTTGTTCCGAACATACCTCCGGCACGAGAGAGCAACACACAAAAATATTCAAATTTTGATATGTATTTTCCCTCTGTAGTTAAAAGAGTTTTTTCTTGAGTTTTTGACATCATATCATCCCCTAAATTTTCTTTTAATTAATTATATCACAAAAAAAATTACATGCCATAGATTTTTAAATTTTATTAAACGGAATGTCTGTTTTTATTATTTTCAAAATATAACATCAACAATAATAGGATAATGGTCTGAAGGATACATATCCATTACAGTATTTCGAATGATTTTGTATTTGTCAACTCTTACATTTTTTGAAACAAAAGCATAGTCAATAGGTCCATTTGCATCCTCCTTAACTTTGCCATATCCGTGAAATGTTATACCATCATCACTGTTATCGGCAACAAACTTTGAATCATTTGTTTTCATAAGCATTTTACCATAAGCTTCACCTGTTGGTTCAGCATTAAAATCACCTGTACAAACAACAGAAAAACCACTTTTTTCAAGTTCGTCAATTTTACTATTAAGGACATCTGCCTGTAAAGCTCTTGAAGCATCACTAACATGGTCAAGATGTGTGTTTATGTGGGCATATTTAACGCCTGTTTCTTTGTTTTCAAGAACTGCCCATGTTGCAATTCTTGTGCAAACCGATTCCTCATACTTGGTGTATTTTTCTTCAGGTGTATCACTAAGCCATATTGTACCACTATCGAGAAGTTTAAACTTGCTTTTAAGATAGAAGACTGCACTGTATTCACTGTTTACGTCTTTATCTCTATGCTCACCAACATATGCATAATTTTCAAGTCCGGACGAGAGAATATCCATCCATTCTCCCGTTGCCTCCTGAACACCAACGGAATCAGGGGAATACTGTTCAATTATAGCTTTTGATATAACAGAACGATTTTTTACACTACCTTCTTCGTCATCGCAATATCTAAGATTAAATGACATAACTCTTGTAGCATCATTTTTTTTAGGGGGAATACCATCGATTATAATCTCACCAAAATCGATATCTTTAATCATAAAAAGCTCCTTTTAATACTGAAATAATTTAATTTATACCGGGAGTTTTGAGAATACCTGTGGTACGAAGAACATATTCATAGCTCCAGTTGATTCCCTCGGTTCTCCAGGCACCGGGACCGTGCCATTTTTCATTCAGATTTACAAGATGAAGCGGGCCGAATGAGTTATAGCGGTGAGTATAAAGCTTTAAGCCTATCTCGTGTTCACCGTCAGGAATACCTTTGATTTCAAGAGTGTACGGCGGATAAATAATATCGCCCTTAATTTCACCGTCAATACTCACTTCAACAAGTGCTCCCATATAGTCACTTGCATTAACTGTAAGACTACCGTTTTCAGTTTTTTTCTTGATTTTATATGTAACTGCACCTGAATAGAATGGAAAGCCCTGATTAAGCAAAGAACCAAATGCTATTTTTTCGGGAAGCTCAGTAACAACTGCAACAGAGCCCGCTACTCTTACACCGAAATCACCGAGAACAAACACATTTTCAAGACCTGCAGTTTCACCGAAGGGAAGAGTTATCTCAAGTACATTTTCGCCCTTTACAATGTTACCAAGCTTCATTCTGCCGATTGAAATATCGACATAGAATCCTTCCTCTCGTTGAGTAATTTTTTCACCATTAAAGATTACATCTGCAACATCAGCATCCTCAAGAGCAAGAACTGCGCCATCATAATCTATTTCACTCTTGAACGTAAATTTAAGCGTTGCCTTGTGGTCCTTTGGACGATTTCCTAAAACCCACGGCTGAACAACACGTCCGCCTCTTTTTATTATGCCAAGACGTTCTCTTATGAGGTTATCAAGACGAAGCACTTCTTCTTTTGGAAAATAGTCCTTATCATCGTCAATTTTCCATTGTGCCATATCAAGAACAAGCACATTTTCTTCAGACAACTCATAATCACACATTTCACAAAGCTTTTCACCTGAGGTTGAAGGGATATGCTGTGCTTTTTCACAATCAGTTTTACCATCAACGAGTTTGAGAAGAATTGAGTCATAACCAAAAATACGATAACGGATAATGGTCTTTCCTTCTCGGTATTCTGCTTTAATCGGTTTAATTTCACCATTTTCTGTGTTGTAAATTTCAGGTGAAAATGTGCCATTCAGAATAATTTGAATATCTTTACCGTTATCTATATGCTTGTTATCAGGTTCTTTTGAAGGGCAGATGAAAAGCCATTTGCAGTCATTGTCTTCACGGAGCTGATATATGTAATTATCCGTAAGTTTTCCGTTAGCATATCTTATTGTGAGAGTTCTTACATCCTCAAGTGCTGTGAGAAGTGATGCACGAGAAAAGTAGATTTTTTCACTCTCTTCAAAAAGTGATTTTGCATAATCAGAAGGTACAGCATCAACAAGTGAAGGTGCATCACCCATAAAAATAAGTTTACCACCATTTTCGCGGAATTGCTCAAGTCTTTCAACGGTTGTTTTTCTCAAAGTTTCACAACCGGGAACGATTATTGCATCATATTCCATCTTTCCAACCTTAAGAGGCGCATTTCCTTTTTCGCAGAGAGATGGGAGAAGCGACTCTGAAATAAAGTTGAAATCAATACTGCCCTCAAGAAGCCACTTTGTAACGTTGGAAAACCTTTCATCAAGACTTTCTCTGAATATTGCCGATTTGTCATTAGGTCCCCAATGAAGCCAGAAGCTTTCAACGGGATGAATAACACCCACTTTTACAACAGGCTTGCCTCGTGTAAGTGCAGTGTTTACTCTTGCGAAATGATCTTCAATAAGATTATATTTTTTGTACCATGGTGACTGATAGTGGATTGAAGCAGGATAATCTCGTTTTGCTTCACCCTTCATCGCATACCACGAAAGATGAGGGACACGGATTGTAACGCCAAGACAAGCCTGCCAGTCGCCCTGATGCTTATATGTTCTGAAATCACAGTCCCAACCTGTTACACCGTAAAGCTCTGAAAGCATACCCTCATAACCGTACTGATGAACAGCAGACTGTGTCTGTTTTGCAGTAGTAAATTCATGCCGATTGCAAAGCATATCAATGCCGGGAAGCTTAAAGCTTCTGTATGAACGCATAGCTTCACCAAGTGCAGCAGTCTGTGAATTAAGTGTAGGCTCTTCCATCATATGTCCCGTAAGGGCGATGCCGTTTTCCTTGCACCAATTACCGACAGTATCAGCGAATGAACTTGCAAAAAGTTCTGCAATAAAGTCATGATATCTGTAACGGTGCACAGAGGGTTCAGAGCCGGGCTTATCCCAGAACACTTCGGGAAGAGTGTCGAAGATATCCTCGCCGTACATTTCTTTATAGAGCTCAGGAACCTTATCAGTCCACGGCATTGTAATATCCATTTTATCAAATGAATTGTTAAGAACTCTTTTCCTTGTGAACTGAGGCTCATCAGTGAAAATAGCGGGAACTGTTTTATCAAATTCATCTCCTACTTTGTCTTTATATTTTTCATGGGTTACTTCGATGAATTTTTTAACAGCCTCACGGCTCAATGTGTCAAGATATGTCTGATTGTTATACCAGCTTGAGGGTGTGTGTATTTCAAGAAGGGCGTACCACTTTGTGCCTTCAGCTTCATCGTCCTCGCTGATTTTTTTATATGAAGAAAGAAAGCCTTCATTATCAAGAACGACATCATAACAGGCAATAAGCATTCCTCTTCCGCTTCTCCCACCCTCAGAACTGGAGGTGTTTACGGCATAATTTTCGGCTTCTCTGTACGGAGTGAAAAAGAGACATCTGCTTCTGTATTTTTCGTCTTTTGTCACAAGTCCGCCTGCAGCACCCGATGGCCAACGGTCTTCGTCATAAAGCCATGCAAGCATTTCTTCATTTTTTGCTTTAACCACAGTATCCTTGACAAGTTCCATATATTCTTCACTAAGGTACTCGTTTTCAAGACCTGTTCTTACGTGAAGATGAAATCCGCCAAGTCCCATTTCCTTGAATACATCTATCTGACGGCATAATTCTTCTTTTGTCAAATATGAGTTAAGTGCCCAGAAAGGTGTTCCACGGAATTCAGATGTAGGATTTTTAAAAAGTTCTGTTTTTAGTGATTTTTTAACGTTCTTTTTATATAACATATTATTCACCTTACGATATTGTGAATTTATTTAAGTGTAAATTCAGCATTATTATCCGAAAAGCCTTTATTGTTTCCGATAGTGTTAAGAAGCATACTTCTTAAATCAATTTTTTCACCATTTTTGCTAAGTTTAGGTTCAACCTTTTTAAGCACAAATGAAAATCTGTCAAGAATACCTGCAAGAAGGTTATATCCTGCTGTCCCCTCAACATAAGGCATATCACCTGTAAATATGCTTAAGCCGACTTCACCAACAAAATCTGAAAACTTTTTCTTGTCAAATTCTTTATCTCGTTTTAAGCAAAGCAAACGCTTAAATGACTTAACCGTCATTTTGTCAAAGCGCTTTCTTGCAAATGCCTTAAGGTGCTTTACAATTCCGTTTCCACCGCCCAGTGCGCCACGTACTCTTACAATAATTGCAGTTGAAAAATGATTATCAAAATACTCTTGAGGTGTAAGACCGTTTAAGTCCCATCCAAAATCCGGCACATCAAGTGATTTAACCTTAAGAACAGAATTTTCATCTATGGTGATTTTTCTGTATTTTGCAGGACTTCCCACAAGAGCAGATGTGCATACATCAATGAGGCGGTTGCCTTTTTCTGAATAAAACTCGTTTATGCTTTGAATATGCATATGACCTGTGAGCACAAGTTCAACTCCGTTATCAGCAAGAAACGAAGCAATCTTTCTCCAATCCTTTATTTTTGCATCTCCAACTAACTCAAAAACAGGTACAGGTGGAATAATCGGATAGTGACAAATTGCAAAAACAGAGCAGTTGTCTTCTTTGGCTTTATCCAGTTGTTCCTTTGCCCAAGACAAGAGTCTGTCGTCCATCGTACCTTTTGGTTGGCCCTTACTGTCACAATGAATTGCGAGCATTCTGACACCACTACTGATTTCTACAACATAAGAGTGTGTCGGCTCATCAAATGCAATAGCATCACCATAACCGAAATCGCCATACATTTCACACAAATCGTCATAGTCTGTACCCTCAACAGGCGCACGACCATCACCTTTTAAGACATAGGCAGAGTCGTTATAATCGTGACCGGCTGTTATAACATAAACTTTTTTACCATTTTCTTTAAGTCTATAAAGCTCTTTCAGAAACCCATTATGACTTTCTTTTTCACCATTTTTTACAAGGTCACCTGGAAGAATAACAATATCAGTTTCTTTGTCTTCAATAATTTTGTCGAAAGTTGAGCTTATAATTGCACCACTTTCCTTAACAAAATACTGTTCTGTGACCATATTTTTTTCAAAAGCTTCTCCACCGGGTTCCAACACATTGTTCAAATAATGTGTATCGGTAACAAGATAAAAGCTGATAGGCTTCATATTAATACTCCTATAAATCATTGTTTTCTTTGTTTACAGTTATCTCTTCTTAAATTTATTCTCACGTCAAGGAACAAAAATCAATATAAACACCGGCCGTCCACCCCATCATAGCAGGAGTTTCATATTCTTTATTATGTGAAACAGTGCCCGTTGTAACATTATATTTTTCCCATAATTTTCCGGTTTCTTCAAAGACTTTTTCCACTAAACGCTTATATTTTTCAGCTATGCGAAGTGCTTCCTTGCGGTAGCCGTAACGCAAAAGCCCGTGCACTACAAAATATTGCAGGCAAGCCCATCCGTTCGGGTAGTCCCACTGCAGACCGTATAAACCCTCTCTTTTTTCACAGCAAGCCACACCGAACTCTGCTTCGATTTCAGATAATAATTCTACCGTGCGTTCAGCCTCTTCTTTAATGCATACACCTGAAAATAACGGATAAAACTGTGCGGCCGATATAATATCAGCTTGTTTTCCTGTTTCAAAATTATAATCACAGAAAGCCCCCGATTTATCGTCCCATAAAAGCTTTGTCATCATCTCTCGTCTGCTATTTGCTTTTTCATTCCACATTGCCTCGCATCCGTTTTTAAGCTCGGCAGAAAAAAACGCCATATCACTTTCCATACCAAACAGCAAAGAATTCAGATCCACCCAAGCATAATTATAACAGTCAAGCCCCATACGGCTGTTGCAATCCCAACCGCTTTCCGCAAAGGAATACATAGCCTTACCGTAACACTCTGCAATGCTTTCATCATCAGGCTTTTCGATATTGAAGCGATTGCATAAAAGTCCGCAAAAGCTCATCAACTCCTCACGGTTAAAGCTTCCGTAATATCGGTTAAGTCCGCAGGGCGTCTGACGTTCATTTTCCCAGAATTTATACTCTTTTTCAAGAGCCTTGTAACATTCATCAAGCCACCTGATATCTCCCGTCTGCTCGTAAATGCAGCGAACCATTTGTGAAAGGAAAGGTGGTTGTGAACGGGAAAGATAATAAGTGCGGTTTCCGTTAGGAACAAATCCGAATTTATTTATCAGATAACACATATTATCCACATTATTTTTTGCCTGTGACAAACGTCCCGATTTTATCAGACCTACATTTGTGAAATAAACATCCCAATAATACATTTCCTGAAATTTCCCTTCTATACAGGGCACAGTATAGGGATGCGGCAAGCCTATTAATGTATCATCATCCTCTGTAAATAAACGGGTTGTATTATCCCAATTATTCTCGATATATTCCTTTACATTCATAAATTCATCCTCCGCAAATAATTGTTTGTCGGGTTGATTATATATTCAGAAAATCCTTTCTGTAATTGACACCGAAGAACTCCGCAAGCTCAACCATTTCTTCATCTTTTATTGTGTTGATTCTTGGCAGATGTGCCGTCAGCATAAAAATCTCGGCTGCCTTTTCAACGGTTTCAATGAGTCCGAAGGTTTCGTCCATTGTTTTTCCTGCGCCGTAAATTCCGTGCATTCCCCATACAACGAGTCTGAAGTATTCCATTTTCTTTGCAGTAGCCTCACCGATTTCATTTGTGCCGCAAAGCATCCAGGGAAGAACACCTACACCGTCAGGGAACACAACAATACATTCGGTGCACATTTCCCAAAGAGTATGTGTGAATTTCTTTTCGTCTAGCTCGTGAACATAGTTCATAGCGAGGGTGTGTGTCGGATGAGAGTGCATTACAACTCTGTTTTCGGGGTCAACCTTAAGCCTTGCCATATGGCTCATAAGGTGCGCAGGTAGCTCACTTGTAAATTTACCCCCGTCCTTGTAGCCCCAAAGAAGCTCGGCTGTTGTTCCGTCCTTTGCTATACGGATAATGCCGAGGTTGGTTTCAGGGTCGGACTCAACATTTTTAAAATACTTACCCGTACCTGTAACAATGAAAATTTTGCCGATAAGGTCGGTTGCATCAAAGCCTGTGGAAATTGTGCGGATGACCTTGTCAAGGTCAAGATATTCCTTAACCTCATCTTCCTCAAGCATATAGCTGATGTTGCCGCCGTTTCTTTCGTCCCAACCGAGACGGTACATATTGGCGGTGGTCTTTTTCATTTCTTCCACAAAGGGAGCCGTCATAATATCTTTCATACTCTTTTTACCAATACTTCCTGTTCATATTTTTTTACTTCTGCGAGATAATCCTTGGGAGTGCCTTCTCTTTCGAGATACTCGTTCCATATATCACCGAGGGGCGCTGTTTTCATTTCCTCCTGAAGATACATTATCTCTGTAAAATTGCTTTCATTCTGTAACTGCTTCAGCTTTTCGTCGGGCTGTAAAAGTGCGAAAAGCAGAGCCTTCTGCACGCTTCTGACACCCGTTACCCATGCGGAGATACGGTTGATTGATGCATCGAAATAGTCCGTTGCAATAAACACTCTGTCAAGTGCGTTATTCCTCACGATTTCCTTTGCAATCTCTTTTGTTTCGTCGTCGAAGATAACCACATGGTCACTGTCCCAACGGACTCCTCTTGTAACATGAAGAGCAATCTTTTCGTTAAAGAGGAGAAGTGATGAAATCTTATCGCTTACCATTTCCGTGGGATGATAATGACCGTTATCCATAAGAGGTGTGATACCCTTGTAATCTGAATAAGAAAGGCAGAATTCAGCCGAGCCTACGGTGTAGCTTTCAAGACCAATGCCGAATACCTTTGATTCCAAAGTTACATATACCATTTCTTTATTGTACGGTGTGTCGAGAATTTCATCAAGGCTCTTTTTGAATCTCATTCTCGGTGAAAGTCTGTCAGCCGGGATATCCTTGTAACCATCGGGAATCCATATATTCATTACACAGGGTACACCTGTTTCTTCTGCAAAATATTCTGCAATTTTAAGGCAGGCTTTACCGTGATTGACCCAATATGTACGCACTTCTTCGTCGGGAGAAGAAAGGGTGAGATTATCTTTTACCATAGGATGTGAGAAGAATGTTGGGTTAAAGTCGATACCCATATTTCTTTCCCTTGCAAAGTCCACCCATTTTTTAAAGTGCTTCGGCTCGATTTTATCTCTGCCGACTGCTTCACCATCTTCAAAAAAGGCATAAGAGGCGTGAAGGTTTAATTTCTTTTTGCCGGGCATAAGTGAAAATGCCTTGTCATAGTCTGCCATAAGCTCATCGGGTGTTCTTGCCTTGCCGGGATAGTTGCCCGTAGTCTGAATGCCTCCGGAAAGTGCCTCTTTACTGTCGAAGCCGATAACATCATCGCCTTGCCAGCAGTGAACCGAAACGCATACATTTTTAAGTGCTTCAAGTGCTTTTTCTGTATCAATTCCGTATCGTGCATATATTTCTTTTGCTTCACTGTATCTGCTCATCAGTTTGCCTCCTTAATGTCAAAAGTTGCTTTTATTATCTCTCTGGCTTCGGTGAGAGAGATTTTTTTATCATACATAATCTGTGAAAGTATGTTTCCTGTTGCCGTGGCTTCCATAAGACCTGTGTATACCTTTTTGCCTGTGTATTCTGCCGTGAGCTTATTGAGGTACTTATCCTTACTGCCGCCGCCGACAATATGTATTGATTTTATTTCTTTTCCACTGATAGTTTCGATTTCCTCTACTGCTTTTCTATATGAATCGGCAAGGGAATGATAAACACTTGAAAGCACGTCAGCAAGGGGTAAATCGGGTTTGCCCAGATAATTTCTGATAGCCTCAATCATATTTTCGGGAGCAACAAACTCAGGTGCGTTGGGGTTAATCTTTTCGGTGAATGTACTTCCTGCCGCAAGGTTCATCATTTCATCATAGGTAAGCTCCTTGTTTATGTTTCTGCGGATATTCTGAAACAGCCACATACCCATAATGTTTTTAAGGAAACGGAAGCGATATTCAATTCCTCCCTCATTGGTAAAGTTAGCTTCAAGTGCCTTTTCGGTGAGTACGGGAACAGGATTTTCTGTACCTATGAGGCTCCAGGTGCCTGATGAAATATATACACTTTCACCGTCAACGGGGCAAGCCGCAACAGCAGAAGCCGTATCGTGTGACGGGCAAAGAATAACCGTACTGTCAAATCCGATTTCAGCTTTAACTTCATCTGTGAAATTGCCAACGACTGTGCCGGGGAGAGAAAGCTCGCAGAAAATGCCTTCAGGTAAGTCGAGCTTATCAAGAATATATTTATCCCACCGCTTACTTTCAGCATTTACAAGATTAGCTGTAGTTGCGTTGGTGTATTCGTTTCTGATTTGTCCCGTCAGCTTAAAGGAAAGGTATTCGGGCATCATGAGAAAGTGTCTTGCCTTATCAAGCTTTCCGCTGAGCTTATCCGAATAAAGCTGATAGATTGTGTTAAAGCTCTGTTTCTGTATCCCCGTTCGTGAATAAAGCTCTTTTTGAGATATTATCTCACCGACAGCCTTCATGCTTTTTTCTGTCCTGCCGTCACGGTAGGACACAGCGGGGAGAATTTCCTTTTTGTTCTCGTCAAGAAGCACATAATCTACGCCCCATGTATCAATGGCGATTGTCTTGGGAATCTTACCGATTTCAGCGCATTTTTTTAAACCTGCTTTCACTTCTGAAAAAAGACTTTCGATATCCCACACGAGTGTGCCGTTTTCATTTTTTATATTGTTGTCAAATCGGTAGATTTCTTCAAGGCAGAGCTTGCCGTTTTCAATGTGACCGAGAATATGTCTGCCCGAAGAAGCACCGATGTCTATGGCTAAATAATATGTTTTCAAATCTTCTCCACCTTAATATAATTATTTCATTGTAATTATACCACTGAATCAGCATAAAACGAAAGGTCCTTATTTGCTTAAAAAAGTGTCCTTATTTGTATTGATTTTTCTGATATGAAAATGTATAATCGAACAGAGGTGGTTATATGATAAACCGTGAAATCCTTAAAGAATTGATTCCCATAACCGACGAGGAACAGTCTATATTAGACGGAAGAAGCACAGTAGACAGCAGTATTTATACGGAAAACGATGATAATATCATTTCATCCAGAAAGCTTCTCAAGGACGGAAAGCTCATTACAATCAGAACACACACAAGATTCATTCATTTTCCCGAGCACACCCACGATTTTGTTGAGGTAGTCTATATGTGTTCAGGCAAAACAACACATGTTATAAACGGAAAAACTATCGAGCTGTGTGAAGGAGAGTTGTTATTTCTCGGACAGAATGCTAAGCAGGAAATCCTTCCCGCATCAGGAAATGACATAGCGGTAAACTTTATCATTCTCCCTCAATTTTTCGACAAGACACTTGAAATGTTAGGTGCTGAAGAAACGCCCCTTAAAAAGTTTCTGATAGAGTCTCTTTTCAAAGAAGAAAATGCAGGCTATCTCCACTTCAGAGTTTCGGATGTTTTGCCTGTACAGAATCTCATTGAAAATTTACTTTGGACACTCATCAACAACACATCAAATAAAAGAAATATCAATCAGACTACTATGGGACTTCTTTTTATGCAGCTTCTCAATCACACAGACAAGCTCGCATATCAGTCAAAGGAAGAAGCCGCCATACTACAGATTTTCAAATACATAGAAGAAAATTACAAAAACGGCAGTCTTACCGAGGCGGCAAAACTGCTTCACTACGACTTTTATTGGCTCAGCCATGAAATCAAAAATCAGACAGGAAAGACCTATACTGAACTTTTGCAAGACAAAAGGCTTTCGCAGGCGGAGTATCTTTTAAAGAATACGAAGATAGGTATTGATGAAATTTCAAAAGCCGTGGGATATGAAAATAAAAGCTATTTCCACAGGATATTCGCAAAACAGTTCGGTATGAGCCCGAAGAAATATAGGGATATTGAATAGCAATAAAAAAAGACCTGTTTTTCAGAAATCACATTTCTTTAAAACAGGTCTTATATATTAGTTTTTATTCAGTTTTGCACATTGCCCCGGTTCAAATCCGGGTGGTTTAGAACAAAGGCGATTTGGGAACCAATTATGGAATCAATTCTATTATTAATATTACATTCTCCTTGAGTTCACTTTTCTCTTAATTTGTTATATTATTAAAACAAAAACCAAGGAGATTTAATGATGTCAAAAGTATATTCAAAAGAGGAAAAAGAAAAAGTAATAAACTTGTGCTCTTCGGGTGTATCAGTTACTCGAATATCAAAAGAATACGGGCTTGCTCGAAGTACAGTTTACGCTTGGATTAAAGAATATAATGAAAAATCAAGACGAAAAAAGCCAATTGATATGCATGAGGTACTTCTGCTTAAACAAAAGTGCGAACAGCAAAATTTAATGATTGAAATACTGCAATCCGTATCATGTTCGCCTGATGCTCCTCAAAAAGAAAAATATGAAGCAATAAAAGAGCTATCCGAAAAATATAGTATTACTCTGCTATGTAAAGCTTTACGGGTTCCCAAAGGTAGTTATTATAACTATATACTCAGAAATAAAAACGAAAACACGTTAGCGGCACAAAAACGCGCCGAGGTTACTCCGATAATTGAAAAACTGTTTAATGGCAGTCAACAAATTTATGGTGCCGGAAAAATTCATGCAATTCTTAAAAATATGGGTTATCTAATAAGCGTAAATACCGTTGCCGCAATTATGCATGAAAATGGTTGGTTTTCTATACGAGGTGGAGCCAAGAAAAAATATCTTCAGCTTCAAGAGCGTAAACGTAATATTTTGAAACAACAGTTCACTGTAAGCAAACCAAACGAGGTTTGGGTTGGTGATGTTACGCAATTTCAATATAATCAACGTAATTATTACATTTGTGTTATTATTGACCTTTATGCGAGAAAAGTTGTCAGCTACAGAATATCTTTATCAAACAGCACGCAACTGACAAAAGGAACTTTCAAAAAAGCATATGAAAGCAGAAAACCAACTAATCTGTTATTTCATAGTGACCAAGGCAGTAATTACACATCCAAATCATACACCAGTTACTTAAAAGAGCGTAACGTAACTCAATCATTTTCGCGAGCACATACACCATATGATAATTCAGTCATAGAGTCTTTCTTTAAATCATTGAAATCAGAAAAACTGTATCGCACTGATTTTCGTTCAGAGCGTGAATTCAAAGAAGCAATAAAAATTTATATTTGTAACTATAACAGCAATCGTCCTCATGCGGCATTAAGCTATAAAATACCCGATGAATATGAAGAGATATATTTTAGCAAGCATCAAAATTTTTGTGAATACCAATCGAACACTAACGGTTCAGATTTTTGATATTTCACATTTTTGACTCACATTTTCAACTTTTTTGGTTTTTGTGTAGTTTTGAAGGAAAATAAAAAAGCAGCCCTAAAGCCGCTTAAATTCTATGTTTATAGAAAAGAAAAAACCCTCTATCGAACACTTAAGGTTCAGATTGGAGGGTTAATTCAACTCAGAATCGACGGTCACGGGGAACTTTGTCTGTTATTTTGTTGAAGATTTTGTATAACAGGAACATTATCTTATTATCGAGATTCAGCCAGTATACTGCCTGAATAGCCACGAAAGCAACAACTGCCAACACAACAAGAGCTATAATTATCTTAAATAAAATGATTAGTATACTCATAACTGCTCCTCCTTACCAGCCCTTGGAATCGTCGAAATCGAGCAACGATTCGTCAAGGGGTTTTTCGTTCATAACAGAGAACATAAATTCGTTAAACTGCTTTCTCATTTCATTACGCGGAATCGCACGCGGGTCAATAAGATCGTGTGAAATCCAAACCAAAGGAATATTTCTCTCATTGGCAATATCCTGAATCATACCCGTCATGGATTTGCTGCCCTTACAGGTGATGTCATCATAGAAGACTATCATATCACAGTTAAAGCGTTCGTATTCTTCAAACATTTCCAACAAGTTTTCATATCCGCCTACAAGGTGACGGCGCATAATAGCCTGCTCCCAGAGCTGTGCAACACCCCAAAGTGCTTCTTCCTTGTCATCTTCGGAAATAAACTCGTGATGAGACATATTATTGAGAACGGCAACGGTGTTTACACCCCAACACTCATACATCCAGGTGGAAAAATGCATATAGTATGATGACGGAGCACCGCATACAAGTGTTCTGTAGCGTGTCTTGGGACGAACGTTGATTTTTTCCTTAACGCACTTTTCGCAGATTTCAAGCATCTCTCTGCCAATTTTTGCACACTCTTTATTAAGACCGCTTGAGAAGGAAAGCTGGAAAGAACGGTAAAGCAGATTAGGCACGCTCGGCACGGGATAATAGGGAGATTTTGCGAGTTCCCATAATTCGTGCTGAATACGGGTTTCCTCGTTGTACTGACGGACTGTCTCAAAAAATGCATCCCAATCGAAGGTTTCACCGGTGCAATCTTCGATAAATTTGATAACCTCTTTAACGTGAGCGACTGCATATTCTCTTGTGTCCTCATCCTTCCAACGCATAGGTGTACAGCCCTGAATCGAAGGCACCTTGAGTCGGCGCTCTACCACCGATGAGTTCATAACTGAGGAATCGCAGGGTGCGTTACTCGTAATAAGACAGGCACCGTAATACGGGAGCTGGTCGTCTATAGCAACACCGCAGATTGCAGAGGAGTTTCTGCAAGAGTCTGACGGAAGTCCGTAAGAATCAATGATATCTGTAAAATAGTGACCTGCATGCTGGTCATTGGCAGTAGCAAGAATGTGGAAATAAGGCTCCTCAACTGCATTTTGAAGATTCGGAAAGCCTCCTATGAGAATGGGAGATGCATCCTGCTCGAAAATTACGGTTTTCTTGGAATACTCATTTTCACCGAAACGCTCATCGGTTTTCAGAATCTGAATCAGAGCCTTAACATTACTCTTCAATAGGAACTGCATATATTTATGTGCAATCAATAAAGCCTCACCGTGGGCATCATCAATGGTGCGGTCAACCATACTTCCGCTTCCGAGATAAGGTGCCATCCAGTGATAGTAAGTTAATGCCTTGAAAGCACGCACAGGGTCAGCCTTAAGAAGCTCGCCGCTTATCTTTTTTTCGGTAAGCCATTCCCTGAAATCAACCCAGGAATCCTTGAAGCCCTTCCATTTTCTGTAACGGGCAAGCTCATAACCGTTATAAAAACGCTTTCTGCTGCCGAAGTTTTTCTTTTCAGCCATTCTGCTCTCCCCTTTCTGCAATTTTCAGCTCAAGTGCTTCAACAAAGGCCTGGAAGCGGGTACGCAGCTGACCTGTTGAAGTGTTGACATATTCCTTTTCAATACCCATACAAGGTAAACCGTAGTCGCTTTCCATTACATGCTGACAATACATACGCTCGTATTCCCAATATTCACAGAATTTCATCTGCTGAACAATGAGTCCGTCTGCATTATAATCCTCTGCGAGCTTTTTGAGATACTGCTTTCTGCCGTGAACCTTTTCGGGATTCATAAATCTCGGGCACTCGTTGGTATCAATATAGTGTCTTGCAATGGCATTCATTGCGGTTTCACCGTCACGGATTTCTATTTCCTCCCTACCCGGAAGTGAACCGAAGCAATATCTGTCCGCAACAACAAAAGCACCACAATCCTCAATAAGCTTGGTAAAATAAGGGTCATCGTTCTCACCGCCTGCAAGAACAACCCTCACACGGTACCAAGGAGATTCATCGGGAACTCTGGTTTTCAGTTCTTCAAGTGTTTCTTTTAAATAGGGCATAATTAAATCGTGGGGACAGCATTCGCTGACAAGCTCAATAAGATGGAACTCATAGCCTGTGAGAGGAGGATTTTTAAGCTTACGGTAGTTACCGATTTCAGTAACTACGCGGCAAAGCTCGTTGTGTTTTTCGATTGCCTTGCGCAAAGCGTCATCCGAAACATTAACCCCATAAGCCTCATTCAGACGGTCAAGAACATGCTTTTTCAGCTGTTTTTCATAATGCTTTACAGCATAATCTTTAGTTACAAAAGGAGCATCCACGTGAGAAACAAAAAACTTTTCGTTCTGCTCTTTAACAAGGTCAAGCATCTCAAAATGCTCGTGGGAACGGTGCATCATTCCGCAGGTTTCTGTGCTGAGAAGTGCAGAAAAGAAGTTGTAACCACCCTCGATTGCAAGCTCAAGAATGCTTCGTGAATACATACAGGTCTTTTCAGACATATAATATGTAGCAATAGCTGTATCAGCTATGCCGGGTGCCCTCAGACGAACTGAAAAACAACCGTCAAGATTCATAAGCACCTCAGGTATGTAATAGCATGAATAGCCGAGAGCCAGCTTGCCGTCAGACAGGGCTTTATCTACCAATTCATTTTTTACTTCCTCAAGAAGATTTTCGAAAAACACACGATATTTTAAATCTCTCATTTTTTAAAATCCGCCTTTCTTTCTCGCAAATTCAGCTGCACCCAACGCACCCATAAGCTGAGGGTCAACAGCTAATTCAATTACTTTAGTCTTTAACACTTTTTCAATCGCTTTCTTCAGACCTTCATTTTTGGCACAGCCGCCTGTAAGCGTAATGCTGTTGATAGCACCTGCTTTTTTCGCCATAATAAAGCAACGCTTGGCCACAGCCATCTGAATTCCTGCTGCAATTTCCTCGGGAGCCTTTCCTTCGCCCACAAGGGCAATAACCTCTGATTCTGCAAATACGGTGCATTGAGCAGTAACGGGAATTGCATTCTTTGCTTTAAGCGAAAGCACAGAAAACTCCTCAAGTGTCATTTCAAAGGATGTGCCATAGCTTCGTAGAAACGGCCTGTACCTGCGGCACACTTATCATTCATAGCAAAGTTTTTTACTGTTCCGTCAGGAGCAACTGCTATACCCTTTACATCCTGACCGCCGATATCAATAATAGCTTTCACCTCGGGATTTGTAACATGTACGCCCATAGCATGGCAGGAAATTTCAGACACATTCTCGTGTGCAAAGGGCACACGGTTTCTTCCGTATCCCGTGCCGACTATATAAGACAGATCCTCCGGTTTAGAAATGCCGTCAACTTGTGAAAGACAGCTGTCAACAGCCTGAACAGAGGACTGTTCGGCATTGATTTTACTGCGCTGAATTGTGGATGCAACAATTTTTCCGTTTTCATCTAAAATAACCGCTTTTGTGTAGGTTGAGCCTACATCACAGCCTGCAAAATATTTCATATCTTAATCATTCCTTTATCAGTATAATGTTTTCCATCAGGTCAATGTCAAATATTTTCCCCTGCAATACAGTGCGTACTCCCATAAGGTCATAAACAACAAGTTCATCCTCTTTACATATAACACGGGCAACATTTTTCAAAAGAAAAACATTTTCATCATCACTCTTTTTATAAATTGATGAAAGGCACATTATTATCCCTCCGCTTCTTTTATTGCCTGATTGATTTTTTCGGTTGAATCGTTTAAAAGTGTAACAGCCTCTTTAATGAGCAATGCCACATTATCGGAAAGCGAAGAAACAGTTTCCATAAGTTCTTCAGCATGGTGAGCATTATGATGTGCCATATATTTAAGTAAGGCTATTGTTTCTTCGGCAGAAACGCTGTTATGAGTGTGATTACAATGATTATGTTCCATTTTATCTTCTCTCCTTTTCCATTTTGAAATGTAGTTCCCGTAAGCCCTCGACCTCATCACAAACAGGCTTCATTTTGCATGAAGCGCAATCCAACTCATCCAGTTGTAAGGTGCTGTGAACTGCATCGGTAATTCTTTTAGCCTTTTGTGCAAGAGCCGAAAGTCCCCGGTAATCAAAGTCTTTCTTTGTAATAAATACAGTCCTGACAGATTCAACATCGTCATTTTCCTTAAAGGCACGAATCAGACTGCAACCAATATTCATAAACGAAAGAGGCTGTTCTGAATTTAAAACATCCTTTGCTACACGCACCTGTTCCTTTGATGCAGACGGTGAAATACGGATGTGATAGCCTTTCGGATAAATCTGAAAAGCAGTAAAGCCTATATTTTTAAGCTGTTCGTAAGTCAACTCTTCTTCATTCTTTTGCTTCAGACTGACAAAAGTCAGATGCGCAAAAGGAGTATCCTCTGTTATTTCATTCAAATCCGGCCCGTATAAAATCACTTCATCCCGCACAGACAGCAAATCGGTAAACACTATACTGCCGACCGAAGGTTTTCCGCTACCGCCCAATTCGTAGGCTGTATCACTTCGGAACAAAATTGCATTTTTGTCACCGCTTTCAGCGCAAAGTTCAGTATCAAATAAAACCGATTTATCAACAACTTCAGGTAGCAGCGAAAGCATTTTTTCTGTTACATCAGCAAATATTTTCATAATCAGTTTTCCTCCAAGAGTGAAAACAGAGCCTTTTTGGCTCCCTGATACAGCACAGATTCAGCATCCAAGTTAAAAACGCTTTCTCCCTGCATATCGTTTTCTGACTGGTTTTCATCTTCTCCGATTACCGAAAGCACTCTCGGAATACCTAAAACCGACTCAGCATCAAATGAACTTCTTATCCTATTGAAAATAACCCCGCATTTTTTACAGGTTATCAGTTTATCCGCTACCTCTTTAATGGTAGATATAACCTGTATACCCTTTTTACTTCCGTCGCTCACAAGCACCAGATATGTGATGTTTTCCATCACACGGCGATTGATTTGTTCTATACCTGCTTCACCGTCAATAACAACAAAATCGTAATTTTCACAAAGCATTTCAATTACCTGTTTAAGATAAGCATTAACTTTACAGTAACATCCTGCTGCCTCAGGTCTGCCAATTGCAAGAAAAGAAATATTATCTTTTTCAACAATAGCATCCATCAAATGAAATTTAGCCTCGCTTAAAAGCTCAATAGCCTCTGTTGTTTTACCTTGTTCGATATTCTCTGCAATCTGCACACGAATGTCATCAAGAGTAAGTGCCGGCTGCATTTGCAAGGCCGTCGCAAGCCCGACAGCCGGGTCAGCATCAACGGCAAGAATTTTTTTATCGGGAAAAGATTCAGATAATACTCTGATAAACGCTGCGGAAAGAGATGTTTTTCCTACACCGCCCTTTCCCGCAAAAGCAAAGATTTTTGTTTGCATAAACATCACCTTTGAACTATATCAAATATTTGATACTCATACAGATTTTGTGTATGAGTAATTATTGTTTATATAGTAGCACACAGATGAAAAAAACACAACAAAAAGGGTACAGAAATCCAAAATTTGTCAACTTCATAAAAAAACATCAAAATTGATTGTTTACTCTGACAACCTATAATTTCAATAATGAAAATAATCTGTTTGCCTGCAATAAAAAATACCCGTTTTAAGAAATCGTATTTCTTTAAAACAGGTCTTATGTATAGTATTTTTATTAAATTTGCACATTGCACCGGTTCAAAGCTGGGTGGTCTTAAAAATGGCCATTTTGGGACTATTGGGAAATAGTCGTTTTTTTCGGCATAAAAAAGCCGAAAACCCTTGATTTTACAAGGGTTTTCGGGGACCGTCGCAATATTGCGAAGTAATTATGGGAGTACCACCCAAAAGTAAACCACACTTATGTAACGGCAGCCGCCGAGGATTTTTTCCCGGCAGTTGCATTAAATTGATTATTTAAAAAATGACACTATCATTTTTATAAGAGTAATTAACCAGCATATGTATTTTGGTATGCCCTCTTCTTCGTGAACAGGTCTGCCGCAATCCTCGCAGAGAAGTATTTCATCGCAACGATCGCAAGTTGTATTGCCGTCTTCGTTGATGTGACCGCCTAAATCGGGGATAACTTCCTGTACTATTGTCATATCGTCACAGCGTGAGCAGTGCTGACCTGCTGTGAGACCTGTTTCGGTGCACTTGGGAGCAACATAAGCATCGATAACTATATCGTGATCAAGAGCTGCTTTTTCTACATAAGTTGTGTAAGTACAATCTGTACAGTATTCATATGCATCCCAACCGATCTCTGTGCAAGTGTTTGCTTTTGCTTCAACATTCACGATTTCATGTGATGCAGGGATTTCTACATAAGTTGTATAGTCACATTCTGTGCAGTATATGTAAGCGTCCCAACCAACTGTTGTACAAGTCTTTGCCTTTGCATCAACCTGAGTGATAACATGGCCAACAACACTATCAGAAATATAAACCGCTGTACCGACAGTTGCTTTGCACCAATATAATTTGCCGCATTCAGGGTTCTGTAAGGTTTTGCCTGTTTCACCCTCAAGTTCTGTATCTTTTATAACACTGAATTCAAGTTCAACGGGATTTTCCGCGTCGATCCTCCACGTGGCAACTGTAACTCTTTCATCAGCATCGAATTGAATTGTTGCGGTCTTTTCATTTCCTAACATCAAAAAATAATTACCGACTCTTAAGTCTACAAACTTTAGATCTGAATCTGTTGAAACCTTTAATATGTCGCCTTTTTTAAAATCGTATTCAAATAAATACCTGCTGGAAAAATCAACATCATAACTACCGATATTTTCTTCTTCAACTTCATACCACTGGAAGGTTGCAGCGGGATTATTGAAGTCAACTGTATAATTGTTTTCTGCAGAAGGCTGCTGAGTGAAAGCATTTCGTGCCATGCAGACATACTTTGTATCGCGTTCTTCGTCATACTCTGTTTTTTCATGGAATAAGTAGCCGTAACCCGCTTCTACGTTAATTTTATATTTTTCAGCGTCCTCGGCAGATTTGATTCCTTTTAAAATTTCAATCTTACCCAAACAATCAATTATTGAATCTATTTCCAGAGCATCTCCTGTATAGTCTGTTACATCAATAATCATTTCCTTACGATCTGTATAACTGGACAGCCGAAGCTCAATCTGAGCATAACCCTCTCCGCTTTCAAGAACTACATCACCAAGTTTCAATGTTTTATCTATATCGTAACTATTACAGCAATACACAGCATAACCGTTGCTTACAATTTTACCACCGTAAAGATTTGCACTTGCCCACGCTGCACTTATAGAGTAACGTTCTGTACCGGTTGAAGTGTTTTCTATAGTACCGCCGTAAAGGCTGAAAACTGCCGTCACATTATTGGCCCGTATAGTAGTGTACTGCCTTGAGGTGATTTTGCCTGTTTTGTCTGTTGAAGTATCATAAACAGATAAAGGAGCATTCAAATTAATATCGCAGTCATTCAAATTCCATATATATCCGTTGAGGTCGAGGACTGCTTCGCCTTCAACAAAAAGATAAACAGTTGTTGAAATATCTTCTGTCAGTTTATATTTGCCTGCAGGAAGATCGTATGTACTACCACTTTTTTCCGCCACCTCACCATCGATATAAAGCACACCGTCAACATCTGTGAGCACCTTAGCGTCGCTGAAATCAGGTATTTCATCTGCCGCAAAGGCAAAGGGTACGGTTGTTGCAATCATCAAGATTGCAAGGATGATTGATAATGTTTTTTTCATTGTTTTTCTCCTTTCTGGGATTTGATAAGTTATATGTTTTATGCAAACATTGATTTAACAATGTTGATAAACATAATGATAAGACAGATTAAGTTCTGAGCAAAGCTGTCGTCGTGTACGGGTCTGCCGCAATCCTCACAAGTGAGCTGTTCGCCGCCGTTGTCGCACTTGCCGTCGCCGTCAGCGTCGGTGTGAGTGAGTGCAGGAACAGTTTCCTGAATAATTGTCATAGCATCGCAGCGTGAGCAGTGCTGACCTGCAGTAAGACCTGTTTCTGTGCAAGTGGCAGCTACTGCTTCGTCGATAACGATGTCATGATTGAGAGCTGCTTTTTCTGCGTAGGTTGTGTAATCACAGGCTGTGCAATACTCATAAGCATCCCAACCGATTTCTGTGCAAGTGGGAGCCTTTGCATCAACTTCAACTATATCATGACCGAGTGCATAACCGGTAACATATTTTATAGTTTCGTCACATGTTGAACAATACCATTCAGTTACTTCGTCATCCGTGCAGGATGCCGATATATTGCCCTGTTGTACGCAATAATGCATTGATACGTTCTGCCATTCAAATTCACTCATAGGTCCTTCATAAATTTCTTGGAACTGTCTTTCTGTACCGAGATAATGTACTACTGAATCCAATGCCATAATACCATCTCTCTCTATTGTTTCAACTGTATCAGGAACTACCACTGAGCCACCAACAAGTTTGATTGTGTTCTCAGGTATTATTTTTACGCCATAAGGAACAACACACTTATAATCCGTAATTTGTGCACAAATAAGAGTACCGTCTATTTTGCTGAAGAAGCTTCCGTTCGCAACACTTACATATTCGTTGTCTTTGTCTGCTATTACTTCAACCGGAGTCTTGATATTTGCGAAAATATCTTCACCAACAGAAGAAAGCTTTGCCATTCCGATATCTAATATTTTAAGAGATTGGCATTGATAGAATGCTTCTTCACCAATTTCCTCAACACTATCAGGCAAAACAACTTTTTCGATATATGGGCAGCGATCAAAAGCCTTCTTATTTATTTTCACAACACCGTCAGGTATATTGTATGTACCGCTGAATGCTTTACAAGCAACCCTAAGCAACTCTTTACCGTCTTTTGAAAAGAGAACATTGTCAACAGATTTATAATATTCATTATCTTCTGAAACAGTTATTGTTTCAAGGTCACGGCAATAGAAGGTAGTATAGATCGGTCCGATACTCTTAACATCCTTGCCTATAGATATTGATGTAGCGAAAAAACAGCCATAAGCAGTGTAATTAGCCATACTTGTTACACCGTCTTCAATTATGATTTTTTTAATATCATTTGTATAGCCATACCATGGTCGTTTAGCGAGGGTAGCAAAGTTTTGCATGTCACCTGTACCGCTGATAGTAAGTGTACCGTCAGAGTCAAGAGTCCATTTTACATTTCCGCCGTTAGCGCCGCAATTACCGCTTTTAACGATATCAGCCGCAAAGGCCATGGGGATTGTGGTTACAATCATTAAGATTGCAAGGATGATTGATAATGTTTTTTTCATTGTTTTTCTCCTTTCGGGAATTTGATAAGTTATATGTTTTTATGCAAACATTGATTTAACAATGTTGATAAACATAAGGATAAGGCAAATAATATTCTCTGCAAAGCTGTCACCGTGTGCGGGTCTGAGGCAATCAGGGCAGGTTTCGTCAGGTGTCGGTGTTTCTTCCTCACCGCGAATACGTAAAACAAGATGAAGAGTTGATTCCTTCTGAATATTGTAATCCGAAAGAGTTTTTCCTTCCTCAAGCTGCTTTCCGGCAAAAATCAATCTCTGCTGATCGGGAGGAATTCCCTCTTTCTCCTGAATTTTTGCCTTAATAGCATCAATAGAGTCATTAGGTTCCACTTCAAGGGTTATAGTTAAGCCCTCGAGGGTTTTAACAAAAATCTGCATAGCTGATGCAGACAATGTCATTGTGAGCATCATTACTACAGCCAACAGTAATGATAATGTTTTCTTTAATGTGTTTTTCATTGGTTTATTCTCCTTTCGGGAAATTAGTCTTTATATCGAGTTCCTTGAAAACACTTTGCACCGCCTCTTTTGCAACGGTTGCAAAGTCAATTTTTTGAATAAATTCAAGCGCTTCATTGATTATTTTCTCTTCTGCCTTGTAAATACGCAACAGCATTGTTACGAGTCTTTTTGCTTTTGACTCAATAGTAAAATACATATCGCAAGGAATGGTCATATATGCTCTCATTATGCCCATTGAAGCGATTTCAGTTTCGTAAAAATCCTTAATTTCAAAAGTCGGGAATATTTCACTGAAAGCTTCATACATCATATTTGTTCTGCGTTTAAGGACTTCTTCGCTTGTTTTCGGCATTGAATAACCTGAAAGGTAAAGATCTCGCATATACTCGTTCATCTCTGCCATATAAAGCTGCAAAACGTCATTGGCTATGAAGATAAGCATACGGTCACCGGTAAGCTTTTTTGAAACAGCATCCGATGCCTCTGTAACGCCGTCGAGAAACCTTGTTACAAGTAAGCCTAAAATTTCCTCTTTACTGCTGAACTCATAAAGGATTTTGCTTTTCAACACGCCTGAAAGCTTTGCTATGTCCGTAAATGTGGTACGCTCAAAGCCTTTCTGCATAAACAGTGCCGTTGAAGCGGTAAGGATTTTCCTGTGCAACTCAGCAGTTGCTTCTTCACTTCTTATGTTCGCCAAATCATCAACTCCATTCGCAATTCGCATTTCGAAACGGAACGCGGTTTGTTTTCATTGTTATATTAACACAAGCAATTAAAACTGTCAATATTTTTACAATTTTGTTAGAATATTTTTTTTACTTCAAGTCTTGCTATACGATAATCGCTCACAAAGCGAGCATTTTCCTATATAAAAAGACCTGTTTTTTCAGAAGAATAACTTCCTTAAAAATAGGTCTTATGTATGAAAGTATTTAATTTTTAGTGATTTCACCAGTTCAAATCCGAGTGGTCTTAAAAAATGACGATTTTGGTTCATTGGGAACACAACCCAAAAAATCGACTTAAAAATGCTGAAAACCCTTGATATATCAAGGGTTTTCGGGCTTTGGTTCACTTTTGGGTGAACATCATGGAGGTACCACCCGGATTTGAACCGGGGAATAACGGTTTTGCAGACCGTGGCCTTACCACTTGGCTATGGTACCGTGTGGAGCGGATGACGAGGCTCGAACTCGCTACCTCCACCTTGGCAAGGTGGCGCTCTACCAGATGAGCTACATCCGCATATTAAATTGGCGACCCGGAACGGGCTCGAACCGTCGACCTCTAGCGTGACAGGCTAGCGTTCTAACCAACTGAACTACCGGGCCAAATGGTGGGAACAACAGGGCTCGAACCTGTGACCCTCTGCTTGTAAGGCAGATGCTCTCCCAGCTGAGCTATGCTCCCACATTCTTGCCACCGCTCTCGCAGCGACTCGTATACTATACATCAAAAAAAGATTTTTGTCAATAGTTTTTCAAAACTTTTTTTGATAAAATCCAAACCCGTTTACCAGTTGAAAATCCAGAAGATTCTTCTTGATTCCTCGGCCTCCTCTGCCGCAGAAAGATAGCTGCTGCTCAGAAGGGCGCCTATTGTTCTGATTCTTTCCAGAAGGGCAGAAAAAATTGATACTGTTCTTTGTATGATATCCATAGCTTTTCCGTCCTTTCTGTTATTTTATAAGTCTATACTATATCATTATTGCGATTTTGTCAATATTATTCACAGAATAATAAAACACTTCCCCCGATTGTGTGGTTTTCTTGTCCTTTTTTCGGGGGAAGTCGGTTTATCATTAACACTGCGTTAACTTATTTTCAATAAGCCTCTGCAAGGTCAAAAATAAGTCTTTCCGTCTTTTCCCAGCCGAGGCAGGGGTCTGTGATGCTCTTGCCGTAAATGCCCTCGCCGATTTTCTGCGCACCGTCCTCGATATAGCTTTCAATCATAAGGCCCTTCACGATTTTGTCAATATCAGCATTATGACGGCAGGAGTGAAGGATTTCCTTTGCAATTCTCGGCTGCTCAAGGTGCTTTTTGCCCGAGTTTGCGTGGTTGGTATCAACAATTACGGCAGGATTTTTAAGGTCGCTGTGCTTGTTGTAAAGCTCGGCAAGCTGAGCAAGGTCCTCGTAATGATAGTTGGCGAAGGACTGACCCTTATCGTTTACATAACCGCGCAAAATAGCGTGAGCAAGGTCGTTGCCGTGGCTCTTAACCTCCCAGCCTCTGTAAATGAAATCGTGGCTGTGCTGTGCGGCGGTGATTGAATTCATCATAACCGAAAGGTCACCGGCAGTGGGATTTTTCATACCCACGGGAATATCGAAGCCGCTTGCCGTAAGTCTGTGCTGCTGATTTTCAACGCTTCTTGCACCTATTGCAACGTAGGAAAGAATATCTGAAAGATAACGGTAATTTTCGGGGTAAAGCATCTCGTCGGCACAGGTGAGGCCCGTTTCGTTAACGGCTCTCATATGGAGCTTTCTTATGGCAACAATACCCTTGATAAGGTCTGCGGCAGCGTTGGGGTCGGGCTGATGGAGCATACCCTTGTAGCCGTCGCCCGTTGTACGGGGCTTGTTGGTGTAAATTCTGGGAATGATGAAAATCTTATCCTTTACCTTTTCCTGAAGGTCTGCAAGGCGGCCGATATAATCCATAACCGAATCCTCATTATCAGCCGAGCAGGGGCCGATTACAAGAATGAGCTTGCGCTCCTTGCCCTCAAAAATTGCGCGTATTTCCGCATCGCGCTGCTTTTTGATTTCAGCGGCCTTTTCCGCAAGAGGAAACTCCTCCTTGATAACCTTGGGAATAGGAAGCTTACAAATGAAATCCATATTCATAATATTTTCCTTCTTTCTTCATTTGTCAAATTTTTTTCTTCTTTCGGTTGAAGTAATCATCATCTGCTTCATACCGTCAATGTCGTCATTTTTGAGATAAGCGTGAAGCCTGTCAAAATTATCTCTGAAAAGGTCAATCTGCTCAAGAAGGGCCTTTTTATTCATAAGAAAAAGCTCGCTCCACATTGTCTCGTTGATGTTGGCAATTCTTGTGAGGTCTCTGAAGGAGTCGGCAGTGTAGCGTTCAAGCCTTTCGTGCTCATAGCAGTTCATCAGGCTGACTGCTATGAAATGGGTAAGCTGGGAAACAAAGCCAATCATTTCATCGTGGCCCTCGGGCGAAATTTCGCTTATTCTGCCAAAGCCTAAAATCTCACCTATTCTCTTGCAGGCCTCAATGCCCTCGTCGGTGTTACGGCTTGTGGGAACAACGAGATAGTTTGCACCGTAGAAAATTCTTTCGTCGCTGTTTTTTATTCCGTAAACCTCACGCCCTGCCATGGGATGAGCCGAGATAAACTCAACCATAGGCGGCAGCATATTCTGAATTTTATCAACAATACATTCCTTTACACCGGTTACGTCGGTAACGAGCGTGCCCGGCTTGATTTTATCGCCGTGCTCTTCAATCCAGCTTACGAATATATCGGGATAAAGGGCGAAGATAATTACGTCTGCCCTTCTTATCATATCCGTATCAACCTCGCAGGAGCACTTTTTAACTATCTCATGCTCAAGGGCATACGCACAATCCTCGGGATTTTTGGTTATCGCTTCAACGTAATAGCCTTTTTCCGTAAGTCCCCTTGCGTAGCTTCCGCCGAGAAGACCGAGACCGACTATGAGAAATTTTGTATTCTTACTTATCACCATATTCCGTTACCTCCAGGCCCGCCTTTTTCATAACCTCAAAAAAGTCGGGATAGCTTTTTTTCACCGCTTCGGCACCCTCAACAGCTCCGCCGTAAACTGAGCACAGCACTGCAAGGCTCATCACCACACGGTGGTCGTTGTGGCCCGAAAGCACCTCACGGGGCGAATGAAGCTCTGCTTTGAAAACCCTTATTTCATCCTCATCGGCTTCAACAACCGCGCCGAATTTTGAAATTTCCTGCTTCATTACCTCACCGCGGTCACTTTCCTTGATTTTCAGACGCCTTGTGCCCGTAAGTGTTACGCCGTTAAGTGCCGCCGCAAGTGCCATCAGCACGGGTGCAAGGTCGGGACACTGCGAAACGTCAAGCGTGGGTGCACCGCATTCAAGTAATTCAAAATACTTTTTATATATACTGTCGCCCTGCAGAGTTTCCTGCGAAAGGCCTTCAACCTCAAGCCTGTTGCCGAGAAGCCCGAAGGCATCAAGGAAGGCCGCGTTTGAGCAGTCCCCCTCAACGGTGAAGCTGCCCGCCTTATAGCTCTGTGAGCCCTTTATGTAAAACTCATTTTCCTTTTCTCTTTTTATATCAATACCGAACCTTGAAAGAGCATCAACTGTCATATCAATATAGCCGAGGCTTTCCGTTTTACCCGTAAGGATAATCCGGCTGTCCCTTTCACACAAAGGCAGTGCGAAAAGAAGACCCGTTACAAACTGACTGCTTACATCTCCCCTCAAGGAGAATTCTCCGCCGTCAAGGCCGCCTGAAAGGCTTATGCCCTCATCAGCTTTTTCGTAATATATGCCTTTTTCCTCAGCAAGCCTTTCATATATTTCCATCGGTCTTTCCATAAGTCTGCCGTAGCCCATAAAAAGAGACCTGCCCTTTGCCAGCATTGCAAGAGGGATAAAAAAGCGCAGAGTGCTTCCGCTTTCACGGCAGGAAAAAGCTCCGCCGCTAAAGCTTTTAGGGTCTGTGCCCCTTATAATTACGGTGTCACCGTCTTTTTTTACCTTTGCACCCAAGGCCTCAAGGCAATCAAGGGTAGCGAGTATATCCTCGCTGTAGGCTACGTTTTTAATTGTACTTTCACCCTCGCAAAGGCCTGCACAAATGAGAAGTCTGTGTGCCATGCTTTTTGAGGGCGGTGCTTTTATTCTGCCCGTTACTGCACCGGGCTTTATTTCAACAAGCATATTATCACCCGATATATTCTGCAAGAAAATCAACGGCCCTTAAATAGCCGTCAGTGCCAAGACCCGTTATTGTTTTAACGGCGGCCTGCCTTATATAGCTTATCTGACGAAATTCCTCACGCTCTTCAACCCTTGAAATGTGCACCTCAACAGTGGGTATTGACACGGATTTTACCGCATCAAGAATAGCCACCGAGGTATGGGTATAGGCGGCGGGGTTTATGACTATTGCATCAAAGCAGCCGTAGGCCTGCTGAATTCTGTCAACAAGCTCGCCCTCATGGTTTGACTGAAAGCACTCACAGTAAATGTTCTTTTCAGCGCAGTAGCCTTCAATTTTCTTTACAAGGTCCGCATAGGTTTCTTTTCCGTAATGCTCGGGCTCTCTTATTCCGAACATATTTATGTTTGGTCCGTTTATAACAAGAATTTTCATTTCATTTTCTCCGTTATTTCTGCCGCGGCATTTTCAGCGTTGCCGTCAATGTGTATTTCATAATCCGCTGAGGATAAGTAAAGGCTGTACCTTTCCTCAAAGCGTTTTTTCAGTGCCTCATAATTACTTGAAAGCGGTCTGTCATCGGTGGGCACAATATCCGAAAGAGGTCTGTTGAGAAAGAAAATAACTCCGTTTTGCTTAAGTGCCCTTATGTTTTCCGCCTTAAGCACGGCACCGCCACCCGTAGCAATTACGGCACCGCTTTTTTGCGACGCCTTTTTAACTGCCTCTTCTTCGGCAGTGCGGAAATAGCTTTCACCCTTTTCGGCAAAGATTTTGCTTATCTCACCGTATTTTTCAACTATCATTTCATCTGTGTCAATAAACTCTCTGCCGGTTTTTTCACCGATAAGCTTGCCTATGGTGCTCTTGCCGCTGCCGGGCATACCGATAAGCACTACATTCTGCTTTTGTGCCTTTATCTCAATAAGGATTTCATCGGTAAGCTTTTCCTTTTCAAGGGTCTCACCCGTAAAGCATTCGCAGGCGAGCACAGCCTGAGAAACAAGCATATAAAGTCCGCAGCTGCAGGCAATGCCCTTTTCCTCAGCTTCAAGGCAAAGCCTTGTTCTGAGTGGGTTATACACAACGTCCGTAACACCCTTCAGCTTACTGAAAAGCGTAAGGTCAACGGGTGAAGAAAAGTTATCGGGATACATACCCACGGGGGTTGTGTTGATTATATAATCCGCATCGCCGTGAAGCGCGTATACGTTTTCATAATTCACGTCGCCCTTGCGGCTGACGGTAACCGTGCTTGCCGCGCCAAGGCTTTGTGCAACGGCCGAGGCCGTTTTTGAGGTGCCGCCCGAGCCGAGAATAAGCACCTTTTTATCCCTGTAATCAAAGCCCTGCTTTAAAATAAGCATTCTCATACCGCCGAAATCGGTATTGTAGCCGTAAAGCTTACCGTCACGGTTAACAACCGTATTGACCGCGCCTATTTTTTCTGCCGTAGGCTCAATATAATCAAGATAAGGCATAACCGCCGACTTGTAGGGAATTGTAACATTTATGCCGAGAAAAGACTTCTGCTTCATAAAAGAGGCAAGGTCGGCCTTTTCCAATTCCCTGAGCTCATATTCATAGCCGCCGATTTTTTCGTGTATCGGCTTTGAAAAGCTGTGGCCAAGCTTTTCACCTATGAGGCCGTATTTCATCAAAAATCACTTCCCGAAAAACTGTGTACCAAAGCGCATTATAAGCAAATCACAAAGGGTAAGTGCAGTAACACTGTCTGCAACAACTCTTGCTCTGTGAATAATTGCGGGGTCGTGCCTGCCCTTTATTTCAAGGTCGGCATTTTCCATTGTTTTAAAATTAACCGTATTCTGCTTTTTATAAATTGAAGGCGTAGGCTTTACCGCAAGAGTAAATTCAAGGGGCATACCGTTTGTAATGCCGCCGTTGATGCCGCCGTTATTGTTCGTTACGGCAGTAACCGTCCCGTCCTTAATTCTGAATTCATCATTAGCCTCAGAGCCCTTCATTGCGGCAAGGCCGAAGCCCCTGCCGAAGGAAACGCCCTTTATTCCGGGAATTGAAAACAGGCCGTGAGAGAGCATACCCTCAACGCTGTCAAACCACGGCTCGCCCACACCGGCAGGCATACCCGTAACAACTGTTGCAAGCGTACCGCCCACGCTGTCGCCCTCAGCTCTTGCGCTTTCAATATAAGCAAGCATTTCAGCTCTTGCTTTTTCGCAAAGCACGGGCATTGAAAGCCCTTCAAGTGCTTTTATATCCTCGGCGTAATTTTCAAAGTCTCTGTCCTTTATCTCACCCATTGAGGAGATGTGGGTGCCGATTTCAATACCCTTTGACTTAAGCATTGAAATTGCAAGGGCACCTGCGGCAACAAGCGGTGCCGTAATTCTGCCCGAAAAGTGACCGCCGCCGCGGTAATCCTGAAAGCCGCCGTAGCGCATCTCAGCCGTATAATCGGCGTGACCCGGGCGGGCAAGGTCCTTTGTAAGTGAGTAGTCCTTGCTTTTTGTGTCGGCATTTTCAATCATAAAGCACACGGGTGTACCCGTTGTTCTGTTTTCAAAAACACCGCTTAAAATTTTAACCTCGTCAGCCTCTCGTCGGGCGGTGGAAATACTGCTTATTCCCTTGCGCTTTTCCATCTGCGCGGCAATAAAGGCTTCGTCAACCTCAATGCCCGAGGGCACACCGTCAAGAACACAGCCTATGGCCTTACCGTGGCTTTCGCCGAAAAGGGTAACGGTAAAGCAGTTACCTATGGTGTTTTTCATATTCTCACACCCTTTAAATAAGATTCATTATAGCTTCCGTTGTCATTTCATCAAAGTAAAACGAGCCTATTTCATCACATCTGACAACGCTGATTTTATCTCCGCGGGATTTTTTGTCGTGGCTCATAATTTCCTCCGCTCTGCTTTTTGCAAAGGGGTAGGTCAGAGGAAGACCGACATTTTTCAAAACTGCCCTTACTTCCTCTTTTATGACTTCTCCGCACATAGGGGGTATACCCAGAGCCACGCACTCACCGTGCAGAAGCTCACCGAAAACGGCACCCTCTATTCCGTGGCCTATTGTATGGCCGAAGTTGAGGCTCTTGCGAAGGCCCGCTTCCTTTTCATCCTCTTCAACCACACGCTTTTTAATTAAAAGCGAAAGCTCAATTATCCTGTCAATATTCTTCATATAAGCATCGTCCCTGAAAAGGTCAAAAAGCTCCTTATCAAAGCACATACCCATTTTTATGCTTTCCGCAAGGCCGTTTTTTATCTGGCGTTCGGAAAGGGTGGAAAGCACCTCGGGGTCAATTATAACACCCCTTGGCTGATGAAAGGCACCGATAATGTTTTTAACATTGCCAAGGTCAATGGCAGTTTTTCCGCCGATTGAGGAGTCAACCTGAGAAAGCACCGTTGTAGGAATATTGTAAAAGGCTATACCTCTCATATAGGTTGCCGCCGCAAAGCCTGCCATATCACCCGTTACGCCGCCGCCTACCGCGATTACTGCATCGCTTCTTGTAAAGGAAAACTCAAGCAGCTTTTCGCATATTGCCTTGTAGGTATCAAAATTTTTGCTTTCCTCACCCTCGGGGAAGGTGAAAATAAAGCTGTCGGAAAACTGTTCGGCAACACAGCGTGAATAAGCCTCGGGAACACCCGAATCCGTAACCACAAGCACCTTGCCCTTTATTTTAAAGATATCGGCCGCCTTTTTCAAAGCTCCTCTTTCTAAGGTAATGTCATAGCTGTCTGCACCGAGCTTAAGAGGAATTATCATTTTTACCCGCCGCCCTTCTTTAAATTTTGCAGTTATCCTTGAAGGTGCCTATCATTTTAAGGCGGTCACAGCAGTCAGAAAGCTCGTCGAGCATATATCTGCCTCTTCTTGACTGAAGGTCGCCCGTAATTTCAACGTAAAAATAATAGGTCCAGATAAGGTCCTTCATCGCACGGCTTTTGATGCTTCTCATTGAATAGCCGTGGTGACCGATAACATTGATTGCGTGTGCAAGTGCACCTGCCTTATCGGGCACTGTGAAAACTATAATGGAGTGGTCACGCTTTTCCTTGCAGAGCGTTCTTGAAAGCACAACAAAGCGTGTTGTGTTGTTTGAGGCCTCATTGATGTTTTCTCTTATAACGGAAAGTCCGTAAAGCTCCGCCGTTTCTCTGCTTGCAATTGCGGCAAGTGAGGGGTCACAGGTGTCAGCAACCTTTTTGGCCGCCATGGCTGTGTTTTCCCAAGCCTCGCTTTTGTAGCCCTGATTTCTGATATAGTGGGCACACTGGTCAAGGGCCTGCTGATGACTTATTACCCTTGTCACATCCTTTTCCGTTACGCCCGGAAGTCCGATAAGGTTGTGCCTTACATCAAGGCTGTAAACTCCGTTGACGTAAAGCGAGCCCGAAAACATAAGGTCGATAACCTGGCCGACCTCGCCCGCACGGCTGTTTTCAATGGGGATAACCGCCGCATCACACTCGCCCTTTTCCACAGCCTCATAAGCGGCCTTGAAATCGGGATAGGAAATTCTGTTTCCGTCGGGGAAAATTCTGCCTGCGGCAATGTGGGCAAAAGCACCCTCAACTCCGCTGTAGGCAATGTTTGCGCCCTCAAGAATTCTGTGCTGAAAGCGCTTTGAAATTTCCATTGTGTTTTTTATAAAGGGTATGTAAAACTCCTTGATTTCCTCATCCTCAACGGCCTCAAGGCTGTTTCTGATTACATCCTGCTCTCTTGAAGCGTCAAAAACGGGCAGTCCCCTTTCCTTTTTATACTCGGCAACAAGGCGTACCGCCTCCATCCTTTTTTCAAAAAGGCGGGCGATTTCCTTATCAGCCTCACTGATTGTTTCTCTTGCTTTTATAAGCTTATCCATAAATTACACCTTATTTATACTTAATTAAAGATTATATTCCTTTGCAAGCCTTTCAAAAGAGGGAAGTGACCTTTTTATCATATCCGTTGAAACGCAATAGGCCAAACGCACATATCCCGGGAAGCCGAAGGAATCACTCGGCACAAGAAGAAGGTCATATTTTTTAGCCTTTTCGCAAAATGCCGTTGCATCCGCCTCGGGCGAGCGCATAAACAGATAAAAGGCTCCGTCGGGCCTTGCAACGCTGAAGCCGTATTTTTCAAAGGCATCAACAAGCAGGTCTCTGTTCTTTTTATAAACGGAAATATCCGAGGTCTGACCCACGCATTTTTTTATGACTCTCTGCATAAGCGAGGGCGCACAGACATAGCCGAGGGCTCTGCCCGCACCGCAGACCGACTTATAAACAAGCTCAAAGTCGCTTACCTCATCGGGCACAAGAATGTAGCCTATTCTGTCACCGGGGAGCGAAAGTGATTTACTGTAGGAATAGCAGACGATTGTATTGTCGTAGTATTTTGTCAGGTAAGGCACCTCAACGTCACCGTAAACAAGCTCACGGTAGGGCTCATCGGAAACGAGAAAAATTTCTCTGCCGTACTCCTTCTGCTTTTTTCTTAAAATATCGCAAAGGCCCCTGACGGTTTCTTCATTCATTACAACACCCGAGGGATTGTTGGGAGAATTGACAACAACGGCCTTTGTATTTTTTGTAACAGCCTTTTCAAAGGCCTCAAGGTCAATCTGCAATGTATCGGCGTTACACTTAACCTCAACAGGCTTTGCACCCGCAGAGGAGATAAAGACCTTATACTCGGGAAAATAAGGAGCGAATATGATTATTTCGTCATCCTTTTCAGCAAGGGCACGGAAGGTGATGCAAAGCGAGGCCGCCGCACCTGCCGTCATATAGAAATTTCTCATTGAAAAATGGGTGCCGAAACGCTCGTTGAGATTATCGGCAATGGCCTGCCTTGTTTCGTTATCGCCCACTGCCGAGGTGTAGCCGTGAAGCTCGCAGGAATCCATACTGAGGGTAAGCTCACGGATTGCCTCGTTGACACTTTCGGGGGCAGGAACGCTGGGATTGCCTAAGCTGTAGTCAAAAACATTCTCTCTGCCGATTTCTGCGGCACGCATTTTACCGTACTCAAAAATTTCTCTGATTACCGAGCTTTTTGCGCCAAGCTCATACATTTCCTTTGATACCATATTTTCACCGTCTTTTTCAAAAAATAATGAATAATTATACACCTTTTTTTCATAAAGGTCAACGATTGATGAATAATTTTATCACAAAACCGGAGATTTTTTTCACTCCGCAGTCTCGCTTTACCCCTTTAAACTTTAACGCTTTAAAGTTTAAAGGGATTATAGCACAGAATTTTTAATTTTGCAATAGTTTTTCACAAAAAAATAACGGCCCGAAACGAGCCGTTATAATATTATTTTTATTTATGCTTCGGGGGTATCGCCGTTACCGAGAACTTCGTCAATTCTGAGGAATTCGAAGATTGCATCGAATACCATATCAAAGAAATCGGAAATCTTTTTAAGAATTGCCTGGAAGCCGTCAACAAATTGCTCCTTGTCTTCCTCTGTTATAATATCACCGAGGTTGCTGTTGTCGTCGTTAATGTCCTGGTCGCCTGTTGCGCAATACTTGCAGCCGCAATTACAGCCGCAGCCGTACATACCGTCACAGTCAGCACAGCAGAAGGCGCCGCCCTCTCTGTAGCAGGTGTTCATCTTTGAAACGTCAACGTTGGGGCAGTATACACAGCAGTCGCAGGGCTGATTATCAACGTGAACGCCTACACCGCAGGTGCACTCGCCGTCAGCGGCAACGCCTGCAACACCGAGACATGACATAAGCATCAGAGCTGCAAGAAAAACAGAAATAATTTTTTTCATAATATATTCCTCCTTAAAAAAGTGATAGCTGAAACTACCTATTGATAACTTTATTATAATGAATATTCTGTTAAAAGTCAACTGTTATTTTAATAATTAAGCCATTACTTTTTCTTTTTGAAAATAAGAAGCTTTGAAAAAACGTAATTTATAACAACAACCGCCACGGCAACTATTCCCTTGGCGATAAGCTCACCGCCGATTTCAAAGGAGAAAAGCTTTACCGAAATTTCGCTGAAGCTGAGCAAATCAACAAAAAGATAAAGCCCGGCCTCCTCTATGCCGAGAGTTAAAACCCTTGCGGCAAAAAAGGAGATAACCTCCCTTGCAAGCACACCCGGTTTCCAGCTTTTGCTTTCGAAAACCCAGATTTTATTTGTGATATAGGAAAAGGTAACCGCCGCAAACCAGGCAATAATGTTGCTGATTAGATACCTTTCGTCGCCGAGAAGTCTGCTGAAGACCGCAAACACCCCGATATTCACGGCAGTGGTAAGCAGGCCGAAAATCACGTAGGTTATCAGCTCTTTATATTTAAAAACAAGCTCTTTAATCTTCTTCATCATAGGTTAAAATCTCTTTTGCAATAAAAATGGGACGGTCCTTGACCTGAGTGTGAATTTTGCCCGTGTAAAAGCCGAGAATACCGAGAAAAATGCCGGTAAGTCCGAAGCCGAAAAGCATAAGGCAGGCAAGATAGCCCACGGAAGCGTCAAAAAGTGGACGGATAATATCCGCAAGCAGCACACCGAAAAACAACAGTAAGGAAAGGATTATCAGAAAAACACCTGAATATGCAGGCAATTTCAAGGGCATATCCGTATAGGCAATAATGCCGTCAAGGGCGTATCTGAAAAGCTTTGCAAGGCTCCACTTTGTCTCACCGCTTTCACGCTGCTTTACGTCATAGGGAATTGCCGTGGTGTTATAGCCCACCCAGGAGAATATACCCTTTGAAAAGCGGTGATATTCGGGAAGGGCAAGCACGGTTTCAACAACGCTTCTGCGCATTGTGCGGAAATCGCTCGCATCACTTATAAAATCAACCTCGGTTACTTTGTTGACCGTTTTGTAAAAGCTCTTTTTCAAAAAGGTAAGCAGCTTACTCTCTTTTCTTTCACGCTGATATGCGGCAACCATATCGCAGTCGGGATCCCCGTCAAGAATTCTGCCCATCTGCACCGCATAAACGGGGTCCTGCTGCAGGTCGGCATCAATAACGGTCACATACTCCCCTGCCGCCCTTGTAAAGCCGGCATATATTGCCGCCTCCTTGCCGAAATTGCGCGAGAAGCTTATAACCTTGATTTTTACATCCTTATTTTCGCTGAAAATTTTTCTCAGCCTCTCAGGAGTTTTGTCACGGCTTCCGTCGTTGACAAAAATTATTTCGTAGCTGTCGGTGTAGCCGAGCATAGCCTTTTTTGCGGCTTCAAAAAATTTTTCAACGTTGCCCTCCTCGTTATAGCAAGGCACAACAAGCGAATGCTTAAGCTTCATAAGCGTGCTCCTTTTCAAAAGCTCTTATTTTTTATCCCTTTCTCTTATAACAAAACGGGTGGGAGTACCCTCAAGGCCGAAGATTTCTCTAATCTGATTGTCAAGATAACGCTGATAGCTGTAATGGAAAAGCTCCTTATCGTTGACAAAGCAAACGAATGTGGGCGGACGGGTTGATGCCTGAGTCATATAGTAAATCTTGAGTCTCTTGCCCTTATCTGTAGGCGGCTGAACCCTTGCGGTGGCCGAGGCAAGAACATCGTTTAGCTTACCTGTGGAAATACGCATTGAATTCTGCTCGTCCACAAAACGGATAAGCTCAAAAAGCCTGTCAAGGCGCTGACCCGTTTTTGCAGAGATGAAAATAATGGGAGCGTAGGACATAAAGGAAAAATCAATCATCAGCTTTTTTCTGTAGCTGTCCATTGTTTTGCCGTCCTTTTCAAGGGCATCCCACTTGTTTACGGCAATGATACAGGCCTTGCCCATTTCGTGCGCAATGCCCGCAACCTTTGAGTCCTGCTCGGTAAAGCCCTCAAGGGCATCAATCATAATTACGCAGACGGTAGACTTTTCGACTGCCATTTTTGCTCTGATTACGGAATACTTTTCAATCTGGTCCTCAACCTTGCTTTTTCTTCTGAGACCGGCGGTGTCAATAAACATAAAATCGCCGTACTCGTTTGAAATAAAGGTATCCGTAGCATCACGGGTTGTACCTGCAATATTTGAAACAATGGCTCTTTCCTCACCTGAAATGGCATTGATAAGCGAGGATTTGCCCACATTGGGCTTACCGATTACAGCAACCTTGATAAGGCTGCTTTCCTCTTCCTCCTGCTCCTCTTCGGCGGGAAGATGCTCCATAACCGCATCAAGAAGGTCGCCCGTGCCGTGGCCGTGCACCGATGAAACGGCAATGGGGTCGCCGAGGCCGAGATTGTAAAACTCGTAAAACTCAAGCGGTGTTTCACCTACGGTATCGCACTTGTTTACGCAAAGCACAATGGGCTTTCCGCTTTTAAGCAGCATTGCGGCAACGTCCTCGTCGGTGGCAACAACGCCCGAGCGAAGGTCCGTTACAAAAATAATAACCTCAGCACTGTCAATGGCAAGCTGAGCCTGACGGCGCATCTGCTTGAGAATGATATCATCGCTTTTAGGCTCTATACCGCCCGTATCAATAAGCAGAAAATGACGGTTAAGCCATTCGCAGTCACCGTAAATTCTGTCTCTTGTAACACCGGGAGTATCGTCAACAATGGAAAGACGCTCGCCTATGAGCTTATTGAAAAGGGTGGATTTGCCCACGTTGGGACGGCCCACGATAGCAACAATCGGTCTTGCCATATTCCTTCCTCCTTAATTCATACTGATAATTTCTTCTATAAGAGCATCACCCGAGGATGCGCTTACGGGGCAGATTTTAACCCCAAGCTCCTCCTGTGCCTTTTCAAGGCTGACATTGTCAAGAAAAAGGTCACCCTCGCTTCTGAGCATAACATCGGGAATAATAAGCTTTTGCCCGAGTTTTCTGCCCTTGAGCTCTCTTATCAGGTCGCCGCCCGTCACAAGACCCGCAACGGTAACGGTATGACCGTAAAATTCATTTTTGATTTCATATACGTTTATCTCAAGCTCACTGTAAACAGCCGTAAGCTCTTCCGCTACGGCTTTTATAAGCGGATAAGCCGCACTGCCCGTTGCAAGGCTCACCGAGCCCTTTACGTCAGTATTTTCGTCAAGGCCGGAAATGAAGGTATGTGCCTCCTGCAAAAAGCTGCGCCACATACCTACACCGTTATCAAGCTGAGGATAGTCCTCGTAGTAGTCCTCGTCGGGGATTTCACGCTGAGCCTTAAGATAAAACTCATCGGCGGCATAAACAAGACGGACACCTTCCTTTTCCTTAAAGGATGCACCCATGGTCTCAATTATATCTATAACCTCTGCCGCTGTATGTTGATTGTATTCGGGCATATCAAAAAGTCCGGCACGGTGCTTTGTTATACCCACGGGCACGGCCGCAATGCTCTGCACCGCAGGATAAAGCTTCATAAGCTCGCTAATGCTGTAACGCAGCTCCTTGCCGTCATTTATGCCCGGGCAAAGCACAAGCTGAGTGTTGATTTCAATTCCCGCCTCGGCAAGACGGTAAATATAATCAAGGCTTTTGCCCGCATTTTTATTATTCATCATTTTAACACGAAGCTCCCTGTTCATTGTGTGAACGGATATATTCACGGGGCTTATGTGCATTTTTATGATGCGCTCAATATCACCGTCGGTAAGATTTGTAAGGGTGATATAATTGCCGAAAAGGAAGGAAAGGCGTGAGTCGTCGTCCTTAAAATAGATACTTTCTCTCATTCCCTCGGGATTCTGGTCGATAAAGCAGAAAATGCACTTGTTGCGGCAACGCTTCTGCTTATCCATAAGATAGCTTTCAAATTCAAGGCCGATGTCCTCACCCTTATTTCTGAGTGCGAATTTTTTCATTCTGCCACTATGCTCAAATTCAAGGCAGAGAGTATCCTCCCTGATATAAAAATCGTAATCAAGAAAATCGTTGATTTCATTTGAGTTGATGCTTAAAAGCTTATCTCCTGCCCTTATACCCCTGAAAAAGCAGGCAGACCATTTTTTTACATTTTTAATTTCAACAGCCATACTGCCTCTCCTTTCGGGAATATGATTTGTAACAGTGACGAAGCTGTGTCGGAAGCTTGCCGTCAGTATCACACCTCGCACGCAGACAAAATAAGTAAAAAAGGTAGAGTAGCTGTGTTGCTTCTCTACCTCTCAAAGATCCAAAGGCTTAGTCTTCGTCCTTAACAACAACCTGCTTGCCCTTGTAATAACCACATTCAGCACAAACCTTGTGGGGAACTGTGTATGCACCGCACTGCTTGCATCTTACGAGTGTGGGAGCGTCGAGCTTCCATACGTTTGAACGTCTCTTATCTCTTCTTGCCTTTGATACTCTTCTCTTTGGTACTGCCATCGTCCAGCACCTCCTTATCAAATAATAATAATTTTAAATATAACCTGAATCATCAGTCCTCCGAGTCAAAAAGTGCCGCCCATCTCGGGTCAACCTCTTTTTTACAGCCGCAGGGACCTTCATTTAAATCTGCTCCGCAGGAGGCGCAAACGCCCTTACAATCCTCTTTACAAAGGATTTTGCCCGGCAAAGCGAGATAAATGTCCTCTGATGTGAGTTCGGCAATGTCGAGCTTCATATTCTCAACAAGGATGTAATCGTCATTTTCCTCATCGTTGAGAGAAGCCACAAGGCCGTGCTCCATATCCACCTCAAAAGGCAATTTAACCGGTACGGCACATCTGTCACAGCAGGTTTCAAGCACAAAGCTGATTTTTGCACTGACCGTTACTATACCCGCCGTGTTTTTAATTTCGCCCCTGAGCTTAACAGGTGTTGTGAATGGAAACACACCGCCGTACTCATACGAGGAAAAATCAAATTCACAGTCAAGAGGTATTGAAACTATGCCGCCGTTAAATAAGTTTTCAAGTGCAATAAACATAACTCACCTCATATTAACGAATAACATTATATAGATATAGCTTGCATTTGTCAAGAATAAAAATGAAAATTACCCGATTTTTTATTATTTATTGTAATTTTCTCTTATTATTCAGCCGCGGCTGTAAGATTTGCCGAATAATAACCGCTGAGAGTCTGTGTTTTTGTTTTTCTCACGGCCTTTACTCTGAAAATATATTTCTTTCCGGAGGGGATTTTGTTTACGGTAACACTGTTATCCGTAACCTCCTTATATATCTTGAAGGCCTTTTTGCCCGTGTTGTAATAATAGACTCTGTAGGCTGTTGCACCCTTTACCTCATCCCATTCAAGGGTAAGGGAATTTTTGGCAGAATCGGCCGTGTGCAGGTTTTTAACCTTCGAAAGATAGGTTGAACATTCAAAATCGCAGACCTTGTTTGATTTTGAAACAACCTTTCCGTCCTTGACTATTGTTGCCATAACCGTGTAACGCTGAACAGTACCCGGTGTAAGGCCCTTTACGGTATAGCTCGTTTTGCTTGTTCTTGCAATTCGCCTGAGCTCACCCGTTTTTGAATCAATGCTGTATAGGTAATATCTGTTAACCGCCGAAGAGGGCTTTTCCCACTTAAGGGTATAGGAGGTATCGGTTTTATTCTCCTGGGTTATCTTTGTAATGTTATGGGGCTTTGTGTAAAAGCTCTTTTTCACGTGGTCACTCTGCGAGGTGCCCACAGTGCTCTTTATAAGAGCCACAACGGAAACGGTTGTATATGCACCGTCCTTAAGCTCCCTGATTCTGACACTTGTTGTTGATGCGTTCACGGCCTTTTTAAGCACATATTTTCCGTCCTCAAGGGTATAAACAGCGTAGCCCGTTGCGTTTTTCACCTTACTCCACCTTATCACGGCGGTGGTTGCCGTAGGCTCAGCCGTAATATCCGTAACCTTTGAGGGCTTGACGGCGGCGGTAAAGGTCTTTGTCTTTTCGCTTTCAACCTTTTTATCGCCCACCGTAAAGGTGGCAGTAAGATAGAAATAGCCTTTTTCGGATTTAGGCAGTGACTTTACGGTGTAATAGCTGTTTTTGGTTTTGCCGATTGCCTTATAGGCACCGTCCTTTTTGTAATAAACGGTGTAATAATCGGCACCCTCAATTTTATCCCAGGTAAGTCTGAGAGAGGTAGCCTTGATATCAGCGGCACCGTAATTTTCCACCTTGGGGATAATTGTCTGCGATTTCACCTCTGAGGAGTAATCTGAATTTACGTTAAGCTCATCGGTACGCTTTCCGCCGGTGATTCTGAAGGAATAAGCCGTAAGCGGTGAAAGGCCCTTTATGCTTGCAGTATTCTCCTCTGTCTGAGTTGTAACCACGGCGTTGCCCTTTGCGTCATAGCAGGTAACGGTGTAATAATCAAGAGCCGCATTTTTATCCCAACAAAGGTCAATGCTGTCAAAGCCCTGCTTTGTTACCTTAAGATTTTTCGGCACGGCGGGCAGGGTTTTTGTCCTGACCTCGGTGCAGGGAAGGCTCTCTGAGCTTGCCGACTCTCTGAGAGCAACGGCAGTTACGTAAAAGCTGTAATCGGTATAGCTTGAAAGCCCGCTCACCGTAAAGGAATTTGTATCCGCCCTGACTGAGGTGTAGCTTCCGCCCTCAGCCTTGTAGTAAAGGCGGTAGTAGGCGGCATCGGTATGAGATGTCCAGCTTACGTTTACACCCGTGCTTGTGGGGCTCAGCTTAAGTCCGCTCACCTTTTTCGGCAGAGTGAGACCCGCCACAAGGGGCGAAAATTCCGAATAAATTTTGCCCTTGTCCGAGTTGATAAAGGAGCGGATTTTATATTTTCTCAGTGTCAGCACCTTAAAGCCTTTTACGGTCATTGAGGTTTCCTTGAGGGTTTTGTAGTAATAGGGCTCCGGCTTTTCCGGCGTTGCAACGTAAATTTCATAACCGTCGCAGGCCTCATTGCCCGTCCAGGTAAGGGTGAAGCCGTTTTCGGTTTTATCCGTAAAGACGAGTGCCGAGGGCGTGGGAGCCTTTGAGGAAAGGGAAATGAGCTTTGACCAATCGCCGTAAACAACGGTGCCGTCATACTTTGTGTATGCCCTGACAGCAAATTTGTCAGCCTTTTTTGCCTGAGCAGCTGAAAGGCTGTAGCTTACCGTGCCGAAGGGCACCGTAACAACCTTGGTGTATTCCTTGGTTTTTTCGTCATAGCTCATTATCTGATAGCCCGTTGCAGCCTTGACCGCATTCCAGGAAAGGTGGCATATGCCGCCCGAATCCTTAATAAAATCAAAGCCGGAAACTGTCTGCGGCTTGATGACAACAGGCTTCTGCTGAGCCTTTGAGTAATTATATTTGCTGAATTTGTTAAGAGCAAAGGCATCATAGGCCGAGCCCTCGGAAAGGTTGTCAAAGCTTCTCGAGGTTTTGGTTGAAATTTCCGGCTTTACCATATTTCCCGCCATATCGCTGAGAATATAGCCGTAGCCCGTTGCCTTTTCGTGCTTAGCGGAGCTCACCGTTGCCTTTTTGCCCGAAACGGTCACCTTGAAGGATGAGGGGTAATAGGATTTGTAGCTGCCCACCTTAAAGCGGATTTCCTCAAAAAAGCCGTAGGAATCGTAAATATACAGCTTTACGTATCCGTTTTTGAGGAACTTTACGGTGTCGCCGTCAATTATCTGCACCCTTGTCGGGTCTGAGGAGACAATATTATTTTTAACGGAAAGGCTTTTTGAAAGAGCAATATCCGTCTGACCCTTTGCAACGTAAACGGCCGTTTTAGGCTCCACCCTGCTTGCGGGCACCCAGCCCGTATAGGTTTTACTGCCGAACTTGAAGGAAATTCTGTACCAATAGGGGTAGGCCAGAATTTCTTCGTAATAGTAAGCATCGGTATCCCTTTTTTCAAGGATTTTTACCTCCTTGTCCTTGGCAACATAAACCTTTGTGCCTGCAAAGGTGGTAAGTATTTCGTGGTCAACGGAGGGACCCGTTCTTACATAACGGTAATCGCGGGAGATTGTGCCGTACTGCTCTGCCGTTTCGGCGCCCTGAAGGCTGCCTTTGCCGTCAGCATTGCTCATATTATCAAAAACGGGGATTGAGAAGGTAAGGCTCTTTTTGAGAATACCCATCTCCTTATAGGCTCTGTAGGTTGAATAGCCCTGAGAAAGAGCACCCGAAAGATTGGACATATACTGGTGGGTATAAAGCTCGTAATCGCTTTTCGGGTTAACGTTGAAGCGCTGCAGATATCCCGTAAACTGGCCTGCGGAAATATATTCCTCAGCAAGGAATTCGGCACCGCCCATAATTGATTTTTCGGGCGTTGTCCACGGACGGGAATAGGTGGTCTTTTTGCTTTCACTGCCCGAAGCCCACAAAAGGCCTCTTTCAACCGCACCCGCTCCGTCGGTAGCACCAATGTTGTAAAAATTATATATACCCGGGTAATTGTCGTTGGTGCCCGAAACGCTTTCACTGCCCTTGCTGCCTACCTCGTTAAGAATTTTTGAAGCAAGGAAGCAGGGATTGATATTATAGGTCTTGCCTGCCTGATAAATAGCCTGGGCATAGGTTTTTGAGGAGCTTTGCTTTTTGCCCTTTTTGTCAACCCAGGTCATTTTTGTGCCGCCCATAAAGGAATCCTCAAGCACAGCCTCAACCATATCTACGGTGTAAAGAGAGCTGAAGGAAAGGCTTTCAAACTGAAAAATGCCGCCTATATCAAGAAAATTACGGGGATCCATAAAGTATTCAACGGCAACACGGCTGGCCGCAACAAAGGAGCCGTCCTTGTAATAGAACCTGTCATTTTCCGCATCATAATCATCCGCATCAAGGCTTTTGAATATCCGTGCGGCATCGGGATTATAAACGAGAGCGTAATCGTCGTGCTCATTATCTATAACCGTCTGCCAATCAAGTCCCGTATAAAAGGGCTCAAAGCTCCATTTGGGATAGTCCTCATGCAGCTGTCTGAGATAGGGACGGTAGCTTTCCGGAAAAGCGGCAAGCTGCTTTTCAAAGGCATCGTCCGAAGCGGCAAAGGCTCCGACGGCAAATAACACCGCCGCGACCGCAAATGAAAGTGCCGCCGAAAAAAGCACTGATATTTTTCTGTTCTTCTTCATTTGTTCACCACTCAAAATTACTGATATTTTCCGATTTTATCAGTCAATAAATGCAAAGCCCGAAAGAATTGCCGAAACGTCGGCCTCCCTTACAGCTTCCGGCTTTTTCTCTGCCTTTTCAATTTCGGCGACCTGCGTGCCGAGATAAGAGATTGAAGCGAGAATACCGTCAACAAGGCTGACTGTCTCCTCTTCACTTATCTTATCAGCGGCCGCCGTAACCTGCTCGGGCTGTGCGGCAGCATCAAAAAGGCCTTTTTCGCTGAGCTTGTCCATAAAGTCGCCGAGGCTTCTGCAAAGCTCGTCGGCAACGGTTTTAAGGTGCTTTGTTGCCTGACCGATATCCTTACAGCCTTCTGCCGTAATTCCCTTTTCAGTGTCAGCCTTTTCGGCAGGCACTGCCTCATCCATAAGCCTTGCGGCATTTTCAAGCTCACGGATTTTTTCGTTGAGGCTGTTCACCGTATCCTCAACCTGCTTTTTATATTCGTAGGATTCGTTACGCATTTTTTCGATGTAAGCAATTACATCCTTTCTGTTAAAGCCGAAGGTGGCCTTTCTGAATGAACCGAATTCTTTAGCCATAATTTTTCACTGCCTTTTTGTTCAAATTTATTCATTATAATAATAGCATAAAACAGAATATAATTCAACCGTCTTGAAAAAATTTCACAACAGGGTGTATAATAACGGTATGAATCCCGATAAAGAAGGTGAAAACGTGAGTCTTATCCCCGATGAAGCAGGCTATATAATTGACACCCTTATTGCCTGCGGCTACGAGGCCTACTGCGTAGGCGGCTGTGTGCGAGACCTCATTATGGGCATCCCCGCCAACGATTGCGACATTACAACCAACGCAACAACCGACGAAATAAAAGCGGTCTTTTCAGATAAAAGAATTATAGAAACAGGCATAAAGCACGGCACGGTAACCGTTATTATAAACTCCGTTGCCTTTGAAATAACCACCTACCGCATTGAAAGCACCTACAGTGACAACCGCCACCCCGATAAGGTTACCTTCACCCGCAATTTATCCGAGGACCTTTCAAGAAGAGACTTCACAATAAACAGTATAGCTTATAACGAAAAGGAAGACTTTATTGACCTTTTCGGCGGAAAAACAGACATAGAAAATAAAATAATACGCTGTGTTGGCGACCCCGTAAAGCGTTTTGAAGAGGATTCACTGAGAATACTCAGAGGAATCCGCTTTGCCGCCACCCTCGGCTTTTGTGTTGAAGAGGAAACAAAAAAAGCTATGCTCAGCTGTAAGCACCTTATCAGAAACATTTCTGCGGAAAGAATTTTCACAGAGCTTTCAAAAATGCTGTGCGGAAAAAGCATAGAAAGCACACTCATAGAATTTGCACCCGTTTTAGGCGAGGTAATACCCGAAATAAATGCAATGCACGGCTTTGAGCAGCATAATTTTCACCACATTTACGATGTGCTTACCCACACGGCAGTTGTTACGCAAAGCACTCCCCCCGTTCTGCACCTTCGCCTTGCGGCACTGTTTCACGACAGTGCAAAGCCTTTTTGCTTTTCTCTTGACGAAAAGGGAGTGGGACACTTTTACACCCACGCTTCAAAAAGTACCCTCATTGCCGAAAGGCGGCTCACTGAGCTCAGGTGTGACAACAAAACAAAGGAAAAGGTTCTTCGCCTTATAAAGCTTCACGATACCCCCGTTGAGGAAAGCGAAAAAATCATAAAGCGAAGGCTTGCTTCAATGGGCAAGGAGCTCTTTTACGACCTTATCACCCTTAAGCGTGCCGATACGGCAGGCCTTGCCCCCGAGTTTGCCGAAAGAAGCACCCACTTTGACCGTCTCGAGGCTCTTGCCGACGAAATTCTGAAAAAAGAGGAGTGCTTTTCCTTAAAGCACCTTGCCGTAAACGGCAGAGATATGCTGAGCCTCGGTTTAAGGGGCAAAGAAATCGGCGAAGCACTTGATTTTCTCCTTGAGGCGGTAATTGACGGAAAGGCAGAAAACGAACGGGTTATTTTAATAGAATATGCAGAAAAAATAAAGTCAAAGACGACAGACAACAACAAACAGTGAACAATAGCAAAACCGCCCCTTAAGGGCGGTTTCCTTACTACTTACTACTCACTACTTACTACTTTTAAATATTGATATAATAAATATCATTTCCCCTTGACCTGATGAATTTAATAAGGTCATCAAACTTAAGCCAGAGGAAGGCCGTGTTATCGTTGGGATGAAAGCCTATATAGCCGTCAACCTTTTTCAAATCACTGTCGAGTACAATGTTTACGTCAGCATTGTCATCGTTGAGTATGCCGAAGGGTGAAACCTCACCGGGCTCAAGTCCGAGGTGCTTTTTAAGTCTCTCATCCGAGCCGAAGGAAAGCCTTGAGCAGCCGAGCTGACCTCTTATATCTGCCTGAATGTCAGGGTGCTTATCCTTAAGCATGGAAACAACGTAATGGGTTTTGCCGTTGGCGTTACGCAAAAAGAGGTTTTTGCATACCTCACCGTCGGTAAAAATGCCGAGCTTGTCCATATCCTCAATTGTGGTGACCGCCTCGTGGTGAATCACCTTATATTCAATGCCGATCTCATCAAGAGCCGCGTATACCTTTTCCTGCCCGGTCACTGTGTCACCACCCTTACGTAAGTTGAGGTTTCGTGCTCCTCAAGGTCATACATTGAAAGCTCGTTCTGCGAAACCGATACTCTGTACATCTTTTTGATAGTTGCGGAATAAATTGAATACTTGATTGTAAGCGTATCACCTTCGAGTGTATAAACGCCCGAGGTTTTTCCGTTGAAGGGAACACCGAAGCCCGCAAGGTCAACATAGGTCCAGTTGAATTTGCCGCCCTCAAGGAATTCGTAGCCGCTCATACCCGCACTGTCTGTCCAGGAGCCGAGAATGTCGGATTCAAGGCTGCCCGTTACGGCAGGCGAAGCCGTTGTCTGCGTTGTTGAAGGCTGTGCTGAGGCAGTTGAAGAAGTGTCCTGAGGCTTTACGGTTGTTGTCTGTGAGGTACCTTGTGTATCACCGGAGGCAACGGGTGCACCCGCCGCGGTTGTGCCCTCACCGCCCTGCTGAGGCTGAGTATCGGCCGCCGCGGTTGTTGTTTCGTTTTTATTTGAGGTAACAATGCCTACAATGCTCACCGAAGCAACACACACCATAAATACACAGCTTACTATTGTTATAAGAATTTTATTTATGTTACTCATATTATGACTTCCTTTAAAAAACATAAGGGAGCATTCAGATGAATGCTCCGCTTTTATTTACTTAGGCAGCAACGTCCGACTGTGCGGGGTCTGTTGAAGGTTCTGCAGGTGTATAAGCCATATAAACAGTCTGGGTGCCGTCGGTAATATCTGTAAGATACAGAGCATTGTTTTCAACGTTGAACTTGTATTCCTTGGTGATGGTCTTGCTCAGAAGAGTGTAGATAATCTTCACATTGAAGGTGCCGTCCTCAAGCTCAGTAATGGTATAAGTACCAACAGTTTCACCTGTATACTTGATGTTGATGATGGGTACAACAACGTCAGCATAGGTGATGATGCATGAGCCGTCCTCCTTGAACTCGTAGCCTGTTGTGCCTGTGGAATCTCTCCATGAGCCGATGATAAGCTTATCGGGAGACTTGCCGCCGCAAGCAGTAAAAGCTGAGAGAATTACAAGAACGGAAAGAACGATGACTGCAATTCTTTTTACATTTTTCATACCGTAACTTACCTCCTTTTTTATTTGTGTTACAGATTATAGCATATTTTTTGCGGTTTGTACAGTTAATTTTATGAAATTTTTTCAGATTTTATTTCTGCAGCGTTGAATATGATTTTTTGTTATGATAAAATTACACGTAGACCACTCTGAAAGCGGGGTAACGGAATGACAGAAAAAATCAAGGAAATCCCCTTATGGGATTATCTTAAAGCCGCAGATAAGCCTATCGTTCTTTACGGCATGGGCAACGGTGCGGATATGATAATTGAGGTGCTTGACTCACTCGGGCTTTGCTTCAGTGATGTTTTTGCCTCTGACGGCTTTGTAAGGGGACATTTTTTTCACGGCAAAAAAGTGCTAACCTTTGCCGAGGTCAAGGAGAAATACAAGAATTTTATTATACTTATGACCTTTGCCGTTCACGACAGAGAAACCCTTGATAAGGTTAAAAAAATGAGTGAGGAATATGAGCTTTACTCCCCCACCGTGCCCGTTGCGGGCAAGGGACTTTTCACCCTTGACTTTGTTAAGGAAAACGACGCCCTTTTTGATAAGGCTTATGAGCTTCTTTATGACGAAAGGTCAAAAAAAGACTTTCTGAACGTGCTCAATTTTAAAATAAGCGGAAAGGTCAGCTACCTTTTTGATGCCGAATATGAAAAGCACCTGCTTTACGAAGAAATACTTCACCTTGACGAAAACGAGGTTATTGTTGACCTTGGTGCCTATGACGGCGACACAATAAGAGAATTCACCGAAGCAACGGGCGGCAGATATAAAAAAATAATTGCTCTTGAGCCCGATGCAAAAAACCATAAAAAGCTTTGCGCCAAAACAGAGGCTTTGAAAAACATTGAGCGTTATAACCTCGGTGCGTGGGATAAAAAAGAAACCCTTTTCTTTCAGAAGAAAAATGGCAGAAATTCCCACCAGGCAGATGAAGGCATACCCGTAGAATTTGACAGCGTTGACAATGTTGTAAAGGATGAGGTTACCTTTATCAAAATGGATATTGAGGGTGCGGAGCTAAGGGCACTTGAGGGAGCAAAACACACAATAAGGCAGTATCTGCCCAAGCTTTACATCTGTGCCTATCACCGCAACGAGGATATGTTCACCCTTGCGCTTAAAATAAACGAGCTTTGCGGTAACTATAAGATTTATTACCGCCACCACCCCTACATTCCTGCCTGGGAATCAAACTTTTATGCGGTAATCTGAGCTGTTTAGCATTATAAAAAATTCCCGTATACGCGAGTATTACGGGAATTTTACTATTTAGTTTTATTAGTGATAAAAACTGCCGTGCACCTTAAATTTAAGGCTTAACATCCTTATAAACCGGCTCCCTTACAGCCTTTTCTTCTTAATAATAGCTGTATGATGACATCTGGCTCTGGATGCTGTTGTAAAGATTACGTGCAAGCTTTTCCATTCTTTCATCAACATCAGCTTCCATATCGGCATCAATTTCGCCGGCCTTGACATTGTCAGCCTCAACAAGCTCCTCAGTGAATTCTGAGTACTTTTCGGTTGCAAGGTCACTTCTGATTGTGTCTGACCAAGTGGTTGTTTCGGCATCGATGAAGTACATAATGTGGTAACCGTAGGTGGTTTCAACAATACCTACATCGCCTTCTTTTCTTTCCTCGTCAAGTGCCCAGTTTTCAAACTCAGCTACCATATAGCCCTCGGTAACGTCCTCATAGATACCGCCCTCTGAAGCGTTGCCGTCAGCTGAGTGGAGCATTGCAAGGTTTGCAAAGTCATCCTCTGTCTTGTCGCCCTCAAGGTAAGCTGTAAGAACGTCAACGGCCTTGTTGTAGCTTTCAGCATCGGTTACGGGAGTCTTAACGTTGTTTACAACGGTTACGTCGTACTTGCTTGTGTCAAGCTCCTTAACCTCAACCTCCTGCTTGTCCTCTGTCTTTTCTTCCTTAGCTTCTTCAGCTTCTTCTGAATCTGCTGTTTCATCTGTAGCTTCTGCTTCTTCCTCAGTGTCTTCCTCCTCGGGGAACTTGATGAGGATGTGTCTTACATCGTAGGTCTTTGAATCGTCAGCCTTGTGAACGGGCTCAACCATCATATAGACCGTGCTGTCTGTATCTGTGGAAACAACGTAGGTGTCGCCTGCTTTTGCACTCTTGACCCAGTCAAGAAGCTTTTCGTCTGTTGAGTAGTTTGAAACCTCGCTGTCCTCTTCAAGGGTAAGGCTATCGTCTGTAAGGTAATCCTTATAATCCTCGTCATCTGCAAGCTCAGCATATTCTGAAGCAATGGTCTTGAAGGACTTTTCGTCAGTAAGCTTTGACTTAAAGGCTTCTGCCTTTGATTTTGCGGCAGCAATCTGCTTGTCGGTTGCCTTTTCGGCATCCTCATCCTTTTCAACATCAAAGGTATAGCTTCTGAGGCTTACAACACCGTAGTTTTCAATACCCTTTTTGTAGGTTTCCTCAACCTCTTCATCGGAATAGCTTGCTGCAAATTCCTCCTGCTTTATTTCCATAACCTTCTGTGCAAGGGTCTGCTCTTCCATAATGCGGCGGAAAAGCTTCTCAGTCATACCGTCGCCGTAGGAAAGGCGGAGATATGCACCGACGGAATACTTGGAGCCATCCTCGTTAACGCGGTTTTCTTCGATTGTTGCAAAGGTCTCATCAACTTTTGCGTAGTCCTCGTCCTCAAGCTCAATGCCGTTTTCAGCCGCATAGGCAAGGCAAGCCTTTACATACTTGAGTGACTCAATTGCCTGGTGACCGAAGTAATCGGCATAGGTGGGCTCCTCAATGCCTTCAATTTCACCTGAGAAGGCCTGCTCGTCGGGCATAAGAGTATAGTCGTAGCCTACATACATTGCACCCATACCGTTGCCGTAGTACATATCAAACTGTGCAGCCTGAGATGCAAGGTTCTGGAGTGTGCTGCTGTAATAGTAAGCATATTCATACTTATCAATTTCAGTGTCACCGATTGTCATAATAACCTTGTTTCTTTCAAAAACGCCCTTGTTCTTTACAATGCCGCCGGTAATTGCACCGACAATTGCAATAACAAGAACAATTGCTATTACAGAAACGATAGTTTTCTGAGTCTTATCGGAGATGTGCTTTTTTGAATTGTTTTTTGCCGCTTTGGCAATACGCTGTTTTCTCTCCTCACGGTAGAGCTCTGCAGCGCTTTTTTCCTGTTTTGCCATTGGGATTCATCCTTTACTAATTTATTATTTTAATATTCTACACTAAAATGCAGAAAAAAGCAAGGGTCTTTTAGCCCTGCAAGAAATATAATTTTTTCTCAACCGTAAATGTAAAGCACGTAATTTAAATTAAATTAAAGTTTTTTGAAAAAGTAACATAATTTTTTTCGCAAAAGCAGCTATTATCCCCTTAAAAGGACATTAAGCCCTTAAAATTCAGTTAAATATTGACAGCTTCTTTTTTTCTCTCTAAAATTGAATATAGAACAAATGTTCGACGCGTTGAATGAAAAATCAAGGAGAAATAAATGGCACACAGCGAAAACAGCTTTACGGCCTGTGAGCTTGCAGAGGCAAGGCGCGCCTTTTCACTCTGGCAAAGCAAGGCAGACGAAACAATAGACGAATATACGCTGAGAAAACGCAAAACAGAGCTTTACGCACTTGTGAGAGCCGTTATAAAAAACGAGCTTGACGAAACTCAGCAGAAGTTTGTACAGCTTTACTGGTACGAAAGAAAAAGCCTTGAGGAAATTTCAAAAATAATGAAGCTTGACAAATCCACCCTCAGCCGCAAGGAAAAGAGAATCAACAGCATAATTTACGAAAAGCTGAAATACGCCGTAGAATACCGTTACGGCAAGGATTTTAACGAAACGGCACGGCTTATCATAAAAAGCCGCCGCCCTGCCTGCTGCCCCTTTGAGGGCGAAAGCATAGGACAGCGACTGCGCGCGCTGAGGCTTCGCCAGGAGCTTACTCAAAAGGAAATTGCAAGGGTCTCGGGCATAAGCGAGGACCGCCTTGAGCTTATTGAAAAAAGAGGAGCTGAGCTTACGGCCGGTGAGCTGGCGGTATTATGCAGGCTTTATTCAACAACGAGCGACTATATTATTTTCGGTAACAGACGGGAAAGGACGGATACATGAGAACAAGTCTTGAAGAGCTTTACACGCAGTATGAGCTTTCAATAGAAAAGCAGAAGAAAACAATTGAGGAAAACCGCATAAAATTAAAGGACGCACACCTCAGGCACAACCTCGGAGAGGTTGAACGGCTTAACAGACTGCTTCGGCTGCTTTATGAAGAAAAGCTGGAGCTGGAGGGTGCGGCAATAGACATAAGAGAATACTTTCATTAAAAAAATTCTGCAATAAAGCAGAATAAAAGCAAAAAAATAAACAGATGTGTTTGCGTTTACCTGAAAACACATCTGTTTTTCTCATTTAATTTATGCGGCAAGCTCGGGTGCTTCTTCGGGGATTTCCTCGGGAGCCTCTTCGCCTGCTTCACCGTTTTCAGCGTCGCCGGCTTCTAAATCCACAACATGGATTTCACCGCAAAGGGGACATTCCTTCTCGAGTATACCGAGAATTGTGCCTACGATAAAATGCACCTGAATGAGTGTATCCTTGATAAGGTCAACTGTAAGCTCAACTGTTTCAACCACTTCTTCCATAGTGATTTCGTCAGCGGCCTCATCAGCTGCAGAAGCGGGCAAAGCCACAAGAGTAAACATCATAACGATTGACATAAGAACTGCTAAAAGCTTTTTCATTGTTCATACCTCCGAAGGTTTATTTACAGTTATTATACATTTTCGGATTTTGGTTGTCAAGGTTATGGGGTAAATATTTTATTTTACTTCAACCGTATAAGCATTGCCTCTGTCTACCATTCGGAATTCATCAATCTCGCCGTCAAGCTTTTCATACATAACATAAATGTAGTTATCGCCCTCAATAAGCTTTGTTGTATCAAGCTTAACCGTAAGCTCAGTCTGTTTGCCGTGAGCTACCTCAACATCAGCATAAAAGCTTCCGTCAAAAACAGGCTGAATTTCATTGTTGACAAACAGACTCACTCTGTACTTACCCGTTGCGCCGTGCAGATTTATTATAAATTCATCGTCACTTACGGCTTTTGTTTTAATCCTTGTGCTGTGACACCTTGCGCCCCACTGCCAATAATAGCTATCCTTTATTTTCTTATATATAACAGCCGAAAGCCCTTCCACGGTATCATATTGATTATGCTTGCCGTCAGAGTCTGCATATTCATAGCTTTTGTAGATTGTTTTATCAAGGTCACTCACTCTGAGCCCTGAATAATTTTTCGTTACCCTTGTTTCTGAAGGAGCATCCTTTTTCATAACGATTTTTATCATCGACTCAGACTGAACGGTCAACGAAGCAGGACCGCTTTTCACCTTTGAAATATCCGTCGAGCATATATCACAAAGATTATCTGCATTGTCATCATAATGCACGGGTCTTAACTGCTTATGCTCTGTTTTACACTGAGGATAATAATTAACCTCGGGGTCAAAAACCGCAACAACGGAAAGATACATTTCGTCTCCACACTTACCGATGTTCGGTTCAAGGGTGATTTCAAAGCTTTTTTGCCTTCCTTTTTCGTTTCTGAGATAAAGCATTTCTATATTTTCTTGCTCTCCCTCAACAGTTTTTGCAGTAAAGGTCTGCCTTACGCCGTCAATATAAATCATAATGACCTTGTCCGGCCAAGTCCAGGTTTCACCCGTATCAACAGTATATCTCAGCACAAGTGGCTTTCCTGTATATTCAAGCTCTTCTTCAACAAAAAATTCTTCGTTCTCGTATGCGCCCTCAGCTTCAATATCAAGCTTTTCATAATTTTCATAGTCGGGCTCCCGTATAAACAGCCTGAAAAAGCTGTCTCCCCCAAGTGATGCCGAGGCCGTAAAAGCCAGTACAACAGCCAAAACCGCCGCAACAACTGCAACCTTTCCGAAACGTATTTTTCTTTTTGTTGCCGAATGCTTAAATTCAATCAGCTCTTCCATTTTTTCTTTGAATTCATCACTATAAGATCTTATAATATTTTCTTCCTTCGGAAGCTTTTCAATTTCTCTTTCAGCCGCTTCTTCAAACGCTTTTCTCAGCAACGGATTCCTTGCCATAATCTTCAATCTCCTTTGATATAATATTTATAAGCTTTTTTCTGCCTCTTGAAAGCTGCTGCTTCACAGTAGATTCTTTTCTGCACAGCAAGTCTGCCATTTCCTTTACCGTAAGCTCGTTAAGGTAATAAAGGCTCAGCACATCACGGTATTTTTCATCAAGATTCATTATTGCGGATACAACAATATCAAAATTTTCTTTTGAGCAAATCATATCAAGCATAGACTCATCAAAAACCTCGTCAACTTCATCAACAGGCACAGCCGACTCCCTGCTTCTTTTGACAGACATATTGATTGCAGTATTTTTTGCCGCCTTTATACAGTAAGACGCCGTGCTTACGGAATCAACATCTTCAATCTTTTCTATGTGCCGTAAAATAGCAACAAAAGCTTCGTGCACGGCATCCTCGGCAACGAAGGGATCGCAGAGAATTCTGCAGGCAGAAATGTACATTCTGTTTTTATATTTCTCATAAATCAGACGAAGCTTCTGCGCTTTTTCCGATGATGCTTCTGACATAAATTGCCCTCCTTTGTTTTATTTCACAATATACTTCTGCGGACCCGATGAAAAAATAAGGCTGTTTTCCTGTGTGAAATCGCAGTTAAGCTCTTTGTAATATGCTTCTATGCGGTTTGCACCCTTCAGCTTTCTTGTATCAATTATAACCGGTATTTCCGCCTGCTGTTTTTCCCCTATTTTTACATCAAGATAACCTTTACCGTCAAAAGCATTAACTCTTTCTCCGTTAAGATAAAGTGACACTCTGTATGTACCCGGTTTTCCGTGAAGATTTATAATCAGTCTGCTGTCCGGCGATGCCTTTGCAGTTATTTTTGTTTTTCTTACAAAAGAACCGGACTCTTTACTTATGTAAGAACCAATATCCTCATAGATATAACAAAAAGGATAACACTCAAATATTTCAAGATTGTTACTTTCCTCATAAACCGAATAAATTGTTCTGTTCACGGAAGAAACCTTATACAAAGAAGAATCATCGGTTATATCGGCATTTTGTGTTGAATCGGCATACATCACAAGAGGAAAATTGCCAGAAATTCCGGGTTCAAGATAAATTCCGTAGTCATCATCTTCCTGTGCGATATAGCTTGGTGAAACCAAAACCGCACATGAAAGGCTTCTTATTTCGCCCTTTTCTCCCACATTAGGCACAAAGGTCATTTTTACCGTACTGCTTTCAAGTGGCTTTAATTCAAGTCGGTGAATTTCACCTGTCTGACCGTCAATTTCTGTTTTCTGCAAAATCCCGTCCACTTCAACAAACAAACCGAATTCCCAAGCCTTTGAGGATGCGTTAAAAAGCTGACAGAACACAGTAACAGGCTTTCCGTCATAAGTAAAATACTCTATTGTTTCCGGGTCTTCTGCGGCATTCTCAATACCCTCTTCGTCAAGAGCCCACACAAAGTAATAAGACGGATAATCGGGCAGCTTCGCCATTTCTTCAGGCAAAAGCACCTGTGCGGTTGTTTGAGTTGTTGTTGAATATGCAGTTGTTGTATTTTCGGTTGTTAAGGTATTTGTTGTTGATGATGAGGTTATCTCCCTCTCAGAAATTGATGTCTCTGCATCTGATGTGGGTTGCGTATTTTCAGCGTTAATCGATGTTGTCTGCTCGCTTGTTGAAGCAACAGTAGTTGATGTTGCTTCATTTTCAGGCTTTTTCGCCGTTGAACAGGCACTAAGGGCACAAAATACAAAAAGCATTGCCGACAGCATTACAAAGATTTTTCTGTTCATAAAGCTTATTCCTTTCCTGTAATTTAAAAGGCCTTTCATATATATAAACAGATTGCAATATTAAAAAGTTACAAATATTATAAATTTATTTGTTGTTTGCATAAAAAACAGCCGCGACTTTCGTCGCGGCATTTGATTTTTGTATAATTGACCTCGCCGGTCAGGCGTTACTTTTCTTGCAAGAAAAGTAACCAAAAGAACCCTGATTTCCTTATTCAGCTGTGTTAGCCTTGAGAGTTTCAAGCTCTGCACGAAGCTCCTTGGGAAGCTTGTCGCCGAACTTTGCATAGAACTCCTCAATGCCCTTTGCATCCTCAGCCCAGAGAGCCTTGTCAACGTCAAGAATCTTCTTAAGGCTTTCAACAGTAACCTCACCTTCAAGGCCTTCAAGGTTGATATCCTCAGCGTTGGGAAGGTAACCGATAGCAGTCTCCTGTGCGCCTACCTTGCCTTCACAGCGGTTGATAATCCACTCAAGAACACGAAGGTTGTCACCGAAGCCGGGCCACATGAAGTTGCCTTCGTCGTCCTTACGGAACCAGTTAACGTTGAAAATCTTGGGAGCCTTGTCAGCCTCAAGAGTTTCACCGATGTCAATCCAATGCTGCCAGTAGTCAGCCATATCATAGCCGCAGAAGGGAAGCATTGCCATGGGGTCACGGCGAACAACGCCTACTGCACCTGCAGCTGCTGCTGTTGTTTCTGAAGCCATGATTGAGCCTACGAATACACCGTGGTTCCAATCACGTGACTGATAAACAAGGGGAGCAAGCTTTGCACGGCGGCCGCCGAATACGATAGCTGATACGGGTACACCGTCGGGATTTTCGAACTCACTGCTGATGCAGGGGCAGTTCTTTGCGGGAGCTGTGAAACGGCTGTTGGGGTGTGCACCCTTGATTTCGTCAACCTTACCGTTCCAGGGCTTGCCTGTCCACTCAACTGCATTTTCGGGAGGATTCTTGTCAAGGCCTTCCCACCATACTGTGTTGTCATCAAGGTTGTGAGCAACGTTTGTGAAGATTGTGCCCTTCTTTGTTGAAAGGAGAGCGTTGGGGTTTGACTTCATATTTGTGCCGGGAGCAACGCCGAAGAAGCCGTTTTCGGGGTTGATAGCGTAAAGTCTGCCGTCTGCGCCCTTACGGATCCAGGCAATATCGTCACCTACGCACCATACCTTGTAGCCCTTAGCCTTGTAGCCCTCGGGAGGAATGAGCATAGCGAGGTTGGTCTTACCGCAAGCTGAGGGGAATGCTGCACAGATGTACTTAACCTCGCCCTGAGGATTTTCAATACCGAGGATGAGCATATGCTCAGCCATCCAGCCTTCCTTTCTGCCCTGGTTTGAAGCGATACGCAGAGCAAAGCACTTCTTACCGAGAAGCACGTTTCCGCCGTAGCCTGAGTTAACTGAGATGATTGTGTTATCCTGGGGGAACTGGCAGATGTATCTCTTTTCTTCGTTGATTTCGCAACGGCAATGGAGACCGCGTACCCAGTCGTTGCTGTTGCCGAGGCTTTCAAGCACGTTGAAGCCTACTCTTGTCATGATAACCATGTTGAGTACAACGTAAATTGAGTCTGTAAGCTCAATACCTGCCTTTGAGAACTTTGAGCCTACGGGGCCCATTGAATAGGGAATGATGTATGCTGTTCTGCCCTTGTAGCTGTCCTTTGCAATGCCGTAAAGCATTTCATAAGCCTCTGCGGGGTCCATCCAGTTGTTTGTGGGGCCTGCTTCTTCCTTTGTGGGGGCGCAGATGAAGGTTCTGCCTTCAACACGGGCAACGTCGTTTACTGCTGTTCTGTGAAGATAGCAATCGGGAAGAAGGTCCTGGTTGAGCTTTGTGAGCTCGCCTGTTGAGCAAGCCTCTGCGCGAAGAGCCTCAATCTGCTCCTCTGAGCCGTCAATCCATACAACCTTATCGGGGTTTACGAGAGCAAGCTTATCCTCAAGCCACTCAAGGACGCTCTTGTTCTTTGTGGGTGCGTTCTGAAGCATAGTAAAAACTTCCTTTCATAATGAAAATTTAATCGTAGCCTAAAATTACTCCTTGTACTCCATACTACTATTCCAGTACATTATACTTATTTCAAATCAATTTTGCAATAGGCAGAATGTAAAAAAATAATGTTTAAAAGTTATATTGTTATGCAGATTTGATATAAGCCGGCAAGGCACGCGGCTCACTCTGAAGCTTACCGCCCTGCAAAAAAGAAGAGCGCCCTGGCGCCCCTTCTTTTTTAATAAAGTTTACTTTTTACCGCTGTCATCCTCGTCAAAGATGTTGCTTATGTAAAGGGTATAGTCCTCGCCGTCACCGGGGTAAGCATAAGCCTCGGTCATAGTGTCGTTCATATAGTAATCTATGCGGCCATCACCCGAGGGCACGTATTCCCAGCAAGATGGCAGGCTGAGGCTGACGTTCACGTTTTCAACGGCACCGTCGCCCACAATTTCGGCAACGATTTTAACGGTTTTCATTTCGCCGTCAAAGGCATCGGCTATTTCCTTTGCAAAGTCCTCAAGCTCACCGTCATAGACTACGGTTACATCCTCTTTGTTACCCACGGAGTTTTCAAAGCTCACCGACGTAAGGGCAAGGCTTTCCTTATCAAAGTAAAAATAACGCTGTGCCTTTTTGCTTTCATCCTCTGAAAGGCTTTTAAGCTTATACACATCGCCCTCTTCGCTTACACAGACAAGCTTCTTATCCTCAAAAAGGTCTGTTACAAGGTCGTCCATGTCAAGCTCCTCGCCCCTTTCAAGGTCCTCAATGTCACGGTAAGCCTTTACACGGCCATTCTCCACGGCAAAATCAAAACCCTTTATAAAGCCCGAAACCGCTCCGTTCTCCTTTTGGGCGTAAGCAAGCTCTCCGTCATATCTGAACACCTGGCGGATATATGAGCTTCCGTCACTGCTTTCACAGCTGACGGTGAGTGTGTCGTGCTTTTCCATAAGGGTCTCAAGCTGATTTGCAGCCGTGAGCCTTTTAATGCTGAGGCCGACCTCCTCAAGAGTCTTCTCGGTTTCCTTGACTGCGGCAGAGGTTGTTGTGCCCTCAGCCGTGGCATCCGTGTTCTCATCATTATCGCGGCAGGCAGTGAATGCAAAAAGCATTACAAGGCAAAGAAGCACCGCAAGCATATTTTTTAATTTTTTCATAGTATTACCTCCTTCGTGGTTACATTTTATCACATTATGTAAAAAAAGTAAATCCCCCGTCATTTTATCGCTATAACAGAGCTAAAAAAGCAGGGCAAAGCGTTGACAAAGCATACTATATTATGATAATATGTGTTTGCCAAATTTTACTCAATATTTTTTAGGAGGCTTTTAAAATGAAGAAAGTATTTTCATTGGTTCTCGCACTCATCCTTGCTTTTACAATGTGCGTTCCCGCTTTTGCAGCAAACGAAACTGCATATGACGGTGACCCCATTGTTGTTGTAAGAGGTATTGACTTTGCGGGACTCGTAAAGGAAGACGGCTCAAAGGCAATCAGCATTGACGCTTTTGACCTTTTCAACCTTGTGCTCGACATCGGCTCTTACAAAATGAGAGGCGACGAAAACGCTACCATGAACGCTATCATTGATTTCGGTAAGAGCGTATTCAGCGACATTGCCCGCGACAAGGAGGGCAACCCCCTCAACTCAGGCGTACATATTCCCAAGTATCTCACATCAGCCGCAAACATTGACTTAAGCGGTGACGAATGGGCAGACACAGCTGTCGGTCTCTTCCGCTCACTTGCCAACAAGTTCGGCGGCGAAAACGTATACCTTTACACCTTCGACTGGAGACTGAGCCCCGACGCTCTCGCTGATGACCTCAACAGCTTCCTTGAGCTTGTAAAAAGCGAAACAGGCGCAACCAAGCTTGACCTTGCAGCCTGCAGCATGGGCGGTATGATTACAACTGCTTATCTTGACAAGTACGGCGCAGGCAGTGTTGACAGTGTTGTATACCTTTCATCAGCTCACAACGGCGGTGACATCATCGGCTCAGCCTTCACGGGCGACCTTACAATCAGCGGCAGTATGTTAAGCGACTTTGTAATCAGCAAGGTTTCAACCAACTGGTTCTTAAAGATTTTCATCAAGCTTCTTGACATTCTCGGCATTGTTGATTCACTTGCAAACTTTGTTGACGATGTAATCACAAACAACAAGGAAGCTATCTACGACGAGCTTCTTTGCGAAACCTTTGCTACCGCATACGGTCTCTGGGCACTTATTCCCGATGAATACTTTGACGAGGCAGTAAGCTTCTTCTTTGACGGTAAGGACGGCTATGACACCGCACTTGCAGAGATTGCTGATGTAAGAGAATTCGTGTTTGATACAGAAAACATCCTTGCTGATGTTTATGCTTCAGGCACAAAGGTAAGCTTTGTTTCACACTACAACTCAGCACAGCTTCCCATCTACTCAAACTGCGATATGCACGGTGACGGCGTTCTTGAAAGCAAGAGAACATCAGGCGGTGCAACATTTGCAAAATACGGTGCCGCCCTTTCAGACGAGGAGCTTGCAGGCGTAGCTGCTGAGTACATCTCACCCGATAAGGTTGTAAACGCTTCAACCTGCCTGTACCCCGAAACAACATGGATTGTAAAGGGTGCAAAGCACGTTGGCTGTAAGGACAACAGCGACCATACAGAATTCGCTATCTGGCTCCTTACCCAGGATACTCAGCCCACAGTTAAGACAAACGCCGCATATCCCGCTTTCATCAACTGTGACGCTAACGAAAACTTTATCGCATTCTGATTTACCTTTGAAAAATTGAATAATCGCAAAGCTCCGTAACGCATCAGGCGTTGCGGAGCTTTTTTGCAGGGAATTTTAGGAAGCGACGCCCCGTAGTTCCGATTGACTCCTTCCGTCAAAATCTTTAATTCTGCCACCTTTCTCAAAGAGGGAGGCTGCCTTCCTCCCCGAGGAAGGGGGACCGCTTGCGGTGGAAGGAGTCAGTAGCGCCGCCGCTTCGGCGGCTAAGATAAAAGATAATGGATAATAAATAATAGATAACAGTAAAGGGTCGCTTCGCTCCGATTGAGCAGTAAGGAAACAGTCCCCGGAATATCGAATTCTGGGGACTGTTGAGGTTTATTTAACTTTTACGCTCTTGACAGCACTCCAGGAGGAGTAAACCGTGCCGCTCGATGTTTTCTTATAGGCTCTTACCTTGAAGTAGTAGGTTTTGCCGCTTTTAAGCTTTGTTTTTGAGCCTGCAAGCTTGTTTGCCTCATAGGATTTGACCTTTTTGTAGGTACCATTCTTGCTTGTTGAATAGTAAAGCTGATAACCGCTCTCTCCCGCTACATTGTTCCACTTGATTACAGCCTTACCCTTTGTTTTTGAGTAAATATCTGTAACCGAGGGAGCCTTGGGCTTGATTGTGAAGCTCAGCTTTTTTGTGCCGCTGTATTTGCCCTTGAAAGTAACCGTTACTGTGTACTTGCCGGGGTTCTTTCTGCCGCTTGCGTATTTAACGGTATAGTCGGTGTCCTTTTTAAGGGTGTTGCCCTTGCTGTCCTTAACAACTACAGTTGGTGCTTTTGTTTTGCCGTTGTAGGTGTAGGTTGAGGTGGAAAGCTTGACCGACTTGGGATAATAAATTGTTTTGCTTGATTTCACATCACCGCAGACGGTGCATTTTGTTACCTGCTTGCCGTTTTTCTTAAGGGTTGCTTTTGTTGTGGTGGTTTTGTAGGTGTGGGATTTTTTCTCAATCGTCTTCTGTGCTACCGTAACTTTTCCGCAAACCGAGCATATTTTACCCTCAGTTAAACCAACATTATTACAATCAGATGTTTTTCCCTCTAAAGTTTTTTCTATATGTTTGCAAATGTAATTATAATTTATATTCGCGTTAGTTATACACTCATTATAACTTGGCGTTATGTATATTTCATCCCACTGCTCTTTACTGCCACTATAATTAACAACTGAAAGGTTTTCACATAATATAAATGCGCACTCACTTATACTCTTAATACTATCCGGTATAAATATCTCCTTTAGAGAACTGCAAATATGAAAAGTATGTTCATTTATGTATTTAACTCCATGCGGAATTATAATTTTTTCAATAGAATCACAAAAAGCAAATGCATATGCACCTATACTTTTTACGGTAATAGGTATGTTAACATCCACTAATTTGTTGCATAATCTAAATAATTCACTTGGAATTGCTTCTAACTCTTCAGGAAGTTTAATTCTTTTAAGTTCGCTACAATAACTAAAAGCTGCATCATCTATAACTTCAACGCTATCTGGTATGTCGAGTTCTATAATATTGCAAACTGAAAAAGCCTCTTGTCCTATTCTTTTTAAATTTTTTGATAAAGAAACTTCTTCTAAAAGAGATTCATAAAAAGCATATTTTTCAATTTCAGTAACACTATCAGGTATAACCGCTTTCTTTAAGCTTGTCCCCCAAAATGCATACATCGGTATTTTTTTTAATCCATCGGGTAAATTTATGCTTTTAAGCATACTGCAATTAGAAAAAGCGTATTCTCCAATTTCTAAAACACTATTTGGAATATTTATTTCCAATAAATCTTCGCAATTTGAAAACGCTGATTTTCCAATTCGTTTTATCGTTTCTCCTTCTATTTCTACGAATTTTAACTCTTTTAAATTCATAAAAGCAGAATCACCTATACTTGTTACACCTGATTTTATTACTACAGAATTTATATCAACATACTTATAATCAAAATAAGTATCATCCATATCTCCACTACCACTGATTATCAATTCTTTTGTTGCCGTATCATAGCTCCAATTGACATTTTCTCCGCACTTTCCTTTTTCAATAACCGCACTTCCCTCAGACGAAAAGCACACCACAGCCGTCATAATAACAGCCATTAACAAAAATAGTTTTTTAAATTTCTTTTTCATTTTCGATTTCTCCTTATGTTCTTTTTAGCAATGGCAGTTATATATCCCCTGTCATACGCCAGCAATATCATTTTAGCGGAATTTCCGCTAAAAGTCAATAGCGCATTATCCGCTAAAATATAATTTTAACAACAATAATAAATATGGGGTGATTATATGCTTTACAGGAGAATACGCGACTTAAGAGAAGATAAAGACCTGACCCAAAAGCAAATGGGTGAAATTCTTTCCTGCAGTCAACGAGTTTACAGCAATTACGAACGCGGCGAGCTGGATATCCCCACAGAAATTCTTGTAAAATTAGCCGACTTCCACAATACCAGCACCGACTACCTCTTAAACCGCACCGATAACATCAAGCCTTATAAAAACTGATTCTCCCGTAAGCGTCAAAAAGCCTATGGGAGTTTTTTATTTTCTCCCCCAAACCCCTTGCAACGCCCCTTTCTTTTTGCTATAATTTAGTAAAATGGGAAAGGATGTGATATTTTTATGAAAGCTATCGTTGGCGGAAAAATAATTCTCAAGGATAAAATCGCTGAAAACTGCGCTTTACTCTACACCGATAAAATTGAAGGCGTGGTTCCCGTAGCTTTTGTTCCCGAAAATGCCGAAATCATTGACGCTGAAGGCGGTTATGTTGCCCCAGGTCTTATCGATATGCATATTCACGGCTATCTCGGTAAGGATGTCTGTGACGGCGAAGAAGAGAGCATAAGAGTAATTTCAAAGGGTCTTCTTGCAAACGGTGTTACCGGCTATCTCCCCACCACTATGACAGAGGATATGAAAACTATCCGCAAGGCTCTTGAGGTCTGCCGTGCATTGAAGGAAGAAAGCAAAACATGGGAAGGTAGTGAAATTTTAGGCTGTCACGCTGAAGGACCTTTCATAAGCGAAAGCAAAAAGGGCGCTCAGGCAGCGGAATACATACTCAAGCCTGATGCCGCTTTTGTGAAAGAATACGCGGACATTATTAAAACAATCACCCTCGCCCCCGAGGAGGACACCGAGGATTTTGCGGCAATACGCGAAATCACCCGTGACACAGATGTGGTTATCTCAATGGGTCACACCTCTGCTTCTTACGAAACTGCCGTTGCAAGCGTGAACGCAGGCGTAAAGCACGCTACTCACCTTTTCAACGCTATGACTCCCCTTGCGCACCGAGCACCCGGTGTTGTAGGTGCAGCTCTTAATACAGATGTAAGCGCTGAGGTAATTGTTGACACCTTCCATGTAGATGCAAGTCTTTACAATATGCTTTGGAAATTAAAAGGCAGAAAGCTCTGCTTTATAACAGACTGCTTACCCGCAGGCGGTCTCCCCGAAGGCGAATACACTCTCGGCGGACAGAAAATTATTTACAAGGGCATTGTTTGCCGACTTGAAGACGGCACCGTTGCAGGCAGTGTATTAAAGCTCAACAAGGGCGTGTGGAATGTTTATACAAACTCAGACATTCCCCTTTATGAGTGCGTAAACTGTGCATCACTCAATGTTGCCACCGTGCTCGGACTTGAAAAAGTAAAGGGTTCACTTGAAACAGGCAAAGATGCGGACATCATCATTACCGACAGTGAATTCAATATAGAAAAAACTATTATCAAAGGAGAGATTAAATATGAAGCTTAAGGTACCCGCAAAACTCGACCCTCAGTTTGAGCCTCTTTCACTCGTTGTACGCGAAATGCGCGAAGCAACAAAGGAAAACGGTCAGGATATCATCATTGCCGCAGAAAGAAATGACGGCTACACAACTACATATAAAACAAGAATTTTCCCCGAGGGCACAGGCCACGACGAGGAAAACTTCCTCTTTGTTGAACGAATTGCTAAATCCCTCGTCTGGGTTGCAGGCGCATGGAAGCTCTTCATTGCAGGCTCTGACATTGTCGGCAACAGAATTAAAGAGGCCTACACTCCCACAGGACTTCGTGCATTTGATGTGGGACATATGAAAAAGACCTACGAAAAGGACTTTGAGGTTGAGGTTTGTGCACTTGAGGATGCACCCGAGGATAAATCCTCAGCCGCCCCCCTCGGCAGACACCTTGACGGCTGCCGCATCGGCTTTGATGCAGGCGGAAGTGACAGAAAGGTAAGTGCCGTTATCGACGGCAAGAGCGTATACTCCGAAGAGGTTGTATGGTTCCCCAAGCTCAACTCCGACCCCGAATATCACTACCAGGGCATTCTCTCTGCTATGAAAACCGCGGCTTCAAAAATGCCCAGAGTTGACGCCATCGGCGTTTCCTCAGCAGGTATTTATGTTAACAACCGCATTATGGCCGCTTCACTTTTCATCAAGGTCAGTGAAGAGGACTGCGAAAAGAGAGTTAAGAATATGTATCTTGACATTGCAAAGGAAATCGGCGAAAACATCCCCATTGAGGTTGCAAACGACGGTGACGTAACAGCCCTTGCAGGTGCAATGGACCTCAATGACGACTCCGTGCTCGGCGTTGCAATGGGCACAAGCGAGGCAGGCGGCTACATTGACCCCGACGGCAACATCACCGGCTGGCTCAACGAGCTTGCATTTGTTCCCGTTGACTACTGCAAGGACGCTATGGTTGACGAATGGTCAGGCGACTACGGCTGCGGTGTAAAATACTTCTCACAGGACGGCGTAATCAAGCTTGCACCCGCCGCAGGCATTGAGCTTGACGAAAGCCTTTCCCCCGCCGAAAAGCTTAAGGTTGTTCAGAAGCTTATGGAAGAGGGCGACGAAAGAGCCGCCGCAATCTATGACACAATCGGTGCTTACTTCGGCTATGCAATCGCATACTACACCGAATTCTACGATATCAAGCACGTTATCATTATGGGCCGTGTAACCTCAGGTGAGGGCGGTGTTATCCTTCTTGAAAGAACAAAAGAGGTTCTTGAAAAGGAATTCCCCGAGCTCTCCAAGAAAATCAAGCTCCACATCCCCGATGAAAATTCACGCCGCGTAGGTCAGTCAGTTGCAGCCGCAAGTCTGCCTAAGATTAAATAAAAAAACGGCTGAAAAAGTCTCCCCAAAGCAGCAAAGCTGATATGCATAAAAAAACAGATGTAACTTAAGGCTAAAACCTTAAATTACATCTGTTTCATTTTTTGCTTGTATTTTAACGCAGCTTTATCTCCCACTGACTCAAATCGCCCTTCAAGCATTCAAGGCAGAGCCTTCCGTCAGTGATGCTCACCTTTGCCAATATATCGGGAAGAACAAGGGGGAAGGTGATATTTTTGCTTACAGGGCTGAATGAAAGCCTTTTACTTTCATAATCGACTCTCATTCCCGATGCCGCAATAAGCGTGGTCCAGCTTGACATAGGCCTTGTGTAATGGTGTCCGCACTCCCAATGGTCCCAGAAATGACCGAGCCTCAGCTGATTGTTGTGTATAGAATTAACTACAGTATCGGCAATTTCACTGTTACCGACGGAAAGTGCAAGGGCGGAAAAAGCATAGCCTATGCCTGTCCAAACGGCATCTGCCTGGCAGTTTTTGTAGGTGTGTATTGTTGTCTTTTTTCCGTCGGGTACTGTTGCATTTATAAGGCCCTGCTCAACATCAAAATTATGACGGAATATAAGCTCTGTAACCTCGCGTATTCTCTCATCACAAATATTACCGTCAATACCCGTCATTCTTAAAAACCACTCACCGTCAAGCTGGTCTGTCATAAGCGATTCATCTGTTTGCTTTCCGTCAACCCAAAGGTTGTAGTATTCGCCGTTCCAGAGCTTTTCCTCAAGGGATTTTTTACCCTTTTCAAGAAGCCCGCTCCACCTTTCACGTCGCGAAGTGTCACCCGTTTTTTCAGCCATAATAACCGCCGCCTTAAGTGCCGCCAGCCAAAGAAGGGAAATATATGCCGATACACCCGAGAAGTTCCAGGCATCATAGGTGTTACGCTTTGCATCACGGTCGGGCAAGCCGTCGCCGTCAGTATCAAGCCTCTCTATTGAGTCCATAGCCCTTTTCACATTATCCCAGAGCGACAAAAGATAAGCTCTGTCACCCGTAAAGAGATAATCGCGCAATACCATAAGCACAAACTGCATATTCATATCAACTCTGTCGAAGCTGTTGTCAACCTGTTCAAGGCCGGTCTTGAACAGATGGGGCACCCTGCCGTCCTTGCGCTGAAATTCCGCGCCCATTTTCATCTGCTTTTTCTGCAAATCAGGGAAAAGACTCACAAGACCGAAGGCCGCGTGATAGGTGATATCGGTTGTGTGGAAGCCGCAGTTGCCAAGGCCCTCCCACAAGCCGAATTTTCCGTTTTTGATGTAGTGAGAGCTTTTTATGAGCTGTGAAAGGTTTGACGACCAGGCATCCGCATAAACATCGGGAAGACTTGAAGAATAAAGCAGCTGTGCAAATTCAACCGCCTTTTCAAAAACATCCCTGCTGTTATTGACCAGGAAGCTGTTGACCTCAAGGGAGCTATTATACAAATTCTCATAGTAGTGCCCCGTTCTCTTACGTTGAGGGGCGTAAAGGTTAGGAAAATACCAGGAAAGAACAAAGCGCACTGTTTTCTTTTCCTGCGGCAGGAGTGTAAGCTTACTGCACAAAGCGCAGGAGCCGAATTCCTTGCCGAGCCTCAGCATCTGTCTGAAGCAGCACCTGAGAAAGGCGATTTTATCCTCCCTTGTGCTGAGAAAGTCGGGCTTACAATGCTTGACCCTTTGAAGAAGCGACCTGCCGAAAGGATACTCGGAATACTTATCGCAAAGCCTTCCGAGACGGTCATCCTTCAAAAGATGGAAATTCAGAGGAACCAAATCCGGCCTTTTACCCGTCCTGCTGTCGGGTAATGCTCCTTTTTCTCTGAAATCAAACAAAAAGGATTCCTGGGTTGCGCCAAAAGTATAACCGGCTATATATTCCTTCATAAAGCGGAAATAATCGGCGGTAATATATGACTTTTCACCATCGCCGCTAACTGAAAGGCACACATCTCCGCAGCAGGCAGAATCAGATTTTCTTTCGGGCTCAATATGTATTGCGTAGCCGTTATCCACACTGTGAAGGCTGTTTACATTACCCTCTTTTTTGTTGGCAAAATTCGGCTCAAGCGAGCCCAGTATGCTTATTTCAACAGCTTCATCGGCAGGATTTTCAAAGGTAAAATCCATATAAAAGCCCGGAGTTGCCGACAAATCCGAATTATGGGGCACAAAGGGAGAGACCGCCCTCAGGCCGACCCTACAGCTAAGCTCACTGTCTTTATAATCAAGGTCGCAAAGCGGAAATCTGCCGTTGAAGTCAATTCTTTCCACCGGCTTATTCCAGGCAAACATACGGTAGGTGAAATCATCGGCGTCGGTTTTCATACCGAGCTTGCGCACAACGGGGGCTCTGCCCTCTTTTTTTTCGCGCACCCAGAATGACAGTGCACCTGTGCTGCCCTCTCCGTCATCAACCTTTTTTTCGTTGCTTACTTGAGCAAATCTCGGCGGATTTGCAATCTGCCAATAATGGAGCTCACCGTCGGGTAAAAGCTCCACACTGCCGGCACCGATACCGCCTAAGGCTATACCGCTTGTGTGACTTTTGGTTGCAGTAATTTTCGGCATAGAGAAACGCCCCCTTCTTTTACAATTCAATTATACTGTTTTTCCGCAATAATTCAAGCAGGTACGGGCATAAAAATGCGCCTTATGCATTACATTGAAGCTGTATGCTTATACGTGAGAGGGCAAAAACGCAATAAATATCCACCCGCACAGCGGGTGGTTTTTCCGTTTCGGGCATAGCCCTAATGCTACAGGCAACGCACAAGTGCGTCTTTTATTGGCCTGCCAGCCACGCATAGGATTACTTGCTACCCGTAAACGGGTCTCTTGGGTCGAAGAGACTCAACTGATCACTTTGTTTATCTTCTTTCAACTGATTCTCTATGTAATTCTTTATGGGGCTGTATTTTTACCGGTTGTATCTACATAATAACCTTTACACCAAAATTCACGGTTCCTATATGCAAATTTCATATTCCCGAACCTTTGAAATAACATCAAGCTACTCTTTCCCTTTAAATATCCCATAAATCCTGATACACTCATTTTAGGAGGGATGCTTACCAACAGGTGTACGTGGTCGGGACAGATTTCTCCCTCTATTATTTCAACACCTTTCCATTGGCAAAGAGTTCGTAATATTTCTCGTATTGCTTCTCTATGTTCTCCATAGAAAACCTTTCTTCTGTACTTTGGTGCAAATACTATATGATATTTGCAATTCCATTTTGTATGTGCTAAACTGTGTGTGGCATTATTTTGTTCTGACATTTTAATGTCCTCCTTATGTGTCTTTTTTGCGTAACTGGCAGGTCACGCTTTTATTCTAACACATAAGGAGTTTTTCTGTTATTCTCATAGGCAATAGCCTTTTTTGAACCCCGCCACTATGGCGGGGTTTTCTCATACAAGCAAAAAATCACCTGTTCATTTCTGAACAGGTGATTCATCTAAAAGGCTCAAAACCCTTTATTTATCTATTATTTTGAAGCCTCTTCAATAGCAACTGCACATGCAACAGTCATACCAACCATGGGGTTGTTACCTGCACCGATCAAGCCCATCATTTCAACGTGAGCGGGAACTGATGAGGAGCCTGCAAACTGAGCGTCTGAGTGCATACGACCCATTGTGTCAGTCATACCGTAGGAAGCAGGGCCTGCTGCCATGTTATCGGGATGAAGGGTACGGCCTGTGCCGCCGCCTGATGCAACTGAGAAGTAGTTTACACCGTTTTCAACACACCACTTTTTGTAGGTGCCTGCAACGGGATGCTGGAAGCGGGTGGGGTTGGTTGAGTTACCGGTGATGGAAACGCCAACGTTTTCGAGCTTCATAATAGCAACGCCTTCGGGAACGTTGTCTGAGCCGTAGCACTTAACCTTAGCTCTGTCACCGTTTGAGTAAGCAGTTTCGTTAACAACCTTAACAGTTTCTGAGTAGGGGTCGAATTCAGTCTGAACATATGTGAAGCCGTTGATTCTTGAAATAATCATAGCTGCGTCCTTGCCGAGACCGTTGAGGATAACGCGAAGAGGCTGAGTTCTTACCTTGTTAGCGTTAAGAGCGATTTTGATTGCGCCTTCAGCAGCAGCAAAGCTCTCGTGACCTGCAAGGAAGCAGAAGCACTCTGTCTCTTCTGAAAGGAGCATCTTACCAAGGTTACCGTGACCGAGACCAACCTGACGGTTGTCAGCAACTGAACCGGGGATACAGAAGCTCTGAAGACCTTCGCCGATAGCTGCAGCAGCATCAGCAGCCTTTGTGCAGCCCTTTTTGATTGCGATAGCGCAGCCTACTACATATGCCCACTTTGCGTTTTCAAAAGCGATGGGCTGAGTTTCTTCAACAATTTTGTAAGGGTCAATACCCTTTGCAGCACAGATATCCTTACATTCTTCAACTGAGGAAATGCCGTACTCCTTTAAGCAAGCAAGAATTTTGTCAATTCTTCTTTCGTAGTTTTCAAATAATGCCATGTCCGTCTACCTCCTTATTCCTTACGGGGATCGATATACTTGGCTGCATCGGCAAATCTTCCGTAAGTGCCCTTTGCCTTTTCCCAAGCAGTGTTGGGGTCGTCACCCTTCTTGATGAAGTCTGTCATCTTGCCGAGTGCAACGAATTCGTAACCGATAACCTGATCGTCTGCATCGAGAGCCATTCTTGTAACATAGCCCTCTGCCATTTCAAGGTAACGAACGCCCTTGAGGTTTGTGCCGTACATTGTACCAACCTGTGAACGAAGGCCCTTACCAAGGTCTTCAAGGCCTGCACCTACTGAAAGGCCGTCCTCTGAGAAGGCTGACTGGCTGCGGCCGTAAACAATCTGAAGGAAAAGCTCACGCATTGCGGTGTTGATAGCGTCACAAACAAGGTCTGTGTTAAGAGCCTCAAGAAGAGTCTTGCCGGGAAGGATTTCACTTGCCATAGCTGCTGAGTGAGTCATACCTGAGCAGCCGATTGTCTCAACGAGAGCTTCCTCGATGATACCGTTCTTGACATTGAGTGAAAGCTTGCAGGCGCCCTGCTGAGGAGCACACCAGCCCACACCATGTGTGAAAGCGGAAATGTCTTTGATTTCATAAGCCTTTACCCATTTGCCCTCTTCAGGAATGGGAGCAGGACCGTGGTGCGGTCCTTTTTTGACCGTACACATTTGCTGTACTTCATGTGAATAATTCATGATGAACAATACTCCTTTCGGATTTTATTATTGGTTTGGATTTTTTACCGCTTAATATAATAACAAATTTTTTGACCCGTTTCAATAGTATAAGCATATATTTTTTTCATATTGCTATTATTTTTTGGGATAATGGCTAAAAATGTTTTGTAAAAAATATATGCCACGCTTTTTATTTCTACTGTAATTAAAAAATAAGCTAAAAACAAATGTTTATAATACATCAGTGCCATTGATTTTAATACCAAACGATTCAAACACTGTTCCAAAACAATCCATGGTAGCCTTATATGAACGCGCTTCATTATCTGTAAAAGATACTCGAACTACTTTATCCGATAGCGATAAAACAAACATATGTATGTTAAAGCCTATTTTTTCTAATTTATCTATTATGTTTTCTCGAATATCTTCATCTAATCGTATCATACCATCCGTATCTATAGCTAATCTCAATCTTCTTTCTACCAAATCTCGATTTTTAGTATTATTTTTTCTGTTTGACATTAAAACAGCCTCTTCAATCTTTGTAAGGCGATTCATTATGTATTCCAAAGGTTCTTTATCTTTAACATTAACATTTTCTAAAACAGATGTATCATGACTTATGTCTCCCATAATATCAATTATCGGTCCCATTTTGGCGCTAAAGTCAATTGCTTGTTCAGCTTTGATCAATGCATCTCTTAACTCTAAGACACCTTTCGCATCATTGTGATAAAATATAGTTCTCTCCATTATTATATCTGTCGGTAAGTTTGTATCTTCTTCAGAAATCATAATCATTGGTTTTCCTATTGCATGACGAAAAGCCAACTCATACATTACATTTGGATTTCTTTCAGTTAAATTGGCTATAACTAAATCATCAGAATATATCTCATTAATAATTTGTTTAGTTATTGTGCCTGGGGTAGCAATCTTATGAGCAACTATAATATCATATTTATCACCCAAAGCCGGAATAATCGCTGCTTCTATTATTCCATCAATATGCCTTCTTATAGGATCTGTCTCTTTACCAATAGGCGTTATAACAAAACATTTTTTTCTTTCCACTTTACTCATAATAACAAACTCCTTATTGAAATTAATTCTTGAATTGTGAAACATAGCTTTATAACTTACACAAAAACAACTTAATAAGTTGTATATTTGCGTTGATTTATAAATGCAAAGTTTCACTTTTTATTATCTTTATATATTAAATGCAATAAAAAGCAAAAAGTAACATATTTTTATTTTTTATTAGCTATTATTTAACATAAAACTGTAAGTATATGTATTTTTGTTTACTTTTCTAAACTATACTATACAAATATTCTTTTAATTATCATTTACAATTTTCATTTTAATGCTATAATGTAATTGTTAAAAAAAGGAGTGATAATGTGACTGATTATAATATAAACGAATTTGCAAAAATACGTAAAAGCGTGCGCACATATATTGAAAAGCCTCTTACACAGCAGGACAGAAAAAAGCTTAACGACTATATAACCGGGCTTTCAGAGCAGGAGCACCCCTTTGGTGCAAGGGTGAGAATAAGTCTTTTTGATGTTGATAAGGAAATCAGCTCAAAGGACCTTGGCACCTACGGAGTTATAAAGGGTGCAAAAAGCTATCTCGGTGTTGCGGTAACCAAGCAGAAGGGTGCAGAGGAGGCCGTAGGCTATGTGTTTGAAAAGCTTGTGCTTTACGCCGCCTCTCTGGGTCTCGGCACCTGCTGGCTCGGCGGCACCTTTAACAGAGGTGAATTTGCAAGGGCAATGGAAATCACCGAAAACGAGCTTTTTCCCATCGCCTCTCCCGTCGGCTATATTGCGCCGAAAAATCACGCCGTTGACAAAATTATGCGTAAAGCCATAAAGGCAGACTTCCGCAAGGCCTTTGAAGAGATATTTTTTGAAAATGATTTCGGCACTCCCCTTTCAGAAGAAAGGGCGGGAGAATACGCTGACATTCTTGAAGCGGTACGGCTTGCACCGTCTGCAAAGAATGCCCAGCCCTGGCGAATACTTAAAAGCGGTGACAGCTTTCACTTTTTTGAAAAAAAGAGCATCCCGTCATCGGGCTACGATATTCAGCGCCTTGACATAGGCATTGCGGGCTGTCATTTTGAGCTTGCGGCAAGGGAAAAGGGTATAGGCGGAAAGCTTGCTTATGTTGACACACCGCCCGAGGAAAAGGGCCTTATTTATGTTTTCTCATGGGTGAGTGAATAATCAGGTTTTTTTGGTTACTTTTTTTGCAAAAAAAGTAACGCCTCTGCGGCGAGCAGAATAATAAGAAGCAGTAAAGCACAGGATTCATAAAAAATCCTGTGCTTTTAGTTTTATTATGATTGTTTATTTCCTGTTTCTGATGTTTATCATTTTTTCAACATTTTTTAAAACTGTCTGATAATCATCTTCTATGTCGCCAACAAGGCAATCAACAGCACATAAAGCACCTGTTGCCGTTTCATCATCGTGACAAAACTCACCGTCTAAATCGTATTTTTTGCCGTCAATTATTATCTCACGGCAGTACTCATAGTCGGCAAAGCGGAAAAAACTGAAATTTTCAACGCCGAGCTCTTGTATAAGAATAAAAAAGTTATCAACTATTTCTTCATATATTTCCTCTTCGGTTACAGGCTCGGCAGGTTCAGATAAGCTTTTTGAAAGAAGCTGACCGAACAATTCGGCAAAGCCGCTTTCTTCAAAAGCTTCGTCAAATTCATCCTCAAGCGCCTCATCAAAATCAGCGTCCGGAATAGCTTTGATTTTGTCCGCAAGCTCTTTTAATTTTAAAAGCTTTTCTATATCGAAGTCTTTTTCTTTCATGCTTTCACCCCGATTTTTTAATCATGCCCTCGGCGGGCAGCCATTACTTTTCTTGAAAGAAAAGTAATCAAAAGAACTTTTATTGTTTTCTGCTTATAAGCTCTGTTTTACCGTTTATCTCATTACCGAGCAGACGGTAAGCCGTAGCGGCAACAGGCACACTTATCATCATACCGAGTATACCGAACATTCCCGAGCCGACAGCAACGGCAACAAAAACCCATATACCCGGAAGACCGATTGACGAGCCCACAACCTTGGGATAAATCAGGTCACCCTCAAGCTGCTGAAGTATTACAATGAAAACAAGGAAAATAATTGCCTTTGTCGGCGACTCAACAAAAATGAGCACAAAGCCTATACCGCCGCCTATAAGTGCACCCACAACGGGAATAAGTGCCGTAAAGGCTGTAACCGCACCCATCATTGCCGCATAGGGCAAACGAAGAATAAGCATACCCACCGAGCAGAGTGCACCGAGAATAACGGCCTCTGTGCACTGACCTACGATAAACTTGTGAAAAGCATCGTTTGCAGTTTTGAGCACATATCTGCCCTTATCATATATATCCTTTTTAACAAAATGCTTTATAACTCTGTCCGTCTGCTCCATAAGCTTATCCTTGCTCAGAAGCAGATAAACAGCAAATATAATTGCAAGTATACCGCTTGTTGCACCCGAAACAACAGACGAAACGGTGGAGACCACAACATCAAAGGCCGAGCCTATTCCCGTTGTTGCAACGGATATAATCTCGCTTATCTTTGACTTCCAGTCAATACCCTCAAGCATACCGAGAATATCCTCGGGAACGATTTCAAACTGTGCAACAAACTCCACAACCTTATCTATGGCACCGGGCACCTTATCAATAAGCAGCTTGATACAGCTTGTAAGCTGAGGCACCACAAGGGCCACAACAAGCGCAACTATAAGCAGCAGTGTTACAAGCGTCAGCACAAGGCAGATGCCGTTTCTGAGTTTATATATCTTAGGGTTATTTGTACGCTTTAAAATGTGCCTTTCGTAAAACTCCATAAGTATGTTGAGCGGATATGCAATTACCGCACCGATAACAAGAGGCAGAACTGCACTGAGAAAGGTTTTTATAAGCGAAGCGGTTGATGTCCAGTAATGAATGGCGAGAAAAACCGCAAAAACGCTTATGCCTACCCGAAAGCAGGTTTTCCAATCAATTTTTATCTTCATAAAATCCGTCCTTTTTATTTACTGAGCAATCTGATTTGTTTCAAGGGCATTAATTTCATCAAGGCTGTGCTGTCTTTTTTCTTCAAGTGCCTTTACAATTTCCTTATGCCTCTTGCCCGAAAGCTTGTAGAATAACATAGGAATAATTGACAGCAGTGAGAAGGCACCGGGGAAAATCGCAAACATATAAATAAGGCTCTTTTTAGCCTCTATGGGCATAAGCTCGGGAGTATCCGCAAACTTTGTATAGCCGATATATACAAGGAAGAGATTTGTCATATATGTTGTGCAGTTACTGATAATTCTTGAAAGCGTACCCTTGAGTGCACTTACCGTAGCCTCGTTTCTCTCGCCGAACTTATATTCGCCGTAATCGTAAATTGCCATCTGTAAAAGTCCGGGAATTGTATTGTAGAAGCCCGTTGTAAGGCCGTGAAGAGCCCACCACAAAACTACCATAAGGAAAATGTGCTGGGGAGTCTTTTCCTCATAGGGATAAACGGAAAGGAACATTCCTATAAAGCAGACAAAGGTACCTAACTTCATACCGATATAAAGAATTTTGTCGTCCACCCACTTACGGATAACAGGAGCAACAAAAAGTGAAATGCCCGTTGTAACAAAGGTAGCAAGGGATGCAACCGACATAAGTGCGGCGTAATTGCCGTCGGTGTAGTGGTATGTAAACTCTATAGCCGTACCCTCAAAGAAGGTAATGTGGAAGGTTTCTGTTCTGAAGCAGGCAATAAAGGCATAGGTCATAAGGCTGTAGCCGATACCGAAGCCGATACCGAGAATTTCGGAAATCATATAAAGCACAAGGGGCTTGTTTTTGATGATTTTTTTGTAAACATCGCGAAGCTTGGGAGCCTCAACAACAGGAGGCTCTGCAATACGCTCCTTTGTGGCAATAATATTCCAGAATGCAAAGGGAATTGACAAAACTACAACAAAGCTGTAGCTGTAGAAATATCTCTCCGCCTCTGAAAGATTGGGCATAAGCATAGGAAGGAATGCGGCAATATATGTACCCGTAGAGCCTATGGCAGTACCGATAATGCTGTCCATTCCGGCAATGTAGCCACGCTCAAGATTGTTTGTTGTTCTTCTGGCATTAAGGGCTGTAAGGGCCGCATTGTAAAAGGTGCTGAAGGCATCGTTAAGGAAATAAAGGCTGACAAGCCAGATAACCTTGAAGGTATCGCCCGCCTGAGGGAAAAACTGCTTTATGGGCAGGGTCTGAAGAATAAGCACAAGGTTAAAGGGAATAAGGGTGAGCATAATCCACGGCTTGAAGCGTCCCCAGGTGCCGAAGGTCCTGCGGTTTTTATCAAGGAAAGAGGAAACGATAACGTCGTTTGCAATATCCCAGAAGCCGAGAACAAAAATAACCGTACTGTAAACGGCAAAGGCCTTTTCACTGAGACCCAGATAGGTTGATGCCACAAGTGCGCCGAAAAAGCCCGACATTGCACTGTAAACTCTTGAAACAGCCGTACTTGAGCCGTAGGCGGCGTACTCTTTGAGGGTAATTTTTTCATTAACATCCGTAGCGATGTTGTTTCTGATTTTCATAAAATACACCTCTCACACTTTATTGTGTTAAATTTTAACATAAAAACAAGGTGAAAGTCAACAAAAAACTATAAAAATAAACAAACAGATGTATATTCCGTACAAGCCTTGTCACGAAAATACATCTGTTTTATCACGGCTTTTAATACACCGTTATTTTTCTTTGCTTTCGGGCCTGTAAGCCTGACAGGCCCCTTGCGAGGGACAGCCTGCACAGCCGCCGCAGCAGCCGCCTTTTTTCTTATCCTTACGTAATTTGACAACAATGCATATAAGTATAAGCACAAGCACCGCGGCAACAAGTATTGTGCCGCTGTTGGCACTTAAGTATTCAAGCATAAAATCACCTTATTTCTTTGTTTTTGCAGGCCTTACAAGAAGGAAAAGCATATAACCGAGCACCGCCGCCGCAGCAATGACACCGATAATATCGGCATTGCCCGTAAACAGACTGCCGAACTGATAAACCATAAGCGAAACCGCATAGGCAAACACACACTGATAAATTATTGCAAAGGCAGACCACTTAAGGCTGTTCATCTCTCTTCTTATTGCGCCCATTGCCGCAACGCAGGGAGCGCAAAGCAGGTTGAACACAAGGAAGGAATATCCCGAAACGGGGGTGAATATTCCGCGCATTGCCTGCCAGATTTCATTACCCGCCTCCGAAACCTCACTGTTGCCCAAAAGCACACCGAAGGTTGAAACAACATTTTCCTTTGCAATGAGACCCGTGAGGGTTGCAACAACGCTCTGCCAGTTACCGAAGCCTAAGGGTCTGAACATCCACGCAAAAAGGTTGCCGATAAAGGAAAGCACCGATTTGTTGATATCCTCTGTCATAACCAATCTGCCGTTTTCAAAGCCGAAGGACTGCAGGAACCACAGTATAACCATTGAAAGCAGAATTACCGTACCTGCCTTTTTAACAAAGGACCAGCCTCTTTCCCACATTGAGCGAAGCACATTCCTCATAGGTGGCAGATGGTAAGGGGGAAGCTCCATAACAAAGGGAGCCTCAGCGCCGGAAAATGCGGCCGTCTTTTTAAGCATCAGACCCGACACCATAACCGCCGTAATGCCGATGAAATAGGCACTCGGTGCAACCCAGGCAGCCTTGCCGAAAAGCGCACCGGCAATAAGGCCGATAACAGGTATTTTTGCCGAGCAGGGAATAAATGAGGTTGTGATAACCGCCATTTTGCGGTCACGGTCACTTTCGATTGTTCTTGAAGCCATAATGCCCGGCACACTGCAGCCCGTGCCTACAAGCATGGGAATAAAGGATTTGCCGGAAAGGCCGAACTTTCTGAAAAGCTTATCAAGAACAAAGGCAATTCTTGACATATAGCCACAGCCCTCAAGGAAGGCAAGGAAGAAAAACAGCACAAAAATCTGAGGCACAAAGCCCAAAACCGAGCCTACGCCGCCCACTATGCCGTCCAGAATGAGGCTCCGAAGCCAGGGGGCACAGTTGAGCCTTACAAGAAGCTGTTCAATTATTACGGGAATACCGAGAAAATCCTTGCCGAAAAGGGTAAAGCCCTCGCCGAAAACACCGTCGTTCATAAAATCCGTCATCCAGGTGCCTACGGTTGAAACCGAGATATAGTAGATAAAGAAAATCACGACGGCAAAAATCGGCAGTGCAAGAAAGCGGTTTGTCAGCACTCTGTCAATTTTATCTGAAGGTGTAAGTCCGTTCTTGTTCTTTTTCTTATAGCAATCGGCAAGACACCTTGCAATATAATTATATCTCTCATTGATGATTATGCTTTCGGAGTCATCGTCATATTCCTCTTCAACGTGGATAATGTCCTTTTCTATATGAGAAATAATATCACTGTTGAGGCTTAATTTTTCAATAACTCTGCCGTCACGCTCAAAAAGCTTAACGGCGTACCATCTCTGCTCCTCATCGGGAAGCTCATGCACAACCGCCTCTTCAATATGAGCGAGGGCGTGCTCAACCTCACCTGAAAAGTTGTGCTGAGGGATTTTTCTGCCCTTTGCGGCAACCCTTTTCACCTGCTCAACAGCCTCGTCAAGGCCCGTCTCCTTAAGTGCGGAAATCTCGACTATGGGACAGCCCATATGTATACTCAGCTTTTCAATATCAATTTTATCTCCGCTTTTTCTTACAACGTCCATCATATTTATGGCAATAACAACGGGGATGCCGAGCTCTGTAAGCTGAGTTGTAAGATAAAGATTCCTTTCAAGGTTAGTGCCGTCAACAAGGTTTAATATAGCGTCGGGCTTTTCCTCAACAAGATATTTTCTTGCCACAACCTCTTCAAGGGTGTAAGGCGAAAGAGAATAAATACCGGGAAGGTCAACCACGGTGATATCCGGGTTCTTTTTCACCTTGCCCTCCTTTTTTTCAACAGTAACACCGGGCCAGTTGCCCACAAACTGATTGGAGCCTGTGAGAGCATTGAACAAGGTTGTTTTACCGCTGTTGGGATTACCTGCAAGTGCAACCTTTATATTCATTTCGTCGCCTCCACTTCAACCATATCGGCATCTGCCTTTCTTAAGGAAAGCTCATAGCCTCTTACAAAAATTTCCATAGGGTCACCTAAGGGTGCAACTCTTCTGACGTAAATCTCAACGCCCTTGGTAATGCCCATATCCATAATTCTGCGCCTTATGGCACCTTCGCCGCGGACCTTGATTACTTTTGCCCTGTGTCCGACCCTGATATCCTTAAGTGTCATACTCATCCTCTTTTCCGTATAAGTAGTTAGTTCCAACTAACTTGAACCTTTTAAAAATCGGTTAGTGTTCACTAACCATACAACATTATATTTTACAACGGCTTTTTTGTCAATAGCTTTTGGAAAATTTTTCCGTATTTTTTTAAAAAGTGTTTTATAAGCACCGCTTTTTATGCTATTATAAGCTAAACACACTGAAAGGCGGAAAGCACTATGGTAAAGCATATGATAATATGGAAGATAAAAGAAGACTGCGACAACAAAAAGGCAGTAAAGGAAAACGTAAAAAGAGAGCTTGAAGCTCTTAACGGTAAAATTGCAGGCCTTGTTGAAATGCACATAATCACTGACGGTCTCCCCTCCTCCTCGGGCGACCTTATGATGGATTCTCTTTTTGAAAACGCAGAGTCCCTGAAGGCTTATCAGAAGCACCCCCTGCATCAGCATACGGCAAATACCTTTGTAAGGCCTAATATGTGTCAGCGGCTTTCCCTTGATTACGAAATATAAAAAACAAGACTGCTTCATCAAAAAAGATGGAACAGTCTTTTATTTTACCGCCGTGATTTTAACCTTTTTATAATCGCCGTAAATCACCTTGCCGCCCGCTTTTTTATATGCCCTTACGGCAAAAACATACTGTTCACCCTTGGTAAGTCCGGACAGACTGACTCCGCCGTCAGTTGCCTTGTAATTTGCAAGAAGGGTGTAGGAATCTGATTTTCCCGCCTTGTAGTAAACCTGATAGCCGTCGGCTCCGCTCACCTTATCCCAGCGGATTGTTGCCTTAAGATTTTTCACGCCGCTTACGGTAACCTCAGGTGCCTTTGGTGCCGTTGCCGTTGTAAGGCTGATGATGTCGCTCCACACCGTGCCCGTATCGGTTTTTATAAAGGCTCTGACCCCGAAGGTATATTTTTTACCCGAGGTGAGGCCCTTGACCGTAACGGCTTTTGCGGTAGTGGTGGCTACCTGTGTCCAGCCCGATGAGGTTTTTCTGTATGCTCTGTAGCCGTCTGCATTTTTCACACCCGACCAGCTGAGTTTTACCGTTGAAGCGGTCTGTGTTGCAGAAAGCTTTGACGGTGCCCTTGCTTTTGTTGCCGCAGTAAATGAGGTATAGCTCTTTGCAAGGCTCACCTTGCCGTTTTTCAGCTTATAGGCTCTTATCGCAAAGGTACACCTTTTTCCCGAAGTCAGCTTTTCTGCGGTATAAGAGGTCTTTTTTGTTGTGCCAAGCCTTTTCCAGCTGTTATTCTTTTTCAGAAAAACCGCATAGCCGTCAGCATCGGGAACGGGAGTCCACGAAAGGCTTACCGATGTTTTTTTTGCCTTTGCGGTAACCTTAGCCGTTTTACCGAGCACTCCCTTTTTGCCTACGGTAAAATAAACGGTGTTGCCCTCTTTTTCGGAATAGGCATTTTTTGAAATGATTTTTGCAGAATAATTACCTGCGGGAAGCTTCACCTTAAGCGAGGTTGAGGTAAGCTTCTCATATTTTTTGTAAAGCTTTGATGAAGCACTGTAAAGCTCAAGGTCAAAGCTCTTTGTATATTTACCCTTTGACCAGCTGAGGCTTACAGAGCCGTTTGCACCCTTTGCTTTTATCTCTGAGGCAACGGGGGCTTTTTTCTTTTTTAGCGTAAAGGTCTTTTTGGAGGAGTTTGCCTTCTCACCGATACCTGCACTGCCGTCACTGCCTGCAGCAAGGCCCCCTGATGAGCTTTCGGCAGAAAGAAAATATTTTCCGCCTTCTTCATAAAAGGCCCACAGCTGACCCTTTGAGGCTTCGGCTACCGCCGCGGTAACCTTAAAGGTGCCGTCACCGTTTTTCACAGCCGCAAGCGCCCTGCCGTTTTTACAGCTTACTATTTTATAAGAGCCGTTTTTTTGCCTTGTGAATTTCCACACCTGCGAGGCAGAGCCCGTATAGGCCTTAAAGCTCAGCGTTGCCTTGCCCGTGAGAGTAAGTGCCCTTTCACCGTTATAAACCGCGGCGTAAAAGTCCGTGCCGACATCTGCCTTATCTTCCGTATTTTTCCAATCGGTGTCGTCAGAAACCTTTTTATAATTATCAGCCCTTACACAGTAGGTAATATCTGAAAGGCTGTAGCTTTTTCCCCAGCTGATTCTGCAGGACTCGTTCTGCCCGTTTATGCCCGCATTTGCCTCGGCAACGGAGAAGCTGTCTCCCTTTACCGTAAGCACAATTGCAGAATGGGTGTCTCCGTTGAGGCGGACAAGGTCACCCGGCTTTATGTTGAAGGGTGCCTCCTCATCCTTTTCGGACTCCGACTGTCTTACACCGAAAATTTCATAAAAAAGCATTGCCGCAAAGCCGTGGCACTGATAGCCGCCGTCAAAATAGTTGCAGTCATAAGCGCCCTTTTCCGCCTCACCGCCGTGGTCAACGCAGGGATAACGGCTGACGCTTTTTGCATAAGCCTCGTTACGCTCCTCAAGCAGATTGACCCTCATATCCGCATCGGTGCTAACCTTATGGTTATAGTGCCAGCCGTGGGGAAAATCCTTTTTCAGCTTTTCAAGGCGCATTTCAACACCGTTTGCGGCAAAAGAGCTTACGCCGGCAGCGGCGGATGCTGCAAGGCAGAACAAGGCTGCCGTGAAAAGCAATATTAACTTTTTAGCGGCAGCTTTAAGCATACTCGTTCTCCTCTTATCTTCATATATAATTACTGCACTTAAGGCGGGGTTATTTCACAAGCAGTGCGGCCTTTTCACTTTCAAGGCCTGCCTTGTAGCGTTCAATATAGGCGTTAAAGCCTTCAATTTCTTCCTTTTCCGGCTGAACGGTTATACACTCAGCATTTTTGAAGGCCGTATTTTTAAGAAACTCTTCAAGGCTTTCGCCGTTCTTCTTTATACTGTAAAGGGCAAGCAGTGCCATACCGTAGGGGCCGCCCTCACCTGCAGTTTTCATTACGGAAACGGGAGCACCGAGTGCCGCCGCGGTAATGCTCTGACCCACACGGGGATAAATGTAATATCCGCCGTGACCGTAAAGCTCTTCAAGCTCCACCTTTTCATCGGCAAGCAGATCCATACCAATTTTAAGCGATGCCATGGCCGAACAGAGAAGGTTGCGGCTGAAGTTGCCGAAGCTCAAACTGCTGTCGGGTGTGCGCAGGAATAAGGGTCTGCCCTCAGAAAGGCCCGTGACAGGCTCGCCCGAATAATAGTTGTAGGAAAGAAGTCCGCCGCAGTCCTTTTCTCCCTGCTGTGAATACTCATAGATAAGGTCAAAAATCTTACCCTTATTTATGTCAACTCCGAGGATGCCCGCAAACTCACGCAAAAGGCCCGCCCATGCATTGATGTCACTTGTGCAGTTGTTGCAGTGCACCATTGCAACAGGCTTACCTGCGGGCGTGGTTACCATATCAATCTCGGGATAAACCCTTGAAAGCATTTTTTCAAGAACAATCATCGCAAACACCGAGGTGCCGGCAGAGATGTTGCCCGTTTTTTCTCTTACGCTGTTTGTGGCGGTCATGCCCGTGCCCGCATCACCCTCGCAGGGTGCAAAGGGTACGCCTGCGCCGAATTCGCCGCTTTCGTCAAGCATAAGTGCGCCCTTTTCAGTAAGAAAACCTGCGTTGTCGCCTGCCGTAAGCACAGAAGGAACAATTTCCGTAAGCTTATAGGAAAAGCCTTCCTTTGCGGTAAGCTCATCAAATTTTGCCGCCATTTTTTCATCGTAGCAGCCCTTTTCACTGTCAATGGGGAATATACCCGAGGCCTCGCCTATGCCCACGGCATTGACACCCGTAAGCATATAGTGAATATAGCCTGCAAGGGTGGTTACGTAGCGCACCGAGGAAACGTGAGTCTCCTTTGAAAGGATTGCCTGATAAATATGCGCACTTGTCCAGCGCTGAGGAATGTTGAAGGAAAGCTCCTTTGTAAGCCTTTCGGCCGCCTCGGCGGTGGTTGTATTTCTCCAGGTTCTGAAGGGCACAAGCAGCTGTCCCTTTTCGTCAAAGGCAAGGTAACCGTGCATCATACCCGAAACGCCGATTGCACCCGTGGTTGTAAGGGTACAGCCGTATTTTTCCTTAACATCTGCCTTAAGGCTTTTAAAGCAGCTGCGAAGAGCCTCATGAATAAGCTCAAGGGAATAGGTCCAGTAGCCGTCAACAAGCTTGTTTTCCCACTCGAAGCTGCCGCTTGCTATGGGAAGACAGCTTTCGTCAATAAGCACTGCCTTGACCCTTGTTGAGCCGAATTCAATACCCAATGCGGTTTTACCCGCCTTAATAATATCCTTCATATCTGCACCTTATTTCTTCATAAGTGAATAGTACATATCGTTAAGCTTAAGCTCACGCCTGAAGTCGGAAATATTTGTGTTCTTTCCGATAACGATTGCTTCAATGCCCATAGCCTCAGCCCAGGCAACCATCTGGTCGCTTGTAAGGTCATAGGAGAAGGCTGTGTGGTGTGCACCGCCTGCAAGGGTCCAGGCCTCAATGCCCGTATAGAAATCGGGCTTGGGTACCCAGAAATTGGTGGCGGTAGGAAGTGAGGGCATTTCCTTTTCTGTTTTTATGCAATCAACCTCGTTGATAATAAGACGGAAGCGGTTGCCCAAGTCAACAAGCGAGCAGGCAATACCCTCGCCCTGCTTTGAGGTGAAAACAAGTCTTGCGGGGTCTTCTCTTTCGCCCATTGAAAGAGGCTTGCATTTAACGGAAATCGGGCCGTCTGCAATCGAGGGACAGATTTCAAGCATATGAGCCTGAAGGATACCCTCCTTGCCGGGAACAAGGTTATATGTATAGTCCTCGAGCATTGAGGTGCCCTTTGCATCCTTTTTGCCCTCGGTCATAAGCTTCATAAGCCTTACCATTGCGGCAACCTTCCAGTCACCCTCTGCACCGAAGCCGTAGCCCTTTTCCATAAGTCGCTGAATTGCAAGGCCGGGAAGCTGTCTGAGTGCACCGAGGTCACCGAAATGGGTAACTATAGCCTGATAATTCTTTTCCTTGAGAAAACGCTCAAAGCCGAGCTCAATCTGAGCCTGAGCCTCAACGTGGCGGCGGAATTCTGCCGCATCTCTGCCTTCAAGGAGCATTGTGTATTTTTCGTAGTATTCATCGGTAAGAGCCTTTGTGTCGGAGGCTGAAACCGCATCAACAGCCTCGGCAATTTCGTTAACGGGATAAGCGTCAATCTCCCAGCCGAACTTAAGCTGAGCCTCAACCTTGTCACCCTCGGTAACGGCCACGTTACGCATATTATCGGCAACACGCATAACACGGATGTGACTGCTTTCGATAATACCTACAGCCGTGCGCATCCAGACTGCAATTTTTTCCTGAACAGCCTTGTTTGACCAATGGCCCACAACAATTTCTCTTGCAATGCCCATACGGGAAAGGATATGAGCATACTCCCTGTCACCGTGTGCCGACTGGTTTTCGTTCATAAAATCCATATCAATGGTGTCATAGGGAATTTCCATATTGAACTGGGTGTTGAAGTGAAGAAGGGGCTTTCTGTATTCCTGGTGACCTAAAATCCAGCTTTTTGCGGGTGAGAAGGTGTGCATCCAGGTGATAACGCCTGCACATTCATCGTCGATATTTGCCTCGTTGAAGGTTTTTCTTATAAGCTCGTTTGTAATAAGGGTAGGCTTCCAGATAATCTCAAAGGGGAGCACTCCGCTTGCGTTGAGCTCTCTGACAATAGCCTGCGAATGCTCTGCAACGTGGTTAAGGCACTCGTCACCGTAAAGGTCCTGTGAGCCGGTACAGAACCAGAATTTATATGCTTTCATTTTATTTCCTCCTTGAAGGTTAAATTTTTTCATTATAATAATATCATTTTATTTTTTTGGTGTCAATTAAAAATAAATGAAATTACTGTTTACGCCCCTACACACACTTGTCGTTTTTTCTACATTTGTCGCCTTTTTGAAGTGTAGGCGACATTTAATATTTATTTGTTGTTTATTTACAGTGAATTTACAAATATGCATAATAGCATTACTATAATATAGATGTAATTTCACAAAAAAAGTGAAAAATCGGGAGAGTTTTTATGAAAAATAAACTCAGCAAGCCAAAAAAGGCCATCATAGCTGTCCTTTGCTGTATTGCCCTTTTCTTTTCGGGTGTGTTCCTTATTTCACACCTTTATTACCACCGCTCTGTTATGGCCACATTTTCCGAATGGGCTATGCTTATTATCGACAGAGACTCTATTTACTCTCAGGGCGAGGATTTTGTGAAAAACCTTCGTCTCAAGGGTGAAACAAACCTTCAGGACCAGACAATACCCGACGGTGTTACCATGGATATCCCCTACACCTACAGACACGAGCACGGTATGCAGGTTTACTACTTCAACGAGGAATGCCTGAAGGAAAACGACACCGTTTTGCTCTACATACCCGGCGGCGGTTATCTCAACCCTCCGCTCAAATATCACTGGAAGCTGATAAACAATGTTTCTCAGAAGGCAGACTGCGCCGTTATAATGCCCATTTATCTCAAGGTGCCCAATTACACCTGTGAGGAAGCCTACGAAAAAATGACTGAATTCTACAAGGATTTGGCAACCCGTGAGGGTATCAGCCGCATTGTTATTGCAGGCGATTCCTCGGGCGGCGGTATGAGTCTTGTTCTGTCACAGCTTTTAAGGGATGAATATCCCGGGCTTCTTCAGCCTGAGGAGCTTATCCTTATTGCTCCGTGGATGGACGTTTCAATGGATAACGAATGTATCAGGGATTACGAGCCCGTTGACCCTATGCTTGATGTTTACGGTGCAAAGGAAATCGGTAAGCTCTGGGCAGGCAGCAAGGATGTTCACGACCCGATGATAAGCCCCATTTACGGCACCTTTGAAAATCTGGGCCACATTACTCTGTTCATCGGCACAAGAGATATGCTTTGTCCCGATTGCCTTAAATTTTCAGACCTGCTTAATGAAAAGGGAATTGAGCACACCCTTGTTGTAAAGGAAGGCCTTGACCATCCCTATCCCCTTTTCCCCACACCGGAGGCCTCAGAGGCTCAGCAGATGATGGTTGATGTCATAAACGGTTAATTTTTGTTTTTTCATAATTTCCTCAACCGCAGACCCGTGCTTTACAGACGGGTCTGCACTCCTTTTTGTTCGGTTTTCTACTTGAAAAATTTGCCGATTGAGTGTAAAATAAAAAAGATAAAGCTTTAAAGGAGCGTAAATTTATGTTCGAAAAACTTAACTTTAATGAAAACGGCGTAAAAACCCTTTGTGAAATTGATAAGCTTCATCCCGAAATGATGATGACAATCCGTGTAAAAAAATTCAAGGCCAACGAAGAAATCACCCTTTCAAGCGATACTCTTGAAACCGCTTTTCTTATTCTTCAGGGCGAGGCTGAAATTTCATGGAACGGCAAAACGGAAAAAATCTTCCGTGAAAGCCCCTTTGTAAAAAAGCCCTTCTGCCTTCACGTTCCCAGAAATACCGAGGTTACCGTAAAAGCAACCGAGGGCACGGAAATTCTTATAGAGCAGACAGAAAATGACCGTGATTTTGCACCCGTGTTCTACACCCCCGACGATGTGCTCTATCAGCACTTCGGTGAGGGTCAGTATGACGGCACGGCCTACAGAATCTGCTCAACCGTATTCGACTATGACAACGCACCCTATTCAAATATGGTGCTCGGTGAGGTATTCAATCAGCCCGGCAGATGGTCAAGCTATCCCCCTCACCATCATCCTCAGCCCGAGGTTTACTACTATCAGTTTGATAAGCCCCAGGGCTTCGGCGCCTGCTTCATAGGCGACAATGTGTTTAAGAGTGTGCAGGGCTCTGCCTGCTACATCACCGACGGCTACGACCATCAGCAGGTTGTTGCACCCGGCTATGAAATGTGCTATATCTGGATGATTCGCCACCCCGAGGGCGACCCCTGGTACAAGACCTCACGCTTTTACGCCAAAGAGCATGAGTGGCTTGCCAACGCTTAAAAAAAGAGGATTAAAATGAAAAAAATCAGTTACATTCCCAAAGCGACGGTCACAGAGGTCTCTCTGCTTAAAAGAGTTGTCATTTTTCTCGAGGACGGCGAATTTGACCGTGCCGACGAATACTGTGAAAGAGTGCTCGATATGAACGTTGAAAACGGCGAGGCTTATTTCTACAAGCTTCTCGCCGCCCTTCGCCTCAACGGCAAGGATGCACTTTATGAGCTTGATGAGCCCTTTGACTGTCAGCCGGCCTACGCCAAAATTATGCGCTTCGGCAGTGACGGGCTGAAAAAAGAGGTTGCGGACATCAATGCCTCAATCCTTGCAAGGGCTGAGGAAAAAAGGCTTGCTCTGCTTGTTGAAATGGCTAATGAGCAATGCGAGAGTGAAAGCATAACCGAGCTTACAGAGGCCTATAAGCTTTTTATCTCTCTTGAAAAAAAGGAGGAGGCAAATGCCTGCGCGGCAAAAATTGAAAGCATATACGACGCCCGTTACAATGAGCTTTACCTCGCAGCTCAGGAAACACAGCAGGAGCTTAACGGCAAAAATGAGCAAAGCGGCAGTGCCACCGACGAAAAGGACGGTTACGACCGATACATAAAGGACAATGAAAACAAAAAGGTTTTCGATTATTCTCTGCTTGTTGCCGCGGCAGTTGCGGTTATCGGTATACTTGCAGTGATTTATTCCGTCAGCAATTACCTTTCCGTTGAAGGAATAACCTTTAAAACCGTTCTGCTTTGCATAGTCATTAAAATTCTTCCCGGCGTACCTCTCACCGGCCTTTCAACGGTGCTCAGCTTCCGTATTTCAAAGCACCTTGTAAAAAAGCAGAGAGAAAACCTGATTGAGGATATTGACACTGCGGCACAGCGTGCAAAAGAAATCGGCGAAAGACTGCACAATGCCGAAAGCGAAGCCCTTGAGCTGAAAAAAGAGCTTGACGAAAGGCTTGAGGCACTTAAAAGGCTCAACGAGGAATACGATGCTTATCTTGCTAATAAGGATGAATAGCAATCGCGCCCGACAGTGTTGAAGCGATGAAAGTTTTCTCCCGCCAAATTAAATAGTACAAAAAGCAGGTGTTTCAGTAAAATGAAATCACCTGCTTTTTTCTTTTTTGTAGTAAAGATAAACTATTCTCGGCGGGGAAAGGGTCGTTTCTTCAACCCTGTAAAGCGGATACAATCGGTGCGAAGCGACCCTTAATTCCGAATTCCGACTTCCGCATTCCGAATTTTCCGCGCGGGTACAAAAGTAAAAGTCACGCCCGAGCTTACTCGCGCGTGACTACTGACTACTGCCTACTGACTACTATACTATAACTGCGGCTTTTAAAGCAGCTCATCAAAATACCTGATATTGGCCTTTTCCGCCTTGAGCTCGCCGTTCTGGATTTTCTTGATAATTTCAACTATTCTGTCATTGATGGGAGTAGGCACACCGTGCTTTCTGCCGAATTCGCAAACAACGCCGTTGATAGCGTCAACCTCACAGGGCTTGCCCTTTTTAAGGTCCTGAAGCATTGAGGGCTCAATAAGTCTGTGCTTTTTCATTGCAACGGGAAGAAGAGCCGTGCCGAAGGCGCGCTTGAGTGCGCCCTTATAATAGAACAGACCTACAATATTTTTGCCCTGAACGGGAGCAAACTCTGTACCCGAAGCGTGACCTACGTCAATGCACTCCTTCATACAGCGGATTGCAACCTTTTTTGCAGCCTTATCCTCTGAAACATCGCCGAAAACACCGCCGACAACCGTACCGAGACCCGAGAAGGTGGCATTGATAAGGAGCTTTGACCAGCGAGCACCCATAAGGTTAGTTTCCTCATGCACGGGGCACATATATTCAAGAAGCTTTTTAACCGTAGCAAACTGCTCGTCGGTGATGCCCTTCATTTTACCCATATGGAAGGAAAGGCTGTCCTTTTCGCTTGTAAGCTCACAGACACCGGGCTCAACAAGTGCTGCGCCCCATTCAACGGCACAGCCCATTGTGCGCTCCTCACCGATAATCTCGGCAATGCCGGGCTCGGGTATACCGTTCTGCAAGGTTACGATAACACCCTTTTCAGAAAGGAAGGGCTTAAGGAAGGTAACAACCTCCTTGTTGAAAAGCTGCTTTGTAAGAAGAATGATAACATCATACTCGCCCGACATTTCATCGGGAGTAATTGCCTTTACGGGAACGGTCATTTCAACTGTACCCGTAATTTTTGCGCCCTTTTCGTTAAGTGCGGCAACGTGTGCCTTGTTGCGGTTGACAAGCTCAATTTCACCGCCGTTTTTTGTGATGAAGGCTCCGAGGACCGTGCCGAGTGAGCCCGCACCGTAAATTGCATATTTACCCATAGCTTTTTCTCCTTTTATGTAATTTTATTACAAACTGATTTTATCACGGTTCAAACAATATTTCAATAGCAAAGTGACAATAATATTCACGGTGATAATTATGAATTCCTTATGGCTTAACGAAAACTGTCTGCCCCAGTTTCCCTCGCTTCACGGTGAGCACAAAACCGACGTGCTTATTATAGGCGGCGGACTTTGCGGCATACTGTGTGCAAACGAAATGAAAAAGCTCGGCGTGGATTACACCCTTGTTGAGGCAGAAAGAATCTGCCGAGGCACAAGCGGCAACACCACGGCAAAAATCACGTCTCAGCACTCCTTTATCTATAACACGATAACTAAAAAATACGGCTCGCAGGCGGCGGAAAAATATTACACAAGCAACGAAAAGGCTATTGAAGAATACACCCGTTTATGCAAGAGCATTGACTGCTGCTTTGAGCGCAAGGATAACTATATTTACACTCTTTCAGATGAAAAAAAGCTTGAGGATGAAATGAAGGCTCTTGAAAAATTCGGCGCAAGGGCAAGGCTTGTGCCCTCAGCTTCGGCTTTGCCCTTTGACGTGCTCGGCGCGATAGAATTCCCTTTGCAGGCTCAGTTTGACCCCATAGCCCTTGTAAGTGCTCTGGTGCCCGGAATGAAAATCTACGAAAACACCCGTGTTCTCGGCTTTGACGGCAAATATTATTACGGCAGAAATTTCCGCATTACCGCCGATAAGGTTATTGTTGCAACACATTTTCCCGTTTTCAACAAGCACGGCTTGTTTTCAATGAAGCTTTATCAGCACCGCTCCTATGTCATTGCGCTGAAAAATGCCGCAAGGCTTGACGGAATGTACCTTGACGAAAATGAAAAGGGGCTTTCCTTTCGCAACCACGGTCAATATCTGCTTTTGGGCGGCGGCTCACACAGAACGGGCAAGCAGGGCGGCAACCTTCGTGAGCTTCGCGAAACGGCAAGACGGCTTTATCCCGAAAGCGAGGAAGCTTTTCATTGGGCGGCGCAGGACTGTATGAGCCTTGACGGACTGCCCTATATAGGTCAGTATTCCAAAAGCACACCTGACCTTTTTGTTGCAACGGGCTTTAACAAGTGGGGTATGACCCTTTCTATGGTGTCGGCACTGATTTTAAAAGACCTTATTTTCGGCAAAATAAACGATTATGCCGATATTTTCTCCCCGTCGCGTTCAATGCTTCACCCTCAGCTGATGATAAACGGCTTTGAAACGGCAGTAAGCATGCTGACACCCACAAGGCCGCGATGCCCCCACCTGGGCTGTGCGCTTAAGTGGAACAAGGATGAGCACAGCTGGGACTGCAGCTGTCACGGGTCAAGGCTGGATAAGAGCGGCAAGGTGATTGAGGGGCCGGCAAACGGGCGAAGCGAAGCTTCGCAGTAGGGGCGGATATCATCCGCCCTAACTTTACAAGTGCAAAAAATTAAGGTCATTTTGTTACTGTCAAAGCTATACACTGAACCAAAACCCGCCACGAAAACCGTGGCGGGTCCCTTAGTGCTCACTACTAACTGCTTACTATTCCTGTCGTCCCTTTTGTCCGTAATATACCCACTGACCTATGTTCTCGGGCTTGATGAATACCCTTGCCCTTTCCTTAAGGTCATAAAGCTCACTGCTTTTGGGCTTGATTGCATTTGCGCACATAAGTGAAAAGCTTTCGAGCTGCTGCCTTTCATCAAGCTTTTCGTCAATTTTCATTGTAACCGTTCTGCTTTCACCGGGCAAAAGGTCAAAATAGTTATCTGAAAGTGGCAGCGTGGAAAGGCTGCTTTCCACACGAACGAGCCTTGCAAAGCGGTCACTTTTGACGGTGATTGCAATTTTGCCCTCCCTCGCCTCGGCGGTGAGCTTCATTTCCGGCTTTGTGAGCTTAAGCTCCTTTTCAGGCTTAAAGAGGTAGGTCTTTTCGTTGATGAGTCTGCCGTTTTTATAAAGCTCCGCCTTTACGCCTGTGCGTGTAAGGTCAAAGTGCTTGCTGAGCTGTTTTTCATAAAGGGTAAAGCACTCGTAATTTTCAAGAGCTCCAACCTCAAAATCGCGGCTCTTTTCCTGCAGAACACCCTTTTCAAAATCAAAGATTGTGCATCTGAGGGTAAGGCTTTGCTTTTTGGGCTTATCGTTGAGAATGTAAAGCTTAACCTTGCCGTCGGTATCCTCGATTGAAACAGAAACAGGTGCATTGAAATGCTTTGCGCGGTACTGCAGTGCCTTATAGTTGCCGTAGTAGTCCAGGCTTGCCCAGGAGCATACACCCCAGCAATCATTGAACTGCCAATAGATTGAGCCGTTACAGCGACCCTTGTTGCGGCGCCAATGCTCCGTTGCATCGCTGATGCATTCAAGCTGAGTTACCTGTGAAAGGTAAATAAGGTCCTCAAATTTTTCCGGCAGGCGGAAGCGCGAGGCTATGTAATAAAGCATTTTATCGTTACCGGAGTTGCACTTCTGATGAGCCATAAACACGGGTGAATGGATATCGTAATCCTCTTTTTCGGCAAAGGTGCGTATTGTTTTGATGTCGGGAAGTGACTCAAAGCCGAACTCACTGCAGAAGCGTGTCATACGCTTGCGGTAATACTTCATATTCTGCAGGCCGTGCCATACTGCCCAGAGGTGAATGTCGCCGTAGTTGTCGCTGTCAACATCCTTCATATGACCCGTGCCGCAGGGTGAGCCGGGAATAAAGGGTGTGTCCTCGTCATATTTTCTCACCTCTTCGGGGAGAATGTTGTGGAAAAACTTCTCGGTCCATTTGATATATTTAGGGAAGTTCAGCCAGCCCATTGACATTGTTTCAATTTCATTGTTGCCGCACCAGAGAGCAAGTGAGGCGTGATGGCGAAGACGCCTGATGTTATATTCGATTTCCTTTTTAACATTAGCAAGGAAAGCCTCATCAAAGAAGGGATATGCCTGGCAGGCAAACATAAAGTCCTGCCAAACGAGAATACCCTTTTCGTCACAAAGGCCGTAAAAATCGTCGCTTTCATAATATCCGCCGCCCCAGACACGAATCATATTCATATTTGAATAAAGGGCGGTGTCAAGAAGATATTCAATCTTATCCCTTGTAAAGCGGGTAGGAAGTGAGTCACCGGGGATAAAGTTTGCACCCTTGATGAAAAGGGGCACACCGTTGAGAATAAAGCGGAAGGTTTCGCCGTATTCGTCGGGGCTTCTGTCAAGCTCTATTGTGCGAAGACCGATTTTCTTTTCAAGGCTGTGGCTTACTTTTCTGCCCTTTTTAAGCGTGGCGGTAACGGTATAAAGTGCCTGCTTTGTTTTGCCGTTCATTTCGTGAGTCCACCAGAGCTCGGGGTCTGAAACAACAAACTCAGCTTCACAGCCCTTTAACTTCATTGCCTTACCCTCGGGTGAGGTAAGGGTAATTTCCGCCTTTTCATCCTCGCAAAAAACGCCGTCAAGGCTGACTGTTACGGTAAAGCTGCCGTCGTCATTTTTCTTCTGACGGATTTTCATATCCTCAATTTTGCCTTCGCTTCTCATTTCAAGATAAATCCCGTCGCCGATACCGCTTACGGGAAGCACGGGGCCCCAGTCCCAGCCGAAGTGGCACTGCGGCTTGCGAATGCGCACGATACCGTTCTGGCCGTTGCTGTTTGGGGGCGTTTTTTCCTTTTCGTAGCGCTCCTTTACATAATTGACGGGTGACTCAAAAACAATTTCAAGCTTATTTTCGCCTGCCTTGAGATATTTTTTAACATCAAACTCAAAGGCAACAAAGCAGTTGTCACCCTCGCCGATTTTTTCGCCGTTTATGTAAAGAGAGCAGATTGTGTCAAGCCTTTTGCAGATAAGCTTAATCTTTTCGTTTTCAAGCTCCTTTTGCGTAAGAGTGAAGGTCTTTTCGTATTTCCAGTCCCTCTGTGCCACCCAATAAACATCCTTCTCATTTTCGCCGTAGAAGGGGTCCTTTATAATTTTTGCCGCCATAAGGTCAAGATAGTTACAGCCTGGCACCGTTGCCTCAAGGCTGTATTCTCCCTTAGTATCTGCAAGGGTCCATTTTCCGCAAAGTGATTTTACAAGCATAACGCACCTCTTTTTTCGTTTTCTTCATTTTTATTATAATAACATTTTAACAAGGGCAAGTCAATGGGGGCTACACTTAATGTGTAACCCCCTCTGATTTGATTTATTTTACTGTGCCGCAGAGGTTGAAGCTTCCTTTTCGGGGATTGTAACCTCAGAGGCACCTACACCGATATAGCTTTTACCTGTATTGATTTTAATCGGCTTTTTATCAAGGTCATAAAGCTTTACGGGTGCATCCTCGCTTTCCTTTTCCCAGAGTATCTGCCTTACGGTGCCCTTTGTGGCGTAGTAGCCCGTACCGCCCTTCCAGTCAATTTCAACAAGCACCGTGCCCTGGTAGTTTTTAACCTCTGTCTGAAGGATAATCACGTTGTCAAAGGCAAGCTGCTTGCCGCTTTTTCCGTCCGTATGCTTTTCGCCGTTGTGCTGCTTGAGATAGGTTTTGGCTTTTGCATCATAGGTGAATCTGCTTTCGTAATAATTTGAAAAGCCTGCCGTAATATCCTCACATTCATTCTTGAATTTGAGAGTCTTCTGCGAAAAATCAAAAACCGTATCACCGAAGTCCGAGGGAATTTCCTTGCTGAACTTATACTTGTCAAAAATCTTATCCATATTTTCGCCCTTGAGATATGCGGTGTGCTCAAGGGAATAGGACTGAAGCCTTTCCCGGTCTCTTTCAAAAACAAGGGTATCACCGGCCTTGTTGCCGTCGATATAGTCTATGCCTATTCTCTGAAGCGTGGGGGTGCCCAAGGTTTCGTTACTGCCGTAGCAGAAATAAACGGCACCGAAGCCCTTTGCAAAAATCGGGAAGTAGTAGCGGCAGCTTCTTATGGAGCATACGCTCGGCACACTTCTGTAATCGCTGTAAAGGGCAAGCATTCTCGTTATGCCGCCCTCAGCGGGGAATTCCATAATAATATCCGCCTCGCTCACGCCGTACTGCGGAAGAGCGGCAACTATATTGTTGACGGTTACCGCAACGGGACGGGGTCTTGAATTATCCTGCTTTTTTTCACCCGTGAGAAAATTGTAATAAACCGGCTCAGCCTTAGCTGTGGTTGTCGGTGCGGTTGTCGTGGGTTCTGCAACGGGCTCCTCTTTTTTGCAGGCCGTCAGAAGCAGCATTACCGCAACAAGGAACAAAATCATAAGCTTTTTCATTCAATCACACACCTTAAAATACCTTTTTAATAATATTACTCCATTACGGCGAAAAAATCAATAAAATAGCAAAAAACAAAAAAGAAAATCCGTCGGGGAGGATACCCGACGGATTTTCCGCCTCATTTTCTTATGAAGCCTCATTCAAAATTACTTTTGGGGTTATCTTTTAAAGAGACTGCTGAAAAGCACCTCGAAAAACAGCTCGATTTTATCACCAAGGCCTCTTACAGCCTCTTTTTCAGCGTCAACAACTCTGCCGCTTGATACAACAACCTCGCAGGAATACTTTACCGAATAGGGCTTGCAGAATTCAAGCTCATAAACCTCGCGGCCGTCGTCATAATCCTTTCTTACCTCAAGGAATTTAACCTCCGACTGCTTGACATCAAAGTAATCAACGGCGATTGCCTTTGCATCATCTGCCGAAATACTTGCCGCAAATGAGGGTACTGAAAGTGAGAGCATAAGCACGAATGCAAGTACGAGTGATGATAATTTTTTAAAGTTCTTTTTCATAATAATCCACCTTTCAAATTTTCTTTTTATTAAACCTGAGAGCCTTTTGTTTCTGCTCTCTTTTGTTTACACCCATATAATACACTGAGAAAATTAAAGGATGATTAGAATTTTTAACTTTTAAAAAAAAATAAATCAGACGTATTTCTTTTTATTTACATAATAGATTATCACGGAAACCACAAGCACGGCAAAGAAAATACCGGCACCCGTAATTAAAAAAGCGGGCATAATGTCCATAATTCCGTAAAGAAAATTATCATTCTCGGTCTGATAGGACACGCTTAGTGTTTCATCGTCAAAAATGATGCTTCTCTGCTCGGCAACGTGAGTATCCTCAATAACGCTTTCCTCTATAAATTCCTCCACCTGCTCAAGGCTGTCAAAATAAAGAGTCTGCTCTGAAAAAAGATTGTTGCCCGTATTGGTGTAACTGTTTTCCTTCTGAGTATAGCTGTAGCCCAGCTGTTCAACGGTAATGACATATTTGCCGTTTTCGTCAATATGGTATTCGTCGCCCGAGATAAGGATATACATAGCCCTTTCTCCCGTTACAAAGTCCTTGAGCTTGCAGTATTCGCGTTCAGCCTCTTCTTCGGTATCGTATTGGTAGCCGACGCCGTCGTAAAAATTGAATATGCTATGGCTTGAGGTTTCAACCCACCCGAAAACAAAGGGCAGAAGCACAGAGACAACAGCAATAAGGGAAAGTATTATTGCGGTTGTTTTTATTTTTTTACGGCGATACTCATGCTGTCCCGGAGTCAGCGAGTCATCCGCAATGCCGTATCTTTTATAAATAAGAGAACGGACATAAAGGCTGAAAAATGCACCTGCCGTTACGGCAACAGCAAAAACGATAAGCATAAAATCGTTGTAACGGATGCTGACTATAAGACCCGCAAGGGTAACAAAGGATAAAAAGGTGACGGCAGTTAAATATTTTATTGCCTTTTTCATTGCCTCGTCACATTCCTTTTTCACCTCGTCACCCGAGCCCTTAAGGCTTGAAACAAGGTTGTTGAAGGCAATCAGTGAAACGGTGACCGAAGAAGCAAGCAGCAACAGCACAATAACATAGCCGGCCCATATATAATTGTAATTTATTATGTCACCGCTTATATATGCAAGCAAAAGTGCGGCCGCGCCGAGAACTGCCGAGGCTATAGAGCAGTCGGTAAATTTTACCGTTGCTTTTTCTATAAGATATTTTATACGCTCCTCACTTTTTGCATTTTTCTGCTCCTGTGATTCCTTTACAAGCCTTTCGCCGCGAAGAATCTCATCAACGGTTACTGAATAAAGCTCTGCAAGGGCAGGCAGCATCATAATTTCGGGACAGCCCTCATCACGCTCCCATTTGCTTACGGTTTTGTTTGAAACGTTTAATTTATCGGCTACCTCCTGCTGGGTCATACCGTTTGCTTTTCGCATTGCAGAAAGGAATGAGCCGATAGTTTTCTTTTCCATAAAAAGGTCCTCCTTACAAATGTAATCTTCCGGCAAGAGGCCACCGGTATGCCACCGGAAAAAATCAAGGGTGACGGATATATTCTACACCCGTCACCCATATTCTGCAATACGCAGACATATTTTTCAACTCACGTAAAGTAGATTTTGTCCACGCTTCGTAGAAAAAGCCTTATTTTTTATCAAACACCACGCTGAAGGTGCTGCCCTTGCCCACTTCGCTTTCAAGAGACACCTCACCGCCGTGCAGAAGTGCAATCTGTCTGACCATTGCAAGGCCGAGGCCTGAGCAGCCCTCCTCACGGCTTCTCGCCTTATCCACACGGTAAAAGCGGTTCCAGATTTTCTGCAGATGCTCCTTTGCAATACCCACACCGTTATCGGCAACGCTGAGACGGATTTTTTCTCCGTCAGCCTTAAGGCTCACCCTTATGCTGCCGCCCTCATTTGTATAGGTAAAGGAGTTTGAAACAAGGTTTGTCACAAGGCGGGTGAGAAGAAGCACATCCATATCCATAAATATGCCCTCGTCAACATCAGCCGTAAGGGTGATGTTTTTGGTATCAACGGCCTTAAGATCGTCACACACCGCATTTACAAGCAGACCGAAATCCTCCCTTTCAAAGGAAAGCTGACCCTCACTCTGCTCCATTTTTGTCATTTCAAGCAGCTGAGATATAAGCTTTTTCATGCTTTCAGCCTGCTTCTGTATGCCCTCAAAGCCCTCCTTGTCCTCCTCGTCAAGCTCCTCGCGTGAAAGCTGATATTCGCACTCGGCAAGGATAACCGCCGTAGGTGTGCGAAGCTCGTGAGAAACGTCACCTGAGAACTGTCTTTCGCTTTCAAAGGAAAGCTGAAGGCGCGAAAACATCTCATTGAATTTATCTGCAAGTGAGGAAAGCAGAGGGTCTGCGTGAGCATCAGCCACGGTAACCCGCTTTGTAAGGTCCTTGCCGCTGTGAATTTCTTCAACGGCATCCCTGAGAAGACCTACGGGAGCAAGTGCCTTTTTGGTAATTATCCTGCCCACAACGGAGCACACGATAAGAAGAAGCGGAAGCAGTATGGCCGCAAGCTGAGCGAGAATACTCCAAACGCTGTCTGCATCGTTGGCCTGCACTATGCCGCGGACCCATATATCGTCATAGGCCTTCTGTGTGCTGTAAAACTCCACCTCATAAATGGGGTCGTCGTTATATTCATAGCTTTTAACATTGATTATGTTAATGCCGGCAGGGTCAAGGCCGCTTTTTTTAACGGCAATGTCAAAAGCATCACCGCAGGAAATTTCACAGTCATCGCCGTAAAAATCAAGGTCACCCTCAAAGGGGGTGTAATAATCGGCTCCCTCAACCTCACTTGAGATTATTTCTCCCGATTCACCGTTGATTTTATAGTCATACTTTGTAAACTCAACCTTTGTATCGTAAACGTAATACCCGTCAAACTTGTCAAAGCGCTTTTCCTCAAGAGGAATCCCGTCCTGCATTCCCTCGGGATATTCACCGCCGAGAATACTGCCCTCAGAGGAATAAACCACGGCGTAAACCCCGTCGTTACGGTAAGCGAAATCGGATTCGATATCAAGCAGTCCGTTTTCAACCTCTATTTCGTCAATGTTTCTTTCAACGGTTCTTATAAGATTCTGCTGAGCCGCCGCATTTTCCGTTGTTCTTGCAACGGCAACAACGGAGAGGATAAGCCCTGCACAAAGCACGCCCATCAGCACCGTGTACCAACGGTTAAGCCTGTTGCTTATTGACCTTGCTTTTTTTCTCTTCATAGCCTCAATCCTCCTCTTTGAGAATATAGCCTGCACCTCTTACGGTATGGATAAGCTTTTTGGAAAAGCCCTCGTCAATTTTTTTACGCAGATATCTTATGTAAACGTCAATAACGTTTGTGCCGCCCTCATAATCGTAATTCCACACACTGCTTTCAATCTTTTCTCTTGTCATTACAGTGCCCGCATTCCTGATAAGTGCCTCAAGAATTGAATACTCCCTTGCGGAAAGGTCAATCCTGACCGTTCCCCTTTTCACCTCGCGGCTTTTTACGTCAACGGTAAGGTCACCCACGGCGAAAACGTTGGTGCTGTTGCCCTTGGAGTCACGGGTAATCATTCTCACCCTTGCGGCAAGCTCATCAAAGGAAAAGGGCTTTATAAGATAATCGTTTGCGCCCAGGTCAAGTCCGTACACTCTGTCGCTGATTTCCGTTTTTGCCGTAAGGAATATAACGGGAGTGGTGTTTTTCATTTCACGCATTTGCTTAAGCACGGCAAAGCCGTCCTTTTTGGGCATCATAACGTCCATTACTATTGCATCATACTGCGCACCTGCAAGAAAATCAAACACGCTTTCTCCGTCAAAGCAGCTGTCAACACTGTAGCCGAGTTTTGTAAACTGCTTTACAAGTATTCTGTTAAGGGCCTTTTCATCCTCCGCAACAAGAATTCTCATATAAATACTTCTCCCTTTTTGTTTTTTCCTTAGTCATTTTAGCACATAAAAGATTAAAAATCCATTAAAAAAATAAAAAAACCTTGCAGATTAGCACCTGCAAGGCCGGTCAAAGTTTTTAATTATGCAAGACCGAAAAGCTTCTTGAAAAAGTCACCGATAAGCTGGAAGAAGTAAGAGAGGTCCTCCCAGAACATAAGCACGCCCCAATCGGGCTCGGGTACTACGTATGCATCCTCGGGTATTGTTTCTTTTGCCATTTCATTTTCCTCCTTGTAAATTATTACACTATGATTATATACTTTTATTAACACTTTGTCAATAATTCGGCTTAATTTTTCCTTTTAACGCCAAGGGCGTAAATTCCCGCAATCAGCAACGCAGGAAAAATCACCGCAAAAAGCAGGCCCGTATTCAGCTGACCGCTTGCAATTTCCGTTATTTTGCCCACAAGGGCAGGTCCGCTCGTACAGCCCAGGTCGCCGAAAAGTGCAAGCAGTGCAAACATAGCCGTACCGCCCGCCGGAATTCTCTGCGCCGCAAGAGAAAAGGTGGCAGGCCACATAATACCCACCGAAAGGCCGCAGAGCGCACAGCCGATAAGCGAGACTGCCGCAACGGGCGAAAGTGCCGTTACAAGATAGCAGACTATACAGAACAAGCCGCTGAACATCATAACCCTCACAAGTGAGATTTTATCGGCAAGCCTTGCATAAAGCACCCTTGCCGTGCCCATAAGCGCGGCAAAAAGGCAGGGGCCGAGCAAATCACCAACGGTTTTTGATACCTTCAGTCCCGACTCGGCAAAGGCAGATGCCCACTGGCTCATTGCAATTTCGCTTGCGCCGGAGCAAAGCATAAGAAGTGCAAATATATAAAAGAGCTTTGTTTTCAAAAGGCCCTTTACGCCTATGCCGTCACCCTTTGCAAGCACCTCGGGCACGGGCACGGCAGTGAAATAAATGCCGTTGAAAAAAGGCACCAACGCCCACAAAAAGGCAAGATACCGCCAGCTTTCTGTGCCGAAAAGCACGAAGAACAGCGTTGAAAGAAGCACAACCGACATCTGCCCCCAGCAGTAAAAGGAATGAAGCAGACTCATCTGTGCGGATTTTCTTTCACCGGGGCAGGCCTCAACAATGGGGCTTATAATCACCTCAATAAGACCGCTTCCTACGGCATAAACCGTAATGGAAATAATTGTACCCGTATAGGGCTCAAGCACAAAGGGCAGCACTCCCAGCAGGAAAAGCCCCGTAAAAGCAAAAAAATGGGCCGCGAGCACGCATTTTCTGTAGCCGAGCTTATCAACAAAGGCGGTTGAAGCAAGGTCAATGAAAAGCTGAACGCCGAAATTGACAACAATCAGCAGTGATATTCTGTCATAGCTTAAGCCGAAGCTATGCTGAAAGGTAAGAAAAAGAAGCGGCAGAAAGTTGTTTATTATCGCCTGAACAAAATAGCCGGCATAGCAGGCAAAAAAAGTATGCTTATAATTTTTAATCCGTAACATTTTTGACCTTTCTGAATTTAGTGTAACTTATGATATCATAAAGCAGATAAAACTTCAACTTTTTTAAGAATATCTGTTTTTTCTCTTGAAAATTCTTTTTGGATAATATATAATCAACTTGAAAAAATTACCTGAAAAGGAGAGATCAGAATGCTTAACAAAATCATTGCAGCAGTTATGTCCCTTATTCTCGGTGCCTACGGTCTTCTCGGTCTTACCGACGGCACAGGCAGCAAGGACTATGAGTCCGGAAAGTACAAGAACGTAATCCTTATGATTGGCGACGGTATGAGCTTTGAGCACGTTGACGCAACGGAAAAATACCGCGAGGTTGACCTTGTGATGAACAATATGCCCGTTCAGCTCAAAAGCGACATTGACTCCTTCCTCATCCCCGCAACAGACTCTGCAGCAGGCGGTACCGCTCTTTCAACAGGTATGAGAGTATGGATCAACTCACTTGCCGTTTATCCCTTCGACCCCTTCTCAATCAATGATATGAACGTACCCATCAGCCTCGGTGAGCTTGTCAAGGCTGACGGCAAGGCAACAGGCGTTGTAACAACAGACAAAACCTCAGGTGCAACCCCCTCCGCCTTTTCAACACACGTGCTTTCAAGAGATTTGGAAGAGGATATTTCCGCTGACCAGCTTGTAAACGGCTTTGACCTTATCTGGGGCGGCAAGTCAGACAGCATCAACAAGGAAAACACAGCTGCAAACGGCTGGACCTACATTGATGACCGCGACGAAATGAATGCCCTCACCGCAGGCTCACGCTCCTTCGGTCAGTTCAATTACAGCGACCTTTACAACTGCACAAACAAAAACAACACCCCCTCAATAAGCGAAATGACAGCTAAGGCTATCGACCTTCTCAGCGCAAACGAAAAGGGCTTCTTCCTTATGGTTGAGGGCGCCTGCATTGACAAATTCTCACACGACAACATTATGGACGGTGCTCTTATGTGCACAGAAGAGTTTGACAAGGCAGTTGCCGCTGCACTTGATTTTGCTGAAAAGGACGGCGAAACCCTTGTTGTTGTAACTGCAGACCACGGCACGGGCGGACTTACCCTTGACAGCAAAACGGGCGAATACAAGTTCACTCACGGCACTCACAACATCTGGGATGTTCCCGTATATGTTTCGGCAACGGATGCAGGCTTTGAAAGCGGCAAGGAAATCGCAAACCGCGACATTCCCACTCAGCTTGCACGTGCTATGGGCTACGGTAAGGACCAATTCCCCGCAACAATAGCAAGCCTCAAATAAAATCAGAGCATCTTAAAAAAGCCATTCGGGCGACCCTTCGCAAGGAAGTTGAGGTTTTTATCGGCTCTTTTTCGCTAAAACATCATAAAAAATTCCCGTATACGCGAGTATTACGGGAATTTTACTATTTCGTTTTATTCGAAAAATATCTCGATAAAAGCTGCCGTGCACCTTAAATTTATGATAGTTTTGCTGCAGAACAAGGCAAAAGGCGCAGAAATCCTTGCGGATTTCGAGCATTTTTAACGCCGTTATGCACAAAAACAGCGAAATTTAAGGCTTAACATCCTTACGAAGGGGCGCCCTTGGGGCGTTTTTCTTTTTCCGAATTATATGCAATTCCCTTTTAATCTGCCTGCTAAGCCGTCAAAACGGCTTCATAGTGATTTTGACGAAAAAAATTTATATGTTTTATACATAATAATATATGTTTTTTTGAAACAAATTGTTGCAAATAAATTATTTTTGTGATATCATTTAGTAGTATGGATAATTGTATATACTTTTTAGCGAAAAAGTGTATACGTCCCACAAAATTAACGGAAAATCCGTTTAAAGGAGGATAAAGTTAATGCTTAAGAAAATCAGCAAAATTCCGTTCAAGGACACACCCGAGCAGGCAGCAAAGCTCGATGCAATTATTGCTGAATGTACAGGTGACGTAAGTATGCTTATGCATGTTATGCAGGAAGCTCAGGAAATTTACGGCTACCTTCCCTTTGAAATTCAGCAGAAGATTGCAGAAGGCATGAATGTTCCCATGGAAAAGGTTTACGGTGTTGCAACCTTCTATGCACAGTTTGCGCTCTCCCCCAAGGGTCAGTACGCAATCTCCGTTTGCCTTGGTACTGCATGCTATGTTAAGGGTGCACAGGAAATTCTCGATGAGCTTTCAGCTCAGCTCGGCATTGAGCCCGAGGAATGCACAGAGGACGGCAAGTATTCACTTACAGCCTGCCGTTGCATCGGTGCCTGCGGTCTTGCTCCCGTTCTTACTGTTAACGAGGATGTTTACGGCAAAATCACCGCCGCAGACGTCAAGGGTATTCTTGCCAAATACGAATAATGAGAGAGCTTTCACTCAACGTTCTCGACATAGCTCAGAATTCAATCTCGGCCAACGCCTCGCTTATTGAAATTGAGCTTAAGGAAAATGCAGATGAAAACAAGCTTCTCATCGGTATTTACGACAACGGCAAGGGTATGACAAAAAAGCAGCTTGAGGCCGTTCGTGACCCGTTTTTCACAACCCGCACCACAAGAAAGGTCGGAATGGGTATTCCCCTTTTCAAAATGGCGGCGGAAATGACGGGCGGTCACCTTGAAATTGAAAGTGAGGTAGGTGTCGGCACAAGGGTCAAGGCCTTTTTCAACACCGACCACCTTGATTTCATCCCCATAGGTGATATGGCATCAACAATGGTTATGCTGATAACAATGAACGAGCACATCGACTTTCTTTACACAAGAAGCCTCGGCGAAAAAAGCTTTACCCTTGACACAAGAGTCCTGAGGGAGATTCTCGAAGGTGTCCCCTTCAGCGAGCCTTCAATTTCCGCATGGCTCAAAGACTATATCAATGAAAATACGAAACACATCACGGAGGTGTAATACAAAATGAAAACACTTGAAGAGCTTATGGCTTTGAGAGAGGCCGCAAAAGCACAGATGACAACAAGAGACGACTCAAGCGAGGTTACAAGAATTGTTGTCGGTATGGCTACCTGCGGTATTGCGGCAGGCGCAAGACCTGTTATGAACAAGTTTGTTGAAGAGATTGCAAAGCGCGGTCTCAAAAACGTTACCGTTGCACAGACAGGCTGCATCGGAATGTGTCAGTACGAGCCCATTGCAGAGGTTCTCGTACCCGGAGAAGAAAAGGTTACCTACGTTCAGCTTACAGACGAAAAGGCTGCAAAGATTATTCTTGAGCACATCGTCAACGGCAAGCCCGTTGCTGAATACACGGTAGGCGCAATTAAAAAATAAGGAGGAAAGCTAAATGTATCGTTCCCATGTTCTCGTTTGCGGCGGTACCGGTTGTACTTCCTCAAACTCACAGAAAATCATCGAAGCTATGGAAGCCGAAATCAAGGCAAAGGGCCTTGAAAATGAGGTTCAGGTTATCCGCACCGGCTGCTTCGGTCTTTGCGCATTAGGTCCCATTATGATTGTATATCCCGAGGGCTGCTTCTATTCAGAGGTTAAGGTTGAGGACGTGCCCGAAATTGTTGAAGAGCACCTTCTCAAGGGCCGTATGGTTAAGCGTCTTCTTTATAAGGAGACAGTTACTCCCGAAAAAATCAAGGGCCTCAACGACACCGACTTCTACAAAAAGCAAAAGAGAATTGCACTTCGCAACTGCGGTGTTATCAATCCCGAGGATATCAACGAATATATTGCCTACGACGGGTATCAGGCTCTTGCAAAGTGCCTTACCGAATATACTCCCGAGCAGGTAATTCAGATTGTCAAGGATTCCGGTCTTCGCGGCAGAGGCGGCGGCGGCTTCCCAACAGGTCTCAAGTGGAGCTTCACAGCTGCCAACAAGGCAGACCAGAAGTACGTTGTATGTAACGCCGACGAAGGTGACCCCGGTGCCTTCATGGACCGTTCGGTGCTTGAGGGTGACCCCCACTGCATTATTGAAGCTATGGCTATCTGCGGCTATGCAACGGGTGCTACCGAAGGCTACATCTATGTTCGTGCCGAGTATCCCATTGCTGTTGCACGTCTTCAGATTGCTATCAACCAGGCCAAGGAGCTCGGTCTTCTCGGCAAAAACATCTTTGACTCGGGCTTTGACTTTGACCTTCACGTAAAGCTCGGTGCAGGTGCCTTCGTATGCGGTGAGGAAACCGCACTTATGACCTCAATTGAGGGTAACCGCGGTGAGCCCAGACCCCGTCCTCCCTATCCCGCAGTAAAGGGTCTTTTCGGCAAGCCGACAACTGAAAACAACGTTGAAACCTTTGCAAATATTCCCACAATCATCCGTGAGGGTGCAGAATACTTTGCTTCAATGGGCACTGAAAAATCAAAAGGCACAAAGGTATTTGCCCTCGGCGGTAAAATCAAGAACACCGGTCTTGTTGAAATCCCCATGGGTACCACCCTTCGCGAAATCATTGAGGAAATCGGCGGCGGTATTCCCAACGGTAAAAAATTCAAGGCAGCCCAGACCGGCGGCCCCTCCGGCGGATGTATCCCCGCTCACCTTATGGATACCCCCATTGACTACGATAACCTTACGGCTATCGGCTGTATGATGGGCTCAGGCGGTCTTATCGTTATGGACGAGGACAACTGCATGGTTGACATCGCCAAGTTCTTCCTTGACTTCACCGTTGACGAAAGCTGCGGTAAGTGTACTCCCTGCCGTGTAGGTACAAAGAGACTCCGCGAAATGCTTGAAAAAATCACCGACGGTAACGCTACCCTCGAGGACCTTGACAAGCTTGAAGAGCTTTGCCACTACATAAAGGAAAACTCACTGTGCGGTCTCGGTCAGACAGCTCCCAACCCCGTGCTTGCAACACTCAAGTTCTTCCGCGACGAATATGTTGCTCACGTTGTTGATAAGAAGTGCCCCGCAGGCGTTTGTAAGAAGCTTCTTTCCTACGCAATTGTTGAGGATAAGTGTAAGGGCTGTACAGCCTGCGCAAGAAAGTGCCCCGTAGGTGCTATCAGCGGCTCGGTTAAACAGCCTCACGTAATTGACACAAGCAAGTGCATCAAGTGCGGCGTATGTATTGAAACCTGTAAGTTTGATGCAATCATTAAGAAATAAGGAGGTACGTGAAAATGGAAAATATGCTTAACATTAAAATTAACGGTATGTCCTGCAGCGTGCCTTACGGTACAACAATTCTTGAAGCTGCAAGACAGGTGGGTATTGAAATTCCCACACTCTGCTTCCTGAAGGAAATCAACGAAATCGGTGCCTGCCGTTTCTGCGTTGTTGAGGTAAAGGGCGCAAGAAGCCTTGTTGCCGCCTGCGTTTACCCCATTGAAAGAGAAGGCACTGAAATCTTTACAAACAGCGAAAAGGTACGTGCATCAAGAAAAACAACTCTTGAGCTCATCCTTTCAACTCACGACAGAAAATGTCTCACCTGTATCAGAAGCGGTAACTGTGAGCTTCAGAAGCTCTGCCTTGAATACGGCGTGAGCGAGGCTGACAAGTACGACGGTGACAAGCCCGTTTACGAGCTTGACTACTCCGCCGCTCATATGGTAAGAGATAACAACAAGTGTATTCTCTGCCGCCGCTGTGTTGCCGCCTGTAACAATCAGAGCATCAGCGTTATCGGCGCAAACGCAAGAGGTATTGATACTCATATCGGCTCACCCTTTGAGCTTCCCCTTGCTACAACCTCATGTATCTCCTGCGGTCAGTGTATTGTAAACTGCCCCGTCGGTGCAATTTATGAAAAGGACGACACCGCAAAGGTATTTGAAGCAATCAACGACCCCGAAAAGCACGTTGTTGTTCAGGCCGCTCCCGCAGTAAGAGCAACCCTCGGCGAATGCTTCGGTCTTCCCGTAGGCACAGATGTAACCGGCAAGATGTTTGCCGCACTTCGCCGCCTCGGCTTTGACAAGGTGTTTGACACCAACTTCGCAGCTGACCTTACAATTATGGAGGAAGCAAACGAGCTTCTTTCACGCGTTAAGAACGGCGGCGTTCTTCCTATGATTACATCCTGCTCACCCGGTTGGATCAAGTACTGCGAGCACTACTTCCCCACAGAGCTTGACCACCTTTCAACCTGCAAGTCTCCCATGCAGATGCAGGGCGCAGTTATCAAGAGTTACTATGCTGAAAAGAACGGTATTGACCCGGCAAACATCGTTTCCGTTGCAATTATGCCCTGTACCGCAAAGAAGTTTGAATGTGGCAGAGATGATGAAAACGGCGCAGGCTATCCCGATGTTGACTATGTTCTTACAACAAGAGAGCTTGGCAGAATGATCAACACCGCAGGCATTAACTTCAACCTCCTTCCCGATGAGGAATGTGACGCTCCCCTCGGTCAGGGTACAGGTGCCGCAGTTATCTTCGGTGCAACCGGCGGCGTAATGGAGGCTGCTCTTCGTACAGCTGCAGAGGTTATCACAGGCAAGGAGCTTGAAACACCCGAATTCCACGATGTGCGCGGTATGGAAGGCATCAAGGAGGCCTCCTACAAGCTCGGCGACCTTGATGTTAAGGTTGCTATCGCCTCAGGCACAAAGAACGCAAAGGCACTTATGGAAAAGGTAAAGGACGGCACAGCCGATTACACCTTTATCGAGGTTATGGGTTGTCCCGGCGGTTGTATCAACGGCGGCGGTCAGCCTGTTCAGCCCGCATCGGTACGCAACTTTGTTGACCTCAAGGCTCTTCGTGCTTCTGCACTTTACAAGAACGATGAAAACCGTCCTCTTCGTAAGAGTCACCTCAACGAGGACGTAAAGACAATCTACGCCGAATATCTTGGCGAGCCCAACAGCCACAAGGCTCATGAGCTTCTCCACACAAGCTACGTTGCAAGACCCCTTTATTCAAAGGATTAAGGAGAAAAAGCCATGAATAAAAAATCGATTCTTACAGCAGTTGTTGCAATTTTTGCTTGCATTGTTGTTATTCTTGCACTCCCCTTTGACGTAAGCGTAAAGGTTGAAGGTGAATTACCCGTTGCGGCCCCCGTGCAGCAGACCAATACCCCTGCACCTGAAACAACAACTCAGCCGACAACACAGCCCTCCACTCAGCCTCAGCAGACCACAACAACTGCTCCTCAGACCGAGAATGATGCAACCACAACAACTGCACCTGCAAGCGATGCTCCCGCATCAAGCGGTGTTATGACTGACACAAAGGAAATCATTGACAAATATACACTGCTTGTAAACAAATTCAAGAAGGACAAGCCCGCCTACAAGAAAAAGGAATTCCAGTCACTTCCCGAAGAATTCCGTGACCTCGGTACTGCAGGCAACGTTGTTCTTGATATTGCGGCAGGCTATATGACAACAGAAGAGGAATGTGAAGAGCTTGTAAGACCCGCAGGCAGTGAAGACATCAGATGGGATATGCCCATTCACGACAGTGAGGTCGGCTGTCTTCTCACAGATTACGATGCTGTTTCCTGGGCAAAATGTGAGGACCTTGGTGACGGCACCTACAAAATCAGCTTCTCACTCAAAGAGGAAATGAATGCTGAGCCCACACCTGCAGACACACTTGTTCCCGTTTCAAAGCACGGCGCGGTAATGCAGCCTCTTTCAAGAAAGTCCATCACCGACGAGGTTGAAAAAATCACCTCAAAGGTTCCCGGCCTCGGCATCAACGATTTCAGCCTCGGCTACAGAGAATGTGAATTCTCCTGCATTTACAACCCCGAAACCGACCAGGTCAAGTCAATCACCCATCACGTTGTTATTGACATCAATGCCGACATTCAGCTGTTTGTTGCAAACATTGCAGGCTCTGCAAGGCTTTACAACGATATGCTCATTTATGATATCACCTGGTAAAAGCAATTAAATTTTCGGCTACACCGTTAAGGCATTCCGGCAATGCTTTAACGGTGTTTTTTCTTTTCGGAAAATAAGCGAAAAAACTTTTGATTTTCTTCTCACTTTATGCTAAACTAATTATGTAATCAGATTACAAAGGGAGAGACAAATATGAATAAAAAAATCTATTACCGCGGCCGCATAGCAACGCCCTGGTACAACTTTACCGAAGGTCTTGCCTACATAATTACGGGCAGACCCATACCCGAAAATGTGCACTACGAAAAAAGGGTCTCCTACGGCAAGGACAAAAGCCAGTATATGAATCTGCTTTGCCTTAAGGAAAGCCTTAACAAAAAGAAGCCGCTTTTTATTTATATCCACGGCGGAGGCTGGGTTTCGGGCATCACCGATATGCGTAACACCTATATTATGAACTGGGTCAAAAAGGGCTTTTTTGCCTGCTCGGTTAACTACACCTATGCTCCGCAGAAGATTTTCCCCGCACAGCTTCAGGAGGTGTATTCCGCACTTGACTTCATATTTGAAAATGCGGAAAAATACAACTACGATACCGACAACATTGTTCTTGCAGGCGAAAGCGCGGGCGGCTACTTTATTTCCTACCTTGCCTCCTGCATCAGCGACCCGACGCCCCTTGACAAGCTCGGAATAACCTTTAAAAACCGTGACAGATTTAAAATCAAGGCTCTCGTTTCCCATTGCAGCTGCTTTAGCCTTGAGCACCTGAGCAACACCGAAAAGCCTCAGTCAAAATTCCCCGACCTTAAAATGATGCTCGAATCCTTTACGGGTATGGAAAGAGAGGAGCTTCACAGATATCTTCAGACCGAAGAGGGCAGACTCCTTACTCCTCAGATAAACGCAGGCTATCCTCCCTGCTTTCTCACCTGGGGCACACACGATGCGCTTCGCTTTGACACCTTTGATTTTGCAAAGCAGCTGCGTGAATATAATGTGCCCTACCGTATGTTCAAGGCTGACGGCATTATAGGCAACCACGCCTGGACAATAGTCACAATGCTCAAAAAGGGCAGAATCTGCCTTCAGGAGACCTTTGATTTCGTGCTCCCCCATCTTTCCGATTATTTCTCAAAAGCGTAAAAACAAAGCGACAACGGCAAATAAAATATGCACCTCGGGGTAAAATATTCCCGAGGTGTTTCTTTTGATTAAAAACAGAAATTTTATTAAGGTATTTTCTTTTATTACGGCAGGTATTCTGCTTATCTCCTGCATTGCTTACAGCACCACAGGCAGCAACGAAAACGGTGCAGGCAGTATAAGCACCCTTTCAAAGCTCGGCTCACGCGGCGACGAGGTGAGACAGATTCAGAAAAAGCTGAAGGAGCTGGGCTACTACAAGGGCACCGTTGACGGAATTTACGGCACGGCAACAAAAAAAGCCGTCACCGCCTTTCAGAAAAACTGCGGCATCACCGCCGACGGAATTGCGGGCGCAAAAACCCTCAGATTCTTAGGCCTCGGCTCATCATCCTCAACGGGCTCTTCATACACAAACAGTGATGTGCGCCTTCTTGCAAAGCTCATTGCCGCCGAGGCAAGGGGCGAAAGCTATAAAGGTCAGGTTGCGGTGGGTGCGGTTGTTCTCAACCGTGTTGCTCACGCCTCCTTTCCCGACAGTATATCGGGTGTTATTTATCAAAAGGGGGCCTTCTCCTGCGTAAACGACAGCAATTGGAGCGTTGCCCCCACAACCGAATCACTTAAGGCGGCGCAGGACTGCATAAACGGTTGGGACCCGAGCGGCGGCGCAATTTACTATTACAATCCCGCAAAAACAAGCAATGCTTTTATGCACTCACGGCCCGTAATTACGGTAATCGGTCGGCACAGATTCTGCAGCTGAGCAGATTTAAGCAACAATAATATCAAAAACCTATAAAGGTCACGGAAGCTATCTATGCATCCGTGACCTTTATATAAAAACATTTACTTTCTTATTCCTGAGCGGCCTGCTCGGCAAGACGCTTGATAATAGTCTTTGAAAGCGTGTCTACATAATCCTGGGTGGGATTACTGCTGATTTTTTTAACCTTCTTGTCAATTTCTGCCTTTGTTGCATCATCACATTTGTCATAAAGGTAGTAGAAGGCATCCGTGTACATACCTGCCGTTGAGGATACGCTCTTCTTGCCCCAGATTGTGCTGCCGTTGGCACCGAGACCCGTGAAAACAAGACTGCCCTTATCAAGCTCCCAGTCCCACATAAAGCGGGGATAAATCTTGTATTCCACACCGTCAACGGTCATTTTGTAATAGTCGCCCTCCTTTTTAAGCACACCCGAGGTATTAAGCTCTCTGTTTTCGGCTATATCCCTCGCACTTATAATTGCACTTGAATAAACAGAAAGGCGCTCTGAAACTGTTCTTGCCACAGCTCTGTAATCCTTTTTATCTGCAGAGCTGTCAAAAACAAGCACATCCCAGATTCCGTACATATCCTTAGAGCTGATTTTCTTTGAAGCGCGCTCACCCGTAAAAATCTCGGGCATCAGAACGGGCCAGCCCGTATCGTCCCAAAGGATTTCTCTCATATCAAGGCAGGGCTCACTGTTTACAACAATATCCTCCTGCTCTGCAATAACGGAGCCCGTAACAATCCTTGAATCAACCTTGTAATAAAGCTGAGACTGTGCCGCCATAAACCATGCGCCGTTGGACACCTTGATAATTGCGGGGCTGCCCACCGAGGCTCTGCCCGTATCAGTATAAGCAACACTGCCCTTACTGCTTGAAGTGAAGTTATAGCCGCCTATGAGCATATAGCCTCTGTTGTACTGATTGCCGCCGCTTTGCACCATAGATTCGCCCGAAAAATCCGTATAGGGTCCTGCCGCATTTGTTGAACGGGCAACTCTGATATTGTAGTTTGTGTCATCAACGCCGTAGGTCATAAACAGATAGTAATAGCCCGTATCCTTGTTATAAACAAGGTCAGCACCGCCTATAAGGTTTGAGCTGCCGGAAAGCGCGGGAATTTTACCGGGTGCCGCAACAAGCGTGCCGGCAGGTCTTGCGCTGTTGCCGTGGAGGGTGCCGATAGTATCGCCCGAAGCGTTTATGCTGCTGCCTTCCTTGATAAGGCCTGTTTTTCTGTCAAGCTCAAGCATATAGATTCCGCCGTCAATGCTCTCACTGCCGAAATAACCGCCGTATACCATATACATACTGTTGCCGTCATAGTAAACCGAGGGGTGAACGGCATTCACCTTATCGTACTGGGCATTGAGCGTGGCCTCGGTCTTGTTGCCGTTTTCGTCAATGAGCTTCTGCGTGCCTGCGTGCCTTCCGCAGCTGCAGATTACCATTCCGCCGTCTACCCAAAGCTTTTCGCTTACAGACCTTGCAATATCATTTGTCTTCACTACAAAAATTGCAGATTCGTTTGCACCCGTCTGCTTTGAAAGCGAGAAATAAAGATAATAAACGGAGCCTACCTTGACCACGTCGGGGGCAAGGGGCGTTCTGTCCGAATTGCTGTCAGATGAAAGATAAACGTCATCATAGCCGTGAGTCTCCGCCCATTTTTTAACGCTTGCAAACTGTGTGAAATCCATAATCGCATTGGTGTTTGCATTTTCGGGGGTTTTGAAATAGGTTGTTCTTCCCGACCAGTTAACAAGGTCCTTTGACTTTATAACCGTATTATCCGAGCCGAAGCAGTAATAGTAGCCGCTTTCCTCATCATAAAACACGGTGGGGTCCTCAATATCATAGGCGGCGTATGCACCAACGTAAGGATTATCGTAATACTTTGAAATTTCGGGCTCCTTAGCCTTGCCGCTGACCTCATTTTCCTTTGCGCTTGACGGTGCCTTACCCTTTTTGAAGGAGGCCAGAATAGTCAGCTTTTCCGTTACGGGTGTTCTGTACTGAAGCATACTTACCTCGTCGGTAACGTCAACACCGTTAACCTCAAGCTTTTCAAGCTTGTAATAGGCATCCGACGTTCTTTCGGGGTTGATGTTTACGGTGATGATTTCATCCTTTGCCCAGTTCACCTTGTATTTTCCGTCCTCGCCCACGGTTTCCGTGCTGTCAACGGTGAGTATGCCGTGACCGAAGCTTTCAAGAAAAACGGGGTACTCCGTTACTCTTATATACTTATTATAAAGGCTGAATACAACGCCGCAAAGAGCAACGGCAACTGTAAAAAATGCAAAAATTTTAGATTTCATAAGCACTCTTTCCTTTCCTCATCATTCCACCGTCAGCGAAGAAATCAGATCAGAATAAATGTCGGCTGCGTTTTCATAAAAATTACGCTTTACAATTTCAATCTGTCTTTCATCGGCAACGTAAACCGTAACCTTAAGAAGCTCTGCACCTACATCGGTAACGGTAAAGGTTACGTGAAAGCCGTCTGCATAAGGCTCAACGGTTACGTCACTTTCTTTTTTAATTCTGTCGCGCTTGAGCACGTAATGGGCGGCACTTACCGCCTTTTCGCGAAGTGAGCGGGGCAGGTCTCTTTCAATAATCGCAACTGAAAGCTCAGCCCTTGCAGTGATTGTTATAAGCTCGTCCTCGCCCTCAATTTCACTTGTCACCTGACCTGCACCTATAAGGTCGCTCACGGCACCGTTGATTTCAAAATAATTTGCAATACCGTGCTTCTGCAGAATTTCACTTATCTGCGTACGGGTAAGGGATTTGTTGAGAGTTTTCAGAAGATAACAGACCATAAGCTTGATTTCCGCTCTGTCCTTAAGTCCGCCGGGAGCAACGCCCAGGCTGAAAGCATCGTTTTCCATATATATCACTCTGTGCCCTCACAAAGGGTGCACTGCCTTTCTTAATGCTATAATTATACAATTATAATTTTACCACAATAAAGGAAAAAGTAAATAGTTATTTCGAAAATTTAATACAAATAATATCATTGACAGTCTGTGTTATATTTAGTAAAATTTAATCAGTAAGAATACAAGGGGGAAGAATTATGAGGCAGTTTACCACCCTGCTTTTTGATGCAGACGACACACTGCTTGATTTTCACAAGGATGAAAGGCAGGCACTTATAAAAACTCTTGAGCACTATTCGGCACCCGTTACAGAGGAAAATATCAAAACTTACTCAGGCATCAATCTTGGAATGTGGCGTCAGCTTGAAAAAGGCGAAATCACCCGGTCAGAGTTAAAGGCCACCCGTTTCAAAAAATTCTTTGACGCTATCGGTTTTCACTGCAACGAGGAGCCCCTTGCCGTCAACGGTTATTACCTTTCAATTTTAGCCGAGGGCGGAAACACCCTTGAGGGTGCAACATCAACGGTAAAACAGCTTAAGGAAATGGGCTACGAGCTTTATATAATCACAAACGGCATTGCCGCAACCCAGGCAAAAAGGCTTCAGAAAAGCGGCCTTTTACCTTATATAAATGAAGTGTTTGTCTCTGAGGCAATCGGCTGGCAAAAGCCCTGCAGAGAATACTTTGACGCCGTGCTTGAAAAAATCAATGAAAAGGACAAGAAAAAAATCCTTGTTATCGGCGACTCACTCACATCTGACATAAAGGGCGCAATGAACGCAGGCCTCCCCTGCTGCTGGATTAACCGCTACGGCAAGGAGCTGCCCGGGGAATACGAGGTTGATTTTGAGTTAAGCGATGTGAGAGAGGTGATTGGAGTAGTGAGGAGGAAGTAGGAAGTAGTAAGGAGGAAGGAGTAAGGAAACCGCCGTCGGAAATCCGACGGCGGTTTGTTTTTACAGGAAATTTAATCAGCAATCACAAGCGAATGTGAGCGGTCCGCCAAAAAACTCCGTAAGAAGCTTGAATATTTTTACAATTATCTCGAAAACGGGATGCGAATGACAGAAGCAATTACACTTTATATTATCTCCCGTGTCATCCTCGGTTTCACCGCCCAAAATTACATAATAGCTGAAATGGTCGGTTTCGAATACTACGCTGTCACCTTCTCTTACAGCCTTCATATCGGTAAGAGTGCCGTCATCATTTATGCGAAGAACGGTAAAGTAGGTTACATCCGCACCGAGAGGAAGGCTTACCTTAACCGTACCGTCGGGCTGAACCTTGTTTCCGTTTTCATCGAGAAGGTTAATATCGTAAAGAGCAACTATATTGCCCTCAACGAGACCTCTGATATAAATATATTCGGTGCTTTCGGGATTTTCTATAAGCTTAACGGTAAACTTATTATCACCTTCGTTACCTTCAATATCTATAGTGTCATCGTCAGCCTCAAGCTCTTCCTCATAGGTTTTTCCGCACTTACTGCAGGTTTTATATCTGACACCGTTTGCTTCGTCGGCTACCCATTCACCGAAGGAATGCTCACAGGCAGAGGCAGCATACTTAATGCCGTTTTCTATAGCGTAGGCTTCTGCAGTGGAGCCTTCATTGCAGTAGATGGTGAGGATGTCGGAAATATAAACCTTACTTCCGAAAGGATCAATACCTTCTTCTTCTAATTTGCGTTCCAACTGATTTTTTAAGCACTGTGCTTCAAATATCGCATTGTCATATTTTTTACTATCGTATTCATTACAACCTGAGCTTTCAATTTTAAGTACGGTTATTAAATACTCCTTCACCAAGGAAATCGCTTCTTCGCTGTATTCAAAGTTTACTAATCCTACATCGCCGGGTGAAAGTGACACATCATGAGAGCATACGGTTATTTCTTCAAGTGACCAACAACCGAAAAACGCTCCGATACCGATTTCGGTTATTGTTGAGGGAATATTAATGCTTTCAAGCGAACAGCAAATACCAAAAGCATTGCGACCGATGCTTTCAACACCTTTTTCAATAAACACATTTTCAAGATTGAAGCAAGTCGAAAAAGCATAATCATTTACTTTTTTTACACTGCCGGGAATGGTAATGCTTTTTAGAGACAAATTATTTAAAAAAGCATGTTGTTCTATTTCCTTTACTGTGTCAGGTACGGTAAAAGTTTTATCTGAACTCATATACCTATAAAGCACGGTCTTATCCTTATTATAAATGTTTCCGTCGTCATCGGTGCTGTAATACGGACTATTCTCATCTATATTGATTTCTTTTACAACCAGACCGTTAGCAGTAAGCTCTGTACCGCCTATAACACAGTTTTTCGGAATGTTAATGCTTGCATTACCGGCAATAACGTCACCGATATTTAAAAGGCTTTCGGGAAGAACAATTTCTTCAACAAAGGAAAGTCCGCCATCTACACCATTGCCCTGCACAATATCATCAATCTGCGTAATTCCCTCTGAAAAAACTATTTTTTTGATTTTACCTGTTAAAGGATATCTGTGCTTGGTTTTTTCCCACTCTCTTACTTGCTCATATTCACCGATTTCTTCATTGTAATCATATGATTCGGTTAATTTCATACAGTAATCGCACTCATCCGCATCAACTTCATACGGAAATTTACTGAACAAATGATCCGCATTGAAATTTCCCCAACCCGAAACGGTAAGCACTCCGTTTTCATCGAGAAACCAAGTGCCATCACCCTTTCCGGTCTCCTCTTCATCATCGGTATGTACCCAAGTACCGCCGTAGGTGCCGTTTCCGTAATCATAAAATTCTACGCCTGTGTACGCACCTGAGCTTACCACACTGAACACGCTCATAACCATAAGCACACTCAGAACAAGTGCCGTCAGCTTTTTAATCTTTTTCATTTTTATATTCCCCCTAAAATATTTTATAACCAAACGGTTATACTATAAGGCATTATATCATATGATATTGTAAAATGTCAATATAATCAAACGGTTATATTTATTTTTCAGGTGGTGATTTTGTGGGATATTACAAACGCATCCGTGACCTTCGTGAAGACAACGACCTTACACAAAAGCAGGTTGCAGATTATCTTAAAATGAAACAGCCCCAATATAACCGCTACGAAAAGGGCTACCGTGACATTCCCTCAGATGTTCTGATTGCGCTTGCAGATTTATACAACACCACTACTGATTATATATTAGAAAGAACAGATAAAAAATAATCCGCAGACCTTGCACAGAGGCTGCGGTTTATTTTTTTCTGTCCGCCCGAATTTTTTCAAAAAAATTTTCAAAAACCTATTGACAAACCGAAATCCTTACGCTATAATGAAATCACAATAGTGATAATGATTATCATTATTAAATCTAAACGATTGGAGCGGACCTTATGTCAACACTAAAATCCAGTAAGCAACGGGATGCGGTGCTGGCAAACTTACAGTCACGGTACGATCATCCCACGGCAGAGGACATTTTCCTCGCTGTGAGAGAGGTTATCCCGTCAATCAGCCTTGCAACGGTATACAGGAATCTGAAGCTTCTTGAAAGCGAAGGACTTATCCTTAAAATTCCGACTGGTGACAGCGACAGGTTTGACGGTCACACTCACGGCCACTACCACCTGACCTGCCTTAATTGCAGAAGGGTTGTTGACCTTGAGATTGACCCGGGTGTTACTCTCAACGCTCTCCCCCGTGACTTTGACGGTACTGTAACATCTCACTCATTGATGTTCTACGGCATCTGCCCCGATTGCAAAAAATCAAATTAAAAATTATTTTTGGAGGAAACAAACATGAAAAAGTATTATTGCCCCGTATGCGGTTACGAAAGTGACGAAGCTATTGAATTCTGCCCCATCTGCAAGGCTAAAATGAAGGAAAGAGAAGAAGGCGCAGGCATGGTATGGGCTGCAGAGCACATTCTCGGCGTTGGCAAGGAAGCAAATGTTCCCGAAGAAATCGTAATGGGTCTTCGTGACAACTTCAACGGCGAATGCTCAGAGGTTGGTATGTACCTTGCAATGGCAAGAGTAGCTCACAGAGAGGGCTATCCCGAAATCGGTCTTTACTGGGAAAAGGCAGCTTACGAAGAGGCTGAGCACGCCGCAAAGTTTGCAGAGCTTCTTGGTGAGGTTGTAACTGCAAGCACAAAGAAGAACCTTGAAATGAGAGTTGCCGCAGAAAACGGTGCAACTCAGGGCAAGTTTGACCTTGCAAAAATGGCTAAGGAACACGGCCTTGACGCTATCCACGATACCGTTCACGAAATGGCACGTGACGAAGCAAGACACGGCAAGGCATTTGAGGGACTTCTTCAGAGATACTTCGGCTAATTGCCACCCTGTCACTTCCTGACATTTCCCCTTTAAGGCACAAAAATCGACTTTGTAACAAATAATATCAATACTATACCCGGAGGTTTACTATTATGAAAGAAACAAAATTCTTTATCTGCGAACATTGCGGTAATATCATAGGCGTCATCCACGATGCAGGCGTTCCCATGATGTGCTGCGGACAGAAAATGACCCAGCTCATTCCCGGCACTGTTGAAGCAAGTGTAGAAAAGCACCTGCCTGTTGTAACAGCAGACGGTGACAAGGTTAAGGTTGAAATCGGCTCTGTTGCTCACCCCATGGCTGAGGAGCACAGCATTCTCTGGGTATACGTTCAGACAGATAAGGGCGGACAGAGAAAGAATCTCGCTGTCGGAGAAGCTCCTTCGGTTGAGTTTGCTCTCTGCGATGAAAAGCCCGTGGCAGTATACGCTTACTGCAATCTCCACGGACTGTGGAAAACTGAAGTTTAAGCACTGAAAAGGGAGGGACTGTTTATGTTTGACTATGTAATCTGCAACTGCAAAAAGGTAAGCTATTTTGACGTTCATCAGGCTCTCGCAAACTGTAAGCACTTTGACGATGTTGAAAAAACCTTTGAAGAGGTACAGAAAATCACTCACTGCTCAACGGGCTGCGGCGGCTGTCACGGAAAAATCCTTGATGCTATTTCAGAAATTATGAGTAAATAATCCCCTGCCTGTCAATACTGACAACAAATTAAAATTGGAGGAAATAATTATGGCTAAATATGTTTGCCCCTGCTCATATGTATACGACCCCGAGCTCGGTGACCCCGATAACGGTGTAGCCCCCGGCACTGCCTGGGAGGATGTTCCTGAGGATTGGGTTTGCCCCTGGTGCGGTCTTGGCAAGGATGCATTTGAGGAAGAATAAAACTTGAAGGAGATGTAAAAAAACTCGTTTTTTACATCTCCTTTTTGTTTCAGATAACACGATGCCCCGTATCACCAATGATGATACGGGGCTTATTTTTACTTAACCTTTACACTCTTCACAGCACTCCATGCGCCGTAAATCTTTTTGCCGTCAACTGTCTTGTAGGCTCTGACTCTTACATAATACTTTTTGCCCTTTGTGAGCTTTTTGATTGTAGTCTTTTTGGTTTTTGCACTCTTGACTGTTGCCTTTTTTGTTGTCTTTGAGGTGAACTTGCTTGAGGTTGAGGCCTGCACCTCATAGCCAGTTACGGCTGTTACTGTTTTCCAGGTTGCCGTAAGCTGCTTACTGCCTGCGCTAACCTTTGAAAGAGTTGCCTTTGCCGGCTTGATTGTAAAGCTCAGCTTCTTTGTACCGCTGTACTTGCCCTTGAAGGTAACTGTTACTGTATACTTGCCGGGATTCTTTCTGCCGCTTG
>SVOY01000022.1 GCA_015066105.1 Oscillospiraceae bacterium
AAGGGGCGGCAAAAGTGGCAAAGGCAATAGGCTTGAACAAAAGTGAAAGCCAGCGTCTTTAGGCGCTGGCCGGTAATTGCCCCTTATAGGGGCGAGCAAACCACCCGTTTGACGGGTGGTTATGATTATTCCGACCTCATCGGGTGCGACTACTGTACCGTTACCTTACATACCTCTATGCAGTTGCCGTCCTGCGTTGCAACGGTGATAAAGCATACGCCCTTGCCCACACAGGTAACCTTACCCTGAGAGTTAACGGTTGCAACAGCCGCATCATCCGTTGACCAGCTGATATTCTTGTTTGCCGCATCGGCAGGAATAACCGTAGCGGTAAGAGTGAAGGTCTGACCTACCGCAGCGTTCACCGAGCCCTCGCTGAGCATAACGCCGATAACATCAGAGCCCGTTACCGTAACCTTGCAGGCGGCCACAAAGGAGCCGTCCTTGGTCTTGCAGTAAATTGTAGCCTTACCGCCGGCCTTACCCGTAACAACGCCGTTCTTATCAACAGAGGCTACGGAAGCATTTGATGAGCTCCATGTAACTGTTTTTACCGAAGCATTTGAGGGGCTTACCGCCGCAATAAGCTGAACGGTTTTGCCTACACCCACGTTTGCAGAGGTCTTGTTAAGCTTAACGCCCGTTACTCTTACGGGAGCAACCTTTACCTTGCAGGTTGCACTGACCTTGCCGTCAGCACTCTTGCAGGTGATTGTTGCCGTGCTGTTAGCCTTAAGCGCCTTGATAAGGCCCTTTGAGTTAACGGATACAGCCTCCGGATTGCTTGAGGACCACTTGAGGCTCTTGTTTGTTGCATTCTCGGGGCTTACGGTGGCCTTGAGCTGATATGTTTTGCCGTAGGCAATGGTTCCGCTCGTTTTATTGAGCTTGATTGACTTAACCTTAACGGCCACTACCTTTACGGTGCATTTTGCGGTTTTGCCGCCCTGCTTTGTTTTACAGGTAATGGTTGCCGTGCCTGCCTTAAGGGCTGTAATCTTACCGCTTGAGGAAACCTTAACAACCTTCGGGTCAGATGAGGACCACTTTACGTCCTTGATTGATGCATTCTCGGGGCTTACGGTAGCCTTGAGCTGATAGCTCTTGCCCACATACATTGAGCCGCTTTGCTTGTTGAGCTTAACGGATTTTACGGCAGTGAGCTTCTTTACCGTTACGGTGCATTTATCCGTGTAGCCGCCGTTGACCGTTGTGCAGGTGATAACGGCCTTGCCCGGCTTAACAGCGGTGAGCTTGCCGTTTTCGTCAACCTTGAGCACCTTTGTGTCGGACGAGCTCCACTTAACATTCTTATTGGAAGCGTTTGAGGGAGTTACGGTAGCCTTAAGCACACCCTTTGAGCCCTCGTAAAGCGAGCCCTTTGAACGGTTGAGCTCAACGCCCGTTGTCTTTATTTTAACAGTGATTTTAAAGGTAGCCACTGCTCTCGGATTATCAATGTTACGGCAGGTGATTGTGGTTGTACCCTTGCCGACCGCCTTTACCTTACCCGTTGAAGAAACCGTTGCAACCTTTTTGTTGCCCGTTGTCCATTCAAGCTCGGGGAAGGTCGCGTTTGAGGGATTCACCTCTGCCTTGAGCTGATAGGTCTTGCCCTTGTAAAGAGTGCCCTTTGATTTGTTGAGGGTAAGCTCTGTTACCTGTACCTTCTTTTTAACCGTAACGGTGCACTTTGCGGTTTTTCTGCCGGATTCGGTTTTAACGGTAATAACCGCCTTACCTGAGCCTACACCCGTTACCTTACCGTTTTTATCAACCTTTGCAACCTTGGTGTTTGATGACGACCAGGTAACATTTTTGTTGTAAGCCGTTGAGGGTGAAACGGTGGCCTTGAGGCTTACACTCTTTGTGGTGTAAATTGAAGCCTTGGTTTTATTGAGAGTAACACCCGTCGGCTTCTGACGGACGGTGATTTTGCAGGTAGCCTTATAGCCGCCGTCCTCTGTTTTGCAGGTGATTGTTGCAGTGCCTCTTCCCACGCAGGTAACAACACCGCTGCTGCTGACCTTCAGCACCTTTGTGTTGCTTGAGGTCCATTTTACAGCCTTGTTCTTTGCACCCGAGGGATAAACGTCAGCCTTAAGGGTGAGCTTATCACCGACATAAAGGGTAGCCGAGGTCTCGTTGAGTCTTACGCCGCCTACGGTTTTGCCAACACCCACAAGGCTTAAGGGGAACTTTTCTGCCCATATTCTCTGCATTGTATCAGAGGGGTGAATACCGTCAATTGTATACTCGGGCATAAATGCGGCGGTATCCTTGGGGTTTGCCGAATACTCGTTAACGTTTACATAGCCGTCGTGAAGGCTTGTTTTTGAAAGCCAGCTGTTTACCTTTTTGGCAATATTCCAGTCAGCCTCAAACTCTGCCGTTGTACGCACATACTTGGGGTCTGTGCCGAAGTAGTCTCTTGTTGCGCCCTTCCAGGGGGTGATGCTCATTGCAACAACCTTGATGCCTGCATCGTGACACATTTTGAATATCTTTTTATAGCCTGCGATAATCTCATCGCTTGTAGGCTGCTTGATATCGGGGTACATTTCCTTTATATCGTTGCAGACGGGGTGAATAATATCGTTTGCACCGATTTTGACAACAACATACTTTACGCCCGACTGGCTGAGCACGTCTCTCTGGAAGCGGTCAAGAAGCGAATCGCCGAAAATGAGTGAGCCGTAGCCGAGACCGTCACCGAGAAGTCTGTTGCCGATGATGCCCTTGCCTACTATACCTACATTCTTGTAGCCCTTTTCGTTTATTACCTCACCGAGGTACTGAGGAAATTCGTTTGAAACGGTGGAGTCACCCACAACAACAACCGAATAGGCATTCTCGTCTGCAAGCACCTCAACGCTTGCAAGGCAGGGAACGACCTTGACAAAGCTTGCGGCAAGCTTGATGTCAACATCGCCGCCGGTGATAATTGAAAGGTACTGCATAAGCTCATCATTGTCGAGAATGCTGCCGAGGTTCATTTCAGCCTGGTCGGTGAAGTCGCCGTCACCCTCAAGAGAGGTGGCGATATATGTATCGGCACCGGAAAGGCCCATTGTCTTGACCTCGGTAAAATCTTCAATATAAATGCTGATTGCAATTTCCTCGCCGGCCTTAACATCCATTACAACGGGGTCGGAAACATATTCCTTTCCTGCGGGCACGCTGACAAAGGGCTGACCCTCGTTGAAGGTAACCGCCTTCATTGTTGAAAGGTCAATTTTTGAACCGCCCGCACTTTTTGCAACGGTTACTCTCGTCAGCTTCATTGCCTCCTTACCGTAGGCATTTGAAACACGTATGCGAAGCTGTGAGCCGTCTGCCGTGGGCTTGAGCACGCTTCTTACGGTAACCTTGCTTACATAGGCGGTGATGTAATCGTAGCCGTCTACGCCTATTTCAGTGGGTGCAGTACCCCATGCGGTAATCCATTTTGCATCCTCGCTTGCGGCAGAGGTTGAAAACGCCATAACGCATATAAGGCTGAGCACCGTTACAACAAGGGCAAGTGTCCCCTTCATAGTTTTCCTCATATAAAAATCAATCCTTTCGAAAAAAGCATTATACACTATTTTAATAATACCTTAACAAGGCACAAAAGTCAAGAAAAGATATTGTTTACGACAAGTGTTAACGGTTATTTCACTTTTCTCTCTTTTTATTCGCATTTTTCGCCGCGGCGGGTGCTTTTTTCGGCACATTCACAGCCGATTTTTTTGAGTTTTTTCCTTTTGCGGCAGCTGCCGTACTCTTGCGCACGGGCTTTTTTGCTCCTTCGGGAGCCTTTGATGCTGCAGAGGGCTTTTTTGCACCCTTCTTCGGCACGGCTTTTTTTGCGCCGGGACTCACCTTTTTCTTCTTTTTGCCCTTACGGGAGAAGATACCCGTGATTTTTGACGTAAGCACCTCAAAGCTTGAGGGCAGAGGGTCGTAGCTCTTTCTTCTCTTTTTGTCAAAAAAGTCCTTAAGGTCAAGTATGAATTTAAGCACGGCAACAAAGGCACAGATAAAGGAAACAACGGAAAAGGTAACGGAGCCTATTATTTTCTTTGCGGCAGAAAGCATAAGACCGCCGAAGCTGAGCCGTACCGATTCTGCGGCAACAAGGTTAACCTCTGTCAGCTTGTGGCCTGCGTAATAAACACTTGCCCTTGCAATTACGTCACCCTCCTTTACGGGAGCGACCACACTTTCCGGCTTATCCGTAACCTCAAACATAACCGAAGCGGGGGTAACCGGCTCAGGCACAAGCGCAGAGGTTTCCTTTTCGGGGATAAGCTTAAGCTTCTGTGCGCCCTGACCCGCAACAACGTCAACGGTTGCAACGGTCTGCTCGGCAGAGGCGATAACCTTATAGCGTATGTTTTCGTAAATCCAGTCAAGCATAAGCTTTGTATCGGTCATCGACGTGTTTTCATCGTAGTAGTCGTTGTCGATATCCGTCAGCTCACCGCCCATTACAACGGCAAGATAGGAGTATCCGTCGGCACTGGATATAACGGCAATGCACTCACCCGCAAGGTCGGTGCTTGTCTGTCTTCCGCCCGTTACGGAGCTGTGGTAATAATCGGCAATGGCGGCATTTTTCATTTTGTTTGAGGATTTATATACCCTTTCCTCATTCTGCTCTGTAGCCTTAAGGGTAACCTCACTCATTGAAAAGGCCTCATTGAAGGCGGGATACTGAATAGCGTATTTGATTATTTTTGCAACGTCTCTTGCCGTTGTGTACTGTCCCTCCTCGTCAAAGCCGTGGATATTCTTTATCACCGTTGAGGTGCAGCCTATTTTTTTGACAAGAGCCTGCATTTCCTTAAGAAAGCCCTCAAGAGAGCCCGAAACCTCATAGGCAATTACGCTGAGAGCATCGTTGGCACTGTAAACCACAAGGCAGTCAAAAAGCTCTCTTTTTGAAACGGTCTCACCCGCCTCGTAAACGGCGGTGGTCATACCGTATTCATACTCAAAAATATTGAGATTTCTCTGTGTGAGAACTATTTCGCCGTCAAGATTTCCCCACTTTTCAAGGGCAACGATTGCGGCAAGGACCTTTACAAAGCCTGCGGCAGGCGTTTTTTTATCGCTGTCCTTTTCAAAAAATACGGTGCCCTCATCAAGGTTTTCAAGATAATATATATCCGATCCGAGCCGGGAGGTTACCGCACCCGAATCAAAAAGTGCCGCCGCTGAGGGAACAAAAAGGCAAAGCACCGTTATAACTGAAAGAAAAAAGGAAATATGCTTTTTCATTTATCTACACTCCGGTTGACAAGTTTTTGAATTTATGCTTTAATTATCATTATAAAGACTCAATAATAAATATACGGATATATTATATCAATTTCCGACAGAAAAGTATATAGATAAAATAAAAAAGTTTTTAAATCTCCACGCAATAAATTCAAGAAAGGAATTTGCTGACCTATGATTTTTGTAACCGGCGATACTCACGGAATATTTTCACGCTTTGAAGACCCGAGGCTTAAAAAGCTGGGCAAGGGCGACACTCTCATAATCTGCGGTGACTTCGGCTTTTTATGGAACGGCTCAAAGGAAGAAATCAACGTGCTCAAAAAGCTCAGCAAAAAAAAATACAATATCTGCTTTGTTGACGGCACACACGAAAACTTTGACCTGCTCAATAAAATAAAAATCAAAAAATGGAACGGCGGTAAGGTTCACCATATCGGCGGCAACATCTTTCACCTTATGCGCGGTCAGGTTTTCAACCTTGAGGATAAAAAGGTATTTACCATGGGCGGCGGCGAAAGCCCCGATATTGACATCCGCTTTGAAACCGAGACCTGGTCAGACAAAGAAATTCCCACAAGAGAGGAGCTTATCGAGGGTGTAGAAAATCTGCAGAAGGCAGGCGGTAAGGTTGACCTTATCATTTCGCACGAGCCCCCTGCAAAAATCAAGGATTTTCTTATGCTCGGCACGGGCACCAATGCAAGCATCACCGCAATCAACACCTACCTTGAGGACGTGAGCAGAACCTGCAAGTTCGAGCACTGGTATTTCGGCTCACTGCATATGGATAAGTTTATTTCAAACACCCACGCCTGCGTATTCAACAACATTGTAAACGCAAAAACAGGCGAAATTGTAAGAAGATGAGCGAAGCGGAGCTTCGCAGCAGGCAGTAGGCAGAAAAAACTTCCCGAAAATCGGGGAGTTTTTTAGTAGTAAGTAGCAAGGAAACCGCCCTTCGGGGCGGTTTTTCAGGTTCAAGGGGTAAAAAAATCCGCACTTCCCATTGCGAATTCTCCTGCGCCGAAGGCGTTACTCGGCCCTCGAGCCTAAAAAAGCTCACGGAAAATCCGTGAGCTTTTTGCCTTATTCATCAATGTGAGCAAAGAAGAATTCTTTTCTCTCATCAGTATTGATAACGGTAACGGGCTTAATCTGATTGAGGACTCTGCCCTGCTTTTTAAGCATATCCTTATAATCGGCATAGGTATCCTTCTTGAGAAGAGTAACCTTTGCCTCACCGAGCATACCCCAGCGGCGGTACTTGAAGTACTTTTCGTTGCTTTCGCTGAGCCACTTGTCAAGGCACTTTGAAATCTCGTCAAGCTTGTCCTTGCTGATTTCGCCCTCGGGCTCTGCAAACATCACGTAGCGTACGGGGTCGCTTTCCTTATCGTCATAGAAGCTGTAGCCCTTGAAGGAAATGCCCATTTCCTCCTGAACCTTCTGAGCTGCCCAGTCAACCATCTGTGTGGTTGTCTTTTCGTTGGCAATGTTCATTGCAAGGTTGTTTCTGTAAAGGAACTCAATTCTGGGAGTCTTGTTATAGAAGCCTGTTACGCGTACAACGTCTTCAATCTGATAACGGTAAAGACCTGAGAAGTTTGTAACGATAAGCTCATAATCCTTGCCCTCTTCAATCTCACCGATGGTAAGAGGTCTTTCAATTTCGGGATTATCAACGGGGATAAACTCAAAGAAGATTGAACGGGGAAGAAGAACGGCATCGTTTACGTCAAGCTCAACGGGCATTGCCATATAGCCCTCAGCAGCAGCATAACCCATATTGTGAATGGGAGCGTCGCCGGTGTGCTTACGAAGCTTCTGAACGTAGAACTTGAGGTTTGAGCCGACCATACCGTAGGACCATGCAAAATTCGGCCAGATTCTGGGTGCGATGGGGTCATCAAAGCCCTTTGCACATTCGCGGCGGATTTCTGCTGCACGCTCGGGCATAGGCTTGAACTTCTTTTCCCACTTTGCGCGAAGCTCAGCAGGACACTTGATGCTCTTGTCAATTGTGCCGGTTTCAATGTCCTTGCAAATCATTTCCCAGTTCTGCTCAAGATAATCGAACATACCGGTAAGCAGGGTAACAACCATTGAGCCGAGGAAGGAAACGTCCCTTCTCTGAAGAGCAAAGCGAAGGTGGAAGTATGTTGAATCAACAGCATCCTCGTTTTCGGGATACATAAAATCGTTGGGGGTGGTCATAAAGAAGCGTGAAATAGGCTTAAGATAGGTGAAGGGAACCTGGCCTGCACCGTTGCCCATTTTACCGTCTCTCATCTTGTGGCCCGTAAGGATAACTGCAACGGGGCCTATCTGCTTGGGGAACTTTTTGCCGCGCTTTTCAAACCACATTTTTGCGCATGCAGGTGTTGCGGCAAAGCCCATTGACTGCATATTGAAAAGTGCTCTTGCTGACTGAGGAAGAACCTTGGGCTTACCTACTGAGCCTGAGGAGGTGCAGTATCTGATGCACTTTGCCTTCATCATAAGGTTCTTTTCACCGTTGAGCATACGCTCAATGTAATCTGCATATGTATCGTAGTTTGAAAGAGGAACTATTCTCTGGAAATCTTCAACCGAGTGAACATCCTTGAAGCCGATTTTCTTACCGTATTCGGTGTCCTTGTTGTCATCCATAATTTTAAGAAGAATTTTTTCCTGTGTTTCAACAGGGATGGATGTGAAATGATTGAGACCCTTGAAAACAAAGCTTCCGAGCCATGCACCGTAATCTGATAAATTCATTGGAGTATACCTCGCTTTTCAAATATTTTTAATTTAATACACACTGTATCACATTCTATATCATAACATTTTCCGCTTCACTTGTCAATAAAATTGTTAACATTTTATTAAATGATACACTATTTCCACTCTATGTCCCATTTCTCTTCCATATAGCCGTCAATGGTGCCGTAGCCCGTAATGCCGAGACCGTAGCCCTCACCAGTGCCGCTTATACGAAGATGCTCGTAGTAGCCTGCGATTTTGCCCTCGGGTGTAAGGGTAACGGCGATTGTTGCACCGGGATAATCAAAGTCAACCCTTGTAAGGGTGATTATGGGTATTTCCACGCTTGAAAGGTCAAGAGTATCTGCGCCCGCATTATGATGAGGCGGACGGGGATTTTCAAGAGTGCTTTTTTCGGGAACAATAACAACGGAGTAAACCGTGTTTTCGCCGTCCTTTTCCTTTTTGGCAGAGGCTACGCCCTCTTTTGTAAGGCGGAATTCACAGTCACCGGGCGGAAAAATGCTGTTGGAGGTAACGGTGCCGTCTCCCTCCGGGTCATCGGAAACGCCGTTTGTAAAGTCGTAGTCAAGCACCTCTTCTTTAATAAAGGCACTGAGCACTCCGTTGATTATGTCGTTTACAAAGGGAACACTGCTGTCAACAAGATTCATATTGATATTCTGCACCTTGTGTCCCTTGAAGTTTGCCTTGTCTGACTTGATAAGTCTGACCGAATCTGACACCACCTTCAGAATTTCCTCGGTTTCGTCAACCGGTGCGGGTGCCGATGTTGCAGCAGTGGTATCAGTAATTGCCGCTGTGGTTCCGGTTGTTGACTGAGAAGTCCCGGTTGTAGGTGCAGTTGTTGTAGGCGCAGTTGTTGTGGGTGTGGTGGTTGTGGGTGTGGTGGTTGTTGTGCCTGCAACAATCTCACTCTGACCGCCCTCATCCTTTACGGCATTTATGCAAAACACCAGCATAAGAGCCGCAATAACCACAAGCACAGCTATCAGGAGCTGACCCTTTCTCTCTGCTTTATTCTTCATTATTCTCACTCCGTATCATACTCTTATATTTACCATTCCCTGATAATTTCAGGGTGCTCTAAAATCTCATCAAGCTTTTTTATAAAGGGCATAAGGTCGGCCGCACCGCCGATTTTATGGTCAAAGACCATCATTACGGGAAGCACCTTTTTCATCCTCAAATCGAGCTCTCCCTTTTCGTTGCGGAAAACGTCCTTTACCTCCTTCACCCTGCCCGTGCCGAACATAAACACCTGAGGGTAGAGTGGAGGTATATAGGTTATATCTGCCTTAAGGCCCTCATAAAGAGTGCCCCAGTTTGTAAAGCACACCGTGCCCTCGGTAAAATCCTCAACCCTGAGTGAGCCGGGGCCGTCCTTTTTGTAGCCCTCATGGCGGTAGGATTTTTTTCTGAAGAGCTTTGAGAACTTTGCAATCTTGCCCTTACCCGTGTAAGCGGCAATAAACTGTGCAAGGGTGGTAATAAGCCTGCCCTTTACCGCATAGCCGAACATACGCTGACCCGCAACGTTGAAAAGCACCTTTTTGAAGTTTGTGTTTTCAAGCCTCGCCTTGGTAAGCTCAATCTGCCGTGCAATTTCCTCAAGGCTTTTGTCCTCAAGCTCCCTTATCTTCACGGTAAAGGTCTCACCGTTTTCAAAGCAGACGGGCATTGAAACATCAATGTGCTTTTTTATTATGAGCCTGCCTGAGGATGAGGTGTGGTTATAATCAAAATGGGCATTAAGCCTCGGTGCCTGCTTAAGGCATTCAACAAGCACCTTCATCATAAGGGTGTTGAAGGGAAGCGGATAGCTGACCTCTTTTTTCAGCCTTTCATACTCCTGCCAGAGGGCAGTTACATCGGGCTCATAGTTACAGCCCGTGCCCGGTATATCACGCTGAGAATTAACAAGAGCATTGCAGGCAACCCTGCTTCTTATACTTAAGTATTCAATCTCGTCCCCCTCATCGGGAGCGAGGGTGGCAACCCTTAAATATTCCCTGAAGCTCATAGCTTTTACCAGATAACGCGGGTTGCAATGTCACCCTTGACAAGCTCAACAAAATCAGCTGTTGACATTGAGCCCTGGTCGCCGTGGCCGCGCTTTCTCACGGAAACGGTGCCCTCCTCGGCTTCCTTGTCGCCGATTACGAGCATATAGGGAATCTTTTCAAGCTGAGCCTCACGCAGCTTATAGCCAAGCTTTTCACTGCGTATATCAACATCAACATCGTCAATACCTGCATCCATAAGTGCTTGCTTAACGGCATAAGCCGCATCCTGATGGCGGTCTGCAATGGGAAGAATACGAACCTTTTCGGGTGCGAGCCATACGGGGAAGGCACCTGCATACTTTTCAATAAGAAGAGCAAGTGTTCTTTCATAGCAGCCGATTGATGTACGGTGAATGATGTAGGGATTCTTCTTGCTGCCGTCGGGAGCAACATATTCCATACCGAATTTTTCGGCAAGCATCTGGTCAATCTGAATTGTGATAAGGGTATCCTCCTTACCGTGAACATTCTTTATCTGAATGTCAAGCTTGGGTCCGTAGAAGGCGGCCTCACCGATACCTATCTTGTAATCTATGCCCAGATTATCGAGAATTCTGCCCATCATGCCCTGTGCTTCGTCCCACTGCTCGGGTGTACCGATATACTTTTCGGTATCTGCGGGATCCCACTGTGAGAAGCGGTAGGAAACGTCCTCGTAAAGGCCGAGGGTCTTAAGCATATAAATAGCAAGCTCAAGACAGCTCCTGAATTCATCCTCAAGCTGCTCGGGGGTGCACATAAGGTGACCCTCTGAAATTGTGAACTGACGCACGCGGATAAGTCCGTGCATTTCGCCCGAGGCCTCGTTTCTGAAAAGTGTTGAGGTTTCGCCGAGTCTCATGGGAAGGTCGCGGTAGGAGCGTGCTCTGTTGAGGTATGCCTGATACTGGAAGGGGCAGGTCATGGGACGAAGTGCAAACACCTCATCGTCTGTTTCCTCGTCACCCATTACGAACATACCGTCCTTATAGTGATCCCAGTGGCCGGAGATTTTGTAAAGGTCGCTTTTTGCCATAAGGGGAGTTTTTGTGCGAAGCCAGCCGCGTCTCTTTTCCTCGTCCTCAACAAAGCGCTGGAGGGTCTGCACAATGTGTGTGCCCTTGGGCAGCATAATGGGAAGTCCCTGGCCGATATAATCAACGGTGGTAAAAATCTCAAGCTCACGGCCGAGCTTGTTGTGGTCACGCTTTTTTGCTTCCTCAAGCTGAGCAAGGTGAGCTTCAAGGTCAGCGGCCTTTGTAAAGGCTGTGCCGTAAATACGCTGAAGCATCTTGTTCTTGCTGTCACCTCTCCAGTATGCACCGGTGCAGGAGGTGAGCTTAAAGGCCTTGACGCGTGAGGTATCGGGAATGTGGGGACCTGCGCAAAGCTCGGTGAATTCACCCTGACGGTAGAAGGAGATAGGCTCACCGCTTTCGGCGTGCTCTCTGATAAGCTCAACCTTATAGGTCTCGCCCTTTTCCTCCATCATAGCGATTGCTTCGTCAGCATCCATTTCAAACTTTTCAAGGAAAAGTCCTTCCTTGACAATCTTCTTCATCTCAGCCTCAATTTTTTCAAGGATTTCGGGAGTGAAGCTTATCTCACTGTCAAAGTCATAATAAAAGCCGTTATCAACTGCAGGGCCGATTGCGAGCTTAACCTCGGGATAAAGCCTTTTAACTGCCTGGGCAAGAATGTGTGAGCAGGTGTGCCAGAAGGTCTTTTTTGCCTCCTCGTCGTCAAAGGTAAGAATTTCAACCTCACAGTCACCTGTAAGAACTGTGCGAAGGTCACAGATTTCACCGTCAATTTTTGCAAGGCAGGCCGCCTTGTAAAGACCTGCTCCAAGGCTCTTGGCAACTGTAATTACGCTTGAGCCGTCTTCGTACTCGCGGACAACGCCGCCTTTAAGTGTTACATTAATCATTTTGTTAATTGCTCCTTTCGTTGGTAGATGGGTGGAAAAGTAGTCAGTAACCAGTAGTCAGTAGTCAGGAACAACCCCTCCGTCGGCTTTGCCGACACCTCCCCTTTCAGGGGAGGAAAGTATTATCCTCCCTGAAAGGGAGGGGGCCGCATAGCGGTGGGAGGGTCTTCCCATATAACCGTTACCCTACTTTCCCAAAAAGAAAACGCTCCACCCCAATTAACTTGGGATGAAGCGGTAAATGCTCCACGGTTCCACCCGTATTCCGCCTGTTTAAAAGCGGCACTCAATTGACTTTAACGCAGTCTTACGGTATGCCTTATTTCGGCACACGCTCAAAAGTGGTAGATTTTTCCGCTGAATCTGCCCTGCTTACAGCCGACGGCAAGGCTCTCTGTGAAATCCGTAAAGGGAAAAATCCTCTTTATCAACGCTTTGAAAGGGATGTTAAGTTTTCTTTTATTACAGAATATTTTATCACCGCGAAAAAGGTTTGTCAAGGGGTATTATGTATCTATACTCACACTGACACCGTGATTTTTCATAGCCGTGATAAAATCCTTGCCGCCCTTGTCGTCCTTTGTAAAGCTTGCAATCTCGTCCTCATCTATGTAAAGCCTTATCCTTAAGGTCGACACACTCCTTAAAACCTGCTCGCTGTCAACGGTTACATCGGTGATTTCACCAAAGCTGTAATCGTGCCCGTCAACGGTGAAGGTGTTTTCGTCAAAATAAATTTTGCTCTGAGACTTGTATTTTAAAAAGAAAAACACAAAGGCAACTATAAGAATGATGTTGAGCGCCATTGACGCCGCCGAGCTGCTGCCTACGCTTACAAGCTCACCGATTGCCGTGCCGACACCGAGTACTGCCGCAACACCGCAGACTATTACCGTCACGGGCGACGGCTTTACTGTTTTTTTCATTTCGCTCACCACCTCAATTCATCATTCTGTTGTCTGAGGGAACATGAAAACCGCGTTTTTCGAGAATAGCGGTAAACTCCCTTGCATTCTGATAATTATCATCAAAAATGCATACCTCTTCACCGTCCACGACTATTGCCTTGTAGCGTCTTAAATCATATTCCGAAAGCTTCACTCTCACCTCGTCAATTTCGTGGTAGTAATACTCTCTGCCACCCCTGACAACAAGCTTTTCCTCGTCAAAGCTGACGCCCTTATCGGAAACAAGATACACACCGAAAACTACAACCGCCGAAAGACCGACGGCAAGTGCAACGGCAATTCCTATATGAAACTGCACCACCGCCCACAGTGCAAAGGAGAGCATAACCGATCCGATTACACCCGGCACAATCACAAGTGCCATTATATGTCTTCCTGTTCTTAATTTTTTCATTCTATTTCACCCTTCCAGCTGCTTAAGCTGTTTTTAATGTTGAATTTCACCCTGTGCTTTTTAAGCAAGGCAACAAATTCCTCATATCCGATTTCATCCTCGGTAATGCTTAAAACGCACTCGTCTTTTATATAGATTTTTATTTTTATAACTGTACGGAATCTCAGATTGCGGCTCGGTCGAATTCTACGCCTGTGGGTAACCTCTGCTTCTGAAATTTCACTGAAACTGTATGTTTTGCCCTTTACGGTAAAGTTGTCAAAGTCGAATTCAATCCTTTTGGCAAAAATGAACTTTATAAGGTAATAAACAAAGCCGACTATAAGACCCGCCGTACCAAGGGTTTCCTCAAAGGTAGGCGTTCCGCCGGTATAAACGTCAAGACCGACAATAATTGCTGCAAAAACAAGCAGGCATAAAATTACAAGCAACTCGGCAGGTGAAGGCTTGATTTTTTGTTTCATAACTATCTCCTTTTTTGTTATGCTTTAATTATAATGTGAAAGGAGAAAAAATACAATATGAAAACACATACTTTTTGGTGGCGGAAAGTATGTGTTTTGAGACTTTTTGAGGGCCAAAGGTTCTCATGCACGCGGTGCACACAAAAAAACAACACGCAGGTTCCCCCGCGTGTTACTACTTACTACTCTGCTTACTGCTTATTCCGCCTCAAATGTTCCGTCCTGAATTGCCATAATCTGGTCCACACGGCGCTGATGTCTGCCGCCTTCAAATCCGGTGTTAAGAAATACCTCAACCATTTCAAGGGCAAGGCCTGCGCCTACAACTCTGCCTCCCATACAAAGTATGTTTGCATCATTGTGAAGGCGGGTAAACTTTGCGCTGAAATAGTCGCTGCAGCAGGCGGCTCTGATGCCCTTGACCTTGTTGGCGGCCATTGAAATGCCTATACCCGTACCGCAGCAGAGTATGCCTCTTTCGCACTCGCCCGAGGTGATTGCAGTGCCCACCTTATATGCGATTGCCGCATAGTCAACGGATTCGGGCGAATAGGTGCCGTAATCCTTATACTCTATTCCCTTGCCGTCAAGGTACTTTTTAATTTCTTCCTTTAATTCATAACCGCCGTGGTCTGCTCCTATTGCTATCATTTTACGTTTCTCCTTTTAATTTGTTTTATATATTTTAGCATAAGACCGTGCCTTTGTAAACACTGTCACCCTACACTTTTGCGCACCGAGGGCATCCGCAGACTTATCTGCTGTACTTTGTCAGCCTTGCGTAGCTGTAATCCGCAAGCTCTATACCGTGGCTTGAACGGTATACGCTCATTACAAGACCGATTGCAAGATAAATACACACCGTTGACGAGCCGCCCGCACTGATAAAGGGCAGTGTGATACCGATAACAGGAAGAAGTGCAAGGCACATGCCTATGTTGACAACCACCTGAGCAATTATCATAAAGGCAACTCCGTAGCACATCATTTCTGCGGCAAAGTTACCGCTTTTTTTGCCCGTTCTTATAATTTTATAAGCGAGTGCACCGAAAACAAACAGCAGTGCAAGTGCACCTATAAAGCCGAAAGCCTCGCACACAACGGAAAAAATCATATCGTTTTCGCACTCGGGTACAAGTCCGCTGTGGGTATATTCACAGCCGAAAAGGCCGGTGCCCGTAAGCCCGCCCGCCTTGATGGCGTTTGCCGCCTGACTCTGCTGCCAGATTTCGTCGGGATAATTTTCGGGATAGATAAGCGCAAGAATACGGTCGCGCTGAATGTTACTGAAAACCTTGAGCCAGATAAAGGGAGCCGCCGCGATAACCATAATTACGCCCGCCGGAAAATAAAGCCAATGCACACCGGCAATATACATCATACCGATAAACATACAAAGGAAGATGAGCGCAGAGCCCATATCACCCGTCATAACAACAAGAAGCACGGGAATTGCGGCGTGGATACAAAGAAGCATAACGTTTTTTATGCTTGCAAGGTCTGATTTAACCTTGCTTAAATGCAGTGAAAAGGTAACAATAAAGCCGATTTTCAATATTTCAGAGGGCTGAAGGAAAACAAAGCCGAGGTTAAGCCAGGACTTTGCATCGCTTCGTCCGTCGGGGGCAACACCGAAGGGAATAAGCAGAAGCATCAGCAAAAGGCAGCCGCCCGCAATAAGCGGCCACAGCTTGTAAATAATATCGTAGTCAATAAGCGAAATAATAAGGCTTGCGACAACACCTAAGGCAAGGGCAATAAACATAACCACCGTATCGCGGGAAAGGTAGCTTTCGCCGTCAAAGGTTGCCGTGCAGACCATAAGGCCGCCGAAAACCGAAAGAGCAATACTCAGAAGAAGCAGTATTTTATCAGTCTGACGGAAAACGCTTTTTATATCGTTAAGTCCGAATTCTTTAAGTAAATTCAAATAATCACATCCTACTGTTATTACAGTATATTATATTATGTATTTTGCAATATTTCAAGTAAAAAGTTGACTTATGAATTTTTTGTGATAAAATATTTATGGATTTCAGGCAGCTGTCGGTAAGGAGGTTTACACGGTGACGGTTTTTCATTCAAAAAGTGCGGCAGATACGGAAGGCTTTGCCGCTGAATTGGCAAAAAAAATAACGGGCGGCACCGTGGTTGCCCTTTACGGCGGTCTCGGAATGGGAAAAACCGCTTTTACAAGAGGCTTTGCAAAAGGGCTCGGCAATGAAAGCTATGTTTCAAGCCCCACCTTTGCCCTTGTCAACGATTACGGCGGCAGCCCTCAGCTTGTGCACTTTGATATGTACAAGGTTGAGTCCTGGGATGACCTTTATTCCAGCGGATTTTTTGACTATTACGATATGGGTGCGGTCATCTGCACCGAATGGAGCGAAAACATTGAAAACGCCCTGCCCGAAAACACGGTAAGAGTCCGCATTGAAAAGGGCGAAAAAGAAAACGAGAGAACAATCACCGTGGAAGGAGTCTGACACAAATGAGAATTTTAGCAGTTGACACAAGTGCCGTATGTGCCGCAGTTGCCGTAACCGACGGCGAAAAAGTGCTTTCGGAAAGTCAGACAAACACGGGCCTTACACACTCACGCACCCTTATGCCTATGATTGACAGCACCCTTAAAAATGCGGAAATTCCCCTTTCAAGCATTGATGCCTTTGCCTGCAGTGTGGGTCCCGGCTCCTTTACGGGCATAAGAATAGGCGTTGCGGCAATAAAGGGCCTTTGCGACGGCACGGACAAAAAATGTATGCCCGTTTCTACTCTTGAGGCACTTGCCTATAATCTGCTCGGCAGAAGCTGCACGGCGGTCAGCGTTATGGACGCACGCTGCAATCAGGTCTATTGCGGAATTTTTGCCGTTGACGAAAACTCCGTTATAAGGCTGACTGAGGATGAGGCGATTAAAATTGACGAGCTTAAGAAAAAGCTTCCCGCCTACGAAAACGTTGTGTTTGTAGGTGACGGAGCAAAAATCTGTCATAACGCTCTCGGCTACGGCATTGCGCCCCCTGCCCTCCTTTATCAGAAGGGAAGCAGTGTTGCCCTTTGCGCGGAAAGAAATTACAGCGAGGCAAAGCTCCTTAAGGGCAGTGAGCTTTTACCCGTTTATCTCAGACTGCCCCAGGCTGAAAGAGAGCTTAAGGCAAAGCAGAACCTTACATGAATGCAGAGTGCAGAATGCAGAATGCAGAATTGCGCCTCACTCTTCGGATAACGGACAGTATTGCTCCGCCACATAACCTGGGTTGCTGAGTTTTTTCAGGAATCATTAAATAATAAAATCAGCCACGGCAAACGCCGTGGCTGTCATTCTGCATTCTGCACTCTGCATTCTGCATTGATTCAAAAGCCTACGTCTTTTGAATCAATGTTCATGCTCGAATTCTTCGATTTTACCTACAATGGGTACGGGGTCAATGCCCTGACGGGTATAGTAATCGGAAAGAGCTGCCTTGATTGCCTGCTCTGCAAGCACACTGCAGTGAATTTTAACTGCGGGAAGTCCGTCAAGAGCCTCAACAACTGCCTTGTTTGTGAGCTTAAGTGCCTCGCTGACAGGCTGACCCTTGATAAGGTCAGTAGCGATTGATGAGGTTGCAATGGCACTTGCACAGCCGTAGGTCTTGAACTTTACATCAACGATAATATCGTTTTCAATCTTGAGGTACATCTTCATAATGTCGCCGCACTTTGCGTTGCCGATTTCGCCCACGCCGTTTGCGTCCTCAATTACGCCAACATTGTGAGGGTTGGCAAAATGCTCCATAACTTTCTTACTGTATTCCATGGTTATTACTCCTTTTATGCCTTTTCTGCTTTTTCTTTTTCCATAATATGCTCCCAGAGGGGTGACATCTCGCGAAGCCTGTCAACAATGGGAGGAAGCACCTCAAGGATATAGTCAACATCCTCTTCAGTGTTGTTTTCGCTCAGTGAAAGTCTGAGTGAGCCGTGAGCCACCTCATGCTTGAGACCGATGGCAAGAAGCACATGGCTCGGGTCAAGTGAGCCCGAGGTGCAGGCCGAGCCGCTTGATGCGCATACGCCCTGCATATCAAGCATAAGAAGAAGGCTTTCGCCCTCAACGCCCTCAAAGCACATTGAGAAGTTGCCGGGGAGTCTGTTTTCCCTGTCACCGTTGATGCGCGAATGGGAAATTTTGCTTGCGCCCTCAAAAAGTCTGTCGCGCAGTGCCTTTACCTTGGCGTGGTTTTCGTCAATGTTTTCACACATATCGGTGATTGCAACGCCGAGACCCACAATGCCGGGCACATTCTCGGTGCCTGCACGCTTGCCTCTTTCCTGTGCGCCGCCCTCAATGAGGTTGGGTAACACAATCCCCTTGCGGCAGTAAAGAGCACCGATGCCCTTTGTTGCGTGGAACTTGTGTCCCGAAAGAGAAAGCATATCTATATTCTGCTGTTTAACGTCAATTTTAACGTGACCTACAGCCTGAACTGCATCGGTGTGGAAAAGCACGCCCTTTTTCTTGCACAGCGCACCGATTTCGGCAATGGGCTGAATTGTGCCTATCTCGTTGTTGGCATACATAATTGTAACAAGGCAGGTTTCGTCGGTGATTGCCTTTTCAACATCCTCCACCTTAACAATGCCGTTATCGTAAACATCAAGGTAGGTTACTGTAAAGCCCTCTTTTTCAAGTGTAGCCATTGTGTGAAGCACGGCGTGATGCTCAATCTTTGTGGTAATAAGGTGCATCTTGCCCTTTTTCTTACCAAGAGCCGCCGCACCCTTGATTGCCCAATTGTCGGCCTCACTGCCGCCTGAGGTAAAATAGATTTCTCTTTCTTCTGCACCAAGTGCAGCAGCAACCTGCTGACGCGCCTTTGTAACGGCACGGGAGGCCACCTGGCCTACCTCATAAAGGCTTGAGGGATTACCGTAATGCTCTGTCATATATGGTATAATCGCGTCAACGACCTTTTTTGAAACGGGGGTAGTTGCCGCATTGTCAGCATAAACGTATCTCATTTCAAACACTCCAATTCTGTTTTTTCAATTTGTAAGCTTCTTTCGGCAAGGTCCTTAAGGGTTATACTGCTGACCACTCCGATTGTGGCCTTGTAAATCTCCGTCCATATAAAGGAGGTTACACAGTCACCGTAGCTTGCGCATCTGCCCTTATCCTCGGCGCAGGCTACCGGGGCAAGAGAGCCCTCCGTAGCCTTGAGAATATCCTCAACGGTGATTTCCTCGGGCGCCCTTGTTAAAATATAGCCGCCCCTTGCACCGCGCAAGGATTTGACAAGCCCTGCCTTTGAAAGCTGATTTACTATCTGTTCAAGGTATTTTTCCGAAAGGTGCTCCCTTTCGGCAATATCCTTAAGCGAAACACAACCGCCGTTGCCGTTTACGGCAAGGTCTGTCATAACACGAAGGCCGTAGCGGCCCTTGGTTGATATTTTCACGGGAACACTCCTTTCTTTAATTCCTACCTTGGCACTAGTATATCACAGCTTTTAATTCATAGCAATAGGGTATGAATTATTTTTGGTAGAAAAATGGTAAAATATTCTTTATTTTTTTGTAACAGATTAACATTTTGTCAGTATTATATATGAACGGGAAAGAGGTGAGACTGATGCAGATTGATTTTGACGAGGTATACGGGCAGTATTACAACATAGTTTACCGTTACCTGCTGTCGCTTACCGGGGACAAGCACCTGGCAGAGGACTTTACTCAGGAAACATTTTACAAGGCGCTGAAAAGTATCGATACGTATAATCCTGAGATGAAAATGCTGTCGTGGCTTTGCACCATTGCAAAAAATACATATTTCACCTGGGCAAAGCGGCACAAAAAGCAAAAGGCCTTCAGCGAAATTGATGAAACCAATACCGATAATATTATTGACAGGCTCATAGACTGCGAGGACACGGCAGAAATTTACAAGGCACTGCACAGTCTCGACGAGCCTTACAAAGAGGTGTTTTCGCTGAGAGTTTTAGGCTCATTGCCCTACAGCAAAATTGCCGAGCTTTTCGGCAAAACCGAGTCCTGGGCAAGGGTTACCTACCACCGTTCAAAAGCTATGATAAAGGAGCGAATGAATAATGAATAAGTGTTCTGTAGTTAAAGATTTGTTGCCGCTTTATGTAGACGGCGTATGCAGTGAAGAATCGCATCGGCTTATAACGGAGCATCTTAAGGAATGTAAAGCCTGCCGTGACGAGCTTGATATGCTCAGATTCGATTTTAAAATAAGCTCTGCCGACGAAAAGGAGGCTGTTAAAAAATTCAAGAAAAAAACAGAAAGAAGGGTAACCCTTAAAACCCTTTCCGCCCTTTTGGCGGTTGCACTGGTCCTTTTCGGCGTTGTTAACGCCCTGTGGTATGTAAAATATGCAAGGCCGATGAACAGGGCTATTTCGTTGTATAAAGAATATTCCGCAGAGCAAGACGAAAAAAACAGCCTGCTTAAAGAAAAGGGTACCTTATCGGAAGAAACCGAAGTGTCATTGATTGAGGTAATATTGGGAGAAAACAACAACCTCGGCATTGATACGGAAAAATATAAAAAGCTTTCTGTAGGCTTTGAGCATGTGCCGTATCTTGAAAACAAAGGTGTTTTGAGAATAGAAGACGGTAAAAGCCCTTCAAAGGAAATAAAAACATATATAGAGGTCCGTGTTGACCGTAACGGAGAATATGAATTCCTTGTCAATCTGTTATATGCTCCACCCAACGAGCAGGAGGATTACTGGCCCTGCTTCAGCATTGACGCGGATATGAATCTTATAACCTATGACGTTGAAGAATACGTAAAGGACGAATACAGGCAGTATAAAAAATATACCTATATGCAGGGCAAAACCGAAGAAGAGGTAAAGGAATATGTAAGGAACGTGGCTGAAAGCATGAACGCCGAGGACCGTGAGCTTTATGATGAATATTACGGCACGGTAAAGGACCTTATGACAGTTCTTTACGAGGGCTTTGGTATCGGTAATGTAAAGGGATGATAAGTATGAAAGCAAATAAAAAAGAATTATCCGCATTTAAAAAGCTTTTTATTTTGTTTACAGTTGTTGTTTTTATTATTTGCGGTGTTGTGCTTTTTTGGTATATAGCCATAAAACAGCCCTATAACAGATATATGGAGCGGATTGTTGCTACGGAAACCGGATATGATTACAGAGTAAGAGAACCCCGTTTTCTTTCCACCAGAGGAGAAATAGATATCAAAAAAAGTGATGGGGATTTTAAAATTTACCTTGAAATATCTCATGCCTTTTTAAAGAAAAAATATGAATTGACGATAGTTGAGGGGTCAAAAGACAGTGTAACTATACCTGTTGACGAAAATCTGAATTATATTACGGAGGATTACGGTAATATAGAAATGAGAAAAGAAAAGGAAAAGATTCTTTCGGAATATATGGACGAGGCTGAAGAAATTATGCATACGGCAGATATTATTCTCGGACTTGACTGAGGCGGTGAAAAAATAATTTTTAAATAAGGTGAAGATTTTGAAGAAAATAAAGTTTGCCGTCTGTGTTTTTCTTTTGCTTTTCTGTCTGGCTTTGGGCGGAGAGCTTTATCAGGTATATCTTGACAGTTTTACTGACGGAGTTTACTATTTTTCCTCTGCAAGAATGGTTTACGACACTGACAGCGACATTCAGAAAAAGAAAGAGAAAATAACGGCTCTGAGTGAAAAAAACAACTGCATGGTTTTTTGTGCCGAAAAAAATGTGCTCGGTGCTTCCTCAAGCGAAATTACGGTGTACATACCCGATGCGGCAACGGAAGCCGAGGTAAAAAAGCAGCTGAGCATTGCTCCCGGAGAATATAAAAGCCTGTTTTCCGGCATAACAACGGTTTGTTTCAAGGATTTTTACGAGGCTACCGACAATATGTATTTTTACTTTTTCGGTGCGGAAGAAAGTATATGGAATATAAAAAATGACTATAACCGCAGCTTTAATTCAGGCACCCTGAAAAGAGAGAGTCCTCAGCATATTCAGTGGTTTTTACTCCTTGCCTGGGCGGCCTTCGGTCTCGTTCTGCTGTTTCTCACCTGGTTTGATATACAGTTTCAGAAAAAAGAAAATTTTGTGCTGGTCTCCTTAGGCAAGCCTGTAAGTCATATAATAATAAAAAACATTTTCAAGGATGTCGGCTTTCTCGTTGCGGCGGCTGCCGCTCTTATCTTTGTGCTGAGCCCCTTTACCTATATAGCCTACAGTATAAATATCAGCCTGCTGCTTTTCGGGGCCTTCCTTTTGCTGAACTCGCTGGTTTATCTTACAATGTTCAGGTACGATATGAAAATGGCCCTGAGCAAATCCAATTTCAGCACCGCCGTTTTGTCCGACTGTTATGTGCTTAAGGCAATAAGCCTTATAGTTACCGTTGCAGTATTATCTGCCAACATTCTGATTATTTCGGAAAACGGGATACTGCTTAACCGGCGTGAATATGTAGCCGGCTACAGCGGCTATAGCTTTCTTAATGTTGTTGACAGGAGTACGGAAAATTTATCCTCGGCACAAATGACAAAAAGAGAAAAGTTTTTGTATAAGGTCGAGAATGAAATTATGAAAAAAGAATACGCTGAAAACGATATGGCATTTTCAAATATAGCACTTTCAGGACGGGATTTGGATTATGTGGTGATTTCTGAAAATTCAGCAGAGCTTCTTGACGGAATAAAAGCAGTTGAAAGCATTGATTTTTCAAAGGATTATTATATTCTTCTGCCCGAAGGCTGTGAAAACCCGCAGGAAAAAACAGAGAAATGTAAGGCTATGCTTGAAGTAACAGATAAGCAAAGCTGTGAGGTGCTTACCTACAGTGAAAATAAAAGTGTTTTTCATTTCACTCAGACATCCTACAGTACTGTTAATTTTAAAGCCACGGCCTCACCGGTCATTATTTTGTTAAGCTCCTCCGATATGCCTGTCAGCTCTTATGTGTCTTTCCTTGATGCGATGTTTAACATAACCCAAGAGGATATTGATTACTATAAAAGCAAGTATAAGCTTGAGGAAAAACACATGGATATAAAGGTCACCAATGTGGCACAAAGGACTGAATATGCCTGGGCTGTTCTGGGCCGTATGACGGGCCTCAGCGCCGCCCTGAGCCTGTTTATGCTGCTTCTGGAGCTGCTTATGATAATAACCATTGCAAAGCTTGAATACATAACTAATTCCGTAGAGCTTTCACTTAAAAAAATATTGGGCTACTCCTTGTTCAGCCGTAATAAGGCAATGGTTCTGCTTAATGCGTTTTCTGTATTTATCGGTGTTTTCACTGCGGTTACGGTGGCATTGCTGTTGAAGGTCGGTATATGGCTTCTGTTTTTGCTCGTAGGCCTGGCAATTTTCGCGCTGGAGTGCGTTACAATCTGTTACTATTCAGCAAGGCTTGAAAAAACCAATGTACCTAAAATACTGAAAGGCGGATGCTTATGATAGAAATAAAAAATTTAAACAAAAGCTTTGGCGAAAATGTGATTTTCAAGGATTTTTCCGGCGAAATAAAAGACGGGGAGTTTGTTGTTTTTGCAGGTAAAAGCGGCTGCGGAAAAACTACACTTTTAAACATCATCGGTGCTTTGGAAAAGCCTGACAGCGGAGAAATAATCGTTGACGGAATTGATATAACAAAGCGCAAAAACCAAAAGAATTATTTCAAAAATACCGTGGGCTTTCTTTTTCAGAACTTTGCTCTGATTGAAAACAAAACGGTAAAGCAGAACCTTGATTTCATTCAGAAAAATCAGCGCACCGAAACAACCGTAAGTGAGGCCTTGAAGCAGGTTGGCCTTTCAGGCAAAGAAGACACGCCCGTCTACAAGCTTTCCGGCGGTGAGCAGCAGAGAGTTGCCCTTGCAAGGCTGATGATAAAAAAATGCAAGCTTGTGCTTGCAGACGAACCCACCGGCTCACTGGACAGAGACAACGCCGATACGGTTATGGAGATTCTTAAAAAAATGAACGAAAAGGGGAAAACTGTTATTCTTGTCACACACGACGGACGGATAATAGAAAACGCAAGGCGTGTGATTACGCTTTCTGCCGATACATAAATACTCAAAAAAGGGGCTGTAAAAAACGAAAGTTTTTTACAGCTCCCTTTTCTTCACTTTAAAAATATTGATATCAGATACAGCACGCCCAGATGGAAAGGATAAAAAAGGTAAAATGCCTTCTGCAGATTTTTCTCCCCTGCCCTGCCGTTATAAAAGCACAGGGGCACTATTGATAAAAGTGCACACACCGTCCACATCGGGTCAGAGTAGTTTTTCAGCAAAATTACAAGAGCAAGACCAAGGGCAAAGCTCAGAAGCTTCTTTTTTCTTTCCTTGCTTACTGCCGCAAAAACGGGCAGTATAATTCCGCCGAAGCCGTAATCGAATTCAATGGGGATAATCCCCTTTTCACCAAGGCAGCACAGCACCCAGAGCCCGAGAAGCAATCCGCCGAGCAAAAGGCTTGCCTTGCCGGCTTTTCCCTTTGCTTTTTCACCTGCCGCATCAATAAACAACGAGCAAAGCACAACCGATGCCGAAAAGGTGAAAAGTATGTTGAGATAAAATGGATTACCGCTTTTGTAAAAAGATATTCACCTATATAAAAAAGCTGACACACAACACCCAGACCGAAAATTCTTGTGAAATACTTTTTTCTGTTTCTTGTGTAAAGACAGCCCTCACCGATGAAAAAGGCAAATATGGGCATGGCAAGTCTGCCGATATAGCGAAGAAACGCCGCCTCAGGCAAAAGTATGTAGCCGATATGGTCAACAAGCATTGACACACAGGCAATTGTTTTCAGCGTGTTTCTCGTCATACCCTTACTCCTTACGGCTCACTACTTACTACTTGCTACTTACTACTGCACCCGCAGGGTGCCCTGACTACTCACAAAGTCCTATCTCATCAAGGTTAGCACCCTTCGTCTCTCTTACCCTGAGGCCGAGAAGAACAGCCGCAACACCCACGCAGGGCAGTGCAACAACAAGGCAGGTGAGATATACGGGAAGAATGAGCATAAGCACAGAGGCAAGCACATAGCCCACAACAAGGCCGATGATTACAAGCAAGCCCTCAGCACCGACAACGGATGCGCGGATGTCTGTGGGCACCTTTTCGGTCATCATAATGTTCATATAGTCTCTGCCTATCCAGTAACAGCCCTGGTAAAAGCCGCAGAAGGCACCGATAAGGTAGGGATTCCAAAGATTGTTGATGCCTACCGCAAAAAGGATAAAGCTTGTAATTGAAATTATGCTTGCGGCAACAATGGTCTTTTTTCTACCGAATTTATCCGCAATAAAGCCCGAGCAGAAGGTAAGAGCCGCATAAACTATAGGCTGAACGAACATTGCCTTTGTAATTTCCGCCGTGCTCATTCCCGCAATGTGCATTGAGGATTCGTAAAAAAGAGCTATGGCGGGCATACCCGCATCAAAAACAATGTGAGAGATTATGAGGCTTTTTGTATCCCTGTTTGCAAAAATATATTTCACCGCATTGAAAACACCCGACTGATTTCTCTGGGCCTTTTTTTCTTCCTTTTCCCTCTTTTTTATTGCCTGCCTTTCCTCATAGGGAATGGAAAGATAAGCAATACGCTCACTCATAAACACCTTGGTATCCTTTGCAAGAACAACAACCATAAGCGCGGCAATGATACCTGCAATGGCGGGAGCCATAAATATTCTTCTCCATAAGGTGGGGTCATTACCCATAAGGGCATTACGAAGCATCGGTATGCAAACAACGCCGAAAATGCCCAGCGCCTTGAGCACGCTGTAGATTGCGGCCCTGTATTTATCGGGAGCCTCTTCAAGGATGTAGATAATCTGAATATCGTGGCCGAAGAAAAAGCCGATAACGGCATAGCCCAAAAGGAAAACGAGATAATTGGGTGAAAAATATATTATGAGAAGGCCAAGGCTCATACCGAGAGTTGATATTGCAAACAGCGGCTTTCTTCCCAATTTATCGGCAAGTGCCTTGTAAAAGGGCGTGATAATACCCAGCACATAGCTGATTACACTTACCGAGGTGTGAAGCGACAGACCCTCTTCAAAGGTATACATTTTACCGAGGAAGGGGCGGTTGACAAAAAACTCCGTGACAAATGAGGACTGAACGGAAACCGAAAGGTTGCTTGTAACCTCGTCAATAATATTCACAAAGGCAATGATAAAAAGCAGAATGATAAAATATGAGCCCGAGGTGCCCTTTGCACTTTTAGCCTTAAGTGAGGAAAGCTGCCTTGCTTCAAAGGCCTTTGTACGGGCAACTTTTTTTGCAGTGTTTTTCATACGTCTTCTCCTTTTTTATATGATGAAAGAATTATATCACAGTAGCAGCCATAAAGCAACACCGCCGCGGAAAAGCGTATAAAAGCCCGCTTAAAAATAAGCGAAAATAAATTCTTACAACCGATGAGGCACCGAAAACGACCTAAGAGATGAATACCGTCAACTTCTCATTTTTATTTGCTATTATAGCCCTGTAAATTAAAAGGAGGATTGTATAATGCAGGAAATAAAAATAACCGGGCTCGTCAAGCGGTACAAAAGTCTGACCGCTGTTGACAAGCTCAGCTTAGAAATTCATCAGGGTGAGCTGTTTTCCTTGTTGGGTGTTAACGGTGCAGGAAAAACCACAACAATAAAAATGCTTACCTGTATAACAAAACCCACAGAGGGAGACGCCCTTGTAGGCGGCTGCAGCGTAACCAAACAGCCCGAAAGGGTAAAACGGCTCATAGGTGTATCTCCTCAGGAAACCGCAGTGGCACCAAACCTTTCAGTAAAGGAAAATCTTGAGCTGATGTGCGGTATTCACGGCTTTTCAAAAGAAAAAACAAAGGAAAGAGTAAATACCCTTTCCCGACAATTTGCGTTGGCCGATGTTTTGAACAGAAGGGCAGGCAAGCTTTCCGGCGGCTGGCAGCGCCGTGTCAGCATTGCCATGGCACTTATAAGTGAACCGAAAATTCTGTTTCTTGATGAGCCTACTCTCGGCCTGGATGTTATTGCACGGCATGAGCTGTGGGATGTAATAAGCTCCCTGAAGGGCAAGGTAACCGTTATCCTTACAACTCATTATATGGAAGAGGCAGAGGCCCTTTCCGACCGTACGGGTATTATGAAAAACGGCAGGCTTCTTGCCGTGGGAAGCACACAAGAGCTGACGGAAAAAACAGGCACGGCCGATTTTGAGGCGGCCTTTCTTGCCGTTGTGAAGGAGGGAGAAAAATGAGAATGCTGACCTTTGCAAAAAGAAATATTAAGGAAATTTTACGCGACCCGATAAATATTATTTTCGGCTTGGGCTTTCCTTTGGTTTTACTGCTTCTTCTGAGCAGTCTGCAAAAAAACATTCCGGCAAGCCTGTTTGAAATTGACTCCCTTACCCCGGGTATTACCGTGTTCGGTCTTTCGTTCATTACGCTTTTTTCTGCAACCCTTGTGGCAAAGGACCGTGAAAGTGCTTTACTGCAAAGATTATACACAGCACCGCTTACGGGGTTGGACTTTATCTTAGGTTATATGCTGCCGCTTTTGCCCCTTGCCGTTGCACAGTCAGTCATATGCTATCTGTTTGCAATCCCTTTAGGCTTGACAGTCAGCGTAAAAATAATTTATGCTATAATAGGTATCATACCCATGGCCGTTTTCAATATTGCATTGGGTATTCTGTGCGGCAGTATCTTCGGTGTAAAGCAGGTTGGCGGAATTTGCGGTGCATTGCTTACCAATATCTCTGCCTGGCTTTCGGGTGTATGGTTTGATTTGAAGCTTGCAGGCAGCTTTTTTGAAAAGGCCGCAAACGTGTTGCCCTTTGTTCACGCGGCAGAAGCGGAAAAAGCCCTGTTCAGCGGTGATTTCAGCCTTGCACGGTCTCATATTCTGCCCGTTACTCTCTACAGTATATTTATAACCGTATCAGCTGTGTTCTGCTTTCTCAGACAAATGAAAAAACAATAAGGATTTGATGCAATGAAATATAAGCTCATTATAGACAAAGATGCAGACGAGGAGATAATTGCAAAGGTTCACGCCCCCTCTTCTTTTACCGAGCAGTTAGAAAATCTTATCTGCAATTATTCAGGGCCGGACAGCATAATGGGATACAAGGATGATGAGATTAAAAGGCTGTCCTTCTCGGAAATAGAATGTATTACCGTCATTAAAAAGAAGGTAATTGCTGTTGATGCCGACTGCAACAGCTACACGCTTAAGGAGAGACTCTATGAGCTGGAAAGCATTCTGCCCTCTTATTTTATACGCATCAACAAGTCCGCCCTTGCAAATGAACACCGTATTCAGCGGTTTGATGCGGTGTTCAGCGGAGGAGTGGATGCGGTGTTCAGGTGCGGCTACCGTGAATATGTTTCAAGGCGTTGCTTTTCACAAATAAGAAGGAGGTATGAGGGAATATGAAGAAATTTGTTTCAGAATTTTTTCGCCGCGGTTTAATGGCCTGCGGCTTCGGCCCCGTTGTTCTTGCGTTTGTATATATGATACTCAGGCAAACGGCCGATGTGCAGGCACTGACTGTAAATCAGGTCTGCACAGGCATACTGTCAATAACCCTGCTTGCTTTTATTGCAGGCGGTATGAACACCGTTTATCAAATTGAAAGGTTGCCCCTGATGCTGGCAATTTTCATTCACGGTGTAGTGCTTTATATAAGCTATCTGGCCACTTATCTTATCAACAGCTGGCTTGAACGGGGAACAGCGCCGATTCTGGTTTTTACCGTTATTTTTATTGTTGCTTATCTGATAATCTGGGCAACAATTTATTGCATAATCAAGAGAAAAACAAATCAGCTGAATAAAATGCTCAGGGATAACAGGCATTGCGTAAGGGAAGACAAGTAAAAGCCTTTAAAGCATACATTTTGCCCGAAGGTAACCTCATTGATGCGAAGCATCACTTCATTTGCCGTAAGGCAACTTCATTCGTTTATGTCCGAAAAATGAAGTACGGCTAAAGGCCGTAATGAAGTCAGCGTCATAAATGCCGCTGAATGAAGTTATGTCCTGCGGACATAAATAAAAAATCGACAAGCAGAAGCTTGTCGATTTTTGGTGATCCATCGGAGATTCGAACTCCGGACACCTTGATTAAAAGTCAAGTGCTCTGCCGGCTGAGCTAATGGATCATTTTGAACAGCTGATATATTCTAACTCAAAACATTACAAATGTCAATACTTTTTTATAATTTATTTTGCAATTTTGAAATGCCGTGCAACAAAAATCCCCCTTGAATTCAGGCGGAGTTTATGGTAATATAAATTAAATAAATGAAAGGACTAATAAAAATGAAATATATTGTTGTTCTCTACGACGGCATGGCTGACTATCCCGTGCCCGCACTCCAAGGCAAAACACCAATGATGCTTGCAAAAAAGCCCCTTTTTGACTCCCTTGCAAAAAACAGTGAGGTCGGTCTTGTTAAAACCGTGCACGACTCCTTAAAGCCCGGCAGCGACGTTGCCAATATGAGCGTTATGGGCTTTGACCCCATGAAATACTACACCGGCCGCTCCCCTCTTGAGGCTGTAAGCATCGGCGTAAAATTAAAGGACGATGACGTAACTCTTCGTTGCAACGTTGTCACCCTCTCTGACGAGGAAAACTACGAGGACAAGACAATGGTTGACTATTCCGCAGGCGACATCAGCAGTGAAGAGGCCGCAGAAATCATCAAAACCGTTGAGGAGGCCTTTGGCAACGAAAAATACAGATACTACAGCGGTGTAAGCTACCGTCACTGCCTTGTTGTGAGTGAGGGTACAACGGACCTCGGCGATATGACCCCTCCCCACGACATCAGCGGCAGAGTTGTAGGCTCCTACCTTTCAACAAGCGAAAACGCAAAGGAGCTTGTCGGTATGATGAAAAAGAGCTACGAGCTTCTTAAAAATCATCCCGTTAACCTTAAGCGTATCAGCGAGGGCAAGCGCCCCGCAAACTCAATCTGGCTCTGGGGTGAGGGCAACAAGCCCATTCTCCCCTCCTTTGAAAGCCTTTACGGCAAAAAGGGCAGTGTTATCTCCGCCGTTGACCTTCTCAAGGGCATCGGTATCAGCGCAGGCATGAGCACTCCCGAGGTTGAGGGTGCAACGGGATATATTGACACCAACTTCACGGGCAAGGCCGAATGTGCGCTCAAGGAGCTCAGAGACGGCAAGGATTTTGTTTACATCCACATTGAAGCACCCGATGAGTGCGGACACCGCAACGAGCCCGAAAACAAGGTAAAATCCATTGAAATGATTGATGAGCTTGTACTCGCTCCCCTTCTCAAGGGCCTTGAGGAATATGACGATTACAAGATTATGATTCTCCCCGACCATCCTACGCCCATTGTTACAAAGACTCACGCAAGAGACCCCGTACCCTACATGATTTACCACAAGAGCAAGCCTACCAAAGGCGTTGACACAATCAACGAGGAAACCGCAAAGGCAACGGGCAACTTTATTGAAAACGGTGCTGAACTGATGCCGTATTTCTTAAAGTAATGATTACAAAAGCAGGTGTTTTCACAAAAGCTGAAAATGCCTGCTTATTTTTTTAATCAATCTACATAAGTCGCGAAGCGATAATCCTTACTACTTACTACTTACTACTAACTACTTACTACTTAATAAAGTGACGCCCTGCGTCACTTTATTCCTCCATCTGCTTGCTTAAAAAACCGGCCGCAACCTGTGTCAGCTTGATATCCGTCTGAGAGGGCGCGGTGCTTTTGCTGTCAGAAATCAGCGCAACGGCACCCATCACGTCACCGCCGCCGATAATGGGATTCATCACTGCAATTCTGCCCGTGGGGATTTCGTCGCTTATAACAAGCTCATCCTTATTTGTGCCCAGAATAAAGGGTGACCGCTTTTCCATATAGCTTTCAAGCATGGGCGAGATACGCTTGCCGACCACGTCCTTTTTGGGCATACCTGCAACTGCAACAACTCTGTCACGGTCACAGATTGCCACGGTCATACCGCTTGTGCGTGAAAGCACGTCAACATACTGCTTTGTATAGGGGCCGAGCTCACCTATAGGCGAATATTTTTTGAAAATAACCTCACCGTCGCTCTGGGTAAAAATTTCCAGCGGGTCGCCCTCACGGATGCGAAGGGTACGGCGGATTTCCTTGGGGATGACGACACGCCCGAGGTCGTCTGCTTGTGTCAAGTAAGGACAAAAATATTTTTTAGTGGTCCAAAACCCTTGATATTACTGGGTTTTTTAGCATTTCGCCATTTTTTAAAGGCAAAATTTGGCGAGGGGGAATGTGTTATTTTAGG
>SVOY01000006.1 GCA_015066105.1 Oscillospiraceae bacterium
AGATGCAGGCAATGCCTGAACAGGAAAAAACAAGGAGCGATATGAGCGCTCCAAGCGAAATAGCGCGACTATGTTTTTGACCGATGGTGTCACAGGTTCGAGTCCTGTTTGAGGCGCCATCTTTAGGTGACGAAATGACACCCCATACAGAAACCCTTGATTTCTCAAGGGTTTCTGTTATTTTTATGCCTGAAATTTATGTTTGCAGTTCGTGACACCTCTTTACGGACTTGTTGGACTCGAACTTATGATCAAAGATATTGATTTTTGTTGTGCGGATGTGTATAATTGAATTATAGATGTCAGTTTTAAAATAGGATTTCTGTTTAAGAAAGGTAAGATTTTATGGGAGCTTGGAACACAAGTATTAACGGAAATGATACAGCACAAGATTTAAGGTCTGAATATAAGGCTGCATTCTTTTACAATGATGTTGAAACTGCACTTGTGAAAATAGATGAATACATTAGACTTGAAGGATTTGATGAGTCTGATGAAGAAGAGTGGTGTAATTATTACTATTCTTTAGCAGATTTCATGTGGTCTTATGGTTTATTAACAGAAGAAATCCGTAATAAAGTTATAACAATGATTGATTCAGGTTTTGGTTTGGATATTTGGGAAGAATCAGGGTTAAAAGTATTAGAAAAACGAAAAAAGGTGTTGAATGAATTTGAGACAAAAATATTAAGTCAACAACCTGTTAATAAAAAAATCAGATTAGATTTTCATATGAACCCCATTTTTGAAAATGGTGATATCATTGCGATACAATTAAAGACATCTGATAAATATTATATTGAAAAAAGTTGTTTTTCAGAAGACTTTTTCAGAGATTGTGACGGTAAGTATATTGTTTTAAGGAAAGTTTGTGATGATATATCTTATGTGTCAGCTGTTGAACCAAGAGTAAAAGATATTTGGGTACGCTTTCAATTGTATAAAAAGATATTTGACACTTGTCCTAGTGTTACAGATTTGAATGGTGTTGAATGGGCAAAAACTGAAAATACAAACGGTTCGTTTATTACAGAGAGCAGTATGTTTTATTTTAAGAAACGAAACTATAAAATAATTGGGTCTGATAAGAATAATTTAGATTTTGATTTTAATAACGTAATAAATGTTTATTCTTTTGGGATAAATAAGCCGTGGTTTAATTTCGAAAGTAAAATATTAAAGGCAATATATAATTGAGGTTATAATAAAAATATGCAGGGGTGTCATTCCGTCCTGTAAACACAAAAAATAGCGAAGCGTATGCTTCGCTATTTTTTTATCCAAGCCGACAGGCTTGGTATATCATCACGCTTAAGCGAGTATATCATCGCCGAAGGTGTATATCATCACACGAAGTGTGTATTTCTGTCGGCTTGATGATATACAAAACTTCGTTTTGATGATATGCAATTTCTATGAAATTGATGATATACAAATCCTTCGGATTTGATAATATTTTTAATAGTTTGCTTTTCGTTACATTTTTATGTTTCACATAGATTTCAAATTTCTGAAGCTGTGTTTCCACAGACGAAACGCGAGCTGTTAACTGGTTCATCGTGCCCCGCGTCCGGTGGACGATGAAGGGGTGCGATGAACAGGAAGAAATAGGGAGAGTTGCAAGCGCTCCAAGCGAAGCAAATCGACCATATTTCTGACCGACACTCACTTACCGTTGCAGAGCTGTTGCTGGCGGACGAACAGGAAAAAACAAGGAGTATCACGAAGCGCTCCAAGCGAAATAGCGCGACTATGTTTTTGACCGAGGTGTCACAGGTGAATAATTATCAAAATCAAAGATTTTGCCAGCTCCACAATAAGCGCCTTTTTTGTAGTAAGTTAAGTTGTAAAGGCAATATGATTGATTTTTAAATTTTTTTATGATAGTATTTTGTCATAAAAGGAGTGATTATATGAAAATTCCTGTGTCCTACTACAAAAAATCCAGTAATGAGCTCTATTGGAATGATGGCACACTGTACATCAAAAACTCAAAGATTATTTTGAAAAATTTGTTTAAAACAGTCGCAGTGTTTGATGCTTATATGGTTAAATTTATAACTTTAACTGATGAGCTTTTTTATAAAGCTACAGAAATTTCTGATAATAAAAAAAGCTACATATTGCTTTTTGATAAATTGAACTACAAAAAATTATGCGAATTTGCGGATATTTTACCAAATCCTTGACATCATATATTTTTATGCTATAATAATCCAAACCAACAACGGAGGAATCATTATGTTCTTTATCACTATTCGACGCAGACGAAGATAGCTTGTATCTGAAATTAGGGTACAGGCTTAAGTTGCTGTGTGCCCGATGAAGTGATGAAGAACTTTATTTTTTTGCATTACTGTTGACGGCATACGGCTGTTGACAGTATTTTTATTTTACGGAGGTTATTTAAATGAACAAAACAGATTATACATTATTAAATAAAGCAATATTTGAAAAAATCACACTGCCTGAAAATGCCGTTATTGCGGATTTGGGCTGTAAGGATGCAACATTTCTTCTGGCTTTTCAAGAGGCCTTTCCGAACAAAATCAAGTCAGCCATAGGTGTGGATATAACCGATAGACGGTTTAAGGATGTTAAATATAAAAATCCTATTAAGCTTAAGGTTATGGACTGTTCAAAAAAATTAAATTTTGAAGATGATACTTTTGACCTTGTTTTTTCAAAGGATATGTTTGAATGTGTGTCGGATAAGAATTTTTTGGTCAGTGAGATTCACCGTATTTTAAAGCCGGGCGGAGCTGTAATTTGCGTAAACTGTGATTGGGACAGCGTTGCTTATAACGGTGAAGACAAGGAGCTGATTTCAAAGGCGGTTCATGCTTATGCTGTAACAAAGCAACCTTGGATGGATGACCTTGACAGCTGGATTGGCAGAAGAATGTACGGATTTTTTAACAAAACGGGCTTATTTGAAAGTGAGGTAAGCATTTGCAATATTGTTGAAACCGAGTATAAAGAGGGTAGCTTCGGTTATGAGCTGAGTAAGGATATTGCTTGGCTTTATAAAGAGAATACGGGAGCAATCAGCGAAAACGAATACGCGGAATTTATTGAAAATCTGAAGCTTGCCGACAAAAACGGCCGGTATATTTTTTCAAAGCCCTACTATGTTTACAAAGGCATAAAAAAGTAAAAGAATACCCCTGAAGCATTACTAAAATGTTTCAGGGGGTTATCTTACTCTCCCACCGGCTTGTTAGTCAGTGTGGTTTTGATAAGCTTTGCCATATCAACCTTGCCCTGCAGGATATGGTCGTTACCGAAGCGCATTACGGTTTTGGCGTCCTTGCATTTGTCCCATCTGACGAGTCCCTCGCCGTTAGGGTCACCGTTTTTTACAAAATTGCAAAGGTAGGTGCTCATAACGTCACTGAGGAAAAAGTCGTGCTTTTCCATAGGCCGCCAGCAGTTTTTGAGGGTGCCGAACCAGTACCAGAGGTCACTGCTGTGCCAGGCTCCCTTGTCGTCACCGGGGAGCATTCTTTCAAAGTGCCACAGATAGGCACCGTTTTTCTCTGCCCATTTTTTTGTCATCGGATGAAGGACCGCGGGGGCCATATCGTGGCTTGTTGAGCCGACCATATAGGGGATTTTGTGAGGCTTCGCATCATACTTTATGAGCATACCGTCCTTTACGGGGACGGCTGACATACCCGAGCCCTTTGTGCCTTTCCACGCCTTGAAAAGAGCCTCGGGTGAAGCCCTGCGCAGCTCATCGAGATTTTTTGCGTTTGCGTTTTTCATTACCTCTTCCCAGAAGGTGTATTTCTTTTCGGGGGTTGAGGTCATAAAGGAGCCGAGAGCAACGCCGCTTGACATAACCGCAGAGCGGAAGAGCCCTTTTGTAAGCTCACTCTGACAAAGGTGCTGAACGCTCATTGCGCCTGCGCTCTGACCCATTATTGTTATTTTTTCGCTGTCGCCGCCAAAGGCAGAGATGTTGCTTTTTACCCACTCTATTGCGGTCAGCTGGTCATAAAGGCCGTAGTTGCCCGTGTGGCCGGCCTCTTTTTTTAATTCGGGCAGGCAGGCAAAGCCCATAGGCCCGAGACGGTAGTTGATTGTTACACATACAACGCCCTTTTTTGCCCATACGGGGCCGTCAAAGTGCTTTTCGTGGCCGCAGCCGCCGGTAAATCCTCCGCCGTGAATGTAGATGAGAACGGGCAATTTGCTCGTTTCTGTGGCGTCGGCAGGGGTGCGGATGTTGAGGAAAAGGCAGTCCTCGCTGTAGGTGTAGCTTTCTCCCTTGCGGAATTCATTGTAATAGAAAATCTTACCGGGGTTTTCCTCTTCGTCGTAAAAGGCGCGGGGCTGATATGAGCAGCTGCCGTAGGCTGTTGCATCGTAAACTCCGTTCCAGCCCGTTACGGCAACGGGGTATTCCCATCTGCCGGCAGTTGCATAGCGGATACCCTTGTAGTCCGTAACGCCCTCTTCTGACGAGGTTACGCCCTTTATATCTCCGCAGGGGGTAGTGATAGTTTTAAACATAATTACTGCTCCTTCTGAGCCTTTTTGAATTCGTCAATCTTCTGCCTTGTTTCGGGGCTCATATTCCAGAGAAATTTGAAGGCTGCCCAGGAGCCGAGCACGAAAATACCGGGCAGAAGCACTGCGATAATCTTGATGCCCGAAACCGTTGTTGCCGACTGTACTGCAAGGTCTGCGTTGTAGCCGGTCCAGCCGAGCATAAGCACGGTTGCCGAGTTACCGATTGTCTGACCCACACGGCGTGAAAGATTGAAGGTGCCGTAAATTGAGCCTTCGGTTCTTTTGCCGGTAAGCATTTCGTTGTAGTCAATAGCCTCGCTGACAAGACCCCACTGCATATAAATGGATACGCTTGCAAGACCCATTGCACAGTTGCTTATTATCATATGCACATAGGGGTTGACATCCGTAACCATATGAAGACCGAAAAGACCTATGTACATAACCGCACCAATAAGCAGGCCGAAGCGGATGAACTTTTCAAGGCCGAACTTTTTAGCAAAATAGGGGCCGCCCAAAAGTGTTACCATCATAAAGGGCGCGGAAACTATTGAGCCGTAGGTAACAAGCTTGAGGTCGTCGTAAACGGCTGAGAACATATAGTTTGTAATTGTGTTGTTTACATACTGCATTGTGCAGATGCAAAGGCCGTGTATGCAAAGAGCGAGGAAGGGTCTGTTGACACGGAAAACATTGAGAATATCCGTAACCTTTATGCTCTGCTGCTCTGCTTCCGGCTGTGCGGTGACATTTCTTTCCTCGGTGAATGCGTAGTGGCCAAGGCACATTGCAAAGCCTATAAGGGCACAGATAATTGCACCTAAGGCATAGCCCTTTGAATTTGTCTGACCGTATTTGTCAATAAGCATGGGCATAAGCACAACGGGAATGGCATTACCAACGGCTGAGCCGAAGCCTCTTGCAGAGGAGAGGGTGGCTCTTTCCTTGTCATCGTCTGCCATAGCTGAGAGAAGTGAGCCCATGGGAATGTTGAACATTGTATATGCGCCCTCGTAAAGTATCTTAAGGCCGAAAAGAACGCAGATAAGTGAAAGGCCTTCAAAAAGTGAGGGTACCGACCACAGGGCGATAAAGCTTACGCAGATAAGCGGTGAGCTTCGGAGAAGCCAGGGACGGAATTTACCCTTGGGATTATGCTTTTTGGAAAAAGCCTTATCCATAAAAGCGCCCATCAGAGGGTCGTTGATGAAATCCCACACATTCCAGATTGCAAGCAGTACGGCAAGCAGCTCCGTGTCGATTTTAAGGGCATCGGTACAGTACATTGCAAAGGTACTGCCCATAATTGCAAAGGTCATACAGCCGCCCGCATCGCCGAGACCGTAGCCGATTTTATGCTTGAGGGTGAGGGATGATTTGCTCTTTTTTGCTGTTTCGTTCATTTCGTTTTCTCCTTTTTTTATTTGCTTTTTTATATTCCGAGTCCGCCGTCAATGCCGATTGTCTGACCCGTTATAAAACCTGATTTTTCACCCGCAAGGAAGGAAACAAGCTCTGCCACATCCTCGGGACTGCCCGTGCGGCAAAGGGGTGTTTCTTCAACAACGCCCCGTACCGCTTCTTCGTCAAAGCGGGCGTTCATTGCAGTTTCAATAAAGCCGGGGGCAATGCAGTTTACCCTTATACCGCTTGCGCCTGCTTCCTTTGCAAGTGCCCTTGTAAAGCCGATAAGCCCGGCCTTTGAAGCGCTGTAATGTACCTCGCAGGAGCCGCCGACAACGCCCCATACAGATGAAATGTTGATTATACTGCCGCTTTTTTTGTTTATCATCAGCGGCAGAAGCTCGGCTGTAAGCGACATTGCATTTGCAAGGTTTACATTAAGCAGCCTTCTTACGCTTTCACTGTCAAGGCACTGAAAAACGCCGACGAGTGAAAGCCCCGCATTGTTGACTAAAACATCAACCCCGTTTGTTACGCTTTTTATTTTTTCACCGAGCAGCCGTCCGCCCTCGTCGGCAGAAAGGTCTTCGCCGAGGATAAATACCTCTGTGCCGTAGGTGTTTTTTAGCTGCAGGGCTGTTTTTTCTGCTTCAGCCTTGTTTTTGTTGTAGTGGAGAATTATATTGTAGCCGTCACGGGCGAGGGCGTAGCATATGGCCTTGCCTATTCCGCCCGAGGCACCTGTAATTACTGCTGTTTTTTTCACATCATCACCCTATTTACCCACACAGAATCTTGAAAATACTTCGTCAACAACGGCCTCACGGGCCTTTTTGCCCGTCAGCTCTAGCAAATCCTCAATTGCCGAGTCAATGCACACATTTATTGCATCCATCGTCATTCCCATATTGACGGCATCGATTGCCTCCTTTATTGAAGCAAGAGCCTTTTCTGCACTTCTTCTCTGCCTTTCTGTTGTGAGCATTGCCTGAGAGGTATCAATTCTGTCTGTTCCGAGGGCTCTTTCAATAGCCGCCGAAAGCTCTTTTTCGCCGTCACCGCTGAGGGCACTTATGAAAATTACCTCGCCGAGGGCGGCTTTGATTTTTTCAATATCCGCCATATGAGGAAGGTCTGTTTTGTTGATTATGCCTATTACCTCGCGACCCTTGCAAAGCTCAAGAATTTCCTCATCGCTTTCGTCAAGGCCCCTTGAAACGTCAAACACGGCAAGAATAAGGCCGGCTCTTTCAATCTTTTCCTTTGCCATTTCAACACCGATGCTTTCAACGGTGTCCTCGCTTTCGCGTATGCCTGCCGTATCGGCAAGGTTGAGTATAACCCTGCCTACACGCACCGTTTCTTCAACAATGTCGCGTGTTGTACCTGCAATATCCGTTACAATGGAGCGTCTGAAGCCTGAAAGCATATTCATCAGCGCGGATTTGCCCACGTTGGGCTTGCCGACAATGGCGGTGTCAACTCCGTCGGTAATGGCCTTGCCTGCATCAAATTTGCAAAGCAGACCTTCAAGTCTGCCGTAAACCTCTTCAAGGCTTGCTCTGAGCACATCAAGGTCAAGGTCGGGAATTTCGTCATCGGGGTAGTCTACCCAGGCGGCCATATTAGCCGCCGCGGCAACAAGAGTATTGCAGTAGGAATCAATTTTTTTGCTCAGTGCTCCGTCAAGCGCGGTGAGTGCCGCCTTCATTCCGCCCTCGCCGCGGGCACTTATGAGGCTCATTACCGCCTCAGCCTCGGAAAGGTCCATTTTGCCGTTGAGAAAGGCTCTTTTTGTGAATTCACCGCCCTCGGCAGCTCTTGCTCCTGCACCGAGCACGGCACGAAGCACCTGGCTTGTAACATATACACCGCCGTGACAGCTGATTTCTACCGTATCCTCACCGGTGTAGCTTCTGGGCGCACGGAAAACAAGGGCAACGCACTCGTCAAGAAGCTCATTGCCGTTGTACGCCTTGCCGTGGGCGGCGGTATAGCCCTTGAGGACAGATAAAGGCTTGCCCGAGGTTGTTCTGATAACCCTGTCGGCAATTTTAATTGCACTGTCGCCCGAAATTCTGATAACACCTATTCCGCCGGGGGCAAGGGGGGTGGAAAGTGCCGCTATTGTATCGCTCATATTATACATCCTTTTAATTGCTTAGTCTTCGTCAAGTGCCTGCAAAACTGCGTTTGCAACGGGGATTGCATCGTAGTAGCCCGAGCCGCCGTTTTCAAGGCAGACAACAACTGCGTATGGAAAATCCTCCCTTTGTGAAAAGCCGACAAACCAGGCGTGGTCGTCGCCGGTTGTAACCTCGGCAGTGCCGGTTTTGCCGCACATTTCAAGGCCGGGAAACTTCTCGTCGCCGTAATAGTTTTCAACGTTGGAGCGAAGAAGCTTTTTAACCTTATCGGCTGTTTCTGCCGAGAGAATAAAATCAGTGTTAACCTTGCCCTTTACGTCAACAAGCTCTGAGGAATCCTCAACAAGATAGGGAATCATAGCCTTGCCGCCGTTGGCGATGCCGCCCATAAGCATAAGCATCTGGCAGGGATTTACGAGGGTGGTGTACTGACCTATGCCTGCCCAGCCAAGGTCGAGCCTTGTGGCATCCGTAACATCAAAGGTGCTTCTTACTGCATCGGCCTTGCTGATTGTAACATTTTTGCCGAAGCCGAGATTTCTCACGGTTTCCGTCAGCTTTTCAGCACCGATTTCATTTGCAAGGGTGCCGAAAACAACGTTGCAGGAGTAGTTGAGTCCGCGCTCAAAATCTATATCGTGGTGAACACCGAAGCAGATAACGTCACCGTTACCGCTGCCCTTACCCGTGGTATATTTGCCGGTGCAGTAAAACTCCTTTTCATATACGTCGGGCAGGTTTTCAATTGCCGCAATGGCGGTGACAACCTTGAAGGTTGAGCCGGGGGTGAAAACACCGGAGATTGCTCTGTTGAGATAAATGCCGTCGTAGTAGCCGCTTGTGTCGGAGTCGATATCCTCGGGCTTGTTAAGCGGGTCGTAGTTGGGTGCAGAAACCATACATACGGTTTCACCCGTCTTGTAGTTGTATACCACAACTGTACCCTTGTCGCCGTCCATTGCGCGGTAGGCGGCGGCTGAAACGTCGGCATCTACGGTGAGCTTTATGTCACAGCCCTTATCGGAGCTGAGAATATTATAAATGCCGTTTGCAAAGTTATAGCCCACAAGGTTTGAGCGGTAAAGATTCTGCACACCCGTTGAAATATATCCCTCGGGGTCGCCCACAACGTGCTGGGTGGAGCGTCTTACGGCCTCGCTTTCGTGATATATTCTTTCGCCGTCGGCGGTGGAAACAAGCTCTTCGCCGTCACGGTCATAAATAGTGCCTGCAACGGTGAGACTGCCGTAGGAATAAATGTGCTCGTTGCCTCTGTCTGCAACCCAGGTGGGACCGTCGGTTATAAAGGTGTAAAGCATAAAGCCGAGACCGCCCAAAAATGCAACAAGCAAAAGAAGAACGATGTAAACTCTTTTTGTGGTATTTTTCAAGCCCTACACCTCCTTATGCTGTTTTGTATAAATTGGGATAAGCACGGATATCCGCGGCCTTGATGAAGGCGAAAAGTGCCCAGCAGGAAACCATGCTTGAGCCGCCCTCACTTATAAAGGGGAGAGTAACACCCGTAAGGGGAAGAATATCCGTAACGCCGAAAATATTAAGGCTTGTCTGAAAGAGAATAAGTGAGGCTGCCGCCGCCGCTGAAATTGAATAAAAGGTTGACGGTGAGCTTTTTGAGCATTTGACCGCATAAACCAACAGTATTGCAAAGGTAAGCACAACGGCAAAGGCCACAATTAGGCCAAGCTCCTCGCAGAGCATACCGAAAACAAGGTCCGTGGTGCTTGCGTAAACGTGTCTGAGCTGACCGTTGCCTATGCCGAGACCCTGAAGGCCGCCGCTTACGGAATAAATGAGAAGCCTTGTCTGCTGAAAGCCCCTGTCATAGGGGTCGTCCCATATGTGGCGGTAGGTTGCAAAGCGGGCCGCAACGTGGGGACGGAAGTAAAGGATAATCAGCGCACCGATAAGGGCCGCAACGCAGATGAAGGCGATTGAGCGTATGTCACCCGAGCGCATAAAGGCAATCACGATAAAGGTGAAAAAGAAAATCAGCGCCGTGCCGAAGTCCTTCATAAGGAAAAGCACACCGATACATCCCATTGCAAAGGCAATGAACAAATAAATATTTTTTGAGGTGAGCATTTTGTCAAGGGTTGCCGCACCTACAAAAACAAAGGCAATTTTCACCAGCTCCGACGGCTGAAAGGATATGGGGCCAAGGCTTATCCAGTTATAGGCACCGTTGATTTCGTTGCCCGTGAGATAAATGAAGGCAAAGCAGCCTACAAAGAAAATGATTGTAAAAACTGAAAGAGGGGCACGCATAAACATTACCCTTTTAACGTCCTTTATGAACCATAAAAGCACGTCATAAACTATAACACCGAGCACTATTGTAAGCAGCTGCATTTTCATTGCGCCCTGCTCAACGCTTTCGGCAATGCAAAGGCCGATGCCGCTCAGGAAAAAGGCAATAAGCTCAAGCTCGAAGTTGACCTTTTTCATTACGCTTTGCATAAAGAAGACGTAAATCCATTCAAAGGCAAGATAGCCGAAGGCGAGTATTGCAGACTCAGCCGCAAAGCCGCCATTTGCGAAAACAACGGGAATGAAGCTGACAATCTGAAAAATTGTTATAAGAAAAAGAATAAAGCTGCTGTCAACATATTTGTAGCGGCGTCTTATTCTGTCACGTCTGAGGGCTGCACCCGTACTTTGTTTCATTTTACCCCTCCTTTTTAATTGTGGTAGTAAAGGCGGTCTTCATTAAGGGCAATAATATCACCGTCAAAAAGAAGCTGAGGGCTTTTGACCTCAATGCCGTTGAGGTAGGCCTTACCCTTGCCCTTATCTATTGCCCAGCCGTCCTCATAAAGAACAAGAAGGCTGTGAAGCTTTTCTGCATTTCCGCCCGTAAGTCTTATATCACATCTTCTGCCTGAGCCTACGGTTACCTCGTTGCCGCAAAGGATAAAGACCTCTCCCGTATCCTTGTTGACAATACGGGGCTGCTTTTTTGTGCGGCGCTTGGGTGCCTGCTGCTGACGTGAGGCGGTTTCAACGGTATAAACGTCGCCGTTTCCGCTGTAAACGGGAGGAGGCACGGGACGTGTTTTTTCAAAGTGAAGCTCCGGCTTGTTTGCTTCGCTGTAATGAGGGGCTGGTTTTGCCGTGTTCTGTGTGGCTGAGCTTCTTTTTTTCAGCTGAGCGTTATCCTCATAGCCGCCCTTTGCAGAGGGAGCCTTTTTCGGGGTGGCGGGCTGAGCCTTGGCCTTGCCGCCGTTTTTGTTTTTGCCCACATTCTGCACGGGGTCATCGGCAACCTCAAAGCGGAAGCGGTGCTTGCCGAAATAAATGATGTCTCCGTTTTTGATAAGAGCCTTTTTTTCAACGTCCTCGCCGTTGACCGTAAGCCTTGCCTTTGTAAGCAAATCGTGAACATACCAGCCGTCTATACGGCGGGTGATAACGGCGTGAGAGCGTGCAACGGAATCGTAGGGCAGAACAACATCGCAGCTTTTGCTTCTGCCCACGGAGGTTTCCCACATATTAAGGGCGTAGCGGTTGCCGCTTTTCATATCAATTATATATCCGTAGATTTTTTCCTTGGGGTGTCCGAGCATCAGGGTAAGGATGCACTTTATAAGTATTATCACGGTGATTGCAGGTAAAATGTACCGTGATACTGCCCAGATTATATCCATAAATACACCTTCCGTAAAATTAGTCAGCAAAAATGCTTTTCAAAAATTCAGTGCGTTTTTTCATACAAAGGGCATAGGTTTTGCTTTTTATTGCAATATCGTAGCCGTGCATAGTGCCCTTTGTTTCAAAAAGAACTGCCCTTGTGCCGTCTTTTTTCAGCTTTTCAAAGTATTTCACACCGCCGTCGTGAAGACAGTCGAATTCTGCAGTTTCAATATAAGCCTCAGCTAAGCCTGAATGGTCGGGAGCATCAACAGCAGAAAACCGGTAGGGCTTTTCTGTTGTGCCCTCGGGTATGTAGGCCTTGTTGTAATGCACTGCCGCCTTACTGTTGCACATGGGTGTGTCGGTGAATTCCTTCATTGAGGGGCTTTGGGCATCACCGTCAACAAAGGGATATAAAAGCAGCTGTGCCGCCGGCTGAGGGATGCCCCTTTCTTTTGCAATGAGGCAGGTTACTGCCGAAAGGTTGCCGCCTGCGCTGTCGCCGCAAAGGGCAATTTTATTTTCGTCAATGCCGAGAGTGGCGGCATTTTTTCTTACAAAAAGATAGGTGTCAAGGGCATCGTTGACTGCGGCGGGGAAGGGGTGCTTCGGGGCAAGGCGGTAATCGGGAAGAATCACCCTTGCACCCACGGCTTTTGCAAGATTTTTTGCAAGAGTAAAGTGGTGAGGAGCCGCGTTATATACAAAGCCGCCGCCGTGGTAAAAAATAATGCAGGGAAGCCTTTCACCCTCTTTTTCCTTGGGTGAATAAATGCGCACGGGGATTTTTCCGCAGCCTTCTGAGGGGAAGCTCGTATTTTTTACCGAAAGAGCCTTATCCGCAAAATCCGTATAATAAAACGCCTTCATAAAAAACTGCATCAGGGGAAGAAGCGGGAGCACAACGGGAGGATTTATAAGCGAAAAAATCTTCAAATCCTTTTCATAAGTGTATTTTCTGCTTTTTTTCATTTGTGGCCCTCCCTTTAAGGTATAATTAAATATATTATAACATATATCCTTGAAAATTAAAAGTAACTTAAAACAAAAATGACTGCCGAATATGAATTTCAGCAGTCATTTTTTATGATAACGGAAGAATTATACCACGTATTTTTTCAGAACGGGAATTTTGGAGACAATCCACGAAACCCCAAAGGAGCCGATGAGCACAAGCAGTGTCAGCAGAGGAATGGTGATAAGGGGCGGAAAATCAATGTAGGGGATGTGGGTAAGATCCACACGGGCGATTTTCGGGTCAAAGTGAATAACCTGTATGCCGAAATACTGGAAGGCTCTCATAATAAACACGTGGCACAGATATACGCCGAAGGAGCGTGCCGAAAGCCATTTAATTGCTTTTACTGCCTTTTCACGGAAATTGACCTTGGAAATAACATTCTGGAAGAAGGTGAACACAGCGTAGGCAATCATTACGCTGAAGGCGTTGTCGGCATCAAGAAAAGCCTTTGTGGGCTCATCGTTCCTTACGGAAAGCCAGAGGTTCAAGCCCGACATAAGCGCGTAGCCGAGGATACCCATGGCGTAGATGAAAATGCGCACCTTTTTTCTGAAGGGGTATCTTACCATATACTGTCCGCCGACGTAAAGGCCTGCGTAGCCGCCGATAAAGGCAATGTGAAGATAGTTGTATGCGTTGTTAAACTCAAACTGTTTGATAAAGGGGAAGTTGAGAAGGGTGGGAATAAGATTTGTGAAAACAAAGGAAAGGACTATAAAGGCCTCAAGCTGTTTTTTTGTTGCGTTATCGGTGAAAACCCTGATAAAGGGAGTTACGAGATAAAGCGCGGCAATCATATAAAGATACCACATATGATATTCGCCCGAAATAAAGTCGTTGATAAACGCCTTTTCGGAAAAGGCGGGTATTTCTTTTCCGACACCGATGGCGGGGAAGAAGCTTTGCTGAAGAGCATAAAGAAAGGACCAGAAGAGAAAGGCCGTTGCCATTCTTACAATGTTTTTTGTGAAAAGCTTTTTCGGGTCACATTCCTTATCCTTGTTGAGAAAAAATATTCCGCTTATCATTACAAAGGCGGGCACAACCCAGCGGCACATTGAGTTGAAAAAGTTAAGGGCAAGATAATCTGACGAAAGAACGCCGGGGGTCTGATTGATTACGTTTGAGCATAAGTGAGCCATAGGTACACAGCACGTTGCGAAAATTCGCAGAAGGTCTATCCAGACAACCCGCTTTTTGTTTTCCTGTAATGCCATATGAGCACTCCTTTTAACTTATTTCCTTTTTATTTTATGTCCTGCAGGCCGTAGGCCCTTGCAAGGCGGTAGTATTCCTTTTCGCTGACAGAAACAACACTGCCGTGGCGGGGGTTAAGGTGGTTTACGGAGTATCTTGCCCTCTGTACCTGACGGAAGGAGTCGAAGTCTCTTGTCATCTGTGCAAAAAAGGTGCCCTCGCCGTATTCGTCCATAATCATCATCCAGGCGTTTGTGCCGTTGATGCGGTACATTGTACTGCCCTCAACGCCGTACCAGTTGAGCGAGCAGATTGTGTAATCCTCATTGAAGGGACCCGAAGCGTTTTTTGATTTTACGTAGGCAATCTTCTGGGTAAGGTCCTCCTTGAAGTAGAGGTAGTAGTATCCGTCCTTTTCGTTGTAAATCATATCGCCGTCAATGCACTGAACGCCGTTATAGCTGTAGCCGTCCTCTCTTGTGCCCGATTCGTTGCGTCTGCCGTAAAGATATTCGGGGTCGGTGAAGCTTTTGAAGTCGGTTGTGTAGAGGTAATAATGCTGGGCGGCATCCTCGTTTTCCGCGGTTTCGGGGTCATCCCATTCCGAAAGGGCGAGGTAGAGCATATACTTTTCCTCTTTTTCGTCCCATATAACCTGAGGTGCCCAGGCTCTGTTGCAATTCTCAAAGCCCTCAAACTGACGGAAATCGAGAAGGTACTCGTCCTCCCAGCTGATAAGGTCATAGGATTTCCAGAAAATGATTCTGTGGTTTGAGGTCCAGCCCTCAAGGGCGTTCATATCTGTTGCAACAATGTAGTAGCAGTCCTTGCCCTTTTCGTCAACGGCCTTGAAGATGTAGGGGTCACGCACACAACCGGTGCCCTTGGTCTGCTCAATAATCGGCTCGTTGTTGTTGAGTGCCTTGAAGTTGTAGCCGTCGGTGCTTACTGCAAGGTGAATTGTCTGCTCTGATACCTCGTTGCCCGTAAAGTAGCAGAAAAGGTAGGCACCGTGGGTGCTGTGAGCAGGGAATGCGTAATCGTTGAAGGCGTAATTGAAAAGATTTACACCTACCATAAGTATCGACACAAGTAATCTCGTAAAGGACATTAAGGTCATAGTGCTTTCTCCTTTGATTTTTAATAATGATATTATAGCATTAAAAGAGAAAAAATGAAACAGTTTTAAGAAAGGTTTTTATAATTAAAGGGCTGAAAAGTATCCTTTTGCATACTTTTTCACTGCTGAAGTATTAAAATTGATATTCACACGGCTTAACTTTTGTGGTATAATCTAACCACAAGAAAAAAGGAGGAAAGAAAAATGGAAGAAAATTCAAGCTGCCGGAAAAGAGTGAAAAGCTTTATTGCCGCTTCGGTTATTGTAAACACCCTTGTTAATTCTGTGCTCAATATGCTTACAGAAAACTTTGAAGCCGAAGTGCCTACATTTTCATCGGAGCTTATGCTGCGTCTGCCAGGTATAGCGGCTACGGTTATTATTCTCGCCGCGATGTATCTTGCGGGCAAAGGGCTTACGGGTGAAAAAAGAAAAGCAATTATTCTTATGTCGAGTGTTTTTTTTGCTCAGAGTGCGACAGATGCCTTGGCGGAGATTTTTTCCTGCACGGCTGAAGTGCTGACAACCCTGAAATACATCACTCCCCAGGTGTTTTCCGTTATAGCAACGGCTGTTTCCCTTATTGAAATACCCTTTGTTATAATTGCGGCTTACTACATCTTTACAGCATTTGAGGGTGTCAACCCACGCTTTAACGGTCAGTGTCTTATTGATTCGCAGATGCCGTTGTCAAGAGCGAGAACGAGATTTTTTGCATATCAGCTCATAGGCGGTTTTGTTTTAGGCACGGCTGCAAGCCTGCCTGCAATCCTTATCGGCTTGCTTACGCTGCAGGAGTTTTACGATGTTGATACTCTGATGATAATCTCTTCACAGGTGGCTACTGTATTTTTAGGCATAGCAGGCTTGTTGTTGAATTGCGTTGCAGGCTACAGAGCATATAAAAGCCGAACCGATGCAATGGCTTTTGTTGCCTGCTCGGCTTTATCCGGCAGAATCTCCAATATTTTTATAAACCTTCTGCTTATCCCTCAGAGCCTCAGCCTTGGTAATTTTGTTGAAAGCGCAACGCAGGGTGCAATGGATTATACCGGTGCAATGATATCAGCGGGCACCACGGGAATTTTCGGTATTCTTACAATGGCAGTTTCGATAGTCGTGCCCCTTGTTATGCTGCAATACTTCTTCTCGCAGGCGAAAATCACCCTTTTCAATGAGGAACAGGGTGGCGAGTGTAATCCGAGCCTCGGCTGAAAGCGTGAATTTTAGCGGCTTAACCAAAAAGCAGATGTATTTTCAGGTGAGCTATCACCTTGAAAATACATCTGTTTCATTTTTGCTTTGATATACAAAGCTTATTTGTTAAGCATCCATACCATATAGTTAAGGTAGCCTGCAAAGCTTACCCATAAAAGGTAGGGTATCTGCAACAGCCCCGCAATTCTGTCGCTTTTTGAAAACTGAACTATCATCAGAAGTATCAGCACCCAAAGCACAACAAGCCAAACAAGGGCGAGGCCGTAGGCTTCAAAATTAAAGAAAAGCACGCTCCAGAAAAAGTTGAAAAACAGCTGCAGAGCATAGATAATCATACTGCGGTTGCGCATACGTGAGTTATCTGTCAGCCACACCCGTGCGGCACTTATTGCCATAAGTGTATAAAGTATGCTCCAGACTATTGGGAAAACAATATCGGGAGGAGTAAGGGGAGGCTTTTCCGCCGCCTTGTAGCTTTCCATTCCCATATTTGTCAAAAGGGCGGAAAGGCCGCCCACGGCTCCGGTTATAAGCAGGAAGATGCCGTAAATTTTAAGCTTGCTTTTGTCGAGCTTCATATTATCACCGATAATATGTTATGCCTTTTTAATCGGTATTATTCCCGGTTTCAGAGATATCTGCCGCTGTAGCTTCAGCTTTTTTTACCTTTTCTTTTTTTCTTGTGATTTTCAGATTCATAAACATCAGTATGCCGCCCATCAGAAGAAGCACACAGCCCTTTACAAGCATATCCGTTTCAAAGGCGGTAAGCAATATAATTGCGAGTGCGGCAATTGAAACAAAGCCGAGATTAAGGGGATAGAGTCGGTTTTCCTTTAAGCCTTGCATTAAATAAACAACAGCAAGTGCAAAAATGCAGGCTGCAAATGCAAAAACGGCAAAGGAAGAAAATTTAATTGTAAGGGGTCCTTCCTCCTGGGCTATTATCCATATAACCGAATGAATTATTGAAAGAAGGGCACCTGCGGCAATTATGATAATGTGAAGTCTTTTGAAGGTATTTTCTTTCAGAGAAGCCTTGTTTTTTAACACGGCCATAACAAAGGCGGCTAAGGCTGTTGAAATAAAGGTTATTTCACTTTTGGTATATCCGCACAGGAAATCAGAGCCCGATAAAAGGCAATCGTGCAGAAACAGCATACTGCCTGCGGTACCGAACAGATACAGCGGTGATGTCAGGTCATTTTCTTTTTCATACAGATAACAAATCGCCGAAGCAATCAGAAGTGCAACATAAGGATTGGCACAGCAGTAATCGCAGATTACTTCATATATATAATACAAAGCTGATAAAATTGTTATAAGCTGTGCGTATCTGTGGCGGGCATAGTCAATTTTATTTCTGTAAAGGTGTACAAACAGTATGCCTGCAATAAGGGCTATACTCAGCACGGATATGGCAACTGATTCCCTTACACTTGAAAAATACCAGAAATCACTCATTGCGTAAGCCATTGCTCCGTAGAAAACGGTAAGTGAGGATACACTTTTCATTATAAGCATTACGGGCAGAGTAAGTGCAAGAGATATGAGGGCAATATGAATTCCCGTAAGATTATGCTCAAACAGCTCGTTAATAAAAATCAGAGAAATAATATTGCCTGCTGCCCAGGATACCGCACCGATTTCAGTCATAAAGGAGTCGTTTTTCATTTTGTTGAGAGTATATACCGCAAAGCCCGCACCGAGTGCCATAGGCACAAGAGCAAAGAGCGTTTTTGCAACCACGGGAATATGCTCCCAGCTCCACACAAGTATCAGTATTGCACCTGCAAGCAGCATAAAGCCGCCGAGTATTGAAAGCACAATGGTTGCGGTGCTGACATAGTTTTTTTCCGTGTTATCAATTTTTATGTTTCTTTTTTCTCCGTAAATAAGCTCCTCTATTGATACACCGAGTGCATCGGCAAGGGTGCCTATCATTTCAATGTCGGGCTGTGTTCTGCCAGTTTCCCAGCTTGAAATTGCCTGGCGGCTTACGTTTACGGTTTTTGCAAAGGCCTCCTGGGTTATACCCTTTTGTAAGCGGAGCTTTTTTATGTTTACTGCAATGTTAGCCATAAGTAACACCTCCATGCTATTTATAGCACATAAGCAATGCTTTGTCTACGCTTTTGGGGAAATACAGCGCTCTACAATTTGTGGCAGAGCCGTTTTTAAGTGTGGCAAGGGCTTTTTCACCCGTCGGCACACCTTTTGCAGGGGGTAAGGCCTGTGGCAGCGGCATCCTCGAGGCTGCATTCAATTCTGTTTACACCTGCGCAGTCGGGGCTCAGGTGGTACCTTTCACCCGTGGGCGTTATGTAAACGGTGAAGGAAAACTCCCTTGTTGTTGTAGGCGTTGCAGAAGCTGAAACCGTGTCCGTTTCTTTTCCGGTAATTTCCTGTGATTTTTTGTCTGCCGTTTCTTCGGTTATCAGCCTGCTGCCCGATGTACTGCGGTTGCTTGCGGCTAAACGAAGGCTGTCGGTGTCAATATTACCCACGGTAAGACCTATTAAAAAAGCGAGCAGTACGGCAATTATATTGATTGCGCAAGTCTTTTTTTCCTTGGTGTTGTTTTCCATAGCTTTTACCTCATGCTTTGATGAGTATATTTTATCTTAAAGCAACTGCCTTGTCAAACTGTCCGGGCAAAAAAATAACGCCCTTCGGGACGAAAGCTCTTTATAAAATGAAATAACCCCCGGGCACCGATGTTTCTTTACACATCATTTTGGTGCGGGGGGTTATTTCTGTTCTGTCTTGTTATCTAACTTCATTTGGTCAACCTCTCTTTCTGCAGAATGGTTGTCTTCTTTTTTCATTTTGCACTTCTGTTATAAGTTTTTTGGCTTGTAAATTTGTTTTATTGTTTGTAATCTATTTCTTCATGCAAAATGCTTTATTGAAGACTTTTTGGTTTTTACCTGTACATCGGTATCACCTTTCCCTTTCTGTGTCTATAATATAACATAAAAAATTCCACATTTCAATATCTTTTTTGTACAAAGTTAACTATGAGATTTTTATGCAAGAGGGAGAAATTAGACTTAAATGGGTTAAAAGTATTGACATCAGCGGTGAGGTTTGATATTATAGATTTGTTGGGGCGCTCAGCGCGCGCCTTTTTTTATTGCAAAAACAAAAAAGGCTTCGGTCAAGCTTTTTATTCTTAATATCAAAGGACACGGATTTTTCTTCCGTGTCCCTTTTTGATGCTGTTAAGCTGAAAGCCTTATTTCTTCGTCGCGGGGCATTCTTTCCTGTAAGAAAGAATCAAACAACTTTTGATTTTATTACATCAGGCCGAGTGCAAACTTAAGGCGTGTGGAAAGGCTGTTGTTTGTTGCAACAGTGCCCGTGAATTCGGGATTCTCGCCGTTGACTTCGCTGATTTCACCCGTGTCCGAAACGGAGAAAACCATATAGGTGATGTGTGCGGGCTCGTCCTCATAGTAAACGGCAAAGTTGCCGTCAGGAAGCTCCGTAAGGCAGGAATAGGCGAAGAAGCCCTTTTTATGGTGATAATTGCTTATCCAGTTCACCTTTCCGTTTTCTTCCGTAACACCAACGCGCAGAATACCGTCGGCACGCTCCTTGATGTTGCCGCCCTGGGAGCAGATAATAACCTGCTTGCCGTCAATTTTTTTGCTTGTGTCAATGAGTGAAACCATACAGTTTCTTGTGCCCTCAAGGCCTCTGTCTGCTCTGAAGGTTGTCCAGGTTTCGCCGCCGTCGGTGCTGTCAGCGTAGGCTATGTAATTTGAAAGGTTTCTTGCATAAATGCGAAGTGCCTTGTAGTCGCCGCTTTCAATTTTCACAAGCTGAGCCTCACTTGTCTTTTTCAGGCCCCTTCTTATGCGGATTTTGTTGCTGCGGTGCCAGGTTTTGCCGTTGTCGTCAGAATAAATAACACTCGCATTTTCAAAAATCGGGTCCTTGAAAAGCCCGTCATTATCATAAACGCAGAAAAGAATGCGCTCCTTGCCGTTGTGCCTGATTGCCATACCTCTGCCGGGGCCGGCACCGAGGAAGCCCTCGCTTTCATTTTTGACCATGGGAGTGATAATTTCGGGCTCACTCCAGGTTTTGCCGTTGTCGTCGCTGTATTTAAGCCAGAGATAGGTTGTTCTGTAGCACTTGAGCTCGGCTTCGGCATAAAAAACATTCTGCTGAACGCTTACGCCCTCTGAGCCTCTTTGCTGGCAGTAAATGGGCTCGCCGTTTTTGTAAAGGCGGAAGCTTCTGTCAATGGAGTATCCGGTTGCCTCTGAGGCCTTTCTTGTAAGCACAGGAGCTTTGTAGCCGTCAAAATCACCTACATAGTAGCCGAAGCTGTTCAATTTATCTGCGTGCTTGCCCGTGGTGAGAAGCATACGCTTTTTTCCGTTGATTTCAGCGTAGCCGGTACCTACCTTTGACTGAAGGTAGCCGCCGCCGGCGGGATAAGCATCGGCAAGCAGGAAAATTCTGCCCGTTTCCGACTGCACAAGGATGGAGTCGATAAAGGATGCGCTTTCCTTTTCGGTTACGGTGTCGGCATAATCGTCAAAGTGATTTACCATCACATAGTCCCAGTCGGTATATCCGTCCTTTGAAAGGGCAATGGCAATGTCAATGTTATTGGGTGAGTCTGAGCCGTGGCCGTAGCGCATATCTGCACCGGCAATAACGGTGCCGTCACGGAGAGTATAAAGGGAGGGAATGCGGTTTCTTTCTGATTTGAACTGCTTATCGTTAAAGGGCTGCTCATAAAATTTTTTCTGTTCCATAAATTTCCTCCTTAAGGATTATTCTGTTAGATTATAGCATTGAGTGTAAAAAAAATCAAGGTCACACCGGTAATACAGTGTGACCTTGCAGATTTGCTTATTTCGCCTTTTTTTCGGGGATGAGGAATATAAACACAAGTGAGCTTATGAGAAGAAGCATGGGGTAGTAAAGATTTCTGATAATTTCAAAGGCTGAAAGCTCAAAGCCGAGAGTGCTTGCGGCGGAAAGAGCAACGAGAATCTGTGCGCCGTAGGGGAGCACGCCCTGGAAAATGCAGGAGTAGGTATCAAGGATTGAAGCGGTTTTTCTGCTTGAGATGCCGTAATCCTTTGCCATTTCGCTTGCAATGGGGTTAGCCATAACGATTGCGACGGTGTTGTTTGCCGTTGCAATATCCATAAGGCCTACAAGCAGGCCGATGCCGAGCTGACCGCCCTTTTTGCCCTTGAAAATGCGGCGGATGCCTGAAAGCAGAGCCTCAAAGCCGCCGTTATGCTTGATGAGTGCACCCAGGGCGGCAACAAGCACGGCCACCATTGAGGTTTCAAACATACCCGAGGCACCTGTGCCCATGCCTGAAAGCAGGGTCGGGAAGTCAACCGAGCCCGTAACAAGCATAATTGCACTGCCCGAAAGGATGCCGATAAGAAGTGTTACAAAAACATTCACACCGATAATGCCGCTTATAAGAACAAGCACATAAGGTACAATCAGAAGCATATCGTATTCTTTTATGATATTGTCTGAAATATCGGCGTTCATTGAAAGGATGAAGATGAGAACAAGGGTAACCGCGGCGGCGGGAACGACAACCGCAAGGTTTGTGCGGAACTTATCCTTCATCTGACAGCCCTGGCCGTTACAGGCGGCTATGGTTGTGTCTGAAATAAAGGAAAGGTTATCACCGAACATTGCACCGCCTACAACCGTGCCCACGCAAAGAGGAACGGAGAAGCCCGAGCCCTCTGCAATGGCAAGGGCGATGGGTGTAAGCAGAGTGATTGTACCGACGGATGTGCCCATAGCCGTTGAAACAAAGCAGGCAACAACGAAGATAACAACAACCGCCATTCTCGGGGGAGTTACGGAAAGCATAAAGTATGCAACGCTTTCAGCTGAGCTTCTGCCCACAACACCCACAAAAATGCCTGCCAGCATAAAAATGAGAAGCATAGTGATAATGTTCTTGTCACCGACACCTGTTCCCATAATTTCAAATTTTTCCTCAAGCCTTTTGCCCTTTGTCTGAAGCACGGCAACAAAAAGAGCCACAAGGAAGGCCACCACAACGGGCACGCTGTAAAAGCCCATGGGAATTTTCATAACATACTCAAAAATAATGCCGAGGGAAAGGTAAAACACGACGAACACGCCTATTGGTATGAGGGCAAGTGGATTTGATTTTTTCATTCTTTTACTCTCTTTTCTTTTGTTTTTCTGTTCGGGGAATTATAGCACAGATTTTGTAAAAAAACAACAGTTGAAAATATAAAAGGAGCAGAGAAAACGAAAATTCCGTTTCTTCGGCTCCTTTGCTTGAATTTTATTATGACCCAGTCTCGGTCATTGTTTTCCCCGGGGAGGGAAGAGGCTAAAAGAATTTTAATTGTTTACACTCGTTACCCTAAGGGTTTTGCCCTCAACCTTAAACCTTACCTCATACTCTGCAAAGCTCATACCGTAAACTCTTTCCGGGTCATTCTGATAGGACGGCCTCGGGTCAGCGGCTAAAACAGCAATAAGCGAATCGCGCTTTTCCTCTGCAACCGCATTGAGCAAGCCGTCGGGAAAATCCACCTCAAGCCGTCTTTCCTCAAGGGCTTCGGTAAAGCCGCCCACCGCATCGCGTATACTGTCGGCATAGGGCAGGTAGGGCTTTATATCGTAAATAGGGGTGCCGTTCATCAAATCCGCACCGCTTACATAAAGCACCACGCCTTCCTTTTCTGTTATTTCAACCCTGTCAAGCTTAAGCGCGGAAAGGCCTATATTATTCGGCCTGAAGGGAGAGCGGGTTGCAAAAACACCCATTCTTCTGTTGCCGCCCAGAAGGGGCGGTCTCACCGTGGGCGACCAGCTTTCTCTCACTGCCTTTGAAAACTGCCACAGCACCCATATGTGCGAAAAATCCTCAAGTCCGCGAAAGGCCTCGGCTACATTGTACTGCTTTTCAAAAACTATTCTTCCCTTGCTCTCCTTAACAAGGCCGCTTTGCCTCGGTATGCCGAATTTTTCCTTGAAATCCGTTTCAATGTGTCCTATTATCTTCATTCTGTTTTATCCTTTTTGTTTTTGAAAAGTAAATAGCTGTAAACGGTGGGCACAAGCACCATAACAAGAACAACCGCAAAGAAAACAAAGGGGTTTTCAAAAAATGCCGTTGCAATAATCAGAAGTCCGCCCGCAACCCAGAGCTTACCTGCCAGAGCGTGGGTTTTGTTCCAGTTTTCGGAATCGTCAAGGGTCCAGGGCAGCTTGATTCCCACGGTATAGGAGGGCTTGCACTTTGGCAGATAGTTACCCGTTACGGTGAAAACAAGGCCCATAAACAGCATGGCAATAAGGCCCACACGCATTTCCTCGCCCAGGGCGGCAGGGTAAATCATTGTGCAGACAAGAAGACTTACGGCGGGGATGATATAAAGCACCAAGGTGAAAACCTTATCGTTTATGCCCTTCATTTTGGGGTCAGCCTTTGTTGCAAGGATACAGATAATATGCATTGCAAGCATAAAAAGCGGCAGACCGAAAACGGCAAAGGCCTTACTGCTGTAGCCGTCGGGTGTGTTGTTTATGCCGAAATGGGTGGGTATTTCAGCCGGGAGCTTATCCCACAGGATTATACCGACAAGCATTGGTGCAAGGGTGAGAATTGAAGTGATAATTATTGTTTTCTTATGCTTTTTAATCATCAGTATCATCTCCTTTAAGTTGTTTAATCCAAAGCATAATTTCTTCAAGCACGGATACGTTGAGCTCATAGTAAATATATTTGCCCTCACGGGTGTCACATATGAGGTCTGCGTCCTTTAAAACGGAAAGGTGGCGCGAAATTGCGGCACCCGATACGGGAAAAGCATCGGAAATTTCGCCTGCGGATTTTCGCCCTTGCTTCAAGAGGGTGAGAATGTCACGCCTTGTTTTGTCTGAGAGTGCCTTAAGGGTGTTTTGCATACTTATTGTAATTACCTCCTTACAACATCATTTAACATTTAACTTAAATGTTAAATGTATTATAGCATACGCTGAAGTGCTTGTCAAGTGTTTTTTGAGAAGTGAGAGGTGGATGTTGTTGAAACGGCAAGGTTGTGCTTTTGTTTTTTATGTTCTGTAATGTTTTTATCAACACTTCGGACGCTCCTTTTACAAGGCGGCTTTTAACAGCCATAGCTTCCCGGACGCTCCGAAGGCGCTAGGCCTTGTTACTTTGCCCGAAGCGGCAAAGTAACCAAAGTGCTTTTTGTGGTTACAGGAAGTCAGCACTATTTTAATCAAGGGCCATAAATGGCTTTCAAAGCCATAAGGCTCCAAGGCTCCGGACTTCGCCGTCGCATGACCCACTCACACCAGGGAATAAACGTCATCTTTACCGAAAGGAAATACTTCGCTTGTATAAATAAAGGCAATCTGTACAACCTTGGCGTAAAATATAGCTTAAAAGCCCACGGAGCGGTCTGCGACTGTCGGGTACACGGTGACAAAACTGCTGACCGTAAAGCCAGACGAGCAGTAACCTTAATAAAAGCGACGGATTGAGCGGACTCATTGGTAGGATGTGACTTTAAACAGAGCTGTCCGTGAGCTTTTTCGGTAAAGCAGACGAGTAGTAAATGAAAATTTTCCGTAGAGCAGATGAGTTGTTTATATAACACACCTATAATAATGTAACTCAGCTTGTTTTTACTTGAAGTGTACAAGCGGAAAATTTTCCTCTGCACGGCTTATTTCATCCCAAAAGCGTGCTTTTGGTTACTTTTGTCACAAGCGACAAAAGTAACACCTCTTGCGGTCCCCAAAATTCATAACGGCTTGGAGCGCCTATGAATTTTGACCGCTACGCCATCCTCACCTCGCTGTATCCGCCACCGGCGGCGCTTCGGTGACGATGCCTCGCCGGCCTGAGGCGGTAGAACCTTAAATTCACATCCGCGAAGAAACAAAAGCACAGCCTTGCAGTTTCGATAATCTGCTCCATCAGTGCGTTCTGCTACTATCGGGCGCACAGAGACAAAACTGATATATATAATGTCAGAGAGTTCGTGATAAAGTTTTTTATCAACACTTCGGTCGCCCCTTTTACAAGGCGGTATTTAAGAGCCGTTGTTCCCCGGACGCTCCGAAGGCGCTAGGCCTTGTTACTTTGCCCGAAGCGGCAAAGTAACCAAAACGCTTTTTCGGTTGCAGGAAGTCAGCACTATTTTTAATCAAGGGCCATAAATGGCTTTCAAAGCCGTAAGGCTCCAAGGCTCCGGACTTCGCCGTCGCATGATCCACTCACACCAGGGAATAAACGTCATCTTTACCGAAAGGAAATACTTCGCTTGTATAAACATTTTCAATAATAAAAAAATCGTACAACCTTGGCGTAAAACATAACTTAAAAAGCCTACGGAGCGGTCTGCGACTGTCGGGTACACGGTGACAAAACTGCTGAGCGTAAAGCCAGACGAGCAGTGACCTTAATAAAAGCGACGGATTGAGCGGACTCATTGGTAGGATGTGACTTTAAACAGAGCTGTCCGTGAGCTTTTTCGGTAAAGCAGACGAGTAGTAAATGAAAATTTTCCGTAGAGCAGATGAGTTGTTTATATAACACACCTATAATAATGTAACTCAGCTTGTTTTTACTTGAAGTGTACAAGCGGAAAATTTTCCTCTGCACGGCTTGTTTCATCCCAAAAGCGTGCTTTTGGTTACTTTTGTCACAAGCGACAAAAGTAACACCTCTTGCGGTTCCCAAAATTCATAACGGCTTGGAGAGCCTATGAATTTTGACCGCTACGCCATCCTCACCTCGCTGTATCCGCCACCGGCGGCGCTTCGGTGACGATGCCTCGCCGGCCTGAGGCGGTAGAACCTTAAATCCACATCCACAAAGAAACAAAAGCACAGCCTTGCCGTTTCGAAAATACATCGCCTACGTAGCACACAAGGAAAACAAGCTGAGAAAAAACAAACCGAGCACTAAATAGCAACAAGCATAAAAAACCGCCCCGAAAATCGGGACGGTTTACTTGTTGTTGTGAAGCTTCTCCTGCCTTATCTCTTGAGCACAAGACCGATAGCAAACACCTGAAGATGTGCGGGTAACATATTAAGAAGCAGTAAAAGAGGATTGCGGTTGATGTTGTAGATGTACTTGGGCTTTTTTGATTCAAGTGCCTCAAGTGCAAGCTCGGCAATTTTTTTCCGCAGGAACATGCTTTGCTTCAACGCTGTCAACAATATTCTTGAAATTGCCGGCAGTGCTTTTGTAAAGCTCTGTTTTAGCGTGGAAGCGTTCAAGTGCAATGTTGGAAATGTTGAGAAGACCCGTTTTTACCGCACCGGGACGGATGACCGAAACGGGGATGTCAAGAAGCTGAGCCTCCTGACGAAGGGAGAAGGCATATTTTTCAAGGGTTGTTTTTGTAATGCCGTAAATTCCCGTGAAGGGAAGAGGGTCAAGAGGGGCAAGCTCGCTTGTGGTGATGATAATGCGGCTGCCGGTGAAAAGGAGAGGCTTGAAAACCTTGTTGATACGGTAAACACCGAAAACGTTTACATCAAAAATCCTGACAAAACGCGCTTCGTCCATTTCAATAAGTGAGTCAAGGTCATAAATGCCTGCAGTATGTATGATTGCGGCAAGCTCCTTCGCTTAGCCCTTGATTTTTTCATAAACCTCTGTAACAGAGTCCATGCTGGTTACATCACATTTGTAAAGGCTTACGTTGCCGTAGTCCTCGCCCTCGTTGTAGTCAAGGCCGAAAACACGGTAGCCCTTTTCGTTGAGAAGGCTGCAGATTGCCTTGCCCATTCCGCCGGTTGCGCCGGTTACAAGCACGTTCTTCATTTCGTTCCTCCTGTAATTTTTTTGTGATTTAAAAAGCTTTCTTTTATCGCTTCAAAGCTCTCCTTTGAAATTACGTGCTCAATTCTGCAGGCATCCTCTGAGGCAATCTCCTCGGGCACACCTATTGCAACAAGGCAGCTTGTGAGCATTGTGTGCCTTTCAAAAAGCTCCTCGGCAATTTTTCTGCCCGGCTCAAGCAGGGTGATGTTTCCGTCGCCCATTACCTCAATATAGCCGTTTTCTCTGAGGTTTTTCATTGCAACGCTTACGCTCGGCTTGGAAAATCCGAGCTCGTTTGCAATGTCTATTGAACGGCAGGAGCCTTTGTTTTTATGCAGAATATATATTGTTTCAAGATAATTTTCCTGAGACTGTTGAATTTTCATTTTCTTCAGCCTTTCAATTTATTTTGTGAAATTTGTCGGCCCTTCGGCCCTTGTAAAGCTCTGCTTCGCCGCTTACTGCTTTATCTGTCTTATATCCTTGCCGCAGAAGGCGAGGGGGAAGCTGCTGCCGAAAAGGCGTGAAGCAATGCGCTGAGTATATTTTTCGTAAATTTCGTCCATTTCAAGGTTGGTGCTGATTATGGTGGGCAGACCCTTGAGCATTCTTGAATTGAGTATATCGTGAAGTGCGGCGGTTGTGAACTGGGTTGTGAATTCAACTCCGAGGTCGTCAATGATAAGAAGGTCTGCGTTTATTATTGCATCCTTTTCGCTTTCCTCTGTGCTTCTTCTGCCAAAGTGCTCTCTTTCAAGCTTTTCCATTATGCTCTGAATACTGCCGTAGTAAACGTCGTAGCCGCGTTCAATTACCACGTTTGCAATGGCGAGGGAGAGGTGGGTTTTGCCGAGTCCCGTGCCGCCGTACATGGTGAGACCCTGAGCTTTTTTGGTAAAATGGTTTGCGTAGTCCTTGCAGAAGTTGAAAACGCTTGCCATATGCTCACGCTGACTCACACCGAGCACGGGGTCAATAACATCAGGATAAAACTCGAGTGAAAACTTTTCAAAGGTGCTCTTTTTCACGGGGGTTGCTTCGCCCAAAAGAGCCTTGGCCTGGGCTATTACCTCTTTTTTCTGACATTCGCAGAAGTAGCCGTCGTGGGAGCCCGTATCCTTACAGATGGGGCAGGTGTATTTTATTTCAAGGTAATCCTCGGGCAGACCCGCCGCTTTAAGAAGCACCTTTTTTCTTTCCTGGGCCGCAAGGCTTTTTACGGAAAGGTTACGGATAAAGCTCTCTGCGTCTGCACCCATACCGAGAGCCTTGACGGCATCAAGACCGTAGGAGGCTATTTCGTCTTCAATTTGTGCAATTTCGGGGCAAAGTGAAATTGCCTTGAGCCGGCGGGCGTCATTTTCGCTTTCTGCCCTTTTTTTGCGGCCTTCAAGCTCCGCCTTGGCTCGCTGATAAACTATCTGCTTGTATGCCATTTCGTCTCACTTCCTTCAATCCTCCTCTGAGGGGGGAACATATTTGATGTTGGTAGCCTTTTTTGTGAATGCGCTTACGTCAAAGGTGGGCTCGCGTCTTTCACCGGGAGGCTTCTGCTTAATGCTTTTTGCGGGTGCGGCCTTAGCCTTCTGCTGCTGCCACTTTATTTTTTCTCGCTGAATATCCTGCGGTGTTTTAACTGCGTTTCTGTGCCAGCTTGAAAGCACCTTATCCATATATTCAAAGCTGATTTTTCCCGTGTTGTCGATTGCCTCCTCATAGGCAAAGTAAATCATATCGGTGCTGAAGCCGTATTCCTTTGTCCACGCGGTGAGCATACGCCTTTGCTTTTGGGTGGGGTTTTTGTTGGTGATTTCCGTCATTGAACGGAGCTTCTGCCAGGCCTCGTCAACAACATTGTGGCTTTCGATATATTCTATGGCGCCCTCAATGCTGTCAATCTCAAGCTCGCTCCATTCTCTGCCCGTTTTTGAAATTGCGGCAAAGCCCGTTTTTCCCTTGTTTTTGTTATACTCAATAGCCATAAGTATAACCTCAACGGGCAGGCCGTAGCTGTCGTGCATCATAATGAGGGTTGACTGACCGTCATAGCCCACGGTTTTGCCGAGAATGTTCTGCGCCTCGGCAAAAAGCAGTCGCAGCTGCTCGCTTTCCTGAAGCCTTGCGGCAACCTGCTCGTGGCTCGGCTTTGTTACGGGTATTTCCTCAACCCTTTTAACTGTTTGTGCGGGTGAGGGTGCTGCGGGTGCGGCTGTTGCCGGAGAAGCCTCTGCCTGTTTGGGTGCCGTTACGGGCACTACGGGGGCTGAGTCGCCCTTTACAAGCAGGCCCCTTTCAGCCCAGAAAATAAGCGCATCGTCAATATCCGCCTCGTCGTAGCCTGTTGCCCGTGAAATATCGGCAAGGGTTATGTCGGTATCCGTGGCGTGCCTGAGCATATACAAAAGTGTTTTCAGCTGAAGTGCCGAGGCAAGGCGGAGATTATCGTCAACAACGGCAGTGGGTACTGCAAAAATCCCCGTAAAGGCAAGGGGGTTGATTTTATAATTCATTGTGATTTCTCTTTCGATTAGTATTTACCGAGGTACTTGTCGATTTCCCACTGTGAAACGCGGGTGGAGTATTCCCTCCATTCCTCCTGCTTTGCCTCGATATATTTTTTATGTACGTGCTCACCCATGGCTTCTTTTGCAAAGTCGCTTGCAATGAATTCCTTTGTTGCCTCGCGGAGGGTTTTGGGCAGTGAGTGGATGCCTGCGGCCTTTCTCTCCTCGGGGGTGAGGTCAAAGATGTTTGAATCCTTGGGCGGGGGAGGAAGCATACCCTTTTCCACGCCGTCAAGGCCTGCCTGAAGCACTGCGGCCATGGCAAGGTAGGGGTTTGCGGCAGGGTCGGGGTTACGAAGCTCAATTCTTGTGCCCGTGCCTCTTGCGGTGGGAATACGGATGAGGGGACTTCTGTTCTTTGCCGACCAGGCAATGTAAACGGGAGCCTCGTAGCCGGGAACAAGTCTCTTATATGAGTTGACTATGGGGTTTGTAAGGATGGTGATTGCCTTGATGTGGTGCATAACACCTGCAATGAAGCTGTAGGCAACCTCTGAAAGGCCTGCGCTGTCGCTCTCGTCACAGAAAACATTTTTGCCGTTTTTGAAAAGTGAAAGGTTGATGTGCATACCGCTGCCGCAGATGCCGTAAATGGGCTTGGGCATAAAGGTTGCGTAAAGACCGTGACGGTTTGCAAGGTTTTTAACAACATACTTGAAGGTCATAACGTTGTCGGCCGTGCGCAGAATTTCGTCATACTTGAAGTCGATTTCGTGCTGTGCCGTTGCATTTTCGTGGTGAGAGGCTTCAATTTCAAAGCCCATCTTTTCAAGGCAAAGGCAGATTTCCTTGCGGCAGCCCTCGCCTCTGTCAACGGGGCCGAGGTCAAAGTAGCCGCCCATATCGTAGGATTTTGTGGTTGCCTTGCCGTGCTCGTCAAGGTGGAAGAGAAAGAATTCACATTCGGGGCCTACATAGCAGTCAAAGCCCATATCTGCCGCCTTTTTGATTGCACGGCGGAGAATGTAACGGGGGTCGCCCTCAAAGGGAGTACCGTCTGATTTGTAAACATCGCAGATAAGTCTTGCGGTTTTACCCGATTCACAGTCCCAGGGGAGAATTACAAAGGAGTCAAGGTCGGGATGAAGCTGCATATCGCTTTCTTCAATACGCACAAAGCCGTCGATTGATGAGCCGTCAAACATACATTTGTTGTCAAGGGCCTTTTCAAGCTGACTTACGGTGAGGCAAACGCTTTTGAGTGTGCCCATAATATCGGTAAACTGAAGATTGATGAAGCTTACTTTTTCCTCTTCGCAGATTCTTACAATATCTTCTTTTGTGTAATTTCTCATTTTTCTACTCCTTTTCAGTTGCATTTGCGGATAATGCCCATAGGTGTCTGCTCGCTGGATTGACCGAGAGGATTGTCCTTGAGAATTTTAACATAAAGGTCTCTGTCCGCAGAGGGTGAGGATGCGCCGAGAATGTTGCCGCCGAGGTCGTTGATATCGGTTACTATTACCTCGGCACCGACTGCATCGCTTACCTTTTTTGAAACCTCATCGGGGTTGAGGGGGGCAAGGGATACACATTCGTTATACGGGGGGAGTGTGCAGTCGCAGGGGCCGTCGATGCTTCTTGCCTTTTCGCCTGCAATCATATAGAACCAGCCGCGCTTGCCGAGCACCTTGCCTATTGCGGAAACACCTGCGGCAAAAAGGATACGGGGAACACCGCATTCCTGAAGGGCCATTTCCATTGTTTCGGGCATTGCAAGACCGATGCCGTAGGGAGTTTTAAGCACGAATTTTGAAAGGAAGGTTGCAAGCTTCCTGGGGTGAATTTCCGAAAGGGGAATTGCACGGCCCTGGGTACAGCCTACAATTTTTTCCGTTATGAAAAGCACATCGCCCTGCTGAAGGTGGGGCTTTGCGTATTTTACGGCAACATCAACGATGTCGTCCTTATCTGTGATAACATGGGTGCGAAGGCAGAGTCTGCTGTATTTTACGCCGTCTACCTCAATAACCTCGTTTTTACCGTCATTAACAATATAGTTATCCATTATTTATCCTCCGTAAAGTTTTTTACTTTAGGTTTTGTTTTTCCGTGATTATTATGCGTTGACCGCATCAACAAAGCGAAGGAAGGCGTTCATACCCTTTTCGCTTCTTTCGTAAACGCCTGCGTGCTCAAGCACCTTTGCAAACACCTTACCGGTTTCTGCTTTAAGGATTTCCGCCGTGTTTTCTGCCGTGAAGCTGTAGCTGCTTCTGAAGGAGTCTACCCAGGCGCTGTGCTTTGCGGTTTCTTCACATTGGTTAAGGTCTTCGCCTGAAAGAATGGCTTCTTCAACAAGCTTAAGCTCCTTTTTGAGCCTTGAGGGAAGCACGGCAAGACCCATTACCTCGATAAGGCCGATGTTTTCCTTTTTGATGTTGTGAAGCTCCTTGTGGGGGTGGTATACACCGTCGGGATGCTCCTCGGTTGTGATGTTGTTGCGAAGCACAAGGTCAAGCTCAAAAAGCTCACCGCGCTTTCTTGCAATGGGGGTGATTGTGTTGTGGGGTGTGCCCTCGGTTTCGGCAAAGATGAAGGCATCCTTGTCGGTATAGGCTCTCCATGCACCGAGAATCTTATCGCCCAGCTCAACGAGTCTGTCGCTGTTTTCACAGCTTATTCTGATAACGGACATGGGCCACTTCACAATGCCTGCCTTAACATCCTCAAAGCCCTTGAAGACAATCTCTTTTTCAACGGGAGATTTTGCCATGGGAAATTCGTAGTTGCCGCCCTGAAAATGCTCATGTGAAAGGATTGAGCCGCCCACAATGGGAAGGTCGGCGTTTGAGCCTACAAAGTAGTGGGGGAAGAGCTTTACAAAATCGAAAAGCTTTCTGAAGGCGGAGGCATCGATTTTCATCGGTGTGTGAAGTGAGTTGAAAACAATGCAGTGCTCGTTATAGTAAACATAGGGGGAATACTGGAAGCCCCACTGTGTGCCGTCAATGGTGATGGGGATTATTCTGTGATTCTGCCTTGCAGGGTGATTCATTCTGCCGGCATAGCCTTCGTTTTCAATGCAAAGAAGGCATTTGGGATATGAGCTCTGGGGAGCATTCTTTGCCGCCGCAATAGCCTTGGGGTCTTTTTCGGGCTTTGAAAGGTTAACGGTAACGTCAAGCTCACCGTATTCGGTTTCGGTTTTCCACTTCATATCCTTTACAATGCGGTATCTTCTTATGTAATCCGTGTCGCGGCTTAATTTGTAGTAGTAATCCGTTGCTGCCTCGGGTGAAAGCTCGTCATAAAGCTCATAGAAGGTGTCAATAACCTCAGAGGGGCGGGGTACAAGTGCACTCATAAGCTTTGTGTCGAAAAGGTCGCGGCTTGTAATATCGTCGCCGATAAGGCCCTTTTGCACCGCATAGTCAAGAAGCTCGGCAAGGGTATCCTCAAGGCTTTCGCACACAAGGTCCTCTTCGGGTGCAGTGTATTCGTCAAGCTGAAGAATTTCCAGAAGGCGGTTGGTTGTATAAATCTTATCGCTTTCTTCAATAAGACCGCAGGAAAGGCCGTAGGAAACAAGCTTGTTTATTGAACTGTAAATTTTCATCTTTAAAACCCCCGTATTAAAATTGAACATAAAAACCTATTCATCATATTGTACACCAAAATAACATTAAAAATCAACACATATTTGTGACAAAAACGGCAGAATAAGAATAATATATTAGTGAAAAACCATAACGGAGGTAATTTTATGGCAAAGAAAAGTGCATCCTTCCTCGGCGCAAACACTCCGAAGGGCTTTGTTTCATTTTTTGATGAGCTTTATAATCCTTATGACGATACCGATGCATATATAATAAAGGGCGGCCCCGGCACGGGAAAATCCACATTTATGAAAAGAATTGCCGACGAGTTTGAGAAAAGGGACTTTTATACCGAAAGGGTCTACTGCTCCTCTGACCCGTCAAGCCTTGACGCCCTTATTGTGCCGCAGAGAAGCTTTTCAATCTGTGACGGCACTGCGCCGCACGTAATGGAGCCCCGCTTTCCCGGAGTGTCGGAGAATATTATAAACCTCGGTCAGTTCTGGGACGAAAAAAAGCTGAGGAAAAACAGCGGCGAGATAAAGCGGCTCTTTTTCGAAAACTCCCTTTGTCACCGAAGAAGCTCGAGGTACCTTGCGGCGGCAGGTCAGGTTGACGCACAAAGCAGAATACTTACGGAAAAATATATAAAGCACGATAAAATTGACAGCTTCTGCTCGAGATTTATTCACCGTGAGCTCAGAGGGGATAAGAACAGCACTCCCGGAGAAAAAAAGCGACGCTTTATAAGTGCAATTACCCCTAAGGGTAACCTTATACTTGCCGACACGGTGAGAAGCCTCTGCCCGCGGGTGATAGGTATTGATGACAGGCAGGGTGTTGTCTCGTCGCTTATCACAAGCCGTATAGGCGAGGGTGCGGTGAAAAACGGCCTTGACGTAATTTACTGTCACTGTCCCGTGAAGCCTGAGGAAAGCGAGCATCTGCTGATACCCGAAAGGGGCCTTGCAATTATAAGGGTAAACGGTGCGGCCGGCGAAATAGCCTCGGACAGAGTTGTACACACGGGCAGATTTATGCATGAGGGCTTTAAGGAAAACCGACTGCTTCTCAGATTCAACGAAAAAATCAAGCAGGAGCTTATAAACGAGAGCATAGCCTGCCTTAAAAAAGCAAAGTCGGTTCACGATGAGCTTGAGGCACTTTACATTGACGCCATGAATTTTGACAGCCTTAACGCATACTGCGATGAATTTATAGGTAAACTTTTCACTTGAAGAACGGAAGCTCCCGTGATATAATAACGGTAACAAGTTATCAACACGGGAGTGATTTTATGTTGAAATTCATCTGTTACCCCGGGTGCACCACCTGTCAGAGGGCACAGAAGTACCTTGACGAAAAGGGTGTGAGCTATGAGCTTCGCAACATCAGGGAGGAAAACCCTGCCTTTGACGAGCTTGAAGAATGGTACAGAGTGAGCGGTCTGCCGTTGAAAAAATTCTTCAACACAAGCGGACTTCTGTATAAATCAATGGTGCTTAAGGACAAGCTGCCCGCAATGAGCGAGGAGGAACAGCTGAAGCTGCTTGCAACCGACGGTATGCTCGTTAAAAGACCGCTTCTTATAGGTGATGATTTTGTGCTTACGGGCTTTCGCGAAAAGGAATGGGCAGAGAAGGTGTGAAAATGAAAAGGATTAAAATTACTGTAATGCGTAAGGCACGTTACGACGACCTTATTGAAAAGTATGAAAACCCCATTGAGCACGCCTGCGACCTTGAAGAGGGTATGGTGTTTATTGCCGACGGCTGGCAGAGGCCCGAGGGCTTTTGCCTGAGCGCGTGGGAAACAATTTCACCCTTTGTTATGGCACTTGCTCACGGCGGTGAGGATTTTTATGACGGCTGGATGAAAAACAAAAAATCCGCCATGCTCTCCTGCAATGACGGCTTCAGACCGGTAAGCTTTTATATTGAGGTTATAGGAGAATAAGAGCCACATATTGACAAGCAAGCGACAAAAATTCTGTGATGGATTTTTTTTCTTTGAAAACAAGAAGCTGAATGACAACGAGTCGGAAAGCCTTGTAAAAAAAGTCTTAACTGAGTTCAAGCCCGCAGAAAATAGAATTGCAGCTACCCGTTTGCGCGAAGCGCAACATCATTGGGTGTAAGCCCACACCGTTGATGCGAAGCATCACATCATTTGTGCAAAGCACAACATTGTTCATTTGTGTCCGCAAGCGGACAATGATGTATTCGCTACGCTCATAATGATGTTGTGTCCTGTGGACATAAATGAAAAAATCCAAGTCGAAAGACTTGGATTTTTTGGCACCCCCTGCGGGAATCGAACCCACAACTAACCCTTAGGAGTTTGCCCGAAAGGGTGTTATTATGTTCACTTTTCGTCACTTAAAAAACCTCATAAACCCTTATTTTACTAGGGTTAGCGAGTGTTAACAGAGTCATTCTTGGTTTTTCTGATAATTAGCAGAATATTAGCGAGTGGGCGACAAACAGGTGAATGATAAATTATTGTCGCTCGCCTGTATTATTCACTTTTTTGATTTTTTTATAATAGCTGATAAAATATCTCGAACGCCTACTTCATATTCATTAAAATCGGCTATGTTGGATTCTTTTAACCACAATTGGCCCTCGCCAATATTTCCTCTGTGTTGACCAGCCGAATAATATTTATTATTCGTTACTTCATCACTAGAAAGAACCCAATATCTAATCTTATCTCTCCATACGGCAATCCATACAAATACATCGCAACAAGCAGGTTTTATTTGTTGGAAATTCATATCAAAACCTGATGTGGAATCACTGGAAAGAGCTTTCAAAATTAGTGAATCTCCGCTTTTTCTTTTAACGGCACGTGAAGCTTTTACCTCTATCTTTATACCTTCATACCAAAAATCATATTCACCAGAATATGATGAATCTAAAAGAGTAGAAGGCGTTTTCAATTCAGGAACAACCTCATTAAGATGTCTTTGAGCCCATGTTTCACCGAAGGTTCTAGGTGCAGTTATTTCAAAAACATAAAGATACTTGTTTCTTTCTATATATGATGTACGAATGTTTAAATATTCACTTAAGGATATTGTCTTCGTTGCAATTAAGTGACTTATTACATATTCGAATTTATTGAATGGATATACTGAATATAAATCATCTAAACACTCATCTGCCAAATCGATGCTTCCATTTGTTTTTTCTTTCATCTGTGATATTTTGATTTTCAAATCGTCAATTAAACGTTCCATTTAATTTCTCCTTAATGTGTTTTCTTTGAGTTTTATTTATTTCAAATATGTCGTATATTATATCTTGAACATTGCTATGGCCAGAATAATCACCTGCTATGATTCTATCCACATAAAAAGATATTTCTTCATTTTTTTCAGATGAAATTTTAGCAAAAGGAAGCTCAAGCAAATTCCCTTTGAGTATTTTTATTTCTGAAAACAAAACCAAATATAAGTATTGGTAAAGTTCAGAATTCAAAAAAGCCATTACGGTTTTAATCGACATATTAGGTATTTTAGGAATTAGAATGTTGGCACTATTTAAAAACAAAGATTGATTATTATCATATGCAAACACTAACTTATTTGATATAAATTTGTATACTAGTTTTTCTTCTGCTCTATAAATTTCTTCTTTCGCTACTTGCTGAAACTCATTCCTATTATATTCAATGTGTTTTACAGGTTTTTTTAAAACATATGGCAAAATTTCTTTTCCAGTATAGATTGCTTCACTCGTTTTGCTGTTTTCAATCAATAATTTTTCTTTGTTATTACCAGTAACAACACCCAATGCCCATATACTGTTTTTTAGTGTGTATGCGCCTTTTTGTTTTACTTGGCTTATTATTTCAGAGTCTGTGTCGTCTTGAAAATTAAAAACCCGGTTTTCTGTGTTATAAAAATTTTTTCGATCAATGCAAAATAAACTTTCAGCTGAATAAATGTTTATTTTTTCTGTTGGATTGTTTTTTGATGCTTCTATATCTATATATTTGGTAGTTACTCCTGAAAACATTCCAGTATACAGAGTTATCGAATCTAAGCTACCATGTGACAATATAAACTCTCTTATATCTCTATGTGCTTTAACATTCAATATTGATTCAGGAAAAAGGAATCTAATACATCCTTTTTCTTTCAATAAACCAAAAGCTTTTACATAAAAACACGAAAAAGACTCTTTCGATGTTATTTCAAAAATTGAATTGTTTACACAAACGGCCCCCCATGGTGGATTTGTTATAATATATTCGAATTGTTCATGGAAAATTGGTATATTCATATTGAATATATCGTCTTGTAAAAAATCACCGCAATAAATTTGAGGAATAAAAACCTCTTCACTATACTTAAGCAATAAATTGATTTTACATATAAAAACAGCTAAAAAATCATTATCCATACCATATATTTGGCTTGGATTGCCTTGAGCTGATAACAAAAACGAACCACTTCCACAACAAGGATCTAAAAGTTTTTGTTCATTTTCAAGAAAAACGCAAGACATCATATTTTGAACAACTTTTTTTGGAGTATAATATGAGCCTTTTTGGTTTTTTTCACCTTCTAAAGACAAGCTTTGATAAACAACTCCCAGTAGATCTCTCTCGTCTGTTGGAATCTGTATGTTGTATAAAAAATCGTCAATTTTATATTCGTATTCAGAAAGGACTTTTTGCACGTGAGGTAATTGATATATATTAGCTTGAATTAATTGCTTTACCGCAATTGTATACAATGCCGAATAAGTATCAATTCCATTATTAAAAATAGCATTAACAATATCAGTTATTATTTGTATGTTTTTTCGATTTTCGATATATTCCAAAGGAAAAAAATGCTTTTGTGACATTTGTTTGTTTGCTCGCTTTGTAAGCTTTTTAGAAATATCCACGTGCAATCTTTCCCAATTTCTTGCAGTAGCAATAGAAACATTTGCGTTCATTTTTTCACCTCACATTACCTATTTATCTGTATTATATCATAATATGTTATAATCTTCAAGCAAATATAAAATCATTATCAAAACATATCACACAAGTACAGTTCGTCATTTTATTAGCAGAGTATATTTTTTAGCTTGTTCCAAGAAAATAAAAGAGCCGGAAAAATCAATGCGAAGCATTGCATATCACCAAGCCTGTCGACTTGGATAGAAAAAGACGAAGCAGTTGCTTCGTCTTTTTTGGCACCCCCTGCGGGAATCGAACCCACAACTAACCCTTAGGAGGGGTTTATTATATCCATTTAACTAAGGAGGCGTATTGATTTTTGCTTACATATTTTATCATCCTTTTTTGCACTTGTCAACTCGTTTTAGTCCATATAATTCCTTATACATTATAATATTATTAAAATTTTTACATATTTTATGCCGTATTGCAACAGTTTGCAGAGCCGATATATTGACTTTGACATTTATAAATGTTAAAATTTATTCTATGTGTAATTTACAATAGGGCATTGTGCGATGCTTTGCGCCCGGGATAAAATACACAAATAAAATGAGAGGTTGTGAAGCCTATAAGTCCTGAAAACTGCAGAGAAAATGAAAGAAAGCATTCCGGAGACAGAAAACATTATTTAAAAATTTTATTCAACTGAATCAGTTTAACTGTTTATATATTATCAAATCATAAACTATCCGCAATACGGAGGAAAAAACAAAAATGAAATTACCTAAGATAGATATGACACCGGTTAAGGGTACGCCTTATCCTCAGACCACAATGTTCGGTGTTATTGCCGAAAGCGCAAAAAGAACACCCAACGCTCCTGCCCTCGACTTTATGGGCAAAATCACTACATATTCACAGTTTGTTGAAAAAATCGAGCTCGTTGCCGGCGCATTCCTCAGCTACGGCATCAAGGAGGGCGACAAGGTAACAATCTGTATGCCCAACACACCTCAGGGCGTCATCTGCCTTTATGCACTCAACCGTATCGGGGCGGTAGCCAACATGGTGCACCCCCTTTCATCAAAAAAGAACATCACCTTTTACCTTGATTATTCGCAAAGCAAGATGATTCTTACCCTTGACCAGTTTTACGAAAAGGTCAAGGCTGCCGTTAACGAGAGCGAGGGCAATGCCGATATTCTCGTTGCGAGAATTCAGGACGAGCTTCCTGCTGTAAAGGCGATTGCCTATAAGTACCTTAAAAACAGGGAAAACCTTAAATACCCCACAGACAGAAAAAAGGACCTTGTGTGGACAGAGTTTATCAGAACGGGAAAGGGCGTAAAGCTCCCCGAGGTAAAGTTTGATATGAACAAGGGCGCCGCCATCCTTTATTCGGGAGGCACAAGCGGCACTCCCAAGGGCATCCTTCTTTCGGATTACAACTTCAACGCCCTCGGTGTGCAGATTTCTGAAATTGCAGGCTGCAGACTTGACTACGGCTGCAAGTTCCTTTCCGTTATGCCTATTTTCCACGGCTTCGGTCTGGGTATCGGTATCCACACCGTGCTTCAGAACAGTGCAATGTGCATCCTTATTCCTCAGTTTACAAAGGAAACCTACGCAAAGGCCGTTATCAAGAACAAGCCTAACTTCATTGCAGGCGTTCCCACTCTCTATGAGGCACTTTTGAAGGTTGACCTTTTTGAGGGCAAGGACCTTTCCTTCCTCATAGGCGTATTCAGCGGCGGCGACTCCTTGAGCCCCGAGCTTAAAAAGAGAGCAGACAAGTTCTTTAAGGAGCACAACGCTCCCGTGCAAATCCGTGAGGGCTACGGCCTTACGGAGTGCGTTACCGCATCCTGCGTAACCCCCGTTGACAGAGCAAAGGAGGGCAGCATCGGTCTTCCCCTTCGCGATATGGAATACAGGGTTGTTGAGCCGGGCACCTTCAACGAGGCGAAGCGCGGCGAAATGGGCGAAATCATTATTTCGGGCCCCACTCTTATGCTCGGCTATATTGATGCACCTGAGGAAAATGCAAAAACTCTCCGCACCGACGATAACGGAACAACCTGGATGTTCTCGGGCGATATGGGTTATATGGACGAGGAGGGCTTTGTATACTTCAAGCAGAGAATCAAGCGCCTCATCGTTACAAGCGGCTACAATGTTTATCCCACCCACGTTGAAAATATTCTTGACAAGCATCCGTCAGTTGATTACAGCTGTGTAATCGGCGTTAAGGACAGCTACAAAATGCAGAGAGTAAGGGCCTACATTGTGCTCAAAAAGGGCGAAGAGGCAAGTGAGGAAACCAAGAAGAAAATCCTTGAATACAGCAAGGAATATCTTGATGTTTTTGAAAGACCCAAGGAGATTATCTTCAAGGATGAGCTTCCCAAGACCCTTGTCGGTAAGGTTGCTTACCGCCTGCTTGAGGAAGAGGCGAAAAAGGAGGTTGCTGCACAGTGAATATTACGGAAAGACTTAAGGTAAGAAGAGGTTATCACTTCAACTGCTTTGCAACAAAGACTATTTTTGCAATACTCAAAAACAAGGTTATCAAGGAGAACAATGTTCATCTTGATTATCATAAGCCCAAGGCAAAAAGCTTTATTCTTATCTCAAACCATACCGACGCTATGGACCCGGGCTTTGAAATGGTTGCCCTTGACAGATACATAAGATACGTTGCAAGTGACCATACCGCAAGAATGAAGCTCGGCTGGGTGTTCAAATATGTCGGAGGCGTTATTATCAAGTACAGAGACCGCCCCTCCTCGGAGCTTACAAACGAAATTATCCGCAATGTGCAGGCAGGAATTCCCGTGGGTCTTCACGCCGAGGGCGCAATGAGCGTCAACGGTCAGACCGGCTTCATCTCCTCAAATACGGGCAAGCTCGTAAAGGATTCCGGTGTTGCACTTGTTACCTACAGATTTGTAGGCGGTTATCTCAGAAAGCCCCGCTGGGCAAACGAAAAAAGAAGCGGCCCCATTGTCGGCCACTTTGTGAATGAATATTCTGCAGAAGAGCTCAGTAAGCTCTCCGTTGATGAAATCAACGAAATTATCCGCCGCGACACCTATGTCAACGCTTACGCTGAGCAGAGAAAGGAAATGCACGACTATGAGGGTGAAAACCTTGCAGAGTGCGTTGAAAGAATTCTTTACCTCTGCCCCAAATGCGGCAAGGTGGGCACACTCCACAGCAAGGGCAACTTCCTGGGCTGTGACTGCGGATACAAGGTTGAGATGAAAAAGGACGGCTTCTTCCACGATTGCGGCGAGGGCCTTGAGCACGACAACGTGCTTGACTGGGACCTCTGGCAGAGAGATATCTGGAAGGAAAGAGTGCTTTCAGCCGAAAAGGGTAGCCTCATCTTCTCAGAGGGCGGCCAGAAGGTTAAGCGGGTTGACGGCGAAAACGAGGAAGTTCTTTCTGAAAATGCAACAATCAGCCTTTATCCCGAAAGGTTTACCGTAAGCCTTGACGGCTCAAAGGAAGATATTGTAATGGAAATGCCGAAAATCAAGCAGCTTTCCCTTGCAGGTAAGGATACTATTCTTGTTGTTGATGATAAGATTTTCCTTGATATAGGAAGCGAAATCCCCCGTTCATCAACAAAATACATTGCCGCGTGGAGATATCTCACGGGCAAGGAATACAAGTAAGAAACAAATAAATTTGCCCTTTGTGAAAGGCAAAGCAAAAAAGGAGCTGTAAAAAACGAAGGTTTTTTTACAGCCCCTTTTTCTATATTTTTTTCAGCTTACTGTCCGCTTACCATATTCATAAGCCATGAGATGTCCCACTTGGCATAGCCGGCGGGAATTTCAAAAATGCTTTCGTCAAATTCTGCGGTGATTTCCTGGAATTCCGTTGTGGAAACCTCGCCCGAGGGGCTGATGGAATCGCTTCTTACAAGCTGGTCACCCTTGAAGTAATACTTGGTGAGGTTGCCGTTTTCGTCTGTAAAGCTTTCACATTCATAAACCTCGCCGTTCAGGGTTTCGGTGCTTTTGGCGTATACCGTTGTGCCGTCGCCCTTGGCAATATCCTTGGTAAGCTCTTCAACGTTCATATCGCCTATCATATCTGAGGATATGGGAGAATACTTTTTGAATTTGTCAATCAGAATGAACCAGGTGCCCTGCTGAGGGTTGTCCTCGTCGGGCTTGTCGCCGTCGTAAAGCATTTTGAGTGAAAGACCCTCCATGGAGGCCTCAATGAACATTTTGTTTCCGCTCATTGCCATTGTTACGGGGCCGAGGTCGGGGTCGTTGACCTTCATAAGGAATTTGCCGCCCTTGAAAATGTTCTGATAAACGTCAATCTTGTTTGCCTGCTGAATCTGCTGAGGATTGGTGGGAGCGAGTGTGCTCTGCTGAACATCGCCGCCGTTTTGCTGATTCTGTGAAGGCTGAATGTTCTGTGAGGTGCCCTGCTGAACATCGGAGCCGCCGTTGGGAGCAGTTGTATCCGTACCGCCCTGAGAGGGAGCCGTGCTCTGTGTGCCTGAGGGCTGCTGAACGGAGGAGCCGTTATCGGTGCTCTGCTGAACGCCGCCGTCTGAGGTTGACTGTGTGCCATCCTGATTTGTTGTTGCGTCAGCGTTTACGGTTGAGTCTGAGCCTGAGGGAGCCGTGGAGCCCGTGTCTGAGCCTGTTGTGCTCGTCTGCGAGGTTGAGGGGTCGGGCGTAACGGTGGGGTCATCGCCCGTAAGGGAGAAGACCGCAACGCCTATTGCAATTACAACTACAACGGCTATTACTATTTTTTTGATAATATCCTTCATTGAAGAAAATACCTCCTTGAACTGTACTTCATTCTTATTACTGATAAAATATTACAATAAATTGTTTTTTAAAATCAAGTAAAAGCTGTTAAACTTGTGTTAACTGACTTTTTGTACTGCGTTAAAGTTAACCTTTGTGTTAATAAATTTAAAACTCAGAGCTTTTTTGCAATTTCGATAAAAGCATCTGTATCGCAAAGCTCAACGGCACCCTTGTCTGCAAGGGCGGGTGTTCTTGTGTCAATGGGGAGCTTTGCAAGCACGGGGAGATTATACTCTGCGGCAATTTCGTCAATTCTGCTTTCGCCGAAGATGCTGTGCTTTTTGCCGCAGTCGGGACATTCAAAGTAGCTCATATTTTCAATGAGACCAACTATGGGAATGTTCATCATATTAGCCATATTGATAGCCTTTTTAACAATGAGACCTACAAGGTCCTGAGGGGTTGCAACAACAATTATGCCGTCAACCTTGAGCTGCTGGAAAACGGTGAGGGGAACATCGCCTGTTCCGGGAGGCATATCGACGAACATATAGTCAACATCACCCCAGGCAACATCGGTGAAGAACTGCTGAATAACGCCGCTGATAACGGGACCTCTCCACACAACGGGTGAAGCCTCGTCGGGGAGGAGAAGATTGACACTCATTACGCGGATACCCGTGCTTGTTTCCTTGGGAAGGAGACCGGAGGCATCAGCCTCAGCTCTGCCCTTTATGCCGAACATTTTGGGAATTGAGGGGCCGGTTACGTCGGCATCAAGCACTGCAACCTGCTTGCCGAGGGACTGAGTTGCCGTTGCAAGCATTGCGGTAACGCTTGATTTGCCTACGCCGCCCTTACCGCTTACTACGGCATAGATTTTTTTGATGTTACTGTATTCGTTCTGCTTAAGGTGCATATCCTTATCCTTGCAACCCTCAGCTGAGGAGCAGGAGGAGCAATTACCTGAACATGAGCTCATTTAAAACACGCCTTTCTGATATTTATATTACAACATAATCTTATTATAACAGATTAACTTATATAATAATACAAATTTGAAGATATGTCAAATCTTTGAGACGATTTTTCTTGACAAATCCGTTAAGTTTTGGTAGAATGGCAAATGCAAACAGGGAGAGTTGTCCGAGTGGTCGAAGGTGCAGCACTCGAAATGCTGTGTGGGGAAACTCACCCAGGGTTCGAATCCCTGACTCTCCGCCAAAAAATCCGACAAGTTTCGACTTGTCGGATTTTTTTATCCAAGCCGACAGGCTTGGTATATCATCAGCCCGACAGGGCTGTATATCATTGAATGTATATCTCGCCTTTGGCGAGGTATACATTCGTATATCATCACACCTTTAGGTGTGTATATCTGTCGGCTTGATGATATACAACCTCTTGCGAGGTTGATGATATGCAATTCCTTGCGGAATTGATGATATACAAGGCTTCGCCTTGATTTTATTGCTAATTTGCAGTGTAATCTGTTAAAAGGAAGTGATGGTATGCCTAAAAATTATTTGCTGATTTATGCTGAACAATTAGCAACCGATATTGAATTGCTTTGCCAAAATATAAAAGCTCCTTCAAATACACTGTTTCAAATTCGCAAAAGTTCAAGCAGTGTTTATGCAAATATCCGTGAAGCAAATTATGGACAGAGCAGGGCAGATATGCTTTCTAAATTTGAAATCGCATTAAAAGAATGTAGTGAAACAGAAGGTTGGTTGCAACTTTTGTTTAATACAAAATCTATTACTGAAGCTACATACAAAAACAGCTGAAACTTTGCGGACGAATAAGAAGGATGTTAATTTCAAGTTGTAAAACTCTTAGAGATAAATAAAAGGAGTGTTATATTTAATGGACACAAAACGAAGTTGCCTTGCGGCAAATGAAGTGATGCCTTGCATCAATGAAGCTACGGCTTTGCCGTAAATGAAGTGGCTTTGCCAATGAAGTGTGCCTACGGCACGATGTATTGACTTTTTAGGTTTGTTCTTATAAAATGGTTTTGGGTGATAATATGAAAGATAAGCACACTGAAGAAAAATGGAATTGTCTTAATAATAAAATGAGTAAGGCTCTGAAAATCATCGGTATTGTCGGCGTTGCTCTTTTTGCTGTCAGTTTGATTACGGCTTTTTCAGGCTTTTTAACGGGCAGTGAGCTTCTGTTTAACACCGGCGTTTCTCTTTTTGTTTTTGCGCTTCCGGCGTATTTTGCTGTTTTTATGCTGATTTTTTTAATAGCGGTAATTATAGAAGAAAAAAGCAAAAAGTAAAAAACGGTTATACCGGCTTGTTACCTTTTTAACCCGTAAACATAAAAAAACGGCTTGCTTCTGCAAGTCGTTTTTTGTTTGTAAGCCTTTATTCTGCCGCACCTGCGGTTGTGGTTGCCGCGTCTGCGGTCTCGGTTGTTTTATCCGCTGCATCGCTGCTTCCCTCTGCCTTGTCTGAGGTCATATCCTCAAAAAGGCCCGTGGAGCTGTTTTCGTCGGTTACGTTGCCGCCCTCGGTGAGGTCGTCGCCGAGCTCGTCAAGAGCATTACTCATATCGTCCATCATATCCTCGCTGTCGTCCTTGAGGGTGGTTATTTCATCCCTTACATCGTTTGCGGTGTTGTCGCCGCAGGCGGCAAAGGTGAAGATTACCGCAATGACTGCGAGAATTGCAATAAGTGAAATTATTTTTTTCATAGTGTATACTCCTTTTTGCTTAATGCTTTGTTCTTATTATATTGCTTTACGGCTCTGTTTATTCGTAAAACAAAAAAAGGATTAAATTAAAGTAAAAAAAGCTTTATTTCATTGACTAAACAGGCAGTTAATGGTAAAATAAACTGAATAATTATTTTTGCCTTGCTTTGCGGCAGGGCGGAAAAGGAGAGTAAAATATGAAACCAAACAAAAACCCGCTGTGGCAGACCGATTCTGTCGAAAGAAAAAGCTACTATTCCTACTTCTTCGGTCAGAACATGATTTACAACATGCTCGCCGCCTATCTGACAACCTTCCTTGTTTTTCAGGGCATTGACCCCGTTAAATCCGGTGTTGTTGTAATGGCCGTTAAGGTATGGGATGCAGTGAATGACGCTATCTTCGGTGTTATTTTTGACAAAATTCAGTTTAAAAACAAGCAGAAATATATTCCCTGGCTTAAAATAGCCTGTGTGCTTACACCCATTTCAACCGTTGCGGTGTTTATTATGCCTAATGCCGCAAGTGAAACAGTCAAGCTTATCTGGTTTGCCGTTGCTTATATCTTATGGGATACAGCCTATACTATCTGTGACGTGCCCGCCTTCGGTATTATTACCTCAATGACAAGCAATGTTGAGGAAAGAAATACAATCCTTTCACTCAAGGGCATCAGCGGCGGTGCAGGCTCTGCCATTACAACCGTGCTTGTAACTGTTTTCATCGGTCAGAAAATCAATATCGGCTACGGCCCCACATCCATCATCGTGGCAGTTGTTGCAGCCGCAACAATGTTCCCCGTATGCTTCAAGTGTAAGGAAAGAAACAAGTCTATTGACGAGGAGCAGTTTACCGTTAGAAGAATGCTTAAATATGTTGTAAGCAACAAGTATCTTCTTATCTATTATCTCGGCTACATCTTCTATTCCGGTGCACAGACCTATAACTCACTTCACCTTCTTACCGCATATTACATCTTCGGTAACGAGCAGCTTTCACTTATCGTTGGCGCAATCGCAATAGTACCTCAGCTTGTAATGGCTCTTTGCGTGCCCAAGCTTATCAGAAGAATGGACAAGACAAAGCTGTTTATGATTTCGGCACTTGCCGCAACAGTTCTTTCACTTCTTGTTGTTCCCACTCAGAACAGCCTTGTGCTCTTTATCATTACCTTTACTCTGCGTTCAATTCCTCTGGGTGTTATCGGCGTTCTTTCCTTCACCTTTACTCCCGACTGTGCAGAGTACGGCCAGTACACAACGGGCACGGATGCAAAGGGCATCACCTTTGCCATCCAGACCTTTGCAGTTAAGCTTGCAGCTGCAATTTCCGGCTCACTCGGTCTTATTCTTCTCGGCTTCTTCAGCTTTAAGACAAAGTTTATTATTGACGGCGTTGAGGCTGAGGTCAGCACCTTTGCCGACCTTCAGGCGATTGATGCTATTTCACAGCAGTCAGCCGAGGCTCTCAAGGGTCTCTGGTTCACCTACAATGTTGTGCCCATCATCGGTCTTGCAATCGCTCTTATTCTCTGGGCCTTCTACAAGCTCAACGATAAGGACGTTCAGATTATGGCAGACTACAACGTAGGTAAAATTACCAGAGAAGAGGCTGAAAGCAAGCTTTCAAGAAAATATTAAGCAAAAATCAAAGGAGACACACTATGGAACCCATTAAAGTAGATTTTACAGGTAACGGCGGCAACGGCAAGGGTAACGGCAAAAATGCTTACCTTGTGCCCTCAAAGGCCGGACTCAGAATGCTTATAAGCATTATCGGAACAATCATCGGCGGAGCAATAGCATATTACTTTATGCTTCCTCCCCTTAATTTCAAAAGCACCGATACCTATATGTTCATAGGCACCGTCATTGCTATTTTCATTGCATTGCTTTTTGTTACAAGCTCTGCATACGCAAAGCCCGAATACACTCCGTATGTAAGAAAAAAGTCAATCATTCCCCTTGCCCTTGCGGCTGTGCTTGTTGTGGTTGTGGGCATCGGCTTTGTGGTTTCCTCTGTTTTCTTCAGAGCCAAGACCTACAGCAACATTATTGATGTTGATGAAAGCAAGAGCTTTGCAAGCGATATCGCTGAGGCGGATTTCTCAAATGTTCCCGTTCTTGACAACGATTCGGCAAAGGCACTTGCAAACCGTACCCTCGGTGACCTTGCGGCAATCGGCAAGGTTTCGCAGTTTGAAATTTCAACCGCCTTCACACAGATTAACTATAAGAACAATCCCGTCAAGCTTACAACTCTTGCTTACGGCGACGTTTTCAAATGGCTCAAAAACACAAAAAGCGGTCTTCCCGGCTATGTTGTTGTAAATATGGTTACGCAGAAGGCTGAGCTTGTTACTCTCCCCGAGGGAGAATATATAAGGTATGCAACAACCGAACACTTCGGCAAGTATCTTATGCGTCACGTACGCTTCAGCTACCCTACCCATATTTTTGACACTCCCCGCTTTGAAATTGACGAAAACGGCAGACCCTACTGGCTTTGCACCGTGCTTGACAAGACAATCGGTCTTTTCGGCGGTACAGATGTAAAGGGTGTTGTTATTGTTGATGCCATCACCGGTGAAATGACAGAGTATACCGTTGACGAGGTTAAGACAAGCAAGGAGCTTCAGTGGATTGACGGTATTTACTCCGAGGCGCTTCTCGTTGAGCAGTTTAACTACTACGGCCGCTACAAGAACGGCTTCATCAACTCCGTTCTCGGCCAGGAGGGCGTAAGGGTTGCAACCGAAGGAACAAACTTCATTGCAAAGGATGATGACGTTTACGCTTACACAGGTGTAACCTCAGCAGGTAACGACCAGGCTATCATCGGCTTCGTTCTTATGAATATGAGAACAAAGGCGGCAAACTTCTATGAGGTTTCCGGCGCAAAGGAAATGTCGGCACAGTCCTCCGCACAGGGTGAGGTGCAGGACTACAAGTATAAGGCAACCTTCCCCATTCTCCTTAACATCAGCGGCGAGCCCACCTACTTTATGTCACTTAAGGACAGCGACAACCTTGTTAAGCGTTACGCAATGGTTAACGTTGAAAACTATCAGGTTGTTTCAACGGGCACAACCATTGCCGAATGTACAAAGGATTATGTTGATACCTTAAAGCAGAATAACATCAAGATTGATGTTGACATTGACGAAATTGAAAACGCAACAAACAGCACCGAGCAGGCGGATAAGCCCGAGACAGTGCTTGAAAAGAAGAAGGGCGTAATCGACGATATCCGTACAGCCGTAATTGACGGCAACAGCGTTTACTATATCAGCCTTGAGGGTGACGGCAGATACTTCTCGGTAAAGGCAAGTGATGCAGAGGGTGTTGTAATCCTCAATGAGGGCGACACCGTTACCGTAAGCTATGATAAGGCAAAGGCAGACAACAAAATTATTGAGGCAGACAGTATAAAATAAAGGATAAGACAAATCACTGAGAAAGGGTGATAATTCATGGCAGCTAACAAAGTAAAACTTACAATCGTGGGCTCAGACTATTCAATTCTTGCAGAGGATGACCCGAGATATGTTCAGCTTCTCGGTAAGGAGCTTGACACAAAAATGGCAGGCATTATGAAGGTCAACAACAGACTTTCCGTAACTCAGGCGGCAGTTCTTGCTGCTCTGGATTACGCTGACGAAAGCAAAAAGGCAACAGCTACCGCTGACAGACTCCGCGAGCAGATTAAGGATTATCTTGACGATGCCTCTGCGGCAAAGAGCAAGGCAGACCTTGCAAGACACGACAGCGAAAGGCTTAAGAAGGAAGCTGAGACCCTTAAGGCTGAAAACGAGAGACTGCACAAGGAGCTTGAGGCAGTGCTCAAAAGACTCGGCTGATGAAAATGAAAAACAAAATTGAAATTCTTGCGCCCGCGGGCTCCTTTGAGTCCGTTGTGGCTGCCGTGCGCTGTAAGGCCGACGCAGTGTATATGGGTGCCAAGGCCTTCAACGCCCGTATTAAGGCGGATAACTTTGAGGGTGACCTTCTCAGTGAGGCTGTGCAGCTTTGTCACGCCCACGGCATGAAGGTTCACGTAACAATGAACACACTTATAAGCGACGGTGAAATATCCGCCGCTTTAGATGTTTTGAAAGAGGTTTGCGCCTCGGGTGCGGATGCGGTTATATTGCAGGATGTGGGCTTTGCCTCGCTTGTGAAAGAGGCCTGCCCCGACCTTGAACGCCACGCCTCAACACAGATGTCGGTGCAGACCGTTGCCGGTGTGAAGCTGCTTGAAGAAGCGGGCTTTAAACGGGTCGTTCTCCCGAGGGAGATGAACAAGGCGGAGATTAAAAAAATCAAGGACAGCACCGACCTTGAAATTGAAATGTTTGTCCACGGCGCGCATTGTATGTCTGTTTCGGGTCAGTGCTATATGAGCAGTATGTTCGGCGGCAGAAGCGGCAACAGAGGCCTTTGCGCTCAGCCCTGCCGTTTGCCCTTTGCGGCAAAAAACGGAACGGGCTTTGACCTGAGCTTAAAGGATTTGTCCCTTGCTCATAAGCTTGATGAGATTAAGGCGCTCGGCATTGACTCGGTTAAAATTGAAGGCAGGATGAAGCGCCCCGAATACGTTGCGGCGGCGGTCACTGCGATACGTCAGAGCCGTGACGGCGAGGACAACGGAGAGATGCTTAAAAAGCTCAGAGGGGTATTTTCACGCTCGGGCTTTACTGACGGATATTTTGAAAACAACCGTGGCAGAGATATGTTCGGCATAAGGCAGAAGGAGGATGTAACCTCCGCCACCAACGAGCTTTTGAAGGACCTTGCAAGGCTCTATGAAAAGGAGTCGCCGCGCTTCGGTGTCGATTTTTATCTGAGTGTTACCGAGGGTGAAAGGGTAAGCCTTTCGGCGGCCTCTGAGGGCAAAAGAGTTTTTGTTGAGGCTGATGCTGTTCCCGAAAAGGCACTCAACAGACCGCTCACAAAAGAGGGACTTGCGGAAAGACTTTCAAAATGCGGCGGCACACAGTTTTACGCCGGAAAAATTGAAATTGACCTTGATGAGGGCCTGATTGTGCCCGCAAGCGTCATAAATGAGCTGAGAAGAAGAGCCCTTGAGGAGCTTGAAAATAAGCTCAAAGCTGTAAAGGTAAAGAGCTTTACGGATATAAGCGGAAAAATTAAAAACGTCGAGCTTACGGCACCGCCGAAAAGGCTTGAGGGTAAGCCGAAATTCAACATCAGAGTGGCTTCAATAAGTCAGATTCCCGACAATCTTGAAAATGTGGAAAACTTATACATTCCGCTTATGACTGCGGAAAACTCGGTGGAAAAGGTTAAAAACCTGCCCGTTTCTGTAGGAATTGAGGTGCCGAGAGGCATTTTCGGCGCAGAAGAGCTTGTAGAAAAAAGGCTTGCAATGTTTAAAACTCACGGCTTTAAAGTGGCATATTGCTCAACCCTTGATGCCGTTGCCATTGCGAAAAAAGCGGGTTTTGAAATTCACGGCGGCTTTTCTCTCAACGTGTTCAACAGCCATTCGGTGCGTTTTTTTGAGTCGCTTGGTGTAAAGGTTTTAACCTTGTCGCCTGAGCTTACTCTTTCACAGCTTGAAAAAATCACCTCGGCGGCTGAGAGGGGCATAATCGCCTACGGCAGACTGCCGCTTATGCTTACAAGAAACTGTCCTGTCAGAAACGGAACGGACTGTGAGACCTGCAAGGGCAGGGGATTACTCACCGACAGAATGAATAAAAGCTTCCCCGTTGTATGCTACTTTGGCTGCAGTGAGGTGCTTAACAGTCAGCCGATTTATATGGCGGACAGACTGCACGAAATCAGGAATGTCGATTTTCTCACCCTTTATTTTACGCGTGAAAAAAAGGAAATCGCCGAAGCAATTCTTGATGCCTATCGCAAGGGCAAGGCCGTCAGAGGCGACTACACAAGAGGCCTTTATTACCGCGGCGCGGAGTGATTAGTAGTCAGTAGTCAGTAGTCAGTAGGCAGGGTGCCTTCGGCATTATCGGATAAAGAAAACAAAAAAAGAACAGGAGAAATAAAATGGCAAAGAGAGAAGATTACTTATCGTGGGACGAATACTTTATGGGTATTGCGGTGCTTTCGTCCTACAGAAGCAAGGACCCCAACACACAGGTAGGTGCCTGCATTGTAAACGAAAACAACAGAATTATGTCAATGGGCTATAACGGCTTCCCTGCAGGCTGTGACGATGATGAGTTCCCCTGGGAGAGAGAGGGCGACAGCTACGACACAAAGTACCCCTATGTGTGCCACGCTGAGCTTAACGCCATACTCAACAACCGCGGTGCAAACCTTGAGGGCTGTCGCATTTATGTTGCACTTTTCCCCTGCAACGAGTGCGCAAAGGCAATTATCCAGAGCGGTATAAAGGAGGTTGTTTACCTTTCAAACAAGTATGAAACAACCACCACCGTGCGAGCTTCAAGAAGAATGTTTGAGGCGGCAGGTGTTAAGCTTACAAAGCTTACACCCAAGCGTGACAGCATCACTCTGAGCCTTGACCCGAGCAAGGTGTAAACAGTAGTCAGTAGTAAGTAGTAAGTAGTAAGGAAACCGCCCGATTCCGGGCGGTTTTTTTCAAAAATTTGCTTTTAATTTTTAAGCTTAGGTTTTCGTAAAATAAGTAAGGGTGAATAAAATGAAAAGCAACGAAAAGGACCCGTACAACTTTGAAAAAACGGGCGACTTTATCCGCGAGTACAATCTGAAGACCAACGGCAAAAAGGAGCACAAGGGTAAGATCTATCAGAAAGGGCCGAGGGCCGAGGATAAAAGTAGTCAGTAGGCAGTAGTCAGTAGGCAGGAAACCCGCCCCGATTTCGGGGCGGGTTTGGCGTTATATTCTTTTTTTACTGTGCTTAAAAACAGCGGTTATATATTCGTTTGAAAAATATGAAGCCTTACCCTTGAAAATACCCTCAGGCATATTATCACAGGGAAGAAATGCTTTTTCAACCTTTTGCTCTGCTTTTGCCTTGGCTTTGCTTTTAGCTTTTTTCAGTGCTTCTTCAAGAAAGCATTTCCGGATGAATAAGCCTGCAGCTGAAACCAAGCCGTAAATCAATACGGCGGTACCGAAGCCGGTGAAAACACACAAAAGGATAAAAACAACAAGTGCCACGGCACCGAGAATAAGTGCGGCAACTATATCGTCAAAGGTGTTTTTTGCTTTGATAAGCTTACCTGCAATTCCTGCGCCCTGCAAAATAACTGCTTCGTTTTTGTCGCTTCTGGCAAGCTTTTCTTTTATCTCTGCCTCATCCTTCACGGTATAATGAGGTGCAGAAAATGAACAAGCCGTACTGTGGGGATAAATGCGCGTGTAGCTTTCAAGGTTGTTGCCGTGGGCGGTTTCCTTATAAAACCTTATAGTGCAGTTATCCGTGAGAGTGACCGTATAAGCCGACACGGCAAAAAAGCGGTGAAAGCACCTTAAGCCCAGTGTGCTTGTGACAGGCTCTGAGCGGTATTTTTCGTTTGCATATACTTTAAGGGTAACTGTTGAGGCATGAGCTTCAACATATTTTCCCGTGTCGGGGATAAGGGTGATTTGCATATTGTCAAGCTCTATTATTATGCTTTTATCACTTTCGTTTTTCAGAAAAATCTGCATTTTATTCTCCTGTTATATGTTTTTGTTGCTGTATTTGAAAACGGCACTTATATAATTCGGGTCAAAGAAGGAGCTTCTGTCCTTAAAAAGCTCCGTGGGCATATCCTTGCAGTATACATAATTTGCTTCAAATTTTTCATTTGCCTTGTCAACTGCTTTGTCAAACAGTCGGCTGCTGAAGAATTTATCGGCGGTTTTGCCTATGCGGTTTATGAGCTTCTGAATTGCTTTTGAAATAAGAAACAGCATAAGGCCGATAACCGCAAGGGTTATAACTGCCGTCTTAAGTGAAAAATTCTGATATATTGCTATGAAAACAAGAGCAGCTATACCGATTGAGAGGATTATCATAACCGCATTGCTTATTATAGTGCCTATGTTATCTGCCTTGACTATTAAATCCGCCCGTTTTTCCGCTTTTGCTTCAAGGGCCTCGTTGGCTTTAAAATTTTCTTTAATCTCTGCTTCGTTTTTGAGCGTATAAATCGGCTCGGGCAGGGTGATGCCTCTGCAATAGGGTGAAACCCTTTGATAGCTTTCAAAGTGGTCGCCCTTTTTCGTTTCAACATAAAGCTCGAGGGAGAAATCCTTTTCTGCAGTGAAATCATATTGTGAAACGGTTATAAAGCGGTGAAAGCAGTAATAGCCCATTTTTTCTGCGTGCTCTTCAGATGAATAGTTATCCTCTGTTGTAAGGCTCAGTGAAACGCGGCCGCAGTCGGCTTCAGCTGTGCCTTCAGCAAACGGATTGAGTGTTATACTCTGTCCGTTAAGGTTTATGAAAAGAGTTTTACTGCTTTTGTTTTCTAAGAATATACGCATTGCCGTCACCTCGTTAACTGAATTTTATCATTAAGCTATATGTTTGTCAACAAAGAACAAAAAGGGGCCGTAAAAAAGTGCAGACCGTATAAACCGAGATAAACAAAGGGTTTCTTCGGACTTTCAAATCCAAAGAAACCCTTAAAATATTCTTTTGACCGAAGGGCATTCTGACTGCTGCCTACTGAATCAGCCTTCGGCTGCTCCTCTTGCGGTTCCCAAAATTCATTACGGCTTGGAGCGCCTATGAATTTTGACCGCTGCGCCATCCCCGCCTCGCTTAATCGTTCGCTGAACGCGCGTCGGCGGCGATGCCCGGTCTGCCACAGCACTTTTTATACTTTTTGCCGCTTCCGCAGGGGCAGGGGTCGTTAACGCCGATTTTTTTGCCTTCGTTGCGCTTGGGCCTTGCCTTTTCGCTTCCGTCGCCGCCGGTTGAGGTTGAGGTTACCTTTGCAACCTCCTCACGCTTGATTTCCTCGTCGGTCTTGAAGCGTACTGCAAGCACGGTTTTGACTGTATCGTCACGGATTGAGGTTGTCATCTCGTCAAACATATCGTAGCTCATCTCTCTGAAGGCTACTACAGGGTCCTTCTGACCGTAGGCGAGAAGCCCTACACTGCGTTTGAGCTCGTCCATGGCGTCAATGTAGTCCATCCACTTCATATCAACATTGCGAAGCAGCATTTCGCGCTCAATGTTACGCATCATTTCCTCGCCGTAAAGCTCCTCACGCTCATCGTGGAGCTTGTGGGCACGGTCTGTAAGGATTTCAAAGATTTCCTCAGCCTTGTATTTTCTGTCCTCGGTGAAATCGTCTTCCGTTGTCAGCCAGCCCATATACTTTTCCTTGAGTGAGGGCAGATGCCACTCATCTGAGGGGATGTTTGCAGGGCAGAAGAACTCTACGGTGTCACCGATTGACTCGTCAATCATTTTGGTGATAACGGGCTTCATATCCTCGCCCTTGAGCACACGGTCACGCTGAGTATAAATGATTTCTCTCTGACGGTTCATAACGTCGTCAAAGGAGATAACGTGGCGGCGGGCGGCAAAGTTGTTGCCCTCAACCTTACGCTGAGCACCCTCAACCTGCTTTGAAAGCATACCGTTTTCAATGGGTGTATCCTTGTCAACGGGCATACTGTTCATAATTGCAATCATTCTGTCACCGCCGAAAAGTCGCAGAAGGTCGTCCTGCATTGAAAGGAAGAAACGGCTTTCGCCCGGGTCGCCCTGACGGCCGCTGCGGCCTCTGAGCTGATTGTCGATTCGCCTTGAATCGTGACGCTCGGTGCCTATGATGTAAAGACCGCCTGCCTGACGGACCTGCTCTGCTTCCTCTGCAATTTCTTCCTTATACTGTTTTTCGAGGCGCTTAAAGGTTTCGCGTGCCTCAATGATGTCCTCGTTGTCCGTGTCGCCGAAGGCAGTTGCCTCGCTGATAAGCTCCTCGGAATATTCCATTTTTCTCATCTGGCTCTTGGCAAGGAATTCGGCATTACCGCCGAGCATAATATCGGTGCCTCGGCCCGCCATATTGGTTGCGATTGTAACCGCACCAAGCTTACCTGCCTGGGCAACGATTTCCGCTTCCTTATCGTGGTGCTTTGCGTTGAGCACGTTGTGCTTTATGCCGCGTCTTCTGAGGGCGGCGGAAAGCTTTTCGCTCTTTTCGATTGAAATTGTACCCACAAGCACGGGCTGTCCCTTTTCGTGGCACTCGAGAATCTGCTCGATAATAGCGTTGAACTTAAACTGCTCGGTCTGGAAAATAACGTCGTTATTGTCCTTTCTGAGGAGGGGCTTGTTTGTGGGAATTTCAACGGCATCGAGGGAGTAGATTTCTCTGAACTCGTTAACCTCGGTCATTGCGGTACCCGTCATACCCGAGAGCTTGTCATAAAGGCGGAAATAATTCTGGAAGGTAATGGTTGCGAGGGTTTTGTTTTCACGGGCAACCTTTACGTTTTCCTTGGCCTCGATAGCCTGATGAAGGCCGTCGTTGTAGCGTCTGCCGAGCATAATACGGCCCGTGAATTCGTCAACGATAAGCACCTGACCGTCTTTTACAACATAGTCGATATCCTTTGTCATAACACCGTGAGCCTTGATGGCAATGTTAAGGTGATGGGAAAGGGTAAGGTTTTCGGGGTCTGAAAGGTTTTCAACGTTGAAAAAGTGTTCAGCCTTCTGAATACCGCTTTTTGTAAGGTTACAGCTTTTTGTTTTTTCGTCAACAATGTAGTCTGCGCCGCTTTCGGCTGCAAGGTCCTCAAGGTTGACCTTTGAGTCTGTTTCGGCAATTTTGAGACATCTGAGAGTGCTTACAAAGCTGTTTGCAACAGAATAAAGCTCAGAGGATTTGCCGCCCATACCCGAAATGATAAGGGGTGTTCTTGCCTCGTCGATAAGGATTGAGTCAACCTCGTCGACAATGGCATAGTTGTGGCCTCTCTGCACCTTGTTTTCAATGTAAAGCACCATATTGTCACGCAGATAGTCAAAGCCCATCTCGTTGTTGGTGCCGTAGGTAATATCTGCGGCGTAGGCCTTGCGGCGCTCGTCATTTTCAAGGCCGTTTACAATAAGTCCCACGGTGAGACCGAGGAAGCGGTAAACCTTGCCCATCCATTCGCTGTCTCGGCGTGCAAGATAGTCATTTACGGTAACAATGTGCACACCCTTGCCTGAAAGCGCGTTAAGGTAGGCGGGGAGAGTGGCAACAAGGGTTTTACCTTCACCGGTTTTCATTTCTGCAATTCTGCCCTGGTGAAGCACAATACCGCCCATAATCTGCACGGGGAAGTGCTTCATTCCGAGCACACGCCATGAAGCCTCGCGGCAGACGGCAAATGCCTCGGGGAGAATGCTGTCAAGAGTTTCGCCGTTTTCAAGCCTTTCCTTGAACTCGGGGGTTTTTGCCTTGAGCTCAGCATCACTGAGCTTTGCATAGTCCTCCTCGTAGGAAAGAACCTTCTGAACAAGAGGCTTTACTCTTTTGATTTCCTTTGCGGAGTAATCTCCGAAAAGCTTTTTGAGAAAGCTCATTTATTTCACCTCATTTAGAATGTTATATACATAATACTGTATTTTACCACAGAATTGAAAAGTTTTCAACTGTTTTATATTTTCCGTTATATTTAACATTGATTTTTTTTGCGGTCGGTGATATAATGTTCTGGTAAAAAAGAGTCAGAAAGGAGAATGTAAGTATGGACGGTATAATGCAGATGCTTAAAGGCTTTTTTGAGCTGCCTCAGACAGAGTATACTCTTGAAGCAATTTTCAAAATGCTTCTCACGGTGCTTTTCAGCGGTGTAATCGGCTATGAAAGAGAACATTCTCACAGACCTGCCGGCTTCAGAACTCACATTCTTGTTGCGGTGGGCTCAACGCTTGTTATGATGACTTCAAAGTATGTTTTTCTCGAGTATGAGGGCCTTGCAAATTTTGACCCGACGAGACTCGGTGCTCAGGTTATAAGCGGCATCGGTTTTCTCGGCGCGGGTACAATTCTCAGAGAGGGCTTTTCCGTCAAGGGTCTTACCACGGCGGCCTCACTTTGGGCGGTTTCCTGCATAGGTCTTGCAGTGGGCGGCGGATATTACGTGGGTGCACTTGTAACCACACTGTTTATTTATCTTACGCTCAACACCTTCAAGCGTTTTGTCGCAAAAGGCAATCCCTCAAAAAATATTTATATCGAGGCTGAAAATATGTCCCGTCAGGCGGCGGAAATCGGTGCAATAGTAAAACGCTACGGCGGAAACCTGCACACCCTTGAGGTGCTTTATGCAGACTCCTCACCGACAAAGCGCAAAAGTGACTCCGTTGTTATGAAGGCGGTAATTTTCCCGCGTGACGAGGAGGGGCTGAGCCTCACAATTTCGGCAATCCGCTCGCTTGAGGGCATAAGGGATTTGTATATTGATTAAACAGTAAAGGCTTTGTGTAAAAAAACAGCTGTAAAAAAACGCGACCATACGCATTTTTTACAGCTGTTTTATGATGTTGAAATTAAAGCTCGGGAATTTCGCCCTCAATCTCATCTTTTCTGCCGAGAATGAGAAGAAGATACTTTTTGATTGTGTCAAAAACCATCTGAATGATATCAAGAACTTCCTGCATGCCTTCTGCCATAGTTACATCTCCTTTGTTTTATTTACAGTGTAATCATATCATTAAAAACGCAAGGTGTCAAGGTGTAGGGATATGTAAAAAAATATTGCCTTTTTTGTTCAAAGGTGGTAAAATAATAAAAAAACATCCGGAGGTTACGGAAATGGAGAAAACAACACTTATTGTAATGGCGGCCGGTATGGGTAGCAGATACGGCGGACTCAAGCAGATTGACCCTGTCGGACCCAATGGTGAAATCATTCTCGATTTTTCTGTTTTTGATGCCGTTGAAGCAGGCTTTGATAAGGTTATTTTTGTTATTAAGCACGAAATTGAAGAGGATTTTAAAAAAATAACTGACGGCAGATATGACGGAAAAATAGAGGTAGGCTACGCTTTCCAAGATATAAATGACCTTCCCGAGGGCTTTACTGTACCCGAGGGCAGAGTGAAGCCCTGGGGTACGGGGCAGGCCGTGCTCTCCTGCAAGGGTATGATAGACGGTCCCTTTGCCGTTGTCAATGCCGATGACTATTACGGCAGGGAAACCTTTAAGCTTGTGCACGATGAGCTTGTAAGGGAGAAAAGCGACGACGGCAAATACAGCTTCTGTATGGTAGGCTTTAAGGTTGAAAACACCCTTACGGAAAACGGCAGTGTTGCAAGAGGTGTCTGTCAGACCGATGACAGAGGATATCTTACCGATATCGTTGAGAGAACAAAAATTGCAATAAACGGCGATAAAATTCAGTTTACCGAGGATGACGGCGCAAGCTGGACCGATATCCCCGAGGGAACAACGGTTTCAATGAACTGCTGGGGCTTTTCAACACAGATGATGGCAGAGCTTGAAAACAGATTTGCCTCATTCCTTGAAAAGGGCATAAAAGAAAATCCCCTTAAGTGTGAGTATTTTCTCCCCTTTGTTGTTGATGCTCTTCTCAAAGAGAATAAGGCAGAGGTAAAGGTGCTTGAAACAGGCGAAAAGTGGTACGGTGTTACCTATAAGCAGGACAGAGAGCTTGTTGTTAAGGCTCTCAGCCGTAAAATTGCAGACGGCACTTATCCCGAAAGGCTTTGGTAAATTCTGTTGCGGGGTTGATTCCGGCCCTGCAATGTATTAAAATAATAAATGTAAATTTTAAAATCAATTGGAGGAAAAAATTATGGCAAAACCTGTTTTGGTAGAAACTTCAGCAAGACACGTACACGTAAGCCGCAGAGTGCTTGACATCCTTTTCGGTGAGGGCTACGAGCTTACAAAGAAAAAGGACCTTTCACAGCCCGGTCAGTATGCCTGCGAGGAAAGAGTTCAGGTTATCGGCGCAAAGGGCAGCTTCCCCGGTGTTTCAATTCTCGGTCCCGTGCGTCCCGAAACCCAGGTTGAGCTTTCAGCAGGTGATGCACGCTCAATCGGCGTAAAGGCTCCCATCCGTGAATCAGGCGACCTCGAGGGCAGCGGCGGCTGCAAGCTTGTGGGCCCCAAGGGTGAGGTTGAGCTCAAGGACGGCGTTATCATCGCAAAGAGACATATCCACATGACTCCCGAGGATGCTGAAAAGTATGACCTTAAGGATAAGCAGATTGTTAACGTTAAGGTTGAAACTGACGGTCGTTCACTTATTTTCGGCGATGTTATCGTAAGAGTCAGCCCCTCATATGCACTTGCAATGCATATCGATACCGACGAAAGCAATGCGGCCTCCTGCACAATGGGCCTTGAGGGTGATATCCTTTAATTTTAAGGCTGTATGAAATTGTGACTTGATTCGAATGCGGAATTCGGGATGCGGAAATGAAGCTGCAGACGGATTCCGTATTTTTGTTGAATTATCCGTGAGGTGAATGAATATGGCAAACAGCTTTTTTGCAATGCATTCAAGAATGAAATACATTAACCGTTGGGCACTTATGCGTAACACGGCAAGCGAGAATATCAGCCAGCACAGTAATGATGTTGCCGCCATTGCCCACGCTCTTGCCGTGATGAAGAATATCCGCTTCGGCGGCAGTGTGAATGCCGAAAGAGCGGCTTTTCTCGGCCTTTATCACGATATGCCGGAGATTATCACCGGAGATATGCCGACCCCCGTGAAGTATCACAGCAAGGAAATGCGTGAGGAATTTCTTAAGGTTGAGGAAATGGCCTGTGAGAGACTTATTTCAATGCTTCCCGAGGATTTGAGGGCCTGCTACGAGTCCGCCTTCTTCCCCCGGGAGCAGGACGAATATCTTTGGAGGCTTGTCAAGGCGGCAGACAAGATATCGGCACTTATAAAATGTATTGAAGAAAAAAATGCGGGTAACCGCGAATTTGAAAAGGCTTATCAGAGCACGGAAAAGGCTATAAGAGAAATGAAGCTTCCCGAGGCGGATGCCTTTGTGGCTGAGTTTATACCGGCCTTCCACCTGAGTCTTGACGAGCAGACATAAAAAGAGACCGCGGATTTTCATTCGGAATCCGCGGTCTTTTTATCTTGTTCAGCCGATTATTGAAAGAATAAAGTTGATAAAGCCTGTAACCATATCACCTAAGGTTGTGATGAATACGGCGGGAATTCTGTCTTCGTCAACGTTGAGGTCGGCAACGCCTGCGTGCTCGTAAATCCATTCTGAAACAGGATTCCAGGAAGCAGTGTCCTTTGAGAGCTTTGCAAGAATCATATGAAGCGCAAGCTCGCCCGCAACGTGGCTGTAGCTCATTGAGCTGTAGCTGTCAGCTTCAATATCAATGCCGTTTTCAATAGCAACCTCGTCGCACTTTTGCTGAATTTTTTCAATGGCGGCAAGGAAAACTCTTGCATCGTAAATTTCGGGGAATTTCTCGAAATCAATGCTGCAGTAAACTGTCTGCTTACCGTCGGCGATAACCTTTACGGTGTACTTTGAGTTTGCAACAACGTCTGCGGCAACCTGCTCGGCTCTGTCCTTTTCAACAAAGATAAAGTCTGAAAGGAAGCCTGCAATCTCCTTGGGAGTGTCGGCACTGTCGCAGACATCGTCGGCAAGCTCACGGTCAACGATAACGTCTGCATCTTCGGGAGCGTCTACGAGTGCGGCAACTGCCGTGCTGAGAGCATCCTGCACCCCGGCTTCGGTAAGCTTCTGATTTTCTTCACTTACTGCAAATGTGGGCAGTGCAAGCGAAAATGCCATCAGAAGGGCAAGTAATAATGAAATAAGCTTTTTCATTTTTTAAACTCCTGAATTGAATTGTTATGCAACGGACTCTTCTGTTTCACCTTCGGGAGCTTCTTCAGCACCGCCGAAAAGACCGCCGAGATACTGGCTGAGGAAATTAAAAATTTCTATAAGCATATTGATAACTTCGCGGATTGACATAGCATTTTCTCCTTTCGTAAATTTCTTTTTTTCATTCTAACACAGCATTAACAAAAAATCAATATTTTTTAAGCTTCAACTGCGGCGGCTTCTCTTTTTTCTCTGAGGGCGTTTTCAACCTCTGCCATATGCTCTGCATCGTCATTGTCAAGGAAAAGGATAACGATAAGGTAAAGAGCTGAGCCGATTGCGGGGCCGAGAATGAAGTGGTGCCAGCGGTACTTGAGGAAGCGGGGAGCAGTCTGGGCGTTGATTACGGTCTGGTTTGAGGCAACCTTCACATTGGCATCAAAGCCGAGCCACTTGAGGAAGTAGCCCTGAATGAACTTGGGAATTGCACCGGTGAGCTTTGAAACGAAGTTCTGCATTGAGAATACGATACCCTCGGTACGCTTGCCGGTTTTAAGCTCAACCTCGTCAATGGAGTTTGTCAGAAGTGAGCGGTGGGCAATATCCTTCATGTTGGTGAAAATCTGTGCGGTGCCGAGAAGTGCCATAACAACAGCAAGTGCGCCGATGTTGAGGAAGCGGTCGTTTGCACCGATGAAGAAGGCGAGAAGACGTGCGATGATTGTAATGGCCTCAGAAAAAACGAGGAGCTTTTTGTTGCCGCCGAGTCTGTTGATAAGCTTAACGGCAAAGAACATTGCAAAGGCACCGGGAATACCCATAATAAAGCCGTAAACAACCTGTGCCGTACCGCCTGAAATTTCGGTGCCGCCGAGCTTGTAGGCAAGGCCCTGAGTTTCAAAAAAGTATTCCCAGGGAAGTGCGAGAGATATGCTCTGTACGGTTCTTGCAAGGCAGACGATAATAAGAGTCTTGTTATGCCTTAAATCGAGAATATCCTGAAGAACGCTTGTTTTTCCCGGCTCCTCGGTGGGTTCAACCTTTTCCTTCATACGGTAGGCGAGCATTGCAATGAGCATACCGCCTACGGCAAAAATTGCGGCGCCGAAAACATAGGTGTTCTTTTCGCTCATTATTTCCTGCTTTACAAAAATATCCTTGATTGTGGGGAAAAGGCTTGCTATTGTTCCGCCAAGACCTGCGGCGATGGAAATCCACTGAATTACGCGCCTTCGCTCAACGGAATCGGGGCTTGACATTGCGGCAATACCCCAGATAGAAATATCCTGAAGTGAATAGAAAACGTCAAAGAGTATGTAAAGCACAAGCACAAGTGCAATGGTCTGACCTTCGGGTAAGCCGAAGTCAACGAACATAAGGAAAACAAGAATACCGATAATCAGCGGTGTCCACAAAAGGAAGGGGCGCAGCTTCTGCCCCGGCTTGTGCTTTCTGCGGTCAATGAGGCCGCCGATGAGAGGGTCGTTGACGGCATCCCACAGGGTGCTTGCGCCGGTAATCCAACCGGTCTTTTCCGAGGGGATTTTCAGAATGGTGTTCAGATAAACAAAAAGTCTGTTTGAAACAAAGTTGTAGGTCATATTCTGACCGGTGAGACCTGCAGAGTAGGAAAGCAATCGGTCGTTGGCAACCTTTGTTTCACTTTCTTCGCGTGAGAACATGAAAAGCGGATTGAACTTCATGACATCTCTCCTTTAAATATTGATGCTTAAATTATATATTACATATGAATAATTATCAATAAGGGAAAATAAATTTTGGAGATTTTGTCAAAGCGGAGTATGTTTTATTGGATAATGTGTCAACACGCAAAAATACCGATACCCTTGAGGTATCGGTATTTTCGCAGTAATTTGAATGAGGTAACTATGAAAATGAAAATGTCAAAATGAAACAAGAAGCATTGCGCCTCTTTTTTGTATATTTATACTATCATTTCATTAACAAATAATCAATCTTATTTTTATAAAGTTTACAGACAGTTAATAAAAAATGTCGATTTCAGTACATCCGCACCCTGAAGTGTTTTTTCATTTGCCGTTTTTAATCCGTTGTGACCGAAAACGCCATTTTTTTTACCCTCAGGGATATATAATCCCCGTGGAATAAAAATGAAAGGATGATTTGCTTGACGGAGGTTAAAGAAAGGGACAAGGCGGAAAATTATCTTGACACAAGGCTCAGGGAGCTTGAAAAGGAGAGGCTTTACCGTGTGCTGCCCTTTGTTCTTTCTGCCGTGGCGGGCTTTTGTCTGAGCAAGGTTGACGTTATGGGTGAGCTTTCGCCGTTTGCGGGTGCCTTTCTTTCGGCGGTGCCCTTCAGATTCTGCGGCGGAGCCTTTATAGGCAGTGCGGCGGGCTACCTTTCCTCTTTTTCGGCACAGCACACCTTAAGGCAGGTGCTTTGCCTCGGAGCTATCGCTCTTGTAAAGCTGCTTGTTCATAAAAGATTCCGCAGACTCGGTGAGGGATATTTTTTCTGCTGGCTTGCTTTGATTTGCGTGGGCGGTGCGGCGGTGCTGCAGCAGATTTTTACGGGCGGTGAGCTTGTGGAAATGCTGCTTGCCGTTCTCGAGGGCGGTGTGGCACTTTGCAGTGCCTGGTTTTATCTCAGGAGCTTTCGTCTGCCCGTAAGGCGTACGGGCTTTTTCAATCTGCCCGTGGGCGACAGGCTTTGTCTGGGAATAAGTGCCTTTACCCTCATTATGTGCGCCTCGGGGGTAAGCTTTGAGGGCTTTTCGCCTGCACGGCTTATGTGCTTTTTTTTAATGTGCTTCGCTTCCTATTGCAAGGGTGTGCCCTACGGCAGTACCCTTGGCGTTTGCCTGGGTGCAGCTTTAAGCATTTCTGTTGAAAACAGATTCATTTTCCCCGCCTTTGCCCTTTCGGGACTTATCAGCGGTGCCTTTGCTCCCGTCGGTCAGATTGCCGTAGGAGTTTCTGCCTGCCTTACCTTTTGCGGCAACTGTGTCATAGGCGGCCTTGAGGAGAATTTTATTCTGCCTATGATTGAGTGCGGCGCGGCGGGTGCACTTTTTATGCTTGTGCCGCCTGCGTGGATAAGCAGGGGTATGGAATGGGCGGAAAAAAGCGGAGCGGTAAGCAACGACTGCGTAAATCTGCAGGTTTCGGCAATTTTAAGGCGTGCCTCGGCTAACATATATTCCTTTTGCAAAACCGTTGACGAGGTGAGCGACCGCCTTGACAGAGTGATAAACCCTGAGGTCAACAAGCTCTTTTTTGAACTTCAGCAAAGGGTCTGTGACGGGTGCAGTGAAAAAACTGCCTGCTGGAGCGGCAATTTTGATTCCACCGCAAGCGACATTCTTGCAATTATGGGCATTGAGCAAAAGGGTAAGGGAAAGCTGCAGCTTGAGCGTATTTGCCCGAGATTTACCGAGCTGAAAAGGCAGATACACCACGGCCGTGCGCAGTACAGCCTCAGTATGCTTGCAAAAACAAAAAGCCGTGAAACGCGGCATCTTCTTACGGAGCAGTTTTCGGGGATGGGCGATTTTCTCGGCGAGCTTTCGGATAAAATTACAAAAAGCCGCACCGTTGATACGGTGAAGTCAATGGCGCTTCGCTCGGCGGTTATTGACGGCGGCGTTTACGTTGATGCTCTGAGCTGCTTCGGCTGCGACGAGGGGCGGCTGAGCATTGAAATTTCCTGCTTTGAAAGGCCCGGCGAGGATGATTACATAAGGATAAAAAACACACTTGAGAGTGCAACGGGCCGTTTTTTTGATGAGCCCGACGTAAGCTTTACGGAGCTTGGCGTTTTCATCCGGTTTGACGAAAATCCGCCCTTTTATCTGCTTGTGGGCACGGCACAGAGACCCTTTGTTAAGGATGCGCCCTGCGGCGACAGTGTAGCACTCTGCAAGCGCAGTGACACCTGCAGTGCGGTGCTTCTCAGCGACGGTATGGGCACGGGCAGCTCTGCGGCACTTGACAGCAATATGGCGGTGCATCTTATGGAAAAGCTTCTCAGCGGCGGCTTTTCCTTTGAAAGCGCGGTGAAGCTTGTAAATTCCTCGCTGATAATGAAATCCACCGACGAATCAATGGCCACAATGGACGGCCTTTGCGTAAACCTTTATACGGGTGAGGCAACCTTTTACAAGGCGGGCGCGGCACTGAGCTTTATAAGAAGCGACAGAGAGGTTTTTGCCGTTGAGGAAAGCTCTTTGCCCTTGGGAATACTGCGTGAGGTGAGCTTTGCAAGGCAGAGCACCGTTCTTCGCTCGGGCGACATTGTGCTGATGGTGAGTGACGGCATAACGGCAGGGGACTGCGGCTGGCTCAATGATGAGCTTCTTTCCTGGAGCACGAACAATATGGAGGACCTTGCAGGCCACATTGTTCAGCTTGCGGCACTGAGACAGGACGCGCTTACGGGCGACGACCTTACGGCGATAGCGGTAAAGCTTGTGGAGAAGTGATGCGGTGTGTGGAATTTAAAAAGGGCCGAGGGTAAAGAGCCAAGGGCCGAGGGGCATCCTGTGCGGATGCAGTACCGTCGCATCGGCGGTTGACAGGGGTATACAATTGTTGCGCCGTTTAAATAATATCCGTTGTGTGGTTTTTCCGCAGGGTGGAAAAACAGCCGCCCATGGGGCGGCGCTACTCTGAGTGCGTCTTTATCTTTAAAGTAAACCGAGATAGTAAAAAAGCAGGCCGCTAACGACTGAACAAGTCCGTTTTTAACGGACTTGTTCAACAAATGGTGTCTGTTGCTTTTCTTATGCTGTTTAATTACTGAACAACATTCCAGGTTTTGCCGGTGTTGATATCGAAGGTCATGCTCTTTGCTTCGCCGTCCTCGGTGTAGTCAAGCTTGATGATTGAAGAGGTGATATATTCAGCGGCGGTAACCTTGTAATCCTTTGCGGTAAAGAATTCCTTCATAAGGGTGAGTGACTTGTAATCGTAGTCGCCTGCGTTGTCGGAAACGAAAAGAACGTTACCGCAGACTGCGTTGATTTTGCCCAGAAGGTACTTCTGCTCGTCGGTGAAGGTAAGATTTTCCTTGCGAAGGAAAAGCACGTCGGGGTCGTTGCAGAAGGCTCTGCCGTCAAGGTGGCGGCGGAAAATGGTGTTGTTGATTGCACCCTGAGCTGAGGGTACCTCGTTGTTTATCTTTGCAAAGTTGAGAAGGTTGCCCTTGAATACCTTGTTAACGTCGCAGGTTACACGGCAGGCATCGAAAATACCCATACATGCGCCGAGAGGCACACCGCAACCGAGAATAAGCTTGTCGCCGCAGGCCTCACGCAGAAGGTCTACACCGTCGCACATAATTTCACCGCGGGTCTTGCCGTATCTGGGTGAAAGGCACTGAGTGAAGAGGAAGTCGAGCTTGACCATATCAAAGCCCCAATCGTTGAGGATAACATCAAAGAAGTGCTTGATGTATTCTCTTGCCTGCTCGTTGTAAATATCAAGAGCGTAAGCACCGCCCCAGCCGATGTGGCGGAGAATTTTTTTGCCGGTTTTTTCGTCCTTGATGAGCCAGTCGGGGTGCTGCTTTGCAACGTTACTTGTAATCTGTGCACAGAAGGGTGCAAGCCAGATGCCTGCAAGGTAGCCCTTTGCGTGGATTTTTTCTGCAAGGCTCTTGAGGCCGTGGGGGAATTTCTTTTTATCAACGCTCAGCCAGTCGCCCGTTGCGGTCTGGAAGCCGTCGTCAAGCTGGAAGATATCAACACATTCCTTTGCTCTTTCAAGGCCGTCGAGGTCGCGAAGGCAGATATCCTCGGTGATTTTTGAAAAGTAGTTGTACCATGAGGTGTAGCCTGCAAGGTGCTTGATTTTAGGCTCCTTGATGCCCATAAAGTCAAAGAAGTATTCATCGAAGGCCTTTTCGTATTCGTTTTCTATGATTGCGATGTCAAACATCTCATATTCCTGACCTGCAGTAAGCTTAAGGCCCTCAACGTCCTTTCTTACGGTGAAGGTGTTTTCGCTCATATCTGCCTCAAAGATTGTGAAGCCCTTTCTTTCACTTCTTGAGCCGTAGATTGTGATGTTGTAATCGCCCTTTTTGCGCAGATATGTGTAGGTGTAGGCGCGGAAGAAGTTGGGCTTGCCGTAGTGCACGTATGACTTGAAGGTGTAGTCGGCAAATACGCCTGCGGCAAATTCTGCAAAGCCGCCAAGCTTTCTTGCGGCAGAGATGATGTCGTGAGTTTTGTCGCCTCTTTTATATTCCATTGAGGTTGACCAGGACTGATAGCCGTTGCCGAAGAAGAGGGTGTCGTTGCTGTATTCCATAGGCTTTGTAACTGCAAAGGTTTCCATTTCAATGTCGGCCTTTGCCTTGAGGATGCCCTTGATGAACTTGCCGTCATCCTTGAGCTCAAAGCTGAAGTGGCAGTTGTCAAAGGACATATGGCTGACGGTTGTATTGTTTACCTTGATTTTTGAAGCTAAAGTATACATAATTCGTCTCCTTTATTTTAATTCCATTACATTATATATGCAATACTCTCAGTAGTCAAGGGTGAAAAGGTTAATAATGGTTAAAAAGCCGTGTTGACAAGGGAGAATTGATGTTATATAATTTCTGCGACAATAAATATAAGAGGTGTTTAACCGTGAGAATGAGAAAGAAGAAGTACCTTGACGAGAGGCTTGATGCCGTTAAGGGGCTTATACTTGACACCGACCGTGATGAGCGCGACTTTGAAAAGGCGGTGCAGATAAAAGAATATTTTGATTTTGAAAAGCTTTTCGGCAACAGTAATCCCGTGCACCTTGAAATAGGCTGCGGCAAGGGTCAGTTTATTGTTGAAATGGCGGCAAGATACCCCGACATTAACTTTATTGCCGTTGAAAAGGAAAGAAACGTTGTGGTTGCCGCCGTTGAAAAGGTGGCAAAGGCAGGCCTTACGAATGTACGCTTTATTTCGGGCTGTGCCGAGTATCTGCCGAGATTTATTCCCGAGCACAGCATCGAAAGAATTTACCTCAACTTTTCCTGCCCTTATCCTAAGGAGAAGTACAAAAAGCACCGCCTTACTCACAGGTTTTTCCTCAACATTTACCGTCAGCTTTTGGCTGAGGGCGGCGACATTCATCAGAAGACGGACAATATGCACTTTTTTGAGTTTTCTCTGCAGGAATTCAGTCAGGAGGGCTTTGGCATTTACAATGTTTCACTTGACCTTCATAACAGTGATTTTGAGGGCAACATTGTCACCGAATATGAAAAGCGTTTTTCAGATTTGGGTCAGCCGATTTACAGATTAGAGGCGAGGCTGTAAGTAATTCGCAATTCGCAATCGCGTCCGAAGCTTCGGAAAAAGGAAAGCGGGTTGCCGCAGCTTATACCGTAGGGACACGGCTCGCCGTGTTCTTTTTGTTGTATGTGAAAAAATAAAGCTCCCCGAAAAGGGGAGCTTTCCTTACTACTTTCTACTTACTACTGCACCGCAAAGCGGTGCCCTGACTACTGACTGCTTAAATTACTGCTTTGCTCCGTTGTCAAACATCTCAAGCACCTTTACGCTTGCTGCAAAGCAATCTGCAAGGCAGGAGGGATTGAGTGCGTCGGGAGTGTCAAGTCTTGTGTGGTAGAAATCGGGGAGAGCGTGGTTGAGGGCGGTGATACCTGTTGCACGCATACCTGCCTGTGCAAAGGCTGCTGAGTCTGTTGCACCGCCGAGAGGGGGAACAAAGCCCTTCTTAACGGGGATGTTGAGCTCCTGGCAAGCCTCGTAGAACAGGTCGGAAACATCCTTGTCAACCTTAACCGTAGCGTTGAGGTCACGGTAGTTTACCATAAGCTGCTCGTTCTGTGCGATTGTATCGTAGGAATAAACAAAGGTGGGAACATCCTCAAATTCCTTGCAGTGCTTTCCTGCCCAGGCCTTTGCGCCTCTGAGGCCTGCTTCCTCTGAGCCGGTGAGAACAACGCCGATTTCCGTGTTTTCAAGCTCAATGCCCTCGTCGTGGAGCATCTTGAGTATAGCCATACCGATATAACAGCCGGAAAGGTTATCGTTAGCGCCGTCAACAATCCTCTTTTCGTTCCACATGAAGTAAAGGCCGAACCAGAAGGGTACAAACACAAGAGCAACAAGACCGAGTGTTTTTGCAAGGTCGTCGCCGAGAACACCGGCAAGCTTCAAGATTGCAATAATAAGGGTGTAGAAGGCACCGACAAAGCATACCATCATATGAATGTCAAAGCCCAGGTATGTAAACTTGTACTTGAAGGGCCATTCCCAGGATGCGTCGGGGTGGCCGTTGAAGATGATTCTGCGCTTTACCTCGCCCGTGGGCTTTTTGAAGCCGGCAACATTGTGGCCTGTTTTTTCGGGGAAGAGCTTGTCAACAGCCTTTTTGTAAAGACCGAACTGAAGCACGCAGAGAGTGAGGCCGACAACAATGGCAACGATTGAGATAACGGGCTGAATGAAGTAGCCTGCAAGAGCAACGAAGCAGCAGGTGATTGTAATGTAAATCCAGCCGAGGAAGGAGTTGGGGTTTTCCTTAAAGGGCTCAACATAAACACGGTCACAGCCGTATTCCTTCATCTGCTCTGCGGCGTATTCGCAGGCCTGCTTTTCGCCGGGGTCGCCGGGGCCGCGCTTTTCAAACTTTGTGCAGATATGGGTGATTGAGTCAACCATATACTGTGCGGCAACGTCTTTTTTGTCAATGATTTTCTTAAGATCCATTTTTGATTTCTCCTTTCATTATGAATAAATCCTAATAAGATAAATTTACCACATTGCAGAGCGATTTTTATTAAGATTTTGTTAACACGCTCTTATTATAAATAAAAATGGGGCTACACTCAAGCTGCAACCCCGTTAAGATTATACCGATTATTTACCGAGTGAAATTCCGCCATCCAGAATCCTTGCAAGAAGTCTGAACAAGGCTGTGAGGAATCTTATCAGGCTGATAAGAGCACTGTCCACGGGCTTGTCATAATCCTCGTCGGGAGTAACCTCCGCCATATTGTTATTGTTGTCCATAAACTGCGGATATTTATCCTGATCGGATACATTGTAGTCGTTGTTCATGATATCAAGACTTACATCCTCGATTGAGCCCCAATGGTCATGGTGAAGGTTCTTGATGTACCATGTGTTTTCGGGAAGAAGACCCGTGGAAGCGTCAATCTTAAGGTCAGGTGAAATGTACTTCTGATTTTCTTCCGATACAGAAGCAAGATACTTGTCGCTGAGGACCTTACCGTAGTTTGCCGCAGTAGCGCCGAAGGTCTGTCCGGGAATTGCGGTATATCCGTCACCCTGGACAGCCGCACCCTTATAAAGAGGCAGGTCGGGGAAATTATATTTTGCGAAGATGTTATATCTCACGCCTCTGTCAACCATTTCAAGCACGGTGCTGTTGTGATTTACCTGCACGGCTTCATAGTAAGCCTTTGCCTTTTCGATAAGTCCGGCGTACTCATCCTCGCATCCGTCGAAAATGAATTCAATCGCTTTTTCAAACTTATCCTCAGTTACCATTGACCAGTATGAGGGCCATGAGGCAAAGCTGTCACGGAGAATGGGAGGAATAAGATCACTTCTGATTCTTGTGATAAGAAGATCTATTGCATCAGCCGCAAAGCCGAGAACCTTAACCTGATCAAAAAGCTCAAAAAGTGTTCCGACAAAAGCCGCAACGGACTCGTCCTCGATGAGGTCCTTGTTTTCTATGTACCAGTTGGCAAAATTATCAACCGCTTCGGAATCAAGATAAATCTCACCTGTGTAAAGTGCGGTCATAAAGTCGATGCCTGCAATTGAAGGTGAATAGTAGCCGATATCGTCTACATATTCTTCAGCGTGGTCTTTGTTAAGCTGAACATAGGCTGCAATAACATTTGCGCCGTAGCAGCGACCTACAAGGTTAACCTTTTCTGCTCCTGTTGCATCCAATACTCTGTCAATATAAGCTTCAAGCTCCTCACCTGTTACAAGAGGGCTTAATCTCCAATCATACCAGAAGCGGTAATCCCACACACCGAAATCTGATGACTTCTTTTCAACAGACACGGTTGACGAATGCTTGGCAGGATGGGAGCCGTTGCTTGCTTCGCCGTTTTTATCAAGAGCTGACGCTCCGTATATATCTACAAAGATATCGTGAAACTTTGCTGCCCATGTCTTGTAATCATCGGATATCATACCGAAAAGAAACTCCGTAAGAAGCTCTTCGCCGTGCTCTTCAAGAACAGCCTTGATATCAATGTCAAAATCCGAAATCAATTCCCCGTCAGCACTGTACAGATCATTGGTCTGTGCGCCCGTTACGTAGATTGTGGGATACTCAACATAATCACCTGCAAAAGCAGGAACGCAAAGTGACAGAACAAGCACAATACCTAAAACAACTGCAATTATCTTTTTCATAATTATTCCCTCCTGTTAAAAGTTTGTTGACAATATAATTATAATCAACATAGCATAATAAGTCAATATCCAACGTCAAATCTTCCCTGTTTTCGTTTTTTTATTACCCAAAACACCGCTTTCGGTAATATTTTCTCTTTTTTACCTCATAAGGAAAACATTTTTAGCAAAAGTGTATTTACAACTTGACAAATAAGTGCTAAAATATCAGGTGGTAATTTCTTTGCAAATTATTATTTGAAAAAATAAAAATATTCAGGAGGAAAAATCCAATGGCAAGAAAAATGAAAACCATGGACGGTAACAATGCCGCTGCTCATGTATCCTATGCGTTTACAGAAGTAGCAGGTATTTATCCCATTACACCCTCAAGCCCCATGGCTGACTATGTTGATCAGTGGTCCGCTCAGGGTCTCAAAAACATTTTCGGCACAAAGGTTAATGTTGTTGAAATGCAGTCCGAAGCAGGTGCTGCAGGTACCGTTCACGGCTCACTCGGCGCAGGTGCTCTCACAACAACCTATACAGCTTCACAGGGTCTTCTTCTTATGATCCCCAACATGTACAAAATCGCCGGTGAGCTTCTTCCCTGCGTTTTCCACGTATCGGCACGCTGTGTAGCTTCTCACGCTCTTAACATTTTCGGCGACCATTCAGACGTTTACGCCTGCCGTCAGACAGGTTTCGCAATGCTCGCTGAAACAAATACACAGGAGGTTATGGACATCGGTGCAGTTGCTCATCTTGCATCAATCAAGAGCCGTGTTCCCTTCCTCAACTTCTTTGACGGCTTCCGTACATCCCATGAGCTTCAGAAGATTGAAGTGTGGGATTTTGACGACCTCAAGGAAATGTGCGACATGGATGCAGTTGAAGCCTTCCGTAAGAGAGCTCTCAATCCCGAGCGTCCCGTAATGCGCGGTTCACACGAAAACGACGACATCTTCTTCCAAAACAGAGAAGCATGTAACAAGTACTACGATGCAGTACCCGAAATCGTTGAAGAATACATGAACAAGGTCAATGCTAAAATCGGTACTGACTACAAGCTCTTCAACTACTACGGTGCTCCCGATGCTGAAAAGATCATCATCGCTATGGGTTCAATCAACGACGTTGCTGAGGAAGTTATTGACTACCTTACAGCAGCAGGCGAAAAGGTTGGTCTTGTCAAGGTTCGTCTTTACAGACCCTTCTCAGCAAAGCATCTTCTTGCTGCTATCCCCGAAACTGTTAAGAAGATTGCAGTTCTTGACAGAACAAAGGAGCCCGGCTCACTCGGCGAGCCTCTTTATCTCGATGTTGTTACTGCTCTTGCAACAAACGGCAGAGCTGACATCAAGGTAATCGGCGGCCGTTACGGTCTCGGCTCAAAGGATACACCTCCCTCAAGCATCTTTGCCGTATTCAACGAGCTCAAGAAGGATGCTCCCAAGGCACAGTTCACTCTCGGTATCGTTGACGACGTGACAAACCTTTCACTCGAGGAGGAAGTTGCTCCCAACACAGCTGCAGAGGGCACAATCGAATGTAAGTTCTGGGGTCTCGGCGGTGACGGTACCGTTGGTGCAAACAAGAACTCCATCAAGATTATCGGTGACCATACCGACAAGTACGTTCAGGCATACTTCCAGTACGACTCAAAGAAGACCGGCGGTATCACCATTTCTCACCTTCGCTTCGGTGACAAGCCCATCAAGAGCCCCTACTACATCAACAAGGCTGACTTTGTTGCATGTCACAACCCCTCATATATTGACAAGGGCTTCAAGATGGTTAACGACGTTAAGCCCGGCGGTGTATTCCTTATCAACTGCCAGTGGTCAGACGAAGAGCTTGACAAGCACCTTGCAGCAGATGCAAAGAGATATATTGCAAAGAACAACATTCAGCTTTACACAGTTAACGCTATTGACCTTGCTGTTAAGGTTGGCATGGGCAAGAGAACAAACACAATTCTCCAGTCCGCATTCTTTGCTCTTGCAAACGTAATGCCTTCAGACGAAGCAATTCAGTATATGAAGGATGCCGCTACAAAGTCCTACTCAAAGAAGGGTCAGGATATTGTTGATGCTAACCACAACGCTATCGACGCAGGCGCAACCGCATTCCATAAGGTTGAGGTTCCCGCAGCCTGGGCAGATGCAGAGGATAACACCGTTGCAGCTGCTTCAGAGGGTGCAGAAAAGCTTGTTAAGATGGTTGACACAATCCTTAAGCCCGTTGGTCTTATGGAAGGCTCATCACTTCCCGTTTCTGCTTTTGTTGACCACGCTGACGGTACCTTCGAGCACGGCGCATCAGCCCACGAAAAGAGAGGCGTTGCCGTTCTCGTTCCCGAATGGGATCCCACAACCTGTGCAAAATGTAACCAGTGTGCTTACGTTTGTCCTCACGCTACAATCCGTCCCTTCGCTATGAGCGAGGAAGAGGTAGCTGCAGCTCCCACACAGATGAAGAAGGCTGAAAAGCCCGTTGTTAAAACAAACTACACCTACACTCTTGCTGTTTCTCCCATGGACTGTATGGGTTGCGGCGTATGTATCGGCGTATGTCCCACAAAGTCACTCAAGATGGTTTCTAAGGAATCTCAGCTTGCTGAGCAGGAAGTATTCGATTACTGCGTAGCAAACGTAACAGAAAAGCCTGAAACAACAGCAGTTATCAACGTTGTTTCCAGCCAGTACAAAAAGCCGCTTCTTGAGTTCTCAGGCTCATGCGCAGGCTGTGCTGAAACCTCATACGCACGTCTTATCACTCAGCTCTTCGGTGACAGAATGTACATCTCCAATGCCACAGGCTGTTCATCAATCTGGGGCGGCCCCGCAGCAACATCACCCTACACCGTCAACAAGGACGGTCACGGTCCTGCTTGGGCTAACTCACTCTTCGAGGATAACGCTGAGCACGGTCTCGGTATGTACTACGGTCAGGATGCTATCCGCTCAAGACTCATTGACGATGTTAAGGCAATGGTTGCTTCCGACGAATGTAAGGATGAAGTCAAGGCAGCAGGTGAAGAATATCTTGCAACTCTTGAAGACGGCGAAAAGAACGCAAAGGCATCCAAGGCTCTTGCAGCAGCTATTGAAGCAGCAGGCGCAACATGTGACCTTTGCAAGGATGTTCTTGACAACAAGGAATATCTTTCAAAGAAATCCGTATGGATCTTCGGCGGCGACGGCTGGGCATACGATATTGGTTACGGCGGTCTTGACCACGTGCTTGCTTCCGGCAAGAACGTAAACGTAATGGTATTTGATACCGAGGTTTACTCCAACACCGGCGGTCAGGCTTCAAAGGCTTCCAACATCGGTCAGGTTGCACAGTTCGCAGCTGCAGGTAAGGACATCAACAAGAAGAGCCTTGCTGAAATTGCAATGAGCTACGGCTATGTATATGTTGCACAGATTGCTATGGGTGCTAACATGAACCAGACCCTCAAGGCAATTCAGGAAGCAGAAGCCTACAACGGTCCCTCACTCATCATCGGCTACTCACCCTGTGAGATGCACTCAATCAAGGGCGGTATGGTTAACTGCCAGGCTGAGATGAAGAAGGCTGTTGAATGTGGTTACTGGAATCTCTTCCGCTTCAATCCCGCTCTCAAGGCAGAGGGTAAGAATCCCTTCACCCTTGACAGCAAGGAGCCCAACGCTGAGTATCAGGCATTCATCAAGAACGAAGCACGTTACACAAGACTTATGCGTGAATTCCCCGACAGAGCTGACGCACTCTTTGCAAAGAGTGAGAAGGTTGCCAAGGAAAGATACGCACATCTTCTCAAGCTTAAGGAACTCTACGCTCCCGATGCAGAGTAAGACTTAAGATAAGCGCACACAAGCGCGCTGTTGTAACGGTCAGCTTTATGTGTTAAATAAAGAAAGAGCAGGTCGAAAGGTCTGCTCTTTTTTATGGGGGCGATTGTGCACACTTCTCTTAAGTCTTAACAGGGTTATTATGAATAATTTGAATAAGCGCACACAAGCGCGCTGAAGTAACGGTTAAGCTTAAGACTTTAATAAAGAAAGAGCAGGTCGAAAGGTCTGCTCTTTTTTATGGGGGCGATTGTGCGCTCTTCTCTTAAGCCTTAACAGGGTTATTATGAATAATCTGAACAAGCACACACAAGCGCGCTGAAGTAACGGTCAGCTTTATGTGTTAAACAAATAAAGCGCAGTCTGAAAAGTCTGCGCTTTATCATGTAATATGATTTACGACTACTGCTTTTTCTTCTTTTTTATCTTCATAATGATTGTCAGTGCAGTTAAAATCAGCAGTATAAACACGATGCATAATATGACAGTTGTATAGTCCTTTGTTTCTGCTGCGTAGGAATAATCAACGCTTATGCTTCTGTCATAGTTATCGGAGGCATCAATGGGATGTGTGGGTAAGAGCTTAAAAATCATAAAGCCGCCTACCTGCTTTTTTGTTGTGTACAGCTCTGTCCAATGACCTATGCCGTCAAGAGAAATTTTAGCAAGCGTGTTATAGCTTTTTGAAACCTTCCAGTTTTCCTCAACAGCGTTTCGGCGGTAATCCTCGGCATAAAATGTGTCTGCATCATAGCAGAAAAAATCATCGTTCCAGCCGACTTCAATAAAATCCTCGTCTCTTAAAATCGGCTTGTTGAGTTCGTGCTCCCAACAAATGCAAACCGTTTCACCGATAATGCCTGTATTGCTTTCGTCTGCAAGCTGAAGCGAAAGCTTTTTTATAACTGCGTTACTGCTTTTTGCTTTTTGTGTGTTGCAGTCAATGGTCAAAATGTTGCCGATGCTTATATAATCTCTTATTATACTGAGCGATGTTTCGGCAAGTCCTTTCAGAAAGCTTTCAGGTATACCGACAGATAGCAGATACTCATAGTCGCTAACATAGTCGGGGTCACTTGCTTCTTTTATTTTTTCTGCCATTTTGTTTATCATTGAATCGGTCATATCGTTCAGAAAATCTTCATCATAACCGTTTTCAGTCAGGATTTTATAGTTGTTACTGTCGGTGTTTATCGCAAAGGCCGTGGTAAGCGTTGAAAAAAGGATAAGAGCACACAAAAGTGAGCTTAGCATTACCTTGAGAGTTTTCATTATATTCAATCTCCTTTCCTTTTGTTGTTCAGTATACGGATGCCCCATCCGACAAGAGCAAACAGGGTTATCCACAGTAAAACAGAAACTGCAAGCAGGGGGGCGTATTCGGCTGTATAAGCTGATTTATCAAAAATCAAGTCTATACCGCCTGCGGTTGTGAGTGAGCAGAACACATTTATGTAAACATATACCAGCCACAGTGAAAAATAAACGGGGTGTTTTTTGCACAAAAGCAGTACGGCCGCTACTGCCCCGAACAAAAGGGGAATATAAAAGCTTTTTGGTGAAATGAAAAGAAAGAAAAGAGCGTTTATTATAAGACCCGTTGAAAAAACTGCTTTTATGTCGGTATGCCTTTCAATTATAACGGTTTTTTCCTTGATAACGGTCTGCTCTTTTTCTTTACTTTCCGCATCTTCGGTAATGCCTCTTAAAACATAATCTGAGCTCACCTTAAAAAGCTCACACAGACGGATTATTTTATCAAGCTCCGGAAGACTTGAATCGTTTTCCCATTTGGAAACCGTCTGCCGTGATACCTCGAGTCTGTCGGCAAGGTCGCCCTGAGACATATTGTTTTGCTTTCTCAGCGCGTAAATTCTTTCGCCCATAGTGTTCATTTCCGTTCACGCCCTTTCTGTGCTTTTATAATATCACGGTGAAAGCAAAAAGTCTATCAACAGTGGTTTAAAATTTAGCAACTGACGGTTGCAGAATTGAATTTTTTCATTGCAAAACTCCTCGGATAATGGTATAATTTGTCAAATCCGTTAAGTGAGGTGCTTTTTATGTGGCTTGTATTTGCATTACTTTCAGCCGTTTTTGCGGCGCTGACATCAATACTTGCAAAAATAGGCATTGACGGGGTCAACTCCAACCTTGCAACTGCAATACGCACGGTTGTTGTGGTCGTTATGTCCTGGGGAATGGTTTTTCTCACCAACGCACAAAGCGGTATTACGGAAATAAGCAAAAAGAGCTGGATTTTTCTCGTTCTCTCCGGCCTTGCAACGGGTGCCTCCTGGCTTTGTTATTACAGGGCACTGCAGATAGGCGATGCCTCAAAGGTTGTGCCGATTGACAAATTGAGCGTGGTAATCACACTTGTTCTCGCTTTTGTTTTTCTCCACGAGCAGTTTACGGCAAAATCACTTATCGGCTGTGTGCTTATAGGCATAGGCACACTTATTATGGTTATTTAAGGAAACATTTATGGAAACACTTTTTCTTGTAATATTCACCCTTACGCTTACGGTGTTCATTGCGCTTGATTGGTCAATAGTGCTTGCACTTTTAATCGGGCTTTTTCTCTTTTCTCTTTATGCAGGCCTTAAGGGCTACAGTATATCCGGAATTTTAAGGATGATTGCTGACGGGGCAAAAACCTCAAAAAACATTCTCATCGTCTTTTCGCTTGTGGGTATACTTACCGCCCTATGGCGCGATTGCGGCACAATCCCCACAATAATTGCCTATACCGTGAATTTAATAAATCCCAAATCCTTTATTTTTATGACCTTTGCTCTTTGCTGCCTTGTGTCCTTTCTTATCGGCACCTCCTTCGGCTCGGCGGCAACAATGGGCGTAATCTGTGTAACAATGGGTGCGGCAATGGGTGCAGACCCGGTGCTTACGGGCGGTGCAATGCTTTCCGGTGTGCTTTTCGGCGACAGGTGCTCGCCTGTTTCAACAAGTGCACTTTTAGTCAGCGAGCTTACAGGGACAAATATTTACGATAACATAAAGCGTATGCTCAGAACGGCGGCAATACCCTTTGCGGCTACAAGCCTTATCTATATTTTTGCAGGCTTTTTTTCTCATACGGGTGAAAGCAAAACCGATATCATATCGCTTTTTGCAAAAGAGGTTAACATAACACCCCTTGCACTTATTCCTGCGGCCGTTATACTTGTGCTTGCCCTTTTTAAGGTGAAAACAAGGTATTCAATGCTCTGCAGTATCATAGCCGCCTTTTTTGTCAGCCTTTTTGTGCAGAAAACGGAAATCACCGAGCTTCTGAAGTTCATTGTTACGGGCTACGAGGCTAAGCTCCCCGAGCTTTCGTCAATGCTTGACGGCGGCGGCTTCACCTCAATGATAAGGGTGGTGCTGATTGTGTGCATTTCCTCGGCTTATTCGGGCATTTTCAATGCAACGGGGATGCTTACAAGCCTTATTTCAAGGCTTGAAGCACTTGCAGACAAAACGGGCAGCTTTGCCGTTACGGTTTTTGTTTCGGTTTTCACTTCTGCAATTTCCTGCAATCAGACCCTTGCAATCATTCTTTCAGACAGCCTTTGCAGTAAGCTTGAAAAGGATAAAAAACAGTTTGCCGTTGACCTTGAAAATTCGGTGGTTGTTATCGCTCCGCTTATTCCCTGGTCAATAGCAGGCGCAGTGCCTCTGACCTCGGCGGGTGCACCTCAGGCAAGTCTGCTGACAGCCTTTTTTCTGTACCTTGTGCCCCTTTATTACCTTTTTGTAAGAAGAAAAAGAAGAGTTTAATTCTTTATTAAAAAAACAACAACAGTTAATTTAAAGATTTGGCATATATTTAATTTATTAAAAAGAAGGAGTGATTTTTTATGAAGAAAATTACAGCGGTGCTTCTTGCGGTGCTTATGCTCTTTACGGCGGTTTCTTTTACAGCCTCGGCGGCAGAGGATGAGAACGTTGCAAGAATGTGGATTTGCTCGGAAAAAAGCGACAACTCAGGCGTAGGTCACATTTTCCTTTTTTTCGAAAATCTTACGGACAAAACAATAACGGTGGGCAAGTATAAGCTTAAGGCACACAAGGATGTTTCCGTAGGCTGCTTCGGTACCGAGGGGCCTAACGGCGCAGGCGTTTACTACAACCTTGAAACAGAGCTTGACCACTACAGTCAGCTTATCGGCCTTTCAACGCTTCTTACGGAGGATGAGCTTGAGGATGTAACAAAGAAAATAAAAAGCTTTGACAGATGGGACCCCATTTTCAACTGCAATTATTTTGCTCTTTTAGGCTGGAATGCAGGAGCTGAAAGCTCAATTCCCTTTTTGATTTTCCCTCAGCTGACGCGCTTCTTTATCCGTCTCAAGGGCGGCGTGTCAAACCCCTTTGACCTTTATTCGAGAGATGTAAAGGTATATAAGCAGTCAAAGCTGTAAGCTGTAAAAAACTACCTTGCCGATTAGCGGAGTGTTCGTAAGGACACTCCGCAGTTTTATTCGCCTTACGGCGAGTTGTATTGCTTGGCAGTTATATTATGCTTCGCATAGTGTTATTGACCTTCGGTCAGTTTTTGGCGAATAAAATATAACTGAAACGAATAGTTTCAATATAACTATTGCTGAAAGCAATAATAACACTCTGCCGTCAGGCAGAATATCACTTGAATCAACCGAAAAAATAAAGGCGCACTTACTCACCACTGAAGGCTTAAGTGCTAAAAAATTAGAGGTAACACGGCTTTTTTGTCCGCATTACCTCTTTTCTGTCCTTAGCAACCTCTCACCTTTTCGCAAGGTAGTTTTTTATGCTGAAACGGAAAAGCAGAAGTAATCATTGCTCCCACTGTCATAAAGAAAAAGCAAGTGGTGGATTCCGAGGGCAGACTCTTGTGAAAAAGAGCAGAAATCATTGAGTGCAACATCGTAAATGCAATAGTATGTGGTATCGGTAAGCTCCGGCGGGTGTTCAAACGCTCTGAAAAAGAAGCTGAAATCGTCATTTCTGTTAACTTGCTGCCAAATTCCGTTTTCAAGCTCTCCGGCTATTGAGGCGGCTTGCTTACCCTTCAGGCGGTAATGCCACATTCTGCCGTCATCAAAGCTCATTTTCATTGCATCCGTGTAATCGTCAGCTATACCCGAAGGAATGTAAATGCTTATTTCTTCGTCCTTGAATTGCTTTGAAAGGTTGCGGCAGTTCAGCAAGGTGCTTATACAAAGCACTGTGACAGTCAGCACGAAAATAAGAAGCATTTTTGCCGTTTTTTTCATCGTCTTAATCCCCGTAATAATATTTACCGTCAAGGTTTTCTTCAAGCTGTTGGTCGTAAAGGTTCATACATTCCTTCATAAGCTCCCTGTTATCCTTTGCGTATTCCCAGAAAAGGAAATCCGTAATACAGCAGGAGCTGAAAAAGCTTTCTGCAGTGCTTTGCGTAAGCTTTTGTTCAAAAATTTCATTATCGTAGCAGGTGTTGTTGCTCAGCAGTACGCCTATGCTGTTTTTTGCATCAAAGCTTTTTTCCTTGCCTGCCGCTGCCACCTTGCGGAAGCTTTTGAGTGCGTGATAATCGTCAGCCTCAAGGCGGACCGTGTGAACATCGTAATCCTCATGATATCCGTTAAGGTAAGCGTAGGTGTTGAAGGCTGCAATCAGCACACCGTCACCTATGAGGGTGTAAAGGCTTAAAGCCGCACAGCAGAAGCCGACAATAATCTTCATATAAGGGAAGCTTGTGCTGTAGAGCCTTGTGAGCACACAAAGCACGGTGACGAACAGTATAAGGTCAATAATGCAGACAAGTATGCGCTTGTGAGTAAGGCCGAGCTCAGTGATATAAAGAGCCATTTTTGACACGGCGGTGACTATAAGAAGCTCGGTAAAAACACAAAGGAAGGTGAAAACGCCCTTGAAAAGAGGTGCGATTTTTCCGTTTTCTCTGAGCCTGAGAAAGGCCATGCCGAGAGCAATCAGCCCGAGATTGATGAAGGCGATGGCACTCATTTCAAAAAAGCCTTGCCGTGCATATTCTGAAAGGGTCATATTTACCGCAAGGGGGATTTTGCCTGAGAAGGCACCGAAGAAATAGGAGAGCTGAGAAAAGAGATAAAAGATGTAAAGAAGACAGATGAGCACATAAAAGCCTGCCGCAAGGTTTTCGGGGATGAATCTGCCGACGGATTTCTGTGCGTGCGGTGAGCGTGTCTTTTCGCGCTTTTGTATTCTGTGGCGGAAGCAGAAAAGTGCAGAAAAAATTAAGGTGCCGAAAATCAGTGCCTTTGCAGATGCCTGTGCTACGGTAAACAGTATTTCGGGGTCATCCGCAAAAAGCTTGTCAAGCAAGGAGGAAAAAAGCTTTGTAAGCCTTGAGCTTGCGTTGCTGAAGGCGGCATCACCGGAGGAAAGAAGCGTAAACAGAACACCGACAACGGGAAGAGCCAGAAGACAGCCGAGCAGAGAACCGCAGATTTTTTTGTTCCTTTTTAAACGGACCTTTTTCAGAATTGCCCTTGCAGGCAAAAAACAGTATCTGAGAGGGCAAATGAAAATATCCTTAAGCTCCTCGGAAAGGTAACGGTAGCTGTTTCTTTTTTGTGTGAGGCTTCCCGTTTTTGTAACAAGGGCCGCCCCCGTAAGGTAAAGAAAGGCGGGTGCGCAATAAAAATCGCCGCCGTTTACGGCATAGGGCAGTGCGAAGCAAAGACTGCAAAGGGTGAAAAATGCCGTTGAAAGTCCCGAAGCACCCTTTTGGCCTTTGACGTAAAAAAGTGAAAGGGCGAATACAAGCAAAAGACAAAGGCATTTTATATAACCGCCTAAGCCCGCGTCAAAAAGAAATTCTATTGAAAAGAGTGAGCCGTAAAGAGAAAAGGCAAAGACTGCACAGAACAGGCAAAGCATAATGAAAAAATCACCGCGCTTAAGCTCGTAAGCGTCAGGCTTATATAAAACGGATAAGGGTTCATAGCGATTATCAGCACTGTTCATTGTTAAACCTCCTTGAAAAAAATATATTCACTGTGACTTTAAAATAGCACACAATTTATCGTTTGTCAACAAAAAGATTATAAAAAACAGAAAATATTTTTCAAGTAACAAGAAAAACGCAAAAAACAACAGCAAGCTTCGAGGGCTTGCTGTTATTTAAACATAAGGTTAGCATAAAAATTAAATTTTGCATTACTGTTCCTGTGCCATTATCGTCAACCTTAGCCGCAAAGCTCCTTGAGGAAGGTAATCTCAGCGTCACTGATTTCGCCGTCAACGGCAAAAATCAGTGCAAGCATATAAGCAAAAAGGTCCATCTCATCGCTTGTCATGCAAAGGGCAACCTCACGAAGCTCGTTGACAATTTTCTTGTCTCCCTTTACAATTTTAACAAAGCCGCGGAAATCCTTTTCTTTTATGCCCACAACATCGTTCATCAGCTGAAGCTCCATATCGGAAAGGTCATCGTCAACTGAGGCCGTGTAGGCGGCAAGACCGACAAGCATAATGGGTGCGGCATCGCTGTCTGAATACTTTGCCGCAATTTCAAGCACCTTGTCCACAATGTCCTTGCCCGTTGCAACGATTTCCTCGTAGCTCATTTTCTGTACCTTGCTTAATAAATTACTCCAGTCTCTCATATTATCTTCTCCTGACTTTTAGTATTTTATATTATTTTTTTATTTTAAATGAAAGAGCTTTGTCTTTTCAAATTCGGGCTCGCAGGTGAGCTGCAGACCTAATTTGTTGAACATAATTGAGTCAACGCTTGAGGGGATTACCGAAATGTGCGCCTGACATCCGCGAAGCTCGGGCAGGCAGGCGAGTGCCTTTGCCGCGTCCTCATCCGTTGCCGCACTTACGGAAAGTGCCACAAGGACCTCGTCAACGTGAAGACGGGGATTTTTACTGCCGAGATAGTTAACCTTAAGCCCCTGCACCGGCTCAATAAGATGCTCGGGAAGAAGCAGAAGCTTATCGTCAAGGCCTGCAAGATGCTTGAGTGCGTTGAGCACAGCCGCAGAGGCGGCACCCAAAAGCTCCTTTGTTTTACCTATTACAACCGTGCCGTCTGAAAGCTCTATTGCGGCGGCAGGCTTTGAGGTTTCCTCTGCAATGCGGTTTGCTCTTTTGGCAACAAGTCTGTCCTCGGTGCTGATGCCCGCCTTGTTCATAAGCAGAAGAATTTTATCCTTTTCCTTGCTCTGTCCGAGACCGGAGCGGGCATCGCAAAGGCAGCCGTAGTATCTGCGCAGGATTTCCTGCTTGGCCGCATCGCAAACAACGGTATCGTCAACTATGCAGTTGCCCACCATATTTACACCCATATCTGTGGGTGACTTGTAGTGTGAGAAGCCGTAGATTTTGGTGAATATGGCCTGAAGCACGGGAAAGATTTCAACATCGCGGTTGTAGTTGACTGTTGCCTTGCCGTAGGCCTCAAGGTGGAAGGGGTCAATCATATTCATATCGTTAAGGTCGGCTGTTGCCGCCTCATAAGCAAGATTGACGGGGTGGCTGAGGGGGAGATTCCAGATAGGAAAGGTTTCGAATTTGGCGTAGCCTGCTTCAACGCCTCTTAAATGCTCGTGATAAAGCTGTGACAGGCAGACTGCCATTTTTCCGCTGCCGGGGCCGGGGGCGGTAACAACAACAATTTTACGCTCGGTTTCAACGTATTCGTTTTTGCCGTAGCCGTTTTCGGAAACGATAAGAGGCACATCTGAGGGGTAGCCGGGGATAAGATAGTGAGTGAAGACCTTTATGCCCAGATTTTTGAGAGTGTCCTTGAATATATCGGCGGCTCTTTGTCCGTCATACTGAGTGACAACAACACTGCCCACGAAAAGGCCGACGCTTCTGAAAAGGTCTATAAGGCGAAGCACCTCTTTATCGTAGGAGATGTTAAGGTCGCGGCGGAGCTTTTTCTGCTCAATAGCCTTTGCACTTACGGCAATTACAATTTCCGCCTCGTTTTTTAATTCAAGCAGCATTTTGAGCTTACTGTCGGGCTTGAAGCCGGGGAGTACCCTTGCGGCGTGGTTGTCATCAAAGAGCTTGCCGCCGAATTCAAGATAAAGCTTGCCGCCGAACTGAGAAAGCCTTTTTCTGATATGCTCAGACTGTGTTCTTATATACTTGTCGTTGTCAAAACCAATTTTCATTTTTTTAACCTCGTCTATCCTTGCTGAAAAACTATACAAGTAAATATACCACAAAAAAGAATTTTTTTCAACCGAAATTATATCTTTGTGTTAGAAAATACTGTATAATAATTGTGCAATATTATTAAAAGCGGGTTAGCCGTGAGAACCGATAAGAGAAAAGAGCCTTACGGCAGTGACCGTGGGGAGCGGAAAGGACATTGAATATGAAGAACAGCTGCGAAAGACTTTATAAAAAGGCGAAAAGGATAATTGGGGATAAGACTCCGCTTAAAAAGGACTGCGGACTTTTGTGCGGCAAGGCCTGCTGTAAGGGTGACGGTGAAACGGGTATGCTCCTTTTCCCCTTTGAGCAGACGGCTTTGCCGGTGATTGAAAAGGACGGAGTGCGCCTTTGCGTGTGCAACGGCAGCTGCAGCAGAGAGGAAAGACCGCTTTCGTGTATGATTTTTCCCTTCTTTCCTTATATTACTCCCGAGGGGAGAATAAAGGTTATCCCCGATATAAGAGGCAGTGAGGTGTGTCCCGTTGTGCGCAATTTTACCGAGGTGAGGCTTGACCGCCGTTTTCTTCGAAGGGTAAAAGAGGTGGGCAGACTTTTAAAAGAGGATGCACGGTGCCGTGCCTTTCTTGAGGAGATAAGCAGGGAGACGGATGTGTATATTGAGCTTAGCGGAAAGATGCAATAAACGGTCGGTTTTGTAATTGCAAAGGAGTTATTTTTCTATTTTGAAATAAAGGAGCGTTGCAACATATTGTTGCGGCGACTTTTAGGATAAAACTGTTTATTTTTAAGCTTTGTAATGATAAAATTAAAGCACACCAACAGAAAGGACGGTGAAGCTTATGAGTAAAATTTCAAAAAATATCAAAAAGCAAAGAACGCTTAATAAAATGACCCAGGAGGAGCTTGCGGCGAAAATTCACGTTACAAGGCAGACTGTGTCTTCCTGGGAAACGGACCGCACTCAGCCCGACCTCGGTATTCTTCAGACCCTTGCAGAGGTGTTTGGTATTGAGGTTGAGGAGCTGATTTACGGCAAGAGGAAAAACACCGCCGAGGAAAAGGAAAAGCAGCTTTTCGGCAACACCCTCGTTACGGTGCTTTCAATACTCGGCTGTCTTCTTATCGGTGTGGGCGTGGTGCTCATTATGTCAAAATTCTGGCAGGATTTTCCCACGGCACTCAAGCTGTTTACCTGCTGTATACCTGCATTCCTCGGTCAGGGCGCAGGAATATATACTTACTTAAAGAAAAAAGAAAGCCTACCCTGGTGCGAGGGCGCGTCGGTGCTGTGGCTTGTGGGTGTTGTAACCACCGTGAGCGTGCTTCTCGGTACGCTTAACCTTAACCATTACATAGTCAGCGACAGCTGGATGTATCTGTTTTTTGCCGTGAATGCCTTTGCGCTTATGGCTTTGTTCAGGAGCCTTGCACCTCTTGCGGCCTGCTACGGCTTCGGTATCACCTGGTTCACCGTGCTTATAAATGAAACGGAGCACCTGGGCTATATAAACGAAAGCGACAGCGCACAGGATATTATTAAATTTATGCTCATTTCTCTTGTGCTTGCGGCAATGGTGGCCGTTGCCTTTTATCTTTCGTCAAGGCTTTATAAAAAGGAAAGCAACATTATCCGCTACACCTTTGCTTCGTGGATAAATTTTATCGGCCTTGCGGCGGTATTTTACTGCATAGTGATGAGCTTTACCGATGTTGTGCCCTTTGCCTCGATGCTTATTTTTGCTTCGGTTATTTTCTTTCTTGTCGGTCAGAAGCATACGGATTACGTTTCGCCCTACCGTGTGCTCGGTCTGCCCGCATCTGCGGCGGCACTTTGCTTTCTTGCGATTATATTCGAATTCGGTGACACCTCGGGCAGAGTAGCCGATGCGCTTGTGCTTGTTCTGTGCCTTTCACCCCTTGCTTTAATCCTTTGGGAAAAGACAAGGCCTCAGAGCGTATACCTTCGCCTTTATACAGCCTTGCTTACCCTTGCACTGCTTAGCTACAACATAATCAATGTTTTTGACGACATCAGGTATGGCGATGAAAAATATGAGATGTTCAGGCTTGTTGAAAATGGCTTTTCAACGGTCAGCTTTTTCCTTTCGCTTGCGGCACTTGTTATGCTCATTGTTTACGGCGCAAAGGAAAGAAGGCTGTTACACCTTAATATGGGCTTTGTGCTTTCCTGCGTGGTTGTTATTGCAAGGCTTTATCAGCTTGACCTTGGCCTTGTTGCAACGGGCATACTGCTTATTGTGTGCGGTGCGGCACTGCTTTTTGTCAACCTTAAAATATCCCGTCTTCGTGAAAGTGAAAGGCTTGCTTCTCTTGATGCCGGAGAGGAGGAGCTGCAATGAAAAACAAAAGGATGCTCGCAGCTTTGCTTGCGATTTCACTGCTTCAGCTGATTTTTCCCTTGGTGCTTATAGCCTATGAGGGCGGCTTTTATTCCGATGTGCTTGAAAAGGGTGAAAGCTATACCCTTTACTATACCCACATCAACAGCATGAACAAGGGTGTAATGTATACTAATATCGGCAATCGCTATACCGTGGGCTACCGTTGGTGGGGCGAGGATGAGGACATAAGAGACAGCGACACCACGGATTATTATTACAAGCTCTGCATTGAAAATGCCGAGGACGGCAAGGTTGATTTTTACGAAACCGATAAAAGAGAGCTTACGGATTATAACTGGTTTTACAGATACAATGCCTTTGAGGTTAACTTTGACGATTATGAGTTTGTCAGAGATGACTTCGGTATGAGAGAGCTTGTGGAGACCTCAATTCTTATCACTGAGGATGAGACAAACGATGTTACCACCTTTGAAAAATTTATGACAACGCAGGACGGCTATTACAACACGCTGTGGCACATTCCCTTTGAGGGTAAGGTGACGCTTAAGGTGTATAAGGGAATTGCCGTTGTAGGTGAATTTTACATAGGCGAAGAATTGGTTATGAAGCACAAGGCTTTGTCAGACTGATAAAAATTACAAATTGTTAATAACTCTTTATTTTTTCGCAAAGCAATGCTATAATACCTTCCGCACATAATGTGTGGAAGGTATTGCTTTTTTCACGGAGGTGAAGAAATGAGCATAGAAAACAAAAAAAGGCTGCTCACGGTGCTCAGAGCCGTTTTTTCGGTGCTGCTTTGCTGTACTGTTTTTCTTGTGCTGTATATTTTTTCTCCACTGCACCCTAAAAACATAAGCGACAGAACCGTGGCGGAAAAGGGCACCGAATATACCGTAAGGCTCAGCGGAATATCCGAATACGACGAAAGAGGCTTCAGGCCCGTGGCCGAAGGCTTTTATCTCACCTCGGAAAAGCTGTTTGTGTATACGGATGAGCAGGGTTTTGCCCGTGTCAGCGAGGAGCAGGTTAGCGAATGCTACGCTTTGGGAAAATACAGCTCCTTTGCTATAGATTATGAAAATTATACCTTCTGCGGCGAAAAATTCAAAAGCCGTGAGGAGCTTGAGGCTTTTTTCAATGAGCCGGACCGCATATATAATTTTGATATAAACAAGCTCAATGAGTACATTCAGGACATTATAGCTTACGAAAAGCATTTTAACGGAACCGCAACGGTGAAGCTTTACAAGGGCCGCTGTGTGATTACCGCCTTTTATATCGGCGGAGAAAGGGTTCTGGAGCTTAACAAATAATCAAGAGGTATTACTATGGAAACACAACAGACAGCAGGTATCGGCGAATGGGATATACTTGCACAGCTTATTCTCGGTGTGATAAGTGCCCTTCTCGGATATCTTATTATGCAGAAGATAAGAAAGGCGAAAAATAAAAACGAGCTTACGCTCAACGTTATTTCGGGTATGTGCTTTGCAGGCACGGTAGCAATACTTGTGGAGTTGGGTGAGTTCTTTATTGATTTTTACAGGGGCACAAATCTGCTGCACGCAGACCTTGTTACAAACGACCATTGGTTTTACCGCGTTTTCGGTCTTGCTATGTCCCTTGACGGTCAGAGATATCTGCTTGATACCGACGAGGATATGCTTATGACCCTGCTGGGCGGTATTTTGACAACGGCCGTAATGTACATAACCGTGAGATTGAGAAGCAAGACTCTGTTTGCCAAAACAAAAAAGGAAAAAGCAGGTGTAAGCTTCGGTACGTGGGTGCATAATAAATTTGAAGCGGAAAAAGCAAAGCTTTCAAGGGATTGCAACACGGCGGATATCCTTTTCTGGTGGTGTACGAGGGCGTGTATGCTTTATGCCTTTATAGTAATGGAAAACCGTGCAGAGGCTATTCTGCTTTGTGCAAACCTAATTGCAACCTTTGCAATTACCCTTGTTCACATTGTTTTCCCTGAGGGCACCTTCTTTTCAAGAGTGAGCTACCGCGCACAGAGCCTTATTACGGTAATCGTTTTCCTTGGCTCCTACTGCGGCAACTATGTGTTGATTTACAACATTGTGCCCAGGTTCGATTTGTTCCTTCACCTTATTTCGGGCGTGCTTTGTGCGTTGGGCGGCTACTATATTGCCCTTACCCTTGTTAAGCCCGACAGCAGAAAAAACATAGTTATAATAACGGCCTTTGCGGCTTTGTTCTCATTCTTTATTATGCCCGCCTGGGAAATCAGCGAGTTTATCGGCGATTTTATATGGGGCACAACAAATCAGGGCTTTTACTGGGGTCCCTCTGATGGAAGCTTTTTGTTTAAGGTTTTCGGCCGCGGTGCATACAACACTGCGCTTTATCCACTGTACGATACCTTCTATGACGTAATGCTTGCAATGGTTACAACCGTGCCTACGGTTGCTGCAACTTTTGTCAGCATGAGCTCGGCTTTGAAAAAAACAAAGCATATAACATCCGCGGAGGAAAAAGAGGCTGTTGTGTGTTGACAAAAAAACCGCAATGTGTTAAAATTATAAGGTCATTTAAAGGGGAGTAGCTTTCGCTGTAAATCAACATCATGCCTTTCGGCTGGTTTGCAGGCCTTACTCAGGTAGCAAGACCTTTAACGAAGTTCAAAAGCGCTTCGTTAAAGGTCTTTTTTGATATATTTAAAAAAATTAGGTAAAATATAAAATGAAAGGAAGACCCGCATGAAACATTATTTGCACCCCGTTGATGAAGTCTTTACTCACGTAGCTTCATCAGAAAACGGTCTTACCGAACAAGAGGCTCAGGCAAGACTTGAGAAAAACGGTAAGAACAAGCTCGAGGAAGGCAAAAAGAAGACTATGTTTGCCAGAGTTATCGAGCAGCTTTCCGACCCGATGATTATCATTCTTATCATTGCAGCGGTTATTTCAGCTGTTACGGAATGGTTTGAAGCAGGCGGATTTGTATTCCCCACAGACACAGTTATTATTCTCGTTGTTGTTGTTATCAACACCGTTCTCGGCGTTTTGCAGGAAAGCAAGGCCGAGGCCGCCATTGAAGCACTGCAGGAAATGTCTGCCGCAACAAGCAAGGTTTACCGCGACGGCAGAATGGTTTCCGTAAGAAGTGAGGACCTTGTTGTAGGTGACGTTGTTGTGCTTGAAGCAGGTGACGCCGTTCCCGCCGACTGCCGTATCTTCGAATGTGCAAGCATGAAGATTGAGGAAGCCGCACTAACCGGTGAATCCGTTCCCGTAGGCAAGCTCATTGAGGTGCTTAACGGCAAGGAGAACAACGAAATCGCCCTCGGCGACAGAAAGAATATGGCCTATATGGGCTCAACCGTTGTTTACGGCCGCGGTAAGGCTGTTGTTGTTGCAACGGGTATGGATACCGAAATGGGTAAGATTGCCGACGCTATTGCTCAGGCAGAGGAGGGACAGACTCCCCTTCAGATTAAGCTTGCTCAGCTTTCAAAAATTCTTACCTGGCTTGTTCTCGGTATCTGCGTATTCATTTTCGCATTCCAGGCTGTTATGGCTTATAAAAACACAGGTGCCGTAAGCTTTGAGGTATTTCTTGAAAGCTTTATGGTTGCCGTTTCTCTTGCAGTTGCCGCAATTCCCGAGGGTCTTGCCGCAGTTGTTACAATCGTTCTTTCAATCGGCGTTACAAATATGTCAAAAAAGAACGCTATCATCCGTAAGCTTACGGCTGTTGAAACACTTGGCTGCGCTCAGATTATCTGCTCAGACAAGACAGGTACTCTCACTCAGAACAAGATGACCGTTGTTGAAGCCTTCTGCAGTGACAAGGACTTCTTTGCAACGGGTATGGCCCTTTGCACCGACGCTGAGGTTGACGGAGACAAGGTTAACGGTGAGCCCACCGAGGCCGCTCTCGTTTACTATGCTCTTTCAAGAGACCTCAACAAAAACGACCTTAAGGTAAAATATCCCAGAGTTGCCGAGCTTCCCTTTGACTCGGGCAGAAAGATGATGTCCACCGTACATGAGTATGAGGGCTCATACATTCAGTTCACAAAGGGTGCTCCCGACGTGGTTCTCAGCCGTTGTAAGACAGCAATCATTGACGGCAAGGAAATCCCCATGACCGCAGAGGTTATGGAAAGCATTATGGCTCAGAACAAGGCTATGGCAGACAAGGCTCTGCGTGTGCTTGCTCTTTCAATGAAGAAGCTTGATACCGTTCCTGCCGAAATGACAACGGAGGCTAACGAAAACGACCTTGTATTCGTAGGCCTTTCAGGTATGATTGACCCCGTCCGTCCCGAGGTTAAGGATGCTATCACAGAGTGCCGCAGTGCAGGCATCACTCCCATTATGATTACGGGCGACCACAAGGATACCGCCGTTGCAATCGCCAAGGAGCTCGGTATTCTTTCCGACGCTTCAAGCGCCATCACCGGTGCCGACCTTGACAAAATCAGCGAAGAGGAATTTGCCGAAAGAGTTACCGAATTCCGCGTATATGCACGTGTTCAGCCCGAGCACAAGACAAGAATCGTAAATGCTTGGCGCGCAAAGGGTATGATTACCGCTATGACCGGCGACGGCGTTAACGATGCTCCCTCAATCAAGAGTGCCGATATCGGTATCGGTATGGGTATCACCGGCACCGACGTTACAAAGAATGTTGCCGATATGGTGCTTGCAGACGATAACTTTGCAACAATCGTAGGCGCAGTTTCAGAGGGCAGAAGAATTTACGATAACATCAGAAAGGCTATTCAGTTCCTTCTCGGCTCAAACCTTTCAGAGGTGCTTTCAATCTTCGCCGCAACAATTCTCAACTTCACAATTCTCAAGCCCGTTCACCTTCTTTTCATCAACCTTGTAACAGACAGTATTCCCGCTCTTGCTCTCGGCCTTGAAAAGCCTGAAAGAGACATTATGCAGCGTAAGCCCAGAAGCAGTAAGGAGGGCGTTTTCGCCGGCGGTATGGGTTTTGACGTGTTCTATCAGGGTATTCTCGTTACAGTGCTTACACTTGCCGCCTTCTTCATCGGTGAGTTCCTTGAAACGGGTCACTGGCAGTTCACAAACATTGCAAACTGCGAAGAGGGTATGACAATGGCCTTCCTCACAATGAGCATGTGTGAAATCTTCCACTCCTTCAATATGCGCTCACAGAGAGGCTCCGCCGTTGCAATGAGCCTCGGTCAGAAGTCACACAACGTTGTGCTTTATCTTGCAATGGTTGTTTCACTTCTTCTTACAACCGCTATTATTGAGGTTCCCTTCCTTGCAGATATGTTCGAGTTCACTCACCTTGACCTTAAGGCATACGCAATTTCAATCGGCCTTGCCTTCCTTGTAATTCCCATTGTTGAAATTATCAAGGCAATTCAGAGAGCTCTTGCAAAGAACAGATAAGAAGGGACTGCCGCATTAAGCGCAGAACAAAAAGCAAATAACATGAAACAGATGTAATTTAAGGTGAAGCATAGCCTTAAGTTACATCTGTTTTAAGCTTATATAAGCTTTACTGCGGCTCGGAGCCGACGTTGCTTTTTAGCCTTTTTTCGCCCTCTCGCAGTATAAGCATACAGCTTCGGGGCGAAGAAAACGTCTTCGGCATTTTATGCAACAGTCCCTCGGTTTTGGGCGGTAGTATTCATATTATAGAGAAATTTCGTCTATACATCGATAGTCAATTTTTGTCTCTGGTAAAATCGTCACAGGTGATAATATGAAATTCAACGAAAGAATACGCGCCCTGAGAGAGGACAGCGACAAAAGGCAGATTGACATTGCGCAGGCATTGAATACCACTCAAAGAAAAATTTCACATCTGGAAACAGGCAGCAGTGAGCCGACATTGCTTGATATTGAGCAATACTGCAGACATTTCAACAAATCTGCAGATTACATTCTGGGTTATACTGACAAGCCTGAGCCTTTTCCTGAAAATTAACACATAAAAGCACTGTTGAATAAAAGTCAGTGCTTTTTTTGCTGCCCGGCAATAATTCCTTATCCCGAAATTTAACAAAAAATAACTTGACGGTATGCTTTTTCAAATGGTATTATATGGTAGTAGGCCGAGATCGCTTGGCCAAAAGATAAAAAGGAGAGATATTTATGAAGAGAACAATGGCATTGTTTCTTTCGCTTCTGCTTGTTTTCGGTATGTGTATGCCCGTTCTTGCGGCAGAGGCAGGCAAGGATGATGAGCTGCGACTGAGCATAATTGTGCCCGAAAACTGGGAAATGGAAAAGGGCGACAGCAGAACTCTTGACGTGCTTATTTCGGGCACTGAAAAGCGTGTGCTCGTGTGGAGTGCAGAGCCCTCAGACGTTGCAAGTGTTGATATATGGGGACGTGTTACCGCACTTAAGGCGGGCACTGCAACAATTACCGCACAGAATGCTGACGGACTTACGGACAGTGTTGAGCTCACCGTTGTTAAAAAGAGCACGAAGATAGCTGACAGCGGCATTAAAAAGGTTGATTTCAACGGCGAGGCAGTAGCAGAGGGCTCCAACCTTCAGAAAATTGTAAGCCGCTTTTCAAAGGACAGCAAGGATGTTCCCGCCGAGGTGGCCGACGAGTCAAAGTATGCAAATGCAAAAACGGCAACCACCGCTGACGGTGCCAAGTGGGAAATCATGGCCTACGGTGTGCTTCGTACCGACGAGAACGCAAAGAACGCCCGTGACAGGGAGCAACGCTTTATGGGCGACAGATATTTTTACGCAAACGATACCTCAGAGGGTAACGTGCTTGCAATTTTTGCCGACGGCAAAAACGGTATCTGGACCGTTATGGCTGACGGCTATACCCACATTGAAATGCTTGACATTGACGGCACGGACAAGGCGGCAATGATGAGCGAGGAGACACAGAAATACGTTGCAAGACGAGGCATGGTATCAAACGCTTATCTTATCGACGGCGAATGGATACCCGAGGAAAGCGACAACGACGGTCTGTGGACGTCAATGTACGGCGGCGGTGAGCTTATGCGCTACGCCGTGCTCAAAAATGACCCCACCGCAACCAAGGCAGAGATTGAAGCCGCAAGAAAGACCGCTACAAGCTCTGTTGAGGCCGTGCTCCTTCTTACATACATTTCAATGCGTGAGGGCACCGTTGAGGCTTATAACCGCGCTCAGCGTAACGGTAACGTAAACAACCTTGACAAGGGCAAGTATTACACCGACGGCGCAACAATTGTAGGCGGCGATTACTCCCAGGATATCCCCTACGAAAGCCCGGCAGATGCCTTTGACAATATGTACAACAAGTATATGAAGCTCGGTATCAGGTCCTACGTTCAGGATTATGAGGACCACCTTAAGCTTTACAGCCCCGAAAGCTGGACAGACCCCAACGCAGAGGGCTCAACGGATACCTATGTGATGCGCACCCGTCTTCTTGAGGGCTTCTGGGCAAGAACCTACTCCTTCAAGAGCGAAAAGGAGGCAGGCTACAGCGATTACGACGGTTATGCCTACTGGTCACACAACGGCGACGGTACTGCAACCGGTATGTCAACAAAGACAAACGGCGACGGCAGTGACTACCTTCTTCACAATGAAAACTACCGCGGTCTCAAGGTTAACGCAACGGGCGAAATTCCCGAAAGGCTGTGGAACAATCTCATAGGCAAGGATTACGATATTGAAGATATCGTTTACAAGGGAGATACAAGCTCTGACGAAATCATCGGTCATCTCTTCCTTTATAAGCTCGCTTACGATATTCTTGCTCCCGAGGACCCTGAGCTCAAGGCTATGCTTGAGGAGACAATGGAGAAGTTTGCTCAGCACCTTGTTGACAACTCATACACAATGGTAGACGGCTCCGGCCAGCCTACAACCTGGGCAAAGTTCTCAAGAATCTACTTCCATAACGGACAGACCCTCGGCGGCTCACCGCTCAACTCACTTGTTATTCTCACCGCCTTCAAGGTTGCCGCTTATATCACGGGCAACCAGAAGTGGGAGGACGAATACAGAATGGCTGCTCTTGCCGAAGGCTATGAGTATGCCGAAATTATGACTCAGGAGCTCGAAAGATACGAGATGTGTATTCTTGAGTTTGCAAACAGCGTTTCACCCGTTCTCGGCTTTATTTTAAGACCTATTGTGGGCACTGAGATGTTTAAGACTCTCTACCGCATTATTCTAAACTATTCCGACGAGGAAATGGCAATGCTCGGCTTCTATACACTCTTCCAGCTTGAGGATGATGAGGAGCTTCTGGAATATTACAGAGAAGCACTTGACGGCTGGTGGTACTCAATGAGCTTCAGCGAAAATGCACTCTGGTACTACGTTTATCAGCTTGCATACCCCGATGAGGTGAAGACCGACTATTACGGCAACAGCCTTATCGAAACCGCATCCTGGGTGCTTGACCGTCATCCCATTGATTTGAGACGTATGTGCGCCACAAACCCCAACCGTGACGATGTTTATGAGCTTGACCTTGACGATTTCGGTATTGAGGGCACAAGCGAGCTTTCATTTGATGCCAACGGTTATCTGCCGCCCTTCTGGAACAGTGACAACAACACTCTCCGCCTTATCGGTGCAGTGCTCGGCCTTGGCAAGCTTGACTGGAAGGTTGCCGCTCCCGACGAGCGTTCGCTTCACAAGTATAACGGCTCAACCTATGAGATTGACAACGCTCACAATCCCGGTGAAATGGAAGGCTCAACGACCTATTCGCTTCCCTACTGGATGGGCAGGTATCATAATATGCTTACGAAGTAGTAAGTAGTAAGTAGTGAGTAGTAAGTAGTAAGTAGTAAGCGCGGATTAAGCTCTGCGCTTACTTTTTTGTCGGCATCCGCGCAGGAAAGGGCCGAGTGGCGCCCGAGGGCGCAAGAAAATAAAAGTTTTGCTCAAGCTTTTTCAAAAGCTTGCAGGGGTGAGGGGACAGAGTCCCCTCTTTTTCTTTTTTTTATACTCAACCTATACCGATAGTTATTTGAATTTTTATATTGCTTTTTAATACGATATGTGGTACTATATTCCTGCGACTCAAACTACATATTATCTCACAGTAGGGAAACACTTTGGAAAAAGTGTATCTCTTCTTAACCTTGCCTATTGTGAGAGTTAGTTTGTGTCGCAACAAATTGAGATGCATTTTTCGGTGTGTCTCGTTTGGGACACACTTTTTTATTTTTCCAAAGTGAGGACACAAATTATGAAAGCTTTAAAGAAATATTTAATTGTTGTTTTACTTGTTTTGTCGGTTATGTGTAATGCCTTGTTGTATTATTATCTTTTTCAAGAAAGAAGGCCTGTACCTTCAATTATAAAATTCAGTTACAGTGAGCATGATGCTTTTGTTTACTGCGAAAAAGCTCCCGATGTGAAATCAGTAAGGCTTGAAGCGGATGGAAACACTTTTACAATAGGCAATGCAGGACTTGTTAATGAGTCTGAAGCGCTTTATCTGATAAGCCCCAACGGAAAAATCAACCTTTCCGAATATGAAGGCTTTGGTTTTGTGATAAACAGTAACGGCGAGCTTTTATATAGCTTGAACACACCTTCTAAGAAGAAGGAAAAGGTTTTCATAACGCCTTCCGGAAAAAAGTATCACAAGGAGCCAACATGTGCAGGAAAAACAGGCTTTGAATTGCCGCTTGAAACTGCAAAGCTTATGAGAGAGCCTTGTAGCATTTGTGCATGAAAATGGTGGTTCTTTGACTAAAGATTGAAAAAGCAAAACAGATATATTCCAAATAAGGCTTCTCATTTGGAATATATCTGTTTTTGTGACTTAATACACCGACTTTTTCTTTTCTTGTTGTTTGCTCTGCTCTGCGGTACAGCTAAGCGGTGTTTTCTGGCCTTTAGTCTAAAAAACGCCCCGATTTTTTCGGGGCGTTTCCTTACTACTTACTACTTGCTACTTACTATTATTCGGCCCTTGGCCCTCAGCCCTTACTTAACTATAAATCCGCACTTCTTCATTGCCTTGTGCAGTGTTCTGTCGGCAATGCGTGAAGCGGTTTCGGCACCCTTTGCCGCCATATCCATAAGATATGCCTGGTCCTTCATAAGCATATTATAACGCTCGCGTACGGGGCGAAGCTCCTCGACAACGGCTTCACCTACGGCATTCTTGAAGTCGCCGTAGCCCTTGCCTGCAAAGTCCTTTTCAATCTGCTCCATAGTAAGGCCCGTGCAGCAGGAGTAAATGCCCATAAGGTTGTTGATGCCTTCCTTGCCCTCGCCGTAGTATACGCCGCCCTCGGAGTCGGTAACGGCACTGCGGATTTTCTTCATAATGGTGTTGGGCTCGTCAAAAACGGAGATGAATGACTTGGGGTTGGGGTCGGACTTGCTCATTTTCTTTGTGGGGTCATGGAGTGACATAACCCTTGCACCCTGCTTGCCGATATAGGGGTCGGGAATAGTGAAGGTTTTGCCGTAAATGCCGTTGAAGCGTGAGGCGATGTCGCGGGCAATTTCAAGGTGCTGCTTCTGGTCTGCGCCTACGGGTACAAGGTCAGCCTGATAAAGAAGAATATCAGCCGCCATAAGCACGGGGTAGGAGAAAAGGCCTACGTTTACGTTATCTGCGTGGGACTGTGATTTATCCTTGAACTGTGTCATTCTTGCCATTTCGCCAAACTGGGTGTAGCAGTTGAGTATCCATGCAAGCTGTGCATGGGCAGGCACCTGACTCTGAATGAAAATAATGCTCTTTTCCGGGTCAAGACCTATTGCAAGAAGAAGGGCAAAAACCTCTGTAATCTGCTGACGCAGCTTTTTGGGGTCCTGCCTTACCGTAATGGCGTGAAGGTCGGCAACGGCAAAGGCTGAGTCAAACTCGTCTGAAAGAAGCTTCCAGTTTTTCAGTGCACCGAGGTAGTTGCCCAGGGTGGGAATACCTGAGGGCTGAATACAGGAAAGGATTTTCTTTTTCTTTTCGGGCTGTGCGTTTTCGGGAGTGATAATTTTTTCTTCCATTGTATGTCGTCCTTTCGGGAGTTTTCTTACCATTTATGGTATTATATAACTTTATTTTAAAAGGGTCAAGAGGGAAATTATTTAATAAGGTGTTATAAATTGCAATTTTTATAAAAAATTTCTTCTGAGGACTTGAAAAGGTGCTTTTTTTCGTGATATAATACCTTAATAAATTTTTCACCTGCGGGTGGTGCACAAAACAAATTGCGGAAAGGAAAATGATTATGGAATTCAATTCAAAGTTCGTAAAAGAAGGACTTACCTTTGACGATGTTCTTCTCATCCCTGCCGAATCAGATGTGCTTCCTGCTGACGTTTCACTTGAAACCCAGCTTACAGAAGGCATCAGACTCAACATCCCTGTAATGACAGCTGCCATGGACACAGTTACCGAATCAAGAATGGCTATTGCTATTGCCCGTGAAGGCGGTCTCGGTGTTATCCACAAGAATATGTCCATTGAAGAGCAGGTTGCAGAGGTTGACAAGGTTAAGAGAAGTGAAAACGGCGTTATCACAAATCCCATGTTCCTTGCTCCCGACAATTACGTTTACGAAGCAGAAGAGCTTATGCACAACTACCGTATTTCAGGTGTGCCCATCTGTGAAAACGGCAAGCTCGTAGGTATTCTCACAAACCGTGACCTTCGCTTCCTTTCTGATTACAACATCAGAATCAGCGAGGTTATGACAAAGGACAACCTGGTTACAGGTAAAGAGGACACAACGCTTGAGGAAGCAAAGATTATCCTTATGAAGCATAAGATTGAAAAGCTTCCCCTTGTTGATGCAAACGGCTTCCTTAAGGGACTTATTACAATCAAGGATATTGAAAAGGCTGTTCAGTATCCCAATTCCGCCCGTGACGGCCACGGCAGACTTCTCTGCGCCGCCGCTCTCGGTGCAACTGCAGACGTGCTTGACAGAGCAGCTCCTCTTGTTGCCGCAGGCGTTGACGCTTTTGTTCTTGACTCAGCTCACGGTCACAGCAAAAACATCCTCAAGGCTGTTGAAAAGGTTAAGGCAACCTTCCCCGGAATTTCACTTATTGCAGGTAACGTTGCAACTGCCGCCGCAACAAAGGCTCTTCTTGAGTCCGGCGCAGACTGCGTTAAGGTTGGTATCGGTCCCGGCTCAATCTGTACAACACGTGGTGTTGCAGGTATCGGTGTTCCTCAGATTACGGCTATTTATGACTGTGCTGAGGAGGCTGCAAAGTACGGCAAGAATGTAATCGGTGACGGCGGTATCAAGTATTCGGGCGAAATTGTTAAGGCTATTGCCGCAGGCGCATCCGCAATTATGGTGGGCTCGCTTGTTGCAGGCTGTGAGGAATCACCCAGCGATACAGAAATTTATCAGGGCAGAAAATACAAGGTTTACCGCGGTATGGGTTCTATTGCCGCTATGAACAAGGGCAGTAAGGACAGATACTTCCAGGCAAACAACAAAAAGCTCGTTCCCGAAGGCGTTGAAGGCCGTGTGCCCTACAAGGGAACTCTCGGTGAAACCGTTTATCAGATGATGGGCGGTCTTCGTGCAGGTATGGGCTATTGCGGCTGTGCAACCATTGATGAGCTCAAGACAAAGACTCAGTTCATCAGAATCACATCAGCAGGTCTTATCGAAAGCCATCCTCACGATATTTCAATCACCAAGGAAGCTCCCAACTATTCAATGGGCTCAATCTAATGCGCAATTCGCAATTCGCAATTCGCAATCGCGCCCGACCCTTCGGATAAAGGTTAACGATAACCCGCCACGCTGAAGCGTTATAAAAAAATTAAGCAGGTGCTTTGAACAGCACCTGCTTTTTGTGTGTCAACTGATTTGGCGGCAACAGACCTTCTTATATTCGAAGCCTTGCCCGCGATTGCGCATTGCGCATTGCTAATTGCGAATTACTTCAGCAGCTCCTTATACATCTTGATGTACTCATTTGCACTCTTGCCCCAGCTGCAGTCACATTCCATTGCACGGATAACAAGCTCATCCCAGTGGGTTGTGTCTGCATAGGCTTCAAGGCCTCTTCTTATTGCACCGAGCATATCGTGTGCGTTGTAGGTTTTGAAGGTGAAGCCGTTGCCCTGACCGTCGCCGCTGTCTGAAATTGAGTCGCGAAGGCCGCCGGTTTCACGTACAATGGGCACTGTGCCGTAACGCAGGGCAACCATCTGTGAAAGGCCGCAGGGCTCACTCTTTGAGGGCATAAGGAAGAGGTCTGAGCCGGCGTAGATTTTTCTTGCAAGTGAGGGCACGAAGCCGATCCTTACGGCAAACTTGTCGGGATACTTGTCTGCCATTTCTCTGAAAAAGTTTTCGTACTGCCAGTCGCCCGAGCCTAAAACGGCAAACTGCACATCCGTTGTGTAAAGCAGCTCGTCAAGAATACCCTTGATAAGGTCGAGACCCTTGTGAGAAACAAGTCTTGTAACAAGGCCGACAACGGGAACATCTGCGCGCTGAGGAAGACCCATATTTTCCTGGAGCTGACGCTTGTTTTCAGCCTTGCCCTCCTTTACGTCTTTAACAGTGTAGTTCTTAACAATGCTAGGGTCGGTTTCGGGGTCATAGTTTACGGTGTCGATACCGTTGAGTATGCCCTGAAGCTTCCACTGACGTTCGCGGAGAATTGTGTCAAGACCGTGGCTGTACCAGGGGTCAAGGATTTCGTTTGCGTAAGAGGGTGAAACGGTGGTAACCTTGTTGGCACATTCGATGGCACCCTTCATAAAGTTAACGTCGCCGTCATATTCAACGATTTCGGTATCAGCAGGGTTGAGGCCGATAACGTCATTAACAAGCTCCATACCGTAGGTGCCCTGATACTGAATGTTGTGAATTGTGAAAACGGTTTTGATGCCCTGATACCAGGGGTCCTTGCTGTAGAAGGTTGAATAGAAAACGGGAGTCAGAGCTGACTGCCAGTCGTTACAGTGGATGATATCGGGCTTGAAGTCAACAACGGGAAGAATTTCAAGCACCGCACGTGAGAAAAAGGTAAAACGCTCTGCGTCATCGTAGTGGCCGTAGATTGTATCACGCTTGAAGTAATACTGATTGTCGATGAGGTAGTAGATTACACCCTCATGCTTTGCCTGGAAAATGCCGCAGTACTGTCTTCTCCATGCAACGGGGACAGAGATGTTAGTGATAAAGGTCATCTTGTCCTTGAGCTCCTGCTTGATTGTGTCATAAAGAGGCATTACAACTCTGCAACCGATAAGTCTTTTTCTGAGAGCCTGAGGCAGGGAGCCGGCAACGTCGCCGAGTCCGCCGCTGGCCATAAAGGGCAGCGCCTCACTTGCTACGTATAATACTTTCATAGTTTTAGTTTGTCCTTTCTGGAAGTGATAGAAGCAGAAAAGTTTTTTGAACACTTTTTTCAAAAAAAGTGTTGCCCGACCGGCGAGGTCAATTATGTATATAACGCTCGCCGCGGGGCGTTACTTTCTTGTAAGAAAGTAACCAAAGAACTTTTATTGTTTTAAACTGTAATTCCTTTTCCTATATAAAGCGGATAAGTTTCAGCGCCGCTGATTTCGCGGTTGGGCTTGATAACAACATCCTTGTCAAGAATTGCACAGTTCACCTTTGCGCCTGCACTGATGAAGCTGTCCTGCATAATGATGGAGTTTTTGACAACTGCACCTTCTGCAACGTGAACACCGCGGAAGAGGATTGAGTTTTCAACAGTACCCTTGATGATGCAGCCGTCAGCAACAAGTGAATTCTTTGCGCTTGAGCAAACACCGTAAATTGCGGGCATATCGTCTCTTACCTTTGTGTAAACGGGATTTTCCCTGTTGAAGAGGTCGCGGTATTCGCCTGAAAGCAGCTCCATGCTGATGTCGTAGTAGCTCTGGAGAGAATCGATTACCTTTGCATAGGTGTCAATCTTGTGACCTCTGATGTTGAGTGAATTTACGTTTGCGGCAAGAATATCCCTTTCGAAATTCTTTGAGCCCATAATCTGTGCGCCGCGGAGAAGTCTTTCAAGAAGAGCCTTGCTCATAACTATAATGTTAAGTGCATAGTCGCAGGCTGTGTCACTTGTTTCGCCGACTCTGATAGCGTCGATTTTTGCGTCGTCTCCGAGGTCGAGCGTCATAACATGGCTTAATTTGGGAGCAATACCTCTTTTGTATGCAATGGTGATGTCTGCACCGCTTGCCTTGTGGCCGTCGATGATTTCGGTGTAATCAAGGTTGCATACTACGTTACAGTCAGCCATAAGCACGTACTCGTTGGTTGACTTTGAAATGTAGGGGAGCATTGCCTCAAGGGCGTTAACACGGTTTTCGTACTTTTCACCTGCAAAGGGAGGCAGGAAGGTAATGCCGTCTCTTTTTCTTGAAAGGTCCCAGGGCTTGCCTGAGCCGAGGTGGTCCATAAGCGACTGATAGTTTGCCTTTGTGCTTACACCAACCTTGCCGATGCCGCTGTTGACCATGCTTGAAAGCACAAAGTCGATAAGTCTGTATCTGCCTGCAAAGGGAACGGAGCCCATTGTGCGCACAGCTGTAAGCTCGCTTAAAAGTGAGTCATAAGCGTTTGAGTAAATAATTCCGAGAACATTTGAAGCAGCCATTATTTAACCCCCTTTATATCTTCGTCAATCATTTCTTTTGCCTTTACCTCGGCACCCTTGCCAACGGTAACCTTTTCGCCGATAACGGTAACACCCCAGTTTTCAAGGTTGTCAATTTTTTCGGGGCTTTCACCGATGTGGGCGTCTTCTTCTACAACTGCGTTTTCGGCAATCATAGCGTATTCAACAACGGCGCCCTTTTTGATGGTTGTGCCGGGCATAACGATTGAATATTTGACTGTTGCGCCCTCTTCAACGGTTACGTTTGAGAAGAGGATTGAATAATCAACCTCACCTGCAATGTAGCAGCCCTCGCCTATCATTGAGTTTTCAACCTTTGCACTGTCTGCAACAAAATGGGGCGGTGCAACGGGGTTGCGTGAGTAGATTTTCCAGCTGTCGTCTGAAAGGTCAAGGTCAACCTTGGGATTGAGAAGGTCAAGGTTTGCCTCCCAAAGGCTTTCTATTGTACCAACGTCCTTCCAGTAGCCGTCAAACTTATAAGCGAACATTCTCTCGCCTGCCTGATGCATTGCGGGGATAACGTTGTGACCGAAGTCGTTGTGTGATTCGGGGTTAGCCTCGTCGTCAATAAGATACTGACGGAGCTTGCTCCAGGTGAAGATGTAAACGCCCATTGAAGCCTTGTTGCTTCTGGGGTTCTTCGGCTTCTCCTCGAAATCTGTGATTGAGCCGTCATCGTTTACGAACATAAGACCGAAGCGTGAGGCCTCCTCCCAGGGCACCTCAAGCATTGCTATTGTGCAGGCCGCATCCTTTGATTTGTGGAACTCAAGCATTTTGTTATAGTCCATCTTGTAGATGTGGTCACCTGAAAGAACGGCAACATATTCGGGGTTGTAGCGGTCAATGAAGTTGATGTTCTGATAAATGGCGTTTGCGGTACCCTTGTACCATTCCGTGCCCTTGATCTGCTGATAGGGTGAAAGGATATGTACACCGCCGTAGGCACGGTCAAGGTCCCAGGGCTGACCGTTGCCGATATAGTCGTTCAGCTCGAGGGGCTGATACTGTGTGAGTACGCCGACGGTTTCAATTCCCGAGTTGATGCAGTTTGAAAGAGGGAAGTCGATAATGCGGTACTTGCCGCCGTAAGGAACTGCCGGCTTTGCGATGTTTTTGGTAAGGATACCAAGTCTGCTGCCTTGTCCGCCTGCAAGAAGCATGGCAAGACATTCTGTTTTCTTGAGCATAAAAATTCCTCCTGTAAATTTATTCTGTAATAGTTTTTTTGACTGATTTTTTTGCGGGCTTGCCCTTGTATTTCAAAAGAAGGAAGGAAAGACCGGGAAGATTGAGCGTTATGCTGTTTTCAAAGCCGTGCATTCCTTTTTTCTTTGAAGTAACCTTTGTTTTTGTTCCTTTGCCCTCGCCGCCGAAGGCGATATCGTCAGAGTTGAGTATAACCTCGTAGGCTCCTTCGCGCTCAACGCCGAAGGAATATTTTTCTCTTGTGACGGGGGTGAGGTTGGCAACGGCCACAAGCTCGTCGCCCTTGCTGTCTCTTCTTGAAAAGGCGATTACGCTGTTGGTGTGGTCATCGCTGACGAGCCATTTGAAGCCCTCCCAGCTGTAGTCAATTTCCCACAGTGCGGGATACTTAAGATAAATGTGGTTGAGCCTTCTGACGTATTCCTTGAGCTGACGGTGCTTTTCGTAGTCGAGCAGTATCCAGTCAAGGCCGCTGTCATACTTCCATTCAATAAACTGACCGAACTCCTGACCCATAAAGGTGAGCTTCTTGCCGGGGTGAGCAATGAGGTAGCCTAAGAAGGAGCGTATGCCGCGGAATTTATCGTCATATTCACCGGGCATTTTTCCTATGAGTGAGCATTTGCCGTGAACAACCTCATCGTGTGAAATCGGGAGAATAAAATTCTCCGAAAAGGCATAGAAGAAGGAGAAGGTAAGCAGGGTGTGGTTGTACTTTCTCGAAAGGCCGTCCATTGAAAAATATTTCAGGGCATCATTCATCCAGCCCATATTCCACTTGAAGTTGAAGCCGAGACCGCCGATATCGGCAGGCTTTGTAACAAGGGGCCAGGCCGTGCTTTCCTCTGCAATCATAAGCGGATTTCTGAACTCGCGGAAGATGCCACTGTTCAGTTTGCGGAAAAAGTCAACGGCTTCAAGGTTTTCGTTGCCGCCGAATTTGTTGGCAATCCACTGTCCGTTTTCTCTGCCGTAGTCAAGATAAAGCATTGAGGCAACGGCATCAACACGCAAGCCGTCAATGTGATACTTGTCAAGCCAGAAGGCGGCGGAGCTTGTAAGGAAGGAAACAACCTCGTTTCTGCCGAAGTCGAAGACCATCGTGCCCCATTCCTTGTGCTCGCCCTTTTTCGGGTCCTTGTATTCGTAGCAGGGCTCGCCGTCAAACATTCTGAGGCCGTGCTCATCCTTGGGGAAGTGGGCGGGCACCCAGTCGAGAATAACGGAAATTCCGTTTTTGTGGCAGGTGTCAACAAGATACATAAAATCGTGGGGAGTGCCGAAGCGGGAGGTGGCGGAGAAGTAACCCGTCACCTGATAGCCCCAGGAGCCGTCGAAGGGATATTCCGAAAGGGGCATAAACTCAATGTGGGTGTAGCCCATATCCTTTACATAGGGCACAAGCTCGTCGGCAAGGTCACGGTATGTATAGGGGTTGCCGTCGGCGTGCTGCTTCCAGGAGCCGGCGTGCACCTCGTAAATGTTCATGGGTGAGGCGTAAACGTTTACGCTTTCCTTATACTTCTGCCATTTTGCGTCGCCCCATTTGTAGCCGTCAAGCTCAAAATATTTTGAGGCTGTGCCGGGCCTTGTTTCGCTGTGGAAGGCGTAGGGGTCGGCCTTGGCGGTTTTTTTGCCGTCGGCTGCAGTTACAAGGAATTTGTAAGCATCATAGGGCTTTACGTCGCTCAGGTAACATTCCCACATACCTGCATCGTTGATTTTTTTCATAACGCCGCGGCCTTCGTCCCAGTCGTTGAATTCACCTATTACGCTTACTGACCTTGCATGGGGTGCCCAGACACGGAAGGAGAAAAGATTTTTTTCACCCTTTACCCTGTGACAGCCCATATATTCGTAGGCCTTCATGTTGTTTCCCTGATGAAAAAGATACAGGGCAACATCGTCGCCGAGGATTTTCTTCTCAGTCATTTCAACACCTCTTTAATTTAAAGATTTTTATACATATTAAATAATAGCACTATAAAAAATAAAATTCAATAGAATTTGTTAAAATGTAACATATTGGTTAAAAAACAGTTACTTTGTTTGTATAGTTTGTTAGAAGCTTTGTTGGAAATGACTGCCGCAAAGAGGGGAAGTCAGCATATACGGTTAAATGATAAGACTTTTCGGGTGCCGAAATCGTCGCACCCTGTTGTAAGGGTGAAAAAAGCTTAACGCGTGATAATGTAAAATTTTTGTGTTCTGCTTATAAATCTATTGACAAAAAGGCTTTTTTTGAGTATGGTATAATAAGTATGTAATAAACTGCGGCTGAATGTGTTCAGTTTTTATTTTGCCGACGAAGGAGACAGTAATAATGAAAAAAGAAGTAAAGGCTATAATTGCGATTGTTCTTGCAGTATGGATTCTTGTTATGGGTATTGAAATCGGTTCAATCCGTGAAAAGAAGAAGGCCGCAAGTGTCAACAACACCACCACCCAGACCACAACTGCACCCACAACAACAGAGCCTACCACAACAGAGCCCACTACAACAGCGCCCACCACAACTCAGCCCACCGTTTCTCAGACTCCCGGAACGTCTGACATAACAACAACGGCTCCCTCAGCTCCCTCAGCAGCTGACCCCTCAGCTATGTCCAAGGAAGAGGTTGTAGGCAAGGTTGTTGAATATGTAAACAAGGTAAAGGCTGAGCAGAATATGACTGCTCATAAAACAGAAAACATTACGGTTAACCTTACTTCACTTTCTGCCGAAAGTCTGAAGAATCCCGTAAACAGTGTTATCTCCAGCATTGTGGGTGAGCCCACCGATGAAGTAATCACTGTTGTAAACGGCACGGCAACCTATCCCGACGGCTCAACAAGACCCGTCAAGGAAGCTATTCCTCCTTCAAACGATGCAACCAAGGACTTTGCTCTTTCAGCTGACGGCGTTGCAAGCTACAAGGCAGAAAAGCAGGGCGACAACACGGTTTACACTGTTGTTCTTGTTGCCGAAAGCACAACTGCAACAAGCCCCATTCCTCCCCACAACTCAAAGGCAATCGGCTATCTTAACCTTATGGGTCTCGACCTTCCTTCAGGTGTAACCATCACCGATTCAACCATGGAATATCCCGGCTCAACCGTTGAGGTTACCGTAAATGCTGCAGGTCAGGTTATCAAGCTTGTAAACAAAATGCCCATGACCGGCTACGGCGCCGCAAAGATTGCTTTTGCCTCAGGTACCGCAAACTTTGAGGGTGCTCTTGATGAGGTTTGGGAATTCACCTATTGATTTTAAGTCACATTTTAACAAGCCTAATTAAAATTGTCACTGCCCGTGAGCTTCGGGCAGTGACAATTTTATATGTGTGCTATTTACTTATTTGCTTTTATATGGTAATATTACTTTGACTGTAACGTAAATTAAAAAGAAAATTAAGGAAATAATAAATAGACTGAGAATAAAAACGAGGATATTTGATATGGACAGAAAGAAAATAAAAACCCACAACCTTGTTGAAAAAATAGTGCTTTATTTTCTCAAGGGCTTTATAATTCTGGCTTTTTCCGGCGTGCTTTACTATTGCTGGACACAGCATTATAACCCCTATATTCCCACACCCTTCTACCGCCTCGGTAACTACTTTATGGGTGCTCTTTTCGTGCTTTTTTATACCGCCTTCGTCAAGGTCTTCGGCGGCTTTCTTGTGGGCACGTCACCGGTTACGGACCTTGCCTTTTCACAGATAATTGCAATCGGCTTTCAGCAGGGCATATGCTACATCATTTTTTCACTGCTGAGCTACAGACTTGTTTCAATCTGGCCATTTGTGGCAATGTTCCTCGGCTTTTCCGTTGCGGCGTCACTGTGGTGCCTTTTTGCGGATTTCGTTTACTTTAAAATCCACAAGCCGAAAAACACAATTTTCGTTTATGAAAATATGGATTCCTACTATTCCCTTGAGGGCATTGAAAAGCTCAGTAAGCGCTTTGACGTAAAGGAAAAGCTTAACTGCAAGGAGTGCTCACTCCGAGAGCTTTTTGAAAAAATGAGAGATGCGGATGCCGTTGTGCTCTGCGGTGTTCATTCCGATTACCGCAATGAGGTTGTGAAGCACTGCATTGCAAAGGGCAAGGTGGCTTACGTAAAGCCCAAAATTTCCGATACAATTATCCGCGGCGGCAGAACGATACAGCTTCTCAACGTGCCCGTTTACCGTTGCAGAAGAAGCGACCAGAGCCTTATTTATGTTGCTGTAAAGAGATTTTTTGACATAGTGCTTTCTCTTATTGCGATAATCATTTCCTCACCGGTTATGGCAGTGACGGCCGTTGCCGTAAAGGCCTATGACGGCGGCGACGCCTTTTACAGACAGACGAGGCTTACCACCAACGGCAAGCAGTTCAGACTCATTAAATTCAGAAGCATGATTCAGAATGCGGAAAAGGACGGTGTTGCACGCCTTGCCGCCGAGGGCGACAGCAGAATTACACCCGTAGGCAAATTTATCAGAAAAACAAGACTTGACGAGCTTCCTCAGCTTTTCAATATATTAAAGGGCGATATGTCCTTTGTGGGACCCCGTCCCGAAAGGCCGGAGATTGCCGAGCAGTACGAAAAGGATATGCCCGAGTTTGCGCTCCGCCTTCAGGTCAAGGCAGGTCTCACGGGCTATGCACAGGTTTACGGCAAGTATAACACTCCGCCCTACGATAAGGTGCAGATGGACCTTATGTACGTTGCAAATCAGTCCATACTCGAGGACCTGAGGCTTATGCTTATGACCTTCAAAATTATGTTTGTGCCCTCAAGCACCGAGGGCGTTGACGAAAATCAGACCACTGCCAAAAGAGCAGATAAATCCGTCGGGGAGAAATCAGAATGAATAACGGCTTCGGTGATTTCGGTTACGGGGTATATAACTGTAATCCGGAATATTTTATGAAAAAGGAGCTTGAAAAAAAGGCTCTTAAAAGGCTCGGCAGCTATACCGCCTGGGCAATACTGCTGTGCGTGCTTCTGCAAAGTGCAATTATTTTTATGCTGCAGCTTTTCAATCTTTACGACAGATATTTTTCCGATGCGTATTTCAGCAGTGCCGTTGATATAATAGTTGTTGTTTTCGGTATGCTCCTGCCCTTTGCGCTTATGGGCGGCAGAATGAAAAAGGCCTCAGAGACAGAACAGCCCCTTATGCTCGGCAGACCCTATAAGGCCTCGCTGATGCTTCCTGCCGTGCTGTCAGGTCTCGGCTTCTGTATGCTCGGCAATATCATAAACAGCTATATATCCGCCTTTTTCAGCTCGGTGAACGTTGAATTCACCTCGCCCGAAATTCCTATGGCTGAGGGCGTCGGCGGAATAATACTCACCTTTTTCCGTGTGGCGATTACTGCCGCCGTTGTTGAGGAGCTTGCCTTCAGGGGCTACGTTATGGGTAATCTGCGCCGCTACGGTGACGGCTTTGCAATAGCGGTATCCTCCGTTGTGTTTGCACTTTTGCACGGCAATATGGTGCAGGCCCCCTTTGCGCTTATGGCCGGCTGTGCCCTCGGTTATCTTTCCGTAAAAACGGGCACGCTGTGGACGGGCATAATAATCCACGCGCTCAACAATTCAATTTCAACGGTTATTTATTATCTCAGTGAGCATTACGGCGAGGATGAGATACTCGGCTTTTACGTGATTATTCTTTACGGAACGCTTTTGCTCGGTATGCTGAGCTTTGCTTATTTTGCAATCAGAACGAGGAAGCAGCCGCTTTTCACGGGGCAGAGCGTGCTGACAAATGCAGAAAAAATCAAGGCGTATTTTCTCAATCTGCCTATGCTTATGGCAATAGCCTATATGCTTTACGTAACGGCGGAATACATCAAAACAGGAAGCTGACAAAGAGGGATTTATGATAAAAACGGAATTTATGGCACTTGCCGTAGAAAATGCAAAAAAAGCGGCACTTGCGGGTGAGGTTCCCGTGGGTGCCGTTATAGTAAAAGGGGATAAAATCATTGCCGAGGGATATAATAAAAGAGAGGCGAAGCAGAACGCACTTTCTCACGCGGAAACCGAGGCGATAAGCTCGGCCTGCGAAAGGCTTTCCTCCTGGAGGCTTGACGGGTGTGAAATGTATGTTACCCTTGAGCCCTGCCCTATGTGCGCGGGGGCTATAATGAACGCCCGCATTGACAGAGTTGTTTTCGGTGCCTATGATGAAAAGGGCGGAGCAATGGGTGGCGTATGCAACCTTTGCGAAATGCCCTTTATGAACAAGCCTCAGGTAATAGGCGGCTTTATGGAAAAGGAATGTGCCGCAGTGCTCAGCGACTTTTTTGAAGCACTGAGAGACTGAAAAAAGGCGAAAAAAGCCCTTGCAAATTTTTTTGAAAAAAATAAAAAAAGGTATTGACAAATCAAAGATTGTATAATATAATATGCAAGCGTTGTGTAAAGCGGCGTACTTGTGGCGGCATAGCTTAGTTGGCTAGAGCGTTCGGTTCATACCCGAAAGGTCGTAGGTTCAAGTCCCACTGCCGCTACCATTTTGTAAAATAAAGAGTGTAGGATACGCGTTCCTTCCTCTTTTACATATAAGGCCCGGTGGTCAAGCGGTTAAGACACCGCCCTTTCACGGCGGTAACACGGGTTCGATTCCCGTCCGGGTCACCAAAACCGACAAGTTTTTACTTGTCGGTTTTTTCTTTGCATCTGCGACAGATTATATGATTATGTCTTTTTCGGCGCAAATTCATTGAAAACTGGTGGCAAATTTATGTGCTTAACCTCTTGAATTATTTCTCACCAAGTGTTAATATATTGTTAACAAACAAATCGGAGGTAATTTTTATGAAAAAAGCATTATCCTTAATTCTTGCACTTATTCTCGCTTTTTCCTGTGCGGTGCCTTCTCTTGCCGTGGCAGGTCAGGTGGAGAATATCCCCATTGTTATCCTTCGCGGTGACGGCACACAGATTTATGTTCCCGACGAAACTGTTGATGGCGGATACAAAAACATCTGGGGCGATGCCCTTGCAAACATTGAAGGCGACTCCGTTGGTGAGAGTGTTGCCAACGTGCTTTTACCCTTCCTTACAGAGGGTCTGCTTTTTGACAAGTGGGACAACTACTATGAAGCATTTTATGATGAGGTTTCTCCCATTTTTGAGCAGCTTCGTCTTGACGGCAATGCTCAGCCCCGTTACGGCTCGGGCCTTCATCCCGAATCACTTGAATCAAACGAAACAACAAGAAAGCGCGATACCGGCAAAAGTCAGGGCGGCAGATATTATGCCAACGACTATCAGTATGTATATGACTGGAGACTTGACCCCGAGGATATGATTGATGATTTCCATCAGTATGTTCTTGACGTTATGGAAACAACGGGCAAAAAACAGGTTGCCCTTTGCGGCACCTGCTTCGGCGGAGCCTATCTGCTTGCATACCTTAACAAGTACGGTACACAGGGTCACATCAAAAATGTATTCTTCAACGTAACGGTGGGTAACAGCACTGTGCTTCTTACCGATGCCTTCTGCGGCGACATTGAAATTGATGCAAGGGCCATTGAGCGTTTCGGCTATCAGAACACCGACCTTGACACAAACAGCTTTGCAGGTCTTATCGCTTCAACGCCGCTTATGAATGAGATTATCTTCTCTTCTTACGACCTTCTTGCTCAGGTGGGCGTTATCGACAAGCTCGGCCTTACCTTTGATGAGCTTTATGAAAAAATCTACGAGGGGCTTGTGCCCCGCCTTGCAATAGCAATGTTCGCAACCTTCCCCAGCTATTGGTCACTTGTTGAGCCCGAGCGTTTTGAAGAGGCAAGAGATTTCGTGTTCTCCGTTGAGGGCGCAGGCTTTGAAGAGGAGTACGCAGGTCTCATTGAAAAAATCAACAACAACTACAAGAACGTGACCTCAAGAAAGGAAGAAATCATCAAGGCCTGTCAGGATGCAGGCGTACACTTCGGTGCCCTTGCAAAGTACGGCACACAGATGTATCCCTTTGTTGAAAGCCAGGATCAGATTTCTGACGAGCTTGTTGACCTTAAGCACGCTTCCTTCGGCGCAACGGTAGCAGATGATGTTTACAGCACCTTTGATGAGGCATATATGCTCAACGCTGAGCTTAACGGCACACTTAAGTATATTTCACCGGACAGACAGATTGACGCTTCAACAAGCCTTTTCAAGGACAGCCTCTGGATTCTCAAAAACGGCTATCACGACTATTTTGTGCTTGACCACAAGATAATTGAAGAGTTCAGCCGCAACACAGAATTCACCGTAAACGACAACCCGAGCTATCCTCAGTATATGATTTATATTCCCGGTTCAATGGAGCTTTATGAGGACGGCACAAAGAACTTCAACACAGGCACCGTTGAAATTATGACAGAGGAAAACTGCCACCTTACCCTCTGGGATGAAGTGCCTGACGGCAGTAATGCCGAAGAGCCTACAACTGCCTCAAGACTTATGGCTCTTTTCAGATGGCTCAAGGCTATGTTCCAATTGATTATAAATTGGTTCACGGGAGAGCAGTAAGCGGCGGCACGAAAAAATTCGCAATTATAGCAGTCAGCAGTCACGCGCGATTAAGTTCGGGCGTGACTTTTACTTTTGTCCCCGCGCGAATTGCTCCGCGCCGCAGGAGCACCTGCCTGCTTTTTTCTCCGCCCTCTATGAAAATTGTAATAAATCTGTTATAATTATAATCACCACTTTTAATTTTTACCCCTTATAATGATGCTGTACCGTGAAAGGAGGAGATTGAAATGTACAACGTGCTTGTCTGTGACGACGATAAAGCCATTGTCCGTTCTATCGAAATTTATCTTAAGGCAGATTCCTATAATGTCTTTTGCGCCTATGACGGCGCCGAGGCGCTGGAGATTATGCAAAGGGAGAAAATCCACTGCATTATAATGGATATTATGATGCCGAGGATGGACGGTGTTTCTGCAACATTGAAAATTCGTGAAAGCAGTAATGTGCCCCTTATTTTCCTTTCTGCCAAAAGTGAGGATACGGACAAGATTGCAGGCCTTACCTTCGGCGGAGACGATTATGTTACAAAGCCCTTTAATCCCCTTGAACTTTGTGCGAGGGTGAAAAGTCAGATAAGACGCTATGTTTCCTTTGGCGGCGTTGCGGAGGAAAGCCATATTATTTCAACGGGCGGCCTTGTGCTTGACACTAAGGCAAGGAGTGTTACCCTTGACGGTGAAGAGGTGCGTCTTACGGCAACGGAGTATAAAATTATAGAATACCTTATGCAGAATATGGGCAGGACTCTCTCCTCTAATCAGATTTACGAAAGCGTATGGAATGAAAAAGCCTTTTCAACGGAAAAAACGGTGACGGTACACATCAGAAGAATCCGTGAAAAGATTGAGTTTGATACGAAAAATCCCAAATATATAAAGGTGGTGTGGGGAATTGGATACAAAATTGAAAAAATTTAACAGCACCCTTATTTTAAAGGTGCTGGCCGTAATGCTTTGCCTTACCTCGGTTGCAAACTGTGTGAGCAAGGGAATAGAAGCTATCTATACGGTTGATGCTGCCGGCATACGCGACTGCTCCTACGAGGATGCCTTTTACAGGGCTTTTGTAAAAGACAGGTCCGTTACGGAAACGGAAACCTTTAAATATCATGTGGGCCGATATTCCGACGGCCTTGCAAATATGATAGGTCACTTCGGCAACGGCAGTGAAGAAGCCTATGAGCAGTGGAAAAACAGTATAAGCCAAAGTAATACCGAATATTACAAAAGAGCTAAGGAAAACCTTATAAAGAATATTATTTCCGATGAGTTCATATTTTATCTCAGGCTTGTTGAAAGCGGTGTGGTTGAGCCACTGGGGCTTCTTACAACTGCCGAATACAGCGGAAATACCATTGATATTTATGAGGATAATATTTCCTCGGTTGGGCTCGATTATGCGGAAATCTGCAACAATTCATCAGATAATGTTGTAAAATACCCGAGAGATGAGAGCCTTAAAAAGAAGGCGCAGGAGCTCGGTGCTGACGGTGTTTTTGAGCTTAACAACTATTATCAGATACTTGAGGATGATTGGTCCGATGAGCCCGAAGAAATTATTCTTGAAAGCTACAAGCCCGGCTTATATGCCTTTAAAATTGATGACACTGCCCTGAAAAAGGAGCTTTCAGACAGACATCTTTTTGTTACGGACAGCTACGGCTCGGCAGAGGCCTTTGCCGCCGAGTACAAAAAGTATGCCGATACCGTAAAGCAGGAGTATCCCTCGGGCAGATATTTTATCCGTGACACCTCGGGTAAGGTTTACACCAATGTGAAGGGCCTTGGCAAAAAGAGCACGGATGAAGAGGTTGAGAAAAAGTTTGCAGCCTTCGGCTTTTACTGCCGCGAAAGGGAGTACGGTGAAATCTATCTGTCTGACGGACGGCTTTACACCCACGGCGGCTTTAACGGCGGCACGGCCGGCGAGTATGAGTCCGGCGTTATAATGGCTACAACAGCTGTTGCCGAAACAACCGCTGATGACAGTACGGAGGTAACCGTGCCGGTTACTCAGGCGTCGACAGTATATGTTGATGCTTATAGTTCAACGCCCTTTGTTGATGAGGAGGGCGGCGGCTGGCTCTGCCTTATCGGTGTTGATATGAGCCCTGATGCTTACAGTGAAAACGACCTTTTTCTTACAACCGAGCTTCAGATAAAAGAGGCGCAGGACATAATTGAAAGCGTTGCAATGGTAGCAGGCGTTATGGGAACAATCTTCCTTGTATGCTTTATTTACCTTATTGTAAGGTCGGGCAGACGCAGGGGCGACAAAAGCATTTATCTTATGAAAGCCGATGCAATGTTTACCGACTGGCGCATTGCTCTTGATGTGTTGCTGGGTTGGGGCGTATCAGGTCTGTTTGTAGTAGCCTGCGATGAGTTTGCCGACGACTATCACAAGACCTTTATTACGGTAAGCAGTCTGCTTTCCGTAGCATTTACTGCGCTTGTGCTTGACCTTGTGCTTTTCATTGTAAGGCACATCAAGGCAAGAACGCTGTTTAAAAGGCTTTCTCCCGTTTGGCTTATAATTAAATGTCTTGGACTCTATAAGGATAAGCTCAGCCCCGTTATAAATGAAAAGCTGCTTTACACAAGGGAGTTTGCAAGGGGTACTCTTATCAGAGCAGGCCTTGTAGCTGCAGTCAACGCCGTGCTTATTTTCTTTGGTGTAATAGAGGCTGTGGATAATTATACCTGCTTCATTCTTGTGCTTTGCGTACTGTTTGATATAGGAGTGCTTGTATGGGTAATCCGTATTTTAGGCGGACTTCACAAAATCTTCTCCCTGCTTGAAGAAATCCGTCAGGGTAATTATGATGTTTATATCAACACCTATGCCTTGCCCAAAACACTCAGAGAAAGTGCGGAAAAGGTGATGAGCCTTCGTGACGGATTAAAAAGTGCCGTTGAAGAGGCCGTTAAGCAGGAGCAGACAAAAACGGAGCTTATCACAAATGTTTCACACGACCTCAAGACTCCGCTGACGAGCATTATCAACTATGTTGAGCTTCTTAAAAAGTGCGAAATCAATGACGCTGATGCAAAGGAATATCTTGATGTTTTAGGAGAAAAGAGCGACAGACTCAAAAAGCTGATCGAGGACCTTGTTGAAGCATCAAAGGCATCAACGGGCAACATTAAAACCGAGATAGTAGAGGTCGGCCTCAACGAAATGGTGAGTCAGCTTTTGGGTGAGCACGCCGACGGCCTTGAGAAGAAAAGGCTGAGCGTGGTTGCGGAATTTCCTGAAAACGAGCTCACGGTAAGGGCGGACGGCAAGCTTCTTTACAGAGTTCTTGAAAACCTTATTGTAAATGTTGAAAAGTATTCCCTTTACGGCACAAGGGTTTATGTGACGGTAAAGAATGAGGGTGCTTACGGAACGGTTACCTTGAAAAACATTTCAGAGCAGCCTCTCAATATTACGGCTGACCAGCTCAAGGAGCGCTTTGTAAGAGGCGACGAGTCGCGCTCAACAGAGGGCAACGGTCTCGGCCTTTCCATTGCACAGAGCCTTTGCGATGTGCAGGGCGGTGAGCTTGAAATAAGCATCAACGGAGACCTGTTCACAGCGACGGTGAGACTGAAGAAGTAATGCGCAATCGCGGGCGACGCTGCGGATAGCGGTTGATGGCATTCCGCAGAGTAAAAGATAGAGCAGGTGCTTCGGTTTGAAGCACCTGTTTTTTTGCAAATTAAAAAGTGTTATACGGTTTGAAATTAAGGCTATTTTCCTACGCTTTGTATTAAAAATGAATTGACTTCGGCATGAATTTGCTTTGCAATGAATTGATTTCATCATGAATTGCACCGTCGGTGCATTAAAAAAACGCCCCTGAGGGCGTTTTTTCTGACTACTGACTACTGACTACTGTCTACTTCTTAATCTTATCCCAATACTCCTTTGCAGCCTGCTCTGTCTTATTCTCCCCGTGAACATAGTATTTTCTGCTCTTTATTTTATCGGGAAGATACTGCTGTGCTGTCCAATGGTTGGGATAATCGTGAGGGTATTTGTAAAACTGTCCCTTGTTCTGATTGTCCTCACCGTCAAAGTGTTTGTTCTGAAGCTGACGGGGAATGGGACCCGAGTTGCCTGCTCTTATATCTGCCGCCGCCATATCATAGGCAAGGTAGGCGGAGTTTGATTTGGGACTGTTGCACACAAGCACAACGGCATTGGCAAGGGGAATTCTTGCCTCGGGCAGGCCGACCATAAGCGCGGTGTCAACTGCGGCCTTCACAATGGGTATAATCATCGGGTAGGCAAGGCCCACATCCTCATTTGCACAAACAAGAAGCCGCCTTGTGGCACTGGGCAGGTCTCCCGCCTCAAGGAGTCTTGCAAGGTAGTGAAGCGCCGCATCCGGGTCGGAGCCGCGCATGCTCTTCTGAAAGGCGGAAAGTATGTCGTAGTGCTCGTCACCCTCACGGTCATATTTCATTGCGCTTTTCTGCGTCAACTCATCTGCCGTTTCGTAGCTTATTGTTATTTCGCCGTTTTCGTCGGGCAGGGTGCTGAGCACACAAAGCTCGGCACTGTTCATCGCCTTTCTTACATCACCGCCGCAGGAGTGTGCAATGTGAAGCATTGTTCTGTCGTCGGCGTTTATTCTCACGCCCTTTTCCTTTTCGAGAAGGTTGAAGGCTCTGTTGATGGCGGGAATAATATCCTCGGCAGCAACGCTTTTGAATTCAAAAACAGTGCTTCGGCTGAGTATTGCCCCGTGTATGTAAAAGTAGGGGTTTTCCGTTGTGGAGGCAATGAGAGTGATTTCACCTCGCTCAATGTAATCAAGCAGTGTCTGTTGCTGCTTTTTGTTGAAATACTGAATCTCATCAAGATAAAGCAGTATGCCGTTTGGTGCGGCAAGGGTGTCAAGCTCGTTCACTATTGCACGGATGTCGGATGTGCCTGCACTTGTGCCGTTGAGCTTGTGGAATTTGCGGTTTGTTTTACGGGCAATGATAGAGGCAAGGGTTGTTTTGCCTATGCCCGAGGGGCCGTAGAAAATAAGGTTGGGCAGTTCACCTGATTCAATGATGTTGCGAAGTGCCTTGCCCTCGCCTAAAAGATGCTGCTGTCCTACCATATCGTCTACGGTAAGGGGTCTTATTCTGTCTGCAAGCGGTGCTTTCATTGTGTCACCTCAAAACTGATATTTGATAATCTTGAATTTATAAGTCTTATTTCAGTGTCCTGACTACGGCCTGCTTAAAAACCGAGATTATCGTTGACAAGAAGCACGATTATTCTTTCCTTTTCTCTGCTTCTTCTTGTAATTACAACCTGATTACAGATGCAGTCGGGGCAAAGGCAGTCGTGACATCTGCCGTCAACGGCACAGGGCGTGTTTTTATTAAGGCGCACCGTGTTAGGGGGAGAGGCGATGTTTCTTACTCTGTGCAGTGCCTCGGGAACATCGGTTGCAACCTTGTTCATGCCTGCAAGCACGATAACGTGCTCGGGGCCGAAAATGAGGCTTGCAAGGCGGTTGCCGTTGCCGTCAATGTTTACAAGCTCACCGTCAAGGGTGATTGCGTTTGTGCCCATGATGAAATAGTCACAGGAAAAGGCTTTTTTATAAAATTCCTTCATTTCGTCGGCGGGGTAGTCTGCTCTGTCAAAAACGGTGCAGTCGGGGTTGGCCTTAAGCGCCTCGGGTATGCCGCATTCCTTTGAGCTTTCACTGCCGCCCCAGCTGACGGTTTTGCCCTTGCCGATTATTTCAAGCACCTTTTCGCGGCACTCGGCCTTGCTTTGGCAGTAATAGGCGGTCATATTTCGCTTTTCGAGATTTTTTATAATTGATTTAGCCTGGTTTTCTCTTGCTTTTTTCAGGTTGTCCATAGTTTTTTCTCCTTTTTGAAAATTACCTTTTCAATTATATCAAAAAAATTCTTCTCTTTCAATATTTAAGTGTTTTAATTTTTAACAGTAGTTAACCCGAGCTTTTGTGTAAAACTAAAAACAGAAATCATTAACGCTTTTTCTTTGCTTTGACACCAAAAAAGCGGGGTTGAAAAAAATATTTAGTATATATTGAACAAAAAAGAGGAAAACACCTTTTCTTTTGAGAAAAATGGTGTTATAATACATAAGTCTTATAGTGATTTTTAATGAGCAGACGGAGTTTTTGCTTCAATTCCTTGCTTTTAAGCCGTCTGTTTTTGTTTATATGAGGAGCACAAGGCTCCTGCAGAGCTTGCTCTGCTTTTCAGAAAAAGGAAAGAGGAGATTTTAATTTTGGAAAAGCTGGTTATTCACGGCGGTAACAGACTGTCGGGCGAGATAGAAATAAGCGGCGCAAAAAATGCTGCCGTTGCAATCATTCCTGCAACCTTACTTGCGCAGGATGTGTGCAGAATTGAAAATCTGCCCAATATCAGTGACGTTACCTGTATGTTCAAAATCCTGACACAGATGGGTGCTCAGGTGAAAATTATCAATAAGCATACCGTTGAAATCAACACAAAAACCGTTAATTCCTATATCATTCCCCATGAGATGACAAAGCAGCTTCGTGCTTCCTATTATCTTATCGGTGCACTTTTGGGCAGATATTCAAGGGCAAAGGTTGCTCTTCCCGGCGGTTGTAACTTCGGTGTAAGACCTATTGACCTTCATATAAGGGGCTTTGAGCTTCTTGGCGCAAACGTGACGGTTGAAAACGCCATGATAAACGCAAAGGCAGAACACCTTACGGGCAGTTCAATTTATATGGATAAGGTTTCCGTAGGTGCAACAATCAACATTATGCTTGCCGCCGTAAAGGCAAGAGGACTTACGATTATCGAGCACGCCGCAAAGGAGCCTCACATTGTTGACCTTGCAAACTTCCTTAACGCAATGGGCGCAGACATAAGGGGCGCAGGCACCGATGTGATTAAAATCCACGGTGTACAGAATCTTCACGGCTGTACTTATTCAATTATTCCCGACCAGATTGAGGCAGGTACTTATATGGTAGCCGCGGCCGCAACGGGCGGTGACGTTACAATCAAAAACGTAATTCCCAAGCACCTTGAATCAATTACCGCAAAGCTTCAGGAATGCGGCGTGAGTGTAACGGAATATGACGAGGCGGTGCGCATTGTCTCCGACGGTAAGTTCCGCAAGTGTAATGTAAAGACTATGCCTCATCCCGGATTCCCGACGGATATGCAGCCCCAGATGGCGGTGCTTCTCGCCGTTGCAAACGGCACAAGCATTGTATCTGAGAGCGTATGGGACAACCGCTTCAAGTATATTGAACAGCTTGTAAGAATGGGCGCAAACGTACAGGTTGACGGAACAATCGCCGTTTTCCAGGGTGTTTCCGAGCTTACGGGTGCCCCCGTAAGGGCAGACGACCTGCGTGCCGGTGCGGCAATGATTATTGCAGGCCTTATGGCAAGGGGCAAGACTGAAATAGAAGATATTGTCTACATTGACCGCGGCTATGAGGATTATGTTGAAAAGCTGCGCAACGTGGGCGCAGACATTTATCGCAAGACCATTACTCCCGAAAGCGGAAAAATGGGCAGTGCAGGATGATAATAAAATAGCTGCCGTATCCGGCAGCTATTTTTAATGAATGATGAATAATTGCTTTGTTATGATTATATCAGTGAGATGAATTCGAAATCCGTATTATTTATTGGAGGTACATACATTGAGATTCTGTTCGCTTTTTTCCTCCTCGTCGGGCAACTCAACCTTTATCGGCTCGGCGAAGACGGGGATACTTATAGATGCGGGTGTCAGTGCAAAAAGGCTCAAGGAGGCTCTTCTTGCAAGGGGTATAGACCCCTCGGGGCTCGGCGGCATTTTTATCACCCATGAGCACGCCGACCATATCAAGGGTATGCGCATACTCGCCTCTACCTATAACATTCCCGTTTACGCCACGGCAGGCACTATGGATTTTCTTGAGGAAAACGGCCATGTTACCTCAAAATTCCCCTTTGAGGTTATTGACGAAAAGGGTGTTGAAATCGGCGACCTTTTTATAAAACCCTTTGCCACCCCTCACGACAGCAACGAAAGCTGCGGCTTTCAGCTCAGCTTTTCTGACGGGCAGAAGGCGGCAATTGCAACGGACACGGGCTGTGTAACGGAAAAAATGAGAGAAAACTTTCTCGGCTGCAGTCTTGTAATGCTTGAGTCCAATCACGATGTGGGTATGCTTCAGAGCGGCCCTTATCCCTACTATCTTAAAAGGCGCATCCTTTCAGACAGGGGGCACCTTTCAAACGAGAGGTGTGCTGAATTTGTCGGGGAGCTTGTAGGCAAGGGTGCGACAAGGGTTTTTCTCGGGCATCTGAGTGATGAAAACAATTTTCCCGACCTCGCCTTTCAGACGAGCCTTGCGGTGCTCAACGAGCTTGGTGCCGTAAACGGCAGAGACTGTATTCTGCAGGTGAATAAAAAAGAAAATGACGAAGGAATAATACGCTTCTGAGGTGGTTTTATGATTAACCTTGATATAATCTGTGTTGGAAAATTGAAGGAGCAGTATCTGCGTGATGCCTCTGCCGAATACATAAAGCGGATGCAGACCCTTTGCAGGCTCACGGTGACGGAAATTACTCCCGAAAAGCTTTCGGATAATCCCTCGCAAAAGGAAATTGGCAAGGCTCTTGAGGCTGAGGGTAAAAAGATAATCGAAAAAATCCCTAAGGGTGCGGCCGTTTTTTCAATGTGCATTGAGGGAAAGCAGAGAAGCAGTGAGGAGCTTTCAAGGGAGCTGGATGAGCTTGCACTTACCGGCATAAGCAATGCCGTGTTCATTATCGGCGGCTCCTTCGGCCTTTCTGATGAGGTGAAGGCAAAAAGCAAATACAGGCTTTCGATGAGCAAAATGACCTTTCCGCATCAGCTGGCAAGGATAATGCTGCTTGAGCAGCTTTACCGTGCGGCGCAGATTTCGCTGGGCACGAGGTATCATAAGTAGGCGTAGTCACGCACGGGTTGTTCCGTGCGTGATTTTTTGTGCTTGTTTTCCTTGTGTGCTACGTAGGCGATGTGTTTTCGAAACGGCAAGGCTGTGCTTTTGTTTCTTTGTGGATGTTGCTTTTTTGTTCTACCGCCTCAGGCCGGCTGGGCATCGTCACCGAAGCGCCTCCGGTGGCGGATACAGCGGGGTGAGGATGGCGTAGCGGTCAAAATTCATAGGCGCTCCAAGCCGTTATGAATTTTGGGAACCGCAAGAGGTGTTACTTTTGTCGCTTGTGACAAAAGTAACCAAAAGCACGCTTTTGGGATGAAATAAGCCGTGCAGAGGAAAATTTTCCGCTTGTACACTTCAAGTAAAAACAAGCTGAGTTACA
>SVOY01000007.1 GCA_015066105.1 Oscillospiraceae bacterium
TTGTGGCTTCAATACAAGAAATTTTCAGTTCTTACGAAACTGCGAAGCACTTTAAAATGCGAAACAGCTTTGCAAGAAAAGGCAAAAATCACCGATAATGCTGACGCATATCGGTGATTTTTAACGCGTTATTGTGAAGTTATTTCACTTTTTAAAGAAATACTTCCTTATGGGGTGTCGGCGTTAACCCACGCCGCATAAGGCAGCGTTTGTTTCCGTGACCTTTTTGTGCTTTAATTACCCTACTTGAATGCCGCGTAAACGTAGGTGGCTCCGTCCTCGTTGAGCCTCGTTTCCGTCTCTGAGCTTACCTTGTCGAGCACGTAAAAGCCCTTTGAGGTAAGGTGAAGATTTTTTGAGCATTTTCCGTCAAAGGCAAAGCCGCAGTAGTTTTTCATAAAAAGTATATCCGTGTCAAATACGCTTGAGGGAGAGCCCTGGCGGAAGATGAAAAGAAGCTTCGGCCTGAAGCCAATGTTCACCGTCTGCTCAATATCGTAGCCGTCACCCGTATAGGTGCCCGTAACAAAGGGCTCGTTATATTTTTTGTGCTCGTCGGCGGTTACGTGAATTTCCGTATCCGTAACGTGAGTTTTACAGAAAAAATTCTGCGGCACGCTGATTGCACCGTTATTTGAATCGGGGGCGGGACAGCTCTCTCTTTCGTAAAAGATTTTGCAGATAATTTTAAAGGCCTTTACCTCGTTGTCGTATTCCGTGTCACCAATGGTGTAGCCGGAAATTTCCGTGATGTATTTTTCGTTGAGGAAGGTAAGCACCTCTTCAAGAAGAATATGGGTCTGAGATGCAAGGGCCGTAAGGGGCGAATAGCAGGTCATACGTATTGTAACCTCGTTTTTCTGGCAGAATTCTCTGTTTTCGTCCTCAAAATAGCTCACGGTATTTTTTTCTGGCACAAATGAAAGGTAGGATTTTTTCAAAGGTATGGGCAGACCCTTTGTGTCAAAGCCCCTTATAGCCGAGCAGGAGGAGGGCTTGAGCTCGGTGTTTATGGCACTTATCATTTCATCAATAATTTCTGACGTAAAAAGCATATTATTCCTCCTTGCTTACAATAGACCAGGTGTAGCAGGGCGAAGAGCCGAAATAAACCTTTTCGGTGTGGTCTATGCTAAGGTGCGTGTTTTCGCGGTAAAGCGCAATTTCGGTGCCGTCAACGTCTGAAAGGTCAATATCAGCCGGAGATAAAAGCAGATATTTTTTAAGGCTGTCATAGCCGAGCTCCGTTGCAACGCCCTTGAGATAAATTTTATTCTTGTATCTCAGGGGCTGGAGCAGACCGTAAAAGGTATTTACGGTCTGTGCTCCTTTTTTTATCGTAAGCTCAAGCCCCATTCTGCCGAAAATGGCTGAGGGTATTTTATTACTGTGCATAGCAGCCAAAGCCTCCGTCCTGAAGAATACTGTGCGCCCTTGCAAGGGCCTCATCACGTATGCGGCTTTCTCTTTCAAGTGCCTTGAGGGGACTGTTGTTTACGCTTATGTCGCCCGCACGGTAGCTTTCGCATTTGTCCGTTGCCGAGGCGGTGCGCACAAAAAACTGATAGTGTGCAACCGCGGCGGCAGTTTCCGTAATGAGAGGGTTATCGGGTGAAACGCCCGTGCGCAGATTTTCGTTTACAAAGCGAAGACCGATTTCGCAAAAGGAAAGCAGCTCACTTTCTGAACAGTCGGCGGTATCGTAATTACTGCGAAGGACGGTTAAAACATCGTTGGCCGTAATCATAAGGCACCTTCCTTAAATGCAGTTGACCTTTACGCAGGCGTTGTCGTAAATTTTTGAAAAGCCTGCAATGGTTGTGATTGCCGCTCTTTCAAGCTGGCGGTCAATGAGCTTGTCATATTCCGTTGTAACGGGCATTGCCTCAACCTTTTCAAGGGTGCAGGTTTTGTCAAAGCCGATAAGGGTGCTTTCGGGCATAGCCTCGCTTTTAAAGAGCTCTGCACCGAGGGGCGTAATCATTTTGCCGCTTGCGTGGAAGTCGAGACCCTTGTAGCTGTCTCTGAATTCGGGCAGTGCAAGAAGCTGACGCATAATATCGGGAGAAGCAATCATTGTTGTAAGATTGTAGGGTGAAAGGGTGTTCCAGAGGGTGAGAAGGTCGCTGTAGCTGATGGTGTCGCCCTCCATGCTGATGCCGGGCGCACTGTTTGAATTGCCGTCGCCGTTGATAAGGATTTCAATAGCCTGAGAAAGCTGAGTGCGTGCAATGCCTGCACCAATCTGCTTGAGAGCAACGGAGAAAAGGTCAAGCCTCTGAAAGCGGATTGCCTCGTATGAGGCACTGAGAAGTCTGCCGCACTTGTTGAGGGAAACAAGTCTGTCCTTGGTCACAATTTTTGTTTCGGGGATGAAGGCACCCTCGGCAACGAGTGAGGGCTCATAGTTTTTGTCACCGCGTACGGTTGTTACCGAGCGGTAGTCAAGGCCCTCGATTTTGGTTGTTGTGGCAATGATTGAGTCAAGGATGCTTGAATTTTCAATGCCCTGAGTAACTGAGCGTGAAATATATTCGGGGAAAAGCACCGAGGAGTCCGTTGTTCTGAAAAACTTTTCAATGGGGTCGCTGTTTCTGCCGCTTACCTTAATGTCGAAACGCTTGAGCTGACGCTGAAAGGCGTCAAGGCCCTCAAGCTCAGTGCCTATGTAATTTTCGCTGGGGTCAATGCTTTCAAGAGCCTCCGTGAAGCTTTTGCCGGTGGTGTAAAGACCTTTATCGAGCTTAATGTTATCAAAATTCATATTATTCCTTCCTCCTTAAAGAATGATTTCCATAGTTTTTGTTGCAATATCCACACTCAGCACGGTGTAGGGCTTGCCGTTTTCCTCGTCAACCTCAAGGTTGCCCGTATTACCAACGGAAAGCTTACAGATGCCTACGTTGGGAATGGTGCTTTTGAAGCTTACCTCTGCATAGCCGCGGATTACGACCGAGGCAATGCCGTTGCGGTAGGCTGAAACAATGCCCGTAAAGGCGCCGCCGGATTCGGCGTAATAGATATCACCCGTATTCTGAAGGGCAACAGCTCTTTTGGGCTGTACGGTTGACTGGGTTTTAAAGGTGACCTCCTGAGAATCGAAGCCGTTAAAATATGTGTTCATAATTATTCCTCCTTAGATTTTGAATGAATTGTTGTCGTGTGCGGTTTTGGTTTTGCCCGTGCCTTTGAGCTGAAGGCTTACGGGAATGATTTCGGCGGCCTGAGCCCTGAGAGAATCGGAAAGGGAGATAAGCTCCGGGACTGACATAGACTCACAATGCTTTATAAAAAGGTCAGGGTCTATTCTGCTCATGGCAATAAGGGCGTATTTTCTTATTTCCTTTGTGAGAAACTGTCTGTAAAGTGCTCCGTCCTCTGCCTTTCTTTCAAGGCTTTTTACATATTTGGCAGAGTAAAGAGCCTCGTCCGTTGCGGCGTTGATAACAGAGGCTCCTTTTTGGTCGCTTACGGTGCAAAAGGCCTTTGTAACGCCTGCATTTTTCTGGGCGGGCACGGCCACAAAGGACCATTCATAGGCATCCTTTGCGTCGGAGAGTATGCCGTGGCAAAGCTTTTTGCCGTAGCATTTTCCCTTGATGTGCTTACATTCGTGGGCTTTCATATCCTTGCCGCAGATTGAGCAGGTGAGCCTGCCCATGCTGCAGCCGACGCTTACCTCTTTTTTGATTCCGCCCTCAATCTGCTCAATCATCTCCTTGTTTTCGTCGGTGATGAGCATATAAGCCTTTGCCTTGAGTGCGGTATAGGCTTCGCCGGTGGCGGTCTTTTTTGTGCTGTCCTCTTCAAGCCAGGTTTTGAAAATTCTTGCCTTCTGATTCTGTGAGCTCATGCTGTGGTCGGATATCCCCGTTTTACCTGCAAAAAGGGGAAGAAGCTCCTTGAGTGCATCGGTGGAAAAACGCTCAAAGTCACGGTCAACCTCATTGTCGCAGAGGGTGAGTGTGAAGCAGTATACGCTTTCCTTTTCAAGGGGATTTCTTGCATAGGTGTTGATAAGCTCAAGCTCAGAGGGGTCGGGTGTGTTGTTAGCTGAGGGAGTCATTTGTTATTTCACCTCCTGTTTCTGCAATGATTTTTTGGGTCTGCGCATCGTAATAGCGGCTTTTTGCAAGCTCTGAAATATCCTGGAGGGTGATAGCCTCCCAGTCAATTTCAAAGTCGCAGTCAAAGCCGTGGAGTCTGAGAAAAAGACGGCAGAGCTTTGAAATTACGGGGTTCAGTGCGCGGCGGTAGTATTCAATTTCGCTTGTGAGAATATCCGCCTGCTGAGAGCTCATTCTTTCCGTGGTTGACCAGGAAAGTCCGAGAAGAAAGGGCGGTATGCCGAGCTTTGCAACAATCTGCTCAAGCATCTGTCTTACGGGAATTTCACTGTCAAGAATCTGATTGTCTGCGCCGATAGCCTTGATGCTTACATCGCCCACGGCCACAAAATCCTTTGCCGCGCCGCTGCCCGTTGACATCGCCTTGCTCCATTCGCTTGCAACAAGCATGGCTCTTTCCTTTGCGTAGGCCTTGTCGATTGCATCGTTCTGAGGCTTGTAGGTTACGGCGAAGCGCACATTGCCCACACGCTCCCAGTTTGTGCCGAGGGTGTTGTAAATTTTAAGCAGTATATCCGTCACAAAGGGCAGACCCTTGAGTATTGACGTGCCGTAAATTGCCCCGGGCTCAGGGTTGAGAACCGACAGAAGAATAAGTGCGGGATATTTTACGGGCGTGAATCTGCCGTTACCCTTATCGGTGTTTACAACGATATCAAGGGCACTGCTTCCGCGGCTGAGCGAAATGTCTCTGAGGTCCGCATTGTAAAGGTGGGTTATTGTGTTTCCGTCGGTTACTGCCTCGCCTATTGCGGTGCCGTAGGTGAGAAGCTGCTCGAGAAAAACGGATAAAAAGGCCTCAATACCCTGACCTGTTCCGCCGACGTTTACGCTTGCGAGAAAATCGCCGAGCAATTTTTCGGCCGTTTTGTTTTCACAGCATACTCTGAAGCTGCCGATAAGGCGTATAATTTTGTAAATTGCGGCGTCAATAATGGGTATTGCTTCACGAAGTGACTTATAAAGGGCCATATCCGCCGTTGACATAGGGTTGTAGCCGTCAAGCATTACAAAGGGATGCTTTTTGTCAGCGGTCTGGGGCACGGCAACGGCATTGCTTTGGGGCTTTTCCTTTTTTCTTTTACCTATGGTCAAAATTTCACTCCTTTCTGTTTCTTGCCCTTAAAGGGCGTAGTGCTTATCTGCTTGAGGCAAAAACAAAAAATCCGTCATCCTCATTTGAAAGAACGTTAAGCACAAAATAGCGTATGTCATCCATAGCGTGGTCGTGCTCCTTTTTCGGGGTGTCCCTGCGTGCACCCTCGTCCCAGCGGTAAAGTGAGAATTCCTTTAAGGCACTTCTGCACGCAGGGGATATTCTGATTTTGCCGTCGCGCAAGGCACCCTGCACCTTGCGTATTCCGTCCACCACATCATTTTTTGCGGGGATGACGGTGAATTTGCCGTGTCGGCAGATACATTCGATGAAGGAGGCGGCTGAGGGGTCTGCGATTACCGCCTCAATGTGCTTTCCGTCGGTCAGCCTTTCAAGCTCACGGTAATACTCCTCATCGGTTTTTTGCGTGCCCTCCTCTCTTGAGCTGAAATAGTATTCGTCAATGCGGTACCACACCTCATTCTGAAGGCCCCAGAGGCCCATTGAGGTAGGATTGACCGTGCCGTAATCGCAGGAGACGTAATACTTTTGAAAGTCCTTTCCGGGCGGCTCGCAGGTGTATTTGCCCTTTGCCGCATCGGGGTATACAAGTCCGTCAACGGCAACCCAACGCCCGAGCACAAACCTTTCGTAAAAGGCACCGCTGTAAAGGCTTTCGTAGCGGCGGATTACCTTTTGTGAAAGCGAGGGATTGTCGCTCATAAGAAAGTGGAGATAAAGGCAGTTTTTTTCTTCGTGCTTCAGAATCCACTCCTTATAAAACCAGTGCATGGGGTTTTCCGGGTTGCAGTTGAACCAGAATTTTGAGCCGGGCACCGAGCAACGTGCAAGGGCCTGCTCAACAAAGGAACGGGGCATGAGAGCAACCTCGTCAAGGAGAATTCCGCCGAGGGTCATGCCCTGAATGAGGGCGGCAGAGCCCTCGTCGCGGCCGCCGAAGAGATAAAAGCGGTTTTTTCTGCCGTTAAGAGAAATTTCCACAAGATTCTGACTTAATTTTTCCTTACATTCAAAGCCGAGCTCACGAAGGCGGGGTAGAAGCTGAGTGATAATGTTTCGCCTGAGTGAGGTTATGGTTTTGCCGCAAAGTGCAAAGGAAGTATCGTCAAAGCCGTAAAAGGCCCAGGTAACAAAGGATAATGACATACAGGTGGTTTTTCCGCTTCGCACCGCTCCGTCGCATATAAGTCCGTCACAGCCGCTGAAGGGTGAGCACTCATGCCACCAGGTGAGTGCGGCAAGCTGCTTTTTTGAAAACGAGGTGAATTCCTTTTTATTCAAGGCCGTCCTCCTTGAGCGCGCAGGCGGACTGTGCAATGGCGGAATAAAGCGAAGCTCCCGTAAGGGCATCCTTTTCGTCACAAAGCTGCTGAAGCTTTTCGAGGGCTTTAAGGCGGTCAAAAAATTTTATTTCAATGTCTCCGCCCTTTTTTCTCTTGATTTCGGAAATGTTGAAAAGGTCCATATTCTCAATGCTTTTTTCGTCTGACTGATCACAGTAGAGAAGCCTTATTGCATCGCTGACACAGCCGAAGGCAAGTCTCACATAGCCCTGGGCTATATCTTTTTTGTCGGCCCTTCGCTGCTTGTCAAGCTCGTCAATAAAGTCTCTTATCTCCTTTCTTCTGAGAAGTCTGATTGCGGATTTTTCGGGAAAATGATAGCCCGATTTTGCCGCCGCCTCTCTGCCGTTACGGTTAAGTCCGTAATAGGTGCAGAAAAGCCTTTCCTTACTTGTTATTTCTTTTGCGATGTTGATTCTCCTTTCTGAGAGAAAAGTCTCTCACTTATAGCACGTAAAAGCCCATTTGTTGCACGTTTTATGCAACAAATGGGTAAAATAGGTGAAATTTTTCAAAAAACAGTATTATAAGAGCAAAAAATAATAAAAAAACGGCATTTTTACCGCTGCGGAATTTTCGAATATCGTTATATAAAAATGAATAATTTTTGAATTAACTATTGACATTGTTTAAAGTGTAGTATATAATGAAATCAAGTTAAAGGGCTTTCCCTGCAGCTAATCTAAAAAGGAGGACAAACTAATGCTTGATTGGATCAAAGACAACTGGGCAGCTATCGTAGCTTTCTTCGACAAGTTCTACGGTATCCTTAAGGAAATTATCGGTGAATAATTTTTAACTGCGCGGTAAAAATTACACTACTTTAAAATTTGAAATTTTAAAACAAAAGCCACCCTTTACGGGTGGTTTTTTGTTGCTTTGATTTAATATATTACAGGCTTTGTTCCTGTCCGTTTTCTGAAAGGCACACAATCAGCTCCTTTATCGCCTCTACCGACGGGCGGCCCAGAAGCTTGACGGAAATATAGGGTGCACTGCTTCTTGCACCGCTTATCATAGCTCTGCCCCTCATATTATGGGCAACGGCAGAGGCAAACTCGGGCCTGAGCTCATTGAAAAAGGCAAGGACCATTCCGTTTTGCTGCTTTATTTCAAAAATACCGAGCTTTGCGGCGTTGGCACGAAGAAGTGCAACGTCGATAAGACCCTGCACACTCGGCGGTATTTCACCGAAGCGGTCAATGAATTCGTCGGTAACGTCCATTGCATCCTCGCCGTTTTCAATCTCTGCAATACGCTTATACATATTGATACGGTTTTTGACCGAGTCTATATAGGCTTCGGGAATGTGGGCGTCAATATTGATGTCCACAACACACTCCTTTTTCTCGGTGTGCTCCTGTCCCGTTTTTTCCTCACCGATAGCCTCGGAAAGGATTTTAAGGTACATATCGTAGCCGACAGCTTCCATATGGCCGTGCTGCTCGGCACCTAAAATACTGCCCGCACCGCGGATTTCAAGGTCACGCATTGCAATTTTGAAGCCTGAGCCGAACTCGGTGAATTCGCGTATCGCCTCAAGGCGGCGCCTTGCGGTTTCGTTCAGCTCCTTGTGCTTGCCGTAGGTGAAATAAGCAAAGGCACGGCGTGGACTTCTGCCCACACGGCCTCTTATCTGATGAAGCTGAGCAAGGCCGAGACGGTCTGCATCCTCGATTATGAGGGTGTTGGCATTGGGCACATCAACGCCCGTTTCTATAATAGTTGTGCAAACAAGAATATCAATTTCGTTTTCCAGAAGCTGACGCCAGACCTCGCTTAACTCCTCCTCGCTCATTTTGCCGTGGCCTATGCCTATTCTTGCATCGGGAAGATATTCCTTAATCTGTGCGGCGCGGCTTTCAATGCCGTCAATACGGTTGAAAAGATAGTAAACCTGGCCGCCTCGTCTGAGCTCTCTTTCCATTGCCTCTGCAAGAATTTCCATATCCTGAGCCACAACGTAGGTCTGGACGGGGTGTCTGCCCGTGGGTGCCATTTCTAAAAGTGACATATCCCGTATACCCGTCATTGCCATATTGAGCGTGCGGGGGATAGGCGTAGCCGAAAGGGTGAGCACGTCAACACCGGGAAATTTCTCCTTCAGCCTTTCCTTCTGAAGCACGCCGAAGCGTTGCTCCTCGTCAACTATCAGCAGACCCAACTCCTTGAACTCAACGCTTTTTGCAATAATGGCGTGGGTGCCGACGATAATATCTATACTGCCCCTTTTGAGGGCTTTTTTTATTTTGGTGCGGTCTGACTGACTTCTGAAGCGTGAAATCATATCAACCTCAACGGGGAAGCCGTCAAAACGCTTTTTTATGGTCTGAAAGTGCTGAAAGGCGAGGATTGTTGTGGGCACAAGGATTGCGCATTGCTTTCCGTCGGCAATGCATTTGAAGGCGGCCCTGAGGGCAACCTCGGTTTTGCCGAAGCCTACATCGCCGCAAAGCAGTCTGTCCATAGGTGAGGGACGCTCCATATCGCCCTTGATTTCGTTTATGGCGATAAGCTGGTCCTCGGTTTCCTCAAACTCAAAGCGGCGTTCAAAGTCGCTTTGCATATCCATATCGGGCGAAAAGGAAAAGCCCTTGCTGTTCATTCTTTCGGCATAAAGCTCCGTGAGCTTTTTTGCCATATCCTTTACGGCGGCACGCACCCTTGACTTGGTCTTTTTCCACTCGTCAGAGCCTAATTTGTTGAGCTTTACGACCTTGTCCGTATCGTGGGGAGAGGCGTATTTTGAAATAAGGTCAAGCTGGGTAACGGGCAGATAAAGCACATCACTGCCACGGTAATTGATTTTGATGAAATCCTTTATAACGCCCTGCATATTCATGGTTTTAATTCCGTCAAAAACACCTATGCCGTGTATGGCGTGAACAAGATAGTCACCCTTTGAAATTTCATCAAGTGATGTAAGACCCTTGCCTGTTTTGTACCTTGCCTTTTTTGTCTTTTTTTCGGCGGCAACAAGCTTGCCGTAGGTGAAAAGTGAAAACTTAAGCTCGTCATATTCAAAGCCCGAGGAGAGTGTGCCTGCGGTGACGCTTACAAAGCCCTTGGGGAATTCTGACGGCACAACGGGAAAATATCTTGCTCTAATGCCCTCGGTTTCAAGGTCATAGGCGAGCTCCTTGGCATTTTTTTCCGTGCCTGCCATAACAACACAGGTATAGCCCGACTGCAGGCAGGGCTTAAGGTCCTCCGTCAGATAGGACAGAGTGCCGTCCCAGCGGGAGGTCTGACGGGCATTGATGCTCACAAGCTCCCTTACGGGCGTATCAAAGGAGCCCCTTGCAAGGGAATCAACGTAAACGGCTCCCTGACCTTCGTACCTCTTCAGCACCTCAGTCCAGCCGAGGGTAAAGGTGTCAATTCCCTTTGTCAGCAGACCCTCCTCAAAAAGGGTACGGATATCCTCATTCAGAAGTGCGGCGGCTGTGTTGAACCTTTGCTTTACCGAAGCACTTTCGCATACAAAGAGGACGGCATCCTCCATATAATCAAATACACTTGCCGTTTTTTCATAGGCAAGTGAAAGGTATTTATCGGGTGCGCCCACGCCCGTAAAATGCTCAAGTGAGTCAATGTCCTCGCGAATTTTTTCCTTTGCCTTAACACTGCCCTTGCCCTTCACCGTTTCCACAAAGGTGAGAAGCTTTTCTTTCATAGCCTCGTGAGAATCAAAAAGCACCTCAGTGCAGGGGGTGAGCCTTACCTTTTTAAGCACATCGGTACGGCGTTGACTTTCAATGTCAAAGTGCGCCATTGAGTCTATCTCGTCGCCCCAGAATTCAACACGGCAGGGCTCAGTGCTGTCGGGAGGGAAAAAGTCGAGAATACCGCCTCTTAGTGAAAACTGTCCCACACCCTCAACAAGGTCGGTGCGGATGTAGCCTGCCGAAATAAGAAGCCTTACTATTTTATGTGTGGAAATCTCGTCACCGAGACAGAGGGTGAGGCTCCTTTTTGTAAGCTCCTGCGGCGGCAGAGTAAGCTGAACTGCGGCTTCAATGCTGCAAAGCAGAAAGCGGCAGTCCCCGTCAAGCACGGCAGAAAGTGCGCAAAGACGCTTCTGCTCGAATTCGTGAGATTTGTTGTCACTGCCTCTGAAGGAAAAATCTCTTGCGGGATAAAGGTATGCTCCGCCGCAAAGGCTGTTGAGGTCATCGCAAAGCTTGCTTGCAGTACCCTCGTCGTGGCAGATTATGAGGGCGTTTCTGCCCTTTTTTTCTTCAAGCAGTGCAGAGATATAGTGAGCCTTATGAGCCTGAGAAAGGCCGATTACGCCCATAGGAAGGCGGTGGTTATCTATTGAGGCGCATATTTTTTCAAACTCGTCACTGCCCTTTAATATTTTTGTAAAGCCCGACATTGCAAATCTCCTTAACGCGGTAATGCACCCGAAGGACTTCACAAAAGGGTGAAGGTTTCGGGTGTGATATATGCTTATATTATATTATATCAAAAGTGAGAAAGTCAATGAATTTTGATGTACTGAACAATAAAAGTTTTGGTCAGGCTTTTTTCATTTGAAGATGAAAAAGAGGGTCGCCCAAGGGCGACCCTCTTAATTTTGTTTTATGACCTTCCTCAAAGAGGACGACAAAAGTAATAAAAGAACTCTGAAAATTCTTACTTATTCAGCGTCGGCTTTCTTCTTTGAAAGCACAACATTTGTGATGATACCGAGGATAAGAGCACAGGCAATATTTGTGATGTAAACGCCCTTGATAGCCATTGCCATTCCGCCGATACCGGGGATAAGGATAGCGGCAATAGTAAAGAGATTTGCACTGCTTTCAAGGTCAACCTTCTGAATCATCTTAAGACCTGATACAGCGATAAAGCCGTAAAGAGTGATACATACGCCGCCCATTACGCAGCCGGGAATTGAATCAAGGAAGGCCACGAAAGGAGAAATGAAGGAAACAAGGACTGCAATGACAGCTGTTACCGTAATTGTTATAACAGAAGCGTTACCTGTAATAGCCACACAGCCAACCGATTCGCCGTAGGTGGTGTTGGGGCAGCCGCCGAAGATTGCACCGAAGATTGAACCGATACCGTCACCTAAAAGAGTTCTGTGAAGACCGGGATCCTCAAGAAGGTCAGCTTCGATGATTGATGAAAGGTTCTTGTGGTCTGCAATATGCTCTGCAAAAACAACAAATGCAACGGGAATATATGCAACTGCAACTGTTGCAACATAGGAAGCGTCGGCTTCCTTTATACCCTCAATAGCCTTGAGGAAGCTGAAATCAGGCACAGAAAGGAAGGTTTTAAGGGTAACACCGTCGGCGACAAGAGCCTTGAAGGGTGAAAAATCGATAATCTGAAGAGCTGCATTGTCTGTTGTCATACCGATAACCGTAAATATAACGGCGACTGCATAGCCTGCAAGAATACCGATAATAAAGGGAATGAGCTTTGTCATCTTCTTTCCGTAAACGGAGCAAAGGATAACAACGGCAAAAGTAACGATAGCGCAGATAAAGGATGCCCAGATATTCGTGGACATTACAAAATAGCTGGAAACACCGTAAGTGATCTTTTCACCGTATGAAAATACATCATTTATTGCGGCACCTGCAAGGGAAAGACCGATAAGAGCAACGGTGGGGCCGATAACAACGGTGGGCATAAGCTTATTTATCCAGCCGACGCCTACAAGCTTGACAACGATTGCGATAACAACATAAACAAGGCCTGCAAAAGCCGCACCGATAAGAAGACCAAGATAACCTAACTGCATAGATGTCGCACCTGCAAAGGCGGCAACCATTGAGCCGATAAAAGCAAAGGCTGAGCCTAAGAATACAGGACTTCTGAACTTTGTGCAGAGCTGATATATGAGTGTACCCACACCTGCACCGAAAAGAGCAGCGGAAGCGGTCATTCCGTTACCCACGATAGCGGGTACTGCGATTGTTGCAGCCATAATTGCAAGAAGCTGCTGGATAGCAAAAACTATCAGCTGAGGAATTTTTGGTTTGTCCTTGATGTCGTAATAAAGTTTCATATTGTCTTTCCTTTCATTTAAACACTTAAGCAGTAGTCCTTACTACTCGCTACTTACTACTAACTACTCTTTGCTCACAGATGTGCTTCAACATTCTTTTCAAAGTGGCCTGTATCCTGGAAGCCTGTCTGTGTGTTGAGTCTTTCTGCAGACCATGCTTCCTTGATGTTTTCGTAAGTACCGTTGAAGATATCAGCTCTCCAGAAGCCGTTCTTTGCTCCGTACATACACCAGTCGGAACTCCACATACCGTTGCCTGATGCTTTATAGGTCCAGAGCATCCAGCTGTAATCAAGCTTGTTCATTGTACTGAAGCAGTTTTTCCATGTAGTCTTATCGTGGGGATAGAATTCACCTACCATAAGAGGTACATTGGGATGAAGGAACATTGTAAGGAGAAGGAAGAAGTTGAAAATGAAGTCATTATTGTTGTAGAAGTGCACCTGATAAACAATGTTGTCCCAGCCCTTGAGGAAGGTTTTGGGAAGAGCAAAGCCGGTCCAGATTGCTTCCATAGTGATAATGTGTTCTTCATCAACGGCACGTACTGTATCATAGAGAATACCGTAAATCCATTCGTTCTTTATGCGTCTTTCAATTTCTGTACACTGAACGTCACACATAGGCTCGTTAAGAAGGTCATACATTGCAACAGCGGGGTTACCGTTAAAGCGCTCTGCGATAGCTGTCCAGAGCTCCTTTGTAAGTCTGCGGTATTCTTCACCCTGTTCATTCTGAGCGTAAAGCTGATGACCGCCAAAGCCGCGACCGCTATGGGGAGCGTCACTCTGTGAGCCTACTGCGCCGTGCATGTCAAGGATAACATAAATTCCTCTTTCTGAGCATTCCTCAATAACCCAGTCAAGTCTTGAAAAATCCCATTCGCCGTTTTCGTCAAGGATTTTTGTACCCTTATCGTCATAATAGAAGTTTCTGTACCAGAAGGGAACGCGTACACAGTTAAAGCCTTTTTCCTTGATGTTGTCGAGGTCCCATTCGGTAATCCAGTTGTCGTAGAAGAGGTTGAGAAGCTCCTGAGCTTTCTCTCTGCCAAAACGCTTTTCAAGAACATCGTAAACCATTTCACCGTCATATTTTTTGCCGTGATAGGGGTCGTAGATTTTTTTGTTTTCTTCTGAAAGGTCTGAGTAGAGGATACCGTTATAGGTTTTTCTTTCTTCCTCACTCATTTCTTCCCATTTTTTTACCGTTACATCATCGGGGTTAAGCCAGTCCTCACGAACAAGCCATGCACCGAGATTTACACCCTTAAGCTGGATGTGTTCACCCTTTTTGTTATAGAGCTTTCTGCCTTTAACAACGAGGTAATCCTCGTCTGTAAAGCCTGTCACATCAGCGGCCTGAGCCTCTGCGGCAAAGGCAAAGCCCGTGCAGGAGAAAACAGTGAGAAGACAAAGCAGAACAGCTAATGCTTTTTTGAATGTTTTCATAAATATTGACCTCCGTTTTATGTTAATTTTAATTGTGCCCTTAAAAATGTAAGGATTTATCCTCTCCTATGGCGCTCATGCCGTCAAGGATATATTTGTTTCCGTCCTCGTCACAGACGTAGCCCTTGAGCTCACCGAAGGTGATATGATAATTGATGTCAATTACCTTGCAGGGAATACGCATTATAAAACGGTCTCCGATATCGAAAATAATGTTAACCATTCCGTAAACATCGCATATTCTCCACTTGTTATATTCAAGGTGTTCAAAGCGCACGGGGGTGAGTCTTGAGGTGTTGCCCTCAAACCAGATAAGATTTTCATTATAATCTGTCTGGCAGACTGACTGATTTCTTGTCAGATTGATGCCAAAAAACTTCTTTTCACCGTCTATTTCGCTTCTGCCCATGGTTGTTACCCAATCGTAGTGGGCGTTATAGGGGTAGTAGCCCCTGTGGTCGTCGATAATACCTGCGCTGTCTTCGTCACATTCGTAGCGCTTGCCGTCAATCTCCACATAGCCCGTTGCTTTGAAAAGGTCCTTTTGCGTGTAAAGGGGCTTGTTTTCGCCGAAGGGGATGCTTACAACGCTGGGGAGTGAAACCCTTTCAAGGGTGATGTCATATTTTATATTGCCCTTTTTTTCGTCGTGTGCTTCACCCATAATGTAGGCATTGCCTCTTTCAAAATGGTTGACGATTTTGATTTTAAGCTCCTCATCGGTGCACTCCGAGGTGTCGCCGTCAAGCAGGTTATAGCTTATGCTGATTTTTTTATGTCCGCGGGTCTTTTTCCAATAGGTAAGCTTTTTTGTTTTTTTGTCGTAAAAGCAGGTAAGAGCTGTTGTAAACCAGCCCATATCACATACTGCGGTAAGGAGCATAGCATCCTTAAGATTGATTTCAACGGCCTCCCACATTGTGTAGCGGAGTCTGTTGAAGCGGTCGGGTACGCAGGACTGACCCTTTATATCAAGGAAATCCATTTTTCTGAATTCACTTTTAAAGGTGCCGAAAATTGCTTTTCCGTTTTTGTCGATAATATTTTCGGGGGTATCGACGGGTATTCTCTTGTCAGAAAGTATCTTTTTGAAGTTCATTTTTTCTCCTTTCAAGACACTCTCCCATAAAGCAAATTCTCTCTCGGAATTTGCAGGTGTACACAGTATTTGTACACATATAAAGCCATATATTATTATACATCAGCGGTACAAAAAGTCAATGTGAAAAGGAGTGATTTTACCTATTGAACAAAAACGGGGTTGCATTTTTGGAGTAATGGGCAAAAGAGGACCGAGGGCCGAGGGATGGGAACTCCGCATTCCGAATTTTTTCGCGCGGGAAGATATGAAAAAAAGTCACGCCCGATTTTCCTCGCGCGTGACTCCTGACTCCTGACTACTGCCTACTCTGCAACCCGGCCCTCACTTATGCAAGTGCCTTTTCAAGCTCCGCCTTGATTGCCATAATAAATTCTTCCGTTGTAAGTGCGGTTGCCTCACTGCCCTCCCAGAGGCCTACAAGGTCCTTGGTCATTCTGCCGCTTTCGATAGTGTCGATGCAGGCCTTTTCAAGCTTTGCGGCAAAGTCCATGAGCTCCTTGTTGCCGTCAAGCTCGCCGCGCTTGTTGAGTGCACCCGTCCAGGCAAAAATTGTTGCAATGGGGTTGGTTGAGGTCTTTTCACCCTCAAGGTAACGGTAATAGTGCCTTGTAACCGTGCCGTGGGCAGCCTCGTATTCGTAGTTGCCGTCGGGTGAAACAAGCACGCTTGTCATCATTGCAAGTGAGCCGAAGGCGGTTGAAACCATATCGCTCATAACGTCGCCGTCATAGTTTTTGCAGGCCCAGATGTAGCCGCCCCTTGAGCGGATAACTCTTGCAACGGCATCATCGATAAGGGTGTAAAAATATTCAATGCCGAGCTCGTCGAATTTTGCCTTGTACTGCTTGTTGAAGATATTCTCAAAAATAAGCTTGAAGGTCTGGTCATACTTTTTGGAGATTGTGTCCTTCGTGGAAAACCAGAGGTCCTGCTTTGTGTCAATGGCGTATTTGAAGCAGGAGTGGGCAAAGGACTCAATAGAGCTGTCCTTGTTGTACATGCCCTGGAGCACGCCGCCACACTCAAAATCGTAAATTGTTGCTCTTTCCTCTTCGCCGTCCTCGCTTGTGAAAACAAGCTCAGCCTTGCCGGGCTTTGTGGTGCGGAATTCGCTTGCCTTGTAAACATCACCGTAGGCGTGACGGGCAATGGTGATAGGTGCCTGCCAGGTTCTTACGGTGGGCTTAATGCCGCTTACGAGAATGGGAGTTCTGAAAACGGTGCCGTCAAGGATTGCACGGATTGTGCCGTTGGGGCTTTTCCACATTTCCTTGAGCTTGTATTCCTCAACGCGCTGAGCGTTGGGGGTGATGGTGGCACATTTTACGCCAACCTTGTACTTTTTGATTGCCTCACCTGCGTCAATGCTTACCTGATCGTTTGTTTCGTCACGGTAGGGCAGACCTAAATCGTAGTATTCCGTATTGAGCTCAACATAAGGTGAAAGAAGCTCGTCCTTTATCATTTTCCAGATGATACGGGTCATTTCGTCGCCGTCCATCTCAACAATTTTACCCATCTTGATTTTTTCCATGAGATTTATCTCCTTTGCTTTTGAAATCTGCTTTATATTCTAACACAGCAAAGGGCGGCGCGCAATACTTTTTTTATTATTTGTTATATAACTCACACAAAAAGGCCCGATAATCTTATTACATTATTACCTATTGCAATTTATATTCAATAAGAGTAAAATTACAGTGATTATATGCAGACATAATGAAAGGAAAGGTTTTCTTTATGAATATAATTGTTGTCGGCTGCGGCAAAATAGGCTTCAGCCTTGTTTCAGAGCTTGTAAGCGAGGGACACGACGTAACCGTTATTGATACAGACAGTGCGGCGGTTGAGGAGATAACCAACGTGTTTGACTGTATGGGAGTCTGCGGTAACGGCGTTGACTGCAACGTGCTTGAAAGTGCCGGCGCAAAGGAGGCTGAGCTTATTATTGCGGTTACGGCTTCCGATGAGCTTAATATGCTTTGCTGCTTCCTTGCAAGAGAAATGGGCACCAAAAACACCGTTGCCCGTATCAGAAATCCTGAGTATAACGGCGATTCACTTGCCTTTATGCGCCACAAGCTTCAGCTTTCAATGGCAATAAATCCCGAGCAGCTTATGGCTCAGGAGCTTTACAATATTCTTAAAATTCCCTCAGCCTTTCAGGTGGATTATTTTGCAAGGCGCAACCTTGAAATGATTGAGGTACGCCTTAAGGCTGACAGCCCCCTTTGCGGAAAAAAGCTTTCAAAAATCCGCGAAAAGCAAAAGGAGGAGTTTCTCATTGCCGCTGTGCTTCGTGCGGGCAAGGTTATCATTCCCGACGGCAGCTTTGAGCTTCAGGAGGGTGACGTTATTTCAATCGCCGCCGCCCCCGGTGATATGCAGAGGCTTCTCAAGGACCTCAGGCTTCTCAAGAAGCAGGCGAGGAATATTATGATTGTAGGCGGAAGCAAAACCGCATATTATCTTGCAAAAAAGCTGCTTGAATCGGGCAACGATGTGCGCATAATTGAAAAGGACATTGAGCGCTGTGTTGCTCTGAGCGAGCTTTTGCCCAAGAGTGCCATAATAATTCACGGCGACGGCTCAAACCGTGAGCTTTTGCTTGAAGAGGGTATGAGAAGCCTTGACGCCTTTTTGTGCCTTACAAATTTTGATGAGAAGAACATCCTTACCTCTCTTTTTGTGTCAAAGCAAGAGGTACCTACGGTAATTTCAAAGGTCAATAAAACCGAGCTTGCCGATGTTGCCGAAAGTCTGGGCCTTGACTATACGGTTTCGGCAAAGGCCATTACCACAGAAATTATATTGAGATATACAAGAGCCCTCGGCAATTCGCGGGGCAGTGCCGTTGAAACTCTTTATAAAATTATGGACGGCAAGGCGGAGGCACTTGAATTCAAGGCTACGGCAGATTCACCCGTTAGGGGAATTCCCCTTAAGGAGCTTCCGATAAAGCTCGGTCTTCTTATAGTCGGCATTATCCGTGAGGGCAAAAAGGTTATTATACCTAAGGGCGACGATATGATTTTAGAGGGCGACAGCGTTATTGTTCTCAGTGCAGAGCACAGACTCAACGACCTGTCAGATATTATGAGGTAAGATAATGAACAGAAGAATGGTTTTAAGCATGGTGGGCAGGGTTGTGCTTTTGGAGGCGGCCCTAATGCTCCCCGGACTTATCACGTCAATTATTTATAGGGAAAGCTGTGTGTGGAGCTTTGCCGTTGCAATAGTAGCTTCTCTTGCTGTGGGCACCTTTCTGACGGTTGCTTTCAAGCCCTCGTCAAAGGTGATTTTTGCAAAGGAGGGCTTTGTAATTGTTGCACTTTGCTGGCTTGTGCTTTCTGCAATCGGTGCTCTTCCCTTTTATCTCAGCCGTGAAATTCCCTCATATATCGATGCCTTTTTTGAAACGGTAAGCGGCTTTACCACAACAGGTGCATCAATCCTCACCGACGTTGAAGGAATGAGCAAGGGTCTTTTGTTCTGGCGTTCCTTTACTCACTGGCTCGGCGGTATGGGCGTGCTTGTTTTTGTAATGGCAGTTGTCAACAACCTTTCCGACAGAAGCATACATATTCTGCGTGCTGAGTCACCGGGCCCCGTTGTGGGCAAGATTGTGCCTAAAATGAAGGAGACAACACGGATACTCTATATCATTTATATCGTAATCACATTGCTTGATATAGTTTTTCTCCTTATCGGCGGAATGCCCTTTTTTGAAAGCCTTGTTCACGCCTTCGGTACGGCAGGCACGGGCGGCTTCGGCGTAAAGGCTGATTCCTTTGCTTCCTATTCGCCCTATATTCAATGGGTCACAACAATTTTTATGCTTATATTCGGCATTAACTTCAACATTTATTATCTTCTGCTTGTAAGAAAGTGGAAAACGGCCTTCAAAAGCGGCGAGCTCTGGTTTTATGTGGGTATGGTTGCCGTTTCGGTTGTTGTTATATGTGTGAATGTTTACCCCTTGTTTGATTCCTTCGGTGAAGCGATACGTCACACGGCTTTTCAGGTTGCAACCGTTGTGAGCACAACGGGCTATGCCACGGTGGATTTCAATCAGTGGCCGTCGCTTTCAAAAACAATTCTGCTGCTTCTTATGTTTGTCGGTGCCTGTGCAGGCTCTACGGCAGGCGGCTTTAAATGTGCAAGGGTTGTTATTCTCATTAAAAAAGCACGCAGGGAGCTGAAAAAGCTGCTGCATCCACGCTCGGTGAATGCAATGCGCTTTGAGGGCAAAAGCGTTGACAATCAGGTTGTAAGCTCAGTGAGCTCCTACCTTACGGTTTACATTGTAATTTTCTGTGTAACGCTTATTGTTATATCTCTTGACGGCTTTGATACGGAAACAAACATTTCTGCTGTTGCAGCCTGCTTCAACAACATAGGCCCCGCCTTCGGTGCGGCAGGCCCTGCATCAAATTATGCGGCATTTTCACCGTTTTCAAAAATTGTTCTTTCCGTTGTTATGCTTTTCGGCAGACTTGAAATTTATCCCATTCTGCTGACTCTGACGCCCTCAACCTGGGTTAAAAAGTAAAAATCAGCTTTGATACAAAAAAACAGATGTATTTACGGGTACGCTTCGCACCTGAAAATACATCTGTTATATTTTTTGTTCTTATCTCAGCAGCTCAAGCCTTTCGGGGTTTGCAATAACTATAAGCTTCATATCGCCGTCAAGGGGGATTTTCGGGTCAATGTCAATCATAACCTCATTGTTTTTGCGAATGGCAATAACGTTCATTGAGTATTTTTTCCTCAGGCTTAACTCAATGAGGCTTTTGCCTATCCAATCCTTTCTTACCTCAGTTTCAACCATTGAAACATCCTTTGAAAGCTCTATAACGTCTATAAAGCCGGAGGAAAGAAGATTTTTTGCAAGCCTTGTGCCCGATTCAACCTCGGGGAGAAGCACCTTGTCAGCACCGATTTTGCTCAGGATTTTTCTGTGCATCTCGTCGGCACACTTTACAATGACCGTAGGCACTCCTGCCTGCTTGAGAAGCATTGTTGCCATAACGCTGCCCTCAAGGTTCCCGGCCATGGCAACAATAACAATGTCAAAGTTTTTTACGCCCAGCTGTCTGAGCACGTTTTCATCGGTTACGTCTGCACATTTGCAAACGGGGATTTCATCAGCGGCGTCATTTACTGCTTCTTCGTCAATATCAACGGCAACCACCTCTGCGCCGCCCTTTGCAAGCTCTGAGGCAACCGCTCTTCCGTATCTGCCTAATCCGAATACCGCATAGGTTTTGTTCTTGTTCATAAAGCTTAACCTTTCTTAAGTTGATGCATCAGCCTATGCTGATTTCCTCAACGGGATTTTTGATTATATTTCTGTTTTCTTTTTTTGTCGCGAAGGCAAAGGCAAGTGATATGGGGCCTATTCTTCCGAGGAACATTGTGCATATTATAATTATTTTACCCCATAAATCAAGGGTAGCGGTCAGATTCCTTGTAAGGCCCACCGTTGCCGTTGCGCTGACTGTTTCATAAATTATATCAAGGGCAGATGCGTCTGATACAAGTGAAAGCATAAGCGTTGAGCACAGCATAATGATAAAGGACATACCGCACACGGAAACAGCCTTGCTTACGGCCTTTTTTGGCAGGGCTCTGTTGAAAAGCACCGTTTCGTTCTGATTTCTTACCGTGCTTAAAACAACTGCAAAAAGCACTGTTGCCGTAACGGTTTTTATTCCGCCGGCAGTGCCCGCGGGCGAGCCGCCGATGAACATCAGCACAAGGCTTACAAAGGAAGCTCCGTTTGAAAGGTTTTCCTGCGGCACTGTTGCAAAGCCTGCCGTTCTTGTTGTAACGGACTGTAATAAAGAAAACTGTATTTTTTCAAAAAGGGTGTTTTTTTCAACGGTAAGAGGATTTTCGGCTTCAAAAATGAAAATCAGTAACGCTCCGCCGAAAATCAGCACAAATGTTGTTGAAAGTACGATTTTGCTGTGAAGCGTAAGCCTTTTGAAGCATCTGAATCCGCGGCTTTTTATCTGCGGCAAAACCTTTATGATATCCCACCAAACAATGTAGCCGAGGCCGCCCAATACAACAAGGAGCATTGTTGTAAAATTGATGACGGGGTTGGTCATATAATTGCAAAGACTGTTTTCTGCGATAATATCAATGCCCGCATTGCAAAAGGCCGAAACGGAATTGAAAACTGAAATCCATATACCCCTTGCACCGAATTCGGGGATGAAAACCGTCATATAAAGCACTGCGCCGACAGCTTCAACGGCAAGGGTGGCGATTATTACCTTTTTCACAAAAGCAACAATACCGGACAAGCTGTTAAGGTTAAAGGCGTCCTGAAGCAGAAGACGGTCCGAAAAGCCGATTTTTTTGTGAAGGGCAATCATAAAGCCGCTGACAACGGTTATAACACCCAGACCGCCGATTTGTATCAGAACAAGTATAACAGCCTGGCCGAAGGCACTCCACGCCGAAGCCGTAGGCAGGGTGACAAGGCCTGTAACGCAGGTGGCTGTTGTTGCGGTAAAAAGGGCATCAATGTATGATACCCCTTTTCCGTCTGCTGTGCTTACGGGCAGATACAGCAGAATACTGCCGATGAAAACAGCCGCAGCAAAGCTTAGCATTATTATCTGTGTTGTTGAAAGTCTGATTTTCTTTTTGCTCATAAACACTCTTTTATCAGATAACCTCAATGCTGAATGCAAACTCGTACTTTGTGTTGCCGTGCATAATGTAGGGCTCACGCAGGCAGGCATTGCCCGGTGTGTCACCGCCTACACCTCTTTGCTTGTGGTCAATGCAAACGGTGGTGAAATCCTTGTGCTTGAGTGTGTGAATATGAGTTGCATCGTCAAGGTCGTTGACGGTGTAGTGGTGGCAGTTGAACTCAAAGGTTTCGCCCTTGTGAGTGAACCTGAGACCCTTGCCCTCTGCGTTTGTAACCTCAAGGGTACGGATGTCTGTTCTGTGGCCGTTTTCCTGGGGTCTCATATAGTGATGCTCAAGGTCTGTTACGGTCATTTCATAAAGGCCTACCCTTGCACCTGTGCGTCTGTCAATATAGTTTTCGTGGGGGCCCTTGCCGTACCATTTTACATTTTCAAAGGCTCTGTCCATTGTGAGCACGGTGCCGAAGCGCACCATATCCATAACGGGAGTGCCCTCCTCCTTGACTTCAAGCTTGCCGTCGGGATAGATTGTGTAGGTGAGCTTTGCATCCTTCATTCCCACTGCGGAAATCTTGGTTTCAATGTATGCAGTGTGACTGTAGCGGTGGATAAGCGTTGCCTTTGTTTTAAGGGTGCTTGATGCAACTCTCCAGGCGTGGAGGGGATGCACGGGAATAAGGGGAGGAACAAAGTTGATGTAGTCAATATCATTATCGGTGAGAGCTCTGTAGTAGTTGGGTCTGAGCTCGCCCTTAAGGTATTCCCTGCCGTCCTTGATAATTGAGCAGAGAAGGCCGTTTTTAAAGCTGTAGCTGAAGCCCTCGCCCTTTACGGTGAAGCTCTTTTCCGTGCCCTCAATGATAACATTGTCCTCGTATTCCTTTTCGGGCTTTTCGTCAGCCTTTTTGATAATGAACTGGTCAAAGCCCTGCTCGTAGCCTGCCTTTGCAAAGCGGCAGTCATCGCGGCGGATGAAGGAGAAGGTGATTATAACCTCGCCCTCGGGCATTTTTTCAAGGCCGTAGTCAAAGGTGAATTCCATTTCTGAAAGAGGCTCAAGGCTTTCAAAGCTGTCTCTTTTAAGGATGCCCTCCTTAAGCTTTTTGCCGTTTTCTGTGATGATATACTGAATGTCAAACTTCTTAAGGTTGGAGAACAGCTGCTTGTTTTTAAGAAGGAATTTACCCTTTTCAAGGTCAACTGCCTTAATCTGGATTTCACAGTAAACCTTTCTTACCTCGTGAATTGAGGGATGCACCTTTCTGTCAGAGGCGATAATACCGTTGGCGTTGAAATATGTGTTACTGCCTACGATTGCGCAGGTGTTGTAAGGGGGCTTTATCCAGAGGTCCTTTTCGTTGTAGTCTGTGCCGTAAAGCCACATATCCTCGCCGTCCTTGTTGACCTTGTGAATAGCCTGGTCAACAAAGTCCCAGATATAGCCGCCGCAAAGGTTGTCGTATTTTTCAAAGGCATCCATATATTCCTGGAAGTTACCGAGGGAGTTTTCCATAGCGTGAGCATATTCACAGAAAACAACGGGCTTTGTGTAAAGCTCCTTGGGGATGGGCTTACTGTCAGCTGCAAGGGAGTTTGCAATGTTATCAAACCAGGTGATAGTAAGAGGCTCTTTTTTACCGAGCTTTTCAACCTGATCCTCTGTGGGATACATACGGCTGATAACGTCACTCTTTGTAAAGTCAAAGTCACCCTCATAGTGGAACTGACGGGTAGTGTCAAGCTTAAGAGCTGCCTCCTTCATACGAAGGAAGTTGCTGCCGTCGCCTGCTTCGTTACCGAGACTCCACATGAAAACGCAGGGACGGTTTCTGTCACGAAGCACCATTCTTTCCATACGGTCAACAACGGCGTGGGTCCACATGGGGTTGTCGCCGGGAACATTCTTTCTTCTTACGCCGTGGGTTTCAAGGTCACATTCATCCATAACGTAAAATCCGTATTCATCGCAAAGGTCATAGAAGCGGGGGTCATTGGGGTAGTGGCTTGTACGGATTGAGTTGATGTTGTTGCGCTTCATTATGTTAAGGTCCTGGATATATCTCTCGTCGGGTACTGCCCAGCCGTGGTCGGGGTCATAATCGTGGCGGTTTACGCCTCTTATAAGCAGAGGCTTGCCGTTGACGAGGATTTTTTCACCCTTTATCTCAATCTGTCTGAAGCCGATACGGATAGCCTTGTAGGTTTCCTTTCCGTCGCAGGTGATTTTCATAACGAGGGTGTAAAGGGTGGGACTTTCACTTGACCAGAGTGCAGGCTTTTCAATTCTCTTGCAGAAGTTGAGCTTTCCCTCAGCCTCATTCATATTTATTTCAAGCTTGCCGAGGTCAATGGGCTCATCGGCGGTGAGAAGCTTAGCTTCAACGGTGGCCGATTTTGCCTGACCGGTATAATTACGAAGATAAATGTCAAGGTTAAGGTCTGCATCGGTATAATCGTTTACAAGCAGAGTTTTTGCAAAAAAGTCGCGGATGCATACCTTGGGCTCGCTGTAAAGGTAAACCTCACGGTAAATACCGGAAAGGAACCACATATCCTGGTCCTCAAGATAGGTGCCGTCGGTGTAACGGTAAACCTCTGCGGCAAGGGTGTTCACACCGGGTCTGATGAATTTTGTAACATCAAACTCGTGGGGGGTGTTTGAGCCCTGTGAGTAGCCTACATATTCGCCGTTGAGATAAACGCTGATGCCTGCCTTTACTGCGCCGAAGTGGAGAAAGATTTCTCTGCCGTCCCAGCCTGAGGGAACGGTAAAGGTTGTTCTGTGCATTGCAACCTCCTGGCCGGCAATGTCAATGCAGGGGATTTTCTTTTTGTCAACGCAGATGCAGTTGGGGAAGGAGTTTGCATAGTACCAGGGCTTTGAATAGTCCTTCTGGAACTGCCACACACCGGGCACGGTGATATCCTCCCAATTACTGTCGTCAAAATCGGGGCTTCTGTATTTTGCAGGTAATTCGCCAACACCCTTGTACCAGAAAAACTTCCACTGACCGTTGAGTGAAAGCTTGTAGGGTGAGCTTCCGCGGCCGCAGGCAAGCTCCTGCTTGTCATAGCAAAGGGCAAGGTCGTGGCCGTCTTCTTTGTTTTCTTTTACAATTTCGGGATTTTCCCAGATATACTTCATAGTTTTCCCTTCTTTCAGCATATTTGTATACCATTTTATTTTACTAAATAATAGCGGTTATGTCAAGGAAAAGTGAGGCTTGCCGGTTGTTGCATATTGTACAAAAATTATGCTCATCATATATGCATTTTCAACTTGCCAAACGGAACAATAAGTGATAAAATAATAAAGTTAAATCTTGAAAAGCAGGGTGAAAGAATGGACGTTAGAAACGAAGTAAGAAATATTGCAATTATCGCTCACGTTGACCACGGAAAAACAACCATGGTTGACGAAATGCTTAAGCAGGCAGGCACCTTCCGTGCCAACGAGCAGGTTGCGGACCGTGTTATGGACTCAAACGACCTTGAAAGGGAAAGAGGAATCACAATCCTTTCAAAAAACACGGCCATTTATTATAAAGATACAAAAATCAACATTGTTGACACTCCGGGTCACGCTGATTTCGGCGGCGAGGTTGAGCGTATTCTTATGATGGTTGACGGTGTGCTTTTGCTTGTTGATGCCTTTGAGGGCTGTATGCCCCAGACACGCTTTGTGCTCAAAAAGGCTCTGGGTCTCGGCAAAAAGGTGCTTGTTGTTGTCAACAAGATTGACCGCCCCGGTGCAAGACCTGCCGAGGTTGTTGATGAGGTGCTTGACCTTTTCATTGAGCTTGGCGCCGATGACGACCAGCTTGAATTCCCCGTTGTGTATGCATCTGCAAGGGACGGCTATGCCTCTGCTGATGAAACAGTGCGCGAGGGTGATATGCGTCCTCTTCTTGATGCCATTCTTGAAAATATCGAGCCCCCCAAGGGTGAGCTTGACGGCCCCACACAGATTCTTTTCTCCTCGCTTGATTACGATGATTACATCGGCAGAATCGGTATCGGCAGAGTTGAAAGAGGCTCCGTAAAGCAGGGTCAGGCAGTGGTGCTTTGCAACAATGAGGGCGAAAGAAAGAATGTAAGAATTTCCCGCCTTTATCAGTTTGAGGGACTTAAAAGGGTTGAGGTTGAAAGTGCAAGGCTCGGCGACCTTATCTGCGTTTCGGGCATTGCAGAGCTTAATATAGGTGAAACCGCCTGTGACCCCGACCACGTTGAGCCCCTTCCCTTTGTTAAAATTGATGAGCCCACAATTTCAATGAACTTTATTGTCAATAACAGCCCTTTTGCAGGCAAGGAGGGCAAGTTTGTCACCTCGCGTAACCTGCGCGACCGCCTTTTCAAGGAGGTTGAAACCAATGTAAGCATGCGCGTTGAGGAAACTGACACAACAGATGCCTTCAAGGTCAGCGGCAGAGGTGAGCTGCACCTTTCAATCCTTATTGAAACAATGCGCCGTCAGGGCTACGAATTCTCCGTTTCCCGTCCTAAGGTTATCCTTAAAAAGGATGAAAACGGCACGGTTCTTGAGCCTATGGAGCTTCTTATCGTAGAGTTGCCCGACCAGTACGCAGGCGCAGTTATTGAAAAAATCTGCTCACGCAAGGGTGAGCTTGAAAATATGGGTACCCGTGACGGTGGCTCAACTCACCTTGAATTCAGAATTCCCGCAAGGGGTCTTATCGGCTACCGCAGTGAGTTTATGACCGACACCAACGGTAACGGCATTATGAATCAGCTTTTTGCCGGCTATGAGCCCTACAAGGGCGATATTACTACCCGTGAGCGCGGCTCAATCGTAGTACACGAAACAGGTGAAAGTTCAGCCTACGGCCTTTTCAATACCCAGGACAGAGGCAGACTCTTTATCGGTGCAGGTGTACCCGTTTATGAGGGTATGATTGTGGGCGAATGTGCAAAGAGTGAGGACGTTGTATGTAACGTGTGCAAGCAGAAGCACCTTACAAACACCCGTGCCTCGGGCTCTGATGATGCACTGCGCCTTGTTCCTCCCACAAATCTTTCACTTGAGCAGTGTATGGAATTCATCAAGGACGATGAGCTTCTTGAGGTTACTCCCGTCTCTCTGCGCCTTCGTAAAATGATTCTTTCAAAGGAGCAGAGGCTGAAGAAGCAGTTCAAGAAATAATTCGCAATGCGCAATCGCGCCCGACGCTTCGGGCGAAGGTTGATGATAACCCGCCACGCTGAAGCATTATGAAAAAATTAAGCAGGTGCCGTTCAAAGCACCTGCTTTTTATATGCTGACTGATTTGGCGGTAACAGACTTTCATATATGCAAAGTCTTGCCCGCAATTGCGAATTGTGCATTGCGAATTGCGAATTGAAAACGGCTTACTACTCTGCAACAGGTGTATACTGCTCAAGAGCATCGGTATCCAGACCTGTAATCTTTTCGCTTTTGGGTATAAGCGTATAAACCGCCATAGCTACCGTTGCGCAGGCGGCGGCAAATTTAATGAGCTTCACATACTTTTTGATTTTTTTGATTTCGTCCTTCATTTCTTTCTCTCCTTTTATAAATCAGTCATCAAGGGTTACGGTGTAGCCGCACTCCTTGAAATAGCGCATAAGAAAGCTTTTGTTTTTGCCCTTTGCAAGCCACAGTGTGGAAACCTTGCCGGTTTTCAGCACCTCTTCAAGCAGCTCCTTGTTGCCGTTTACCCAGGATTTATATTCAATATCGGGCATAAAAATAACGTTGCCGCTTTTTTCTGCCATAAAATCACTCCTTAAGAATGTTCTCCTACAGATTATTGTCACTTAACATTATATTATATTCACCGTGAAAATATCAATAGTAAACGCAAAATTAAAAGAAAAAAACCACAGCCTATGCTGTGGTCATTGTGTCGGCATTGCCTTATCTTCCCGGGCCGCTTCCAGCCAAGTATTGTCAGCACTGATGAGCTTAACTTCTGTGTTCGGGATGGGAACAGGTGGACCCTCATCGCTAAAAACACCGACTTGTGTGTGGGTTTCTTTCCACTCAACGAACGCTATTATATTACAAACAAAACCGTTTGTCAACCCTTTTTTGAAAGTTTTTTTATTTTTTTCAAAAAAGTTCTTTTGCCGTGAAAAACGCGGGAGTGACGGGCTGTCACTCCCGCCTCGTGTTACATTCCGGTGAGTGCATTTATTTTCTTTTTATAAAGAAACAGACACGTAAGCGCGTCAACAACGGTGAAAGCAAAAATAACTATCGGCACACCGTCATCTATGAGTATCCGCATATCCTTCTGCTTTATCTTTGCCTCGTAGGTGACAACACGGAAGCTTCCGTCGTTTTCAAGGTAGTCAAGGTCGCTTACCTCCTGGTTGAGCCATCTGAAGCTGACCCACTCATTGCCGCAATAGCCGAGCACCGTTTCGCCGATTTCTTCTGCGGCATCCTCGGTGGGAGGCGACTGAACGGGGGAGTCGGAGGGTGGTGTTTGCCCCGGCGCGGGCATTGTTGGCGGACGGGTTGAAGCCGTAACTCCGTCAATCATATAAGCATCGGCAGGCTTTGCCTTCGGTGTTTCCATATAAGCGATAAATTCTGCTGATGTGTCAAAGTATATTGCCTGAACGGAAGGATAGTAGCTTTGCATGAAAACAAGCAGTGCCGATGAAACTACAAGAGCAGATACAACAAAAACGCTTACATATTTCAGAGCAAGCATTTTTTTCTTTTCCGTGCGCAGAAAGCCTTTTTTATTCAGAATGAGTATAAATACAAGCCAAAGCGCGGTGAGAAAGATAACAGCAATGCCGATATTGAGTATTACGGCAAAGTCAAGAATATCCTGAAAGCCCGTTAGTGCCATGGGCAGGGTACTGAAAGCAAGAAAAAGGTTATTGAAGCACACACTGTTAGCCTTGAAAATATATTTTTTCTCTTCTTCGCTTGCGTCTGCCGAGGGAAGAGTGCTTTTGTAAAAGGCAAGCCTTGCGCCCAAGGTAAGGCCGAGGGAAATCGCAAGAAGCCAAAGCGAGCCGATAAAGGTAACGATACCGGGAATAAAAGCCAATTCGTTAAGAAAGTAGCCGCCTGACATAAGGTTTACAAAAGCTTCAATAAGAATTACCACGCAGGGAATTATTGTACCCGCAAGGCAGAGCATACGGAAATATCTGTACCTTTCGGCAATATCGCCTGCCATTTTGCTTTTGATTTTATTTATTGTTCTTGTAGCAAAGCCTTCACCTTTAGGTGAAATATAGTAAGGCTCCTGCGCAGGCTGAGCTATCTTTTTTTCTCCCTGCAAAAGCTCGTCAACGGTAACGCCGAGGGTATTCGCAAGGGTGGGCAGCAGCGAAATATCAGGTGACGTTTCGTCACATTCCCAGTGGCTTACCGTTTTATCCGATACATTTAAAAGCTCTGCAAGCTGCTTCTGGGTCATAGCCTTTTCTTTTCTTAACTGAGCAATGAAGGCTCCGAGGGTTTTGTTTTCCATTTTTTCAACCGCCTTTCTGTCGGGTTCGTTTTTATTGTAGCGAAAAGCAGGGATTTTGTACACCCGACAGATATAGAAACCGCTCTCGGTTTCCGAGAGTGGCAAAAAATTTGCGCCACAGACCTTTCATATTTCATTGAATTACAGCTCCAGCTGTAATTCAACGGGGCAGTGGTCTGAGCCGAAAATTTCGGGGTGAATCCTTGACTCAATAATATTTTCTTTAATGTCATCTGAAACAACAAAGTAGTCAATACGCCAGCCTGCGTTCTTTTCTCTTGCCTTGAAGCGATAGCTCCACCAGGAATAGGCACCCTCGGCATCGGGATAAAGATAGCGGAAGGAATCGGTGAAGCCGGCATCGAGCAGATGTGAAAATTTTTCACGTTCCTCGTCAGAAAATCCGGCATTGCCTCTGTTTGATTTGGGGTTTTTAAGGTCAATTTCATTGTGGGCAACATTGAGGTCACCGCAGACGATTACGGGCTTTGTTTTGTTGAGAGAAGTAAGGTATTCCCTGAAGCAGTCCTCCCAGTCCATACGGTAGTCAAGCCTTTTGAGGCCGTCCTGGGCGTTGGGGGTGTAGCAGGTTACAAAATAAAACTTTTCAAACTCAAGGGAGATAAGTCTGCCCTCTGTATCGTGGCGGGGAATATCCATGCCGTAAAATACACTCAGGGGCTTTTCCTTTGTGAAAATTGCCGTGCCGGAGTAGCCCTTTTTTTCGGCATAGTTCCAGTATTGGTGATAGCCGGGCAGGTCAAGCTCAAGCTGACCGGCCTGCATTTTTGTTTCCTGCAAACAGAAAATGTCTGCATCAAGTGCGTTGAAGGAGTCGATAAAGCCCTTTGTTACGCAGGCTCTTATTCCGTTCACGTTCCACGAAACCATTTTTATCATAAAAATTACCTCATTCCGTTGCAAAAATGTATTGAAATATAAATTAGAATAGCACATTTTGTAAACTTTTTCAATACAATTTATGTGTTCTGTTGACATGGCGGCAGTTTTAATTTATAATGACTTCGTATATTGGGTTTTATGCCCTTTATAGTATTATATAATATAGAATATATTTTCAGATTTTGATAATAAAAGCAAATTTTGTGAAATGAGGTATGAAGGCTATGAAGAAAAGGATTGTTGCATTTTTGATATGCCTGTTGATGGCGGTTGCGGCGGCTCAGGTGATGCCGCTTGACGATTTGCTCAAAATCGAAGCGACGGCCGCATCGGAGCGTGTTGAATCTCTGGAGCCGTTTTCAACCCTTACATCGGGTAAGCTGAAAATGACAAGCGGAGAGGAGGAGACCTTCAAGGTTATTGTGCAGCCCAAGACGGCCACAAACAAGGACCTTAAATGGACAACCTCTTCAAGCAGTGTTGTTTCCCTTTCGGGTGCTGAGGTTTCCTCAAGCGGCATAGCCTCCGTAAAGCTCAAGGCAGGCAAGGAGGGCACGGCCAAAATCACCTACAGCACAACCGACGGCAGTGACATAAGCGGCAGCTTTACCGTTGTTGTTGCTCCCCTTGTTTCCTCACTCAAGCTTGACCAGTATGTAAAGTCAATCACCCCCAACTCTGACGGTGAAAAGCTTGTGGCCACCGTTTCTCCCTCGGATGCGGGCAATCAGGTGCTCAAATGGTTTTCAAGCGACGAAAAGGTGTGCACCGTTGACCGTAACGGTGTGCTTACTCCCGTTTCGCAGGGCGAATGTACAATCAGCGTTGCCACCACCGACGGCAGTGACATTGTCAAGGAGTGCAGGGTTGTTGTTGCAAACAAGGCAAGCAAAATCACCCTCAGCAGAAGCTCGGCCACAATCGCAAACGGAAAATCCCTTGCAGTTTATGCAACGGTAACCACCACCGACGGCTGGACCCATGACGCCGTAAAGTGGACCTCATCAAACACAAAGGTTGCCACCGTTGACTCCGAGGGTTATGTAACTGCAAAGTATCCCGGCACCGCAACCATCAAGGCAACTACCGTTGACGGCACGGATAAATACGCTTCCTGCACCATTACGGTTACGCAGAAAATCACAAAAATAAATCTTCCCGATACGGTTACCGTTGCCGTAGGAAAAACAGCCACCGTCAAGGCTTCCTATTCTCCCGAATACGCCACTGACACAAAGCTTACCTGGTCCTCCTCAAACGCATCCGTTGCCACCGTTTCTTCAAGCGGCGTTGTAACGGGCAAGCAGGTTGGCACCGTAACAATCAGCTGTCAGAACAGTGACGGAAGTGCCTCTGATACCTGCACGGTGAAGGTTGTGATTCCCGCAACGGGCATCAGCCTCGGCTCTGCGGCAGAAGAGCTTTGGAAGGGCGAGGGCGTTCAGCTTTACGCAACCGTTACACCCGACGATGCAACGGACAAGAAGGTTACCTGGTCCTCATCAAACACAAAGGTTGCCACGGTCAGTGCCGACGGCTATGTAACTGCGGTTGCCGGCGGTAACTGTACAATAAACGCGAAAAACAGTGCGGGACAGACCGTCTCCTGTAAAATAACCGTATTTGAAAACGCAACTGGCATTGAGATTGATGAGATAGTAAAGGTTATGTACGTCGGTCAGGTTGATAAGATTACCGCAAATGTTCTTCCCTCAACCGCAACAAACAGAACTGTTTACTGGAAATCCTCCGACAGATCCGTTGCCACCGTAGAATCTGACGGTACAATCAAGGCCCTCAAGGTGGGCAGCTGTACAATCACCGCAATCAGTGAGGACGGCGAATATACCGCAAACTGCAAGCTTACCGTTGAAAAGAAGATTCCCGTAACGGGAGTTTCCCTTGACAGGTCCTCCGTTACCGTAAATGTCGGCTCAACCTTCCAGTTCCTCGGTATGATTTCTCCCTCAAATGCAAGTGAAAAGCGTATCAAGTGGTCCTCTGACAACACTGCAGTTGCAACAATCAGCTCAACGGGTGTGGTCAAGGGTGTCAAGGCGGGCTCAGCCGTTATTACGGCAACCTCTTATGACGGCAACTACACCGCAAAGTGTAAGGTTACCGTTGTTCAGCCCGTAACGGGTGTAAACCTTTCCGCCTCCTCGGCAAAAATTGCCGTCGGAAAGTCAAAGACGCTCACATGGAATATCTTCCCCTCAAATGCAAGCAACAAGTCCGTTACGTGGACTTCTTCAAATACCTCGGTTGCAACGGTTTCAGACGGCGTAATCACTGCCAAAAAGGCGGGCTCAGCCGTTATCACCGTTAAAACCGTTGACGGCGGCTTTGCCGCGGCCTGCAATGTTACGGTTCACGTTCCCGTAACGGGTGTCAAGGTCAGCGTATCCTCTGTTAAGGTTCCCAAGGGCGAGACCAGAGTTGTAACGGCCGCCATTTCTCCCTCAAACGCCACCAATAAAACCGTAAAATGGTCTTCAAGCGACACAAGCGTTGCTAAAATCAGCTCCTCGGGTAAGATTACGGGCGTTTCAAAGGGTAAGGCAACCATCACCTGTAAAACAAGTGACGGCTCCTTCAAGGCAACCTGCACGGTAACCGTTGTTCAGCTTGTTGAAAAGGTAAAGCTTGATGCAACCTACTTAAGCCTTCAGACCGGTAAATATAAAACGCTTACGGCAAAAACCTCTCCCTCCTCAGCCAACTATCCCACCGTAAAGTGGAAGAGCTCGGACAAAAAGGTTGCAGAGGTAAGCAGCAAGGGTGTTGTAAAGGCAATCGGCCCCGGTACGGCAACAATCACCGCAACCTCAGCCGACGGCAATGCAAAGGCAACCTGCAAGGTTAACGTAACTCAGCCTGCAACGGGCGTAAAGCTCAACGAAAAGGAAGTAATTCTCAGAAAGGGCAAGACCGTTACCCTTAAGGCAACCGTTCTTCCCTCAAACGCAACAAACAAAAAGGTCACCTGGATTTCAAGTAACACCGACAGAGCAACCGTTTCCTCAAAGGGTGTTGTAAAGGGCATTTCTCAGGGCAGTGTTACAATTACCGTAAAAACTGCCGACGGCAAGTACAGTGCAAGCTGTAAGGTGCTTGTTGCAAAGGGCGTAACGGGTGTAAGCCTTGACAAAAAGTCAATTACGATGAACGTGGGCAAGAGCACCACGATTACCCCCACCGTTTCGCCCAAGGATGCAACGGTGAAAACCGTAAAATGGTCCTCAGACAACAACGACGTTGCAACCGTTGACAAAAACGGTAAGGTTACCGCAAAGGGCGCAGGCTATGCAACCATTACGGCGAAAACCGTTGACGGCTCCTATAAGGCAAAGGCAACGGTGCTTGTTATAAAGCCCGTTAAGAGCGTATCGCTCAATAAAAAGTCAGTTTACCTCAACAAGGGTGAAAAATATACCCTCAAGCCCGTATTCAAGCCCTCGGATGCCTCGATAAAAACCGTTACCTGGAAATCAAGCAATCCTAAGGTTGTGTCCGTTTCCTCAAAGGGTGTTATCAAGGGTAAGGCAATGGGCAAGGCAACCATCACCTGCACAACCAATAACGGCAAAAAGGTTGCCACCTGCACGGTTCAGGTTGTAAAGAGAGTTACAAAGGTATCTCTCAACTATTCAAAGGAAATTCTTTACTTCGGCAACACCCTCAAGCTTAAAACCACCGTTTATCCCGCAGATGCAACGGTCAAGACCGTAACCTACGTTTCCTCCAAGCCGAGCGTTGCCAAGGTAAGCAGTAAGGGCGTTGTAACTCCCCTTAATGTAGGCACAACAAAAATCACCGTTGTTTCAAAGGACGGCTCGCACAAGGATGTATGTACCGTTACGGTTAAAAAGGCCCCCGAAAAAATCAAGGCAGAGTCCTCGTCGGTAAGCCTTAAGGCGGGCGAAAGCAAAACAATCAAGTATAAGATTTATCCCGCCGATGCTACTAACCGCACGGCAACCTTCAAGTCAAGCAACTCAAAGGTTGTTAAGGTAAATTCAAAGGGTAAGCTTACCGGTGTTTCAAAGGGTACCGCAACAGTTACTCTTGCTACGGAAAACGGAATTAAAACAAAGGTTAAGGTTACCGTAAGGCAGCAGGTAACAAGCGTTGAAATTGAACCGACCGCAACGGTTTACACGGGAAAGAGCCTTACTCTTTACGCAAGTGCACTTCCCAAGGATGCGGAAAACAGAAGCCTCAAATGGAGCTCATCCGATACCTCTGTTGTCAAGGTTACCTCAAAGGGCAAGATAACGGGTATGAGAGCAGGCACTGCCACCGTTACGGTAAAGAGTGCGGAAAATTCAAAGCTCAAGGCAACCTGCAAGGTTACGGTTAAACAGCGTGTAACCTCGGTTAAGTTTGACGAAAGAGAAATCTTTGTCACCAAGGGTGCTCAGGCAGACCTTGCCTGGACCGTAAGTCCTGCCGATGCAACCAACAAGAAGGTCAGCTTCAAATCCTCAGATACAACTATAGCTACCGTATCGGCTGACGGCCGCATTACGGGTAAGACAAGCGGTACGGCAAAAATTACGGTTACCTCGGCAGAAAACAGTGAGCTTTCCGCAATCTGCTACGTCACCGTAGGTGAGCCCGCTTCAGGCGTAAGCATAAACGAGAGCCCGAAGGAAATGTTTGTGGGCAGCAAGCTTACACTCACCGCCACGGTTTCTCCCTCTGACGCCTACAACAAGCTTGTCAGATGGTCCTCCGATAACGCCGCAATAGCCTCTGTTGACTCAAAGGGCGTTGTAACCGCAATAAAATCCGGCACGGCAACAATTACCGTAACCACGGTTGACGGCGGCTATAAGGACAGCTGCAAGATTACTCTTCTGCAGAGAGCTACCTCGGTCAAGACCGATAAGTCAGCAGTAAAGGCACTGCGCGGTGAAACCTATCAGCTCAATGCAACCGTGCTTCCCGAGGATTGCTACGATAAGTCATATGAATGGTCAAGTGCCGATACAGGCATTGCCACGGTAACCGCACAGGGCCTTGTAACGGCTGTTGCCCCCGGTACTGTAAAGCTTACCTGCAAGAGCCTTGAAAGCGGAGTTTACACAACAGTAAGCTTCACCGTTTATGAGCCCGTAACAGACTTCGGCGTTGAGGAAGAGGAGATTACCCTCTACAGTCCTCTCACCAAAAAGCTCACAACCTCATTCCTTCCCCTCAATGCAAGCGATAAGTCCGTAACCTGGACCTCCTCTGACGAAAGCGTTGTAAAGGTTTCAGCAGACGGCACCGTTACCGCAGTGGGCAAGGGTGAAGCAACCGTTACGGCAAAGAGCAACGATTCCGGCATTACAGACAGCTGTAAGTTCATCATCTTTACGGGTGTTGAAGATATAATCACGGAAAAGAGCGCATATTCTCTTCATGAGAACACAAGCATCAACGTCGGCTACACCCTTAAGCCGCAGGTTGTTGATGACCCGAGAATTACCTTCACAAGCAGTGATGAAAGCATATTCACCGTTACCCCGGACGGAACGGTAACAGGTATAAGACCGGGTGAGGCTGAGCTTGTAATTGCCTCGGTACAGAATCCCGACGTTAAGAAGCTTATCCCCGTAACCGTTACAAGGGCAGTAACCGGCCTTGAAATAAGCGACAGCGAAAAGCTGCTTTATGCAGGTAAGAGCTATACTCTTATGGCAACGGTTTATCCCGCTGATGCAAGCGATAAGACCGTTATCTGGACAACGAGCAGCAGTAAGGTTGCAAAGATTGATTCAAAGGGCAGGATTACTGCCGTTTCAAGGGGCTTTGCCGAAATTACGGCAACAACCGCTGACGGCGGCTTCGTAAAGAAGTGCAGCATTGAGGTTGTTCAGCTTCCCGAAAAGGTAACCGCAGCCTCAGATGCCGTAACGGCATATATGGGCAAGACCCTTACACTCAGCATGACGGTGCTTCCCGAGGATACAAACGACAAGACCCTTACGTGGTCAAGCTCCGATAAGAGCGTTGCAACCGTTGACAACAACGGCAAGGTAACTCCCGTAAGCACGGGCAGCTGCTATATCACTGCCGCCTCAACGGTCAAGGGCGTTGAAAAGAAGGTTAAGCTCACGGTTGTTCAGCTTTGCGAAAAGCTTGAAATCCACAGCCGTATTGCCGACCTCTTCCCCGGTCAGAAGCTGAGGCTTGTTGCCGCAGTGCTTCCCGAAACAACAACGGATAAGTCAGTTGAGTGGAGCACGTCTGACAGCAAGGTTGCAACCGTTGACAGCTACGGTGTGGTCACCGCCGTAAATCCCGGTAAGGTTAACATTACAGTAAAGAGCCTTGACGGCAGTAAGGTGACAAAAACCGTAAGCATCAACGTTGTTACGGAGATTACGGGCATAAGTCTTTCACACACATCAAAAACACTTGAGCTTTCAAAGAGCTTTACCGTTACCGCAACGGTAAAGCCTGAGATGGCCTACGACAAAAGGGTAACCTACAAGTCCTCTGACAGTAAGGTTGCAAAGGTTGATGCAAGCGGCAAGGTGACGGCTCTTAAAACGGGCAAGGCAGTAATTACGGCAACAACTGCCGACGGCAAGCACAGTGCAACGGTTACTGTTACCGTCATCAAATCCGCTGAGGATATAAAGCTTTACAGAAGCGAATTCAGCCTTAAGGCGGGCTCAAGAGTAAAGCTTGAATACGATGTTCTGCCTGACGGCACAACTCAGACACAGGTAAGCTTTACAAGCTCTGACAGTAAGGTGGCAACCGTTGACGAAAACGGTGTAATTACCGCAGTTTCCAAGGGTACTGCAACGGTTACCCTTACGGTGACGGGCACAAGCATTAAAAAGACCGTTAAGGTAACGGTCGGATAAGGCTTCTGTCACCCTGATATATTATAGAAAAGAGGATGAGTGCAGTGAGTGAAAAATATCTTATTGTCGGTGCCGGAAGAAGCGGTGTCTGCTCGGCGCAGCTGCTCCAAAGCTTAGGTAAGTCTTACGCAATTTTTGACGGAAACGAGCAGCTTGATAAGGACACTGTGCTTTCAAAAATCGGCACGGACAAAGAGGTTGCTTTTATCCTCGGTGATGCCTCTGAGGGTGAGCTTTCGGGCTTTGATATCTGCGTTGTATCTCCCGGAGTTTCGCTTGAAACGGATATAATGAAAAAGGTTATTGCCTGCGGAATTCCCGTATGGAGCGAAATTGAGCTTGCATACATTTACGACAAGGGTCAGGTAATCGGCATTACGGGCACCAACGGCAAAACCACCACAACCTCACTTACCTATGAGATAGTTAAGGCCTACAACGAAAACACGTTGCTTGTGGGCAACATTGAAATTCCCTACACGGGCAGGGTAGGCGACAGTGTAAAGGGCGGTGCAACCGTAGCCGAAATCAGCTCCTTTCAGCTTGAAACAATGCTTACCTTCAGACCCAAGGTTAGTGCCGTGCTCAACATCACCCCGGACCATCTTGACAGACACAAGACTATGGAAAATTACGGCGATATCAAAAAGAGCATTGCCAAAAATCAGACCAAGGACGATTACTGCGTGCTCAATTATGACGATGCCGTGCTTCGCGAATTCGGAAACACCTGCAGTGCAAGGGTTGTTTTCTTCTCCTCAAGAGAAAGGCTTGACAACGGCCTTTATTATGAAAACGGCAGTATATACGTTGCAAAAGACGGCGTGAGTGAGCATTTTCTTTGTGTTGACGAGGTAAAGCTTGTAGGCGTACATAACTATGAAAACATAATGGCCGCCATTGCAATTACAATGAGCTTCGGCGTTCCCTATACTATTATAAAAGAAACGGTGAAGAATTTTGTTGCCGTTGAGCACAGAATTGAATATGTTGAAACCTTGAACGGTGTGAGATATTATAACGATTCAAAGGGCACAAACACCGATGCGGCAATCAAGGCGATTGATGCAATGCCCTCAAAAACGGTGCTCATAGCCGGCGGCTACGATAAAAACAGTGAGTATGACGAGTGGGTCAGCCGTTTCCCGGGTAAGGTGCGTAAGCTGGTGCTTATCGGTCAGACAAGGGAAAAAATTGCCGCCGCCTGCGACAGAGCGGGTTTTTGCGATTACGTTTTTGCCGGGGACCTTGCCGAGGCAGTTGAAATCTGCAAAAAGGAAGCATTGCCCGGTGACTGCTGTTTGCTTTCACCCGCCTGCGCAAGCTGGGGGATGTTCAAAAACTATCAGCAGCGCGGAGATATGTTCAAGGCACTTGTCCGCACGGGTAAGTAAAAGCTTAAAATAAGTATTGAGCTGTAAAAATTTTACAGCTCAATTATTTTTTATCCGTTGTCATTGACTAAAAATGAAACTTGTGATATATTTAATTAAATTGTTTAAAAAACCATTAAAAACAATTAAAATTTTGCGGAGGTAACAAAAAATGAAAAACTTGATGAAAAAATCACTTGTAGTTTTACTTGCTCTTATGATGCTTTCAACCTCGTTTGTATGCTTTGCGGCGGTTGAGCTTAATCAGGATGCAGTAAACGCACACTACGGTCAGTACAAAAACTATGTGCTTTTAGGCGACAGCGTAGCAAGCGGCTACCGTGACGAGATTAACGACGATGATGCGGCCTATAATGAGGCTCATATGGACTCAACCTATTGCAGATACACAGGCTCCTATGCCGATGTTCTTGCAAATGCCATTATCGAAGACGGCAGTATGACCGCTCTTGCAGGTCCCGGCTTCAGAACGATTGAAATGCGCTATATGCTCGAGGATGATTATGCCGCAACCTGCGACGACGAGTATCTTTTCCATCCCAGCCACCTTTACATCTATGAAGATCAGTACTGCGAGGAGTGCGGTGAATATCTGCTTCCCGGCTCAGAGCATTTCAGAAAAATATTCAAGCAGTCAATAGCTGAGGCCGACCTTATTACTCTCGGCATCGGCGGTAACGACTGGGGCGCTTATCTCGGTTGGGTAATTACAGATATTCTTGAGGCTGAAAATGTAGCTGACAAGTATGTTCAGATGGCCAAGGAGCTCATTGACGGCGGCGAAATGGATATGGCCACCATTGAAAAGCTTGTTGAGGTTGCACACATTGCCGGTGCCCTTCCCACCCTTGCTCAGCAGCTTCCTCAGATTCTCAACTACGGTCTGGGTAATTTCTATACCAACTGGGATATTATGATTGAGGATATCTATGCTCTTAACCCCGACGTAACACTTATGGTTGTCGGCATGAGCGACAACAGCCTTAAGGGCAAGTATTACGGCTATAACGGTGCTGAGGGCGAGGCTATTGAAACAGAAGAACAGCCCGAAGCAATTCAGAGCATTATCAATACGGTTATTGATTTTATTATGACCGTAGGTAACACACCGATGATTGAGGGTGCCGAAAAATTCGGTTATACATATGTTGATACAGACGGTACAACCTACGTTGACAGCCACCCCGATGCAGACGGACACGTTTATATCGCAAACAAAATTATTGAGGCTCTTCCCGACAGTGCCGTTTACAACAGGTTTGAGGATGTACAGCCCGGCCACAAGTATTATAACGCCGTTGAGTATGTAATCAAAAACGGCATAATGGCAGAAACCTCAGCAACAACCTTCAGCCCCGATGAGGCTATTACATCAGGTCAGCTTGCAGCGGCTTTCAATGTAATCAACGGCACTGACAACGCAACCGACGGCACTGACAAGGTAACGGCGGCAGGCCTTGCCTTCTCCTTCCTCAGTGCAGGTGCAAAGGGCGGCTTTGCGGGCTTCTTCAAGGGCCTTTCGGTTTACTTCAAGGTTATCGTAGGCAGCGGCTTTGACGTTTTCGGCACAGTAACCAGAGGCGAAGCTGCAAACTACTTAAAGCTTTTCTGTGAATAAGCACAGCTGAAAAAAATTATCCGGGTATCGTGTGGTACCCGGATTTTTTGCTTATTTTTTATTCTTTTCCTTTGCTCTCTTGTCGTTGATAATCTGCATATGCTCGGCGGTGATAAGCTCAACGCCGTTTTCCTTTGCCCAGTCAACACAGCCCTTAAGAACAAGGGGGAGGAAAACGCGGGGAACGGCAAGTACGGTTTCGAGAGCATCGTCGGTAAACTTCACCTTGTCGTCGGCTCTGTCGGCGGCGTAGCGTACTGATTCAATAGAAGCCTTGCGCATCTGAAGAAGCTCGGCTCTCATTCTCTTTTTTCTGTGGAACCAGAAATTCTTACTGTCACGGTAGCCGTAGTCAACGGGAAGGGGAGGGAAGTCCTTTGCCTTTACGCCGTTGATTATAGCATCACTGTACTTTTTCTTCATAAGGATTTTGTCAACGCGGAGAATAAAGTGTGCGCCGAACTTGCTTGTAATGCCGTTGAAATCGTGATAAGGGCCCTCGTAGCCGTTAAGCTCGCCTGCCTCGTCCTTATCGGCGCCGTCAAGCTCACGCATCCAGGTGCATTCAATAGCCTCAATGGCATCAGTGAGCACCATAGGTCTCTTTTCGCCCGTTTCCTCTTCAAGCATACTTTTTTCAAGTCTGAAGTTGCACTTGGGCATTTTTTCGTGGGGCTTGTCACCGGGCCAGGAGAGCTTTACGGCCTCCTTGAAGCTTTTCGGGCTGTCGTCAATGAAGTTGAGTGTGCACTTGCCGTTACGAAGAATGTTCTGCGCCGTATTTGAGGAGTTGCGGCAGCAAAGGAGCATAGCGTAGTAGTCCTTGCCTGCAACATAATAGGGCTGAACGAGTGAATAGGGGCCGAGGTTGGTTGTGCCGTCCTCACAAAGTGTGCTGATGATAACGGTAGGCATGGGGAAAAAGAGAGAGGTCTGATAAAAATTATCGACTATGCGAAGGTTTTCAAAGCTGCTCATAGGTGTTCTCCTTTTGTGTTTGAAATTCTGTAATATTTTTTAATAATTATATCACCGCAAAAGGAAATAATCAAGGCGTTTTGTTACAAAGAGTGTATCTGTGTAATATTACAGGCTTATTTCTGCCTCGTATTTATCCTCTATAAGCAGAAAGCTGACCCCGTGCTTTTTTGCAAGCCTCAGCATTTTTCTGTTTTCACTGAGGGCAACTTCTGCGGTATAGGTGCTGTCGTCAAGGCGTTTTTCAATTACATCCGAAAAGGCCTTTATATCGTCAAAGTGATTTTTAATATACGCCTCAGAAAAGATAAGACAGTAGTATTTTATATTTTCAAGGTATTCTTTTTCAAAATCCGTTGCCCAGCTGAAGGGAATGTAGCAGCCCTCAACAATAAGGTTCTGGTTGTTCTCAACGGCGGTTTTAATCATCTCACGCACAATCGGCCAGAGATACGCCGTTAATTCACCGTCATCACTTAAGGGTGTGAGGCTTGTGTTGCCGCTTCTTATAAGGCCCATTTTCAGGTGGTCTATTGAGAGGCAGGGGTATTTATATTTTTCAAGAAGCCTTTGCGCAAGGGCGGTTTTGCCCGTGTGCGAAGCACCTGCGATAAGAATAATCATTGTATTTTCCTTTCATCTGTGTGTTGCGAGGGTGTTCGGCTTTAACAGCTATGCTTCATATAATCACCTATGAGGGCATTATATCAACTTAACCGATAAAAATCAAGGCGAAGGCTTGGATAAAAAATTAAGGGCTTCTATTGAAGACCTTAATTTTTTGTGTTACAACTTAAAATGGCAACAAACTGAAAAAATGAAATTTGTATATTAAAAATTGAAATATGGATGATTTTTATATTCAGGCGGAAGATTTTTTCCAAGCTCTGTCCAACCAAGATTTTTTATAAGAATAGATTTCTGTTCAGGAAAAGCGACTTCATTCAAATAGTCAATAAAATCTGTTTCGTTAAAACAGCAAATACCATTAATTTTGAATTTTTTATCATTAGGACTTCTTTTCATCCATTTATCAGCAAAAAAAATACAATATTTCTTCAAATTATCGGCAACCTCATCCGGCACTAAATATACCATACTGTCACCATCCGCACTAATAATTACCTCTTTCACTATAAACATCTCCAACAACATATTCATTATTTATAATAATTGTATCACGTTCATTATATAATTGCAACTTTAAAGTTATGCCACAAAATCAAGGCGAAGCCTTGTATATCATCAATTCCGCAAGGAATTGTATATCATCAACACGAAGTGTTGCATATCATCAAGCCGACAATAATACACACCTACGGTGTGATGATATACGCCGCACAAGTGCGGCGATGATATACAGCCTTGTCGGGCTGATGATATACCAAGCCTGTCGGCTTGGATAAAAAAATCCGAAAGCATTTGCTTTCGGATCTTTTGGCGGAGAGCAAGGGATTTTGTCCCGCGCTGTCGCGCTATCGCCTCGCTTCGCTCGTTGCCCCGTCGGCACAAATGCTCCCCCGGAGCATTTGCTTCCGCATACTACGTATGCTCCCTCCTTGTTCGAATCCCTTGCTTTTTGATTTCAACTAAAAAACTAAAGGCAGCACCTTGCGGCACTACCTTTAGTTTTTTGGCGGAGAGCAAGGGATTCGAACCCTCGAAGCCGTTTTAGCGACTTACACGATTTCCAATCGTGCTCCTTCGACCAGCTCGGACAACTCTCCATAAAATTATTTTGCTTTTTTGTGTGCTTTATTATACAACAGGGCAGGGGAAAAATCAATACCTTTTCCTCAATTTTCCTGCGGCACTTCAAAGAAAAACCACCGCGTTTGCGATGGTCTTAAACTGGAGCGGATGACGAGGCTCGAACTCGCTACCTCCACCTTGGCAAGGTGGCGCTCTACCAGATGAGCTACATCCGCATTTTTTGGTGCCTCCGGTCGGAATCGAACCAACGACACACGGATTTTCAGTCCGTTGCTCTACCAACTGAGCTACAGAGGCGTGTGAGGATTTTCATCCTCTCATGGCGACCCGGAACGGGCTCGAACCGTCGACCTCTAGCGTGACAGGCTAGCGTTCTAACCAACTGAACTACCGGGCCATGTGGTGGGAACAACAGGGCTCGAACCTGTGACCCTCTGCTTGTAAGGCAGATGCTCTCCCAGCTGAGCTATGCTCCCACATTCTTGCCGTCACTATCGCGACGACTTGTATACTATACACTATGGATTTGATTTTGTCAACACTTTTTTGAAAGTTTTTTTGATTTTTTTCAAATTATTTGTTTGTTGCTTTTTTTATAAGCTTTTCAATATCCTTGCCCGTAAAGGTATACTTCACATCGCAGAACTGGCAGGAGACCTCAGTCTTTTCCTCCTTGCTCATTTCGGTAAGCTCCTCAACGCCCGTGCTGATAAGTGCGGCTTCAACTCTTTGCCTTGAGCAGTAGCATTTGTATGCGGGCTCGGCACTGTCAAGAATGTCAAGGTCAAAAAGCCTGAGCGCGTGGCGGCAGATTTCCTCGGGAGTCATACCGCTGTCTATGAGAGAAGAAATGGGCTTAAGGTCCTTTATGCACTCCTCAACCTTGTCAATCGTATCGTCAAGGGCGGTGGGGAGAAGCTGAATGATGAGTCCGCCTGCGGCTCTTACCGTAAGGTCTGGATTTACAAGCACGCCAAGAGCACATACCGTGGGTGTCTGCTCGCTTGTTGAATAGTAGGCCGTGATATCCTCGGCAATTTCGCCGCTGATAATGGGCACCTGACCTACATAGGGCTCCTTCATTCCAAGGTCCTTGATAACGGTGAGAAAGCCGTTTTTGCCTATTGCACCCGAAACATCAAGCTTGCCCTTGGCGTTGAGAGGAATTTCAACAACGCTCTGCTGAACATAGCCCCTTACGTTGCCGTCACTGTCAGAAACCGCCATAACGGTGCCTGCAGGGCCGTCGCCTCTCATACGCACGGTGACACTGTCATCCTTACCCTTGAGTGAGCTGCCCATAAGTGAGGCGGCCGTGAGGAGCCTGCCGAGTGCGGCGGTGCAGACGGCAGAGGTTTTGTGAATTTCCTCGGCGCGTCTTACAATATCGGTTGAATCAACGGCCATTGCAATAATTGTGCCGTCCTGTGAAATGCATCTTACTAATCTGCCCATAAATTTACCTCGTTATATTATAGTGTAGGGCCAAGGGCCAAGGGCCGAGGGCCGGGTGATGCCTTGCGGCACAAAAACTGCTGACTGCTTGTTGCTCTTACTGCGAAGCTCCGCTTCGCCCTCACTACTTACTACTTACTACTGCCTACTGACTACTGACTACTGAACTACTGCCTACTCTCACTGCGTCCCGTGCTTTTTGAGCACAAAAACTGCCCGCTGTGAGTCCTCTCTCAGGGGCTCCTTTGTCAATTCGTCGTAAATGCCGATTACCTCAAACTTAAATTCCTGAGCAAAGTCCTTTAAAAGCTCCGGCTCGTAGGCTCTTTCGGAAAACTCCTCACCGTAGCGGATGTAGCTGTCGCTTTCCTCATCATATTCAAAAATGTCAAGGCTTACCGTCGTCAGCAGATTTTCGTCAGTGCTGTTCTGCCACACGCAGTATACCTCGTCCATATCGTAAACAAAGGTGTTGTCAGCGAGAATTTTGCGGTGCTTGTATGGGGTGTTGACGTCAAAAATAAAAATGCCGCCGTCCTCCATAAAAAGGCTCACCCTGCGAAAAATCTCTCTCACCTTTTCCTTTTCGGTAACGTGGTTGATGCTGTCAAGGGTGCACACTGCCGCGTTGATTGTGCCGAAAAGGTCAAGCTCCTCCATTTTCTGGCAAAGGAAAATTGCATCGGGGGCCGTTTCGTATTTTTTCTCCTGCGCCTTGGTGAGCATATCCTCCGAGGCATCGGTGCCGACCACGTCAAAGCCGCGCTGACTTAAAAGCACACTCAGACTGCCCGTGCCGCAGGCAAGGTCAAGTAAAATCCCCTTGCCGATTCCGTTTTCGGCAAGGAGATTGCAGATATAGTCGCATCTCTTTTCATAGTCAACGTTTTCGGTCAGCATATCATAATAGTATGAAAAATCGCCGTAACCTGCCATGCTGAAGCCTCATTTACTTTCCTTAGCAAAGATTTTTGCGTAACCGCCCGCACCGAAGGCGAGAGAACGGTTAACGCGGCTGATGGTAGCGGTACTTGCACCGGTCTGTGCAACAATGTCGCTGTAAACCTTTTTTTCGCTGAGCATTTTTGCAACAACAACACGCTGTGAAATTGAAGCAAGCTCCGTTTTTGTGCACATATCGTCAAAAAGAGCCTCGCATTCCTCAAGGGTTTCTATTTTCATAACGGTTTCATAGAAATACCTGAGGTTTGCGTTTATTTTTTCCATTTTGTTGTCATCCATTGCCTGTTTCTCCTTTGGTTTGAGTTTTCTCCTTTCACATTTTAACACACTAAATCAAAAAAGTAAAGGGTTTTTTCGAGTTTTTAAAATAAAGGAATACAAATGAATAACCCTGCATCAGATTCATAATAAATGATGCAGGGTTATAAGCCTTTCTCCCGGCATAATATAACTCCTTTCAAAAATCTATTATATTTTAATTCTAAATTACCAGTTAATTTTTGTCAATTAAAAAAACATTGCGCACTGTCAACTATTGGTTGCATAACGGATAATTGTCGGACTTTGCATTTCTGCGCACGGTATTATAATGGGTTTATGCATAAAAACACTGATAAATTTTATAAATATTCAGAAAATGCCCTTTCTTTTACAAAAAAGTGTTGACAAGAGGGGGTTTCGGTGATAAAATATCCGCACATTAAAATTTTTGGAGGATATCAAAATGAAAAAGTTTTTAGCAATCGCTCTTGCAGCAATTATGCTTTTTGCCCTTGCAGCCTGCGGCGGCAGCGGCGAAAAGGAAGCAGCAGTTAAGCTCATTGACATTCAGCTTTCAAGTGAGGAATATGCCTTCGGTGTTGACAAGGCTCAGCCCGAGCTTCTTGAAAAGACCAACGCATTCATTGAAAAGATTCTCAAGGACGGCACCTTTGATGAAATCTGCAACAAGTACCTCGGTGACGGCACTCCCGAAGGTGTTGCTTCAGCTGAAAAGGATGCAACAAAGGACCAGCTTATCGTTGCAACAAACGCTGAGTTTGCTCCCTTTGAATACCTTGAGGGCGACCTTTACTACGGTATTGATATGGAGGTTGCAGCACTTCTTGCAGCCGAGCTCGGTAAGGAGCTTGTAATTGACAATATGGACTTTGATGCTGTTTGCCTTGCAGTAGGTCAGCACAAGTGTGACATTGCAATCGCAGGTCTTTCCATCAACCCCGACAGAGAGGAATCCGTAACCTTCACAACTCCCTACTACAAGTCAGCTCAGAAGATTATTGTTAAGGCAGACGACACAAGATTTGATGCCTGCGAAACCGCAGAGGATATCGAAGCAGTTCTTGCAGCTCTTCCCGAGGGCACAAAAATCGGTGCTCAGACAGGTACAACCGGTCAGTCCTACATTGAGGGTAACGATGCATTCGGCTTTGTAAAGATTGAAAACGCTCAGGCAGTTACCTACGACAGCGCAGCTCTTGCTACTCAGGACCTTGTAAACGGCAACGTTGACTTCGTAATTGTTGACGCTGACCCCGCTGTTTCAATTGTTGAAACAATCAACGGCTGATAAACTACTTTTAATATTCCGGCAATACCTCACTGCAAAGTGAGGCATTGCTGTTGTATGAGGATAAAATTATGCTTGATTTTGATGTAAAAATTGCAAAATTCCTTGAGCAGTTTATTGATAAGGGTGCTTACGCAAACGTTCTTGAGGGCTTGCGCAACACAATGATAATTGCCGTTGCAGGTCTTGTAATCGGTATTCTTATCGGTACGCTCATTGCAATAGTAAGGGTTCTGCCGAAGTACAGGACTCTGCCCAGAGTGCTTGACGGCTTCTGCTCTTTTTATGTGGGCCTTTTCAGAGGAACGCCCATAGTAGTACAGCTGCTTGTATTTTATTATGTTGTTCTTCCGCTTATGGGCTTTACAAGGCTCGATTCCGTAACGGTGGCAATTATTGTTTTCGGTATGAATTCCGGTGCTTATATTTCGGAGATTATGCGAAGCGGTATCCTTTCCGTTGACCCCGGCCAGATGGAGGGCGGCCGAAGCGTTGGCCTCGGCTACGGTGCAACAATGATGAAAATCGTCATTCCCCAGGCGGTCAAGAACATTCTTCCCACCCTCGGCAATGAGTTTATTGCCCTTGTCAAGGAAACCTCGGTTGTTTCCTTTGTAGGTGCAACAGACCTTTACAAGGCCTTCAGAAGTATAGGCAGCCGCACCTATGAATATATGGTGCCCTACCTTATAATGGCGATGATTTATATCGGCGTGGTATGTATAATCACTCTCGGTATCAAGCTTATGGAAAGGAGGTTGAGGAAGGGTGACAGAAAATAATAATCTTATTGAAGTAAAGGGCCTTTGCAAATCCTTTGGTGACAACAAGGTTTTAAAGGACATCAACACCACCATCAAAAAGGGTGAAAAGGTTGTTGTAATCGGTCCCTCGGGCTCGGGCAAGAGCACCTTCCTTCGTTGCCTTAACTGTATGGAGGACCCCACAAGCGGCTCAATCATTTTCGGCGGTGAGAACATTGCCGATATTAAGGTTGATATCAACGTTCACCGTCAGAAGATGGGAATGGTTTTTCAGCACTTCAATCTTTTTGCAAACAAGACCGTTATTGAAAATATTATGCTTGCCCCCGTTCTTATCGGCAAGAAAAATCTTAAAAAGCAAAAGAGAGATAATCTTCTCAAAAAGCTTCACCTTAAAAAGGGTGAGCCTGTTCCCGTAACAACCACACTTCCCGAAATCAAAGAAAAGGCAAGGGCAAATGCCGTTGACCTTCTTAAGAGAATCGGCCTTGAGGAAAAGGCAGACGCTTATCCCTCGTCGCTTTCCGGCGGACAGAAGCAGAGAGTTGCAATCGTACGCTCCCTTGCAATGGACCCGGAGGTAATCCTTTTTGACGAGCCCACAAGTGCCCTTGACCCGGAGATGGTAGGTGAGGTGCTTGAGCTTATGAAGGAGCTTGCCGACCAGGGTATGACCATGGTTGTTGTTACCCATGAGATGGGCTTTGCCCGTGAGGTAGCCACAAGAATTGTGTTTATGGATGAGGGCAGATTTGTTGAGGAAAACACTCCCGAGAAATTTTTTAACAATCCTCAGAGCCCCAGAGCCATTGATTTCCTTTCAAAGGTATTGTAAGGCTCAGCACAGCAGTAAAATTTATATAAGCTTAAAACAGATGTAGCTCAAGGCTGTACCTCGCCTTGAATTGCATCTGTTTCCTTTTTGTTCTGCGCTTATTATTGTCAGGTGCAATAAAGTACAAATGCCCTGATTCTGTTTCAAAATCAGTACACCGTGTTGCAGATTTTTTGCAAATAATATTGACTTTAAATGCCCGATTTGATATTATAAGTAAGGCTATTAGAATGGGAATTTGCGTTTTGAGACAAAACGAATTCAAGTGCTTTATAACCGACAAAAACGAAAGAAGTGACGAAATATGAAGAAAGAATTTCCCTATAAGCTGTATGACCTCATTCCCTCGCAGGAAACTATGTATCTCATGTTCAAGTACACCTTCAGCAAGCAGATTTCACAGATTCCTACATCATTTTCAGTTGACATTGACCTGGATTTTGAGCTTATGACAAAGGCACTCAACATTGAGCTTGAGCGTAACGACAGCCTTCGTCTGCGCTTTATCAAGCAGGACAAGAAAATCAGACAGTATTTCCTTCCCTCATTAAAAATGAGCAAGGTGCCCTGCAAATATTTCAGAAGCGTTGAAGAGCAGGAGGCATTTTTCGCAAAGGATGCTCAGACTCCCGTGCGCTTTGACAAGGGCATAAACTACAGAATTTACTTTTACAAAACTGCAAATGCAGGCAACGGCATTTACTTCAATGTAAGCCACCTCAATATGGACGCTATCGGTGCAATGGTATTCTACCTTGACCTTATCGGCGTTTATAAGGCTCTTGCCAAGGGTGAGGAGCTTCCCGCACCCCTTTATTCCTATGAGGAATACATTCAGAAGGAGCTTAAGAACGTAGAGGAAAAGAAAAAGTGGGATAAGCACGAAAAGTGGTACCGCGATTACTTTGCAAAGGGCGGCGAGCCCTTTTATGCCGCAGTTCACGGCCCCGAATTCCTTGAAAAGGCAAGAATCAAGAAAAAGAATCCCAATCTCCGTGTTCCTGCCGCTTATAATCCTCTGCTTGACAAGTGCAATATGGTTACCGGACACATCGGTACAGAGGATGCCGCAAAGATTTTCAGCTTCTGCAAGGAAAACAGCATTGCGCCCGAAAGCCTTTTCATGTTCGGCCTTCGCACCCATTGCTCCGCCCTTAACTACAGAACAGACGACGTATTTATGATGGCAACCTGCTCAAAGAGAGCCGGCATAAAGGAAAAGAGAATGAGCGGATGTCTTGTTCAGCCCATTCAGGTGCGTACAATTATTCCCGAGCAGGCAACCTTTGCAGAAGGACTTAATGAGTATACCTCGGTAAGAACTCAGCTTTACCGTCATATGGATTATCCCTACATCACCGCACGCGACCTTTCAAGAGAAATGTATAACTACAATCTCATTCAGGGCCCTGCCTGCATGATGTTCTCATGGATTCCCGTGCCCCTTGACCTTGACAGCTTCGGGGTAAAATTTGATTTCAGAACCTATGACCTCGGCAGATATTTCACTCCCCTTTACACCATCTGCTCAACGGACCCGAAGGATAAGGGCATTAACCTTAACTATATGTACAGAGTAAAGCTTTCCGAAAAGCAGCAGATTGAAAAGCTTCACGAGAATGCCGTTAAGGTTGTTCTTGCCGGTATTGAAAATCCGGATATTACGGTAAAAGAGTTGCTTGATATGTGTGAAAGCAACCTTAAATAAATTACAGATAAGAGAAAATCAGACAGGAGAATCAGAATGCACGTAGAAATCAGTAAAAAAGAATTTAAAGAGCTTGCAAAGCTCAGAGAAAAAATTCACAAGTCCGGTGAGGTTACCTCAATCAAGGAAATGTTCACAAGAAGTGAAGCCTTCGGAGACCGAGTTGCTGTTGTTGAAAAAATCAAAAAGCAGGATGCTGTTTACACCGTAAAGGATTTCCATGATAAGGTAAGACAGCTCGGTACGGCGCTTTATGAGCTGGGTCTTGGCGGCAAGCATATTTCAATCGTCAGCGAAAATACCTACAACTGGATTGTAACCTTCTTTGCAATCGTTTGCGGCGGCGGCGTTGCAGTTCCCATTGACAAGGAGCTCCCCGACAAGGACATCAGTATGCTCATTTCAAAGGGCGATGCTGAGGCAGTTTTCCATTCAAGAACTTATAAGGAAACAGCCGAGCTTCATCTTGCAAACGACGAAAGATGTAAGTATGCAATCAATATGACACATAACGGCAAGGCTGCCGGCGGTAAGTTCCTTACCATTGATGAGCTTTGCGAAATGGGTAAAAAGCTTCTGGCTGAGGGCGACAGACGCTTCCTTGATGCAGAGGTTAAGCCCGATGACCTTGCAGCCATAGTTTTCACCTCGGGTACAACGGGCACAAACAAGGGCGTTATGCTCACTCACAAAAACTTTTCGGTAAATGTTGAAGGTATTCTTGAGTTCCTCGGCCCCGAGCAGTCAACAATGTCAATCCTTCCCATGAACCATGTTTACGAGCTCTCCTGCAGTGTTCTTACCGCTATTTATATGAACGGTATCATTTACGTCAACGACAGCCTTAAGAACATCCTTCCCAATATCAACGACTTCCGTCCCACTGCAATGGCTGTTGTTCCCCTTGTTCTCGAGGGTATTTATAACGGTATCCGTGCAAAAGCAGAGGCAAGCGGTAAGCTTGACATTATGCTCAAGATGATTAAAATAAGCAACAAGCTCCTTAAGGTCGGCATTGACATCAGACCCATTGTTTTCAAACAGATCAAAGAGAATTTCGGTGGTATGTTCCCCACTATGTCCTGTGGCGGTGCTCCTGCAAGAGGTGACCATATCAAGTTCCTTTCAGAGCTTGGCTTCACCATTATTTCCGGTTACGGTATGACCGAATGTTCACCTACAATCACTCTTCACAAAAACGGCAAGGAAAAGCCTCTTTGTGCAGGTAAGGCCTTCCCCAGAGCCACCTTCAAAATTGCTGAGCCTGACGAGGACGGTATCGGCGAAATCTGGGTCAAGGGTGAAAATGTAACCAAGGGCTATTATAAGGATGAGGAAGCCACAAAGGCCTCCTTCAGCGAGGACGGCTGGTTCAAGACCGGTGACTACGGCAGACTTGACGAGGACGGAGAGCTTTACATCACGGGCCGTAAAAAGTTCCTCATCATCCTTCCCAACGGCGAAAACATCTTCCCCGAAACTGTTGAAAGCAACATTATGGAGCACCTTCCCTACGCTGTTGAAACAGTTGCCTTTGAAGAAAAGATTGTTGCCGCAACGGGCAAGGAAGCAACAGTTATGTCGGCTGCAATTTATGTAAACAGAGACTTCCTCAAGGGCCTTAGCGATGAGGAAATCATTCAGAAGACCAAGGCTGACGTTGCAGACAGCAACAAGGGACAGCCCTCTTACAGAAAGGTACAGAACGTTTACGTTTCCTTTAACGAGTTTGAAAAGAACTCCACAAGAAAGGTTATCAGACAGAAGGTTATTGATACATACACAAAAAAAGAAACAGTATAAAGGAGGCTTAACAATATGCTTGAAACACTCAGAGAGGTAATCTGCCGTTTTGTTGAGATTGACCCCGCAAAGCTTACAGAGGAGACAAATATCAGAAGTGAGCTCGGTCTCAACTCCCTTGAGCTTATCAACATTGCAGTTGCTATTGAGGATGAGTTTGACGTTGAAATTCCTGACCGCGAGGTAGGTAACATCGAAACACTCGGCGACGCAATCAAGGTTATTCAGAAGTATATGGAAGACTAAAAAAACGAGGTGGCGAGAGCCACCCGTTTTTTTAGTCTGAGGGCCAAGGGCCAAAGGGCCGAGGGCCGCAAGTCAATTCGGAATGCGGAAGTCGGAATTCGGAATCAAGGGTCGCTTCGCTCAGATTATATCCGCTTTTTCAAGGTTAAAGAAAAAACATTTCCACCGCCAAGAATATTTTATCTTTACAACAAAAAAGAAAAAAGCAGGTGATTTCATTTAACTGAAACTCCTGCTTTTGTACTATTTAATTTGGCGGGTGACACTTCATTATTTTTACGCTGTTTAGCGCGATTGCGCATTGCGAATTATCTTCACCTGACACTTACAGCGTAATTCCCATTACCTCTTCAAATTTTGCTCTGATGCCCTCGTCGGTATCACGGTGGCGGTAATTCTGCACCATATCGTAAGAGGGGAAGTTGTTGCCCTCAACAAGGATAGGTCCCTTTTCCGTTATGGCAATGTCCCAGCCGATGTAGCGCATATCCGGAATAACGAGAGCTGCCTTTTTAACAAGCTCAACGGCTTCCTTGAAGTAAGGAATTTCAAAGCCGGGGATTTTTGTGCCCGAGGTGGGATGAATTTCGTGGCAGATGCCCTCCTTGTCACAGAAGGCGGGGTGGGTGATAATGCCGTTTTCGTTTACGGGGGCATACATTCCGCCGCTTGAAATGTTGTCTACCTTTGCGCCCTTCTGACCCATTCTTACAAGTGCATACATAAAGTGGGGCTCGTTCTTGCCGTTGACAAGAGTTACCATACGAAGGGTGTTTACACTGCCCGGGTAAAGCTCATTCATTTTTTCGTGCTGAACAATGGCATCCTCAATAAGGTACTGCTTGTTGTCTGTGAGTCTCTTATAAAGAGCGTCAAAATCGGTGCTTTCGCTGATTTCCTCTTTTGTTATACCCTGGCCGCCGAAGGTCTGGGTCTGCTTGGCAAAGACAATGCTTTTACCCTTGCAGAATTCCTTAAGGTCTGCGGCAGTTTTGTTTTCAAGGTTGAGGAAGCCTCTGCCGGTAAAGTCTCCGAAATGCTCAAAGAAAAGCACCTTGTTGTCAAAAATTTTAAAGGATTCGGGATTGTTGACCTGACGGACAAGTGAAAGGTTCTGATTCATTGTCATAAAGGTTTTTCTTTTTGCACCCTTTACCTTCGCAAAGCCGAAAACGTGGTAGTCAAGGTAACCGATGTTTGCCGTAAGGGCACAGATTACCATATCAACAAAGGTGACAAGCCTTGGCTGACCGAGCTCCTTTTTTATCTGATTTATAATGTCGAACATAGTCCTGAAGCTCATTGTTCTGACTCTGCCGAAAAAGATTTTTATTTTTCTGAGCATAATTTAACCTCCGAATTTTTTTGTAAGCTCTTCAAGTGCATCCTCCTTAGTATAACCGCCGGGGGAGAATTTAAAGTTTGACGGTGCTGTATCAAAGCGTGTGCAGTAATTTTCAATTTCATCCCTTGTCATGGTTATTCCCTTAAGGTCGGTCAGCTCATTTATAATGCGCTTGAAGGTGTTCTTATCGGTTTTCATTATACCGAGTGCTCTTTCAAGCCTTTCGGGAGTGTGAACTGCTGCACGGTCAATGAAGCTGTCCATAAAAGCGGTGCAGGCCTTGCCGTGGGGTACACCGTAGTTTTCGGTGAGAATATAGCCCATAGGGTGGGGAAAGGCGGTACCGCAGTACGCGAGGGTTATTCCGGCATAAAGCGAGCCGTAGTAAAGCGCTTCACGAAGCTTGGCATCGGGGAGTGCCTTTTCTTTTTTATTTTCGTAAAGGAAGCAGAGTCCCTTCCATATAAGCTCAACAGCTTTTTCGCCGAAAAGGGTGGGAATGTCCGTGCATTTTACACCCATATAGCCCTCAAGCGCGTGTGCCATTGCATCAAGTGCCGTTGAAACGGTGATATCATAGGGCATTGAGTGGGTGTATTTCGGGTCTGCAAGGGTGAGTGTGGGAAAGCAATCGACGGGGGATATGCTCTTTTTTCTGTTTGTTACGGGATGAGTCAGCACGCTTACCCTGCCTACCTCACTGCCCGTGCCCGAGGTTGTGCCGATAAGCACAAGGGGAAGAGCCTTGTTTCTTTCGGCGGTGGTGTAAATTTCATCCATGGAAAGCTGAGGGTTACTTGCGTAAACGGCAACAGCCTTTGCCGCGTCAAGGGGTGAGCCTCCGCCTATGCCTGCTATGAAATCCGCCTTTACTTCACGGGCAAGTGCGCCTGCCTCGAAGCATAGGTCAAGGCGTGGATTAGGTCCGATTTTATCATATACGGTGTATCCTATGCCTTCTTTTTCAAGGACACCTGTCATATCCTCAAGAGCACCCGAGAGCCTTGCGCTGCTGCCGCCCGTTACTATAACACAGCTTTTGCCGAGACCTCTGAGTAAGCCGCTGCTTTTTGCAACGGCATTTTCGCCGCTTATTACGTTTATCGGCAGATTAAGGTTAAAGTCCATAGCTTTTCTCCTTTTCGAATATACTGTTATAATTATAGCAAAGATGTGAAGAGTGTGCAACATTTATTTTTTCGTGTCAAAAAGCCTTGCAAAAAATACGATTTTATTATAAAATGTATTAGTTGTATTGTACAATAGCGGCAGTTTTGCCCGATTTTGATTTCAAGGTGAAATAAATGAACAAAAAGCGAGTTGTATCTTTGGTTATTGTGCTGACGGTTACAGTTCTCTGCCTCGGTGCGGGGCTTTACAGCTACAGCCGTGCAAAAAAGTTTCCCATGAGCGAAAAAAACACCTATGCAATGGGCACCATCGTTTCGCAGAAGGTATACGGAGACTATGCGGCCAAGCACATTGAAAAGGGAAATCTCCTTATCAATACCCTTGAGGATACTATTTCAAAAAACGTTGACTCCTCGGCGGTAAGTGAGCTTAACAAAAATGGCACCCTCACCCATAAGGACACGGCTGAGCTTATTTCAGCCTGTGAAGAGCTTTCAGAGGCATCGGACGGTGCCTTTGACGTAACGGTGGGCAAGGTTGTTGATTTGTGGGATTTTGGCGGAGACAACGAGGGCATTCCCGAAAAAAAGGCTCTTGAAAAGGCTCTTTCAGCCGTAGGCGATATCGAAATTGACGGTGACACCGTAAAGATAGGAAATAATGCTGAGGTTGACCTGGGTGCAGTGGGCAAGGGCCTTGCCTGCGACAGTGTGATTTCTCTTTACAGGGCAACCGAGGGCATAGAGGGCGCAATAGTTTCCGTCGGCGGAAGCGTAGGCTGCTTCGGCTCGCCGAATAAAAGGGGCGACAGCTGGCGTATTGCCGTGCGTCACCCGAGAAGTGAAAACGAATTTCTCGGTGTGCTGACACTCAAGGAGGGCTTTGTTTCCACAAGCGGCGACTATGAAAAGTATTTTATGTATGACGGTGAGCGTTATCATCATATACTTGATGCAAGGACAGGCTATCCCGCCTCCTCGGGCCTCATTTCCGTAACGGTTATATGCGACAGCGGCTTTTTGTCAGATGCCCTTTCAACCGCCTGCTTTATCCTCGGCCGTGAAAAAAGCCTTGAGCTTCTGGAAAAATACAACGCCTCGGCAATTTTTGTTGATGAAGAAATGAACGTCACCACGGTGGGAGAGGCTGAATTTGAAAAACGCTAAGGAAATTCTGAGTAAGCTTAAAAAAGGTGATTTTGCCGTTGCGCTTGTCACCCTTTTTCTCAGTGCTCTTCTTTTCGCTCTTTCCTTTTCTCAGGGTGAAAAAATGACGGCACGGATATATTATAACGGCGAAAGCTACGGCACGGTTAACCTTTACGAGCTCAGTGAGCCTTGTCAGCTTACCGTAGGCAGATGCACGCTTCTTTTTGAAGCTGACGGAGTTACCTTCCTTTCCTCGGAATGTGAGGACAGACTCTGCATAAACCGCGGAAAGCTCACAAAAGCGGGCGACACAATGGCCTGCGTGCCCGAAAGGGTCAGCGTTGTGCTTAAGGCGGAAAAGGACGAGGCCGATGCGGTTGTGTTTTAGGTGATGTTTTTATGAAAAGCAAAAAGGTTGCATTTTTCGGCCTGCTCGGGGCCCTGAGCCTTGTGCTCGGCTTTTTCGAAAGTGTAATGCTTCCCGAAATTCCCTTTCTGCCCCCGGGGGCAAAATTAGGCCTTTCAAATCTTGTTACAATGTATGCTTCGGCAACGGCGGGCTTTACGGGCGGCTTATATATAGTATTTATAAAAACACTGTTCGCCCTTATCACAAGGGGAACGGTGGCGGCCTTTATGAGCCTTTGCGGAGGTCTTGCAAGCCTTGCCGTGCTTTGCATTATGCTGAAAAAAGAGGGGAGTCTTTTTTCTTTTTTCGGCATCGGCGTAGCCTCGGCGGTTATGCACAATCTCGGTCAGCTTGCTGCGGCCTGCATTGTTACGGGCACGGCAGAGCTTCTTAATTACGGTAAATATCTTCTGGTTTTCGCCCTTGTTACGGGGTCAGTTACGGGCACGGCACTGCTTCTGATTATGCCCAGGCTCAGAAAAATCGGAGGTCTTTATAAAATAAACAATGAAAACAATATAAAGGAGATGGAAAAAGTATGAGCAAAATTGCTCGCGGAGTGCTTAAGGCTGTCAGACATGGTCGCGGCGGCGTAAGCGTTTCACACAACAAAAACACGGCTGAAATGCCCGTGGAAAGAATGCCCATACCCTCAAAGGTTATTCTCCCCATGCAGCAGCATATCGGTGCACCCTGCACCCCTACGGTCAAGGTGGGCGATATTGTTGCCGTAGGTCAGGTGGTAGGCGACAGTCAGAGCTTTGTTTCGGCTCCCATTCACGCAACGGTATCGGGTAAGGTTACCGCCGTGGGCGATGTGCGCCTTGCAAACGGACTTATCACAAAGGGTGTTACCATTGAAAGCGACGGCGAAATGAGACTGTATGAGGGCATTAAGCCTCCCGTTGTTACAAATAAGGCAGAGCTTGCAAGGGCTGTGCGCGAATCGGGCCTCGTAGGTCTCGGCGGCGCAGGCTTCCCCTCACACGTAAAGCTCAATTTCCCCGACGATAAAAAGATTGACACGCTTATAATAAATGCGGCAGAGTGTGAGCCTTATATCACCGTTGACTACCGCGAATGTGTTGAAAATGCAGAAAACGTGCTCAAGGGCTGTGAGCTTGTAAGCAACATCCTCGGCATTTCAAACGTGGTTATTGCCATTGAGGATAACAAGCCCAAGGTGTTTGAAATTATGAAGGAAATCTGCGACCGTGATAACGACAAGGGCGACAAAATCAAGCTTATGACTCTCGCCTCAAGGTATCCCCAGGGTGCAGAAAAAATGATGGTGCTTTCCGCAACGGGCAGAAAGGTGCCCCCCGGAAAATTACCTGCCGATGTAGGCTGTATTGTTATGAACGTGGCTTCAATAGCCTTCATTGCAAGATATATCGAAACGGGTAAGCCCCTTGTTTCCCGTTCAATTACCGTTGACGGCGGCGCAATAGCAGAGCCTAAAAACCTCCGCGTGCCCATCGGCACAAACATCGGTGATATTATTGACTACTGCGGCGGCTTCAAATCAGAGCCGAGAAAGCTTATTTCCGGCGGCCCTATGATGGGTCTTGCAATCTGCGGCACGGATGCCCCCATCTGTAAGCAGAATAACGCAATCCTTGCCTTTGACGACAGAAAGGACCTTATCAAAAAGGAAAGAGACTGTATCCGCTGCGGCAAGTGCGTTGATGTTTGCCCCATGAGCCTTATGCCCACGGTTATTGAGCGCGCCGCAAAAATCAAGGATGCGGAAAAGCTTGCTTCAATAGGTGTCAATGTTTGTATGGAGTGCGGCTCATGCGCATGGGCTTGCCCCTCGGGCAGACCCCTTGTTCAGTATATGAGACTTGCAAAGCAGGTTTTAAGAGAGGAGAGTGCAAAATAAATGGCTAAAAGATTAACCGTAAGTGCATCACCTCACGTGCGCTCAAAGGAAACCGCAACAGGCATTATGCTTGATGTTATCATTGCTCTTTTACCCGCTCTTGTAATGAGCGTGGTATATTTCGGCCTTCGTGCCCTTGTGCTTACAATGACCTGTGTTGTTACCTCGGTTGCCGCAGAATTCTTAAGCAGAAAGGCAATGAAGAGAAGCAACACAATCGGTGACCTTTCAGCTGTTGTAACGGGTATTATCCTTGCCTTCAATCTTCCCGCAACCCTTCCTTTATGGATGGCAGTTATCGGCAGCATTTTTGCTATCGTGGTTGTTAAGCAGATGTTCGGCGGTATCGGCCAGAACTTTGTTAACCCCGCAATGACTGCAAGAATCGTTCTTATGGTGTCCTTCCCCACAGCAATGGCACAGTGGGTAGCACCCTTTACAGATACCTGGGCAGCAGATGCCGTAACAACGGCTACTCCCATGGCATCCCTTGCAGCAGTCAGGGGCGGTGATCTTGCTATGGCAACAGGTCTTCCCTCTCTTGCCGATATGTTCCTCGGTAATCACGGCGGCTCAATGGGTGAGGTCTGCTCCGTAGCTCTTATCTGCGGCGGTGTTTACCTTCTTTTAAGAAGAGTTATATCACCTATTATTCCCTTTACCTTCATCGGTACGGTTGCAGTGTTTATGCTCCTTGCAGGCAAGGGTAACCTTGAGTTTGTTGCTTATGAGCTTCTCGGCGGCGGTCTTATGCTCGGTGCCTTCTTTATGGCAACTGACTATTCAACATCTCCCCTTAACAAAAAGGGTAAGCTTATTTTCGGTATCGGCTGCGGTCTTATCACCTCTGTAATAAGAATCTTCGGCTCACTTCCCGAGGGTGTATCCTTCTCAATCATTCTTATGAACATCCTTGTTCCTCACATTGAAAATATGACAACACCTAAGCCCTTCGGTACGGTCAAGGAGAAAAAGGAGGAGGCAAAGGCATGAAAAAGATAAGTGTTAAAGATATTCTTGTGCCAACTGTGGCTCTTCTCGTTTTCTGCCTTGTGGCAACTGCTCTTCTTGCAGGCACAAATATGATTACAAAGGACAAGATTGCACAGAATGCAGTTGAAACCGAAAAAGCAAGCCGCATGGTTGTTCTCCCTGAAGGTAAGGAATTCGGTGAGGTGAAAGCCCTTGACAGCGGCCTTACAGTTTGTGAGGCAAAAAATGCTGAGGGCAAAACCGCAGGCTATGTTTTCACCTCAGGAGCAAAGGGCTACGGAGGCACAGTGCTTGTAATGGTAGGCATTGATGCCGAGGGTACCGTAACAGGTATTGAAATTCTTTCCCACGCTGAAACTCCCGGTCTTGGTGCAAACGCCACAAAGGACAGCTTCAAGGAAAGATTTATCGGCAAAAGCGGTGAACTTACCGTTGACAAAAACTCAAACGACGGACAGAATGTTCAGGCAATTACTGCCGCAACAATCACATCAAAGGCAGTAACAAGCGCAGTTAATGCTGCTATTGCGGAATTTGAAAATATCAAGGGAGGTGCAGAAAATGGCTGAAAAGAAAAATCTTGTTAAAGAGCTTACAAAGGGCTTTGTTGCAGAAAACCCCGTTCTCAGACTCGTTCTCGGTACCTGTCCCACCCTTGCTGTTACCACATCGGTTTCAAGTGCAATCGGTATGGGCCTTGCAGCTATGATAGTTCTTGTATGCTCAAACGTTGTTATCTCAGCCCTTCGTAAGGTAATTCCCGACAAGGTGCGTATCCCCGCATATATCGTTATTATCGCATCCTTCGTTACAATTGTTCAGATGGTGGTAAAGGCCTTTGTTCCCGCTCTTGATGCGGCGCTCGGTGTTTATCTTCCCCTTATTGTTGTTAACTGCATTATCCTCGGCAGAGCTGAGGCTTATGCAAGCAAAAATCCCGTTCTTGCTTCTGCAATCGACGGTGTAGGTATGGGTATCGGCTTTACTGCCGCACTCTTCCTCATGGCTACAATCCGTGAGGTTTTCGGTGCAGGCACCTTTATGGTAGGTATCAAGGATTTGCTTTCCGTTTTCGGCGATGTTTCCTTCAACGGCTTCAGCGTACCCTTCCTTAACGAAAATCCCATGCTCGTATTCATTCTTCCTCCCGGCGGCTTCTTCGTTTACGGTATTCTTATGGCTTGTGCAAATAAGCTTGCCGAAAGCAAAGGTAAGCCCAGAGCAGAGCTTCGTGGCTGTGAGGCCTGTCCCATGGCGCAGACCTGCTCACTCAACAAAAAAGAAAAAGAGGAGGTAGCAGCTAATGGCTAAGGAATTTGCAGCAATATTTTTAACAGCTATTCTCACCCAGAACTTTGTTCTTGCAAAGTTCCTCGGTATCTGTCCCTTCCTCGGTGTTTCCAAAAAGCTCAATACCGCAGTAGGTATGAGTGCGGCGGTTATCTTCGTTATGGGTCTTGCAACAGCAGTTTGCTATCCCATCAACAAGTTCCTTCTTGAAAAAAACGGACTTGAATATCTGCAGACAATCGTATTTATTCTTGTTATTGCAGCTCTCGTTCAGCTTGTTGAAATCATTCTCAAAAAGTATATTCCCTCACTTTATAATGCACTCGGTATTTATCTTCCCCTTATTACAACAAACTGCGCCGTTCTCGGTGTTGTTATCCTTAACATTGATGAGGGATACAATTTTGCACAGTCAATGTTCAACTCCATCGGTGCCGGCTTCGGTTTTATGCTTGCAATGGTAATGTTCGCAGGCGTAAGAAGCAGACTTGAATCCTGCGATATTCCCAAGTTTATGCAGGGTCTTCCCGTTACACTTGTAGCAGCTTCACTCGTTGCCGTATCCTTCCTCGGATTTACCGGCATTGTTGAAAACATTTTCGGTTAAGGGGGTAGCGTAATGAATGAGATTTTAATTCCCGTAATTATTGTTGCGGCTATCGGTCTTATTGCAGGTCTCGGCCTTGCAATTGCTTCTGCAGTTTTTGCTGTTCCCGTTGACGAAAAGGCTGAAAAGGTTCGTGCGTGTCTTCCCGGTGCAAACTGCGGTGCCTGCGGCTATACAGGCTGTGACGGCTATGCCGATGCTCTTGCAAAGGGGCAGACAGAGGAATGTAACCTCTGTATTCCTGGCGGTAACGGTACTGCAAAGGAAATTGCCGACATTATGGGCCTTGCGGCAGGCGAAATTGTGCCTTCCGTTGCGGCAGTTATGTGTCAGGGCAACTGTCAGAATGTTGAAGAAAAGCTTGAATACAGCGGTGTACGCTCCTGTAAAATTGCAACACAGCTTTTCGGCGGCCCAAAAAACTGCGTTCACGGCTGTATCGGCTTCGGTGACTGCGTTGAGGTTTGTCCCTATGAGGCAATCTTTATCTGTGACGGTGTTGCACGTATCAATCCCGATAAGTGCCGTGCCTGCAAAATGTGCATAAAAACCTGCCCGAGAGGTCTTATCGACCTTTTCCCACTTGACACCAAAAAGGCGGCAGTGCTTTGCAAAAATCACGATAAGGGCGCACAGACAAGAAAGCAGTGCAAGGCCGGCTGTATCGGCTGTATGAAGTGTATGAAGGCCTGCCCTGCAGAGGCGGTTACCGTTGAAAACTTCTGCGCTAAGGTGGATTACGATAAGTGTATCGGCTGCGGCAAGTGCCATGAGGTTTGCCCCGTAGGCTGTATCGACCTTTATACCGTTAAAAAGCATTTCTGATTAAACAAAATCCGTCGGAATTTTCCCTTCCGTCGGATTTTTTGTTTGAGTAAAATTCTGATTTTACAGTGTTTGTTTTGATAAAAAGGCAGAACAAAGGCGAAAGGTCCCTGAAAATTAAAAATTGTTAGTCTTAAATGTTGAAAACTGCTTGACTTTTTCTGCTTTTTATTGTACCTTTATATGGTAAATGACTGCGTGCGGACTTTCCGGAGCGAGCCATTATTTTGAAATGCGTAAAACGCAAAATTTTGAAAGGGGTTACATAACCATGAAACAGGAAACAAAAATTGTTGCCATTATCCTTGCTGCTCTTATCGTATTCCTCAGCGGCTTCGGTCTTGGCGCAACAAAGGGCATTAACATCAAAATTGAAGGTGCAGCTGTACAGACAGGCGGCCAGGCTGTAGCTCAGACAACAACAACAGCAGCTCCTCAGACTACAACAACAGCAGCTCCCCAGACAACCACAACTGCAGCACCCCAGGGTGATACAACAACTGCAGCCCCCTCAGGTGACACAACCACAACAGCAGCTCCCGCAGACAACAGTGGCGTTAAGGTTCCCTCAGGCAACGCTGAAATCGCAGCAGCCTACAACAAGGCAGTTAACGATGCAAAGCACTACACAGGTAAGGTAACACTTAAGAAGCACGACATCATCAACGTTGGTCTTGCTGACAACGCAGCTGCTTCAATCATCAATCCCGTTATCCAGAAGCTCACAGCAACAGAGCCCTATGAGTGGACATTTGAAAATGGTGCTGATGTTGCAGACCCCAACAGAAAGCTTGCAGATAAGATTATCCCCGGCGGCGGCAGAGATGCAGCACTCCAGGAGGCAGGTATCGTATCAGCTACAGCAACAGCAAATGCTGACGGCGGCTACACAATGGTTATCACTCTTGTTGCCGAGGATTCAAACTTCGACGGCACACAGAACACATCAACTCCCACACATCACGAGAGCATTATGGATCCCCTTAACCTTGCTTCAATCGACCTCGGCGATGCTATCAAGATTACAAGCGCAGCTCTTCACTATCCCGGTGCTACAATGACTGCCACGGTTGACGCTCAGGGCAGACTTGTTAAGCTTGAGCAGAAGCTTCCCATGGAGGGTACAGGTGAAGGTAAGGCCGCAGTTATCCCCGTTACACTTCAGCTTTCAGGCTCAATGGACGGTAACTACGAATTTATCTACGGTTAATTTTCAGAATTTAATCTGCAAGGAGCTGTCTTTGTTGACAGCTCCTTTTTTGTACAATCTTACTATTTTGCCGATTGATTTTTGTTCAAAAAGCAAAAGAACTCTGTAAAGTTGAAAAATTTAATAATTTGTAACCCTAAAATAGCAAAAATTGCTTGACTTTTTCGGCGTTTTATTGTAACTTTATAGTGAAGATGACTACGTGCGGACTTTCCGGAGCGAGCCATTATTTTGAAATGCGTAAAACGCAAAATTTTGAAAGGGGTTACATAACCATGAAACAAGAAACAAAAGTTGTTGCCATTATCCTTGCAGCTCTTATCGTATTCCTCAGCGGCTTCGGTCTTGGCGCAACAAAGGGCATTAACATCAAAGTTGAAGGCGCAGCTGTACAGACAGGCGGCGAAGTAGCACAGCCTGCTCCCCAGACAACCACAACAGCAGCTCCTCAGACAACAACAACAGCAGCTCCCCAGACAACAACAACTGCAGCTCCCACTGGTGACACAACTACAGCAGCTCCTGCTGGTGACACCACAACTGCAGCTCCCTCAGCAAACGGCCTTAAGGTTCCCTCAGGCAACGCTGAAATCGCAGCAGCTTACAACAAGGCAATCAACGATGCAAAGCACTACACAGGTAAGGTTACACTCAAGAAGCATGACATCATCAATGTTGGTCTTGCTGATAATGCAGCATCATCAATCATCAACCCCGTTATTCAGAAGCTCACAAAGACTGAGCCTCAGGAAGAAACCTTTGACGGCGGTAAGGGTACAGCTGACAACACAAGAGAGCTTATCCGTTGGATCATCCCCGGCGGCGGCAGAGATGCAGCTCTTCAGGAGGCAGGTATTGCTTCAGCATCAGCAACAGCAAATGCTGACGGCGGCTACACAATGGTTATCACTCTTGTTTCTGAGGATTCAAACTTTGACGGCACACAGAACACATCAAATCCCACACATCATGAGAGCATTATGGATCCCCTTAACCTTGGTTCACTCGACCTCGGCGATGCTATCAAGATTACAAACGCAGCACTTCACTATCCCGGTGCAACAATGACTGCTACAGTTGACAGCCAGGGCAGACTTGTTAAGCTTGAGCAGAAGCTTCCTCTTGAGGGTACAGGTGAAGGTAAGGCAACAGTTATCCCCGTTTCACTTCAGCTTTCAGGCTCAATGGACGGTAACTACGAATTCATCTACGGTTAATTTTCAGATTCAAAAGCATATAAGGACTGCCCGCAGGCAGTCCTTTTTGTAATATTTTATTGGAGTGATTACTGTGAAAAAAACAGCTGCACTTTTAGGTGCTGCGGCTGCACTCGGCGGTGCGGCTTACGGAGCTTCGGATTTGCTTTTCAAGGCTCTTATTGCAAGAGAGGTGAAGGTGCCCAAATCGGTGTCAAAATTCATCACCGAAAAAGAGGAGGGTGCCGAAAATCCCCTTGAAGAAAAATATAAGGAATGTATGCAGTATATTGAGGACTACGGCCTTGAACGCCACGAAATGATAAGCGACAGGGGACAGAAGCTGCGCGGCTATCTTATGAGGCCCGCAAAGCCCTCTGACGTATATGTTTTCGGCTCACACGGCTACCGCAGTGACGGCAAGGGCGAGTGGTGCTATTTTGCAAAATTCTACGTTGAAGAAATGGGCTACAACTTCTTTTTTGTTGACCATCAGAGTCACGGCGAAAGCGAGGGTGAGTATATCGGCTTTGCCTCGCACGAGCACAAGGATGCCCTTAAGTGGCTTCGCTATATAAACGATACCTTCGGCAGTGATATAAAAATTATCCTTCACGGCATTTCTATGGGCAGTGCCACGGTTATGCTTATGACAGGTAACGATGCCCTGCCGGAAAACGTAAAATTCACCGTTGCCGATTGCGGCTACACCTCTGCAATGGATGAGTTCAACTATAAAATCGAGTCTCTTAAGCTTCCCTTTAAGCCGCTTGTGCCTGTAATAAGTGCAATAAATCACAAAAAAGCAGGCTATGATTTTCAAAAGGATACCGATGCGCTTTCCGCAGTGAGGGCTGCACGTGTGCCTGTGCTTTTCATTCACGGAGACAAGGACCTTTTTGTGCCCACAAAAATGGTTTACGAGCTTTACGATGCCTGCACAAGCGAAAAGGAGCTGTTTATCGTTGAGGGCGCGGACCACGCAAAAAGCTATCACATTGACCCCAAGGGCTACGAGCAGAGGGTCAAGGCAATGGCGGAAAAGTATCTGTAAGAGGGGCTGCAAAAAATGCAGACCGCATAAACAAAATTAACAGAGGGTTTGTTTGGATTTTAAAATCCGGACAAACCCTTTTAAACATAAAAAGAGATAAAATAATTGCAAAAACAGTGGTTTTGCGATTTGTTCATTATGTGCATTTTTTATGCCCTTCTTTTTTCTTACTCATCTTAACTTTCTGTTTAAATAAAATTCACATTTCCTTGCTATACTATGCTATCGTGTAATAAAATGCGTTATTTTGACTTAAAATAGATAAATCTCATCTGGAGGTATGCTTCGTGATAAGACTTTTAAGCTATCTTAAAACTATTAAAAAGCCTGTTATTGCGGCAATGATTTTTGCAGTTATAAGTCAGCTCGGCAGTCTCGTTCTTCCGCTTATGATGTCTTCAATCATTAACGAGGGTATAGCAAACGGAGACATTGATTACATAAAAAATATGGGTCTCGGGATGATGGGCGTTTCGGCTCTTGCCGTAATAATCGCCTGCTTCAACAGCTACTATTCAAGCAAAACCGCAACCTTTTACGGAAAAATACTCCGCCGTGAGCTCTTTTTAAAGGTTGAAGGCCTTTCGCAAAGAGATATTGACGTTGTTGGCACCCCCTCACTTATCACCCGCTGCACCAATGACGTAAAGGTGCTTCAGGATTTCGTGCTTATGGGCCTTCGTATGATTATTTCCGCACCCATTATGCTCGTCGGCGGCGTAATAATGGCCTTTGTTATGAACCCGGGCCTTGCAAGCATAATTTTCGGCGTGCTTCCCATTATTGCCGTTGTTGTTGTGATTGTGCTCAAGGTGGTTATGCCCCTTTTCAGAAGAAGGCAGAAGCTCATTGACTCCATTAACCGCTTTATAAGAGAAAAGCTTTCGGGCATCCGTGTTATCCGTGCCTTTAACCGCACCGAATACGAGGATGAACGCTTTAATAAGCAGAACACGGTGCTTTCCTCACTTACCCTTAAATTCCAGCGGCTTATGTCGGTGCTTATTCCCGTATGCATCGTAATCATCATTGCCGCCCTTGATTTACTCATCATTTTTGCGGCGAAAAACCTTGATAAAATGGATATTGTAACTCAGCGTGAGGATTTGCTCAACGCAATCGGTAACCTGCAGGCCTTTGTAATCTATATGGTTATGATTGTCTTTTCCGTTACTATGGCGGCGGCAATGTTTGTCATCGTGCCGAGAGCACGCATTTCCGCAAAGCGTATTATTGAGGTTCTTGACCTTGAAGCAACAATAGCCGAGCCCGAAAAGCCTCAGACTGTTGACGAAAGCAGAAGGGGAGAGGTCGAATTCAGAAACGTCACCTTCCGCTACCTTGAAAGTGAGGAGCCCATACTTTCCGATGTTTCCTTTGTTGCCGAGAAAAACAAGGTTACCGCAATTATCGGCTGTACGGGCAGCGGCAAGTCAAGCCTTGTTAACCTTATTCCCCGTTTTTACGATGTGAATGACGGTCAGGTGCTTTTTGACGGCGTTGACGTAAGAGAGCTTTCTCAGAAGGATTTGCGCTCAAGAATCGGCTATATTCCTCAGAAAGCCTTCCTTTTCAGCGGCACCGTTGAGGATAACCTCCGCTACGGTGACAGTGAGGCAAGCGAACAGGAGCTTGAAAAGGCACTTGAAATTGCTCAGTGTGACTTTGTTTCAGAACTCGAGGGCGGTATGAAGGCCTTTGTCAGCCAGAATGCAACCAACTTCTCGGGTGGACAGAAGCAGCGCCTTTCCATTGCAAGGGCCCTTGCAAGAAAGGCTGAGGTCTACATCTTTGACGACAGCTTTTCGGCTCTTGACTTCAAGACCGATGCGGCCTTGCGTAAGGCTATAAGAGAAAACCTTGATGCAACGGTTATTATTGTTGCTCAGCGCGTGGGTACAATCCTTGACGCCGATAAAATCATTGTGCTTGAGGGCGGCAAGGTTGTAGGCAGCGGCAGACACGCCGAGCTTATTGAGACCTGCGACGTTTACAAGGAAATCTATTCATCACAGATAACAGAGGAGGATGCATAATGAAAAAAGAAAACTCCTCCAAAAGGACAGCCATAAAGGACAGATACTCTGCCTACCGCGATTCGAGAAGAAGCGAAAAGGAAAGGCCTAAAAAAATGCTTCCCACAGCCGGTAAGCTTATTGCCCTTTTAAAGGGCCGTGAGGTCGCCATTATATTCACCGTTTTATGTGCGGCGGGTGCCTCGCTGCTTACAATTCTCGGGCCGAGATATCTCGGCAGCATCATTGACGTGCTCAACGAGCAGGTGCAGCACAAGCTCAGCACGGGCAGTATGAATTTTGAGCCCGTTTACGGTATTCTCAAAACAATCCTTTTAATCTATATCGGCTCATCCGTTCTCAGCTTTTTACAGCATTACATTATCGCAGGCGTTGTGCAAAGGCTTATTACGGATATCCGTTACAGGTTCAACAAAAAGCTTTCAAGGCTGCCTCTTTCCTACTTTGACAACCATAATACGGGTGATATCCTTTCGAGAATCACCAACGATATTGACAATATCAACAACACATTGCAGAACAACCTTATTCAGGTTATAACCTCTGTTGTTACCTTTGCGGGTGTTTTTGCAATTATGATGACTGAAAGCGTTTCGCTTTCAATCACAAGCCTTTCTCCCTTTCCCGTGTGCTTTGTTATTGCAATGGTAATACTGCGCTTTTCAAAGCATTATTTCCGCAAGCAGTGGAAGGAAACGGGCGACGTGAACGGCCATATTGAGGAAATGTTTACCGGCCACAGAATAGTAAAGGCCTTCGGCCATGAGGAAACTGCAATTGCCGAGTTTGACGAGCTTAACGAAAAGCTTTGCGAATCAAGCAGAAGGGCACAGTTCCTTTCCGGACTTTTAAGTCCGCTGATAAATTTTGCCAATAATGCAGGCTATGTAATAATCTGCGTAATCGGCGGTTATCTTATTTTAAAGGAAGAAGCAACCGTCGGTGACATCACCGTGTTTATTACCTATTCAAAGCTTCTTATGCAGCCTATTACAGACCTCAGTAATATTGCAAACAATCTTCAGTCCTCTCTTGCAAGTGCCGAGCGAGTATTTGACCTGCTTGACGCCGAGGAGGAGGTTGAGGATACCGAAAAGGAGCTTTATCTTGAAAGCGGAGGAAGCGTGGAATTCAGAAGCGTTGACTTCTCCTATCTTCCCGACAAGCCTCTTATCAAGGATTTCAACCTTAAGGTAAACAAGGGCGACCTTGTTGCAATTGTAGGCCCCACCGGTGCGGGTAAAACTACAATAGTCAATCTGCTTATGCGCTTTTATGAAATTCAGGGCGGCGATATTCTTATCGATGGCGTGAGCATAAAGGATATTTCAAGGGAAAACCTCAGAAACATCTTCGGTATGGTGCTTCAGGACACCTGGCTTTTCAAGGGAACCCTCAGAGACAATATCTATTACGGCAGAAAGGATGCCACCGGGGAGGAGTTTGAAAACGCCGTTAAGGCGGCAAAGGTTGACAGCTTCATCGGCACTCTTACTGACGGATACGATACCGTAATTGAAGAGGGCGGCTCAAACCTTTCGGCAGGTCAGCGTCAGCTTATCACCATTGCAAGAGCAATCCTTGCCTCTCCCGATATCCTCATTCTTGACGAGGCCACCTCAAGCGTTGACACAAGAACGGAGCTTCAGATTCAGAGTGCAACCTACAACCTTATGCGGGGCCGTACAAACTTTGTTATTGCTCACAGGCTTTCAACAATCCGTGAGGCGGATACGATTATCGTAATGCGCGACGGCAGCATTGTTGAAACGGGTAATCACAGAGAGCTTCTTAAAAAGGACGGCTTTTACGCTGAGCTTTATAATTCGCAGTTTGCGAATTGATTTAATTCGCAATTCGCAATGCGTAATGCGCAATCGCGGATGAATAGAATTAAAGCGGAAGGTTGATTGTCCGCCAAGTAAGAGAGGATTAAAATGAAGCAGGAAAATATTATTCTGGATAAAAGCAAAAGATTTGCATTGAGGATAATCAAGCTTTATAAATATATGATTTCTGAGCATAAGGAGTATGTTTTATCTAAACAGATACTTCGTTCAGGAACAAGTGTCGGAGCTAATGTGCGCGAAGCTGTAAGAGGACAAAGTACAGCTGATTTTTATGCGAAATTCAACATTGCTCTTAAAGAAGCTGAAGAAACATTATATTGGCTTGAACTTTTACATGAAAGCGGATATATTGAAACAACTCATTTTACAGATATATACGAAGATTGTAAAGAAATTACTAAAATACTTATGGCTATAACCAAAAAGCAAAAATCGTGAGTCGTAACCTGATGGGCGGGAAGTAGCTTGTAATTTATTGCTATGCTTTCCGCGATTGCGCATTGCGAATTGAAACGGAGTTTCTATGAAAACAATTATTCTGCCCAATAAAATCCGCGTATTTTTTGCTCCCGACGAGCGGCTTCGCTCCGCTACGGTGGGGGTCTGGGTGAGTGCGGGCTGCAGGAATGAAAATGCCGATAATAACGGCATTTCTCATTTTATTGAGCACATTGTTTTCAAGGGCTCGGAAAAACGCAGCGGCTTTGAAATCGCCGAGGGTATGGATGAAATCGGTGCCTCGGTGAATGCTTATACAACTAAGGAGTACACCTTTTTTTACACAAAGGCCCTTGATTACCGCATACTTACGGCGGCGGATATTCTTTTTGATATGCTCACCTGTCCGCGCCTTGACGAAAAGGACATTGAAACGGAAAAGGGCGTAATTTACGAGGAAATTTCAATGTGTGAGGATGACCCCTCAGACGTTTGCTATGAGCTCAACGAGCACGTGCTTTTCGGCGGCGACAATCTCAGCCGTGAAATTTTAGGCTCGGCAGAAAGCGTAAAGGGCATTACAAAGGAAAAAATCCTTTCTTATATGAATAATCATTACGTGGGCGAAAATATTGTTATAGGTGTGGGCGGAAGCTTTGATGAGGCTGAAATGCTTGAAAAAATCAAGCAGTATTTTTCCTTCCTGCCTGCAAAGGGCGAGGGTGCGCCCGAAGGTCAGCTGCCCTTTAACAGCGGCTTCGCCTTGAAGCAGATGCCCACAGAGCAGACACACATTATGCTCACCTTTCCCGGTGTGCCCATAAGCCATGAGGATTTGTACTCCCTTCAGGTGTGCACCTTTATTCTCGGCACGGGCACGTCCTCAATGCTCAATCAGCGCATCCGTGAGGAGCTTGGCCTTGTTTACAGCATTGACTGCTGGCTCGGCCGCTACGTCAGGGGAGGATATACGGCAGTTTCAATGAGCCTTGTGCCTAAAAGCGAAAAAAGAGCCATTGGGGAAACGGTAGGCATTATACGTGCTTTTCCCGAAGCAATAACCGAGCGCAGAGTTGAAATTGCAAAGGAAAAGCTGATTTCAAGCCTCATAATGTCACGCGAGCAGCCTCAGAGCAAGTTTTCGGCCGTAGGCTATAACACTCTGCTTTTGGGCAGGGTGATTGAGGATGACGATATTATAAGAGATATAAAAAGTGTCAGCGTAGAGGACGTTAAAAGGGTTTACGCAAAATACTTTATGTTTGAAAATATGCTTTTCACTGCCGTAGGCAAGGTCAAGAGCGAGGAAGAATACAAAAACATCTTAGAGGGTGCTTACAATGAATGAAATTAAAAATGCAAAGCGGTTGGTTGTAAAGGTGGGCACCTCCACCCTTACCCACGAAACGGGAAAAATAAATATCAGAAGAATGGTCAAGCTCTGCTCCGTGCTTGCCGATTTACATAACAGCGGCAGAGAGGTTATTCTCGTAACCTCGGGTGCAATAGGTGTAGGCGTGGGTAAGCTCGGCCTTAAGGAAAGACCCAAGGATATTCCCGGCAGGCAGGCGGCGGCTACCGTAGGCCAATGCGAGCTTATGTTTATGTATGACAAATACTTCGGTGAAAACGGAGTGAAAACGGGTCAGCTTCTCATCACAAAAAGCGATATAGAAAACGAAAAGAGAAGAACAAACCTTGAAAACACCTTCCTTAAGCTTTTTGAATATGAGGCAGTGCCTATTGTAAATGAAAATGACAGCGTTGCAACAGAGGAAATAGTTTACGGTGACAACGACTCCCTTTCAGCCATTGTTGCAAGGCTTGTAAAGGCAGATGCCCTTATCATTCTTTCGGACATTGACGGGCTTTATGACGATAATCCCAACGAAAACCCCGATGCAAGGCTTATTCCCGTTGTAAGAGAAATCAATGAGGATATAATCTCTCTTTGCGGCGGTGCAGGCACCGACAGAGGTACGGGCGGAATGCTGACGAAAATCCATGCCGCAGAAATTGCAACGGGTGCGGGAATTCCCACGGTTATTATGAACGGTACCGCTCCTCAGGATATATATAAGCTCATTGACGGCCACAGCGTGGGCACGGTGTTTACCGTTGGGCGACAGTAAGCAGAGGTGATAAATTATGTTAACTCAGATAGGTAAAAATGCAAAAAAGGCAGAGCGTGTGCTTATGACGGCTCCCCTTGTTTTACGCAACAGAGCACTTGGCGAAATTGCCCGTGCACTGAGAGAGAGCTGCGCTTACATAACGGCTGAAAACGGCAAGGATATTGAAAATGCAAGGGCAAAGGGTATGAGCGCGTCAATGCTTGACAGACTTTCTCTTGACGAAAAGAGGATTGAGGCAATCGCCTCGGCGGTGGAAAGCATAATTGCTCTTCCCGACCCTCTGGGCAGAGTGCTTTCCGGCGGGGTGAGACCCAACGGAATGAAAATTGAAAAGGTCAGCGTGCCCCTCGGTGTTATTGCCGTAATTTTTGAGGCAAGACCCAACGTTACCGTTGATGCGGCGGCACTTTGTCTCAAGTCGGGCAACACGGTAATTCTCCGCGGCGGCAAGGAGGCAATCTGCTCCAACAAGGCAATGGCCTCGGTTATGCGTGGAGCACTTGCAAAAGCCGGGCTTCCCGAGGACTGTATTCAGCTTGTTGAGGATACAACAAGAGAATCCGCTACGGCCCTTATGAAAATGAACTCCTATGTAGACGTGCTTATTCCGCGCGGCGGCGCGGGTCTTATCAGTGCCTGTGTTCAGAATTCAACGGTGCCCGTTATTGAAACGGGTACGGGCAACTGCCACATTTACATTGACAAGGATGCGGACGTGAAAAAGGCGGTAAGCATTGTCAACAACGCAAAAACCTCAAGGCCTTCCGTCTGCAATGCCTGCGAAAGCCTTGTTGTGCACTCAGCGGTGGCTGAAGAGATTCTGCCGCTTATCAAAAAGGCTCTTGATGAAAAGAATGTGATAATTCACGGCGACGAAAAATGCGCCGAAATTATACAGGACGTTGTCCCCGCAACGCAGGAGGACTATGCAAGGGAATATCTCGGCTACGAAATCAGCGTTAAGGTCGTTTCCGGTATTGAGGAGGCTATTGACCATATTATGCAGTATTCCTCGGGCCACAGCGAATGTATCGTAACGGAAAATTACACTGCTGCAAACCTCTTTACCGCAGGTGTTGATGCGGCGGCGGTTTACGTCAATGCCTCAACAAGGTTTACCGACGGCGGTGAATTCGGCTTCGGTGCCGAAATCGGCATTTCCACTCAGAAGCTCCACGCAAGAGGCCCACTCGGTCTGCCTGAGCTTACAACGGTCAAATATATTATTACCGGTGACGGACAGATAAGATAATTTTAAGTCTGCAGAGTAATTTTGCTTGACTTTTGGCGCTTTTTGGAGTATAGTTAAACTAACAATAGGGTTATTGTAGGATAACTCTGTAAATTTACATTTGAATGAGGCTCACGCCAATTTTAAGGAGGTAAAATAATGAAAAGAACAGTGAAAAAGCACATATCACTTTTGCTTGCAGCTCTTATGCTTTTCACATCGGTTGGCTTTAATGCCGTTGCGGCAGACGGTCACATCCATCAGACCGACGTGAACAATCCCACGTATTGCAAAGTGATAAATCCCACCTGTGACGAGCAGGGTTATACAGAGTATTACTGCGTTACCTGCGGTGAGCTTGCTTCTGTTGGTGCTTACACCAAAGCTCTCGGTCATACCTACGGTGAGGATAAGTATGAAGAGGTTGAGGGCGGCTACAACAGATATCAGGAATGTACCCGTCAGTACACCGTTGACGGTGAGCTTAAGTCCTGCACCTCAAAAAGCTACGAAACAGAAAACGGAGAGAAAACTCTTTACCACCTTGTAAGATTTTATAACAACAAGGTAACAAAGGCTTACGACCCCACCATTACATATACAAAGGTTGCAAGTGAATTTGAGGTTGCAGAGCTTTACTCCTGTTATGTAAAGCACGGCGAGGAGGCTGTTTACGAGGGAAAAATCAATCCCTACCGCGAAAAGACCCGTGCCTACAGTAAATACGAATGGATCGGCTGGACAGACGATGCTTCACTCGACGCAACAGACGAGAAAAACCTTACAGAGGCTGATTGTCTTGACCTTTCAAAGGTAGAAAAGAATCTTTACCTTTATCCCGTTTTTGAGGGCTATAAGGGTCAGCACAGTGTAGTTTTCTACAACCTTGACGGCATCATTACATGGCCCCAGGATGTAATTCACGGTGAGGCTCCCAAGTACAGTGACCCCAACGGTAACCTTTATCCCACACCCGAAAAGGAAGAGGATATCAATAATTACTATAAGTTCAACGGATGGTCAACAGAGCTTTATGCAACCTCAGGCATCCCCAATGATGTGATTGAAAGCACTCCCGTTTACGGTGATGCTCATTTCCGTCCCTCCTATGAGCCCGTTGCAAAGAGATATACCCTCGAGTTCTATGACGAAACAGGCGAAAATCTTCTCAGATACGACGGCAAGCTTGCAGTGTTCAAGGGCATAAATCTCGGTGTCAACTTCTACGAGGAAAAGGGCGTTTATTCAAATGCTCTCTCCTGCAGCAAAACCGAGCTTGAAAAGGCAGGCGACAAGACCTATTACTACGTATGGACCGGTAACTGGAGAGTTATGCGCGCTGACGGTACATTAGGCACAGTTGTTGATTTCACCGATTTTGAAATTGTAAACAACGATATTATCAACGAGCTTGATGCAGACGGCAACGTTGTTTACCTTGACGGTACTCTTGCCGAGGGCCTTACCGATAACAACAAGGAGCCCTCAAAGCTTATCCGTCTTGTTCCCGTTTTCGAAAGAAGACTCAAGGTTTACACCGTAGATATCGAAATGGAAATCCCCTACGGTGAGGACAGCGATTATTACCGCGGTGAGGCAGACGTTCACGTTGTTGCAAACAACGACCAGCTTGTTGCAAGCGGTAAGACAGATGCAAACGGCAAGTTCAGATGCCGTCTCAACTATCAGGTGCCCTTTACCGTAACTGTTGCCACAAAGGACGGCAAGTATATCGGCACTGCAACAATCAGTGAGCTTATGAAGCCCAATGACGATACGGGTAACGCTGATATCGAGGCAGAAATCAATAAGTGCCGCGTTTCAATGCAGCTCAATCCCGAATATGAAACACACTGCAGATGTATCCACCACAATGCACTTCTTCAGCCTATTTTCGTAAGGATTCTCAACCTGCTTTACACCTTCTTCAATGTTAAGTATGTTTGCTGCTACGATATGGCTTCAACAATCGGACCTCTTCTTGATTACGTTGACGGTTCAGGCAATATAATTCCTTAAGCGGATATTGCATAAGCAGAAAAAATTAAAATGTAAAAAAGTGCAGACCGCATAAACTGAGATGAATAAAGGGTTTCTTCGGATTTGAAAGTCCGAAGAAACCCTTTAAAACATAAAAAAGAACAATAATTACAAAATTCCGGCACCTGAAAAGGGGATGTAAAAAACTCGTTTTTTACATCCCCTTTGTTTTTGTGCTTAATAAGCGTTATAATATGTTACGCCCTTCTGAAGCTCAATGCCCTTGTATTTCATCAGCTCGGATACGGTTACAAGCTGATAGCCCTCTTTTTCAAGCCAGGGTACAATTACCTCTGTGGCCTCTGCCGTTGCCTGATAAATGTCGTGCATAAGAATTATCGAGCCGTCACGGGTCTCGTTTTTTACGTGGGCGACAATTGATTTTTTGTCCATTGTTTCCCAGTCTCTTGTGTCTATTGACCAGTAGATAAAGGGCATATTTACGGCCTTGCGACTGTATTCGCTTGTTGAGCCGCCCGGTGCTCTTGCAAGCTTGGGCACGGTGCCCGTATATTTTTTCACAAGGCTGTTGGTTGTGCTGATTTCCTTTTCAATCTCCTTTTTGTCAAGCGAGGGGAGATTGACGTGGCCGTAGGTGTGGTTGCCTATTTCACAGCCGAGGCTTACGGCTCTTTTAAGGGGCTCACTGTTATTTTCAATTCTTGAGCCGAGCACAAAAAAGGTTGCTTTTACGTCGTGCTTTTCAAGGGTGTCAAGAATACGGCTTGTAATAATATTGCTCGGGCCGTCGTCATAGGTCAGGGCAACCATTTTTCCCTTAGGGTCAACGGTGACGGAATATACGGTTTTGCTTGCCGTGCTCTTGTAATCGGTGTTTATGTATGCACGCACAAAATAAGCGTAAACCTTACCTCTTTTTACATTTTTATCCGTGAAGGATGTTTTTGATGTGCGCTTTATTCTTGTCCATTCGGTGCTGTTTTCCGCTCTTCTGTAAACGTTGTAGTCTGTAGCACCGCGGTTAGGAGACCAGGAGATATGGTTGCTTGTTTTCGTTACGTATTCAACGGTTACGTCCTGCACCGGCGAAAGGTGCAGGGCAGTAAAGCCCTCCTTGTCATATTGGCTCTGAACGCCGTTATAAACCGCCCTTACAATGTAAACGTATTTTTTTGCGTTCAGTGCACCCGTGTCTGTGGCACTGAGCTTTTTTGTGTTAAGGATTTTTCTGAAGCTGTCGGAGTCGGCACTGCGGCGGTAGATATTGTAGCTTTCGGCCAGGGGTGTTTTTTTCCAGGTGAGCCTGATGCCCTTTGTGGTGTTTTCGGCCTTTGTGATTTTCGGCACCTTCATCATAAGGCAGTATTCCGCCTCCGGCAAAGCGCTCTTTTTGCCGTTTTTGTTTACGGTGCGTATTGCATAGCCGTATTTTTTGCTTGTGCTTACATCCTTGTCGGTGAGCTTAAGGGTGCCCGCCTTTACCGTTTTATAAAGGCTGAGCTTACTGCCGTCAGGCTTGGTGCGGTAAATTTCATAGGCGGCCGCCTTCGGGTCCTTCTGCCAGCTCAGGCTTATACTTTTTTTGTTTACGGTGAACTTTTTTATTTCGGTCGGCTTTGTAAAATCCGTAGCAACACTGTTACTTTTTTTGTAAACGGAGCCGGAGGAATAGGCCTTTACAATATAGGTGTAGGTGCTTTCGGTGTCAGCCTTCTTATCCGTAAAGGTAAGGGTGGTCTTGTCGGTTTTTCCTATCTGCCTGTATTTTTTGCTCCCGTCTGTTTTGCGGAAAACACGGTAGCTTGTTGCAGCTTCAAGCTCTGTCCAGCTGAGCTTTATGCCCTTGCTTGCGTTTTTTGCCTCAAGGTGCAGAGTGTTATCCTGCTTTGCGGCAAAGGCACAAAAGGCGAGAGAAAAAAGCAGCAAGCCTGCCGTAAGCATAAGCAAAGCTGATTTTAAGACTTTTTTCATTTTATTCTTCCTTTTTATGATATTTTAATCGGTATTATATAGTATCATTGAAGCACTGATTAGTCAACCTGAAAATATTCAAAAATTTCTATTTACCGAACAGATAATTTATGGTATAATATTACAAATCAGCTTTAAGGAGAATGAATTATGGATGTAATCAAAGCTTTATTTGCAGAAAATTTTCCTGCCGCCTTTGCCACGGCTTGTCTTGCGGCTTACTTTTTCGGTATGGCGGTTGTTTTTATTTCAAAGCCGCTCAAGAATGCTGAAAGCTTTTCAATAAAGCCCGTTGACAATGCGGGAAAAACGGAAATCCGCGTTTATTACGGCGGTATTTCCTTTGCGCTCGGTGCATTTCTTATTTATCTTGCGGTTGCCACGGGCACTGCCTTTCACTCACTTGTGGGCGGAATGTTTTTTGCAACAACGGTTTTTGTAACAAGAACGGTATTCCTTTTTGTTGACAAGGGCTGGAAGTGCCCCTACACCAAGCTTGCAATACCTGCAGAGGGAGCCTTTGTAATCGCTCTTTGGACCTGCTTTTTCCTTGCGAGATAAGCCATGGAAAAGCTTACGATAATACCCGAGCCTGTTTCCTTTGAAATTTACGGGGAGCTGCCCGTGTTTACGCTTGACGATACACTCTGCTTTGAGGGCAGTGATGAAACAGAGGCCTGCCGTAATGAGCTGCTTACCTTTATCAGAGAGGTTTTTTATCTCGAGCCTCTTTCTCCCGGGCGTGGAAAAATCCGCCTTGAAATAAGCAGGGAGGGTCAAAGCGAGGGCTACAGCCTCACGGTAGACAGAGACAGGATTCTTTTAAGGGGCAACGATGAAAAGGGCCTTTTTTATGCAGTGCAGACGCTTAAGCAGCTTCTTTTTCAGTCTGAGGGCAGGCTGCCTCAGCTTCATATAGAGGATTATCCCCGCTTTCCCGTGAGAGGCTTTATGCTTGACTGCGGCAGATATTTCTTCACCGTTGAGGCCGTGAAGCAGTTTATTGAAATGATGGCTCTTCACAAGCTCAACGAGTTTCACTGGCATCTGAGCGATGACCAGGGCTTCCGTTGCCGCCTGGAGAATAAGCTGCTGCTTACGGAAATCGGCTCTTACCGCTCTCACACCAATTTTAATACCAGGCCCCATGAGGGCTATTATACAAAAGAGGATATGCTCGAGATAATTTCATATGCCCACAGCAGGCATATAAGGGTAATTCCCGAAATTGATACTCCCGGTCACTCAAAGGCGATGCTCTCGGCTTATCCCGAGCTTGCCTGCTTTCCTCAGGATTTTTCCGTATCCTCCTTCTGGGGCGTTAAGCACGATGTAATCTGCCCCGGCAAGGAGAGCACCTACACCTTTATTGAGGAGCTTTTTGATGAGCTTGCGGAGATTTTTACCGACGGTACGGTCCATCTGGGCGGAGATGAGGTGCCCACGGTGCGGTGGAGTCTTTGTCCCGAATGTCAGAAGCGTATCAAGGCTGAGGGTATGACGGATGTAAGTGAGCTTCACGCCTATTATCTTAACCGTGTTGCCTCTTATCTTGAAAAAAAGGGTGTTGAGGTCAGAATGTGGAATGATATGCCGGGCGGAAAAGCCGTTGACCGCAGTGTTGCGTGGCAGCTGTGGCACGGCGGTATGAAGCCCCGGCAGGTGGCTGAGGAGCTTAACACAGGCAGAAAATTTGTTATTTCCTGCTCGGATTATTATTATCTTGATATCCCCTATGCTCTTACAAGCCTTGAAAAATGCTATAATTTTGAGCCTTCCTTTGAGGGACTTACAAAAGAAGGAGAAAAAAACATACTTGGCGTGGAGGCCTGCTTGTGGACTGAGTTTGTGCCCGATATGCTTACGGCTGACAGGATGACCTATCCCCGTCTTGCCGCAATCTGTGAAGGTGCCTGGTCGCAGAAGGAGAAAAGGGACTATGACAGATTTGTTGCAAAGCTTCCGTCATACCGTGCTCTTCTCGGTCAGCTGGGTGTAAAAGCGGCAACTGTCAAAAAGGCCTCGCCAAAGGGTGTTAAAAAGCTTATGGGCAAGCTCTGGTGGGAGCGTAGAAAGCTTTGCTGGGGTGCGCACGAAAATATAATATCAGACTACAGGATTAAAAAAAGAAAGGAGTAAAAAAATGCTTTATTTCATAGCTTTCTTTTCGGATTTGATTTATTTTATCCAAAGGTTTTTTGAAGATACGTTTAAGATTAAGGTACAGTAAAATATCTTTACCTGAAAATTTGTCAGGAGGAGTTTGTGTGAAAAAACTTTACAGAATGAGTATTCCTGCGGCCGTGGTCTTGCTTTTATTGCTTTTTTCCTTTGTTGCTTTTGCCGCAGACGGAAAGGTTACCCTTGAGGCCGCCAACTCGGCAGAGGGTATTCACCTTCAGTGGAATGAGTGTAAGGGCGCCTACTATTATGAGGTTTACCGTCAGACGGGAAAGAAGGGCGAAAAGCTGCTTTTATCCAAGGTTCAGACAACCTCTTATGAGGACAGGGACACAGTCAGCGGAAAAACCTACAGCTATACCGTTGTGCCTGCCTTTGCCGATTATACCGTAGCCAAGGAAAGTGATGCCGTGTCGGTTTACTGCATTTCTGCGGTGCGTATTTCAAAGGCAGAGTCACAGAGGAACGGCATTACCTTGGAATGGAAGGCCGTGAAGAATGCCAAGGGCTACCGCCTTTACCGCAAATCCGCCGAGGAAGAGCAGTGGAGCACCGTTGCAAAGCTCGGTGCCGATGTGAGAAGCTTTACCGACGCAGAGATTAGCCCCGCACATAAATATACATACTGTGTAAAGGCCTTTTCGGGCGAATACGAAAGTGCCTCTGTTAACCAAAAGCAGCTCAGCTACATTGATTATCCCGTGGTCAAGGGTATAAAGAATACTGCCGACGGCATTCATCTTAGCTGGAAAGAGGTTTCCGACATATCCTATTATATTGTTTACAGAAAAGTGGGTGAGCAGGCCTATAAGGCTTATGCCCTTCTCGATTCATCCTACACCGAATATGAGGACAAGTCTCCCGCCTCTGGTCAGATTTGCTCCTACTACGTTTGTGCGGCAGATGCCGACGGAAACAAGAGCGGCTATGACCGCGCGCTTTCTGAAAGACACGTGAAAAAGAGTGTTATTACTGCGGCGGTCAATACGGTAAAGGGCATCAAGCTTTATTGGAGCAAAAGCGAGGGCTGTCAGGGCTACGGCATTTTCAGAAAGGCCCCCGGCGAAAAGGAGTGGAAGCTCAGAGGAACTGTCTACGGTGAAAACAGCCTTTCCGCCGTGGATTCAAAGGTGAAAAACGGCAATATTTATATATACACCGTGCGCGCCTTCAAGGGCAGAACCCTTGCCGCCTACAATTCTGACGGTGATGCACTGAGATTTTATTCCGCCCCCGAAAAGCTTAAGTCCTCCGCTTCTGAAAAAAAGGGCTATGTAATAAGCTGGGACGAGGTTGAGGGCGTTAACAGCTACGCCGTTTACCGTAAGCAGGGTGACGGCTCATGGAATTTCCTGGGCTTTACCACAAGAAGCTACTATACCGATAATTCCGTGAAGTCAAAGCAGAAGTACACCTACGGAGTTGAAGCCTATGAGGGCTCGATACTCAAAAGCGGTATGGCAGAGATAGCAATCAAATAAAAAAGGAGCAGTAAGGGCGCCCCTTCGTAAGGATGTTAAGCCTTAAATTTCGCTGTTTTTGTGCATAACGGCGTTAAAAATGCTCGAAATCCGCAAGGATTTCTGCGCCTTTTGCCTTGTTCTGCAGCAAAACTATCATAAATTTAAGGTGCACGGCAGCTTTTATCGAGATATTTTTCGAATAAAACGAAATAGTAAAATTCCCGTAATACTCGCGTATACGGGAATTTTTTATGATGTTTTAGCGCAAAAGAGCCGATAAAAACCTCAACTTTCTTGCGAAGGGTCGCCCCAAAAAACGCAAGTTTTTTACTGCTCCCCGTTCTTTTTCCTGCTTATTAAAGTAAATCGTCAAGAAGCCCCTCGTTGATAAGCGTTCTCATAAGGGCCATAATCATATTGACAATCTTCAACAATGAGTCTATGTTTAACTCAATTCCCATAATTCTCTCCTCCTTGATTATACTTTATTGCAATTTAATTATACGACGATGAAAAGGGAAACTTGTTAACAATGTGTAAAGTATGGCTTATTGCTTTTCGTCAATGTCCTTGCCGGCAAAGGCGTTAAGCTCAAGGCCTGCACGCTTGCCTGCAAGGTATTCGTAATAGCCCTGCGAGCCCACCATTGCCGCATTGTCGCCGCAGAGTGAAAGCTCGGGAAGATAAAGTCTGTAGCCGTTTGCCTTGCAAAGGCTTTCCATATCCTGCCTTAAAACAGAGTTGGCGGAAACGCCGCCTGCAAGCACAAGGGTTTTGTAGCCTCTGTCCTTCATAGCCTTTTCGGTGTTTTTGCAAAGGCAGGAGGAAACTGCCTTCATAAAGGATGCACCTAAATCGGGGATGTTGATTTCTCCGTTTTTCTGCTTTGCGTTGTGGATTGTGTTGATAACGCTCGTCTTAAGGCCGGAGAAGCTGAAGTCATAGGGGCAGCCCTCCACCTTTGGCGTGGGGAACTTATAGGCGGTGCTGTTGCCGTCCTTGCACATTCTGTCAAGGTTGAGTCCTCCGGGGTAGGGGATGCCCATTGCACGGGCCGCCTTGTCAAGGGCCTCACCTGCGGCATCGTCTCTCGTTCTGCCGATAATTTCAAAATCGGTGTAGTCCCTGACCTCAACCATCATTGTGTTGCCACCGCTTACAACAAGGCAGAAGAAGGGCGGCTTGAGGTCGGCGTGGGTGATATATGAGGCGGCAATGTGGCTTCTCAGATGGTGAACGGGAACAAGAGGCTTGCCCGAAGCAAAGGAAAGCCCCTTTGCATAGTTTACGCCCACAAGCAGTGCCCCGATAAGTCCGGGTGCATAGGTGACGGCGATTGCCTCAAGGTCATCAAGGGTGGTGTCTGCATCGCTGAGGGCCTTTTCAACCACCTGCGAAATCGCTTCGGCGTGGCGGCGTGAGGCGATTTCGGGAACGACACCGCCGTAGATTTTATGCTCCTGAACCTGAGAGGAGATTACGCTTGAAAGCACTTTTCTGCCGTCTTCAACAACGGCGGCTGCGGTCTCGTCACAGGAGGATTCTATTGCTAAAATTTTCATATCCTTTACCTCAGAAATATTTTGTCATTATAAGTGCGTTTTCAGTGGGTGCGGAGTAGAAGTCCTTTCTTTCTCCTATTCCCTCAAAGCCGCATTTTTCATAAAGGCTTATTGCGGGACGGTTGCTCACTCTTACCTCAAGGGTGATAAAGCTGCAGCCCTTTTTCTTTGCAACGCTCAGTGCGTTTTCAACAAGGCTTTTGCCGAAGCCCTGCTTTCTGTATTCGCTTTTAACGGCAACGTTTGCAATGTAACATTCATCAAGCACAATGTGCATACCCATATAGGCGGCAACAGTCTTGTCCCTTTCAAGCACAAAAAACTCCGCCGAGGGGTTAAGCGTTTCGTTTAAAAGGCCGTTCTGCGTCCAGGGAGAAGAAAAACATTCCTTTTCAATTTCCGCAACGGCAGGGACGTCCTCGGCTGTCATTTTGCGTATTACAAAACCGGTGTATTCCATTTGCTTCACCTCATCTCCCTATAGTATAAATTTTTCTCGGTTAAAAGTAAATAACTTTTTTCGTTTTTGTGCGGTAAAAAAGAAATTAAAGCAATAAAAATATTTTATTTTTCTTTTTTGTAAATTTCTTTACGGCAACAGTGATGTATAATATCTGTACATACTTTCAAGGAGGTTAAAACTATGAAAAAACTTTTAGCAGTATTACTTGCAGCTATCTGTGCATTTTCGGCAATTTCCGTTTCTGCCGTCAATACAGACGAGCTCGGAAACATTATCGGTGACCACCTCGGTATAACCACTGAAGAGGACGAGGCTGATATCCTCTCCTACGGTATCCACTATGAAATGGCAATGCTTTCCACAGTAACTCTTCTTTACAAGCCCTCTGCAAGCATTACCTTCAATGCTCCCACAGATATGGTTGTAACCAACGACTATCCCATCGCCGTTGACCACAACTGGGTTTGCTGGAAGGACCAGGCAACAGGCGAGCTTTACTATCCCGGTGATACAATCCACGTAGACGGCAAGGTTACACTCATCGCCGTTTGGGAAGAGAAGACAGACAACTATCCCGGCTTCATCCGTTCTGCAATTGCAGGTGTGCAGGCTCTTATCAAGCTTATTGAAAAGTTTATGGGCGTGTTCGAGCTTGTGAATTCAACAGCTCCTTCAGAAGAGGCAACAACCGAACCCACAACATCGGAAATTTACGTTATCGTTTAAATCGCCCGAAAAGCAACTGAATACACCGTGTAACGGTAAAATTTACTAAAGCTGAAAACAGATGTAACTTAAGGTGACGCTTCACCCTGAATTACATCTGTTTCGTTTTTTTATTCTTTTTTACTCTGTGCCTGAATTTTTGTCAGCTGATTTTATAGCTTTTACCCTTTTCGGTTGCAAAGGTTGTTATGCCGTTTTCAAAGGCGGTTTCAATTTCATTGCCCTGTTCGTCCTCAACAAGCATAATTTTGCCGTCGTATCTGAGCGAGCAGCTGTTTCCGAGATGAGACCTGACCTCGCCCTTTTTCAGCTTGCCGTCTGCCCAGCTGAGGCTTAACTCAAAGCCGCCGCGCGCACATATACCGCTGATTTCGCCCGTTTTCCAGCTGTCGGGAAGGGCGGGAAGAAGGTGAATGTGGCCGAGATGACTTTGCAGAAGCATTTCGCATACGCCTGCGGTGTAACCGAAGTTGCCGTCAATCTGGAAGGGGGGATGAGTACCGAAAAGGTTTTTCAGTATTGTCTTTTTAAGAATGTTTGTGATGATTTCCTCACAGTCGTTGCCCTGATGAAGCCTTGCATAGGAGAGGAGTCTCACCGCAAGCCCCCAGCCCGTGCTCTTTTTGCCTCTGTCGTTGAGTGAGGTGAGCGCGGCTTTTTTCATTGCCTCGTTTTCGGTGTCAATCTGTCTGAAGGGGTAGAGGGTGAGAAGATGTGAAAGGTGGCGGTGCTTTTTCTGCACACCCTTGTTGTAAAAGCCTCTTAAAAGGAAGGAGTCCTCCTCATACCATTCCTTTATCTGGCCCCACTTGCCGATATTTACGCTTTTGAGAAGGGGGAGCTGTGCCTTTACCGTGTCAATAAGGGCTTTGTTTATTTCGCCTGCAAAGCCGCCCTTTTCAAGGACCTCGGCGGCAAGCAGTAAATCCTCATAAAGGTTGCAGATTATGCTCTGGTCGTAGGTGTTGCCCTGAGAAACGGGGCCGTGCTCGGGTGAATAGCCCGGTGAGCAAACGAGCCTGCCCGTTTTTTTATCCTCATGAAGAAGCTGAGTCCACATAAGCGCACACTCCTCCATTGCGGGGTAAATGTCCTTGCGAAGCTTTTGTGTATCGCCGGTGAAAAGGTAGTAGTCAAAGCAGTTCTGCAATGCCCAGGCACCGTTTGTCGGTGCCCAGCCCCAACGCCACGATGAGCCGGGAGCCACAAAGCCCAGGGGCGTTACCATTGTGTGGAACATAAAGCCCGTAGGCTTTTCGTAGTTGACCTCTTCACCGTCAAATTCGCCTATGCCGAGGGTTTTTGCCGCAACAATTCTGCCCGGCTTGCGAAGCGAGTTGACAAAGTCAATGTAGGGGAGAGCCGTTTCTGCAAGGTTTGCAACGTAGGCGGGCCAGTAGTTCATCTGAACGTTTACGTTGAAATGGTAGTCACAGCACCAGGGCGGGTCATTCTTTGCGTTCCATATACCCTGCAGGTTTGCGGGCAGTGAGCCCTCGCGTGAGGACGCGATAAGAAGGTATCTTCCGTAATGGAACAAAAGGGTGATGAGATTGCGTCTGTATTCTCCCTTTTTTTCAAAGCGGTTGAGCATATGGTCCGTGGGGAGAATAATCTCCTCCTCGCCGAGATTGAATTTCACTCTGCCGAAAAGCGCCTGATAGTCCTTAAGGTGAGCCTTGTAAAGCTCTGAGAAGGTCTTTTTGCCCGCTTTGCTTACGGTGTCGAGTGCTTTTTGCAGCGGGTCGCTTCCGTCGCTGAAGCGGGGGAAGTCGTTCACATAGTCCGTGGCAAGGCTTACAATAAAGGTGAAGCTTTTAACGTCCTTAAGGTGGATTTTGCCGTCTCTTGCGTAAATCTCACCGCTGTCGGAAAAAAAGCTGATTGCCGCGGCATATTTCATTGAGTTTCTGTCGGGGCCCGGCTCGCCGTCGAGACCCTTGTTTGCGGCAACGGTGCCCTCAAGCGTAAGCGTGTTGCCCTCTGCCTTTATAATTCCGCCGGTCTGCTCGGGCACAATGTAAACTGCGGCGCAGAAGGTGGCATCCTCGGGGACCTTTTCCTCGTCACCCTTGAGCTTGTTTTCACATTCAATTTTGCCTGCAAAAACATTGTCGGGGTAGGAGACAAAGTAGTGACGGGTGTACATCACCTTTTCCTTCTGATAGGAAACCATTGCCGAGGCCGTTGTAAGGTCAAGGTCGCGGATATACTTTTCCGCCTCGCCGGAGCCGCCGAACTGAACATAAAGGTTCATAAAGCTCTGATAAGCACCGAAGCCCGTCATATCTCCCTCAAGGGCAGACATTTTCTGTGTTGCTGCGGCCGTGTTGCCCTTGTCAAGCAGCTGCTGAATTTCCTTAAGGGCGGCACCTCTGTCGGCGTTTTTTACACCGCCGTTAAAGCCCACGGCATCCTTGCCGCCGGACCAGAGAGTCTTTTCGTTGAAGTGGATAAGCTCGACGTCCTTGCCGCCGAAAACCTTTGCACCTATCCTGCCGTTGCCGAGGGGCAGTGCCTGATTCTCCCAGCCGAGGTAGCTCATATGGGCAGGCTCCTTATAACATAAAAACATAGCTTTCTCCTTATGTGTTTTATTCCTGTTACTGATTATTATATATTTTAAAAATTGATTAGTCAAGAACGGAAAAATATGAACAAAAAAATTGATTTTTCCTGATTTGTGTGGTAATATATATCATATATGTTTATTTTGAAAGAGGTGTGCCGTCATAGAGCAGAATTATCTTGTGAAAATTGAAACAAAGCAAAGGCTTGACGGCGATGAGGAGAAGCTTCAGGTTATCACTCACGCTTCCTTCAGCGGCAGCAGAGACGACTACACTCTTATTTACACCGAGGAAAGCCCGGAGGACGGCGAAAGCAAAACCGAATTACGCTGTGAAAAGGGCGAAAAAATTACGGTTATCCGCTTTGGCGAGGGTATGACAACCAACCTTATTTTAGAAAAGGGCATACGTCACGCCTCCTGCCACGCAACACCCTACGGCACCTTTTCCATGGGCGTTGTGGCGCTTGAAATTGATTCGGATATGGACGAAAAGGGCGGAACACTCCATTTTATGTATGCAACGGATATTGAAAACAGCCCCCTCGGAGAAATTACCTTTGATTTCACGCTTAAACCCAAAACAGTAACATAACGGAGATGAAAAATAAAAATGTCAAGAACAACGGATAAAGCACAAAACCAGATAAAAGAGCTTGTTTCACAGGCTATAAAAAAAGCTCAGGCGGCTTCACTTCTCCCCGATGCCGAGCCGGCAGAATTTTACGTTGAGGTTCCCGCAGACAGAAACAACGGTGACTATTCAACAAATGCGGCAATGGTAAATGCAAGAGCTTTCCGCCTTGCACCGAGAAAAATTGCCGAGCTTATAGCTGAAAACGCAAGCATTGAGGGCACTTATTTTGAAAAGATTGAAATTGCAGGCCCCGGCTTTATAAACTTCTTCCTTTCTGACAGCTATTATGCAGATATTCTTTTTGAAATCGGCGAGGATGGCGAAAGCTACGGCAGAAGCAATTACGGCAAGGGCAAAAGCGTAAATGTGGAATTTGTTTCCGCAAACCCCACGGGCCCTATGCATATGGGTAATGCAAGAGGCGGCGCCCTCGGCGACTGCCTTGCGGCGGTGCTTGACTATGCAGGCTATGACGTAAAGCGTGAGTTTTACGTGAACGACGCAGGCAATCAGATTGATAAATTCTCGCTTTCACTTGATATCCGTTACCGTCAGCTTTGCGGTGAGCAGGTTGAGCTTCCCGAGGACAGCTACCACGGTGAGGATATTACCGAAAGAGCACAGCAGTTCAGGGATGTTCACGGCGATTCATATATGGAAAAGCCGGAGGACGAAAGAAGAAGGGCACTTGCTGAATTTGCTCTTCCCCTTAACCTTGAAAATATGAAAAAGGCCATGGAAAAGTACAGGATTGATTATGACCTCTGGTTCAGCGAGCTTACGCTTCACAACGGCGGCGAGCTTAAGGAAACCATTGACATACTCACAAAGGGCGGCTATACCTACGAAAAGGACGGAGCTCTCTGGTATAAAAACAAGGAAGTTCAGACAGAAATGCTTCTTGCCGCAGGCAAAAATCAGGAGTATATTGACAAGCTTGAGTTAAAGGATGACGTGCTTATAAGAGCAAACGGCAATCCCACCTATTTTACCGCCGATATTGCCTACCACAGAAACAAGCTTGAAAAAAGAGGCTTTGACAAGGCTATTGATGTCTGGGGTGCTGACCACCACGGCCACGTTGCAAGAATGAAGGGTGCAATGAAGGCAGTGGGCATTGACCCCGACAGACTCGATATTCTGCTTATGCAGTTTGTACGCCTTGTACGTGACGGCGAGGTTGTAAGAATGAGCAAGCGTACGGGTAAGGCAATCACTCTTGTTGACCTTCTCAACGAGGTTCCCATTGATGCGGTCCGCTTCCTTTTCAATATGAGAGAGCCGGGCTCACTTATGGACTTTGACCTTGACCTTGCCGTTGAGCAGACCTCACAGAACCCCGTATATTACTGCCAGTACGCTCACGCAAGAATCTGCAGTATTATTTCAAAGCTTGCCGCTGAGGGCAGATGTGCAAGAGAATGCACCGCCGAGGAGCTTATGCTTCTCAGGGCACCCGAGGAAAGGGAGCTTATCAGATATCTTTCAACCCTCGGTGACGTAATCATCGGTGCGGCCAAAAACTATGACCCCGCAAAGGTTACCCATTATGCGGTTGACCTTGCAACCTATTTCCACAAGTTCTACAACAACTGCCGTGTGGGCGTTGAGGATGAAAGCCTTATGCAGGCAAGACTCTTCCTTTGCATCTGCACAAGAGACACCCTTAAGAGTATTCTCAATATGCTTAAGGTGAATTCTCCCGAAAGAATGTAAAATTCTTTTTTGATAAATTATATAAAATAAGGTATTTTTAAGCTAAATGACCTAAAATATAAACAAATAAACAAAAAGGAGCCATCGCTATGAATGCAGAAAAAATTCTCGTTGTTGATGACGATCTCAACATTTGCGAATTATTAAGACTCTATCTTACAAAGGAAGGCTATAACGTTGTTATTGTAAACGACGGTGCAAGTGCCGTAACCGCATTCCGTGAGGAAAGCCCCGCACTTGTTCTTCTTGACATTATGCTTCCCAAGCTTGACGGCTGGCAGGTGTGCAGAGAAATCAGAAAATTCTCAGATGTACCCATTATTATGCTTACTGCAAAGGGTGAGGTTTTTGACAGGGTTCTCGGCCTTGAGCTGGGTGCCGATGACTATGTTGTAAAGCCCTTTGATACAAAGGAGATTGTTGCAAGAATCAAGGCTGTTCTTCGCAGAAGCAGCTCAAGCGTAACGGAAGAAATCAAGGAAGTGCATTACGATAAGCTTTCAATCAACCTTACAAATTACGAGCTTAAGGTTGCCGGCGTTCAGATTGATACACCGCCCAAAGAGATGGAGCTTATCTTCCACCTTGCAAAAAGCCCCAACAGGGTTTTCACAAGAGACCAGCTGCTTGATGAGGTATGGGGCTACGATTACTACGGTGACAGCAGAACCGTAGACGTTCACGTAAAGCGCCTTCGTGAAAAGCTTGAGGGTGTATCCGACAAGTGGGAGCTTCGCACCGTATGGGGCGTAGGCTACAAGTTTGAAACAAAAGACTGATAAGCTTGAGGGCAGGAATAACGTTTTGTTGTCCCTGCCCGCTTTGAATTGTCCTTGTGTCTGCAGGGAGGGTGCAAAAAATGAAAAAAAGACTTAAAAGAAGAAAAAGAACGCTGTTTCGCAGATACTTCAAGGCTTCTGCAGGAACGGTGCTTGGTGCATTCCTTTTTTTCGGAATGATGATGATGATTTTTGTTGCCGGTCAGTGGTGGACAGAAAAGGTTAACACTCTTACGGAAAATGCACGAAATATTTCCACCTCGTACGCAGCATATTTAAGCGCCGATTCCGAAGAGAGCAGAAGCTTTTTGAAAACCACGCTCAATATTATGTGTCAGGCCACGGTGTCGGATTATTTTATATCTGACCTTGACGGTAATATTATTCTGTGCGCCGATGAAAAAAGCTCCGTCTGTGAAAAACACAGCGAGCTTAAGGTGTCGCAGTCACATATGGAAAGGGCTGTTTCCGGCGGCTTTTCAGACTATGCAACAATGGACGAATTCGGTGAAGGCCGTTTTCTTGTTGCAGTGCCTGTAAAAAATAACGGCGAAGCCGTTGCCGTTGTTTTTGCCGTTGAGGATGCTATTACGGGTCTTTTGCCCTATGTTTCAAGTATTCTTACGGCAATGATTGCAATAATGTTTGTTGCCCTTATATTGGTGTTCTTTTCTATTTACAGGCTTACAAAAAGCATCACCGACCCCTTGAGCGAAATGGGCGAGGTAACAACCCATATTGCAAAGGGTGATTTTTCATACAGAGTAAACATCAATTATAAGGACCGTGACATTGCGGAATTCGGCTCATCGCTTAACAAAATGGCCGATGAGCTTGCAATTGAGGAAAAAAGCCGCAGAAGCTTTGTGGCGAATGTATCTCATGAGCTTAAAACGCCCATGACCTCTATCGGCGGCTTCATTGACGGAATACTTGACGGTACAATTCCCCCCGAGGATGAGAAAAAATATCTCGGCCTTGTGTCCAATGAGGTGAAGCGGCTTTCACGTATGGTTGTTTCAATGCTCAACCTTTCAAAAATAGAAGCGGGAGAGATTTCGATAAATCTTACCGAATATGATATTTCAAAGCAGCTTTTTGAAACCCTGCTTTCCTTTGAAAAGCGGATTGATGACGGAAAAATCAACATAGAGGGCTTTGAAGATATGGGTGCGGTCAACGTAAGGGCCGACCGTGACCTTTTTCAGCAGGTGCTTTACAACCTTATTGATAATGCGGTCAAGTTTACGCCCAAGGGCGGAACAATCAGCTTTTTTGCCGCAAATGATTCTGAGCAGACAACGGTGACCATAAGGAATTCGGGTGCAGGCATATCAGAGGAGGAAATCTCCCGTATTTTTGAACGCTTTTATAAGGTGGATAAATCGCGAAGCTATGACACAAAGGGTGTCGGTCTCGGCCTTTATATTGTAAAAACCATTGTAAATATGCACGACGGAATAATTGAAGCCGGCAGCAAGCAGGGAGAATATACCGAGTTCAGAATCGTTATTCCCTATAATTTAGGTTAATTGTCATATTTTTAAGCTTTATTTTAATATGAGGTATTAGTATTAAGAAAAATTAAACCGATTATTTATCGTGAAAAAGGAGATACATCAGATGAGCGAAAATAAAGATTATCTTTTCGGTGAAAATCCGGAGCCTGCCGATAAAGACGAAGAGGCTCTTAAGGAGGATTTTTCTCCTGCAGAGAATGCGGCACAGGATGACAGCTTTATCCCCGTGAAGGAGTTTGAGCCGGAGGCAGAAGCTACCGAAGCAGGGGTGACAGAAGCAGAGAACAGGGCTGAGGCTGAAGAAGCAACACCCGCTGAGGCTGAAGCAGAAGCACAGCACGTTGAAGAGGCCTTTAATCCTTATGCTCCCTGCAATGAGAGCGTAGGCGTAAATCCCACCTACGGTCAGGCCGTAAACAGTCAGCCCTCAGCCTCAAACGGCGGCTACCCCACAAATTACGGCTATAACAATCAGGGCTATAATCAGAGCGGCTATTACCGCACACCCGAAAGCAACAGCAAGGGCGGTAAAAAGGCGATAATTGCAGTGGTTATTATCTGCGTGGCAGTTGCCGCAATTGCTCTTGTTTCAAGCTTTTTCGGCGGCGATGAGCCTCAGATAAGCACCACAACAACAGTTCCCCAGTCCGCACTCCCCACGGCCACAACTCAGCCCACAACAGTTCCCACCGTCAGTGATACAACGGCTCAGCAGGTGCAGGGCAGCACAGAGGCTCAGACCACTGAGACCACAACAGCCCAGACCACAACTCAGCAGCAGATTAACTCAATCTGGGTTGCTGAAAAGGTAAGACCCAGCGTTGTCGGTGTGCTTGCTTATCAGAACGGTGAGCTTGCGGGTGAAGGCTCCGGTGTGCTTATGAGTGAAAGCGAGGACGGAAAATATACCTATATCGTGACCTGCGCACACGTTATAAATGAGCCCGGATGTGAGTTCGCAATTCTTCTTCTTGACGGCTCAAACTATGAGGCAGAGGTTGTTGCCCTTGATGAAAGAACGGATATCGGTGTGCTTAAGGTTGAAGCAACGGGTCTTCCCCTTGCAGAGTTCGGTGACTCCGCATCTCTCAAGGTCGGCGAGCCTATTTATGCAATCGGCAACCCCGGCGGCAGTGAGTACTTCGGCTCAATTACAAACGGTATTGTTGCATCAATTGACCGTTCAATTTCCGCAACCTATACAATGACCTGCATTCAGCACAATGCGGCAATCAACCCCGGTAACTCGGGCGGTGCACTTGTAAACACGGCGGGTCAGGTAATAGGCATCAACTCCTCAAAAATTGCAAAGACGGATTACGAGGGTATGGGCTTCGCCGTTCCTTCCGCAATCTTTACAAGCGTGGTTGATTCTCTTATCAAGTACGGTTATGTGCCCAACAGACCCGAGCTCGGTATCAAGTATGCCGCAGTAAGCGACTATCAGCTTTATTCAATCATCGTTTCAATAAAGGGCCTTCCCAAGGGCTCAATAGTAATTGCGGAGATTCCCGAGGGCAGTGCACTTGCAAATTCGGGTGCTCAGGTGGGTGACCTTATTACTGCCGTTAACGGCAAGGATATGGATTCCTCTGACGTATTGCTTGACCTTATTGACACGGGTGCCGTAGGTGATACCCTTACGCTTACCCTTTGCAGAATAAACGACCGCAATTATGAAACCTCAACCTTTGACGTAACGGTTACTCTTGTTGAAAACAAGGGCTCAATCACCACCACAACTCAGGAGGCTACGCTTCCTCAGCAGGGCGGTATGGACGGTTACGAGGATTTTGAGGACTTCTTCGGCGGCTTCTTCGGCTGGTAAAAGCAAGCAAATTCCCTGAATTTTCAGCTATCGCATTTATAAAAAGAGACTGCTGAATTAAGCACGGAATAAAAAGAAAAAATGAAACAGATGTAATTTAAGGTAAAGTTTACCGTTAAGTTACATCTGTTTTTGATTTCATATAAGCTTTACTGCTGCTCGGCGGCTGAATTGTTTATTTTTCTTTCTTCTCTGCCGTGTTGATTGACTTGCCGAATACGACAAAGCGGTTGAAAAGGAATTCCGTTGAAAGGTTGATTGCCATTGTGAAGGCAAGCACAAGGTATTCGTTCCAGCCTGCATTTGTGAGCGCAACGCCCCACCAGATTGAAAGGGGTGTGAATACGCAGTAGTAGCCGAAAACCTTAAGCATTGCAATGGGCACATTTGCCGCAGATTTGAAGGTGAATTTTCTGTTTACGGTGAAGTTGAAAAGCACCGAAAGGAAAAGTGCAACAAAGTAAAAGGGGCCGTATTCGTTTTCAAGAAGCTTCTGAGGCATAAAGGAGAAGATGTCGGTCCTTTTTGAAAGCTCGTTGAGAAGTGTGAATGAAACAGTCTGAATAATGCCTGCGCCCGTTGAGCATAAAACGAATTTTACCGCCATCAGGGCATTGTCTTTTTTTGAAATGTTTTCGTTTGCCATATTTATCATCCTTTTTTATTTATTAGGCATCTGAGTGCCTTCATATCCTCGGGTAGCTCAGCTCTGAGCTCGATTTTTTCTCCCGTAACGGGGTGTAAAAAGCTTACCTCACCGCAGTGCAGAGCCTGCCTGCCGATTAGCGGGTGCTCCTCGCCGTACATTCTGTCGCCGAAAAGGGGAGTGCCGAGATAAGCAAAGTGTACTCTTATCTGATGAGTGCGGCCCGTTTCAAGGTGAATTTTCAAAAGGGAGTAGCCGTCAGTGCTTTCAAGCACCTCGTAATGGGTGACGGCTCTGTCGCCTCTGTCATCGGCCGTGCGATAGGTTTTCATGGGGTCGGGCCTGAAAATTGGCTTGTCAATTGTGCCTTTTTCCTCGTATCTGCCCGTTGCCATTGCGTAGTAGGTCTTTTCGAAATTGCCCGAAAGTCTTGCCGCCGCGTGGCTGTTAAGGGCGCAGATGACAAGACCGCTTGTGCCCTTGTCAAGTCTGCCCACGGCACGGAAGGCGAGGCTTCTGCCCTTTTTGCTGAGATAGCCTGCCACGGCATTTGCAAGGGTGTCACCCTGGTGGTTGTGGCTTTCGTGCATAGGTAGCATGGCCGGCTTGTTGATAACAAGCACATCGTCGTCCTCGTATATAACGTCAAGCTCATATTCAATGGGGATTGAATGGCTTTCGTCCTCGGGAATAGAAAGTGTGACGGTGTCGCCGCCGTGAAGAAGGTCTATTGTGCGGGCGTTTTCACCGTTGATTTTTATTCCGCCCTCCACTCTTTTGAGTGAGCGCAGAAGTCTTACGGATATTTTTACGTGCCCTCTGAGGAAGCTGATGAGCTTTTTGCCCTCAAAGTAGGGCTCTACCTTATATTCTATAACTCTCAATTTGCTTAATCCTTGTTTGCGTATTCGTCAAGCAGACGCTTTTTTTCATTCCACAGCCTTTCCGAAAGGTCAACGTAGTAGGCGTGGGGGTTTTCAAAGCGCTTCACCTCGTCCCAGAGGGTGTCAACCTGCTCGTTGCAGAATTTTTTGATATCCTTGATGTCGGGACTCTGATAACAGCTTTCACCCTTATCGAATATTTTTACAAGCAGAGGCTTTGCGGTGAAGTTTTTGATTTTTTTACGCTTCCAGGTATAAACGGGGTCAAAAAGCTCATATTCGGTCAGACCCTCAAGCTTTTCGTCAGTGAGGGTAATTACGTCGGCAACGGCCTTGCCCGTCTCATTATCGAAAAGCCTGTAAAGCTTTTTTGCGCAGGGCGTGGTGATTTTTGCAACGTTTTCGCTTAATTTTATTCTGGGCACGGCAACGCCGTTTTCCTCAACGGCAACAATTTTATAAACACCGCCGAAAACGGGGTTTGAAGCGGCGGTTATAAGCCTTTCGCCAACGCCGAAGGAGTCAACCTGAGCCCCCTGCATAAGCATATCGCGGATGATTATTTCGTCAAGGGAGTTGCTTGCAACAATTTTGCAGTCGGGGAAGCCTGCATCGTCGAGCATTTTCCTTGCCTTTTTTGAAAGGTAGGTAATGTCGCCCGAATCAATTCTAATGCCCTTGGGACGGAAGCCGCGGGGCAGCACCTCCCTTTTAAAGGCCTCAATAGCGTTGGGAATACCCGTTTTGAGTACGTTGTAGGTATCTACGAGCAGGGTGCAGTTATCGGGATACTGCCTTGCATAGGCACAAAAGGCCTCAAGCTCGTCACCGAAAAGCTGAATCCAGGAGTGGGCCATTGTACCGACGGCGGGTATGCCGAAGTCTCTTTCGTCAATTGTGCAGGCGGTGGCATCACAGCCGCCGATGTAAGCGGCACGGGCACCGTAAACGGCACCGTCATAGCCCTGGGCTCTGCGTGAGCCGAATTCCATTATCATACGGTCGCCTGCGGCCCTTTTAAGGCGGTTGGCCTTGGTTGCAATAAGACTCTGGTGGTTGATGGTAAGAAGCACCATGGTTTCAATAAGCTGAGCCTCAATAACGGGGCCCTTAACGGTGATGATGGGCTCGCCGGGGAAAATCGGTGTACCCTCGGGAATTGCCCACACGTCGCAGGAAAATTTGAAATTACGCAGGTATTCCACAAAATCCTCATTAAAGCCCTTGCGTGCAAAAAGCTCTAAATCCTTTTGTGTAAATTTAAGGTTTTTAAGGTAGTCGATAAGCTGTCTGAGACCGGCCATAATTGCAAAGCCGCCGTTATCGGGCACCCTTCTGAAAAACATATCAAAGTATGCAACCTGCTTTTCCATTCCGTTTGCAAAGTAACCGTTTGCCATAGATAATTCGTAAAAATCCATCAGCATGGTAAGGTTTCTTGATTCGAGCGTATTTGCCATTTTACATCCACCTTTTCAGATTTATGATACAATTATACTACTTAAATTCAAAAAATCAAAGATATTTGTAATTTTTTTAAATATAAAAAATAATTAAATTTGCCTATTGGAATATTAGATAAAATTAACAACAGTTTTGTTGCAATTTTAACAAAAATGTCACCCCAATTCCTTGACAAACAACTTTTACTGTGGTAAACTCTTCAGTGTTGGAAATTTACTTTCCTAATTATAGCATTAACATTGAAGGTGTGAAAAAACATGAGAATCCGCAAACAGGCCCTCGGTGACCGTAATATTGTAGGTGCAAGAATTGAAGCAAAAAGAAAGGAATTAGGCATTAAGCAGATTGACCTTCTCACTCAGCTGCAGATAAAGGGTGTTGAGCTTACCGCTTCCGGTCTTTCAAAGCTTGAAGGACAGATCAGAAGTGTATGTGACTATGAGCTTGTTGCAATTGCTGAGGTCCTTGGCGTTTCAATCAACTGGCTTGTAGGCAAGGAAGACTGATTATCCGGTGCTTCTGCTAATTAAGATTAAGTGGCTGCCGAAGGTGCAGACCGCATAAAACAGGATAAACGAAAAAACAGATGTATTTTCAGGTGTGCCTTGAAAACACGTCTGTTTTATTTTTGCCTTACGGTATGAATTGTTTTGTCCGTTGAGGCTGTGCTTAAAGGGCTTTCACGCAATGCTTGTCCATATCTACCCTGTAGCTGTCAACAAAAGTGACACCCTCCTCGGCTAAAAGCATACACTGAACGTTTTCTCCGCCGAAGGCAAAGCTTTGCGCAACTCTGCCGTCCTTTCGCACAACTCTGTGGCAGGGTATTTCACCGGGGCGGGGGTTTGAGTGCAGGGCATAGCCCACAACCTGACTCCAACGGGGATTTCCTGCCGCAGTAGCTACCTGGCCGTAGGTAGCTACCTTTCCGCGCGGAATTTTCATAACAACCTCATATATTTTTTCAAAGGTGTTCATTTATGCCTCACTTCCTGCAACGGAGCCGTCGGCAACGGCAGTTGTGAGCTGTCTGAGGGCTTTTCTGCGGCAGTCTCCGCAGACGTAAATTCCCTCTTTTATCTTGCAGCCCTCGTCGCAGCTTACATATCCGTACTCATCAAGGGGGAGTATGTCGGAAAATTCTTTTGTGGCGGGCTCCTGGCCTATGGCAAGGAAAAGTCCGCTTACGTCCAGCTGTCTTTCCTCAAGGGTTACCTTGTTTTTAACGGTAATGCTTTTGAGAACGGGCTTGCCCTCTGCCTTTTCAAGGGTGCTGTCATAAATTATTTCAACGTTTTCCTTTGCTCTCACCCTTTCGGCAAGGGTGCTTTCTCCTCTGAATTCGTTTCTTCTGTGCACAAGGTATACTCTGTTGCAGATTTCACTGAGATAGAGGGCATCCTGGAGTGCCGTGCTGCCGCCGCCTATTACGGCAACATCTTTTTTTCTGAAAAAGTTACCGTCGCAGTGAGCACAGTAGGAAAGACCCCTGCCGATAAGCTCCTCTTCGTTTTCAAGGCCGGATTTTCTCGGCGTTGCTCCGACGGCGAAAATGACAGCTTTACATTCGTATTCGTCCTTTGAGGTAATAACCCTTTTGATTTCTCCGTCTTCAACACGGGTTACTCTTTCTTTTCTGAATTCACAGCCGAAGGCCTTGGCCTGGTTATAAAGGTTCATTGAAAATTCAAAGCCGCTTACGGATTTCACCGAAGGGTAGTTTTCAACATTTGCACTTTTGCTTATCTGTCCGCCGTAGGCCTCCTTTTCAAAAAGCATAACGCTTTTTCCGCCTCTCAGGGCATACATTGCGGCAGTGAGTCCCGCAGGGCCTCCGCCGATAACGATAATATCAGTCATAGTTTACCTCCCTTTAATTTATTATACCCCGATTTTACCATATACGGATAAATTCTTCAATATAAGGGTGAAAAAATAACTAAAAATTGTAAAATAAAAATCTGATAAATAGTCATATAATTGGTAGAAATTATTATAATAATGTGCTATAATACCATAGACTGTGTTAGTATGCATTTTTTTCGAAAGGAATGATTTGCGTTGACTGTTAATATCAGAGGTCTTGATGTAAATTATATATGTGAGGGTCAGGGAGACACAATCCTTCTTCTTCACGGCTGGGGCAGTAACATCACGCTCTTTCAGTCGGCAATTGACCTTCTTAAAACAAAATACAGGGTAATCGCCATGGATATGCCGGGCTTCGGTCAGAGCGACGAGCCTAAGGAACCCTGGTGCGTTGACGATTACACCGATTTCATCCTCGATTTTATGAAGGAGTTCCCCTGCGAGAAAATAAGCCTCTTAGGCCACTCCTTCGGCGGCAGAGTAATAATAAAGCTTTGCTCAAGGGAGCTTACCTTTGAAATTGACAAGGTTATTCTTGTTGATGCCGCAGGCGTCAAGCCTAAAAAGACTCTTAAACAAAAAATCAGGCAAAGAATTTACAAAATGACACGCCGGCTTTTTGCCACTCGCTTTGTAAAAAAGTTCTTCCCCGATGCGCTTGAAAAGCTTCGCAGGAAAAACGGCTCGGCAGACTATAACGCCGCTTCACCCGTGATGCGACAGACCCTTGTTAAGGTTGTAAACGAGGATTTACAGCACCTTATGCCTAACGTAACGGCACCCACTCTCCTTATCTGGGGCAGTGCAGACGATGCAACACCCCTGAGTGATGCAAAAATTATGGAAAAGCTTATGCCCGAGGCAGGTCTTGTTACCTTTGAGGGCGCGGGCCACTATTCCTTCCTTGAAAGAAGAGACCAGTTTTTAAGGGTTCTTGCTTCATTTATGAAAATCAACTAAATCGGAACGAAAGGATAAAACGGCATTATGAATATAAATCTGTATCTTGTTATTGCCGCGGCGGTAATATTCCTTTTCCCTACGGCTATGGCGGCCATTGACTCCATGCACTTTTTTCAGCTTAACTCCTATCGCTTTGACACCCACACAAAGTGGATTAAGGAAAACAGCAGGAAATATCTTACCCATATGATATTTGCAATACTTATGCTTATTGCCCTTCTTTTTGATGCGGGCATCAAGCTCAAGGCGATTGCCCTTATTGTTCTTCTTGTTGCGGCAATTCCCTCTGAAAAGCCCAAAAAGGCAAAAAAGCCCCTTGTTTATACCCCCAGAGTAAAGCGTATGTTTTTTACGGAGCTTGTTTTTATTGCGGCGGTTGCAGGCCTTGTGGCAATTCCCTCCTTCAGGGGTGCGGAAAGGCACGAAACCTACTTCCTTCTCGCCCTTGCACTCATTTATGCCTTTGCACCCGTGCTCTGCCTTGTTGCAAACCTTATCAACAAGCCCGTTGAGCTTTCGGTCAATCAGTATTACACAAACGATGCAAAGCGTATTCTCAGAAGCTGTCCCGACCTTAAAATAATCGGCATTACCGGCTCCTACGGCAAAACAAGCGTAAAGTATTATCTTACAACTCTGCTTAAGTCAAAGTACAACGTGCTTATGACTCCCGAAAGCTATAATACGCCTATGGGCGTTGTCAAAACCATCCGCGGCTCGCTCAAGGCAACAGACGAAATTTTTGTTTGCGAAATGGGTGCAAAGTGGGTAGGTGATATCAAGGAGCTTTGCGATATTGTTCACCCCCACCACGGTGTTATCACCTCAATAGGACCTCAGCACCTTGAATCCTTTAAAACCCTTGATGCGGTAAAAAGCACAAAGTTTGAGCTTTCCGATTCTCTTCCCGAGGGCGGTATGCTTTTCCTTAACGGCGACGATGAAAACATCCGTGACCACGGCAGCAACAGACCTTACATCTCTTACAGCATTGACGGCGATGCGGATTACATTGCCACCGACCTTCACGTAAGTGAAAGGGGAACAAGCTTCACCGTTAAAACAAAAGACGGTGAAAGCGAGGAGTTTTCAACAAGACTCATCGGCAGACACAATGTGCTCAATATTACGGGTGCAATAGCAATCAGCCACAAAATGGGCATAAGCCTTAAGGAGCTTCGTCCCGCAGTAAGAAGACTTGAGGGTGTGCCTCACAGGCTTCAGCTTACGGATAAGGGCGGCGTTACCGTTATTGATGATGCCTACAACTCAAATCCCAGCGGCACAAAGGCGGCACTTGAAGCACTGAGCCTTTTTGAGGGCTGTAAGATTCTTGTCACTCCCGGTATGGTTGAGCTTGGCGAAAAGCAGAATGAGCTTAACCGTGAGTTCGGCAGAAATGCTGCCGCGGTGTGCGATTACGTTGTTCTTGTAGGCTATAAGCAGGCTGTTCCCATCAAGGCAGGCCTTACAGATAAAAAATATCCCGAGGATAAGATTTTTGTTGCAGGCGATATAAATGAGGCTCTTAACCACGTTTATGCTCTTAATTCCGAGGGCAGAAAAAAGATTATCCTGCTTGAAAACGATTTGCCCGACAACTATTAAGCAGAAAGGTGTTTTTCTTATGAAGATAAAGGTAGGTGTGCTTTTCGGCGGCAAGACCGTTGAGCACGAAATTTCGGTAATCTCCGCCATTCAGGCAATGGGTTATCTCAACAGAGAAAAGTATGATGTAATTCCCATTTACATAACTAAAAACAACGAGTTTTACGTTGGCGAAAGCATCGGCAACATTGAAGCTTATACTGATTTGCCCGCACTTCTCAAAGCAAGTCAGCGCATTATTATGGTCAATGAGGGCGGCAAAACTCAGCTTATAAAATATCCGCAGAAGCTTTTTTCAAAGCCGCTTTACGATTATATTGACATTGCCTTCCCCGTTGTGCACGGCACAAATGTTGAGGACGGCACTCTTCAGGGCTACCTTAAAATGTTCAACATCCCCTATGTGGGCTGTGACGTGCTTTCCTCTGCCGTAGGTATGGATAAGTACGTGATGAAAACCGTGCTCAAGGATAACGGAATTCCCGTGCTTGACTGCAAGTGCTATACCGCAAACCTTTATGATGAGGACAGCGAAAGGGTTGTTGACGAAATTGAAAAGGCAATCGGCTACCCCGTAATCGTAAAGCCCGTTAACCTCGGCTCATCAATCGGTATTTCAAAGGCTGAAAACAGAAGTGAGCTTTTTGACTCTCTCGACACGGCCTTTCATTATGCCACAAAGGTGCTTGTTGAAGCAGCTGTGCAGAACCTTAAGGAAATCAACTGCTCTGTTCTGGGCGATTATGAAAAAGCAGAGGCCTCGGAATGTGAGGAGCCCGTTTCTTCAGATAAAATTCTCACCTTTGCGGAAAAATATATCGGCGACGGCTCGTCAAAGGGCACAAAAGGCGGCGTAAAGGGCGGCGTAAAGGGTGCTCCCTCGGGCAGCAAGGGTATGGCTACCCTCAAGAGAAAAATCCCTGCCGATATCACTGACGGACAGAGAAGCGAAATCCGTGAAATGGCAGTAAAGGCCTTCAAGTGCCTTGGCTGTAACGGCGTTTCAAGAATCGACTTTATGATGGATACGGCCACGGGTAACATCTGGCTTAACGAAATCAACACCATTCCCGGCTCACTTTCCTTCTATCTCTGGGAGCCTTTGGGTGTAAGCTATCCCGAGCTTCTTGACAGAATGATATCCTTTGCATTAAAGCGTGAGCGTGAGGAAAGCAACATCACCTATTCCTTTGACTCCAACGTGCTTCAGGGTGTAAAGCTCGGCGGCGGAGCAAAGGGCGCTAAATAAAAGTAGTCAGTAGTCAGGGACACCTGACGGTGTCTGCTGACTACTTTCCTATTGACTTGAATTTATCTTTATTGTATACTTAATATATTATGTGATAACGGAGGAGAAGATATGGCATACTTATCAGATATTGAAATTGCTCAGCAGTGTAAAATGAGGCACATTACCGAAATTGCAAAAAAGGCAGAGGTTGACCTTAAATACATTGAGCAGTACGGCAATTACAAGGCAAAAATCGACCTTTCGCTTTTAAACGACAGTAAGGATAAAAAGGACGCAAAGCTCATTCTTGTTACCGCTATAACTCCCACTCCGGCAGGTGAGGGTAAAACCACCACCACAATCGGCCTTGCAGACGGTATGAGCCGTATAGGCAAAAAGGTTGCCGTTGCTCTTCGTGAGCCCTCTCTCGGCCCCGTTTTCGGCGTTAAGGGCGGCGCGGCAGGCGGCGGATATGCCCAGGTTGTGCCTATGGAGGATATCAACCTTCACTTTACGGGTGACTTCCACGCTATTACAAGTGCAAACAATCTTCTTGCCGCAATGCTTGATAACCATATTCAGCAGGGCAACAGCCTCGGTATTGACACAAGAAGAATTACCTGGAAGCGTTGCCTTGATATGAACGACAGACAGCTTCGCTTTATTGCCGACGGTCTCGGCGGCCGAATCAACGGCACCCCCCGTGAGGACGGCTTTGATATTACCGTTGCAAGTGAGGTTATGGCTATTCTGTGTCTTGCTTCTTCAATCACAGACCTTAAGGAAAGGCTTTCAAAAATCATCGTCGGCTATAATTTTAAGGACGAGCCCGTTACCTGCGGTCAGCTTAATGCTCACGGTGCCATGACGGCTCTTTTAAAGGATGCTCTCAAGCCCAACCTTGTGCAGACCCTTGAAGGCACACCTGCCTTTGTGCACGGCGGCCCCTTTGCTAATATTGCTCACGGCTGCAACTCCGTTATTGCAACAAAAACCGCAATGAAAATGGCAGATTATGCCGTTACCGAGGCAGGCTTCGGTGCTGACCTGGGTGCCGAAAAGTTTCTTGATATCAAGTGCCGTATGGCAGGCCTCAAGCCTGATGCCGTTGTAATGGTTGCAACAATCCGCGCCCTTAAAATGCACGGCGGCCTTGCTAAAAACGAGCTTGGCGAGGAAAACCTTGAGGCTCTTGAAAAGGGTATTCCCAATCTTCTCAGACACGTTTCAAACATCAAGAATGTTTATAAGCTTCCCTGTGTGGTTGCGGTTAACCGCTTCCCCACGGATACGGATAAAGAGGTTGACTTTATCATTGAAAAATGTAAGGAGCTCGGCGTAAATGTTCGCCTTTCAACCGTATGGGCCGAAGGCGGCAAGGGCGGCGAGGAGCTTGCAAAAGAGGTTGTCCGCCTTTGCGAGCAAGAGGACAGCACGGGCTTCACCTTCTCCTACAATGCAGAGGATACAATCGAGCAGAAGCTTCGCGATATTGTTCAGAAGGTTTACGGCGGTAAGGACGTTGTTATTCTCCCTGCCGCTCAGAAGCAGATTGCAAAGCTTCAGGAAATCGGCTGTGACAAGCTTCCCGTCTGCGTTGCAAAAACTCAATACAGCTTTTCCGATGACCCCACAAAGCTCGGTGCCCCCGAGGACTTTACCGTCACCGTAAGAAACATCAAGGTTTCGGCAGGCGCAGGCTTTATAGTAGCTCTTACCGGTGAGATTATGACAATGCCCGGTCTCCCGAGAGTTCCCGCCGCCGAACGTATTGACGTTGACGAAAACGGCGTAATCAGCGGACTTTTCTGATATGAATATAAAAAAAGTACCCCTCGGTTCACAGTGAACCGAGGGGTAAATGCTTTTCTTATTCTTCGTCGCCGCTTACCTTGCCGATGAGTGTCTGAATGAATTCTACAAATGTTTTAAAGAATTCAGCAATGTCCTCCCAGTAGGTTTCAACAAATTCAAAAAATACGTTTTCCATTTTCAATATGCCTCCTCAAAAAGATATTATACTTTTGAATATAAACATTTTAATACATTTTTTACATATTGTCAATAGTTAAAAGTTCTGCCTCTTTTTTTCTGAAGCCATGCTGCTTGACAAGGTAAATTATTATAAGCGGTATATCTGCAAGCAGCCAGGCGGCGGGGCCTGCGTAGCATACGGCGTCAAAGCCGATTACGGGTGTAAGCACAAAGGCAACGAGAAGTCTGCCGAAAAATTCGCCTATGCCTGCAACGGAGTTTGCAAAGGTGTAGCCGAGTCCCTGCAGGGTGTTGCGCATAACAAAAAGCACGGCAACAAGGCTGTAGCACTGAGCAATGGCGAGTATGTATCTTTCAGCCGCGGCCATAATTTCGGCGTTGTATTTCTCCATAAACAGCGTTACAACGGGCCTTGCAATAAGGTAAAGGGTAATGCTCATAAAAACAGAAACGGCAAGGTCGAGGAGAAATATTTTTTTAACGCCCTCACGTATTCTTTTGTAGTTGCCCGCGCCGTAATTCTGCCCCACAAAGGTCTGCGTTGCAACGCCGAGGCCGGACATGGGAATGTTGGTAAGGCCCTCTACTCTGCCTGCGGCAGTGAAGCCGGCAATTACGCTTGTGCCGAAGGAGTTGACAACACTCTGCAAACACATTGAGCCTATTGAGGTAATGGTGAACTGAAGGGATACGGGAATGCCCAGAGAAATCTGCTTAAGGGAAATTCCGGGGCTCGGGATAAGGTCGCTTTTTGTTATGCGGATTTCCCTGAGATAAAACAGCACGTAAATTCCGTTGAGTGTGGCGGCGGTGATGTGAGAGATAAGGGTGGCAACGGCCGCCCCCTCAACTCCCCACGAAAAGGCTCTTACAAAAATAAGGTCGAGAATAAAGTTTACCACCACTGTTATTGAAAAAAAGTAAAGCGGCTTTTTGCTTTCGCCCACGCTTCTCGAAATTGCGGTGAAGTTGTTTGAAAGCATCTGAAAGGGTATTGCGTAATAAAGGATGTCCACATAATCTGAGGAAAGGCCGATTATCTCCTCAGGTATGCCGATAAGCTTAAGAAGGTGAGGGGATATAATATGGGCAATAACGGCAAGAATACAGCCGAGGGTAAAGGCAAGGCTTATGCTGTTGCCCGCAAGTCGTGAGGCCCGTCTGCCGTTGCCTGCACCGAAGGCGTGAGCCACGGGGATTGAAAAGCCGCTTGTAAGCCCCAGTGCCGCACCGATGATGAATGAATTCACCGACCCGACACTGCCTACGGCGGCAAGTGCCTCGTTGCTTACATATCTGCCCACAATGATGTTGTCAACAAGGGAGTAGTTATACTGAAGCATTGAGGAGGCCATAATAGGAAGTGCGAAAAGTATGATTGTTTTTACGGTGCTGCCCGTAAGCATATTGTATTGCTTTCTTTTCATCCCTTCACCGCCTTGTTTTTTATCCGTGTGGGATTATACATTATTATATACAGGGGTGTCAACAAAATTAAATTTATTTAATAAAATTAAAAACACCCGGGGAGAACCGAGTGCTTTTAAAAGGAGAAAATATGAAGAAAACATTATAGTGGAGAAATCTTATTAAGTACGAACCCTTGCGGTCCGTTTTTGCAATCTCTCTCGATTGCATAGATATAATACAACAGTTTTTTCAAAAAATCAACCCTTTTTTGCGAAAAAAACGCACTTCTACCTTTTGGTTAAAGTGCAAGTTTTTTCTTGAAATATTTTGTTGATATTGCACAACGAAATGAGTGTATTTTAAGCCTTTGAAGTCGGTGTGATTTTAACAAAGGTAAAAAAACACAATATCTTGTGGAAATTTGTTACAGAAAAAATTCCCCCTTAACAGCCCCTTACTCAAGGTAACGCTTTGTTAACAAAAAGAGGATTTGACAACAATCTTTCTTGGTGTTAAAATTGTTTCAAAGTAAACGGCTTTTATTAAGCTTTATATGAAATCAACCCGAAAGGAAAGGCTGACCTTCAGCCGAGGAGAAACATATGGATAAGAAAAAGAAGGCACTGCTTATTGTCAACCCTTGCTCAGGCCGCAACAAGTCCCGCGCAGGTACCTTTGAAATAGTTGATGCATTTTCAAACAGCGATATTGAATTCAGCGTGCATACAACCACCTGTCAGGGTGATGCAACAAATATTGTAAAAAGAGAGCTCAAGGACCACGACCTTGTTGTCTGTTGCGGCGGCGACGGCACGCTTAACGAGACAATAAACGGCGTAATGGATATGCCCCGCCGTGTGCCCATAGGCTATATTCCTGCAGGCACAACAAACGATATTGCAAATTCCCTTTCAATCCCCACGGATTTCAAGGCGGCCACGGAGCTTGTAATCGGCGGTGAGCCCAACGATTACGATATAGGCCTTTTTAACAACAGATATTACTCCTACGTTGCCTCCTTCGGCGCGTTTTCAAAGGCCTCTTATGCAACCAGCCAGAAGATGAAAAACCGTTTCGGCAGAGCCGCTTATATTGCCGCCGGTGTTGCCGACGTAAAGAATATCCGCAACATTAAAATGAGGGTGGAATACGACGGCGGCGTAATTGAGGGCAAATTTGTTTTCGGCACCGTGTCAAACTCTCTTTCCGTTGGCGGCTTCATCAAGCTCCCCGATGATCAGGTGAAGTTCAATGACGGAAAGTTTGAGGTTATTCTTGTAAAGGATTTTACCCCTCTTAAGCTTCTTCCCATGATGTATAAAACCGTTTATCAGAAATATGACGGCAAAGAGATTATTATGTTCAGCACCAATAAAATCAAGTTTACCGCCCTTGAGGAGGATGTGCCCTGGACAATTGACGGTGAGTTCGGCGGAAGCCACCGTGAGGTAAGAATAAACGTGCTTGAAAGGGCCGTTGAGCTTTATACGCCTCAGGACCACCATTTTCTTCCCAAGCCCGAGGTTATTGAGCCCGTTGACGAGGATGCACCCGAGCAGAAGGAGTCGCTGAAAAGCCGCTTCAGACGCAGAAAGGCAGATAAGGCTGAGGAGGCCGCTGAGGTGATTGAAAATCCTGCCGAGGAAGCCGCCGAAGAGATTGTTCAGACCGTTGAAGAGGGTTGACGGGTAATCTGAGTTAATATTTTATTTAAGTTTTTCTTCCTTTTTTGCAATAAAAAGCCTTTATAAAAAGCAAAATAGGGTATTTTGTTATCAAAAAGTAATATTAGATTTCAAAAAAATGAAAAAAATATAAACAAAATATTGACAAACCCGTTTCTGTGTTGTATACTTTGTGTACAGATAGAAGAATGTGATAAGGAGGAACGGAACGATGACATATGCAGATTATATCAAGATTTTGATTGATTTCATTATGAAGCTCGTAGGCCTCTTCAAAAAAAGTGACAACACTGAAGCTGAAGAAGTATAAAATAGCCGTGGTAAAAGCCACGGCCTTATTTTTTTCAGCTGTTACGTATTTTTATAAAATGCCTGACAAGATAAATAATTGCACCGACGGGAATGGCGCAGATTATGATTTTAACAATGAGGTGTATGGGGATGTAATCGTAAATTCCGTCGCCCAAAATTGTGAAAAGCACAACCCTTGGCATTATTCCTATCACTGAGGCGAAAAAGTAGCGGTGAAAGCTGCATTTTGATGCGCCCCAGAAAAGGCTGACAAAATCAATGGGAAAAACGGGAAGGGCACGGATGGGCAGAAGAGCAAGAAAATTGTCGTTAAGCTTCATATCAAGGATTTTTTTGCCTGCCTTGGTTTTTTCAAGCTGTCTGTTAACATACTCTCCGCCGAGGAAAAGGCCGAGGAAATAGGTTACCGTAACCTCAATGATAATTCCCACAAGGCTGATAAGTGATGCCGTAAGGGGAGGGAAGGCCATACCCACGGAAATATAAATAAGCGAGGCGGGTATAATAAAGAGAATTGATTTTGTAAGATAAACGCCCCATATTGTAATTACGGCAACAAGAGTGCTGCTGCTTGCCTCAACAAGGGCGCGTACGTCAATATTTTTAAGTCTGTCATAATTTACAACGGCAAGGACAAAAATAATCATTGCAACGGCAACGCGTATAAGTGCCTTGACAGTTGATTTTGTTTTTTCGTTCATTAGAAAATCCACCCTGAAAAATTATACCGTAACATTATACATCCTGCGGTAATATTTTACAATAGAAAAATGAAAATATACATTCAAAAGACCCTGAGGGCATATAATTTTAAAATATAATATAGACATTTGAGCAGTGAGATGCTATAATTGTAATATTAAACTTACGAGGTGTACTATGACTGTAAAAGATAAAATAGAAAGAAAAGCCACCGATATTGCTTTGGGCGAAATTCTTAAATATGTTGACAAGAATCCCAAGCAGAATATCCTCAAGCTTTATAATCTCGGTGTTAAGCTTCTCGGCGGCACCTTCCCGGAAAAATATCTTGAAAAGGTAAAGGAGATTATTATCGAGGGCGACAATGTGTATTACAATATGGCCCTTGATATACTCAAGGACCTTGACCGTGATATGCTTAAAAAGATGCTTCTTGCAATGGGCCTCGGTGCCGGCGTTAAGGGCACAAAGGCGGTAAGAGAAAACCGCGAAAAGTATAAGTGCAACATTCCCTTCCTTATGCTTATGGACCCCACAAGTGCCTGCAATATGAAATGTAAGGGCTGCTGGGCGGCTGAATACGGACACAGAAGCAACCTTACCTTTGAGGAAATGTCAAGCCTTGTTTCTCAGGGCAGAGAGCTCGGCACCCATCTTTATATGTTTACCGGCGGCGAGCCTCTTATCCGTAAGGGCGACATAATCAAGCTCTGTGAGACCTATCCCGACTGTGCCTTTCTTGCTTATACAAACGGAACTCTCATTGACGAAAAATTCTGTGACGATATGGTGAGAGTGGGCAACATTGCTCTTGCGCTTTCAATTGAGGGTGAAGAGGGGGCAACCGACGAACGCAGAGGCGAGGGCAGCTATAAGAATGTTATAAGCGCAATGGAGCTTCTTAAGCGTAAGGGCTGCCTTTTCGGCATTTCCGTATGCTACACAAGCCACAATATTCCCAGCGTTACAAGTGATGAATTCCTTGATAAAATGGTGGCTCTCGGTGTCAAGTTCGGCCTTTACTTCAACTATATGCCCGTCGGTCACGACGCTGACGTGGAGCTTATTCCCCGACCCGAGCAGAGAGAGTATATGTACCATTGGCTCAGAAGGGTGAGAAACGCAAAAACGGGCAAGCCTATGTTTATTATGGACTTCCAGCACGACGGCGAGTATGTCGGCGGCTGTATCGCCGCAGGCAGAAACTATTTTCACGTTAACTCAGCAGGCGATATGGAGCCCTGCGTGTTTATCCACTTCTCAGATGCGAATATCCGCACGCACACGGTGCTTGAGGCACTGAAGAGCCCGCTGTTTATGGCCTTCAGACACGACCAGCCCTTCAATGATAATCATCTCAGACCCTGCCCGATGCTTGAAAATCCCGATTGTCTGAGAAGCATTATTGAAAGAACGGGTGCAAAATCAACTAACCTTATCCGTGAGGAAACGGCAGAAATGCTTTGCAGCAAGTGCGATAAATTTGCCGCAAGCTGGGCACCAAAGGCTCAGGAAATATGGGATAACAACAAGCATCCCAATCCCAAAACACAGTATTACAGAGATACGCCCGAGGGTAAGGCGGAATTTGCAGGATAAATATTAATAAGCTGTAAAAACGTAAGTTTTTGCAGCTTATTTTCCTTGCAAAGGGAGTTTTTGTAAATTCGGCCCTTTAAGAGACTTTTTTCGAAAATCCGAGTAACGATACAGAAAAAGCACAAAAGCCTCTAAAATGGCGTAAAATGAACGTTTTTCGCGCGGGTGCACTGCGACGTGGCGGCAACAAGAGGAAAAAAGTCCGTTTCGGGGCGAAAAATTAAAGGCTGATGCATTTTGCATCAGCCTTTAAAGTTTTATGGTAAACTTATATCGCGATGATATATTCCGCATCTGAGGCCTTGCTCATTGCATAGCCGTCAGTGGTCTTGTTGAAGGTCTTAATCTTGAAATAAGTAACCTGACCGGAACGCAGATTGTTTACAGTGTAGGAAACATTTTTACTGCCTTCAACTGTGGCAACGTGCTCGAAGTCCGTGCTGTTCCTGCCCTTTGCCACATAAATGGCGTAGCCGTCAACACCCTTTTCGGGCTCCCATGTAAGCTTACAGTTTTTTCTGCCCTGACGAAGGGAGACAAACTTTGTTGCTCCGGGTCTTGTGCTTGCAGTAACGGGATACTTCTGGTCGGATACGATTGTCTTGCCCTTGCTGTCGTACATAAAGGCACGCACATTGAGCTTGTACTTTGTACCGGGCTCAAGCTTTGATACAAGGTATTCGGAAGCCTTGCCGTCCTTTACGGTTGCAATGCGCTTCCATTTGCCTTCAACCTTGCGGTAAATCTGATAACCGTCTGCTCCTTCAATAGGCTCCCAGGCAAGCTTGATTTTAGTGTCGGCGTAGGATTTTACTCTTACGTTCTGAACCTTGGCCTTTTTGAAATCGCTGATTGTAAGCTTGGGGATATCCTTTGTTTTCTGAGCTCCGCACTGCTTACAGGTTAAAAGCTTTGTACCCTTTTTAAGGAAGGTTGCTTTTTTGGTTACCTCACTCTTGTAGGAGTGTGTAAGGCATTTTACGGTGAACTTTGTTGTGTTGCTCTTTTCCTCGGCGCCTGTTTTTGAGTCGTAGGCCTTGACGTAAGCTGCATATGAGCCCTTGTCAAGAGTCTTCTTCTTGATTGTTTTTGCATTAGCGGAAGAGTCGAGCTTGGTTACCGTAGCTTTGGACCAGTCGTACTTGCCCTTTTTGTTCTTTTCTGCAACGTAGAGATAATACTCTGTTACATCATCGCCACCGTCGCTCCACTTGAATGAAATGGAGTTGTCGATGTCATAAGGGTCTTTTTTGTTTTTGAGTGAAAGGGATGGTGCTTTGACATCAACCTGTCCGAATTCGGGCCAGTATTTGGTTTCGGCACTGTAGCCGCGGCTGTCAGCCTTGTAGGACCTGTTTGCAGGAACCTCAAAGTAGTAGCACCAGTACCATGCTGCATCATAAGCACCTTCGGCGTCATTTGAAACATCCTTGAGATAATCGTAGATGTAGCTGTATGACCTGCTTGAAAGTTCGTGACGAAGATAAGCAATCTGACCTTCAATTGAAAGGTAGTTATAGCCGTTCTGTGAGCAGAAATACTGAAGATTGCTGAATCTGCCGCCGTTCCACTGACAAAGACCGCCGCTGAGGAGTCCGTTTGTGTCGGTGATTACGAGAGTAGGGTCGAATTTGGATTCGTGCTCCATGTTGGCCATAATGCCGCAGGCCGCCGCCGGGTTCAAATCCAATTCCGTTGTGAGCTGTTTAAAAATTTCTGACTTGTTGTTGCTGGTACTTGCGGATGCTGAGAGTGGTACGATAGCGGCTAAGATAACAAGAGTTATTGCAGTCAGCATTACTTTTGTTAAAGCCTTTTTCATTAAATCACCTCTGAATTTTTTTGGAGATAAGCACTATACCTTTTGCTTACCGCCGTAGCAAAGACTGAAATAAGATAATGTAAGCTTCGCATTTTGTATTTGCATAGACTCGAATAAAACACAATTCTCTTTCTTTTAAATTAATAGTTGTGTTGTCATCGATATTTTAGTGGTTGTGCCGGTGTTTTATCCTTGTCACTGACCGTGCAGATGCGAAGACCGTTCAATCCTTTGCCCTTTCAGACACATTTTTTATGCCTGAGATTTTTACATTTCCATATCGGCAACGTCGGCTATTATATATATTTATGGCAATCTTGTCAAGTTTTATGCGGTTTCGGCGGCTGTTTATTACAATCCTGTAATTTTTTTGAGACAGAAAAACAGGTGTATTTTTATAAAAGTTTAACAAAAAAGCAGTAGGTCACTTGTGCACTGTTGTTCATTGCTCCAAAAATGGCGAAATTTCAAAAAAATCGAAAATTCGTGAAAAAAATCACGGATTTTCTTAGTATATTCTGCACAAAGAAAATAAGATTTGTATGTGCAGAATGGCTAAATAAATTCTATAACAGAAAAATAAACCATATTTTAATGCTTGATAAGAAATATAAAAACGGGAGAAAATCAGGCTGAAAAGCGAAAAAACTGCAAAAAACGGCTTGTTTTGCGCCTCAGAGGGCGAAAAAGGCTTTTACGGGTAATAAAGCTTAAGGGGAATGTGAGGGGGAGGACCGGGCAAAGAGGAATAAATAAAGGGCTTCTTCAGACTTACAGTTCCGAAGAAACCCTTTGATGCATAAAAATATATAAAAGAATTGCTGAAAAGTAATTTTTCGCTTTTATATTTTATCAGTATGCCTTGCCCCAGTAAACAAGGTGCTTGGCTTCTTTGCCGCAGCATACACATTTGTCGCTGACGTGCTCCTGATTGAGAGGCATACAGCGTGAGCCTACGCCGGTAAGCTCCTTAACCTTGTCCTCACATTCCTCGTCGCCGCACCACATTGCCTTAACAAAGCCGTCGCCGTTTTCGGCAAGTGCCTTTGTAATTTCATCGAGGGTTGTGCAGGTGTAGGTTCTCTTTTCTCTGTTTGCAAGAGCCTTGTTGAAGATGCCCTCGTTAACCTCGGCAAGCTTTTCTTTAACGCTTTCTGCAAGGCCGTCAAGTGAAACAACGGTCTTTTCTCTGTTGTGGCGGGTAACGAGCACACATTCGCCCTTTTCAATGTCACGGGGACCTACTTCAATTCTTACGGGAACACCCTTCATTTCGTATTCGGCATACTTCCAGCCTGCGGAGTTGTTGCTGTCGTCAAGCTTTACACGGATGCCTGCGTCCTTAAGCTCTGCCATAAGCTCATTGGCCTTTTCAAGCACACCCTCCTTATGCTGAGCAACGGGGATGATAACTGCCTGAATGGGGGCAACTGCGGGAGGAAGAACAAGGCCGTTGTTATCACCGTGAGTCATAATGATAGCACCGATGAGTCTTGTTGTAACGCCCCATGAGGTCTGATGGGGATATTCGAGCTTGTTTTCCTTGCTCTGATACTGAATACCGAAGGCCTTTGCAAAGCCGTCACCGAAATAGTGTGAGGTGCCTGCCTGAAGAGCCTTGCCGTCGTGCATAAGAGCTTCAATAGCGTAGGTTGAAACCGCACCGGCAAACTTGTCGCTTTCGGTCTTTTTGCCCTGAATGATGGGGATAGCAAGATACTTTTCGCAGAATTCGGTATAAACGTTAAGCATCTTTTCCGTTTCGTTGATTGCTTCTTCAGCCGTAGCGTGGATTGTGTGTCCCTCCTGCCAGAGGAATTCTCTTGAGCGAAGGAAGGGGCGTGTTGTTTTTTCCCAGCGTACAACGCTTACCCACTGGTTGTAAAGCTTGGGCAGGTCTCTGTGAGACTGGATGATGTTTGCATAATGCTCACAGAAAAGTGTCTCAGAGGTGGGGCGCACGCAAAGCCTTTCCTCAAGCTTTTCACTGCCGCCGTGAGTTACCCAGGCAACCTCGGGCGCAAAGCCTTCAACGTGGTCCTTTTCCTTCTGAAGAAGTGATTCGGGAATGAACATAGGCATACACACGTTTTCGTGGCCCGTAGCCTTGAACATACCGTCAAGGATGCGCTGAATGTTTTCCCATATTGCATAAGCGTAGGGGCGGATAACCATACAGCCCTTTACGCTGGTGTATTCAACAAGCTCTGCCTTTTTGCAGATGTCGGTATACCACTTGGCGAAATCCTCCTCCATAGAGGTGATTTCTTCAACCATTTTTTTATCGTTTGCCATCGGATTTTTCCTTTCTTAAAGGCTGAAAAATCGTATATATATAATAGTATACGATTTTTGCCTTTTTTGCTGTTTTTCAATCAAACCCACAGGAGCTTTCTGTGGGCTTGATTTTATGCTTTTTTATGCTTTCTTTACGGAGATAACAACTTCCTTATCACCGATAACGGCGGTCTTTGTAAGGTCAGCTGCAATTTCTTCGCCGACAAGAATTTCATCTGCAAGAAGCTCTGCTGCCATATGAGCAAGGCTATCCTTAATGCAGCTTACGGTAAACTCGTCAGCTGAGGCAAGAGCCATAACAACTCTCTGCTCAACCTCGTAGCCTGCTTCCTTACGGATAAGCTGACACTGACGGATGATGTCACGTACCGTGCCTTCTCTGATAAGCTCATCGGTAAGCACAACATCAAGAGCAATTACGGTGCCCTCGCCGCATTCAGCTGAAACAATGCCTGCCTTTGTTTTTGACATAATGTTGAAGATGGCGGGCTCGTATGCCTCGTCAAAGCCTTCAACAAGCACTGCCTCGCCTGCCTTGGCCTTAGCTGTGTATTCAGCCATTTTTTCTGCAGTGGCGGTCTCAAGAGCCTGCTTCATTTTGTTGACATTCTGCTTAAGCACGGCACCTGCAACCTTGAAGTTGACGGTGAGGTAGCTGTCGTTGAGAACGCTCACGTCATCAATATATTCAATAGCCTTGATGTTAAGCTCGTCAAGGATATTCTTTTCAAATACGGTGATATCGGCGTTACTGCATACAAAAAGCTTTGAAAGAGGCTGACGTACCTTGAGCTGATGCTCGTTACGAAGTCTCATAGCAGTTGCAATGATATCTCTTGCAAAGGCGGTTTTTTCAATGATGCCGTCATCCTCAAAGCCCTCAAGAACCTCAGGCCAGTCTGAAAGGTGAACTGAAAGCTCTGCAGTGGGAAGCACGCGGCGGATAAGATTCTGCCAGATGCTTTCTGTCATAAAGGGAATGATGGGAGCCATAACCTTTGTGCAGGCTGAAAGGGCAGTGAAGAGTGTCCAGTAGGCAATCATCTTGTCCTTTTCGTCGCCCGTCTTCCAGAAGCGGCGGCGGTTTGTTCTGATATACCAGTTGGAAATATCGTCGGTAAATACCTCAAATTCCTTAACAAGGTTGTATGCCTTGTAGTCGTCCATCTGGGCGGTTGCCTTTCTGATGAAGTCGTTTGTTCTTGCGATAAGCCACTTGTCAGTAACGGTCATAGCACTCTTATCGGGAGTGTAGCCGTCGAAGTTGGGCTTGTCAATTCTTGCGTAGGTTTCAAAGAAGGTGTAAATGTTCCAATAGGAAAGGAGCTTTCTTCTTGCTTCGTCACCGAGGCTGAATCCGAAGCGGACATCGTTTGCAACGGGGCCGCCTGCATAAAGGTAACGAACGGTGTCGGCACCGATTTTTTCAGCTGCCTCGTCAAAGCGGATCATAAAGCCGGTTTTTGAAAACTTTTCGCCGCTTTCCTGAACAACGCTTGAGTGGCAGAGAACTCTCTGATAGGGAGCCTTGTCTTCAAGCACGGTGCTCATAAAGAGCATTGAGTAGAACCAGAGACGAACCTGCTCGCGCATTTCAACAATCCATTCTGCAGGGTAGTTCTTTCTCCATTCCTCTTTATCGGTGAAGTAGCCCGTTGTTGAGAAGGGAACGATACCTGCGTCAAGCCATACGTCACCGACATCGGTGATACGCTTTACATTGCTGCCGCACTTGGGACACTTGATTTCCACCTCGTCAATCCAGGGTCTGTGAAGCTCGGGGAGAGCGTCAACCTTTGCAGGGTCAACTGCAAGGCTCCTGAGCTCGTCAAGGGAGCCTACAACGTGAACGTTGCCGCAATCCTCACATACATAGAAGGGAAGGGGCATACCGTAGTAACGCTTACGTGAAATATTCCAGTTGCCCATATTGTTGAGCCAGTCAAGCATTCTCTTGCCGTTTGATTCGGGCTCCCACTTTACGCTCTGTGCATTTCTGATAAGGCGGGGCTTTAACTCCTCAGTTGTGATAAACCAGGAGGGAACAAGGCGGTAGATAAGCTCCTCCTTACATCTCCAGCATACGGGGTAGCTGTGCTCGTGGGGCTTGATGAGGTAAAGCTTGTCTCTCTTTTTAAGCTCTTCAAATACCTCGTCGGCGATTGTCTTTGAGTTTTTACCCGTGAAGAAGCCGAAGCCCTTGAGGAAAATACCCATATCGTCAACGGGCATAATTTCGGGAAGGCCGAGTCTCTTGCCGAGCTCGTTATCTTCTGCACCGCAGCCGGGAGCAATGTGAACAACGCCGGTACCTTCTTCGGCGTCAACATCTTCCCAAGCAACAATTTTATGCTCAAAGCCCTGCTGAGCCTCAAGCTCGGGGAAGCAGGTGTCATACTTTTTGCCCACAAGCTCTTCGCCCTTGAACATACGAAGGACCTCGAGCTTATCCTCGCCGAGATACTTGATAGCGTTCTTTGCAAGAATAAGGGTCTTTTCGTCGCTCTTTACCTTAACCTCAACGTAGTCGATTTCGGGGTTTACTGCAAGGGCAACGTTTGATGAAAGGGTCCAGGGGGTGGTTGTCCATACGATGATTTTGCTGTTTGTGCCCTCAACGGGGAGCTTGAAGAAAACAGAGTTATGAGTAACGGTCTTGTAGGAGCCGGTCATTTCGTGCTCTGAAAGTGATGTGCCGCAACGGGGGCACCAGGGCATAGGCTTATATTCACGCTTAATCCAGCCGTTGTTGTCGCAGGTTTTGAGGAAGTGCCAGATTGAGGTGATGTTAAGGTCTGTGTTGGTGTAGTAGGAGTTGTCCCACTGCATCCACTGGCCGAGTCTCTTTGACTGCTCGGTGATAACGCCCGAATACTGCTTTACGCGGTCAACGCACTTTCTTGTAAACTTGTCAATGCCGTAGTCCTCAATGTCCTTTTTGCTTTCAAAGCCGAGGTCTCTTTCAACACCAACCTCAACCCAGAGGCCCTGGCTGTCAAAGCCGTTCTGACAGCGGCAGTCGTAGCCTCTCATATACTTGTATCTGATAAAGGTATCCTTGAGGGTACGTCCCCATGCGTGGTGAATACCCATAGGGTTGTTTGCGGTAATGGGGCCGTCAATGAAGCGGAAGCGCTCCTTGCCTGCATTCTTTTCTTTTCTTTTGTTGTAGCAATCGTTTTCTTCCCAGAAATTGAGAATGTCATGCTCCATGGCGATAAAATTGTTGCTTTTTTCGATTTCTGCCATAATAAATCAATTCCTCCGTAAAAGTTTTTTTACGCAAACCGGAAAGCATACTGCTCCGATTATATATACCAAAAAAGTATACTATATTATACAAGATTTTTCAAGGGGAAAAGTGAAAAAAGTAAAATTAAAGTGATGAACATTTAGGGCAAACAACATTTTCTGTCAGGACTGCTGCAGCTGTGCCTCACGGACGGTCCTTTGTACATCTACTTGCATTTTCTCTTTGCGTGTGCTATATTTAACCTATAACATAAAAGGAGAGATGTGTATGAAGAAAACGCTTTCTTTTTTAATGGCCGCAGTTATGCTTTTCGGTATAACCGTTGTGCCTGCCTTCGCCTCTTCCGATGCGGAAAAAAGCTTTGGTGAAAAGGCGGGAGACCTTTTTGCAAGGGGCCTTGGCGGTGTTGTTCACGGCCTTACGGCAGGGCTTAATTTTCTGATGCGTGAAAATGACAGCTTTCTGCCCGAGGAGGAATACTCCTACGATAATTTTTACGGGGGCACTGCCGAATTTGCAGAAAGTGCCGGAAAGGGCGCGGTCTGGTCTCTCGGCAAGGCGGAAATGAGCCTTCTGCCCGAAAATTATGAGGATTACAGCCTTTACCTCGGCGGCTTTCTTACGGGGGGTAACGGCTTTAAAAATGACCTGCGCGAAATCCTTGACGATATGCGCGTGAGGGTGGTTGCATTAAGTGACGGCTCGGGCAGAGGTACGAGCGTTTTTGCCACCGTTGATGCCATAGGCGTTTCCAACGGCGATATAAGGCAGATAAGAGAAATGCTTTCTTCCTTTGCAAGGGAAAATGACATCAATGCCATCAACATTTTTTCAACTCACTCTCACTCCTGCATTGATACTCAGGGTCTGTGGACGGATATTCAGCACAAGTGGCCAAAGAATTTTCTTCACGCCTTTACGGGTATAGGCGACAGCGTGCAGGGCACGGACGAAGAGTATATGCGGTTTTTCCGCAGTACGGTAAAAGCGGCTATAGAAAAGGCTGTTGCTTCAATGGAAAAGGGCACGATGACCTATGCCGAAAAGGAAATTCCCGGCTACTTTTCCAACAAAAACAGAGACTCAGCCTCTTCAAAGGATAACACACTCAGACGAATTGCCTTTTACCCCGAAAACGAAAAATCCACACCTACCTTTATTGTCAATATGTCGGCACATCCCGATGTTGCAGGCCTTGCCGTAAAGGATGACCCCGTCAAGGGTCACGGCCTTTCGGGCGACTATGTTTATTATATGGGCGAAACGCTTAATGAGCTCGGCTATGACTTTATGTTCTTCAACGGTGCAATCTGCGGAATTTATATCGGCAGACGCGATATAAACACCGACAGACGGGTTGAAATTCCTGCAGGCTACGGCAAGGAGGTTGCGCAGATTACCTACGCGATGACAATGACCGAAAAGGAAATTCTTGCCGATGAAAAGCTGATGAGCCTCAATTTTACAAAGGAGCAGACCGAGGGCCACGACGGCTTTGTGCTCTGGTATGAAAACTGGCAGAGGTCTGAGGAAAAGGAGCTTGAGCCCATACTTAATCTCAGGCTGAAAACCGTTGAGCTTGAAGCGACAAATCCCATAATAAAGATTGCCGCAAAGCTCGGCCTTGCAAACTATCAGATAAAAAAGACAGCCGACAAGAAGTATTTTATCACTACGGAAATCGGATATATGGAAATGGGCAAGGAGCTTAAATTTGCCCTTGTGCCCGGTGAATTCTGTAACGACCTTGTTTCGGGCGGAACCTCGCTTACTGCCAATGTAAGCGTTACCGGCAAGGACTTTGAGGGTAACACTCTGAGCCAAATTTTCGGCACGGATGAAATGATTGTTCTCGGCCTTGCCAATGATGCAATAGGCTACATTGTGCCCGATAATGATTACTGTCTTTGTCTCGGAATGGGTCACTACCACGAGACGCTTTCACTTGGAAAAAATACGGCTTCAACAATAATGACAGCCTTTGAGGAGCTTGGAAAGGAAGTAGGCTAATATGAATTATAATTTTGATTTTGAAAACAAGGGTGTGCTTATCACCGGTGCCGCAAGCGGCATAGGCCTTGAGGCAACAGCTGCCTTTTTGCAAAACGGTGCCACCGTTTTTATGGCGGACTATAACGAAAAGGCTCTTTGCGAAAAAAGCGAGGAGCTTAAAAAGCAGTACGGCGAAAACAGGGTTTATGCCTTTGTCTGTGACATAACCGACAGTGAGCAGAGAGCCCGGCTTTCTGAAAAAATCAGGAGCGCGGGCGGCAATGTTGATATACTCATAAACAATGCCGGTATGTCTCACTCAGCTTACAGCATTTATGAAAAGCAGGAGGATTGGGAAAGGGTTATTTCCCTCAACCTTACGGCACAGTTCTTTACGGCACAGAAAATTGCAAACGATTTCTTCATTCCTCAGAAAAAGGGCAAGATAGTCAACACCTGCTCCCTGAGCGGCATAATGGGAATTCCCACAGCCGTTGCCTACAGTGCAAGCAAGGGCGGTATTATGCAGATGACAAAGAGCCTTGCCTGCGAGTGGGCACGCTTCGGCATCACCGTCAACAGTGTTTGTCCCGGCTTTGTTGAAACACCCCTTATCAAGGATAACCTTGAAAATGAAAAATGGGTTTCCTATATGACAATGCGTACTCCTATGCGCCGCCTTGCAAGGCCTGACGATGTTGCGGGCTCAATACTTTTCTTTGCCTCGCATATGGCAGATTATGTTACGGGCGCAAGCGTTGTAATTGACGGAGGCTTTTCAAGTGGCTCATGAGTTGAAAAACAAGCTGCAGTCGGCCGCCCTCGACGTGGTTGACAAACTAACCGGCAGAGAGCGTAAAAAGAATATTATTTTTTACTTCACCGACCAGCAACGCTATGATACGGCCAATAATGACATTATGCCGAACCTCTGCGGCCTTGCCGCTGAGGGCGTGACTTATACCGATTGCTACACCTGTCAGCCGGTGTGCGGGCCTGCCCGCGCCTGCCTTCAGTCGGGTGTGTACGCAACCGAGACCGGGTGCTACAAAAATAACATTTCACTGCCCCGTGATATAAAAACCCTTGCGGATTTTTTCAGCGACGAGGGCTATGATACCGCATATATCGGCAAATGGCATCTTGCCTCAGACAGAGAATTCAACTGCGCAAAAACCGCCATACCCCGTGAAAGGCTTGGCGGCTACAGATATTTCCGCGGAGCCGATGTGCTTGAATTTACCTCTCACGGCTATGACGGCTATGTTTTTGATGAGGACGGCAACCGTATTGATTTTACGGGCTACCGTGCCGACAGAATAAACGATTTTGCCCTTGAATATATTGACAACGCGCCAAAGGGCAAGCCCTTTTTTATGTTTGTTTCACAGCTTGAGCCGCATCATCAGAATGACAGAGGACATTTTGAGGGCTGCAGAGACACCGTGGGCAAGTATAAAGGCTTTCCCGTGCCCGAGGAGCTCAGGCCTTTCAGGGGCAACTATGAGGAGGAGTATGCCGATTATCTTTCGGCAATAAACCGCATAGACTATAACCTTGGCAGGCTCATTGACAAGCTCAAGGAAAAGGGTATTTATGAAGAAACGGTGATTATTTTCACAAGCGACCACGGCTGTCACTTTAAAACCCGCAATATGGAGTATAAGCGCTCCTGCCACGACAGCAGCACCCATATCCCCCTTGTTATAAGGGGCGGAGACTTCCGCGGCGGCAAGAGTGACAACAGACTTGTAAGCCTTATTGATTTGCCGGCAACATTGCTTTCAATCGCTGATATTGACGTGCCCGATTATTTTGACGGCTGCGACCTTTCTGATGACGACAGCGAAAGAGCTTGTGTATACATACAGATAAGTGAAAGTCAGTGCGGCAGAGCAATACGCACAAAGCAGTATAAATATTCCGTGAGTGCACCAACTCCCGCTCTCGGTATGACGGTGCCGAAAAGTCCAGTTTACATTGAGGAATATCTTTACAGCCTTGAGGATGACCCTATGGAGCTTCACAACCTTATAAAAGACCCGTCTTACGGCCTGGTAAGAAAAAAGCTTCGAGAGCTGCTTCTTGCCGAAATGAAAAAGGCAGGGGAGGGCAAGGCGAAGATTCTTCCGGCGATGATAGTAAAAAGCAAGTAGAAAAGACACTGAAAGTTTTGTGGGGGCTTTTTCAAAAGCTTGCGATATGCAGGGCAGAGCCCTGCATATGAAAAAACACGGTAGCATAAACTACCGTGTTTGCTTTTTTGGTCTTCAGCAAAGACAAAACCCCCGGTTCTACCGGGGGAATAAAAAAGCTTTAGTAAAAATAAAACGTGGCGAGCAATGGCAAGCCACAAAAACGTAGAGAAAAAACTTAACCTCCGAGTATAATAGAAATGGTTTGGCAGCCGCATTACTAAAATACAAGGAGGTTAAAAGCATGTTCAAAAAAGATGGTAACAACGAAATAAAAACATTGGCACATTCGACATACAGATGTCAGTATCATATAGTATTTGCTCCAAAGTATAGGAGAAAAGAAATATATGGAAAACTGAAAAAAGATATAGGAGAGATACTGAGGAAATTGTGCGAACAAAAGGGAGTAGAAATCATAGAGGCAGAAGCCTGTAAAGATCATATACACCTTTTAGTGTCGATACCACCTTACTTTAAGTGTAGCACAATTTATGGGATATCTCAAGGGTAAAAGCACACTAATGATTTTCGACCGACATGCAAATTT
>SVOY01000008.1 GCA_015066105.1 Oscillospiraceae bacterium
TCTTCTTTTGCACTCAGCTCACTAAGGCTCTTTTTGACCTTTTTTGTAAGCTCCGTTGTGCACTCCTGTGGTTCAATGTTACCATAGTAGAAATCTTCAATAAAGTTGGACATTCTGCACCTCCTTGCATTTTTCATAGCTAAACTATACTCTTTCTGTCACAAATGAGCGTCCGGCTATGTTGCATTTTGGGTGATACTCACTTCACCCTTTACAGCATAACGCACACTGTCATATCGTAATAAATTCTGTTTCAATGACTGACGGAAGAAAGATGAATGAAGACAGAGCGATGTACCGACTGTTCAGAAAGACGAGTGATGAAATCTGTCTTGAGCATGGATTATCTGTTATTCAAAATCCTAAAGGCAAACGCATACCATACAATGTTTACAAAGCAAAGCAGAAAGGTATCAAAACAAAATATGATTATATGCGTGAAGATATTGATTATGCTATTCCGAGAAGCAGAAGTATAAAACAGTTTTTCAGAATTATGAGTCAGAAGGGTTATTGGTTTGATGACGGTAAGATTGGTTACCGTACCGACAAGCACGGAGTTAAGCTTTCAAACCTTGGTGACGAATACTCTTATGAACGTCTATGGGATAGGATTAATCATCAGAGGCTTTATGAGGTGGATGAAAATTTTTATAACTATACCTGTGCAAATAATTATCTTAAAAATCAAATCTTTGTTTTTAACTACAAGGGGTATGAGTTTAAAGAATCAGCAGAGCATTACCGACACCCTGAAACCTTCAGCAGAACTGTTTCAGATTTTTCAAAACTGCTTGTAGGTGGTGCTGTGCTCGGTGCACCTGTCATTTCACTTTTCTTTCTTGCTCTATTATTTGTGGGAGCAATAGCTGAAAAGAATAACTGCAATCCTCATCCATTTTCACCGAAGATGAAATACTCTGCACCGAGGATTGAGTTTATGCACAAGCAGATTGAGCTTGCAATAAATGAAAAGCTTTATGACTTTGCAGAGGTGGATAAATTTATTTCGAGGACAGACATCCGTATGGAGGAGCTTAAAACTCAGCGCAACAAAATTTACAATCAGATAAGAAGATGCAAAGACCCGACGGCTAAGGAAAACCTTATTGACCGTCGGGATTTTCTTACGTCTGAAATAGGCACACTGCGAGAAAAGATTAACATTGCAAAAAGAATCATTAAAGACAGACCAGGACTAGAGGAAAGTCTTGAAGCGGAGAAAGCACTTATCCGTGAATGGTACTTTCCCGAAAGAGTTCAGGTCAAAGAAAAACATTATGAAGGGAGGTAGATGCTATGAACGCTGAAGAGCTTTGCAAGAAAATGCAGGAAGAGAAAAAGGCTGACAGTGATGGGTATTTCGAAGAAGATATGTCTTCAAGCGAATATGCTCACAGGTATATGGGCAGACCCGGATATTCTGTAAGAAAACACTTACAGCTTATTATTGATGAACAGAAAAAGTATAAAAGAAATTATTAATTTTATGGAGGTAACTTATGTTGAATAAAAGTATCAAATCACCGGTAAATATCCCGGTATCAAAAATTCATCCCTTTGAGGGAAATCCGTATAAGGTTTTGGATAACGATGAAATGAATACTCTTATATGCAGTATTCAGGAGCAAGGTATTCTTACTCCCATAATTATCCGACCTATTGAAAACACAGATGAATATGAGGTGATAAGCGGACACCGACGCTTACACGCTACAGTCAAAGCAGGGATGAAAGAAGTCCCTGCTTTTATTTATGCCGTCAGCCGTGACGAAGCAGCAATTATGCTTGTGGACAGTAATCTGCACAGGGAGCATATTCTGCCAAGTGAACGAGCATTTGCTTACAAATTGAAAATGGAGGCAATGAGCCGTCAAGGAAAAAGAACAGATTTGACTTGTGGACAAGTTGGCCACAAGTCAAGAGATGGTGTTTCAGAAACCGAAAGTGGCAGACAGGTACAAAGATATATCCGTCTGACTTATCTCATCCCCGAACTGCTTGAGCTTGTTGATGAAGAGAAAATTGCTCTTACGCCTGCTGTTGAGCTTTCTTATCTCACCGATGAAGAACAGTATGCTCTTCTTGATGCGATTGAGCTTGAATAAAGAACACCGTCTCTTTCTCAGGCTGTCCGCTTCAAAAAGTTAAGTCAGGCAGGAGAACTTACGGCTGAAGACATTGAAATCATTATGCAGGAAGATAAGGCAAATCAAAAGCCCATGTTCAAGGTATCTATGGAAAGGTTGCAGAAAGTCGCACCTAAGGTTAAGGATAAAGACTTTGAAGATTTTGTGCTAAAGGCTTGTGAGCATTATTACAGATACCTGCTCCGTCAAAGAGACAGGGATTCACGATAAGGAAGGAGGTGATGTCTATTGAAGATTAATGCAATTAAAAGAAATTATATTTCAAGCCTTGACGGTTTACCTTATCTGCTTACACTTGAGATGGTGGCAGGTCTGACGGGCTTTAATTATGAGACGTTAAAGAAATACTGTCAGAAAGGTACAATCAAGGCTCGAAAAATCGGAAGAGAATGGCGTGTCAGTCAGGATGATTTTCTCAAAATGGGACTCGGCACATTTGATGATAATGACGTTAAACAGTAATATTGACGTGAGGGGTGCGAAAGCATCCCTCAAATACTTTTTCAGGAGGACAAAATGAATAAGATTTATGTAGAAAAAAACAGCTTTTGTACCCGACTTTATATAGGTACAGATGCCAACGGAAAACCCAAATACAAAAAGCTCAAGGCTAAGACGGAGAAAGAGCTTGAGAAGAGAGTACGAGAATACAAGAACGCAATAGACAGCGGTCTTAACATTCTGAAAAATAATGATACCCTCATAAAATGGGTTAACCACTATCTTGAAACAATAGAAAGTGAGGTTATGTGTGATAATATCAAAGAGTCAGAATATAAAACTCTGAAAGCAAGATTGCAATACTTTGTAGATTACAAAGTCGGACTTCTTGCAAAAACAAAGCTCAATGATATTCTTCCTTCTCACATTCAACCCGCCGTAAACGAATTATACAAGAAAAATCCGTCAACAGGCAAAACTACGGCGAAGAAAACTATTCAAAGATATATCAGAGCTCTTGCTAATGTGTTTGAATTTGCAAGAAAAGAGAGAGCCTATAATTTCTGTAATCCCTGCGAGGATTTGAAAATCCCTAAAAATTCAGTCACCAAAACCCGTACAGCTATAAATAAGCATACTATCCAACTAATCCTTACTACTGAACACAGAGCTAAACTCCCTGCTTGTATAATGCTACTTGCAGGTCTCAGACGAGGTGAACTTACGGCTCTGACTTGGTTTGATATTGACTTCAAGAACAAAATCATCAATGTTAATAAATCTTATGATTTCAAACAGTGCGAATTGAAGGAAACTAAAACCAAAGCCGGTATGAGAAAAATACCTATGAATGATTTTCTTTGCAATTTACTTCTTGAAGCTAAAAAGCATTCTAAGGGCTCCTATGTCGTTCAGAAGGTTTACGGAGGAAGAATGACGGAAACAGCGTGGAAACGCCTTTTCGAGAGCTATATGGAAGCGTTAAGGGTAGCTGACTGTGCACACGAGAACAACCTCTGTTTTGCGGATGAATGTTTTGAAGAGTTTACCGCACATCAGCTTCGCCACACCTACTGTTCTATGCTTCAATGGTCAGGTGTTGATATTAAAACAGCACAGGAGCTTATGGGACACAGTGAGTACGGTGTAACAGCAAATATTTACACTCATGTTGATGATGCTACAAAAACCAATGCCGCTATGCTACAAGACAAATTTATTAAGGAAACATTAGTTTCATAAACGATTAAGAGCAGAAAGATTTTAAAGGCCTTTCTGCTCTGTTTTTTTACGATATATTTTTATACATAATGAGTGACAAAACACCAAAATCAGGGCACGCGGTAAAAAATACCCTAAAAAACGCTATATTTTCAATTAACAAAAAGCTCAAACCCCCTTATCACAACAGGGCTCGCGGTCTTTTACGGGGGACATATCGGGGGACATATAGTGCTCGAAAATGTACGATATTTTACGGTAAATTGCGATTTTAGCAAAATTGATTTTAGGTATGAAAAAAGCCCGAAACCCTTGTAAAATCAAGGTTTTTCGGACTTTTCTTTGGCAGGGGCAGAAGGGCTCGAACCCTCGGCACGCGGTTTTGGAGACCGCTGCTCTACCAACTGAGCTATACCCCTATATTAAAATGGTGGGCCATCAGGGACTCGAACCCCGGACCGACCGGTTATGAGCCGGTTGCTCTAACCAACTGAGCTAATGGCCCATGTGTCAGCTGACTTTGGTAGTATATCAAAGAAGAGATAATTTGTCAAGGGATTTTTAATAAAATTTTACTTTTTATTTCAGAACACAAAAAATAAATTTAGTAAAACAGTTGATTTTTTTTATTGTATAATGTATAATATTCAGCGTTGTAATAATCGGGGTATGGCGAAGTTTGGTATCGCGCTTGGTTCGGGACCAAGAGGCCATGGGTTCGAATCCCGTTACTCCGACCAAAGAAAACGACAAGTTTCGACAGAAACTTGTCGTTTTCAGTTTTATTCGCCTTGCGGCAAGTTGTATTGCTTCGCAGTTATATTGTGCTTCGCACAGTGTTATTTGCTTCGCAAACTTATCGGCGAATGAAATAACACTTAACCCGTAGGCTTCAATAACACTCTGCCGTAGGCAGAAAAACACTTAAAAGAGGTGCGATTTTCTTTTTCGGGGATAATTATGCCCTTGTTTTGACATAAACATTTTTGTTCAGAATATATAGTCTGACTTTTTTAAAATCAGTAAATTCTTTATAAATAATCCCACCGAAAATCCGTCCCCCCAAAAAAACACATACCAAAAATATTTTTAAGCTTTATCTTGACACTTTACTTTAAAAGTTGTAAAATTATGGTGTATAAAATGGAATGAGTGTAACTTGTTCAAGGAGGTTTTTTCAATGCAGAAAAACTTGTTCAAAAAGTATATGTCAGTGGCTTTATCGGTGCTGATGCTTTTGTCCTGCTGGGTGTGGGCGGCACCTGCCGAGGCTGATGCAATTACTGATACCGTTGCTTCTCATACGGACGAAGATAACAACGGATATTGCGACTCCTGTGATGAATTGATTTGTGAACACGCTGAAACCGAAACCGTTGGCGAAAACCCCGCAACCTGTGAGTTTGACGGCTATACCGGTGATAAGGTGTGTGTGAAATGCGGCCTTACTGTTGAAAAGGGTAGTGCTGTTGCTGCTTACGGCCACAGCTTCGGCTCGGCACCCGTTCAGACTGTTGAAGCAACCTGTAAAAACGGCAGAACACTTGTTTATAAGTGCAAAAGCTGCAGCTATACCTATTCTGAGGTAGTCAGTGGCTACGGCCCTCATCGTATTGTTGTTGTGGAGGATACGGCTCCCACCTGCGATAAGCCCGGCTATTATGTGCATTTCTGCCTCACCTGCGATACCTCGGTTCAGGTAATCGAAACAGAGCCCACCGGCCACGTTGATGAAAATTTTGACGGTGCTTGCGATGTGTTCGGCTGCGGTGCTGTGGTTGAAACCGCACGTTCAACCAAGTGCTCCTGCATTTGCCATAACGATAATCCCTTTATGCAGTTTATTTATAAGCTTGTCAGCACTTTCTGGAAGCTGTTAGGTGTAAGTCAGGTTTGTGATTGCTCAGCAGTACACTATTGATTTAAGGCATAACAATAATAAAAGAAGAACAGATGTAATTCAAGGTGAAGCATAGCCTTGAGTTACATCTGTTTTTGAGTTTATGTAAGCTTTACTGTTGCTGAAGGTCTTATTCTGTAAATTCAGCCTTCCAGGTGAAGTTGAATTCACTGTCCGGAGTGAGCTTCTGAATTCCGTCCTTTTGTGAAAAATCGGCCTTTCTTTCACGGGAATCGTTTACACCGCACCAAGGCTCAATGCAGACATAGGGTGCCCCGGGCTTTGCCCAGATGCCGAGATAGGGCGAATTGCCAAGGTCAAAGCTTACCCTTCTTGCCGAGCTTTTGCTTTCAAGCGTGATGCGCTTTGATTTTACGCCCTTGAGAATCAGAGCATCCTCGTTGAAAATATCCTTTGTAACGGTAATTGTTCTTTCGTTTCTTAAAACGGGGTAGGTATCGGGTAATCTCAGTGACTTTTCAAGGTCAATTTTGATTGTGTCAAGGGTTTCGTTTTCGTCAAACACAAGTGTGTCGCCGATTTCGCAGTTGAAGGCAGGGTGTGCACCGAGGGAAAAATACATATCCCTTTTGTTTTTGTTTATAACTGTGTGCTTTACGGAAAGACTGTTTTTTTCAAGGCTAAAGGTTACGATTAAATCAAAGCAGTAGGGATAGGACTTGAGCGTCTGCTCGTTTTCTGTAAGAATAAAGCTCACACTGTCCTCAGCCTTTGCTTTGAGTGACCAGGGCAGCTTTCTTGCAAAGCCGTGCTTTTCAAGGGAATAAACCTTTGAATCGAGAGTATAGCTGTCGTTGATAAGTCTGCCGATTATAGGAAAGAGAATGGGGGACTGACCCGACCAGATTTCGGGGTTGCCCTGCCACAGAAACTCATAGCCGCTTTTCTTTGAAACAACACTTGTAAGCTCTGCGCCGAATTCCTTTACTCCTACCTTGAGAAAGTCGTTTTCAATATAATGTATCATAAAAAAATCACTCCTTTTTATTTTGTGGGATATTCAAGCATTTCAGCCGTCCAGCCATCAAGCACCCTGCACATGGCGGCGGCTTCTTTTTTTGCGGTGTCAAGGTTGTGGTCACGGTAGTTGCCGCATTCCTGTGCAGAAACACCGGGTATGTCTCCTTCAAAATCCGCACAGAAAGCAAGCGCCGCTTTTGTAAGCTCAACGGCCTCTGCCTTGCTTACACTGTCTGTGGTAATAAAATAAAAGCCCGTGCGGCAGCCCATAGGACCGAAATAAACAACGTTATCCTTGTGAACGCTGTTTCTTACGTAGGTTGCAAAAAGATGCTCAAGGGTGTGAATTGCACCGTTTTCCATAACCTCTTCAACGTTGGGTCTTCTTGTGCGTATATCGTAGGTTACGGTATTGGCATCAACCCTTGAAAGGTACATTCCTTTGGGGAGAATGGTGTGGTCGATTGTGAATGAGGCAATTTTTTCCATATTACTCTTCCTTTCTAATTGAGGGTGATTCTTTTTTTGTCTGTAAAAAGCGAGCGCACGGCGGCTTTGAGCCCTTTGTTTTCGTGCAGCATAAGGCGGGGGTCTTTTTTCAGGATTTCCTCGCTTGCCTGCTTGCTTTGTCTTACAATATCCATATTTTCCGTAAGGTCGGCAATTTTTAGCTTCGGTATGCCCGATTGCCTTGAGCCGAAGAAATCACCGGGTCCGCGAAGCTCCAGGTCCTTATCGGCAATTTTAAAGCCGTCTGAGGTTTTGCACATTATTTCAAGCCGTGAGCGTGCACCTTCTCCCTCAGCATCGCTTATGAGTATGCAGTAGGATTTTTCCTTGCCTCTGCCGACTCTGCCGCGGAGCTGGTGAAGCTGTGAAAGGCCGAAGCGCTCTGCATTTTCTATAACCATTATAACGCTTTCGGGTACGTCAACGCCCACTTCAATTACCGTTGTTGCAACAAGCAGGCTGATTTCGCCCGAGGCAAAGTCCTTCATTATCTTTTCTTTTTCTTTAGCTTTCATTTTGCCGTGCAGAAGGCCAATTTTATAATCGGAAAAATGCTCCTTCTTCAGCTTTTCGGCATATTGCTTGGCGGCGGTGAGGTCGCCCTCGTTTTCTTCTACAAGAGGGCACACGATGTAAGCCCTGAGACCGAGGTCAAGATGCTTTTTAATAAAGGTGTAGATGCGCTGACGGTAGGTGGTATCTACGGCGTAGGTGGATATTTTTTGTCTGCCCTTGGGCAATTCGTCAATTACGGTCAGGTCAAGGTCGCCGTAAACAATCAGTGATATCGTACGGGGAATTGGTGTCGCACTCATTACAAGGGTGTGCGGATTTGTTCCCTTATCGCCGAGTGCACCTCTTTGCTTTACACCGAAGCGGTGCTGCTCATCGGTTATGATAAGTCCGAGTGAGGCAAAACGGGTATCCTCGGTCAAAAGAGCGTGCGTGCCTATAATAACGTCAGTCTCGCCGTTTATGAGCCTTTGCTTTATTTCGTTTTTCTTTTTTGCCGAAACCGAGCCGGTAAGAAGCTCCGTTTTTATGTCGGTGCCCTCAAAAAGCCTTGTAAGCGTGGCGTAGTGCTGACGGGCAAGTATATCCGTCGGTGCCATAAAGGCACTCTGAATTCCGTTTTTTGCCATAGAAAATATGGCTGAGGCGGCCACAACGGTCTTGCCGCTTCCGACATCACCCTGAATCAGTCTGTTCATCGGTGTGCTGCCTTTGAGGTCACTTATGCAGGCTGAAATTGCCTTTTTTTGCGCACCGGTAAGACAGAAGGGGAGACGAGCTTCAAATTCGGCGGAAAAATCCTTTTCAAGCTTCAGTGCGGTTGTGCCGCGGTTTCTATCTTTCAGCAATTTCATACCGAGCTGAAGAAGCAGAAGCTCTTCAAAAATGAATCTGCGCCTTGCAATTTCAACGTCGTGGGGATTCTGAGGTCTGTGGATGCTTCTGAAGGCAAACTGCTCATGGCAAAGCCCGTATTTTTTTCTTATCCCGTCGGGAATGATATCTCCCTGAGAGTCCTTTTCGTAAAGCGAAAGAGCGTTGGCAATGATTTTTGAAAGCATTTTGCTTGTAAGCCCCGCCGTCAGCGGATAAACTGGGAGCATAGCATTTTCACTGTCTGCCTTTTCAATAACAGGGTTTGTAATCTCAAACATACCTCTGTTGAGTTGAATTTTTCCGTAAAAATAATACTCCTCACCCTCGATAAGGCTTTCTGCAAGATAGCTGTTGTTGAAAATGCTCAGGTGCACGGAATATTCTCCGTCAATGAGCAGGGTTTTATATATTGTCATACCCCGGCGGATTTCGTTTTTTACCGGCGTATAGCCCACAACAGCACAAAAGCAGGCCGTTGTACCGGGTACAAGCTTAGGTATCGGTGTGGGCGCGGAAAAATCCAGATAGCTGCGGGGAAAATAGCGGATGAGGTCAGAAAGGGTATGAATATCAAGCTTATTAAGGAGTGTTGCCCGTTTTTCACCAACACCCTTTATAAATTTTAAAGGAGTTTCCTTCATTTCCTCACCGCCCTTTCTTTAATATTTTTGTGTCCAGGATGAAATGTTTTTAAAGGGCTCATATTCGTTTATGTCACCCTCAAAGCTTATTTCATTTGAATAATAAGCAATGCCTGTTCTGTAGCAGATGGGAATGAAGGGATATTCCTCTTCAAACACACCTATAAATGTGTTTATGTCAATACTGCCGGTTTTGAAGTCGCTGTAAGCGCTTCTGATTGTTGAGGAGGTTATGCCGTAGGCGGCACTGCCGCCCTTTTTGAAAAAGCAGCTGAGGTCCATGTTGGGAGAAATGCGTACCTCGCCGATATAAAGGTCATAGTCGCCGTCCTCAAGGGCCTCCTCGTAATCGTCAAAGGAAAGGGACTTCACCGTAACCCTGAGACCGAGATTCTGTAAGCATTTTCCTATATATTTGGCACAGCTGACCTTTGTTTCGCTTTCCTTGTTTACAATGATTTTAACGTCAAAATATCCGTCAGAATCATAACGGTAGCTTTTGTCGTTGGCCGAATATGCGTAGCCGGCTTCGTCGAGGATGTTGCCCGCCTTAATGAGATTGTATTCGTAATCGGGCAGATTGAGGTCCTTGACTGCAAACCAATTCGGGTTAAAGGGTGTATCCGTAAGGGTGCAGAAGTTATCAAAAACCGTGTCTGCAAGTGAGCTTTTGTCAATTGCAAGACGTAAGGCCTTGATTACCTGCTTGTTTTTGAAGGCTGATACCGAGCCCTTGTAGCCGAGATAAATAAGATTGTTGGTGTTAACAGGCACCGTGGTTGCCGTCAGCTTTGTAAAGGTGCCGGTATCCATATCATTGTAATAATAGGTGAGCTCACCCGTCTGAACACGGTAGATTTCCTCGTTGTCTGCGATGATGGGGACAAGGCCGATTGTTTTTGTGCTCATTGTTTCGCCTCTGGTGTTATTGGCATTTGCAACAAGCACATACTGTCCGCTGATGCTTCTGAGAATATAGCGGCCGCTGCCTACGGGCAGTGAGGCGGTTCCCGTTCCGTTCTGCACAATGGGGAAGGTGAGACACTGCTGAGCATATACGTCGGGCTGCTTAAGGGTAAAGGTTACCGTGTCCGTTCCTGCTTTTGCCGAAGAGAAATTTGAAAGCCTGCCCTTGTAGGCGTCACACTTTTTGGCAAGCCTGAAGGAGTAAACAACGTCATAGGCCGTAAGTGAGCTGCCGTTTGAAAAGGTGATGCCGTCAATGAGCTTTACCGTTATCTTTTTGCCGTCATTGTGGAATTCCTTTGCAAGAAGCATGGTTGACGAGCAATCGGAATTAAGAATAAAAAGCGGGTCGTAAAGCAGTGTGGAAATACTGAGGTTTGTCGGGCTTTTTGTTTTGAAGGGGTTGAAGGATTTGCCTTTGAAATAGGGGAGACTGATGCTGCTAAGGGCCTTAATGTCTTCTTCATCCGTCTGCTCCTGTGACACAGCCTGACTTGTGACTTCTGTTGTCTGCTGCTCGGGCGTGTTGCTGACAAATTTTCCCGAAAGTATGATTGCGGTAATAACGGCAGCCATACATATAATTGTTATTATAATCTTTTTCATCGTTCCGTTTCCTTTGCGGTTTTATTCAAAGCTGACAAGCTCTGTTGAGGTGCATTTTCCGCTCGCGTTATCAATGCTGAATATACAGCCGTTTGCCATTGACGGACCTTTGGCCTTATCAAAGCGCTTGGGCATATTGAAGCGGAATTTGTCAATAATTATATCCTTGTCAACGCCGAGCACACTGTCCTTCACACCGCACATGCCCACGTCCGTTATATAGCCGGTGCCGCCCTTTAAAACAGTGTTATCGGCCGTAAGCACGTGTGTATGCGTGCCGAAAACCGCAGAGACTCTTCCGTCAAGGAAAAAGCCCATTGCCTTTTTCTCACTTGTTGCCTCGGCGTGAAAATCAACAAGAATAATATTTGTTTTATCCTTGATTTTTTCAATTTCACGCTCAACGGCACCAAAGGGGTTTTCAAGGCACTCCATATACATAGTTCCCATAACGTTGATAATGCCTATGCTGAAAAAGCCGCAGTCAACAACCCTTGAGCCGACACCGGGATTGCTTTTGTGATAATTGCAGGGTCTTATGATAAATTCGTTTTCGTCAAGCAGGTCAAAAACCTCCTTGCGTCTGTAAACGTGGTTGCCCGTTGTTATAAAGTCAACCCCCGAGGAAAAAAGCAGCTGAGCGGATTCGGGTGTAATGCCGTTGCCGTCTGCCGAGTTTTCGCCGTTTGCTATGCAAAAATCAATGCCCTTGAGCCTTTTGAAGGCGGAAAGCTTGTTTTTGAGAAAATCACAGCCCTCTCTGTTAACAACGTCGCCTAAAACAAGAATATTCATATCTTACCTCTTATACATATTCGCTTATGTCAAAGTCATCGTCGTTGGGTATATAATCCCAGCCGTCGTAGTAATTGCCTTCCTTTTCCTCCTCGGACAAATCGGGTATCTGCCTGACTGCCTCAAGCTTGTGACCCGACATCCACAAAAAGTGGGAAAGATAAAGCGTGTAGCCGCAGCCCGAGGGAGTAAGCCATTCGGTGGATGATGCCTCGGGAATGGCGAAGTTTGCCATTATGGCGGAAATGACACCGCCGTGAGTGACGATTGCAACGTTATCCGTGCCTGTTTTAAGTATGCCGTCAATAATTTTAACAAAGCAGGAGCAGACTCTGTCTGCAAACTCTTCGTTGCTTTCGCCAAAGGGGGGCTTGATGTTCTCTTCGCCCTTGAGCCAGCGGTCGAAAAGCGGCTGCTTTTCGTGAAGATATTCAGCGGTCTGACCTTCAAATTCGCCGAAGTTGTATTCGGTGAGCCCGTCTATTTCAATGGGCTGAAGCTCGGGGTAAAGGAGCTTTGCCGTTTCCTTGCATCTCGGCAGGGGAGAGGTGAACACAAAATCAGCGTGGGGATATACGTATTCCTCCTTCATCTGTAAAAGCTGACCCTTGCCCTCGTCGCAAAGCGGTGTGTCGTTTCTGCCCGAATAAACGCCTTCAAGGTTATGCTGAGTAAGACCGTGTCTGATAAGATGTATTTTATAATTTTTCATATCTCATTCACCTTAAAATAAATATTCATTTTATTATATAATAAACGAATATAAATTTCAATAAAAACAAAGTAAAATAATGGCGCGCATTGTATTGATTTTTTTATAACTTGCTGATATAATTAACTATCAATGTGTAAATTTCTCCAAGGAGGTTTAATATAATATGAAACGTACTGAAATTGCAAAGCTTTACGAAAACGCCGCTTCCTTCAAGGACAGCAAGGTTACCGTATGCGGTTGGATTCGTACCAACAGAGACTCAAAGGTTTTAGGCTTTATGGAGCTCAACGACGGCAGCTGCTTCAAGGGCGTGCAGGTTGTTTTTGAAAAGGAAAAGCTTACAAATTTTGCCGAGGTTGCAAAATATAATGTTGGTGCGGCAGTTGTTGTTGAGGGTGATTTTATTCTCACTCCCGAAGCAAAGCAGCCCTTTGAAATCAATGCAACAAGGGTTACCCTTGAGGGTGCATCCGCTCCCGAATATCCCTTGCAGAAGAAAAGACATTCACTTGAATACTTAAGAACTATTGCTCACTTAAGACCCAGAACGAATATCTATTCAGCCGCATTCAGAGTGCGCTCTGTTGCCGCTCAGGCAATTCACCGCTTTTTTGAGGGTGAGGGCTTTATCTATGCTCACACACCGCTTATTTCCTGCAGTGACTGTGAGGGCGCAGGTGAAATGTTCAGAGTAACAACTCTTGATATGAAAAATCCGCCCCTTACCGAGGACGGTGAAATTGATTACAGTGAGGACTTTTTCGGCAAGAGTGCCTTCCTTACCGTTTCGGGTCAGCTTCAGGGCGAAATTATGGCTCAGGCCTTCGGCAAAATTTACACCTTCGGTCCCACCTTCCGTGCGGAAAAGAGCTACACTCAGCGCCATGCCGCCGAATTCTGGATGATTGAGCCGGAAATTGCTTTTGCAGACCTTTGCGACGATATGGACCTTGCAGAAAGAATGATTAAGTTTGTAATCAATTATGTAATGGAAAACTGCAGGCAGGATATCGAATTCCTTAATCAGTTTGTTGACAAGGGACTTATTGAACGTCTTACTGCCGTTGCAACCTCAGACTTTGCAAGGGTTACTTATACAGATGCCGTTAAAATGCTTGAAGAAAATAACGATAAGTTTGAATTCAAGGCATATTGGGGCTGTGACCTTCAGACAGAGCACGAAAGATATCTTACAGAGCAGATTTTCAAAAAGCCTGTTTTCGTTACAGATTATCCCAAGGAAATCAAGGCCTTTTATATGAGACTCAATGACGACGGCAAGACCGTTGCCGCCTGCGACTGCCTTGTTATGGGGATAGGCGAAATCATCGGCGGCAGTCAGCGTGAGGAGCGCTATGACGTACTGCTTGAAAGAATAAAGGAGCTCGGCCTCAACGAGGAGGACTACTGGTGGTATCTTGACCTTCGTAAGTACGGCGGCACAAAGCACGCAGGCTTCGGCCTCGGCTTTGAAAGGCTTGTAATGTACCTTACGGGTATTTCAAACATCAGAGACGTGCTTCCCTTCCCCAGAACAACGGGCTCAGCAGATTTTTAATTCTATTTTCAGGAGGTTATATGCTATGCCGGAATTAAAATCCTATACAAAAGAACAGCTTCTTGAGCTTAAGGCGGCTCTTGAAAAGGAATATGCCGACTATAAGGCACAGAACTTAAAGCTTGATATGTCAAGAGGCAAGCCGGGCTCAGACCAGCTTGCAGTTTCAAACGGTCTGCTTGATGCCGTTACCTCAAGAGACTGGGAGGACGATGCAAGCAACCACAGCCTTGAATACAGAAACTACGGCCTTCTTACAGGTATTATTGAATGTAAGGAGATTTTTGCAAAGCTTCTTAAGGTTCCCACAAAGAATGTTATTGTCTGCGGTAACTCGAGCCTTAATATGATGTTTGACTATATTACGCAGTGTATGCTTACCGGCAGCGGCGGCAAGCCCTGGAAGGACCAGGAGGAGCTTAAATTCCTTTGCCCCTCACCCGGCTATGACAGACACTTCTCTATAGCAGAATATTACGGCATCAAGCTTATCCCCGTTGCAATGACGGGCAAGGGTCCCGATATGGATGCTGTTGAAGAGCTTATCAAGGACCCCACGGTCAAGGGTATGTTCTGCGTTCCCAAGTATTCAAATCCCACGGGCGAAACCTACAGCCGCGAAACCGTTGAGAGAATTGCCGCAATGTGCCCCGCAGCAGACGATTTCCGCATTATCTGGGATAACGCTTACATCATTCACGACCTTGCAGAGGAAAGCGACAAGCTTGATAATATTTTTGACGTGCTTAAAAAGTACGGCCATGAGGATATGGTAATCGAATTTACCTCAACCTCAAAAATCAGCTTCCCCGGTGCAGGTGTTGCTGTTCTTGCCGCATCTGACAAAAACATTGAAATGATAATCAGCCGTATGTCCATTCAGACAATCGGCTATGATAAGCTCAATCAGTTCAGACACGTTAAATTCTACAAGGATGTAAAGGGCATCAAGAATCATATGAAGCTTCACAGAAATATCCTTGCTCCTAAGTTTAAGGCTGTTATCAATGAGTTCAAGTCACAGCTCGGCGAATATAAGATTGCTCATTGGACAAAGCCCAACGGCGGTTACTTTATCAGCCTTGACGTTATGCCCGGCACTGCAAAAAGGGTTTATGAGCTTTGCAAGGAGGGCGGCGTAACGCTTACTACCGTTGGTGCAACCTTCCCTTACGGCATTGACCCCGAGGATAAGAACATAAGAATTGCACCTTCCTATCCTCCCGTTGATGAGCTTATGACTGCCACAAAGCTTCTTTGCCTTTGTGTAAAGCTTGCCGCAGTTGAAAAATTACTTGCAGAGTAAAAAACAATTAAAGTTTTTTGGTTACTTTTTTTCAAAAAAGTAACGCCCCGCGGCGAGCGCTGAAGAATTTATTTCTCGGCAGGGCTTTATAAAAAAATCACAGCACCTTGTTTTGCGACAAGGTGCTGTTTTATAGTTCATATTCAATTATGTCTTCAACCTTGCAATTTAAGGCGAAACAAAATCTCGCCAAAATATCGCTGTCAATTCTTTCAACTTCACCAGAATGCCATTTGTTTATAACCTCAAAACGTGTGTTTGTCATCTTTGAGAGTTGGTATCTAGTGAGATTTTTTTCTTTCATAACTTCACCAAGCTTAATTTTAATTTTGCCATAATCTTTTACCATTGTGATTTGTTCTGACTTATTCATTTATACCACCTTATTGATTTTACTATATTATATAAAACAATTACAGCTTGACAAAGTACATATGTGATGTTACTATTTAAATGGGGTTGGATTTTAGTTGTGTCAAAAGCATAAAAGCTGTAATTCATATCTGAGTTTTCGTTACATAAAGATTTATTTTAAAAATTTTGTTACTTATTATTTGTTTAAAGATTGTACTAGTAGAATGAGTTAAAGCGAGAAGGGTATCTTATGGAAATATAACGGCTAATTAGTAACTTGTTTATATGTGACAAAATTTGTTTTTAAGAAAGGAATGATATTATGTTAATTAAAATTCAATCGTTTATTATTGCAATTTATCTGTTAATCGCAGGCTTGTCCTATGCCGACAAAACGGTAAAAGTTGAGTGCGACATTGATTTTGCTGTAACCGAATTTTCTCCCGGTGAATCTGGCACTTTTGAAATCAGGTGTAAAAATATCGGAATTCCTTTTAAGGGTGAAAGCCCGCATAATGTTGATTATTCATTTTTCAAAACAGTTGGCGGTGAAAGGGTATATCTTGATTTTACATGTGCCGTTGATGAAGGAAACAGTCTTAATCTTTTTGTGGTGAAAAACGCAGAAGAATTTATCATAAACGGCAACTTTACTTTGGACGAAGATGCCGAAAAGGGTGTTTACAGTATTGAAATCAAGGTCTACGGCTGTGAGCACATTTTTGAAAATGTATTTACTGTTAATTAGTCTTGACATATTCATTTTCTTGTGTTAAAATTGCCTCAATATTGTAAAGCAATGAGCGGGAGGAGTAATTCTCCGCAGCCTTTTCAGAGAAAAGACGGTTGGTGCAAGTCTTAAGGCAAGGGAATGAAGGTCGCCCGTGAGCTTCGGGAAGAAAGAGTAATTGAGTAGACCCCGACGTATGTCCGCGTTAAGGCTTTTGAGTGCAGAGGTTAATTCTCTGAATTCAGGTGGTACCACGGAAATTTCTCCGTCCTGATTTTACAGGACGGAGTTTTTATTTTTGTAATATATTGAACGGAGTGAAATAAATGGCAAAAGAACTTGCAAAGCTCTACGACCCGAAGGACGTAGAAGACAGAATTTACAAAACCTGGCTTGACGGAAAATATTTCCACGCCGAGGTTGACCCCAAAAAGAACCCTTACACAATCGTGATTCCTCCACCGAACATTACCGGTCAGCTTCATATGGGTCACGCCCTTGACAATACCCTTCAGGATATTCTTATCCGCTTCAGAAGAATGCAGGGCTATGATACTCTCTGGCTCCCCGGCACCGACCACGCTTCAATTGCTACCGAGGCAAAGATTGTTGAGGCAATGAAGGCCGAGGGCCTTTCAAAGGAAGACCTTGGCAGAGAAGGCTTTCTTGAAAGAGCCTGGGAGTGGAAGGCTCAGTACGGCGGAAGAATTATTGAACAGCTTAAAAAGCTCGGCTCATCCTGCGACTGGGACAGAGAACGCTTTACCCTTGACGAGGGCTGTTCAAAGGCCGTTAAAGAGGTTTTTGTAAACCTTTACGAAAAGGGGCTTATCTACCGCGGCGAAAGAATTATCAACTGGTGTACTCACTGTAAAACATCAATCTCCGACGCCGAGGTTGAATATGAGGAAAAGGACGGCAGCTTCTGGCATTTTGCTTATCCCTTTGCAGACGGCAGCGGCAGCATTATTGTTGCAACAACCCGTCCCGAAACAATTCCCGGTGATACGGGTATTGCTGTTCATCCCGATGACGAAAGATACAAGGATGTTGTCGGCAAAACCGTAATTATGCCTGTTATCGGCAGAGAAATCCCCATTGTTGCAGACTCTTACGCAAAAATGGATAAGGGAACAGGTGCCGTTAAAATCACACCTGCACACGACCCCAACGACTTTGAGGTTGGTCTTCGTTGCAATCTTCCCGTGCTTGATGTTATGACCGACGACGGCTTTATGAACGAAAAAGCAGGCAAGTACGCCGGTATGAATCTTATGGAATGCCGTAAGGCTATTGTTGAGGACCTTACCGCTGCAGGCGCACTTGTTAAAATTGAGCCCACAAAGCATGAGGTCGGCACCTGCTACCGTTGCCACACAGCCGTTGAGCCCAAGGTTTCAAAGCAGTGGTTTGTAAAAATGGAGCCCCTTGCAAAGCCTGCAATCAAGGTTGTACGCGACGGTGAGGTTAAATTCATCCCCGAACGCTTTGACAAAATTTATTACAACTGGATGGAAAACATCCGTGACTGGTGTATTTCCCGTCAGCTCTGGTGGGGTCACAGAATTCCTGCCTGGTACTGCGCTGACTGCGGCGAAATCACCGTAAGCAAGGGCGAGCCCGACTGCTGCTGTAAGTGCGGCAGCAAAAACATTGAGCAGGACCCCGATACCCTTGATACCTGGTTCTCCTCAGCCCTCTGGCCCTTCTCAACCCTCGGCTGGCCCGAAAAAACTCCCGAGCTTATGCACTATTATCCCACAAGCACCCTTGTAACGGGATATGATATTATTTTCTTCTGGGTTGCAAGAATGATTTTCTCAGCCTGTGAGCAGATGGGTCAGGTGCCCTTTGACACTGTATTTATTCACGGTATCGTCCGTGACGAGCTTGGCAGAAAGATGAGTAAATCACTCGGCAACGGTATTGACCCGCTGCTTGTTATTGATAAGTACGGCGCCGATGCTCTTCGCTTTACTCTTGCAACGGGTAACAGCCCCGGAAATGATATGCGCTACAGCGACAAGAAGGTTGAGGCAAGCCGTAACTTTGCAAACAAGATTTGGAATGCCGCACGCTTCATCCTTATGAACCTTGATGAAAATGAGCCCGCACCTCATATTCCCGCAGACCTTGCACTTGAGGATAAGTGGATTCTTTCACAGTTCAACACCCTTACAAGGGAAATTACCGACAACCTTGATAAGTTTGAGCTCGGTATTGCAGTGCAGAAGCTCTATGACTTCATCTGGGATATCTTCTGCGACTGGTTTATTGAGCTTGCAAAAATCAGACTTCAGAAGGGCGGCGACGAGGCAAAGACCGCAAGGGCAGTGCTCGTTTACGTTATGAGCGAAACCCTTAAGCTTCTTCATCCCTTTATGCCCTTCATCACTGAGGAAATCTGGCAGACACTTCCTCACGACGGCGAAACTATTATGAAATCCGCCTGGCCCGTATTTGACGATGCTCTTGTTTTCACAAAGGAAGAGGAGCAGATGAATATGATTATGGATGCAATCCGTGCAATCCGTAACAGAAGAGCGGAAATGAATGTTCCTCCCTCAAGAAAGGCCCACGTTTACGTTGCAACGGAAAAGAAGGATATCTTTGATAAGGCAGTTGTATTTATGCAGAGACTTGCTTCAGCCTCCGACGTAACGGTTGGCGACAGCTTTAACCTTGAAGGCAGTGTAAGCATTGTTACCGCCGAGGCAAAGATTTACATTCCCATGGGTGACCTTGTTGACTTTGAGGCTGAAAGAAAGCGCCTTAACAAAGAAAAGGAAGCAGCTGAAAAGAAGCTCAGCCAGATAAACGGCAAGCTCAACAACCCCGGCTTCCTTGCAAAGGCTCCGCAGAATGTTATCGACGGACAGAAGGCTGACGCAGAAAAGCTTACTGAAAAAATCAAAATGATTGAAGAAAGCCTTGCGGCTCTCGGCTGATTTTAAATAACTGTTTATAAGGAGTGTTATTTATGTCAAAAATATTTGCACACAGAGGCTTCAGCGGCAAATATCCCGAAAACACTATGCTTGCCTTTGAAAAGGCAGTTGAAATAGGTGTTGACGGTATCGAAATGGATGTTCATCTTACAAAGGATAATGAGCTTGTAATTATTCACGATGAAAATATAAAGCGCACCTGCAACGGCGAAGGCCTTGTACGTGATATGACTCTTGAGGAGCTTAAAGCCTTTGATGCCTCAGCAACCTTTACGGGTGTTTACGGCGTTAATCCAATCCCTACTTTAAGAGAATACTTTGAGCTTGTCAAGGATACGGATATTATCACCAATATTGAGCTTAAAACAGGCATTTTTGAGTATCCCACCATTGAAAAAAGAGTCATTGATATGATTTATGAGTACGGACTTCAGGATAAGATTATCCTTTCCTCCTTCAACCATTTTACCGTAAAGCGCTGTGAGGAAATAGCTCCCGAAATCAAACGCGGTTTCCTCTGCGAAAGCTGGCTTATCAATTACGGCAAGTATACTGCCGAGCAGAATGTTCAGTGCTGTCATCCCATTTTCTGCAATCTCTCAAAGGAGGTTGTTGATGAAATGCATGGTGCAGGCTGTGAAATCAACACCTGGACGGTAAATGAGTATGAGGATATTGAGCGTCTTGCCGCCCTCGGTGTAGATGCCCTTATCGGCAATTTCCCCGACAGAATGATTGAAAAACTCAGATAAAAACTTGTAACGGCAGTCGGACTTTTGCTGTCCGGTTGCCGTTATTCTTTTTGAGGTGAAATTATGAGATTACTTGTAATCGACGGAAACAGTATAATCAACAGAGCCTTTTACGGCATAAAGCTGCTTACAACAAAGGACGGTCAATTCACAAACGGCATTTACGGCTTTATGAATATACTTATAAAGCTCAGGCAGGAGTGCGAGCCCGACAGAGTTGCCGTTGCCTTTGATGTTCACGCACCAACCTTCCGCCATAAAATGTATGATGAATACAAGGCGGGCAGAAAGGGTATGCCCGATGAGCTGAGAAGTCAGATGCCCGTTTTAAAGGAGCTTCTTACGCTTCTCGGCTATACGATTGTAGAAAAAGAGGGCTTTGAGGCTGATGATATTCTCGGAACGCTTTCCGCTCAGTGTAAGGACGAGGATAAATGCTTTGTTGCAACGGGCGACCGTGACTCGCTTCAGCTTGTAAGCGACAATACAACGGTATTGCTTGCCGCAACAAAAATGGGCAAGGCAACCACCGTTATATACGATAAGGCTAAAATCAAGGAGGACTACGGTGTAGAACCTCAGGGAATGATTGAAATCAAGGCTCTGATGGGCGACTCCTCAGACAATATTCCCGGTGTTGCCGGCATAGGACAGAAAACGGCAGGCGACCTTATTTCACGCTTCGGCAGTATCGACTATATATATGAAAACATTGATGAAATAGATATAAAAAAGGGTGTACGTGAAAAGCTTATTGCCGATAAGGAGAATGCCTATCTCAGCCGTACACTCGGTACGATAAGCCTTGAAGCACCCGTTGACCTTGATATGGACAGCTATATTATCGGCGGCGGTGATGCCGGCAAGGCCATTCGTCTTCTCTCTCAGCTTGAAATGTTCGGTATCATTGAAAAGCTTGGTCTGACGGCGGAAAAGCTTACGGTTGCGCCCGAGGAAGAAAAAGCTGAAGGTGAAAAGCTGCCCTTGCGTTATGAGCGCGACCTTCCCGGCCTTCTCGGCAGACTTAAAAATGAGGGTAAGGCATATTTTACCTGCGATTTTGACGGCGCAGATATTATAAAGCTGTTTTTCTCCTTTGAAAATGAAGTGCTTTGCATTGAAAGCAACTGCCTTGATTTTTACGATTTTATCCCCACTTTCTTTGAGGGCGAGTGGGAAAAGCACACCGATGATACAAAGCCGCTTCACAAGTATGCACTTTTGCACGGCTTCAGCCTTAAGAACGTTAAAACAGACCTTGCACTTGCAGGCTACATTCTTAATCCTGCGGCGAATTCCTATTCCCTTGAGCGACTTGCCGCTGAGTATGATGTTCCCGTGACGGAAATAGCCTTTGACGGTGAAGAGGATGAGGACGTTAGGAGGGCGAGGGAATGTACCTTTGTTAAAAAGCTTTCCGAGCTTTTCCGCAAGCAAATCAGTGAAAACGGCCAGGATATGCTTCTTGATGAGATTGAAATCCCCCTTGCCGCAGTGCTTGCAGGCATGGAAAACAAAGGCTTTCTTGTTGATAAAGAGGGCATAGAGGCCTTTGGCGTTGAAATGGGTGAGCGCATTGACAGGCTTACTGCCGAAATTTATGAAAAGGCGGGCTGTCAGTTCAATATAAATTCTCCGAAGCAGCTCGGCACGGTGCTTTTTGAAACCCTGGGACTTCCCTGCAAGAAGAAGACAAAAAGCGGCTACAGCACAAATGCCGATGTTCTTGAGGAGCTTGCGGGGGAATACCCCATAGTTGCCCTTGTGCTTGAATACAGAACGCTTGCAAAGCTCAAATCCACCTATTGTGAGGGTCTGCTCAAGGTAATAGGCAAGGACGGCAGAATCCGCTCCACCCTCAACCAGACAGAAACAAGAACCGGCAGAATTTCCTCAACTGAGCCGAATTTGCAGAATATACCCGTAAGAAGTGAAATAGGAAGCCGTATGCGCAAGTTTTTTGTGGCCGGCGAGGGCAATGTGCTTGTTGATGCCGACTATTCACAGATTGAGCTGCGTGTGCTTGCTCACCTTTCTGCTGACAAAACGATGATAAAGGGCTTCAACGACGGCGAGGACATTCACCGCATCACCGCCTCTCAGGTGTTCAATATGCCTATGCATATGGTCGCACCCCTTATGCGAAGCCGCGCAAAGGCGGTTAACTTCGGTATAGTTTACGGTATCGGTGCCTTTTCACTTGCAAAGGATATAGGCGTAAGCCGCAAGGAGGCAGACAGCTATATAAAGGGTTATCTTCATCATTATGAGGGCATACGCAGTTATCTTGAAAAGGTTGTTGCGGATGCAAGAGAATGTGGCTATGTTGAAACAATGTTCCGCCGCAGAAGATATCTTCCCGAGCTTACCGCAAGTAACAAAATGCTTCAGGCCTTTGGCGAGCGTGTGGCTAAAAACGCTCCCGTTCAGGGCTCGGCCGCCGATATAATCAAAATTGCAATGGTCAGGGTGGCAAAGCGCCTTGAAGCAGAAAGGTGCAGTGGCAGACTTATAATGCAGGTGCACGATGAGCTTATCATTGAATGTCCCTCAGAGGAAAAAGAGCAGGTTGAAAAAATTCTTAAGGAAGAAATGGAAAAGGCCTGCGAGCTTGTTGTGCCGCTTACCGTTGATGTCAATACGGGTAAGACCTGGTTTGAAACTCATTGACATTGTTAATAATTTGTTATAATTCCCGGTAAATGTTGATAATTTTTCTTTGGTGATGTAAAATTTTTCCGTAAATAATGAAGGGAGATTTTATTATGAAGAAAATTATCAGCATTTTACTTTGTCTTGTAATGGCCTTTTCCTGCTTTACGGTTGCTTTTGCCGCCGATAGCGAAGGCTCCTACACACCTGCTTATGACGAAAATACCCCCGTTGTTGTTCTTCACGGCATAGGTCAGAACAACACCTATATTCTTGACGAAAACGGAAACAGAAAGCTCGATTCAAACGGCGATTATATTACCGGCTGGCCCCTTGAAATTGATGTGGCCGCTCTTGTTGCCGATATTCTGCCGAATATGCTTTATTCAATTTTCACCCGTCAGGATAACGGACTTTCCGAAGCAATGAAGGAGGGTGCTTACGACCTTCTTTATGCAATTCATAAGGATAATGAGGGCAACTACGAAAATGACATTGAGGTGCCCTGCTATAACTGTCCCATGTCTGAAATGCCCAAGGAGGAAAGAGAGCATATTTACGATATGATACCTCTTCGCCGTTGCGGCGAAATCATCGGTGAGGATAACCTTTTCTATTTCGGCTATGACTCACTGGGCGACATTCAGGCAACAACAGACAGACTTCACAAGTATATCAACGAGGTTGTTCTTCCTCAGACAGGTGCAGAAAAGGTAAACATCTGTCCCATCAGCCTCGGCGGTACCGTTGCAGTCAACTATATTGACAAGTACCCCGAAGACCATAAGCTTATAAAAAAGATGGTTTACGTTGTTCCCGCCATTGACGGCTCAGATATTGTCGGTGACGTGCTTACGGGCAATCTCAGCATTTATGATGACGAGACCCTTTACAAAAAGCTGCTTGTAACCCTTATGGGCGACAGCTTTACAACCTATCTTCTCAATATGGTGCTTCGCGTTCTTCCCTCAACTGTATTAAGGCAGGCACTTCTCGGCCTTTGCGAGGGCGTGGTTGAAGCCGCCATAAGAAGCACCACTCAGCTCTGGGCACTCTGCCCCACAGAATATTATCCCGAGGCCCGTGAAAAGTGGCTTTCGGATGATGAGTATGCTCTTATCAGAGAAAAGGTGGATGCCTTTATGCAGGCAAGAGCAGACTTTGCTGATAACACAAGCTCAATCATTGCCGGCAGCGGCAGAGTTTACGATATAGTCTGCTATGACCTTGAGCTGTTTCCGCTTTCAGCCGATTACAAAACCACCAATTCTGACGGTATAATCCAGTCAGCATCAACCTCAATGGGCGCAACCTTTGCTGACCTCGGTACAACTCTCGGCGAAAATTACGTTGCTGCAGGCAATTACTGCAATAACCCTGCGCACAATCATCTTTCACCCGACGGAATGGTTGACCCCACAACGGGTCTTCTTCCCTGCACAACCTGGTTCTTCAAGGGTCAGTCACATGAGGACCTTGCAAATAATGACGTTGTGCTTACTCTTGCAACCGAGCTTATGACTGATGACAATATGATTGATGTTTACAGCAACCCCGTTGCATATCCTCAGTTCAACGGTGCAAGAAGTGTCAGATATGTAAACCGTGACCTTGCTCTTTGGAGTGCCGCTGACAAATCGGCTTATTCCGCTGACGAAATTGCTGAAATTGAAAACGCAATCGCTTTTATTAACGAGCTTAAAAACGAAACCGTTATTGATTCTGAAAAATGGCTTGAGGCACAGGAAAAGCTTGATGCCGCACTCGTCTCTGCAGGTGCAAAGGAAAGCTCTGAGCCCGATTGCTTTGAGGATTTTCTTGCAATGATGTTTGAAGGTCTTAACGACGCTCTTAATGCAGTTGCAGTTAAATTAGGTTTATAGTATTACGGTCAATGCCGTAAGCCCTTTTGAAAGGTAAGTATGAAGTATAACAGTATTATCAAGGGTGAATTCATTAAAAGGCTCAACCGTTTTGTTGCCTTGTGCCGCATTGACAGCGAAGATATTTATTGCCACGTGAAAAATACGGGGCGGTGCAAGGAAATACTTGTTGAAGGAGCAGAATGCTTTCTTGAGGTCAGCTCAAACCCGCAAAGAAAGTACGGGTATTCCCTCGTAACCGTGAAAAAAGGGGAGCGGCTTATAAACATTGACTCTCAGGCACCGAATAAAGCAGTAGGTGAATTTCTGAAAGAAGGAAAGCTGTTTTCCGATATAAGTTTTATTCAGCCGGAAAAGACCTACGGAAATTCCCGCTTTGATTTTTATTTTGAGCACGGCGGTAAAAAGGCTTTTCTTGAGGTCAAGGGAGTCACCCTGGAAAAGGACGGTGCCGTATTCTTTCCCGATGCGCCTACGGAAAGGGGAACAAAGCACCTGAATGAGCTTTGCGATTGCATAGAGCAAGGATATGAGGCTTATGCATTTTTTGTTGTGCAGATGAAAAACGTCAAAGCCTTTTCGCCAAACGATTCAACGGATTTCGCTTTCGGTAAGGCGCTGAGAGCTGCGGCGGACAAGGGCGTGAAAATAATCTGTTACGATTGTTCCGTTACGGAAAATGAAATGTTAATAGAAGCTGCTGTGCCGGTAATACTTTAAGTATTGCCGGTACTTTTTGTGTGCATAATTATTAAATCATCGAAAAAAATATTGCCAAACAGTTAAATTTGTGTTATCATTACAGAGTATGAAACTGAAGCTCCCGAAAGGTTAATATAATGAATTTAAAAAAGAAATTTATTGCTTTATTTGTGCTTGTTATTTGCGTATTGCCTCTTGTCGGCTTTTCTTGTGCGGCTTTTTCTGAAAAGGAAATTGCTGTCGGTAAGTTCTACTCAGATGAAACAAAGCTTCTTAGCATTTCTCACAGAGGCGACACGGCAAATTATCCCGAAAATTCACTCAAGGCAGTTGAATCAGCTTTTAGCAAGGGCGCGGATTTTGTTTCCGTAAGCCTTGATAAAACCTCTGACGGTGTGTTTTATCTTTCTGAAAGGGAAAGTCTCGGCAACATCTGCAACGCACCCTATGAAAAGCTTTCTGAAATAAGTTCAGACGAAATCGGCAGCTACAGATTGTTTGACGTTTACGGAAATGAAACAGAGTTTGCCCTCACATCGCTTGAAGAGCTTTTGGATAATACCGACAGTGAGGACGGAATTATCCTTGACATTTTATCAGAGGATAAGGATGCCGTTTACGATATTCTGAGTGAAAACAACGCTCTTTACAGGGTGATTATCCGTACGGACGATTCCTGCTCAAGGCTTGCCGAGTGGCTTGAAGCAAAGCCGGAAAAGGTTTATTCAATCTGTGTTTACGGCGGCAACATCATTTTCAGCACGGCTTCGGCTTACAATAACGCTTCGGCTGAGGAAATGCCTGCCGTGCAGTACAGCAGCAAAAACTATTTTAACGTTGCCTACGGTGATTTTTTTGCAAACAGATATCTTTTAAGCGGAAAAGTCCGTGCGGTTGCGGCAACCTATTCACCTGACCTTTGCGGTCAGAGAGCTGACGGCGGCGACGGATGGAATGAGCTTATAAACAAAGGCTACAGTGTAATTGAAACCAACAATATTGAAGCCTTTACAGCTTACAGAGATGAAACGGTGAGGCTTGAAAAGGAGCTTGCCGCGCTTACCCTTAAGGCTGATGAGGCTGATAAATCCGTATATTCGCAGGTGAGCCTTGATAATCTTGAAAAAGCTATGGCTGAATGTGAAAAGCTGCTTTCCTCATCCGTTTTTTCACTCGGTGAGGCTCAGCAGGCTTACTCTCGCTTGCTTTTTGCACTTGAGGATATGAAAATATCCACGGGTGAGGTTGATACAAGGGGAGCATTGAATGTTACCGCAGGAAAGCTTACGGCAACGGTGCTTGTCGGTGCGGCTCTTCTTTGCGGTCAGATATATGTATATAAAATGCGTAAGGCAAAAAAGGAGAAGCAAGATTAAAACTGAGCTTACGCATTATAAATATTGAAGGAGGAAAATAAAATGCAGTTGAAAGAACAGTCATCCTGGCTCGAAAGAGCAAAGACACCCGAAGAGGTGGGTGTATCCTCAAAAGAGGTGCAGGCCTTTGTTGACCATTGTATGGAGCTCGGCAAGGAGCTTCACTCATTTATTGTAATCCGCCACGGAAAAATTGCCTGCGAGGCATACCGTGAGCCTCTCGGCCCCGAGCATAAGCATATGATGTATTCGGTAAGTAAGTCCTTTACCTCAACGGCTATCGGCTTTGCCGTGCATGAGGGCTATTTTAGCGTTGACACAAGAGTTATCGATATCTTTCCCGAGCTTCGCGGCGATAAGCCCGACGAATATCTTGAGGAAATGACGGTTGAAGACCTTCTTACCATGAGAAGCGGCAAGGAGGTAAGCGTTTTCCTTGACAGAACAAAGGACCGCTGGCTTGAGGATATTATGAATTCACGTTGGATTTCTGAGCCGGGCACCGAGTTCCTTTATATCAGTGAGAATATGTACGTGCTCTGTGCCATTATCCACAAGCTTTGCGGAATGAGCGTTATGGAGTTCCTTAAGCCCCGTCTTTTTGACCCTCTCGGCATTGAAGACCCCTTCTGGGAGACCTGCCCCAAGGGAATTGAAGCAGGCGGCTGGGGTATGATGCTTAAAACAAGCGACCTTGCAAAGTTTACATATTGCTATTCACAGGGCGGTAAATTCAACGGCAAGCAGGTAATCCCCGAGGAATGGGTAAAGGAGGCTACACGCTACCACGCTGATACAGAGGCGGCCAACAATGAATCCGACTCAAAGGTAGGCTACGGCTACTGCTTCTGGAGAAATGCCGGCTACAAAAACAGCTACCGTGCAGACGGTATGTTCTGTCAGTTCGGTATTGTGTTTGAAGATCTTGACGCCTGCTTTATTTCAACGGGCGGTGAAATTAACGAGCAGGGAATGCGTGACGTTATCTGGGACCATTTCCCCAAGGCCTTCCTTGAAGAAAACGACGGTGAAACCGTTGAAATCAGCATCCCCGCCTATGAGCGTGTTCCCGAAAAGAGCCGCTCGGCACTTGAGCAGAGACTTGACGGCAAGAGCATGAAGCTGTCAAAGCCCATTGCCGTTAACCTTGCAGGCTATCCCACAAGCGTTGTTCCTCTTCCCGCTTTGTTTATGGAAAGTGACAAGGCAGGTAACATCAGCGACCTCAGCTTCAGATTTTTCGATGACCACTGCGTAATGACCTGGACAGAGGGCGATGAAATCAACAGCATTAAAATCGGTCTTGACGGCGAATACCGTTGGGATGAAATCGTTATCGGCAAAATTCCTTATCACACCTGCTCTGTAGGTTGCTGGAATACCGACAGCATTTTTGAGGTTCATATCCGTTGCATTGAGGTTGTATCCGAAAGAATACTTACCTTTAAGTTCAACGGCGATAACGTTGTTCTCAGACCGTCCTCAAATCCGTCAATTGCCGTTATGGCCGAAACTCTTAAGGAGACGGTCAAGAGCGTTATCAAGCAGCCTCTTGTTCAGTCTGCAGTTACAAAGGCATTGCCCAAAATCGTGCCTCTTATTGATGCTGTTCAGCGCGGAAAGATTAAGGATTGATTTTCTGGAGGGATTATATGTTTTTAAAAATACTTTTTGTTTTGACTATACTTGCCGAATTTTACACCGTACCCACGTTCTTAAAGTATTATTGGCCCCAAAAGTGCAAGAAGTCGCTTCTGTTCAAAATGATATCAGCAACGCTTTTTGTGCTTTGCGGCGTGCTTGCAATGAAGATATCCGGCAACAACACCTCTTATGCTTCGCTTATGATAATCGGTCTTGTTTTCGGTTGGGTGGGTGACTATTTCCTGCACAGCCTTAAAAACAAGATGGTTGAGTTTGTTATCGGTGTAGTGGCATTTTTGGTAGGACATCTCTTTTACATTGCGGCGTTTTACCATGCGCTGAAAACACTCCGTCCCGATGCAAAGCTGCTTAATTGGTATGATTTTGTGGCTGTGGGTGCTGTGTTTGCCCTTGTATGTGTTTATGTTGCCGTTAAAAAGCTTTATCAGAAAAAGGGTCCCATGGTAATAGGCCTCATGCTTTACGGCATTTTCCTTACGGCAATGGTTGTAAAGGCCTGCCTTTATATGTACGCCGAGTGGGATTACGGCATAAACGATACTATGGTGCCTGCCCTTCTTACAGTAGGCATCGGCTCGGTGTTCTTTTTCCTCTCGGATGCCTCTCTCGGCCTTATCCTTACAGGTGATGAGGTTAAAAAGAATATGCGCTTTTTCAACATTATCACTTATTTCATTGCACAGGTTTTGCTTGCAGTGAGCATCCTTTTCATAAGGTCAAGTGTATTGGTATAATTATAAATCAGCTTTGCACCCGATGAAAATCGGGTGCTTTTCTCTTAATATTTTTACCTTTTACTATTGCTCATTTATTATAATTGTGCTATAATTACTTGATAATTACAGTGAGGTAGTATGCCATGATTATTTTGGGTATCGACCCCGGCTATGCCATAGTTGGCTACGGTGTTCTTGAATACAGAAACAATCACTTTACCGTTATTGATTACGGTGCAATTCTTACCGATGCAAAAACGCCCTTTAATGAGAGGCTTGAAATTATTTACGACAGACTCTGCAGTATTATTGATACTCACAAGCCCGATGCCATGAGCGTTGAAAAGGTGTTTTACAACAGCAACGCTAAAACCGTAATTGATGTAAGCCAGGCGAGGGGAGTAATAATGCTTGCGGCGCAGAAAAAGCGCGTGCCCGTTTTTGAATATACACCCTTGCAGGTGAAGCAGAGTGTCGTAGGCTACGGCCGTGCTGAAAAAAATCAGATACAGGAAATGACCAAGCGCATACTTGCTCTTGAAAAGGTGCCCAAGCCCGACGATACCGCTGATGCCCTCGCAATGGCAATATGCCACGGACATTCAAGCGGCTCACTGTCAGCCTTCGGCAATATGCGTATAAGAAAGGGGATTTAACCTATGTTTTACAGTATAACGGGTAATGTTGTAAAGACGGGTGCAGGCTTTGCGGCCGTTGAGTGCGGCGGCGTTGCCTTCAGATGCCTTACCTCAAATCAGACCCTTTATGAAATTTCCGGCGAAAAGCAGGCAACCCTTTATACCTACCTTAATGTAAGAGAGGATGCGCTTGACCTTTTCGGCTTTTCAACCGAATACGAGCTCGAATGGTTTAAAATGCTGATTTCTGTCAACGGCGTAGGCCCCAAGGCGGCACTTGCAATACTTTCGGAGCTTTCGGCTGATAAGCTTGCTCTCAGTATTTCCTCCAACGACGAAAAGGCAATCTGCCGTGCACCGGGCGTAGGTAAAAAAATTGCACAGAGAATAATACTTGACCTTAAGGATAAGGTGAAAAATCTTGCAGGCGAAAGCGTTACAACGGCTGAAATTGAAAAAATCAGTGCCGTTAACGATATGTCGAATACAAGTGAGGCCGTTGCCGCACTTTCAATGCTCGGCTACAGCCAGTCAGAGGCCTCGGTTGCCGTCAGCAAGCTTGATCCGACCTTGCCGGTTGAAGCACTTATAAGGCAGGGACTTAAACTATTATCAAATCAGTAAGGTGAAAATAAATGGATTTTGAAGAAAGAATTGTTGCTCCCGATATGACGAGCCTTGACAGTGATATTGAGCTGTCTCTCAGACCCAAGGTGCTGACGGATTATATCGGCCAGGAAAAAGCAAAGGAAAACCTTGAGGTTTATATAAAGGCGGCACTCAGCCGCGGTGAGGCACTTGACCATGTGCTTCTTTACGGACCTCCGGGTCTTGGCAAAACAACCCTTGCAGGTATTATTGCAAATGAAATGAACGTAAATCTCAGGGTAACGTCGGGCCCCGCCATTGAAAAGCAGGGCGACCTCGCCGCACTGCTTACAAACCTCAACGAAGGCGATGTTTTGTTTATTGACGAAATTCACAGGTTAAACAGAAGCGTTGAAGAGGTGCTTTATCCCGCAATGGAGGACAATGCCCTTGATATAATCATCGGCAAGGGCCCCTCTGCACGCTCAATAAGGCTCGATTTGCCAAAGTTTACGCTTGTGGGTGCCACAACAAGGGCAGGACAGCTTTCCGCGCCCTTGCGTGACCGCTTCGGTGTCATTCTCCGCCTTGAGCTTTATTCGCCCGAGGAGCTTGCACAGATTGTTACGAGAAGCGCGGGAATTCTCGGCATTGATATTGAAAAATACGGCGCACTTGAAATTGCCGCCCGTTCAAGAGGCACACCGAGAATTGCAAACCGTCTTCTTAAAAGAGCAAGAGACTTTGCTCAGATAAGGGGCAACGGCATAATTGATGAGGACAGTGCCGACTACGCTCTTGAAAAGATGGAAATTGACCACCTGGGACTTGATAATATTGACAGACTGCTGCTTGAAACAATGATAAAAAGCTACAACGGCGGCCCCGTAGGCCTTGAAACCATTGCGGCAGCCATAGGCGAAGAGGCAGTGACTATAGAGGATGTTTACGAGCCCTATCTTATGCAAATCGGCTTTTTGGGCAGAACGCCCCGAGGCAGAGTCGCCACGGTGCAGGCCTACGAGCATCTTGGTCTTACCAAGCCCAACACACAGATAACTTTTTAAGGTGATTTTATGAGATATACAAAAGATTGGAAGGATTACGAGCTTATTGATTGCTCCGACGGCGAAAAGCTTGAGCGTTGGGGTGATATAATTCTTGTAAGGCCCGATCCTCAGGTAATATGGAAAACTCCCAAAACCAACCCTTTGTGGAGAAAGGCGAGTGCTTATTACCGCCGTTCAAAAACAGGCGGAGGAGCCTGGGAGGTAAGGGGAAAGATGCCACCTTACTGGAGCATTAAATATAAGGACCTGACCTTCAACATAAAAACTATGGGCTTTAAGCATACGGGCCTTTTTCCTGAACAGGCAGTTAACTGGGACTACACCCGTGAGCTCATTAAAAAAGCAAACCGACCCGTTAAGGTGCTCAACCTTTTTGCCTATACGGGCGGCGCAACCGTTGCGGCACTGAGTGAAAATGCCCACGTTGTTCACGTTGATGCATCAAAGGGTATGACACAGTGGGCAAAGGAAAACGCCGTTTCATCCTCATTGCAGGACAGAAGCGTAAGGTGGATTGTTGATGATTGCATAAAATTTGTTCAGCGTGAAATCCGCCGCGGCAATAAGTACGATATAATTATTATGGACCCGCCATCATACGGCAGAGGCCCCGGCGGCGAGGTGTGGAAGCTTGAGGATGAGGTTTACAGCTTTGTTGAGCTTTGCAGTGAGCTGCTTCACGAGGACTCAATGATGATGCTTATCAATTCGTACACAACGGGTCTTTCAGCCTCTGTTATGGAATATATTCTCGGTGCCGTGATAAAAAAGAAATTCGGCGGCAGCGTAAAATCCTCCGAAATCGGTCTTCCGGTAACGGAAACGGGTATGATTCTTCCCTGCGGTGCCTCGGCAATATGGGAAAAAGCCGGTGATATAAATGAGTAAGTTTATTGAATTTGAAAACGTTTCCTTTGCTTACCGTGATGAGGACGAGGGAACGGAGCATAAGGTTATAGAAAATCTGAGCCTTGCTGTTGACAAGGGCGACTTTGTTTGCGTGCTGGGCCATAACGGCTGCGGAAAATCCACCACGGCAAAGCTTTGCAATGCAATTTTACTGCCTCAGTCGGGCAGGGTGCTTGTTGACGGCATTGATACAAGGCAGGAGGATAAAATCAACGATATCAGAAGAAAGGTCGGTATGGTTTTTCAGAATCCCGACAATCAGATTGTTGCAACAATCGTTGAGGATGATGTTGCCTTCGGCCCTGAAAATCTTGGTGTTCCTGCTGAGGAAATAAGAAGACGCGTTGATGAAGCACTAAGGCAGGTTGAAATGTATGACTTTCGCCTTTCAGAGCCTCACAAGCTTTCGGGCGGTCAGAAGCAGAGGGTTGCCATTGCGGGCATAATTGCAATGAAGCCCGAGTGTATAGTGCTTGATGAGCCTACCGCCATGCTTGACCCGCGCGGCAGACGTGAGGTAATGAAAACGGTAAAAATGCTTAACGAGGAGTTTGGCATAACCGTTGTTTTCATTACACATTATATGGACGAAGCCGTAAAAGCAAAAAGAGTAATTGTTATGGATGAAGGTAAAATCATCCTTGACGGTTCACCGCGCAAGGTGTTCACTCAGGTTGATACACTCAAAAAAGCGGGACTTGACATTCCCGAGGCAACGGAGCTTGCAATTCAGCTTGCAAAGGACGGCGTCGGTATCAGAAAAGACGTGCTTGATATAGATGAGCTTTTTGAAGGCCTTGTCAGCTTAATGGAGGATAAAAATTGAGTATTACAGTTCTTGAAACAGATAAGCTCACACATATTTATTCAAAGGGCACAACCTCACAGGTTGATGCCGTCAGAGATGTGAGCCTTAAAATTGAACAGGGAGAGCTTGTGGGCATTATCGGTCACACAGGCTCAGGCAAAAGCACCCTGATTCAGCATTTCAACGGACTTTTAAAGGGTACAAGCGGCAGTGTTTATCTTGAGGGCAAGGATATATGGAAGGATAAAAGGAATATCCGTGATGTGCGCTTCAAGGTCGGTATCTGCTTTCAGTATCCCGAATATCAGCTTTTTGAAGAGACGGTTTATAAGGACATTGCATACGGACCTAAAAATATGAAGCTTCCCGAAGAGGAGATTGACCGCAGAGTCAGAAAGGTTATTTCCTATGTTGGCCTTGATGAAAGCTATCTTGAAAAATCTCCCTTTGACCTTTCCGGCGGTGAAAAACGCCGTGTTGCAATAGCGGGCGTTATGGCTATGGAGCCGACGGTGCTTATTCTTGACGAGCCCTGTGCAGGCCTTGACCCCCGGGGCAGGGAAACCGTTCTTTCGCTTATCAGCTCTTACCGCGAAGCTACGGGCAGTACGGTGCTTGTTGTCTCTCACAGTATGGAGGATATTTCAAAAATCGCCACAAAGGTGCTTGTTATGAACAACTCACGTCTTGCCTATTACGATACGGTTGACGCGGTTTTCACCCACGCTGATGAGCTTTATGAAATGGGCCTTAATGTGCCTGAGCTTACAAGGCTTTTTATAAAGCTTCGCGAAAAGGGATATGATGTGCCTGCCGATGTTTATACCGTTGAAAAGGCAAGGCAGGAGCTTCTTAAGCTTCTTTCGGGGAGGTGCGGCAAATGATATCTGATATTACCATTGGTCAGTATTACAAAGAAAATTCCGTTGTTCACCGCCTTGACCCGAGAAATAAAATAATCCTTACGGCCGTGCTTATGGCAATGATTTTCTGCTGTAAGAATTTTCTGTCGCTTGCCGTTGTATCTGCGGTGATACTTGTTTCAATCATTTTTTCAAAAGTACCCCTTAAAATGTTTCTTAAAAGCCTTAAATCGATTATACCGATTATTCTCTTTACCGCTTTATTGAATCTCTTTTATATCAAGGGCGGAAGAGAATGGAGCTTGTGGTTTCTGACAGTAACGGAAAAGGGTATCTATACGGCAGTGTTTATGGCCTTCAGAATTATACTTCTTATCGTTTCAAGCTCACTGCTTACTTATACAACAGTGCCGACGATGCTCACAGATGCCATAGAGAGACTGCTTTCACCGCTTAAGGTGTTTCATATTTCCGTACATTCTCTTGCAATGATGATGACACTTGCTTTGAGGTTTATACCAACTCTCATTGAAGAAATTGAGAGAATTACAAACGCTCAGAAGGCAAGGGGAGCGGATTTTGAAAACGGAAGCCTTATTGACAGAATAAAGTCTCTTATTCCCGTGCTTGTGCCCTTGTTTGTCTCATCCTTCAAAAGAGCCTATGACCTTGCTTTTGCAATGAGCTGTCGCTGTTATACCGGCGGCGAGGGCAGAACAAGAATGAAGCAGACGAGCTTCGGCATTAAGGATTTTGCAGCTGATTTATTCTTTGCAGCAGGCTTTGCGGGTATAATTTTGCTGAATAAATATTTTGGAGCTTTGATTTGATATGAAAAGGAATATCAGCCTCACACTGATGTATGACGGAAGCAGTCTGCACGGCTGGCAGATGCAGGAGAATGCCGCTACTGTTCAGGGACATCTCACCGATGCCCTGGAGAGAATTCTCGGCCATAAGGTCACGCTTTACGGCTGCAGCCGTACCGATTGCGGAGTTCACGCCAACACCTTCTGCTGTAATTTCCGCACCGAAAGGGAAACGCCCTGCGAAAAAATCAAGGTAGGTGCAAATGCACTTGTTCCCGAAAGCATTGCGGTTTTATCTGCCGAGGAAAAGCCCGAAGGCTTTAACGCACGCTTTGACTGCAAGGGCAAGGAATATGTTTATAAGGTGTGGAATTCCAGGGTGCGAAACCCCTTTTACACCAACAGAGCACTGCACCACCCGATAAGTCTTGACGAGGCACTGCTTGATAAGGAATGTAAGGCCTTTATCGGCTATCACGATTTTTCGGCCTTTTGCGCAAGCGGCACAGAGGTGCAGGATAAAAGACGGACGGTTTATGATTTTTCCGTAAGGCGCGAGGGCGACCTTGTTCTTTTTACCGTAAAGGGCGACGGCTTTCTGTACAATATGGTAAGGATTATGGTAGGAACCTTGCTTGACATAAACAGCGGAAAAATCCCTGCAGGCACACTCGCCGACATAATCGAGTCAAAGGACAGGTTAAAAGCCGGCATTACGGCAAGGGCCTGCGGCCTGTATCTCAATAAAGTTTTTTATGATGAAATATAAATTAGGTTATAAATATTGTTTATTTTCAAACAGTATGATATAATACACTTTAATGTTAATAAAAAAGGAGGAATTCAATGGCTTATATTGTTGATATAATTATTGTAGCAATTTTTGCTCTTGTAATTATAATATCTGCAAAAAAAGGCTTTTTCAGAAGCTTCATTGACTTTGCGGGCTCAATGATTGCCGTTATTGCCGCAAGGGTTTTGTCAGCAAACTGTGCAAAGGGTGTTTTTGAAAGCTTTGTTGCTCCCGGTGCAGAAAAGCTTCTTGCTCAGAATCTCGGCTCAGCCGCAACAACGGATTATACTCAGCAGGTTGAAAACGCAATCAACTCGCTTCCCGAGGGACTTGACGGTATATTGCAGATTATGGGCATTGACAGTCAGAGCATAATGGATAAGGCCGCAGAGGGTGTCAACCTTAACGGTGACAACCTTGTTGAAAGCCTTATGAACAGCATTGTCACACCCGTGGGTACGGCCGTGCTGCAGTTTGTGCTTTTTGTTGTTTTTGCAATTGCGCTTATTTTCTTTATCAAGGTTTTCGGCAGAGTTTTTGATAAGATATTCAAAAAGCTCCCCGTTATCAAAGGCCTTAACAAGAGCCTCGGTGCCGTTTTCGGTGTTCTCAGAGGTTTGATCATTGTGGTTATTGTTTCAATGCTTATAAGCGTTGTTGTAAGCTTTACTAACAATGAAATGCTTATAACAAGCGTTGAAAATTCAATAATAGTTAATGCGATAAGCGGTGCGTTGTCGTCTCTTATCGGAATAAACATTTAAAAGTGAGGATATCAATATGAAAGATTTATTCAAAGGCTGTTGGACAATTCCCAACCTGCTCTCTCTTATCAGAATTTTACTTATTCCCGTTTTCGGTGTGCTTTTCTATAACGACCAGAAAATCGCCGCTGTTGTAGTGCTTGCTCTTTCGGGCCTTTCCGATATGTTTGACGGAAAAATTGCAAGACGCTTCAATCAGGTCAGCGACCTCGGCAAGATTCTCGACCCCGTTGCCGATAAGCTTACACAGATTACAATTGCAATTATGCTTTTCCTTGATTTCAAAAATTCAAGCGACAAGCTCATCAATGCCTTCGGCTGGGTTTTCCTTGTTTTCCTTATCAAGGAGGCTATTATGATTATCGGCGGCCTTGTAATGCTGCTTATGAACATCAGACCCGGTGCCGCTGAAATCTGGGGCAAGCTTGCAACAGGTGTGTTCTATGTTGGTATGGTTGCAATTATTGCGGCAGGCCCCGATGTAGGTGCCTTCAATGATGTGCTCGGCTTTGAGCTTCCTGCAGTAGTTACGGGTATTATAGTAGTTGTTTCTGCAATTATGACCGTTATTGCCTTCCTCAGCTATATGCCCGAAACCTTCAGACAGTTCAAGGAGCACTTTGCTGAGAAAAAGGCTGCAAAGACAAAATAATTCACTCTCTTAGGAAAGGAAGCCGTGGATACGGCTTTATGGCACTCATATGAAAAAAATGATTTGCTCAAGATGCAAAAAACGTCCCGCGGTAATTTTTATTTCAAAAATTGTTGACGGAAAAACCGTGCCCGAGGGTCTTTGCATCAATTGTGCAATGGAAATGAATATTGGCCCCATCAAGCAGATGATGGAGCAGATGGGTATTACTGAAGAGGATGTTGACTCAATCAGCGAGCAGTTCAGCAATATGTTCCCCGATACCGACGGCGACGGCTCCTTTGAGCCGGGCGGCTCACCCACAATGCCCTTTCTTCAGGGTCTCTTCGGTGATATGCAGAACGGACTCAGTGTACGCAACGAAAACAAGGCTGAGGCTGTCAAGTCAGAGACGGATTCAACTGCCGACGGCAAAAAGCAGGGCAGAAAGTCCAAAAGAGAAAAAGAAAAGAAAAAGAAGTTTCTTTCACTTTACTGCACTGACCTTACCGCAAAGGCAAGGGACGGAAAAATTGACAACATAATCGGCAGAGATAAGGAGCTTTCAAGAGTTATCCAGATTCTTTGCAGACGCTCAAAGAATAATCCCTGCCTTATAGGTGAGCCCGGCGTGGGTAAAACCGCCATTGCTGAGGCTCTTGCACAGAAAATTGCAGAGGGCAAGGTGCCTGCAAAGCTTGCCGATAAGGAGATACATCTTCTTGACCTTACCGCTCTTGTTGCGGGTACTCAGTTCAGAGGTCAGTTTGAAAGCCGTATCAAAAACCTTGTTGATGAGGTGAAATACAACGGCAACATCATTCTTTTTATCGATGAAATTCACAATCTTGTTGGTACAGGTGATGCCGAAGGCTCAATGAATGCCGCAAACATTCTCAAGCCTGCGCTTTCCCGCGGTGAAATTCAGGTTGTGGGTGCAACCACCTTTACCGAGTACAGAAAGCATATTGAAAAGGATGCCGCACTTGAAAGACGCTTCCAGCCCGTTAAGGTTGACGAGCCTTCAATTGAGGATGCTACCGAAATTCTTCTCGGCATCAAAAAATATTACGAGGCATACCACCGTGTAACAATAAGCGATGCTCTTGTAAGAAAGGCTGTTGTTCTTTCAGAAAGATACATTACAGACCGTTTTCTGCCCGATAAGGCTATTGACCTTCTTGACGAGGCCTGCACCTGTGCAAACCTTCGCAACAGGGCAATCAGCGACCTTGAAATCAGTGAGCGCAAGCTTGCCGAGCTTAAGCTTGATGAAGAGGACCTTATGAGCGAAACGGAAAATATCGACTACGAGGCTATTGCAAAGCTCAAAAGCGATATTGTTCTTTGCGAAAACGATATTCAGGGTCTTACCGAAAGGGCAAACGACAATGCCGTAACAGAAGAGGACATTGCAAAGGTGATTGAGCTTTGGACGGGTGTGCCCTCAAGCAAGGTTATCGAAAGTGACCTTAAAAAGCTCGGCTCACTTGAGTCAACGCTTAAAAGCAAGGTTATAGGTCAGGATGAGGCTATTGCGGCTATAGCCGCCGCCATAAGGCGCAGCCGTGTGCAGATAAGCCCCAGAAGAAGACCTGCCTCATTCATCTTTGTAGGCCCTACGGGTGTGGGCAAAACCGAGCTTGTAAAGCAGATTTCCACAGAGCTTTTTTCAACTCCCGAAACGCTTATCAGACTTGATATGTCAGAGTTTATGGAAAAGCACAGTGTTTCCCGTATTATCGGCTCGCCTCCGGGCTATGTCGGCTATGACGAGGCCGGTCAGCTTACCGAAAAGGTAAGAAGAAAGCCCTACAGCGTTATTCTTTTTGACGAAATTGAAAAAGCACACCCCGATGTAATGAATATTCTCCTTCAGATTCTTGACGAGGGCAGAATTACCGATGCACAAGGCAGAACGGTAAACTTTGAAAATACGGTTATCGTTATGACCTCAAACGCGGGCGGTGAAAGAAAGGGCGGTGCTCTCGGCTTCGGCAAGGAGAAGGGAGACGCAACAAAAGATAAAATAATGAAGGCTCTTTCTGATTTCCTTCGCCCCGAATTTATCGGCAGAGTTGATGAAATTGCAATATTCAATGCTCTCAGCGTAGAGGACTATGAAAAGATTGCCGAGCTTTTACTTGAGGAGCTTAAAGGCAGTCTTAAGGAAAAGGACATTGAATTCAGGTGGACGGCTGATGTTTCAAAGTATCTTGCCGAGAATTCACACGGAGGACAGCGCGGAGCAAGAGACTTAAGAAACCTTATCCGCAAAAAGATTGAAGACGGAGTTGCCAACATAATAATTGACAATGCTGACACATCCGTCAGCGGAATTGCCGCTGATGTTAAGGATGGCGAAATCGCACTTTCACACATATAAACAGCCGGGTCCGTTCTTTATGGACGGACCTTTGTTTTTAATGAAATATATTGCAATTTTTTTTGAAAAAGGCTTGACAATATAACCTCAATTGTGTATAATAATCAGCGTTGCACAGCTCTGCGGGTGTAGTTCAATGGTAGAATCCCAGCCTTCCAAGCTGGTCGTGTGGGTTCGATTCCCATCACCCGCTCCAAGTTAATATATGCGCTTGTAGCTCAGTTGGATAGAGCAACTGCCTTCTAAGCAGTAGGTCAGGGGTTCGAGCCCCTTCAAGCGCGCCAGTAGGTGGTGGATATAGCTCAGTTGGTTAGAGCGCCAGGTTGTGGCCCTGGAGGTCGTCGGTTCGAATCCGATTATCCACCCCATTTAATTTTATATAGGGGTGTCGTCAAGCGGTAAGACACAACACTTTGACTGTTGCATTCGTAGGTTCGAATCCTGCCACCCCTGCCAAAGAAAACGACAAGTTTCGACTTGTCGATTTTTCATTTATGTCCGCAGGACATAACTTCATTACGAGCGAAGCGAGTACTTCATTTTACTGCTTGCAGTAAACTTCATTGTCCGCTTGCGGACATAAAACGAAGTTGCCTTACGGCAAATGAAGTGCTGTCGCAATGAAGTCGCCCTTCGGGCAAACGCATTGACGAAACCGTTAACATTGCAAATTGATAGTATGTGTGCTATAATCATATCGACAAGTAAGAATTTATAGAGGTGTAATATGGCTTCAAGTAAAGAGTATTTGGATTTTGTGTTGGAACAGTTATCCGAATTAGATGATATAACATACAGAGCAATGATGGGCGAATACATCATTTATTATCGCGGTAAAATTGTCGGCGGTATTTATGATGATAGGTTACTTGTAAAAACTGTCAAATCTGCGATTTCTCTTATGCCGGCTGCACCCTATGAATTACCTTATGAGGGAGCAAAAGAAATGCTGTTGGTCGATAATATAGACAGTAAAGAGTTTCTGACTGAACTATTTAATTCGATGTATGATGAACTCCCTACATCCAAGAAATAAACAACTTCCGATTTGCCGGGTTGTTGCTGTTTTTAACCGGTAAACATTTTAAAACACCAAGTCGCAGGACTTGGTATTTTTTATCCGTTATATATATGAAAAACAAATTGCATTTTTAAAAACCCTATGCTATAATTTCAAAGGAAATGTTTTAATGCTGAGGGGGATTAACCCGGGTAATATAAAAGATACCAGGCTCGTCTCTGCTCTTAAAAGGATTTGTGACAGTGACCCTATACCTTCAGAGACTATCCGCACGATGAAAAATGGCTTCTTGATACCCGTGAGGCAGTTAATGCCCGTATAAAAGAACTGAGGAGGTAAGCTATGGGAAAATTCAGATGGGCTTATGTAGGCAGCGGCGGTATTGCCGAGTCTACGGCTAAGAGTATACTAAAGGGCAACCACCTTATAACAGCCGTTTATTCAAGAACCTACAGTAAGGCAAAGGCCTTTGCCGATAAATATTGTGCAAGGGCATACGAAAGCTTCGAGGAGCTTCTGAATTCGGGAGAATTTGATGCGCTTTATATTGCAACGCCACATACCGCACACGTTGAATATGCCGTTGCCGCGCTGAAAAGGAAAATCCCCGTGCTTTGTGAAAAGCCTGTTGGCGTTACGGCTGCCGATGTTGAGCTGCTGATAAAAACCGCAAAGGAAAACGATACTTATTTTGCAGAGGCAATGTGGACCTGGTTTTCCGATACGGCTTTGGGCGTGAAAAAATGGGTGCAGAGTGAAGTCGTCGGCAGGACTGAGCGCGTTGAAATTCATTATGCTTTTCACGGCCTTGCAAAAAGCAAGGATTCCCGTGTGCGAAATCCTATGACCGCGGGCGGTGCACTTCTTGATATCGGCATTTACCCCGTTACATACTGTTACAATCTTTTCGGCTATCCCGATAAAATAAGCTGTGAGGGTGAAATACGTGACGGCATTGATGTCAGGGAAAAAATCGTTCTTTCATACGGTGATACGGTTTGTGAGCTGTACATTTCCTTTGAGGAGCTTAAGGAAATGTTTTCCCTTAAGGGTACAAAGGGAAGAATAATTATACCCGCTTTTCACGTTTCGCCTTATGCGCTTATGCTTGGCCCCAAGGGTGTCAGATTCACCTTTGGCAAAACCACCTATCTCAACGAGTTTGACCGCTGTGCCCGGGAGATAATGAGCGGCAAAAAGGAATCGGACTATGTACCCTTTGAGGCAACCTTAAGCTGTATGAAAATTATGGATGAATGCCGCAGACAGATGGGACTTGTATATCCCTTTGAAAAAAATGTTTAATAAGGAGTAATGTTATGATAAAGGATAATTTAAAAAACTGCGAAAAATACACAAAGGCTCACGACGGCTTTGCCGAGGCCTTTGCTTTTCTGAAAAAAGCCACGGATGAAAAGCTTCCCGAGGGCAGATACGAAATAGACGGAGACAGGGTTTTTGCCTTTATTCAGAGCTATACCTCAAAAACCGAATCGAGCTTTGAGGCTCACAGAAATTACATTGACATTCAGTTCATTATGTCGGGTGTTGAGGTGATGAAGGTTGCCGATATTTCAAAGGTGACGCCCTCTTGCGATTACAGTGCCGAAAAGGACATCGGCTTTTTTGAGGATTATGAAAAAGCATCTGTATTGACCGTTGAAGAAGGGGAGTACGGCATTTTCTTCCCCTGGGATGCTCATAAGCCGGGTCTGTGCTTTGATAATAATCCCGACAATGTGAAAAAGGTTGTTGTCAAGGTGCGTGCATAATAAGCATTTGTTTTGTTTTAATTATAATTTTATAAATAAATCAGGGAGGAAAAATGATGAAAAATTACGATGTAATAATCATCGGTGCAGGTAACGGCGGCCTTGCTGCGGCTGCAACCTGTGCAAAGGCAGGTCTTTCAACGCTTTTGCTTGAAAGGCACAATATCCCGGGCGGCTCAGCATCTTCATTTGTGCGCGGAAGATTTGAGTTTGAGCCCTCGCTTCATGAGCTTTGCGGCGTAGGCTCACCGGAGAAAAAGGGTGATGTAGAGGATATGTTTATCCGCTTTGGCGGCGATGTGGATTGGCTTACGCACGATTCAACCTTCCGTCTCGTTGTTCCCGCAAAGGAAGGCGACAAGGATGCCTTTGTCAATGAAGACGGTGTAAGGGTGACGGTGGATGCGCGTATGCCCGTAGGCTTCAAGCCCTTTGCCGAAAAGCTTGAAGAGCTTGTTCCCGGCTCCTATGAAAGCTGTATGAAGGCGTTTGAGCTTTCGGCAAAGCTTTTCCGAGCCTTTGATGCCCTTGATAAGCCTAAAAAGCTTGTCGGCTCAATCAAGGATTTGCCCGATATAATGCGTATGGTATCCCATACAATGAAGGAAGCTCTTGACGCTCTCGGTATGCCCAAAAAGGCTCAGGATATCTTCAACACATATTGGTGCTATATGGGCTCGCCCGCCTCAAAGTTCGATTTTCTTTATTATCTTACCGTTCTTCACTGTTATGTTGAAAACGGCACGGGAATACCTAAGCTCCGCAGTCACGAAATGAGTCTTGCCCTTGATAAGGTAATCCGTGATGCAGGCGGCGAAATCTGGTACAACTCCGAGGTCACAAGGGTTATTATGAAAAACGGTAAGCCTGCAGGTGTTGTTATCAACGGCGGCAAAGAGGTTTACGGCAGGTATTTTATCTGCAACAGCTCGCCCAATACTGTATGGGCAGACCTCTTTGATGAAAAGGATATCCCCGAAAAACAGCTTAAAATGCTTGATACAAGAAAGATTGCCTGTGCTCTTACAACAGTTTATCTCGGTATGAACAGAACTAAGGAGGAGCTTGGCATTACCGATTATTCCGTATTTATTGCTCCCGATTCTGATTCTGACAAGCAGTATGAGGCCGCACAGAATTATTTCAGCGGTTACTGCATAATAAACTGCCTTAATGAAATTATTCCCGACTGCACTCCTGAGGGCACCTGTCAGCTTTTCCTTACAACTATGACCTTTGGCGATGTTATGAAGGATGTTGAACCGAAGGACTATAAAAAGTTCAAGAATAAGGTAGCAAGGGATATGATTAAAACCTGTGAAAAGGCACTCAACATTTCAATTATGCCTTATATTGAAGAAATAGAGGTCGCACTGCCTCCTACATTTGCACGCTATCTTAACACACCCCGGGGTACGCCCTACGGATATATGCTTGAAAAATGGGACAGCATGATTCCGCGAACCGTTCAGTATCTTCAGGACCAGCCCTTTGATAATTTCTTCTTCTGCGGCGCAAGCCAGGAAAGAGGCGACGGCTACGGCTGTGCTTACTATACGGGTGAAAAAGCCGGCGGACTTGTTGTTAAAGCACTTGAAAAGGAGGGTAAGTGATTATGGCAGATTTAAAATCACTCAAAGCTACTAAATTTTTGTCCATGCTTTCCGACAGACAGGCAAGGTTTGAAAAGGGCAGGGCAGAATTGCCTCAGCTTTCAGACCAGGCAAGAGTAATTGCCAAGGCTCTTCATCCTAAGCGTCAGTATCTTAAAATTGCCGAAATAATCGACAGGGCAGAGGACTGCAAAAGCTTTGTCCTCGTTCCCGATGAGGAAAGGGGCACAAGCTCCCTTGCCTGGTTCGGTGCAGGTAAGTACCTTACCGTGTTTGAAATAATCGAAGGTATGCCTATAACAAGAGCTTATTCCATTTCTTCTTCACCCAAAGAGGCTCTTGAAGGCAAATATGTGCTTACAATCAAGCTCGTTGAGGGCGGCCTTATGTCGCAGTATATTTTTGACACCTGGACCGTAGGCAGAGGTGTTGAGGTTTCGGCTCCCTCCGGTAATTTTGAATATCAGGAGCTCCGCGATGCAAAAAAGGTTATCTGCCTTGCTGGTGGCAGCGGTATTACGCCTTTTGTTTCAATGGCCAAAGCAATAGCTGACGGTGACGAGGATTTTGAAATGACCCTTCTTTACGGTAGCCGTAATGCAAAGAGCATACTATTTAAAGCTGAGCTTGAGGAGCTTTGCGCCAGCTGTGACAAAATCAAGGTTGTGCACGTGCTGAGTGACGACGGTAACATCGGTGAGGACGACGGCTTTGAAAAGGGCTTTATAACCGCAGAGCTTATTAAAAAGTACGCACCCGAAAAGGAAAAGTATTCTGTTTTCCTTTGCGGACCTCAGCAGATGTACGAATTTCTTGACAAAGAGCTTGAAAAGCTGAGCCTTGAAAAGAAGTATATCCGCCACGAGATGTTCGGCGAGTTTCATAATCCCTCCACTCAGGCCGATTATCCCGACGGTGTATCAGACACTGTAAAAATCAAGGTGACAATTCAGGATAACACCTATGATATTGAAGGCTCATCAAACGATTCCGTATTGCAGATTCTTGAAAAGAACGGCATTTCCGCACCTGCCCGTTGCAGAAGCGGTGAATGCGGCTTCTGTCATTCACATCTTATCTCGGGCAAGGTATATGTGCCCAAGGCTCTTGAATACCGCCGTCTTGCCGACTATAAATTCGGCTGTATTCATCCCTGCTGTTCATTTCCTCTTACTGACCTTGAGATAAATGTTCCCGCGGCTGAATAATTGAATATATCAACACCCTGCAGTCTTCTGTGAGTTGCAGGGTGTTATTCCTTTGAGCGTTTTTCAAACAAGGTTTTAACCCCGAGAATAAGCAGAATACCGCCGAAGAGCTTCTTAAGAAGAGCTGTCGGTATCCGCGGCAGAATTATGAAACCGAGAAGCATACCTGCCGCCGCCGTGGGCATAAGCTTTAAAAAGAGCTTTTTGTCAACAAGTCCCTTTCTGATATTACTTATCAGTGCAAAAATTCCCGTGGCAATGAAAAACAGCAGATTTATGCCCTGGGCGTTTTTCTGCTCAAGAGACAGAAAGGTAGTAAGATAAATTATCAGCACAGAGCCTCCGCCGATGCCCATTGCACCGAGAAGTCCCGACAAAAAGGATGCGAGTATAACATAAGGTGTCATCTGAATATCATCCTCACTCCCGCCCAGATTATGAAGGCTGAAAATATTTTCCTCAAAAGTCCGTCGGGCAGCTTTTTCAGCAGTAGACTGCCTGTCAGCGCACCGGGAATTCCCCAGGGGATAAAGCTTATTGCGTCTTCTATTTTGAAATATCCGTTGAAAAGATAATAAGCGGTGCTGAATGCTGAAAGCAGTACGGTTACTGCAAGTGCGGTTGCCTGCGACTTTTTTTGTGAAAGACCTTTTTTATTGAGAGCTATTACGAAAAGTATTCCGCCGCCCGACCCGAACAGTGCGTTAATTGCGCCCGATAAAAAGGAAACTAATCTGAATACGGAATTTCTGATTTTGCTCACCCGGCTTTATAAACTGAATAAATTCGGCAATTATTTTGCATTTTTTGCTTAAAAACACAAAAAATGTGTATATTCTTTAAAGTTTTTAAGCAAATAATTTGTTTTATCTATTGTAAATATAAAATTTAAGTGATATAATCTATACATAAAATTTAGGAGGACTTAATATGATTTGTAAATTTTGTGGTAACGTAATTGAAGATAATTCAGATTTTTGCTTCATTTGCGGACAGAAGGTTGTAGCTGAGGCTCCTGCTTATGCCGCTGAGGTTTATTCACAGAAGCCCGAGGGTGCCCCTGCTGAAGTAGCTCCCGAGCAGCCTGTTTACGCAGCTCCCGCTGAGCCCGTTTATGCCGCTCCCGCAATCCCCGAAGAGGAAACCGGCAAGAAGGGTAAGAAGAAGGCAAAGAAAGCTAAAAAGGCAAAGAAGGCTGAAAAGCCCGAGCTTACAAAGGGCGGCAGATTCTTCACAGGTCTTTTCGCAGCATTGTTCCTTGTTGTTGCAGGCGTGCTTGTTATAATGGGTAAGGCAACCTTCGGTATTATTGCTGCAGCTGTAGGTGCTATTGTTGCTTATGCTTATTACAAGAAATCCAAGAAGGCTCTTGCCGCAGGCTATGAGGATAAGGCAGTTGATATCCTCAACACCTCTATGATCGGTCTTTGCGTCGGTATGGTTGTTCTTGTGCTTGCACTTGCCAAGGCATATATTTTCTGATTTTAATATTATTTCGGGCTGTAAAAAACGAAAGTTTTTTACAGCTCTTTTTTTTCGCCTCTTTTTTCCGTTTATATTTTAACACCAAAAGCAAAAATTATTATTGCGACTTTTTTGCTTTTGTCGCAGGGAGGTGGAAAATGAAAAAAATAATCAAATGCTTTTGCTGTGCGCTTATGTCTCTGTGCACTCTTCTTATGTCCGCAGTGGTTTACGGCTTTTACACTCTGCCGGATGAAATGTATACCCTTGAAGGCTCTGATATCGACGTAGGATTTTATTCCTGCACCTTTTCTGATGAGCAGACAAAAAACAAATCAAGGGCCGTCAGTGCCGTGGGTGAGTACAAGGTAAATATCAGCCTTTTTGATAAAATCCCCGTAAAAATTTCAAACCTTACGGTAAGCAACAGAAGATACGTTGTTCCTTCGGGAGATATAATCGGCCTTAGAATGTTTACCGACGGTGTGATGATTGTTGCAACGGATACCGTTGACAGTGAAAAAGGGGCGGTAAATCCGTCAAAATCGGCAAGGCTTGAAACGGGTGATGTAATCCGTGCAATTGACGGCATAAAAATTGAAAGCTCCGCACAGGTAGAACAGCTTGTAGCTTCAAGCGGCGGTAAAACATTGCGCATTGAATATACGAGAAACGGCGCGACTCTTTCAGCTGAAATTACGCCCGAATATTCAGTAAGCGAGCAGCGTTACAAAACGGGGCTGTGGATAAGAGACAGTGCAGCGGGAATAGGCACAATGACCTTTTACGAGAAAAGCACGGGCTTTTTTGCTTCCCTTGGTCACGCCGTGTGTGATATTGATACGGGTGAAATTCTGCCTCTTTCAAACGGCGATATTGTCGATGCCTCAATAAGCGGTTGTGTTAAGGGCAAGGCAGGCACGGCGGGTGAGCTTTGCGGCAGCTTTAAAAATCAAAGCCTCGGTGCTCTTTTTCTGAATGACGGCTGCGGCGTGTTCGGCTATCTGACAAAAACCGATAAAACGGCAGAAGAAATACCCATTGCGCTGAAAAGTGAAATAAGAACGGGCAGTGCGCAGATTATAGCCACCGTTGAAAATGAAAGCAAGGCTTATTACGATATTGAAATTGAAAAGCTTAACCCGGATGACAAGGACGGGAAAAATATGATAATAAAAATCAAGGATGCCGCTCTTATTGAAAAAACGGGCGGTATAGTGCAGGGAATGAGCGGCAGTCCCATAATTCAGGACGGCAGACTTGTGGGGGCGGTAACTCACGTTTTTCTCAATGACCCGACAAGGGGTTACGGCATTTTTGCCGAAACCATGCTCACTCACGCACGTGAGGCTGAAATGAAGCAGGCAGGCTGATTAGGTGGCAACATTCTGCAGAAAAAGCTTTTGCAGATGTTGCCGTTTTTTTACATTCATTTTTCCTTGAAAAATAAAATAAGATTTATTATAAATCCCTTTTTTATTGTAAAACTATAATATAAAACCGAAAACGGGGTTGCTTTTAATTTCCCCGTTTGTTTAAGGAGTGTTACAATGCTTTCAGACCGTTCCCTTTCGGCGGGTGATATATTCGGCAGCTTTATCGGTACCTTCAACGATTATTTTTATTCCTACATTCTTATAATTCTGCTTTTGTTTTTCGGCATATACTTTACCCTCCGAACGGGCTTTGTACAGCTTCGCTTTTTCAAAGAGCAGCTTCGTGCCGTTACTGAAAAGCCCGAAGACGGCAAGAGCGTATCCTCCTTTCAGGCATTGATGCTTTCAACGGCCTCACGGGTGGGAACGGGTAATATTATCGGCGTTTCAACGGCGCTTTGCCTTGGCGGCTTCGGCTCGGTGTTCTGGATGTGGGTGGTTGCCGTTGTGGGCGGTGCTCTTGCATTTGTTGAAAGCACCCTTGCGCAGATATTCAAAAAAAGGGGAGCGGACGGAAGCTACGGCGGCCCTGCCTATTATATTGAAGCGGCACTTAAAAGCAGGAAGCCCGGAGTGCTTTTTTCCGTGCTTCTTATAATGACCTACGGCATAGGCTTCAATATGCTTACATCCTACAATCTGCAGTCAACCTTTTCGCAGTACAGCTTTTACAATGACGAAATCTCTCCCTGGATTATCGGTGCCGTAACGGCGGGTATTGTCGGCTTTTGCTTTCTCGGCGGCGGCAAGCGGATTGTAAGTGTCACATCCTTTCTTGTGCCGGTTATGGGCGTGATTTATATTTTAACGGCCTTTATAATAGTTCTTCTCAACGCTCACTCCATACCGTCGGTTCTGAGAACGGTATTCACCGAGGCCTTTGACCTTGAAGCGGTTTTCGGCGGCTTTTCCGGCTCTTGTGTTATGTACGGCATAAAGAGGGGACTGCTCAGCAATGAGGCAGGCGTCGGCTCTGCGCCCAATGCCTCAGCCGCGGCCAAGGTGAGCCACCCGGTAAAGCAGGGCCTTGTTCAGATGCTTTCGGTTTCAATAGATACTCTGCTTATCTGCACGGCAACGGCATTTATGTGTATGTGCTCAGGAGTTGAGCCTTCGGCTGAAATATCCGGTGCAAAATACGTTCAGCTTTCTGTTCAGAGCACCCTCGGAAGCATCGGCCCCGTAATCATAACCGTTGCAATGGTGCTTTTTGCTTTTACAACCCTTGTGGGTAATATTTATTACGTTGAAAAATGTGTCGGCTACATTATCGGCAAGGAGCCGGGCAAGGCTGTGAGCAACATTACAAAGCTTTTTCTTGCCGCCTTTACCTTTGCCGGAGCCGTACTGAACGCTGACCTTTTGTGGAACATTGCCGATCTGACTATGGGGCTTATGATACTTATCAACGTTCCCGTAATTGCGCTTCTGAGCAGGTACACCTTCAGAGCACTTAAGGACTACGAAAATCAGCGGAGAAGAGGGGAAAATCCCGTCTTTTTTGCAAGAAATATCGACCTTCCTTACGAGGTGGATTATTGGAAAATGTAACTATTCGCACAGGGTGTTTTATATCCTGTGCGTTTCTGCATTTTTATAGAAAAAATAACGATTAAATTGTTAACTAAATGTAAACATAAGCTGATAACTATTTAACTTTAACTATATATATGTTAAAATACACATGTATATAAGATGGTGTCTTTATGTGTCTTTTCGGTAATTTTTTCAGCAGGTTAACCGATGTTTTTCCTGCAAAGCAGATAGCTTTACAACTGTTAAGATATTTGCTTTACAGGAACGATTTCCCGGATATGGCTGACAAGTTAAAAGCTTTACTTTTTTAGCTTTTCGGTCAAGCCTTGACAAGCTGAAAGCTTTACAAAAAAGTGTGCAAAAGAGATGCCGTATACAATAATAAAAACCTTTTTGTTATTTAATGTTTTTAAAACATAAAATATAAAACGGTTGATATGGGAGGATTGATAAACTTACCGTCGGTTCCCGTTTGGCTTGCGGGAGTTGACAAAAGTGGGAGCGTGGGCTCCTTAAGCAAATTCAAAGAAATAATTTTAATGGAGGAAAAACATGAAAGTTACCAAAAAACTTTTATCCGTGCTTTTGTCAATCATTATGATTATGACAAGCATGAGCGTATGCTTCGGTACCTTTGTTGTGCCTGCTGCAGCTGAAGATGTTGACTATACTCAGCAGCTTGCTGATAAGCTCAAGGACAGTGCATACGCAGACACACTTGCTCTTCTCGGTAAAAGCACCAAGAGTGGTAGCAAATTAGCACAAACCACAACTGTTACTTTCAGTAGCTACAAGAACTTCAAGCAGGCTGCTGAGCTTCTTCGTCTTGTTCACAATGCTATGAAGCAGACAGACTCTTACAAGAAGGCTTACGACTTTGCGAACGGTCTTGACAGTAACAGTAAGACCGACCAGGCTGCTGCTTGTAACGGTGCTAACACCAAGAATCTTTATGATGATATCATTAAAGGTCTTGAAAAGAAGAGTGTTACAATCGACACAAACATCACAACATTCATTGGCAGTGTTTACCATATGGACGGTGCTACCGCTCATAACAAAGACTCAAACGGTAAGAGCTCTCTTTCGACATGGAAAAACACTGTAACATATTCAACAACTGACTACAAGGGCTACCTTGCTCAGATTGGTAAGGCATCAGCCGTAGAGTCATCTGCTGAAATGGGTGTTCAGTATGTTATTCAGATGCAGGGTAATCTTTACTACAAAGACGGTTGCGATAAGAAGTATCACCATCAGATCTGGCTTGAAAATACAGATATCGCAGCTCCCTCAACTTCATCAACAAACACAGAAATGAAGTCAAAGGTTAATGCTCACATTTCAGAGCTTGAAAGCTTCATCAACATCACCTATGCTGAAATGCTTGCAATGAGCAAAACCGCACTTGACAACAAGGTTTCCGAGCTCGATACTGCTATTTCAAATGCAGTTACATATTGCGGCGCTCAGTCAACCTATGATGCTCTTTATGCTGACTATGCAGCGGGTATTGCTAATTTCCGCACATCGATTCAGTCAGCAAAGGACTTTGCAAACTTTATGCCCACAGTTGATGCTTGGAATGCTTTTGTTGAAGCTAATCCCAATTACGGTGTATTCCAGTATCCCAACTTCGGTGTTAAGGGCTCAGAAGGCCACACAAACCTTCTTGCCGATTATGCAACCTTCAAGGCATACCGTGATTACCTCCTTACCGGTGGTTCAATTTACGATTACCTTGTTGATTACAATTACATTGACGAAGCCTACTACACCAACTTCTACGATAACGTAGTTGCTTATGACCTTCAGGACTCAAAGGATGCAGCTGATGCTCTTTATATTCAGTATGCAGCTTCAGTTGCCGATGTAGAAGGCGAAGCAGAAATGACTCTTGAAGAAAAGACGATTGTTTACAACGAATTCTGCGGCTTTATCAATAATATCGGCAACTATTCAGACCAGGTTGTAGCTGCTGTTTATACAGACGGCTGGCAGTATCTCATCGATATGAGAGAATACTTCAAGTGTGAAATCAATCCTGCAGTTCTTTATTTTGCTGAAAATGCATATAAGACCTTTACGGAGTTGAGCACAACGGCTCTTTGGGATGAAATCAATGTTGCAAAGGGTCATCAAGCAGACCTTACAGCTCTTTATAATGAAGTAAAGACTAACATCGGTCAGGATAAGGCTGACAGTCTTCTTTCAGGTCTCAGAGCTGATGCTACAACAATGATTGAGAATCTTTATAAGACTCTTGCAGACCGCTTTACTCTTGAAGTAAACAATGCATGGGACGTTTACGTTGCCCTCGGCAAGCCCACAGCTCTTAAGGTTGATACCTTCCTTCAGCTTTCAGCTGTTATGGTTGCTATTGAGCCCTCAATCCTTACAGACCTTCAGGCTGCAGGTAAGGCAGGTTATATCACTCAGACAACAATCGACAGATATAACGAGCTTATGAAGGTAGGCGGCATCTATGAAATCTGGAACGCTTATGCTTCAACCTTCGGCTTCCCCGACTATAAGCAGACTGAGATTAAGTATGATGACCGTATTCCTATGGAAGGCGATGAGCTCAAAACAGCTAACGACCCCGTAACAGAGGCAGAAATGCTTAAGCTTATTGAAGCTCTTGACACAATCATCACAAGTGACACAGTCGGCAATCTTCTCGGCGGACTCCTCGGTGCAGAAGAAGGCGAGGGCTTTGACCTCGGTGCAATGCTTACAGACCTTATAAAGGGCGCACTCTTTACTGACGACTTCATCAACACAGTTGTTCAGATGCTCTATCCTCTCGTTCTCGGTGAGTTCGATAAGGTATGGGCAACCCTTCCTATCACTGTTACCTACTCAGGTATGAACATCAAGGTTCAGTATGAAAAGACTCTTCATACTATCCTTAAGGAAGGCGAATTTGAAATTTATCCCGACCTTCTCGCGTCAAGACTTGAAAAGCGCGATCAGTCAACAAAGTATGCTGATAACATTGCTCTTCTCAAGGCAGCAGGCGGCGAAGCTGACTCCTGGGAGTCACCCAAGCTTGTTGATGTTGAAACAGGTAAGCTCAAGCTCTCATGGGGCGTAACAGAGCAGAAGGAAAAGCTTGATGCAGGTGAAATCACACAGGCTCAGTTTGATAAGTTCTTCTATGATGCATTCGAAGATGCTACCTCAGGTCTTCTTCCTCTTCTCACAACCCTTATCACAAACAAGGCATGGACACCTGCTAAGTGCGAGGATATCGGTAAGGCTAATGCAACACTTCTCACTCTTAATATCTCACTTCAGCTCGGTTCAAGAGCTACAAGCGGTTACGCCAATATGCTTGTACCCATCTACGAGCTTCTCGGTGTTCCCTACACAGCTGTATCAACAATTGAAAGCAGCACATATAACTCAGACGTTTCATACGTTCTTGAACAGATTCTTACTCCTGTCTTTACATTCCTCGATAAGCTCGGTGACGCACCCGTAGATACACTTCTCGAGGTTCTTCCCGACCTTGTTTATGCTCTTGCATTCCGTATGGCTAAGCCCATGCTCAATATGCTTAACTGTGACATCACATATGATGCTTCAGCAACACTTGTTGGCTCAGTTCTTGCTGACGGTGCTTACATTGCAGTCGGTGACCTTCTTATCGGTAACGAAGAAGACAAGCTTCTTAAGGAAGAAATGTTTGCAGGCGGTCTCAACTCAATCCTTGCATTCTTCGGCCTCAACATTCCTGCAATCGACCAGGCTAAGCTTGCTACTCTCGGTGAGCTCACAACAATGAGCACATCAAGAAAAGCATGGATTTATGACAATTCAGCTATCGCTGCAAATACAGCTTACACAATCAAGGCTGATAAGGCTGACGTAGCCTACTATCTCCTTTCATACATTCTCGGCATCGTTAAGGACGAAGCTTCACTCAGACAGCTTCTCAGTCTCTTTATGACTAAGGAGGATGAGAACGGCGAAGCAGTTGCCGATACAGAAGCTATCGATGCACTTATTAACGACACTCTCTACAATGACGAGGGTCTTAACCTTGACGAAATCAACACAGGCAATGCAATCGCAGCTATCGTTGAGCTTGCAAATCAGATTGAATACGGTGTTGATCCTTACACATGGTATGCAGGCGAATATGATTCACCTGTCGGCACATCAGCAGCAGAAATTTACCTCAATCCCAACAATGACTGGACGGAAGACAAGGCTCAGTACCTCTATGACAACCTTGAAAATCTTCTTGCATCAATCTTCACAATGGCAAAGCTTGACCTTGATGCCGAAGCTGAAGGTGTTCAGACATCAATTGAGGATGCACTCGGCGTTGCAATAAACGGTCTCTTTACAAATGAAACCGTAACGGCACTTGCTAAGCTTCTCGGTTCACTTTCAGACCTCGAAGCACTTCTCGCAGGCGGCGAAGAAACACCCGACGCAAACGAGCCCGAAACAGTTGAAGAAGGCGAAGAGGAAGCAGCAGGTCTCAACATTGCTGAAATTCTTAATGACCTTCTTGTTAACGAACTCGGCATCGACCTTTCGGTTTATGCTCAGTATGCTGATATTGCTGAAGGCGAAGTAGTTGACTTTGGTGTAACAGATGCAGAGTCATTTGCAGCAGCTCTTACAGAGCTCCTTGCTCCTCTTAAGAATGTACTTGACTTCATCCTTGGCGGTAAGGACCTTACCCTTATCGACAGCGCAATCACACTTCATGGCTATAAGGGCTATGACAACGCAATTATTCCTCTTCTTGAGGCTCTCGGTGCAACTCCTGCCGCTTACACAGAAGGCGCAGACACACTTGCACTTACACTTGATGCACTTGTTGGCGTAATCAACAAGCTTACAACAAACGATCCCGCAGTGGATTATGACGGCGCTATCTATACTATTATTGATATGCTTCCCGGCGTTCTCTACTATATTTCAAGTAATGCACTTTCACAGGGTGTAGATAAGCTTCTCACTCCCGTATATGCAGTTCTTGATACAATCCGTCCCATCTACAATGTTAACCTCAGCGAGCTTCTTGCAGGTATTGAAGTTGACCTTGATAAGGACGGCGTTAAGGAGTCTCTCGGCCTTGACCTTAAGAATCTTGACTGGACCTTCATCTTCGGTCTTCTCAACGACCTTCTCGGTCTTGACCTCAGCGCTCTTAAGCAGGTTATCTATGATGTATCAAAGGTAATCGGTGAAGAGTATAACTCAGCATCAGCTCTTCAGAGCACTTGGAAGAAGGGTGCATACAACGCAAACTTCTCTCAGGCAGATATGCTCACCGTTATCCTTTCATTTGTTCTTGAATGGGCAACTGTAAAGGAAAATGCTGATAAGCTTGATGAGCTTCTTAAGACAAACGGCATCATCGCTTCACTCAACACAGTATTTGCTGATGTTGAAATCACCTACGGTACACCCGACTGGGCTTACTGGTTCTCAACAGAAGACGAATTCAACGCATATCTTGCAGGCGATGCCAACATTCCCAATACACTCGCAGCTCTCGATTGGGAGAACATTGAAAGCAATGATTGGAACCTTGAAGCAGCAAAATACTTTGCAGACAACCTTCCCGAGCTTGTTGACCTTATCATCGGTATGATTAACAAGGACAAGGTTGACGAAGACGGCAATGCGCTTCCCACCAATCTTTCAGACCTTCTCAGTGGTCTTGTGAACGGTCTCGTTAATGCCGAGACAATCAACAGCCTTGTTGGTATGCTCACAAATCTCCTTGCAGACATTGACGAAAATCTTATCAACACTGCAGGCTATCTCCTTGATATTGACCTTGCAGGTCTTAAGGCTTACACCTGCAAAGCAGAAATCAACACAATCAGCGACTTCATCAACGAGCTCGCAGTTGTACTTGATACATATGCAGGCGGTCTTGTAAACTGGCTCTTCTTCGGTGATGACTACAGATTTGCCAAGAAGTCAGACAGCACAGACACAATCGTAATCAACGGCGGCCTCGGCTATGAAAAGGGTCTTGCAATGATTCTTGAAGCACTTGGCTGTGAGCTTCCCGAAAAGCCTGACACCAAGTCAGTTCTCGGTGCACTTGCAACAAGAGTTGAAGAAATTTTTGCTGCTCCCGTTGACGAGATTATCGAGCTTCTTCCCAACCTTGTTTACTTCCTCAACGCAAACGGTGCAGGTGTTGCAGTTGACAACCTCCTTAAGCCCGTTAACGCACTTCTTACAAAGCTTCAGGCATTCGGCCTCAACGTAAACCTCAACGAGCTCATCGGTATTGACCTTGCAGAGCTTTCACTTGAAAACGTTGTAACAATCGTTGAAGGTGCAACCGACCTTCCCCTTGATGCCGCAGAAAACATTCTTGTAAACTTCTGCACAGGTAAGATTACAAAGGGCGAATTCATTTACAAGATGGAAGCAGCCGAAGAAGATGTAATCACAATTCTTCTGGTTGTTGCACTTGAGCTTGTTTCAGATGATGCATTTGCAGCTAAGCTTGACGAAATGCTTGGAACAGACTTCATCGCACAGCTTAAGAATGTATTTGCCGGTGTTGAAATTGATTACGCTTCTCCTGAGTGGGAGTATCCTCTTGCTGATAACGGTACAGTTGATGTAATGAAATATGCAATTACTTATCCCAACAACTGGACTGAGGCTACAGCTCAGTACGTAGCTGACAATCTTCCCGAAATTGCTGACCTTATCGCTGGTCTCATTGACAGCAACTACGATTCACTTTCAGCTCTTCTTAAGGCTAATGTGAATGTATTCACAGGTGAAACTCTCGAATCACTTGTTTCAAGCATCACTAATCTTCTCGGCGGTATTGATGACGGACTTCTTGACGCTGCAGGCGTGCTTCTCGGTGCAGACGTTGTAGGTCTTAAGAAATACGAGGCTCCTGCGGGCATTGATACAGTTGATGAATTTGCAGCAGAGCTTGCGAATATACTCAATACTCACGCAAAGGGCATTGTGGAATGGCTCCTTCTCGGCGATGACTACAATATTCTTGTTAAAGATGCTGACGGTATCGGCGAAGGCCTTGTAACTGAAGGTTCATACATTACAGTTACCGGTGCAGACGGTTACGCAGAAGGTCTTGCACTTCTTCTTGAAGCACTTGGCTGTGAAGATCTTCCCGCCGCTGACGGTGCAACAGAAGAAATTGTAACAGGCGTTCTCACTTCTGTTGCAGAGCTCATCAACAAGATTCTCGACAATCCTGTTGCAACCGTTCTTGACATTCTTCCCAACGTTCTCTACTTCCTCAATGCAAACGGTGTTGCAGCTGTAGTTGATAACACTCTTGCAGCAGTTACCGCTCTTATTGAGAAGCTTGCAGTATTTGGCGTTAACGTTGATATCAACTCACTTGTAAACATCAAGTCACTTCTTAAACTCGGCGATGAAGCAGCAATCAGTCTTGATAACCTTTCAATGGCAGCAGTTCTTGAAGCAGTTTCACTTATGGTAGGTCTTGACCTTACTCTTATTGAAGACGTGCTTGTAGGCTTTGCTCTCGGTGAGGTTAAGGAATACGATTCAGTAAGTGCATCAGCTGCTTATAAGATGTCTTACAAGGATGAGTTTGATAAGCATGACATGGTAACAGTTCTTGTTAACCTTGTTCTTCTCACTATCGCAGACGAAGACAACGCAGAGTTCGTTAAGGGTCTTGTAGGCGAGGCTGCTTACACAGTAATTCTTAACCTTTGCAACGGTGTAGCTCCCGTAGCTATTCAGGAATTCGATTGGCAGTTCACTGATAAGGCAGATACCGGTGAAGTATTCTCAGCTTTTGAAAGCTCAGAACTTTACGAGGGTTATTCTTACGGTCCTCTTTACACCGAGGAAATGGCTGAATACATTGCTGACAACTTCGGTCAGTTTGTTGATAACATCCTTTACCTCCTCGGCATCAAGATTAACGGTGTAGCAGTTAATAACCTTACAGACCTTATCAACGGCTTACTTAACGGCTCACTTTACAACAGCTCAAATGTAATCGCAATCCGCGATGCACTTGCAGGCGTGCTTGCAGGTATTGAAGACCTTGAAGTGAACGGTAAGAATGTTGGTAAGTACATTGCAGCAGTTCTTGCAAACTCAGAGGTTGCTGACATTTCTGCAGTAGCAGATGTTGAGGTTCCCGAGTTTACTGAGGACAGAGAGCAGTTTGTAGCATCACTTTGCGATGTTCTTGAGCCTCTTTATCCCGTTCTCAAGTGGTTACTTGCTGACGATGACATTGCATTCTTTGTAGACCTTGAAAAGAATGACCTTATCAAGCTTGAGGGTGCTGAAGGCTACGCTTACGGTATCATTCCTCTTCTTGAAACACTTGAGTGTGAAGGTATTCTTGCTCCCGCTGATTACAATGCAGCAGTTGATGAGGACGGCAGCGTTCTTCTCACATCAATCCTCAATCCTCTTCTTGACAGAGTGGATACAATTGTTGCAGATGATCCTGCATCAGCAATTCTTGCAATGCTTCCCAACATCATTTACTTCATCAACTCCAACGGTGTTGATACAGTAATCAAGAACACACTCAATGCGGTTTACACACTTCTCAGTGCTATTGAGCCCATCGCAGCAATCGATCTCTATGAGCTTCTCGGTGTTGAATTCCTTGAAACTCTTGATTTCGAAACTCTGTTCCAGATGCTTCTTGACCTTATTGCTGACGCAACAGGCTATAAATTTGAAAACATCGATGCAAGTGCAGTTGAAGAGCTTACCGTAGGTACACTTGAATCCTACACATCTCTTAACGAAAAGACTGCATACAAGATGGTTTACAACGAAGAAGCTTCAAAGGATGAGATGGTAACAGTAGTTCTCAGACTTCTTGTAACCTTCATTATGCATGAGAACAACAGAGAAATGCTTCTTGGCCTTCTTAAGGATAACTTAGGTATGAGCGAGGATGCAGAAGGATATCTCCGCGGCGTTCTTGACAGCATTGCTTCACTTGCAACTGACACATACCTCGGTATGGATCAGGCACTTGCAGTAATCTACTATCTGTTCTACAGTGCAGATATCGGCTCAGCAGAGCTTGTAAACGGTATTAAGGATATCAACGCTGAGTGGCAGAACATTCTCAAGGAGCTCAGCAGATCAGAGGATCCCGATGAAATCACAATCGGCGACTTCCTCGGCAACTTCCTTGATAAGTATATGGAAGATGTATTTACCTCAGATGGTATTGCTCCCAACGGTCTTATCGCATTCTTCCAGAGAATTATTGAATGGTTCAACAAGATTGTTGCATGGTTTAAGGCTCTTATGGCTTAATCATGAGCTTTATCACACCGCCGTTAATTCGGCGGTGTGATTTTTTTGCTTGATTTTTTACCTTCTTTGTGTTACAGTGGAGAAGTAAGTAAAAGGAGGAGAAAAAATGAAGAAGATATCGGTTATTGGCCTTGGCAACAGAGGCAGTGAATATATGGGCTTTCTTAAGAGCTTCCATTCCAAAAAGGTTAGCATTTTTGCAGTTTGCGATATCAGTAAGCAGGCTTTAAAGGATATTGCACCTAAATTCGGTATACCTGAAGAAAGGTGCTATAATGACACGGAAAGCTTTTTTCGCCAGGGCGTTATTTCAGATGCACTGATAATTGCCACTCAGGATGCAAGTCATTATGAAATTACAAAAAAGGCACTTGAAACGGGCTATAAATATATTCTTCTTGAAAAGCCGGTCAGCGGAGTTAAGGAAGAATATACAGAATTGAGAGACCTTGCCGAGGAAAAGGGTGCATTGCTCATTATCTGCCACGTTTTGCGTTATTCAAATTACTATAAGAAAATCAAAGAAATAATTTCAAGCGGAAAAATCGGCGATATTGTTTTTGTTAACCATACGGAAAACGTCGGCTACTTTCACTTTGCCCACAGCTTCGTACGCGGAAATTGGCACAGTGAGCTTGCCTCTACTCCTTCTATTCTTGCAAAATGCTGTCACGATATTGACTTAATCTCCTGGTTTGTTGAAAGTCCCTGCGTAGCTGTCAGCTCCGTAGGCTCACTCAGATATTTCAATTCAGCCAATGCGCCCGAAGGCGCAACACCGACCTGTATGGGCGGCTGCAAGGCAAAGGAAAATTGCCCCTACGATGCTGAAAGGCTTTACATAACCGACCCGTTTTATAAAGCAAAGTTCATCAAATATATGAAGCGTACCCTTACGGGAAAAATGAGTAACAGCAGGGCGGATATTGTCAATGCAATAAAATACGGCGATTACGGTAAATGCGTATTTTTAAACGACAACGATGTTTGTGACCATCAGCTTGTTACAATGCAGTTTGAAAACGGTGCAGTAGCCGTGCTTAATATGAACGGATTTTCCGATAAAATGTTCAGAGAATGTCACATTGTGGGAACAAAGGGTGAGCTGATAGGTTACGGAACCGGGCTTGAAATGAGAATTTTCGGCGGAAAATCACACAAAGTGTTTACGGGCAGTCCTGCAATAAGCGGCCACGTTGAGGGTGATATACGTACCGTTGCAGGCTTTGTTAAAATAATTTGCGGTGAACTGACCGACCTTACAGATATAACAACGATAGATGCAACGGTTGAAAGCCACAATATTGCTCTTGCCGCCGATATATCGCGAAAAAACGGCGGTCAGCCCGTTAAGCTGAAATAAAACAGAAGTTAAAAAGATAACAGATGTATTCAATTACCAAGGTGAATACATCTGTTTTACTGTTTAATATATTCAATTTAACATATTAATGTTGATTTAAGTGATGTTTTGTTGTATAATAGCTTGAACTAAAGTTACTGAGGATTGGTATTTATAATGGCTATTAACAGAATTTACAAATCTATGCCTACTGTTGCAGTAAGGGGCATTGTTATATTTCCCGGTGTGCGCTTTCATTTTGATATAGCACGCAAAAAATCAATTGCCGCAATTGAGGCCGCAATGAATGATGACCAGAAGGTTTTTCTTGTTGCTCAGAAGGATGCGCTTGTTGATGACCCGACACCCGTAGATTTATTCAATTACGGCGTTATTGCAAGTGTAAAGCAGATACTCAAGGCACCCAACGAAAATCAGATGAGGATTGTTGTTGAGGGCCTTGTAAGAGCGCAGATTGCTGACGTTATTACCGTTCAGCCTTATTTCAGCTGTGATGTAAGAGAGCGCAGAACACCTGCCGTAAAAAGTGAAGACACCGTGCTTAAGGATGCTCTTGTCAACAAGCTTAAAACGGAGCTTATTTCATATATGGGCTACACCTCACGCAGTGAGGAGGAGGCACGCAGAGATGCCGAGATTTTTTATACTGAGGATTCGAGTGATTTTGCAGACCTGGTTGCAGGCAACATCATACCCGATTACCGTGTAAGGCAGAAAATACTTGAAAAGGTTTCTCTTATTGACCGCCTTGAATTTCTTCTCGATGTGCTTCGCAAGGAGAACAATATTCTTAAAATTGAAAACGAAATTGAAGGCAAAGTTGAAAAGCAGATGGAGGATAATCAAAAGGATTATTATCTCAGAGAAAAAATCAGAGCAATTTACAATGAGCTTGGTGAGGGTGAGGATGTCCTTTCCGATTCTGTCAAATACAAAGAAAAAATCAAGGCTCTTGCTTGCAGTGATGAAATCAAGGAGAAGCTTTTTTCAGAATGTGACAAGCTTTCCAAAATGCAGGGCACATCCGTTGATGCGTCTATTATCAGAGCTTATCTTGATACGGCGTTGTCCTTAAAATTCGGCAGCTATACAGAGGATAATCTTGATGTTGTCAGAGCTGAGCACATACTTGATGAGGACCATTACGGACTTGAAAAAGTCAAGGAAAGATTTGTTGAAATGCTTGCCGTAAAGGCAAAAACAGATAATCTTAAGGGGCAGATTATCTGCCTTGTTGGACCTCCGGGTGTGGGTAAAACCTCAATTGTGCGCAGTGTTGCCAAGGCAATGGGCAGAAAATATGTGAGAATGTCCCTTGGCGGTGTCAGCGATGAGGCTGAAATCCGCGGCCACAGAAAAACCTATGTGGGTGCAATGCCCGGCAGAATTGTGAATGCATTGATTCAGGCCAAAAGCTTTAATCCGGTTATTTTGCTTGATGAAATTGACAAGCTCGGCAAGGATTACAAGGGCGACCCTGCCTCGGCCTTGCTTGAGGTGCTTGACCCTGAGCAGAACAACACTTTCAGAGATAATTACATGGAAATTCCCATTGATTTGAGCAAGGTGCTTTTCATCACCACTGCAAACGATGCTTCAACAATTCCCGCGCCGCTTTACGACAGAATGGAAATCATTGAGCTTGTCAGCTATACTCAGCAGGAAAAGGAAATAATTGCAAAAAAGCATATTATCAAAAAGCAGATTAAGCTTCACGGCCTTACGGGTAACAACATCCGTTTTTCTGATGAGGCCATCAGAACCCTTATAACCAAATATACCTCTGAAGCCGGCGTTAGAAGGCTTGAGCAGGTAATTGCTTCGGTTTGCAGAAAAAGCGTGCTTCTTCTTGAAAAAAGCGGCAGTAAGCGCATAAGCGTTACATCTGAGCTTCTTGAAGAAATGCTTGGCCCCGGAAAGTACAAAAACGAAGAGCTTCTTAATGAAAATGCCGTAGGTGTTGTAAACGGCCTTGCCTGGACAAGGGTAGGCGGTGAAATACTGCAGGTTGAAGCCGTTGCAATGGAGGGTGAAGGCAAAATTGAGGCCACGGGCTCTCTCGGCGACGTTATGAAGGAGTCTGCAAAGGCGGCATACAGCTACCTGAGAAGCAAAAAGGATAAATACGGTATTTCTCTTGAGTCGTTTACTAAAAACGATATTCATATTCACGTGCCTCAGGGTGCCGTTCCTAAGGACGGACCCTCGGCCGGTGTTACCATTTCAACTGCACTTTATTCAGCACTCAGCGGAAAAAAGGTTGACAGAAAGGTTGCAATGACGGGTGAGGTTACCCTTACGGGCAGGGTGCTGCCCATTGGCGGTCTCAGAGAAAAATCAATGGCCGCATATAAAGCAGGCATTAAAAAGGTGATAATCCCGAAGGATAATTACGCAGATTTGTGGGAAATTGATAAAACCGTAAAGGAAAATGTTGAATTTATTCCCGTTTCAACTATTGATGAGGTGCTTGCCGTTGCTGTTGTCAACGATTTTCAGGATGACAAGGCTTCCGTTATATTCTCACATCACGATGTAATTATAAAAGACAGGAGGCAGAACAGTGAAATTCGATAATCCTATTTTTGAAACCTCCTTCGGCTCGTTTAAACAGCTGAACGCATCTGATATACCCGAGGTTGCTTTTTCGGGTCGCTCAAATGTGGGCAAAAGCTCGCTTTTAAACAGATTGCTTTCGCGCAAATCTCTTGCCCGTGTAAGCTCAATGCCCGGCAAAACTGTAACAATAAACTTTTTCAGGGTTGATAAATGCAGATTTGTCGACCTTCCGGGCTACGGATACGCAAAGGTTGCAAGGGATGAAAAGCTTCGTTGGGCGGAGCTTATGGAGGGATATTTTTCCTCGGGCAGAGATATACGCCTTGTGGTTCAGCTTATTGATATGAGGCATATGCCTTCACAGCAGGATATAGATATGATTGAGTATATGCTTGAGTGTGAAATTCCTTTTGTTGTTGCACTTACAAAGTGTGACAAGCTTAACAAAACCGAAAGATTGAATCAGCTTGAGGCATTATGCTCGCTTCTTGCAAAATACGGAAATATCAGCGTTGTACCTTTTTCAAGCACAAAGGGTGACGGCGTTGAAGAATTAAGAGGACTTATTTCAAAAGCGGTTGAGGGTGAATAATATGAAGCAGATTTTTGCGGATAAAATGAAAAGCAATCCGATAATAGCCGGTGTAAAGGACATAGCAAGGCTTGATGATGCACTTGCTTCGGATTGTGAAATTGTGTTTCTTCTCTGCGGAACTATATTCGATTTGAAGGAAACGGTTGACAGAGTAAAAAAAGCGGGAAAGCTTGTTTTTATTCACGTTGATTTGCTTGACGGGTTTTCAAAGGATGCAACTGCGCTTAAGTATATCAGCAGTGAAATCTGTCCCGACGGTATAATTTCTACCAAAAACAGCCTTCTCAAGGCGGCCAAAAGCTTAGGCCTGCTTACCGTTCAGAGAGTATTTATAATTGATTCTCTTTCCATTGAAACGGCTGTAAAGGCATCGCAGATGATAAATCCCGATGCAATAGAGATATTGCCCGGAATTATGCCGCGCATAATAAAAAAGCTCAGCACAAGCCTTGAGGTTCCCGTTATTGTCGGCGGACTTGTCAGCGAAAAGAGCGATGCAACCGTTGCACTTGAGAACGGTGCACTCGGCGTGTCAACGTCATCAAAAGAAATATGGGGGATGAAAATATGATAAGCATCAGAAAATATCAGCCTGAGGATAAGCCGGCCGTAAGGCACATTCTTATCGAAACCTCACGCCTTCCCGTTGAAACGGAAAAGGACATTAAATTACTTGAGCTTCTTTATAACGATTATTATACCGAGGTTACTCCCGGATACTGCTTTGTTGCGGCCGATGAAAAGGACGAGGCTATAGGCTACATTATCTGCGCACCCGATTATAAGAGCTTCAGAAGAAACTTTTTTAAATTCTACCTTCCCGAAATCAGAGAGCTTGGTATGAAATATTACACCCAGGCATTTATGGATGTTATGGGTCACGCTCTGTATGCAAAAAAGTATCCCGCGCACCTTCATATAAACGTGCTCAACCTTTGTCAGAGCAAGGGCACGGGTACAAGGCTTATGGATGCTCTCAAAGCCGAGCTCAGGGCAAGCGGCATCAAGGGTCTTATGCTTTCCTGTGCGGCTGACAATGACGGCGCAATAAGATTTTACAAGAAAAACGGCTTTAAGGTTCTGTCTGTAATCGGCGGCGGTTGTATGATGGCGATTGAATTATAAGAAAAATGTATATAATTTGAAATTGTGTCAAAAATAAACTCAAAGGAGTGAATTGACATGATTGATAAAATTGCTTTGATTCTTACAATTATCGGCGGACTCAACTGGGGTCTTATAGGAATTTTTCAGTTTGACCTTGTTGCGTGGATTTTCGGCGGTCAGAGTGCCATATTGTCCAGGGTGATATATACTCTCGTTGCTTTGGGTGCAATCTGGTGCATTTCTCTGCTGTTCAGTGATATGCGCACCGCGGTTGGAGAAAAGGACAAAAACGAATAAAAACTTAAACGAGGACGCGGCTTTAACAGTATTGACCCGTCCTCGTTTTCAATGAAAAAATAAAATAAAAAAATCAAAAAAAGTTGTAAAAAGGTATTGACTTTTCCTGCCAATACAGATATAATATCAAAGTCGTCAGAAATCCGGGTGTGGCGCAGCTTGGTAGCGCGCTTGACTGGGGGTCAAGAGGCCGCAGGTTCAAGTCCTGTCACTCGGACCATGTTGAATGTTCATAACGGAACTGACCGTTATGAACATTCTTTTTTATGCACATTAGTGTTTAGAGCAGGTTTTGCCTGCTCTTTTTTGTTATACCGGTAAGGCTTTGGGTATATACGAAACGGCCACGCCTTGTCTTGTATCCTTTGTCAAAGGCCGTGAAAAGGCACTTTCAGGGATTTCTATATAACCTACGAATCGGTAGAATATCACAATTCGTTGGGTTTTATATTTTCCTTCGCCCTCCGTTTCGTGAACTTCAATATGGTCAATGAGTTCTCGAATTAACGGTGCCGTTATGGTTTTCATCTCCATAAATCGCCGAATTGCGGATATAAACATATCTTTATGAAAAACCTTCTTGTCCAACTCGTCAAGTCGCATTTTGAGATTTATAATTTTCTTTTTGAGTTCTGCTTTCTCATTTTCGTATTTGTGCGACAGTTCCATAAAGAATGAATCTGTGACTTTGCCCGACACATTGTCCTCATAAAGCCGTTCATAAAGCACGTCAATTTTATTGATTCTTGCTTGGCTTTGCTCTATGGTGGATTTGGTGTGTTTCTGCTCGGTCAACATATCTTTATTCGTTTTATCGGCAAGGAGCTGAGCAAACCCGTCTTGGTCGTATCGCAGGAAATCTGCAAGGCGTTGTAGTTCATAGGTTACTACTTCCTCAATCGCATCGGCTCTCACATAATGCCTTGTCTGGCAAGTACCCCTGTAATCCTTAACATAGTTGGAACAACTGAAATAATGAATATCTTTGTTTTTGGTGTTGATATGAAACCAAAGCTTGCTTTTGCAGTCGGCACAGTAAAGTAAATCCGCAAACATATTTTTAGGAATGTCATTTGACTTTGGCGCTCTGCGTTTTGTTGTTTGAGTAAGTTTCTGCACCTGTTCAAAAGTTTCGCGATCAATAATTGGTTCGTGAACATCCTTAAAGACCATCCAATCCTCTTTTGGCTTGGGTATGCGTTTCTTTTTCTTAAAGGAGATGGAATAGCTTTTAAAGTTAATAACGTCACCGCAGTATTCTTGCTGAGAAAGGATTTTTGAAATACTTGTTTTGCACCACTTGTAAGGGTTGGGTTGCTTTATTTTGCCACCTCTCGGTAGGCCTTTGGATTGCCAATAAGCCATTGGAATTAACACCTGCCTTTCTTGTAAAATTCTTGCAATGGTTTCATTGCCTTTGCCCTCTAAACACATCTTGAAAACATCACGAACCACCGCCGCTGCTTCAGGATCCATAATCCATTTCTTTTTGTTTTCCGGATCCTTCATATACCCGTAAGGTGGTTGAGATAACGGTTCGCCTGCCATTCCTTTAACACGATGAGCCGATTTCACTTTACGGCTAATATCCTTGGCATAAAGCTCATTCATAAAGTTTCTTAAAGGTGTAAAATCGTTATCCTCTTCGTTAGCACTGTCTACACCGTCGTTGACTGCAATAAATCGTACTTCCTTTTCGGGAAAGTAATGCTCGGTGTAGTAACCGACTTGCAGATACTCACGACCGAATCGAGACATATCCTTTACGATAATGGTTGAAATATATCCCATTTCAACGTCATCCAAAAGTCGCTGCATATCCGGTCGGTTGAAGTTTGTGCCGGTGAATCCGTCATCCTCATAAACCTTGATGTTTTTAAAGCCGTTAGTTTTTGCGTATTTAGTAAGCATACGTTTTTGATTGGTGATGGAATTACTTTCTTTTTCAGTGCCATCGTCACGAGATACACGACAGTAAAGAGCTGTAATCCCTAAATTTTCTTTCGACTGCATTAGTCCTCCTTTCCGACAGTCGAGCACATATATTCCGTATCAATATTATCTGTTGTTGGCACATCTGTCCAATCTGTGAAATCACTTGTAACAACTCTTGCTAATCGGTCTTTAAGGCCGACTTTTTCTTTTGTGGGCAAAAAGGATGAAGTAACTACATACTTGACTTTACCGATTTTGTATTCCTGTTCACCACCGAGACCTACAATAAATCCCATCTTTATCACCTCGCATCCTTTTGTTTTTCTTTATAACGCTTTTCAAGCATCGCAAAGATTTCTTTTTCCATATCCGCTGCCGTATAACGCTTGGGGAAATATTTTCGTAGTTTTTCGGTAGGAATTTTGATGCGCTCTTTTTGATTTGCCTTTTGCTCGTTTAATACTTCTGCTATAACCTCAGGGATAAGACCATCGCCTTGGCTAATCTTCTTTAACCTCTGTGCTTGGGATAAATTTGGAGTAGCTTCGCAAACCTCAATTACCTCAACCAAATCGGCTTGTTCGGTATCGTTTAAGAAGGAAAGCTCCACTGCAGGTGTGAACGCTATCTTGCCCTCATCAACCATATCCAGCAGCGGTTTTATGAGGTTGGTTAAGCGGATATATCTTTTTACTTGGGTAGCACTGTCATCGTTAGATACTTGCTCGGCAGAGAACTTTAGACCAACTTGGTCTGAGGTTAAATCGGTGCGTTTTCCTTGATGGGATAGCGCATCCATTTTCATCTTGTACGCAAACGCTTTTTCACTCGGTAGGATATGCTCTCTGTGGAGGTTGCTATCCACCAAAGCAATGATGGCTTCTTCGCGACTGATGGCATAAATTGAGGCAGGAACTTCAGTGAGTCCTGCCTTTTTTGCCGCAAATATTCGTCTGTGTCCCGAGATGATTTCGTAATCGCCGGTGTCCTCAATCGGTCGTACCACAACGGGACTTAATATCCCGTTTTCCTTGATGCTTAGTGCCAATGCTTCCATTTCTTCATTGTCGGTCACCTTGTAGGGATGACCTTCAAATTCCTTTAGGTTCTCGATTTTCAAAACAGTAATTTTATCCTTCATTTACATTCTCCTTTTCTTTTTCAAATTTTAATTCGTTTGTAATAACAAGCTGTCTTAAATATTCTGATATAGTTAGGTTGCTTTGTTTAGCGTGGTGCAAAATGCGTTGTTTTTCAAAACGCGTTACCCGAATATTTACAATACTGTCTCTTTTCTTTTTAACCATAATATTTATCCTCCTTATACCATTTCCAGACAAAACCTTTGTCTAATCCGAATTCAACCTTTGTAATCCAACTGCGATAATCCTTTAATTTTTGCAGTTGGTTAGAATTTTTACCGGCACCGAACAGTATCAGTAAGTGGATATGGTTTCTAATTAAATCTAAGGTGCTAAAAACGGTGTGCAATTCTTCAGATATTTTTCCGTCGGGCATTACACCATGAATAAGCTTTCTGACATAGGTTTGTCGGGGTAGTCCTGACATTTTAACCTTTTCGTTCAAGGCGTTGAACTCTTCATCTGAAAGCCTGACAATAATTCCTTTTTGCTTATGATTCATAATAAATTCCTTCTTTCTTTTTAATTTTCTTTGTCATAATCGTAGTCGATTGTTTCGGCAACCAACTTTTTAAGTTCAGCCATATTTTCATCGAGTTTTTCCATATCGATTGTTTTTGTTTTGCAAAAGTTAGTTTCTATTTGTTTTAAATTTTCTTCAATAGGCTTCAAGCCTTCTACAAGGTGTTCAAGCTCGGCAGATGGGCAAGGCACTACAACTGCTTCTTTGAACAATTTACGAAGATAATCCTGCCTGTTAAGACCGCTTTCATTAACTTGTCTTTCAAGCCACATTAACTCTTTGGGTTCGAGCCTTAAGATAAAGCTTTGCGTTTTTTGAGACATAATTGTTTCCTCCTTTCCTTCGGGGTGTTAGGGGTTGAAAACCCTTAAAGGTGCGCTTGTGATATCCAAGCGCGATGCTTGCGAGACCAATGCCATCACGAAGTGATGCCGTCCCATCAAGGCGCCTTGAAAAATAAAGCATGTTGCTTTATAAGTGTTATTTAACACCTCCCTTAAACGATAGATCTATTTTTTTGCCGTTCTATCCGAAAGTCGTTCCTATCCCGGGATCTCACCGCAACGTTGTTTCGCTCGCTTTAAGTTAAATCAAGGTCATCGCAAAATCATATCTCCATCGGACGGCTATTCAGTTGTCAAGGTTCTTTTCTTAAAATGAGAATGTTGTATATATGTATCTTTCTTTGAAGACAAAATAAAAAAGCCGATACATAGGTAGCACGAATAAGCGGGAGCACTGCTCTCGCTTAAATCCGATGTTCTATGTATCGACTTTGAAATTCAAAGACGAGGACTGTATGATCAACCTTCTCTGCCAACAGACCCGTAGCATTTGTGAAGGCGGTGGCATACGCCACGAATGTTATGTTTTAACACATCTTCATATTAAGTTGTAAATGCCGAAAATTCAGCATTTTACATTATAACAGAACAAATGTTCGTTTGTCAAGAGTTTTTTGAAATATTTTTTGCAAATAATTGAGGGAGCTGTTAAAACAACCCCCTCAATTATATAACGAGCTAAGTATATACAAAATATTCCTGAAAATTGAAAATATTTTTAAAAACAAAAAATATCCCGTTAGAAAGGCAGAACTTATTGCGTTCCCAACGGGACATCATAAACACCAAATTAGTTTCTAATAAAAAGGGATTTGAAGCGTTTAATAATGCTTATGCGTTTTTTGTGACAATCACTGGGGAATCTAAAAATTTGTGTTACTTGACCTAACCCAAACGCATTCGAGTCGCAAAACACTCCGCAAAATTCAGGAATGTTTTTTATCAATTCCCGGCGTTTTGAAGAATCGTTGATAACAACAAAAATATAATCGTATTTTTGCTTTGCTTCATATATACAAGTTAGCAACTCATCCCTTGATTTGTTTGTTTCTAAAATAAAAGTGGTTGTCTTTTGATTTTTGGTGAAGCAGATGTTTTCCCCGGTTGATACATCCTCGTATCCTTCTGATATACACCATAACCAAACAATGTTACGTAGTCGGGTTAATTGTTCATTTGACGCATCATTCGAATTTATTGTCTCATGCATATCTCTACTCCTTAATATGGTTTTAAGCAGCTTTAAGTGGCGTGGGTTGAACCGGGAAAGGAATGATTTCAAACAAAGTCATCTGCACGGCACCACCATCAAAAACCTCTTCTTGCTCGGAATCTAATTCAGATATTTCAATATCGTATTTATTTTTTAGATCTTCAAATGCCAACTCAATCGCTCTTTCAACATCCGCGATGTTTTCGAAATATTCTGGAATAGCATAGCGGATGTCATTGTCGGTCAAACGTTCCCACCCACGATACGGAGCGTCTTTTTCAGTCAATTCTTCGAGTTTATAATTTAAATCATCCAATCTCCATAATAATTGTTCTTCAGGCGAAGGATAACTTCTATCATAATCGAAGTCGATATATTTTTGTGCTAAGTCAGAAAAATATCCCATTTTCTACAACCTTTCTACTTGTAATAACTGTTAGCAAGTTTTAATAAAATCGCTTCGCTGGCAGGAATATACCACTCGGCTTTGCGTGTAATGTAATCCTGGAGTTTTTCTTCTTCCACTGCAGATGTACCAACAATCTCAGATATTAACATCTGTTGAAGCCTCAGCATTTCGTTCAGTTCTTGCTTGATTCCTTCCGTTTTGTCAACTGCGAAAGTCGAGATGTCATGAAACATCAAAGTAGCTCTTTCCCCAACCAATCGTTTTATTCCGGAAAGCCAAATCCAAAGAGCCATACTCATACAAGAGCCAACACAAATCGTATGTACCGGGGTTTTACTGTTTTTGATAACATCAATCAAAGCCAAACCATCGTATACACTTCCGCCATATGAATTGATAAATAATTTAATCGGTGTTCTTTCCCAGTCTTTGTATATTTCCTCTTTTTCTGAATCATCCTCGTTTATCTCTAATATACTATCCATTATACTTTTTACAGATCCTTGAGAGATTCGATCACTTAATAGAAGCGTTCTTTTCTTATGTTCCGGATATTTTTCTGTGCTCATCGTTTTTGCCCATCCATTTCCTTTTTAATGATTCTTGCATAGGAAGTGTTAGTATAATCACTTGCCTTCCTAACTTTGTCGTCCGTGCAATCAGACCGTCTATATCAGTTGTTTGATCTAAGAACTCAAGAAAGTTTTTAATTATAAGCGGCTTTTTTTCATGATGCATATTGCGAATGTTTTCAACATCCGTCCAAAACTCTGCTACATTCAAAAAACAAATATACCAAAACAACTTTTCTTCTGTTTCACTCAATAGCAGTTCGCCGGACACACCAGGATACACTACTTCAAACCTTCCTTGATTGTTAATAGTTGCCTTATAATTCTTAATATTGTTAATTGGCTCAGGTTCAAATGCTTTAATATATCGTATCAAATGCGACCTAAAGGTTTTGGTACTAACCACATAGTTTGATCTACTATGTAGATCCTTTGGCGCTTCATAGTCATCACAACCCCTATACCAGCACAGTCTTAATGGGAAAGAGTCATCTCGACCATCAAAATTATCTATGGTATCCTGTTCTGTGCAATGCGATATTAAGGTACGATAAAAATCTGTAACATCTTTTTCTCTATCATCTAATGTGGTTAGCTTCAGTAAACCTTCGTCAGTCGGCTTCAGTTCAATATAATAACTACTTTCTGCCACTAAAACCTCCGCTGTGATCAGCGTGTCATCTCGCACGCCAATAACATGGTGCTCTTGCAAAGTCTTACTACATAGCACTAATTCAATCGCAGCTGAAATTTCTGATGTAAAAAAAGTATCAAGTATATTTAATTTCGAGGTCAAGACAGTATCATAAAACGCGACCGAGCCAAAGTTCTTTACTGTAATACGTTTAATAATCATCACAGTATACTTGCGAATTGTGCGCTGTTGCTTACAAAGCAACAGGCACAATTTTACACTCGCTCTTGATTTTTTGAATATCAACAGCAGAAAGCAACTTCTTTTTGGCAAGAGCCGCCGCAATTTTCTCAAAGAACTCGAAGTTCAGAGAGATAATTTCTTTGGCTTTTCGATAGAACTTTTCAACCTCGGCTGCAACCGCTTTCTCTTGCTCGGACTTCAAAGATTCGGTATCCTCATAACCGTTACAATGCAAATGGAAACCACTAATGCAAGTGTTTACAATCAAGTTCTTAGTTCTGTCAAAAGCTTGGTCCAGGTCACGCTCGCCGCCTACATCAAAGATACCATATTTTTGTTCAATAGCAGCAATGCCACCTAATGCACCAACAATGCGACTCTTATTCCAATAAAGCGGAGATTGAGATTTGTCATTGTAATAATCGGTAAACCCACCGCTCCTACCACCTCGATTGTGCGCCGACACAAGCGTTACACTTTCGGGACAAAGAACTTCCGAAACGACTGCATGGCCGGCTTCGTGATATACGATTTGTGAAGCGAACTTTTTGGAATCATCTAAAGAAGAATAAAAATCTTCATCCTCTAATTCATCAGATGCAGCAGGCACGTCAAATACGGTACGCATTAACGCTTCCATAAAATGCTCCATAGTGATAAAATCTGCACGCTCATACCCGGCATAAAGACCCGCCTCGTTAATAACAGTTTCCAATTCGGCACAAGAACGGCCATCCATAATACGCGCAATCGTTTTTGCATCCACGTTATCAACGACTTTTTTGTTTTTCAGATAATGAGCAATAATCGCCAACGCATCTTTGCCACGAGGAGTATCAATTTCAATAACCCTGTCAAAACGTCCCGCGCGATGGAGGGAACGAGGCAAACAACGCATATTATTGACCGTTGCCAAGACAAATACTTCTTTACCTTTAGCCTCATCAATACAAGACTGAACGGTAACATATTCTTCAGCATCAGGATGACGTTCATCGCCGTTAGCAAACTTGTCCATATCATCCAAAAGCACAATGGAAGGAGCGTTTTCAATTGCTTTTTCAAAGGTAGCTTTAATCACCTTTACAAAATCGCCATTAGGTTGGTCCTTCCGACAAACAAATGCTTTGCGACCGCTTTCTTCAATAACAGCGCTTGCCATCAAAGATTTACCAACACCGGGCTCACCGTACAAAAGAAGGCCTCTGGGCGAAGAAACGCCAAGCTTTGCGTAAACCTCACGATTTTTGAGCGTGTCAGCAATTTGTTTTAGTTCCTTCTTGACTGCGGAATAACCAATAATCTTATCAAATTTGCTCATATATATTACCTCTTTCTTTTAGTGTATCTTTATTATACGATTTTTTATGTACCATTTTTGGTATCTAACAAGCAAAGCCGATTTTGGGTTTTGATTCGATTTTGATTTCCGGAATCACAATATCAACAGCTTTGATTGTTGTGATTTCTTCGGTAGTAATATCGTCAAAATCGTATTCAAGCAAGCGCGAAGCCTGATTCATTTTAGCTTGTTCAAGAACGTTGCGCACATAGCGACCGTTGCCGAAATCACTTTGCTTTCTTGCTGTCTCAAATATCGTTCCAAGTTTTTGGAGAGCAGCATATTCAAGAGATATTCCCTTGTTTTTACCGATTAACGCAGCAATTTTACAAAGTTCATCGGCATCATAATCTTCAAAAGGAACATGGAAAGCAATTCGAGAACGCAAACCAGGATTTTTCTGCAAGAATTTTTCCATTTCATCGGGATAGCCGGCAAAGATAACAACAACATCCTCGCGATGGTTTTCCATTTCTTGAACAATGGTGTTAATTGCCTCATCGCCGAATGACCCACTACGGTCATCTACAAGAGAATATGCCTCATCAATGAACAACACACCACCAATAGCCGCTTTAAATTTTGATTGAACAGTTTGTGCTGTCCAACCAACATATTTACCTACCAAATCGCCTCTGCCTACTTCAACAAGTTGGCCTTTGGAAAGCAGGCCGTTATCTTTCATAATGCGAGCAAAAAGTCTTGCCGCAGTTGTTTTTGCGGTTCCAGGGTTTCCCTTAAATACCATATGCATTGCAGGGGTATCACGTTTGAGCCCTTTTTCCTCATAAAGTTTTTGCATCTTATAGTAATTTAAGGCCTTTTGAATTACTGACTTAGCTTCTTTAAGACCAATCATATCTTGAAGTTCATCATAAGCAGATCCCTTCGGCGTTGCTTTTACAACTTCTTGTTTGGCTATTTTCAAATCTTTATATTGAGGGTAGATTGCGGTTTTAAGTTTGTTGTTATACCATTCATCAAATATGGCGCGCAAGTCCGGAGCAAGATACCCTTTATCTATTTCCAGTTTTGCAAATAACGCTTTATCTGTCCTAACCTTATTTTCTTTTGCTAACATTTTAAGGAAAGAACCAGCTTGTTCACCATCTACAAAATCCTCTTGAATTTCCACGAAAGTCATAGTGCCAAGGTTTTCATAAAACAACGATTTAGCCTTTTTGCATTCACGAGGCAAACAAATAACGGTCAGTACCTGATTGCGGTAACGCCTTGCAACTTCGCAAATATTTTCCACAGTATCACGTTCACTACTTGCAAAGCCATTATCTTCCGAATCATCATTTGCCAAGTAACGAACTACAACCGCACCGCCGGAGCACACTTTATATAAAGCGTCATACATCATCACCGAAAAACTCTCACCGGGCTTGAAATCAAGGAAACTGTATCGTTTGCTGCTAAGCCTGTTATTTGCATACAACGCTTGAAGTAACGTTTTATATGCCTCTCTGCGAGTATCTCTATCATCGGTTTGAAGAATGTAATGCACGGGATGTCCGTAAGGTTTGGAGCTAGCTCCGCCGGCATAAATTCTACCCAGTTCCGGCAAAAAGGTTTTATTCAACAAATATTTTTCGGCATTCGAAAAAACTTCAGATTGGCTTCTCTCATCAATAATGTTTTCGCCAAAATCAATGCTTCTGCCACGACGTCCACTTATTTTATCTAAGCCATACTTTTCCATCACTTCTTCGTCATCAGCTATGTAGTCTTGACGATCAGCGCTACATAAAAGGTTTTGAATACTGTTAAAGGTGATTTCCGTTACAACAATATCAGCGAGCTCACATTCGATGTGTTTTAAATACGCTTTTAAGGTTTCTCTAATTTTACCTTGACGCTCTGCGATAACACCAACCGTTAAAATACCATCAGAGGAATTGGAAACAAAGAAAAAAGAATCGCGACAAAATTTCTCATTAAATTCATCGCTTTTTATTGCTATTCTTCTGACGTTAGCGCGATGAGCTTTTCTGCTATCCTCGTTTTCGGCATCAATTTTAACCAGTGAGCCTTCAATTTTATAAAATAACATACATTCTTCCTCCAAATTTTAATCAATCATTCATCTCACTATAATATTTATACCATAACCAATGCACCAAAAACGGGAGGTTATTATTGACGGGTATTTTAATATTTATAAATTAATTTGTTTACGATGAACGTTTACGCGACCAAAAACGCTATCATCTAAAATAAATTTGTCATAGTATTTTTCTAAAAAATCAATGCTGCCTGTCTGAGTGCTGCAAACCGCTTCGTATTCACTTTCATAAATGGGAATGCATTTTAATATAACTACCGAATTATCATATTCACTCAAAACATCAAATATAAAATATTTAAAACCAAATTCCTTAATAAACTCTTCCGATGCGTTTATTGTGTGAAAGGGTCCAAGCCAAGTGTTGTTTTTGAAAGGAAACTTACTGATTTTTATAAGTTCGTTTGCAATAAGAAAAGTTTGCTTGTCAGTAAGTGTATCCTTTGATGCTGACATAGAAATTTCAAATCTTTTGTACATTCCTTCGGGAGCATACATTTCTCTTGCTCCCACTCCAAAGGTCACAAAGGTTGTCTCATCTTCGTCATGAACGATTGCTACATCTGAGTGCACATATTCTGAGACAATTTCATGGGCAATATTTTCAATTTTTCCTATATTGTCAGTAATAAAACTTTCAAATTCGGTGCTATATTCGTAATTCATAATTGCTTTATTATTCATAAAAACTATCCCTTCAATGAAACTAACATAAACTCTGTATCGGAGGTAACTGTAGCATCAACACTGAATCCCAATTTTGATAGGGCATTCTTTACGGCATCAAGTTCAGATACATCTTGTATTCCTACAACTGCAATATTTCTGTTCTCTAAAACATTATCACCATTTAAAATTTTTCTTTTAGTAGTGGCTGTATCTCCACGGAATTTAAGTTCATCTATCAACGGCATCCATATTGCTTGTTCTTTTTCACTGTAATACCAATCATAAATTTTATTGTTCAGCGATACTGAAATTCCCTCAATTTGATTAAATTCATATTCGTTTTTAATTGCTTCTTCAAAACGCTTGAAGGATTTGCCAAAATATTCGTCGAGCTTTTTGGCACTTTCGGGCCCCATCCCTTGAATACCGATCCCAAGTAAAAATCTTGCCAGATTTGTAGACCTACTCGATTCGATTTTTTCGAACAACCAGTCAAAGTTTCCGATTCCAAGTCCCTTTGCGTTAAGGAGTTGCTTCTTTTGGGCAGCCAAATGGTAAATATCTTTTATACTTTTAATAAAGCCTTGTTCCATAAACGCGCTAATATTAGCAGCATTAAGGCCCTCAATGTTCATTGCCTTTTTATCACAAAAACGTGCTATTTTTTGTGCGTTACGAGCAAGACAATCCTCATTAGGACAATAAAGACTGCGAACACCTGTATTGGACATTTTAATTTCAAGTTTCGCACCACAGCAGGGACAAAATTCCGAGAGCTTAAAAGTGCCGCTTTTGGTCAAGTTTTCTGAAACCTGCGGAACGATCATATTCGCTTTATATACTTTAATCGTATCCCCGACGCCAAGTTTAAGCTTTTCAAATCCCGAAAGCCCGTGCACATTAGCACGGCGCACCATCATACCACCGATATCTACCGGATCAAAAATCGCATTAATTTCAACAGTACCGGTTCTACCCGTTGCAAGCTCTACACCTCTAAAAACAGTTTCATACTCTGTGTCTTCCCATTTTAGAGCAATGAGCCTGTTCTCGTGATGAGCAGTAGCCCCTAAAGATTTTCCGTATTTTAAATCTTCGTATTCAATAACAACGCCGTCAACCGGATAAAAATATGTATCAGGGTTGTATTTACCTATTTCTGATTCAATATCATCGGATCCAAAGCTAACAAAGGAATGTTCAACAACTGAAAATTTGTTGTTTTCCAAAAATTCAAGCTGCTCCAATTTACTGTCCCAAGTTTTATTAGAGTCAATCAGTTCAAAAGCCACAAAGTCCAAATGAGAAAGTTTTCCCTCGTCGGCAGTTAAAGTTCTTACGGTGCCGGCGGCAACGTTACGAGGATGAGTTGGGCCTTCGTTCTTTTTAATGATTTCAAAATCACTCCAAGAACATACACCTTCACCACGAACCTCAAAGATATCTTTACACGGAACTTTCAAAGGGACATTTCTAAAATGTCTTACGGTGTGGGTAACGTCTTCGCCGATAAGGCCATCTTTACCTCTTGTGATTGCTTGCTTTAACTCCCCGTTTTCATATCGTAGAACAATGGTTAGACCATCTAATTTCCAAGAAACAATGACGTCTTTGTTGGCGGCAAATTCTAAAACATCGCCAATGCATTTTGTTTTTTTCGCAGAAAGCATCGGCTTTGTATGAGTGACTGACTTTAACTCTTCTTTAACGTTACCTCCAACTCGTTTGGAGGGTGAATCGGAAAACACAATTCCCGTTTCGTGTTCAATGCCTTTAAGTTCTGCCACCAACTTATCGTATTCATTGTCGCTCATAGTTGGGTTGTCGTTTACGAAATACGCAACGTCGGCTTCTTTGATAAGGTTTATCAGTTCTTTCATTCTTCTAACAAGATTTGTACTTTCCATATTAAATCCTCACTTTCTATTGTAATGTTATTATATGAAATGTAATGCACCAAATGTGGTGCGTTAGTCTTTGATTCTTGTGACCTTCCCCCAAGGAGGCTCAACGTCCTCATTGTTAATTATCCAAAGAACAGGTATACCCATCGCTTCCTTCTCATCAGGAAAAGGAGCATAACCATCGGTTAAAATTATTATACTTGCAGGCGGTTTATCTCTCATTTCATTTTGAACATATTCAAAGATAATATCAAAACTTGTTCCGCCACCACCTGCAGGTCTGATTATTTTGAATTCGTCTTCATTTTCAAACTCTTGTGGTTTCACAACAACCGCGTCAAAAAAGCCGAGCCATCCTTTAAGCTTACCGTCGAACTGGTCAATTGCACCCTTAATTTCAGAATAAGCAGTTGTTATTTGTTCATCAGACATAGAACCAGAGGTGTCTATCATAAATAAAATATCTTCAATACGTTCATCTTTTTCGTTAAAATCCGGTAGAAAAAAGGGGCTATCCTCAAAGCGGCGGTCAGGGGGAGAAAATGAATAGTCATTAATTTCTTCTTGAATAAAATTTTCAAGTACAGTTCGCCAATCGGTTTGAACCTCTTTTAATTCTTTTATTACTCTTTCTGCAGCAAGAGGAGTAAGTCCTCGTCCCGTACTACCAAACTCAATCGAAATTTGTTCGGCGATTTCTGTTGCATCCACCATGCGGGTAGTCCATATTTCATTTTCTTCCTTTTGCTCATTGGAAAGTTCATCAGAAACATCCCAAAAAGAATGGTCATCAAACTCGTTGAAGGGTTTGCTATTGCAGGGAGCGTTTGAATAGATCGGATCAGAATTTCCTTCGCCATCTTTCTCTCTGCCATCTAATTCACCCAGTTCACCGTCAGTAAACCTACCGCCACCTGAAGCAGTATTGCTCGCGGTATCACCGTCCAAATTTGAACAATCGCAATCACCGGCACTACCGCTATCTCCACCACCATTTTCGCCGCCAGCATCGTCACTATCATCGGTTTTGTCATTGGTGCTATCTGTACCTTCGGTTTCGCCATTATTGCCATTGGTTTCGCTATCTGCGCCCTCGTCATCACTGTCACCTTTGGCCTCGCCTTCATCCGACGGATTTTCTTTTCCGCTTGTATTCGACTTGTTCAATTGGTTGCTTTTATTATTAACCCCATCAGAATTATCGTCGCTTGTTTCATCAGAATCGCCTTGCGTTTTGCCAGATTTAGCTTTACCTTTGTTGCTTTTCTTATTCGAGGATTCTTGCTTGCTTTTATCACGATTTTCTTGCTTTTGCTCATCTTCCTTGGCAAGTTCAGGATATGCTTTCAGCAACAATGCGTAAACTTCTTTTGCATCTAACTCAACACCCTCTATACCGTCAGGAGCTTTATGTATAAGAGGTTCGCCTGCTATCTCTACATCTTTTTTTACTTCATATCCGCTTTTATTACCCAAAAAATCGACTTTTTCTTTTATAAGACCGAGCGAATACATAATATTCGAGTTGACAACAATGTCGCAGGCGATGTTATATGCCTTATGATTAAAATCCTTTTCTTCAGAGGTGCAGTGCCCGAGTGCAACATGCAAAATTTCATGCATAAGTACAAACTGTAGTTGAAAATCATCAAGTTCATCAACAAAATAAGGATTAAACGCAATTCTTTCTCCGTCGGTATACAGTGTCGGAGTAGATTCATCGAGAGCAAAACGCAAGTGCATTAAGAGAACAGCATAAAAAGGCTGTTCTCTTAACATTTTTACTCGAATTGCTTGCAGTCTTTGGACAATTTCTCTTGTTTTATTATCAAATTCTGCCATTTAAGGATTCTCCTCTACTGCGATTGAAGGTGATATATTCGGGAATCTCAGAAAGAATTTCAGAGTATCCCGGTTTCATAATTTTATACCCATCAATTAGCATCCGTGCAAAATCTGCTGGTAACTTTGATGCGTATTTGAGCGAGTTCCCGATTAGAGTCAATTTTTCGCTATTTTCTCTGGCGTAAGCAATCATTGAGGACACAATAGCATAAAGCTTGTCGGTATCACGAGGAACGGAATATTCTTTTCCTAAAAATACGTTTTCAATATCGGGAAGTCCATCATAGATGCGACACCAAGACTTAAATTCAATTGCGGCACCATTACCGATAAGTCCGGCAATTAAAGGATTGACTTCGGCTACGTTGTCGTTCACGTTGTTTAAAATGTTGCTTACCATTTCCCAAGAACGAGGTGTTGCAAAGGCAAGGTCATCATTAGTCGGATCAAACCCAAAAAGTCTATCTCTTCTAAAAGATAAATAGCCAACCACTTTCGGATGGACCCCACTTTTTACCGCCCAATTTTTCCACGATTCAAAACTGCCCTCAATTTCAATATGCAAAAGACGATTGGCAAGCGCTTTGGGCATTTTAAAGGATACGGATTTATCGGTTATACGGTTACCTGCTGCAATGACGATACAGTTATCAGGCAATTTGTGTTCGCCAACAACTCTGTCAAGGGTAATTTGATATGCGGCCGCTTGAACACTTTGAGGAGCTGCCGAAATTTCATCTAAAAATAGGATATTTACAATATCATCACTATCGTCCATTTGAAAAATTTGAGGTTTTAACCAAACTGCAAGTGTCTTATCGGCGTTAGATGTGGGAATGCCTCTTAAATCGATAGGGTTGAAAAGGAGCAATCTAACGTCGGTGATTTTCGTTTTTTTATCTGTTCGCTCTTCAATGTTTTTTGCTATTTGCCTAATAGCCTGTGATTTACCCACACCGGGCGGGCCCCAAAGCATTACCGAAGGCAATACCTTGGGGGAAATCCCTTTTTCAATGACGGGTATGTAGGTGTCGGTTAATAAATCGGTTGCTTTTTCAACCGACAATACCGGCATATTCAGACTGACTGTACTTTTATTATTGCTCATTATGATACCACCTTTAATCCTAATTCTTCGTCCAACAAATCGAGCTCAGCTTGTAAGGCTTTAATGTTATCTCCAAAGCCTTCTTCGCGTGCCAATTCATTGTTAATTACATCAATTCTAACGGTTAAGTCGTTAAGCCGTTTTTCATATTTTTCTTTTTGTCCGCGCAAATCGTTAATCATATTATCAATTCTTCGTATAACGCCAAATTCTTCACCTAAATTTACAAGGTGTTTTCCGTTTTTAACAAGATAGATATAATATTCTTCCTTGTCACTTTCAACCAGAAGTCCTTCTGCATTACGTACTTTGGGTTTTCTTGGCTTCATATAAGCAGGAACAATAATCTTAAATCCACGATATTCCATAACACAGGTTTCTTCCGGCTTGTTTACGGAATTTTTCACTGTGTTAAAGATTAAACTGCGCGTTTTACGATATTCCTCATTGTCGCCATCATCAAGATTTTCAGCCACAAATTCCCGTTTTTGCTTTACCTCATCACGTGCCGATTGCAGTTCTGCTTGTAGTGGTTCATATACCGCAAATAATTCGTCTGCAATTTTACGCAACGTCTCTGCTTCAGCCGATAGAGATTCATCTTTCTTAGCCGCTTTTTCCATTTCTTTAGCAGCCTTATTCGCGGATTTCCATTCGTTTTCTGCTTGTCTTGCTTTTTCTCGGACAACGTTCTTGGCATCAATAGCCGCCCTGCGTACTGCTTGTAATGCTTCTTCTTTTTCGCGTTGTTTATTTTCTTTTGCGATTAAAACATCGGTTTCTTTAATATCTTTTTCACAGAGAGAAATAATTTTCTTTTGTTTTTCAATATTTGCAGGAATACCATCCAGTTCCTCACGCAATTTAGACTTTCTTGCAATGACATCTCGCTCTAATATGCGGTATTTAGAAAGCTCGTTTGCAACCTCGACACGGCGCTTGATTTTAGGATTGCCAACGGCTAATGCTTTTACCTCTGCATAGTTAAGAACGGTCTCATCAACGTCTGCACACTCTCTTTGCGTGCAATCGCCCGAGAGAATCTGACTGATGAAACGTTGCTTGGATTCAAGAAGCTGCCAAGAATAAGCATCAAAACTTCCCTTTGTAATATATCGAAAAATTTTAACGCTTTTGCTGGTATTACCACGGCGCAAAATGCGGCCCTCTCTTTGAACCATATCCGCAGGACGCCACGGTACATCCAAGTGATGCATCGCCACAAGACGTTCTTGAATATTAACGCCATGTCCTGTTTTAAAGGTTGAACCAATGAGTACCGATTTTTCACCTTTTCTGAGTTCTCTGAACAGTTCTTCTTTTTGACGCTCGTTTTGAGCCTCGTGAATAAAAGCGACTTTATTTCCGGGGATGCCCATAGCGATAAGAAGAGACTTAAGTTCATCGTAAAGATTGAAGCCCTCTTTAGGTGTAGAAATATCACAAAAAACAAGCTGAATAGAGTTAGTATCTCTTGTATCGTAGTAAACATCTGCGATATTTTCAGCGCAGCGCATTACCTTAGATTCACTTTCTCGTCCGAAAATCAAGTCCACAAGCCGCATATCAAGAGCTGCTTTTCTGCCATCAGTCGTAATCTTAAGCATATTGTCTTGATCAGGTTTGACACGCTTGTTTCGAATATCATCCGCGCGGTTGGAAATGTCTTTCAGAAAATCCTTAAAAATATCACTTCCGGCTGATACCGAATCGGTATACCCTTCAAATTCTGGCAAGATTTCATTGTTATCTTCGTGATGAAAATCTGCGATAGAGGAAAGTATGGCCGTGAGTTCGGGCACATTCTTAAAGCGTGCAAAACGAGTTTTCAAGTGATAACTATTCGTATCCACGTCAATTTCATACTCGGTTGTTTTTTCTGCAAACATACCAACCCAGTTGTCAAAATTATGAATACCTGCAAATTCAAGTTCGCCCTCTTGCAAATACTGCTGAAGAACAAAAAGGTCAGTAAGAGAGTTGGTTATGGGGGTACCCGTTGCAAACACAACTCTGCCACCGTTGTTTTGACGTTGGATACAATGAACCTTGTCCATCATAGCTTTACACTTATCCGAACCGGCCTTATTAATTCCGTGCACTCTATGTATTTCGGTGGCAATCGGCACATTCTTATAATAATGTGCCTCATCTAAAAACAAGGTGTTTATGCCCAACTCATCAAAAGGAATAGTGCAAATGTTTTTAGGAGCTTCCTCTTCAAGCTTTTCAAGTGCCTTTCTGATTCGCTTTTCCTTGATTTCAATTTTACCTTTCTTATTAAATTTAGCGTGCGCTTTGTTAAGCATTTCAAGTTGACTTTCGTATAGTTCTTTATAATAATTCTTAGAAAGCGAGAGCATATCGAAAGAACTATACGCCATAATAATCGCATCATAATCCTCAGTTTTAATTTTTTCTATGGTAGCGGCTCTTTTGGAAGGCTTAAAATTCTTTTCGTTCACAACCAGTAATTTTGCATCCGGATACATTTTAAGAAAAGTATTTTCCCATTGGCCCAAAATGTTGTTCGGTACAACATACAAATTCTTCTTGGATTTGTGTAACCTTCTGAGTTCCATTCCGGCCGCAATCATTACGAACGTTTTCCCCGAACCAACATCGTGAGATAACAAAGTGTTGGGGGTGAAAAGAATTCGTGCTACCGCATCCTTTTGATAATCGTAAAGAGAAATATTCTTACTCATATTCGGAAATTTGAGAAATTCACCTTTAAACATTCTTTTTTTGATGTTGCCGAATTTATTACAATAAGCATTTTGAAGGCGAGCCGCTCTCTTTTCATCAGACCAGACCCAATTTTGGAATTCTTCCACAAGTTTTTCTTGCTTTTCAACGGCTTTGATAGTTTCATCGTTGTTTACAAAACGATTGATTATCGGTTTGCCTGCCGCATTAAAGGTTCCGGTATCCACACCATCGGTAATCTGAACTGTCTTTTGGTTAAGCGTATTTTCAAGCAAGTAAAGCATTGGCATTCGCTTTGTGCCAAACGCAGAAAAAACAATTTGCTCATATTTGCCGCTATGTTCACTTTTATTGAAACGACCTTTCTCAGGGACCTCCCAAATTCCCGTAAATTCATCGTGAAGAACCTTATATTGTTGTTCTTCCCATACCTTTGCTTCAGAATCAAGAGAGTTCAATCCAACAAGATGCAAAATAAAATCATCAATTACATCGGCAGGAACCCATGGCGAGCCTAATGTACAATAAATATCTTTAATATCAATTTTAGGTGCAACCAAAGCCTTCAAAGCTTCAACATTTTTTTCGAAGTAACCCAAATATTCTTCATTGGCTTCATTGGCGATTTCCAGTTTGTAGAGTATGTTACCCGAAAGGTATTCATCGCTTGTTTCGAACCCCTTGTACCAACATTCGTTCCAAGTAAGCGGATTTTGATATATAGCACCATCCAATTCCTTGATAATATCTTTCATATCAATTCCGGTGACTTCGGAAATATACTCAATATCAACTGCACCTAAATTATCAAGAGAGGCAATAAGACCGTCTGCAACCGACTCAACGTGCTCACAAATTTCGTTATTGCCTTCAAAAGCATTTGAAAAGTCAAGAGGAAGGTCCATACAAGTAACACTTTTTACGTGTTCTCTGTGTTTAATTGCTTCTTCTCGGGCAAGTTTTGCCGCACGTCGTTTTTCTTCTCTCTCTCTTTTCTTGCGTTCGGCTTCCTTTACGGCACGTTCTTTTGCAGCAATTTCTTCTCTGTGTTTTTCGGCCTCTCGCTCTTTAGCTTGAATGGTAGCAACTTCAAGAGCTTTCGCCATAATATTTATTTCTTCAATCGTAAGCTTGTCTTGGATTGTTTGAAGATTAGCATAATATTCTTCGAAAAACTTAGACTTCTGCTTTGCAGCTAATACAACATCGTTTTCATTCTTTTTTGTATTTTTCTTGCTCATTTATGGCACCTCGTATTTTAATTTGTTGTTTCGCCCAATACATTAATTCCGTATTTCTTGCAATAACGATAAACTTTAGAGTCTTTAGGGCAAGTAACAGTTAACTTTTCTTTTTTGGGATAAAGAATAGAAGGCATTGAGTTATACACTTCAATATCAGAATCCTTCGCCTCCAACTCCGTTCCGAAAGCACCAACTTCAAGTTCTGCATCACCTTCAAAAATGATATGTGTGCTATCACTATGTATCATAAATGCCAAAGCACCAATTGCACGAACGGAGGACGGAACGATGATTTCAACATTACGTGCATTTATGGCAAATGCACGATAATCCAAAATTTTTACACCATCAGGAATGTGAAAAATAAACTCTTCACGTTCTTCATTCAAATCGTTGAATGCATCTCTACCAATAATTTCAAGAGAAGTTAATTTCGAAACATCGCTATTTTTACATACCTTAATAAGCTTCTTTCCATCCTTACTCAAAAGGCAATTGTGTGCAGAGGAAAAAACCTCGTTTTCCGGATCCACAACAATCTTTTCTGCTTCGCAGCCAAGAAACACCCACGCATCCACATCAAATGCAGTAACCTCTTTTGGAATAAACAATCTTCCCGAAATGGGGTTTCCGTTTTCATCTGCGTTCTCAACCCAAGTGATGACACCATCTTCAATCGTTAATTTGTAATCTTTCATGTTCTTTCCTCCGTTTTTTCTAAAAAAGTGTATAGTAAGGGGGCGGGTACATGAATACAATATCAAATCTAATATCCCAAAAATGGTGCATAACAAAAGGGCATAAAAAAAGAACCGTACTCGTGTACGGCTCTTTTTTTGTTCGTAATAAACAGAAAGGTAGTTAATTACATTCCATAATGAATTTGCTAATCAACTCAATGCAATCTTCGCCATGATTGGTTAGCACAAATTCATCTGCAGTAATACCATATTTTGATAGAATCTCAGCATTGGGATTACAACCATTAAAGGTTATTCTCCAATCACCATTATTAAGCACTCTTATCTGCCATCCATTTGAAAGCGTGCAAGGAAATTTATATTCTATTTGATTTCCAGTTATATAAACATTACTTATAATCGCAATGCTTGAATTGTGATTTTCTAGTTGATTTTTTGTCGCCAGATAAAAAGGATTGTAATGTTGCTCCCAAAAATTAAAATCCCTTGTACATCTCATATCATATACATTATCATTATCTGGGGTACCATCATAATGCTTTCTTCTTAATACAAAAAATGATGTTGACGATGGAGACGAAAAAAACTCCGGATATTTCACTATGTACCATAAAATGTTTTTTGTATTATTGAAATTCGTTTCTTTCAAACGGTCTTGAAGGATTTCAGATAGTACGCAATCTACAGATAGGTTTCGGCCATAATATCTTTCATAAAAACACTTTGAAAAACATTTAACAGCTTGTGATAAGTCCTTTAAAACTTCGGTGTTTTTACTATCCGCAGTCATAACCTTATCACCGAAACTGCTTTCATCATTTATAAAGAATCTATGGTAAAAACCAAATGCCGCGTCTTCTTCGGATTCATAACACAGTTTTTTTCTTCCAGATTGATTTGTAGTATCATCAAAAACCAGAGTTCTAAAAACACCCGCCTTTCCATCAGAGAAACTTAATATGATGCGCAGTGCCAAATTCTTCAACTTTTCACTTTGCATAATAAGTTCAATTTCCGGAGCCTTAATATAAATGCAATTATCAAAGAAAAAGTTTTGTATTGACGATTTTAAGGCTGAACTTTTTTCCAACTCGATAATATCACTTAAATTCTCATAGTTCAACTTTTGCCGCTCAAACTCAAGTTCAGAACAATCTGTAGTTTTTACATAACTATAAAAATCGCAGGATTTGTTCTTAAAACCATCAACCAACGACTTAACAAAAGATAGCCTTCCACCTATGCTTTTTGCGTCAATGCTAGATTGATATTGTCTAGGCCAGATTGCATATTCTCTGTTTGACGATATATAATTACACAGAATCCGGTAATAATCATCAAAATACATAGTTGCGATTGTAGGATCAATATTAGCCCACCAGTATAATATGCCAAATAGTTTGACTTTTATGTAGTGGGTGATCGCTTTTGCATTATCCGATGTTAAAAACAACTCGCACATGTCTCTATCTTTATCTTTCCACATTTTGTAGTTGCTTAAAATATTGCATATATTCTGTAGAATGTATGGCTTGGCAGCAATTGCTTCTACGACCGCATTATATGGCGCCTGTTTATCGTTTGATTCCCACGTATCGTTGGATTTTCCTCCAGTAGCCGCGATCATACAGTTGGTGAAAAACATTATTGTGCGATATAAATTTCGTTCCGCAAAATTTTTCCCATAATCCGACCATATAGCATCCAAGTATTCATTATCAATGTTTTGTTTCCATAGATCTACTGTAGAGCTTAACAAACAATCGTTTGGACCGTCTTTTATGCTCTTTTCCAACGCCGATTCCAATTCAGATTTGAATGTATCAAATTTAGACAAGCGTTTTCCTCGTGCATTCATCTTTACGAATAAATCATCGGTAAGGCCAAAACGCTCAAGTGATAAAACCCAGAATGTAATATTATTTAGTTTGTCAAACAAATTCACTTCAGCTTTTAGCGTCTCATGAATTTTTTCCAGCATTACAAGCATTGCTTGTATTGTTGGATCTTCATCATACGCAGTGTAGTATTTTGCAGAATTTGATATTTCAGAATTGACCGAAGAGACAGTCGCTACATCAAAAGAAACATCCAATAAAGACATGCAAAATTCTTTTGCCGTATCTCTAATCTCGTATGTAAATTTCTTTAATTCCGATTTGATCTCTGCCATTTTCCCTTCCTTCATTGCAATATACCAATGCAAAAGGAAAAGAGTGGTTAATCTCTGCTGACCATCGATGGGATAGAAAAAGTTTGCATCATCTCTAGATCCATATACATAATCAAGCACTAATGGAGCATCGCCAGTCAATGCATTTTTTATAGAATCGATGAAATTGTTTCTGACTTCTTCGCAAAGATTGCTTCCAACCGGATCTTTTCTTCCTTGCGCATAATCACGTTGTATTTTTGGAATTACAATTTTGGTACAGCTGTTCAACAATTGCAAAAATGTATATAATTCTCCGTTATTCGTTTGTTTCATTTTCGTACTCCCTTATAAAATCTTTTAAGCATAGCACTTGTTGCGCGAACATATCATCGAAATCGGATTTTCTCCATCTAGTGAAATCAAGAGAAAAATCCTGAACAGCATACATTTTCAGAAATGCCTTAGTAGTAGAATAAGGGATATTTCTGCCAGGTTTCTTTAACCAATTTAGCATCATTTGTCGTTTTTCGTAAAATGGCGAATTGTTGAATGCGGAGTTATCGTCCTTGCTAAGCAAAGCCAAATTTCCGAGTTTGTGCATATCAAGCGCATCGAATCCGTCTACTGTTTGATCAATATTTTCAGCAATTTGGGAAAATTCTTCATCTGATAAAGTTGTAGCACAAAGTGCATTTGATATGATTTTTTTAATCTCCTCGTGAGGTTCTTTGAACTGTTCTTCAATTTTAGTTATTCTATCAAGTTCTTTTTTTAGATAATCTTTTCTATCGGTTTCATTAACGATTTTAGAGTGCTGAGCCTTGATGTGCTCAATACTCCATCCACCGCTTCCTACAGAGAAATTGAATTTTGACCGAATACTGTTTAATTCGACAATGTTGAATAACATTAATAATTTTTCTGCATCTTTTCGATGTTCTTCATAATTTATACTCTGAAGGGTGTGTTTTTGAAAATCTTTTGATATTTCATCTTTTAAATTCTGAATAAACTTTCCACGTGTAGTAACTTCATACGCATTCATATACTCAACAATTTTGGAAATTTTACTGCTACCGTCCTTGCCTTTATAAGTCATTATATATCCGATGAAATTATGGATCTCATAATTATTGTACCAGTCTTGAATCGTTCGATAAATTTTTCTCACGCTGTCGAACACTTCTTCAATATATTGTTTTTTCTCTTCGACGTTTTTTCGAGCATCTAATTGTTTTTCATAATAAGAAAACAAGCTCAACTCGTCTTTTTGTGGGTGTACAGGATCTTGCTGTGAAACAGCAATTCTAAACAAGTAATCTATTCGTGTAGGTAAATTAAATTGATAATTACCAGTAATAAATGCCCATAAACTATCATTACTTAAAGATCGTTGAATTTCATCCCAGAGTCGAGCATATCGTTCCTGCTCTTGGCGAATTATTTTGTCATTTGATACATTATCATTCAGTTTTGGCGAAAAATATTTTCGATTCAAAAGCATCGCTTTGACCAATTCAGCATCTGTGAGAGGTATTTTGCCATTGTTAATGTTTTTGAATACCGAATAGCAATCCGTAGAAGCATCATTGGGTATCTCATACCAAATCACTTTTGTTTCTCCGGTCAAAGTGGTTTCCATTTTGTTTGGTATAGCGTTATCTTTTAGTACCTTTTCTTTTCGTTCAAACCATTCTTTTATGTGTCGGAACGCTTCAACAATATAGTACTCATCCGCTGTACTAGTTGTAATAGCGGTAGGTTCTGTATTAAACGTTAAACTCTTTAAAAGCGCTCCTCGCTTGAAACCACTTATTACATCACGCTCATATACCAAATCAAAAACTTTAGGACTTCTCATTTGCAAGTATTTCAAAAGAATATAAATAGTAGTTAGGCGTTGTTGACCATCCACTACCTCCATGTAGGTTATATCATCTCGATACTCATAATCCATACCCATCTTCTGCAATAAATCATTTTTTTCCATTTTTTTAACAACGATGGGTTGTAGGCAATAAAACTCACCAACAGTCAAATCTCCACCTTTTCGGGCGGCTTGAAATTCAAAAAGATCATCCAAAAGTTTGACGACTTGTTTCTCATCCCATCTGTATCCTCGTTGATAGGAAGGAATAATAAAGCAAAAAGTCTTTTCATTTTCTCCATAGATTAGATCGTTCACCGTAAGACTTCTTAAATTTTCACAATTATTTTCCATAATTTAACCTCTTCTTGTTAATTATATTTTCCCATACCGCTTTGAAGATTTTCTTTAATTCTTTCTCTCAAGTGCTCTGGTGCAAGGACTTCCACATAGTTTAAGTACTGCATTGCCCAGTGTTCCATTGCATAGGGGCTTGCCTGTAAAGTAACGATAACTTCTTTTTCGTTATCGGTGTTTTCGATCTTAATATCCTGACCGAACCAATCAATTACTTGATCAATAATACCGACCGCAACAACAAATTTAATTCTTTCCGGTTCATCGGTATACATATAAGGCATAGTGGATGCAATCTTCTTATAATCAATACCGCTCTCATAACCCTCAACATCACGGATGGGTTTTGCCGGCTTATCATAGAACTGCATATTACTGATTCGATCTAATCTATGAAAGACCATATTACCCCAATAAGTACTATGCGCCATTAGGTAATATTTTTGGTTATGCAAAATCAATTGATATGGGGTAACACGTTGAAAAGATGACTTGTGTAACTTTTTATCAAGACCATACTTGTTGTAGTCGTATTGAAGTTGTTTGCCTTCTTCAATAGCGGTGTCAACCATTTCAATATTATAAAACAAGGCCTTGTTTTCGGTTTTGTTCCAATCGCCAACCGAGTGAATGTTCTTAACGTGTGAGCGGAAATATTTATTGGAAAGTCCGCACAATTTTTCTATTAAGTCAGAAGAATGACGAGGGTTAATATGTTGGCTACACAAAACGCCATCAATCAAAAGTTTTAATTCAGAATCCTCAAACTCTCTACTTTCCAAGTAACTACCCGCTCGGCGAGACTCAATATCCACTCCCGCTTCTTTCAAAAGAGAAATATTGCGGCTAATTGCTTTGCGCTCGATTACGATACCGTAATCGGATTCCAAATGCTCAGCAATATCATCCTGTGTTAGAGGATGATCGTAGTCACTGTATTTATGAAAAATCTGCCATATGCGAATAAGAGCTAATTTTTTGGGTTCTAAATTATCCATTTTGATGTCTCCTTTATTCAAAATATCGCTTTAGATATTTTCTTTTGATATCAGTCATATCAAGACTGTACGCAAATGTTTTTGCGGTAATGTATTTCACTTCAATTCCCGAATTGCAATTGTTATCAAACAAATGCGGAATTTCACTATTCATAACAACGTCTATGAAGTGCCGAGCTTCTTCGCGTTCTTCCTGCATTGCCATCAAATACTCTTCGCGAACAGAAGTATCTTCAATAAGTTCTGCCGGGAACTCATTTACAACGTTGGCTAAAATAATACGATTGTATTTTCCTGCCATAGAAGGGATTGCGCTAAATATGTTTACAGCATTTTCAGTTGCAAATGATGTATAGTTGTAAATCGACAAAAGGTGTTTTAGCATTTGCCATACATCGTAGCGCTTAAAGATAGAACGATAACCTGCATCAGTAAGTTTGTTTCTATCTATTAGTTGTGCTATAACATCACTAAAGGTTTGATATGCATCAATGGGGCATCCGATGTTAGCATAATCGGCAGCAAAGTAATAATCTTTATTAAGATATGCCTCTTTTAGACCCGAGGGATTTCCTAACCATTCAAGCAATTTCATTTCACAGAAAATTGCCGTCTTATCGTCCTCGTTACTTAAAAATGCATCCAGATTTGCGGGATTGCTACCTTTTTTAACGGTATACATTTGCTTTTCGTATTGCACATTATACGTGCCGTGCGGCAAAACATCATCCGTCAAAATAGTTGCCGGTTCGTTTCCCAATAAGTTAAACGTCATCGCTGAAGACGATGCAATACTTGCCATCTTTGCGGGACTAATAACTTTCTGTCCTTTCACCATTTTTTCAGTAGGACGTGTTTCCGCACCACTACCATTGTCATAAGCTTTAAGCGCTTGCTCGCCTAACGGGCAAAACAGATTATCTTCATAACTGGCATAATAAAATTTTCTTTTGGCATCTACTTTGCTGTTAGGTATGGGGGTGTTTGTTAGCATCGCTTCGGTTACTTTTTCTCTTAATGACATACTAATTTCTCCTATCAAAACTGTAATAATATTTTTTCAGTTTTGATTCTACAAAAAACAACGGGACATTTTTGGTGCATTATATTTAGCGAATCGCTTCTTGCAACTTTTCCCACACCTTAACCATTGCGTAGGTATCAAGTTCGCAATACTTTAGTAAATTGTGTCGTGTTGTCGCAGCATCTTCCGGGGTCATATCTTTAATTTTAGGGAAAATGCTCATTGCTTCGCCACCATTGTGGATCTGCTCAAGATTGTGATAATTAAGAGCAGGATCATCAGGGAAAAGAGCGGGCAAAACGCTTTTAATAGAGAAACTGCCACCCATTGCTTTGTTGTAATAATATCCGCTTTGGAACGGAGTTAACAAATCTTTGATATTGCTTTCAATGTTCAAAAGATGCTCAGCAAGATCCGGAAAATATTCCGCAAGTTCTTTAAGTCTTGTACACTCAAATGCCTTATTATAAGCAGTTACACATACATTCATTGGTATATCTTCGCAAAGGCGTTCAGCGATAGCACGACGGGGATCAGTACCCGATTCCGCTAAAAACTCTTTATGAAGCAGAGGACCACCCTCGTATTCTATATAATGCAATGAATACTGGAACGGGATTTGTGCGTATGATTTTGTACCTTCAAATTGTGGAATAAGTGGTTGTATTGTTTCAAAATCCAAAAAATATATTGGATAAGAAAGTGTATCAAGGAAATCCCTAATACCATCTTTATTAACCTCATCGTCTTGTTTATTGATATGATGTAATATTTGTCGCAGTTGTTTCGGATTGGTCATTCTACTGTCAAAGATAACATCACGATAAGAGGTTTTACCTTCACTATAAAACTGAATAGCTTTTTTAAATCCAATTCTGTAAAGGTCGAACACACTAGGTGTTGGCAAATGTTTGGCACAATATCCCCAGTAAGCGCACTCATAAGGATCGCGACAATGCATGCCTAAATCGCAATTCGGTTCCTCTTTTAAAGCATAAACCTGTTCTGCCTTTTTGAGAAGAGAAGGCACATTTTGAATTTCATCGTTCACTTCTGCCGACAAATCAATGATCTTAAAGAATTTATGAATATCCAATTCTTTGCCGCGAACATAGTCGGAATCAATACAGATTAAATATGTACCGGTAACTTTAACGCCACAATGCTCCAAAACATATTTTTGATACGAAATATCAACGGTGTAGATATGTGCAGCTCCGGTTGAACTTTTAACCTCGTAAATGGCATAGCCATCTTTTTCTTTATGTAAAATATCTACTGCACAGTAAAGACCATCATAATTGAATGAAGCCTCACAAATGTTTTCGATACCATTTTCAATACATTCTTTGGTGAGCTGTTGCATTTTATTAAGATCAAGCCTACCATCCTCTTTGAAGGCTGTTACTTCAGTAAAATCACCAAACAAACCCATTGCCATATCACCAATAACATTGCCTTCATCAAATTTGGCTTGTAGTGACGGATCTTCTGGTTTTAATTCCGGTTTATATTTGGAGAGCCATAAAAGTTTTGGACACTGCCATGCCAGGCAGTATTTTGATTTGGAAAAGTAGAACATTAAAACCACCAACCTTAATTTTAATCAAACAAATTAACTTTCTTGACGTATTTGGTGTCCTAACTCGTCAAACACTCTGATTACGCGCCATTCAATGGTGGGGTCAGCTTTTCGAGCTTTTTGTTGCGCTTTTATAACTTTGTAGAACTCTTCGGTCATAGTTTCTTCAGTAGCTTTCTTTTCCCAAACGATTTCAAATGTACCATCAGAATTATCCATTGTTATTTTATATTTTTGCATCTCATAACCTCCAAAATATTATTCGAAATATCCTTTATATATAATGTTTAATTCACTTTCAGGAAATAGATAGGCATATAAATCTGTGAAATAATCATCGGTCATACTAGCGATATAATCTACAACAATTTGATTAGGCTCGGTTTGCTCGTATGGTATATCTCGTTTATAATGCGCCTTGTTTACATAGTCTATATGATGAGTAAAAATTGGCGAATCGTTTTTGCCCAAAGTCAAATCTGATAAAAGTCTTTCATACATTTGTCGCATCATAGGGCGAACAATATTATGAGTTTCTGCTTTAACTATATCATTTTTATAAATCAACTCATAATTATCAGATTTGGCTTTTTTAAGAGCCTCAAAATGTTCAGCATCTATTTTGATATACGGCTTGCCGTAACTGTTTTCGATAATATTCACAATTAAATTGTTAATGATTTCAGCGTTGTATGTGCCAATGGCACATTCTTCGTATGCATCGGTTTTAAGGATGCTCGCTTTTTCTGCATCCTGACGATCCTTACCCAAGTAAGCAATAATATCGGATATTCTCATCACGCAACCTTCAAGAGTGCCGGGAACCAATTTGCGAACATTTTTCTTGTCAATGTAACAATTCTCAATTTGATTGTCAAATTCTTCAAAGGTATCAAGAGGCACAGGATAATATTCTGAAAGTTCCATTTCGCCATCATGTGCAGCAATACCATTAAGTGTTTGAAGTGAAATGTTATAGGGGAAGATTTTATCAAGCACTCTAACAGAGTGAATATTGTGGCTAAAATGTCTGCCGATGTGTTCAAACAAAAGTTCATCTAAAAACTCTTCGCCGGCGTGACCAAAAGGAGTATGACCAATATCGTGACCAAGCGCGATGGCCTCAATCAAATCAAGGTTTAATCCCAATGCTTTACCAATAGTTCGGGCAATACGTGATACCAGTTGAACATGCAACCCACGACGGGTGATATCGTCGTTTTTATAGAACGAGAAAACTTGTGTTTTATCAGCATAGCGGTTGTAGTACGGACAATGAATGATTTTATCAATATCGCGAATAAATGCTGTGCGAATGATATTGGCTTTATCTTTGTTCCTGTCACGACGAACCACATTAGCTTCGTTAAATGCGAGATTTCCGGCAAAGCCGTTTTTTCTGTCGTTCTTTATTCGCGCAGAAATTTCATCTGATAATTTCTCATAATTCAGCACAATATCACCTCGTTCGACTTATTATAACATAAGTTATGTGTAATCACAAGAGAAAATGAAATTTTATGCACCAAAATCGTCCCATTGCAAATCGATTATAACTACAGTCAGTGCCAGGGATATTATAGTTTTCTTCAAGTTTCTTTATATAAATAACCTTTTCTTTCAACGTAAATCGCTTTCTCGCACATCTTTTAAACTCTTTAACTATTTTATATATATCAAATAGTGTGATGTTTGAATGTTTATTTTAAACGCATATCAATTAAACGTAGTTGTTTCAGCTTAATGTTGCTTATAATCCGTTGCTATAAAGTCCGTGTGCTTGTATAATATTATATTGGAGGTGTTTGTATGATAACAAAAGAATTGGGTAACAGAATTAAAGATTTGCGAAATAAAATAGGAATTAGTCAAGAAAAATTTGCGCTTAGTATAGGTATGGATAGAACATATTTTGCATCTGTCGAAGCCGGGCGTAGGAACATCTCTATATGTAACATTGAGAAAATAGCAGAAGGTCTAGGCGTTTCTTTAAGCGAATTGTTTGCCGGCTTATAAACAGGAGGTTTCATAATGATTAGATTTAGAAATCCTGGCACTCAGTATTCCACACAGATACAGGTAATAAAAGAACTTTATACAGCACTTGGTTCACAAGCGTATTTTACTTTGGATGATATGGCTGTGGTTATTGCACAAAGCAGATTGATGACCGCCTATGGATATGCTGGTGATGATGCTATTCGACTTAGTAATACTGACCAAGAGAGTATGAATTCTGCGAAAATGAACGCAAAAATGTATGCGGAAGTTTTTAGAATGCTTGGATGGGTTACGCCTTATAGTACCGATTCCTCATATCCTCTTGTATTCACATACATCGGTATACACGTAGCTTTATCTACAGGGGATTGTTCGCGACTTTACGAACAATGTGTTCTTGGAATTAACAATCCAACTCAGCTGACTGACAACATGAGCTATACTGAAAAAGTACGTTTTTTCAAATGCGCTTTAAGGACATTTATCGATCTTGGCGGCATCATGTACAAGCACGAACTATGTCTAGGTCCGATGAGCATAAATGATGAAAATGAAAATGAATACCAAAGCATGCTTAAAACTATTCGCAAGATTAGAGGCGATAAGCAACGGTTAGTAACAGCTTTTTCTGATTTGGCAGCTAGTCTCGGTATGAAGCTTGACCCCGTAGACAACTGTACTCGATTGCCTATTGCTTTTATGAAAACTTGCAACTGGGTAGAGAGTGTAACCGACAGAACACTTTATGGGCGCTCTATGTCGTGCCTTCGTATTACAGATCATGGTCGCGAAGTATATAACGAGATCAAGAATATGTGCGATATTAGGCTAGAAAAGTACGAAAATCTCGATGAGAATATTCAAAATGCTCTTATTCGCTTGGGCACCTATGCTATGCTACAAAGATCTGGCTACGATATTTCAAGCGTAGAAGAAAGAATAAAAGACGATAGAAAAACTTGTGCAAAGGTTATCGGAGATAAAGAAATCCTTTTTTCTCCTTGTCAAACAATCAGGAGACAACGTGTTGAGTCTGCGCTTGGAATACATTTAGGTGTAGGGTCTCAATCTCAACATAATATAGATACTTTCGACAGTACGGTAAGTGAACGAGAAGCACTTGCACAAACACATATTTGGGATTTAAATATTCCCGAAGAAGCCGCTACAGAATTGCTTACGGATACTGAAGATTTGGCGTTTCTGAATCGTGTTATTGATTTGAAAAAATCCGGACATTCAAGTGCCGAAATTGTTTCTATACTATTTGAGTTCTATTCTAACGCTACACAAACCACTTTTTATCCATTGATTGCAACTTTATTTAAAGTAATGGGGTTCCACTGTTCTTTTTCTCGTCCAGGAGATAATGGTGCTCGTTGGGATGCAATAATTGATGACCCTATTCGAAGCATACCCATTGAAATCAAATCGCCAACCGAAGAACAGCACTTGTCCATAAAAGCTATTAGACAAGCTTTAGAAAATAAAATTATATTGCTGTCTCGAAAAACTCACACCACAACGCCAGAAACAACAACTTTAGCGGTTGGATACTTTATGCCAAATGAACGGGCTGAAGTAAGTAGATTGATTTCAGACATAAAAGCAACTTATGGATACAAAATCGGAATTATTGATTTGTATTCTTTGCTTTCAATAGCAATTAGCATTCTCGTCGAGGAACAAGGATTTGATAAAGAAAAATTGTATGTATTGGAGGGAATGATGAATGCACGTATTCTCGGAAACAGAAAATAGGAGATTTATGTCCACACTCCAAGAACTTCCCTCTCATATAGAGTATTGTTCGGGAGCCCCCGCAAAAGCACACTATTCAAACGGTAAAACTTGCTCATTAGGTTGCCTTGGATGCAAGAATCCTAAGTGTATGACGTTAGACCCCGTTGATATTGTGTGTGATGAGGTGGTAAACTTCCCGAACGATCACTCATTAAACGCTTGTCCTGTGGACGCAATATCTTGGGATAACAAATCCGACACACCTATTATCAACGCAGAAAAGTGTATTAATTGCGGTATTTGTATAAGAAGATGTCCAGTTGGAGCTATATATTTTGATGATATAGTAAAGGTCAATCGTACTATTTCGCCTTGTCAAACACAACATGCCGCTAACAATAAAATTGCTGTTATACAGAGCCAGCAAATTGAAATGTTAGACAAAATAGAAAAAAGCGGCATAGCTATTATGGAGTCTGACAATTTATTCGATTCAATATATGAAAAACTGCTAGTTGTTACTAGTAGCTCTCATAATATCATTGCAAGAAATTTGCTAATTTCGCTCGGTTGCAAAAGTGCAATGCGCAGAATTGGTGACGTATACACACGAATGGATGCTATATACACTTCCGTTGACGAATGCTTTGGAGCCGTAGAAGTTGAGTTTGGGCGAGATACTTTAGATGCTTCACGTGGTATATTAGATGACATTGCTGTTTTGTATACTCGTTATGGTATAGACAAGGATGAAAATATGCCATTGGTCATTTGTTTGCAACTCCCAAATGCTCGTCAAGGATATTGGCAAGTTGTAAAAGATGTTAAAAATGTTGAAGATATCACAATAAGCACAATAACTATAGGCGCTTTGATGCTACTCAATTGGAATGGTTGTTTGTTAATTCCAGATGATGTTACTTATTACCTTGATTATGATAATATGGACTTACGTTCAACTATCGCTTGGCATATTAATCGTAAAATCGAAGTGAGTAATAAACATTTGGGGATTTTTGAACCAATGAAATGACAAGTGTTGAATAGTGTTGACAAGTTCCGCTCATATAGATATAATTATATACGAACTCAGACATACAGAAAGGCGGATAATTTTATGTCCGAAAACATAGTTGGAACAAAAGAAGCTGCAGAAATATTAGGCGTTAGTATTTCGACGGTTTATAGAATGATTGAGCAAGGAATTCTTCAACCCTCAAAAACTCCCGGAGGACAACGTCGATTCGAAGTCGCTCAAATACAAGCTTTTAAAGAAAACAGCAAAAACATTACGGCACCACAAAATCCTTACATGGCAAAAGGAGTTGCCGACACTAGCTCATCTCGAACTGTTATTGAGGCAATAAGCGACGATATTGAGACTATAGTTGATAATAAGCCGGTCGATCCCAGAAACTCATTAAATGATTTAAATGGTTCGCAGTGGTTGCCTGAAACAAAAAGTTTTTTCTATCAAAAAGGTTTAGGTTCAAAACATCCTCATGCTCAAATTGAGCGTCAACACCCCGCCCCATATTCCTTCCAAGATGTGGCTCATCTTATCACTTTTTTTACAAAAAAAGGAATGCGGGTCTTAGATCCCTTCGGCGGAGTCGGATCCACTGCAAAAGCGTGTGAACTTGAAGGACGTTTGTGCACAAGTATAGAATTACAACCTAAATGGAGAGATTTAGCCATTCAACGTCTTGAATTTGAAGTTGGTGAAGGCACCTCTGAAAAGCACGATTTTATTTTAGGAGATTCAAGAGAAGAATTGCAGCGTTTTGCTAATAATACATTTGACTTTATGGTAACAAGTCCTCCGTATTGGTCAATTCTTAATAAAAAGGCAGACCATAAAGTTATGCGAGAACGCGTAGCTAATAATCTTGCAACAAATTATTCGGAAGACGATGAGAATGATTTGGCAAATATTGAATCATATGAAAAATTTCTTCAAATATTAGTTGATGATATATTTATGGAATGTGCTCGTGTTTTACGTCCCAAAAAATATATGTGTTTAGTTGTTTCAGATTTTAGAAACAAATCCGAATTTATTAGTTTTCATAGCGACTTGATACAAGCGATGAATAAGAAAGAAACAAGCGACGGATATCGAGTGACTCTACAAGGCGTTAAGGTTCTTTTACAGAATCACAAATCACTTCTCCCTTATGGTTATCCTTTCGCGTATGTAGAGAATATTCATCATCAATATGTTTTAATTTTCAGGAAGGATAAGAAGTGATTAGCATGGATTATAATGGAATTATATGTGGCAATTCTGATATTCTTTTACAAAACATGCTTGATGACGGATTAAAGGTTGACCTTGTTTTAACAGACCCCCCATATAACTTAAACAAAGATTTTGGTAATGATAGCGATAAATTGTCATTAGAAGATTTTTTAATTGTCACAAGAAAAAGAGTTGCGCTTTGTCGCGACCTTCTCAGCAAAAATGGTAGTCTCATCTGGTTTGGAATTCATCACTATATCGGATTTGTTCAAGCAATAATGTACGAATCCGGGTTAAACTATAGACGTATGAATATTTGGTATTACGAAAATGGTTTTAGCAGGCTAACTACTGCTCCCCTAACGCAATACGAACCTTTTCTATGGTTTTCAAAGTCAACCAAAAAATGGACATATAACGTTGACGATGTGCGTGTACCCTATAAGAGCGCAGAACGACTTAAGAATCCTGTTTATTATAAAAACTCTCGAGGCGAACGTGTGAAATGGGAACCGAACCCGTTGGGTGCAATGCGTGGAGACATTTGGTCTTTCCCAACCCTGGCAGGCAAACTGTATCAGGACGAAAAAACGGAACACCCAACTCAAAAACCTGAAGCTTTAATAACAGAAATTATAAAGGCATATTGTCCAAAAAATAAAGACGGCTTTTATGAAGGGGTTATCCTCGACCCATTCCATGGTTCTGGAACATTAGGGGTTTGTTGCGAAAAACTAAATAAACAGGGACACAAAATTCGATGGATTGGCATTGAATTGGAACAAAAGTGGTGCGATGTCGCCCAAGAACGTTTAAATAATATTAAGTGAAATGAAAAGGAGGTAATACGATGCGATTAGAAAAAATACGAATACAAAAATATCGCTCTATCGATGACATGCTTATCGTATTACCGGAAAACAAGCCACTTATTTTATTTGGTCCCAATAATGCTGGAAAGTCAAATATTTTGTCTGCAATAGATCGTCTGCTGGGAGAACGCTATCCAACTTATATTGAAATGTTGGAAAGTGATTTCTATATGAGAAATAAAACTGTGCATCCTACATCTACTATTGCAGCTCGTTTTTCAGATGTTTATTACCGTGACCGCTACGATAACACATATAATGAAATTGCAGTTACGTATGGTTTTGGTGGTAATGCGACAGAAAACATACTACACGATGGATCTGGAAAAAAACTTTTCATTTCTAACGAAGATAGAGCCGCTTGTCAGTCTTTTCTCATTGATGCAGAAAGAAACATTCAAAGTGCATTTAATTATGGAAGCAAATATTCATTGTTAAGTAAGTTCTCACATCAAATACATAAAGCACTAAATGCCGAACACAAAGAAGAACTTTCAGAAGCATTTAATCAAATTAAATCTTCTTTTGAAAAAACTGCTGAATTTTCAGGTTTCTTTAATAAATTCTCAGATGCACTTAAAGGTGCTGTAAAAGGATTTGTCCATTCTTTGGCTGTTGATTTTTCCGCATACGACCCAAACAATTACGCGAAATCTCTTCGTATTTATGCCAAGGAAGGCGACAGTGTTCGAAGTTTTGAAGAGTTTGGAACCGGTGAACAGCAAGTTCTTTTGATGGCTTTTGTAAAAGCATATATGGAGATATTCACTTCGGAAAACTTTGTGCTAATCATCGAAGAACCAGAAGCTCATCTTCATCCATTAGCACAAAAATGGCTTAAAGAATATATCGTTGATATGTGTTCCAATGGCATACAGGTAGTTATTTCTACTCATTCGACCGACTTTATTGATGCTGAGTATTTAGAAGGTTTAGTTCGAGTCTATAAAGAAGGCGGAACAACCAAAGCGATACAATTATCAAAGAAAGACCTTTATGACTTTTGTGTTGCTTCTGGTGTCCCAAAAGAAAAGACTTCCCCTGAAAGTATCACCGATTTTTATGCAACTAAATTATTTCCAGACCAATTAAAAGGAATGTTTGCTGAAACTATAATTTTGGTTGAAGGAGAAACTGAGTTTTTCACAATCCCTACATTTCTTAAACGTATTGGATTTTCGATGGCAGAGCATGGGGTTGAAATAATCAATTGCCGTGGAAAGAAATCAATCCCCTTGTTTTGGAGATTATTTAGAGCTTACGGTTATAACTGTTACTTTATTTTCGATGGCGATGCTAAAACGGATGAAAATAACTTGATTTTTAATGGCGTTATTGATTCTACTCAATGGGAAATTGAAGCAGATAAATGCGTTGTGAAGTCAAATTATGCCTATTTCGGTGTTGATTTTGAAAAACATCTTCGGGCAGTTATGACAGGATATTCTGAAATGGAAAAGGAAGTTTCCGAACAATATCACATTTCGTCAAAGCCAGGAAAAGCCAAAGCCATAGCACAGCACTGCGAAGAAATCCCCCAGTTTATCATAGATATAAAAGATGAATTAGAAGAAACAATAGAAATCTAGGCCAATAAATCCTATATATTATATTAAATAAAATCTCGGCTAAAATCGTACTGAATCGTATTTTAGCCGAGATTCTCTCTTATTCAGTTTCGTTTGTGATTTTTTGACCTTCTTCTGTTTTTAGCCACTCTTCATACTCGTGTTGACCTTCTTCGCTTTGGAAGAAAGCAATCATATCAGGCATAATGGCTCGAGCAAAAGATTTTAAAGCTTCCTCAGGTATTGTGCAACTCATACGTAAATCAACTCCTTATAAATAATCTCATTGATTCTATCACGTATGTTATTCATCCTACAAACCCACTCCAACTGATTATTAGATTTAAGTTGTTCGGTAATGCCTTCAGCGGATTTGAACTGTGAGATAAGTGTATAAAACATTTCTTCCGCTTGCTTGTTGATATCGGCAAGGTAGCGGTTAAGTTTGCAATCTAAAACGAGTGCCGTATAAAATCCTTTGCGATGGTGTTTGATATATTCCAAGTGCCGTTGACCCCACACACCAATTTCAACTTGTTCTTCATCTGGAAGTTTTAAGCAAGGGATATAATAATCACCTTGAAGTTCATACCATAAGCCGTTGCTTTCATCATAAATATACTTTTTCATAATCAAACCTCCTGATAAATCACTTTGAGTTTCTTTTGTTTTGAGCGGATAATCTTTAGCAGAACTTCATCCAAAACATCAGTGCATTTACCATCTTCAATGAGAGAGTTGCGCATTTCATTCATACAGTTTACAACTACTCGACGTTCAAAATCATCCAATGCAATACAATATTTCTTTTCTCTCATAGTGCTTACTCCTTTAACAAATCTTTAAACGGAGCCTCATCATTTACAAATGTGTCGTATGTAAATTGTGCACCTAAGCGGAAACCCATAATGAAGCTATCAAGATTTGATTCTCCGTTCACCACGCCCCAAGCGTTGCAAAAATCTAAGAACTTCTTTTTGCTTTCTCCTGAAAGGTTTTCCGTTAAAAAGTCCTCGTTGAGCATTAATACTTCCATTTGCTTTTGGACTGTTTTATTCTCTTTGGTGCTCCGTGCCTGTGGATCAATGTTGCCATAATAAAATTCTTCTATAAATTTGAACATCAGTATTTTCTCCTTCTTTTTGTATATACAACGCATCTTGTATATACATTTTAATTTATTGTTTTAGAAAACACCAATGTGCCGATTTGATACGGTAGAAATATATGTGTGATTGTCGGTTTTATTTAGCCTGATTTCTCGAATCCGTTAAGAACAACCGTACCAGTCGAAAGAGACTATTCGAGAGAGTAGTCTCTTTTTTGTTTAATTTTTTGCTATTGACACTTATTTTAAAATATTGTAGAATATAAAAGTAATATATTTAAAAGCAATGATAAAAGATGCACTTTCTTCAGCTTTTTCAGAGAGCGGTGCCCTCGGCTGAAAGCACCGTAAAGAAGGGGATTGCTGCTGCTGCTTTTTGAGCTGTGCCCGAAAGGGTTGCCGTAAGCCTGCGTTAAAGGCATAAGAGTGGCACTTTTGTGCAATTCGGGTGGTACCGCGAGAATTCTCGTCCTGATTATTGGGACGGGCTTTTTTTATTTTAATTCAAAATTATTATTCTGAAAGGAATGTGAAAACTATGCAGTGGATGGGTCTTAATGAAATCAGAGAGAAATATCTCTCATTCTTTGAAAGTAAGGGACACCTTCGTCTTCCCAGCTTTTCTCTTGTACCTCAGGGCGATAAGAGTATTCTTCTTATCAATGCGGGTATGACACCGATGAAAAAATACTTTACGGGTGAGGTAACTCCTCCCCGCAACAGAGTTACAACCTGCCAGAAGTGTATCCGTACACCCGACATCGAGAATGTTGGTAAAACCGCACGTCACGGCACATATTTTGAAATGCTCGGCAACTTCTCCTTCGGTGATTATTTTAAAAGAGAGGCAACCGCCTGGGCTTGGGAATTCTTTACCAAGGTGCTTGAAATTCCCGAAGAGCTTCTTTACGTCAGCGTATATCTTGAGGATGACGAGGCCTTTGATATCTGGACAAAGGAGGTTGGCGTTGACCCCTCACATATGGTACGCTTCGGCAAGGAGGATAATTTCTGGGAGCACGGTGCAGGTCCCTGCGGTCCTTGCTCTGAGATTTATTTCGACAGAGGCCCCTCCAAGGGCTGCGGCAGCCCCGACTGTAAGGTAGGCTGTGACTGTGACCGCTTTATTGAGGTGTGGAACCTTGTGTTCACACAGTTTGAAAACGACGGCAACAATAACTACACCCGTCTTGCTCACCCCAACATTGATACGGGTATGGGCCTTGAAAGACTTGCCTGTGTTATGCAGGACGTTGATAACCTTTTTGAGGTTGACACGGTGCAGAATATTATGAAGCACATTATAAAAATTGCAGGTATCAATTATCACGATGATGCAAACAAGGATATCTCACTTCGTGTTATTACTGACCATATCAGAAGCACAACCTTTATGGTCAGTGACGGTGTTCTTCCCTCAAACAGCGGCAGAGGCTACGTTTTAAGGCGTCTTCTCCGCCGTGCGGCAAGACACGGCAGACTTATCGGTATTGACCGCCCCTTCCTCGCAGAGGTTTGCGATACGGTTATAGCCGAAAATGCAAACGCTTATCCCAACCTTGTTGAAAAGAAGGACTACATCAAAAAGGTTATTTCAATGGAAGAGGACAGCTTCTATAAAACCATTGACTCGGGCTTAGGTCTTCTCAACGAAATGATTGCAAAATCAGAAAACGGTGTGCTTTCGGGTGAGGATGCCTTCAAGCTTCAGGATACCTACGGCTTCCCCATTGACCTTACAAAGGAAATTGCCGAGGAAAACGGTCTTACCGTTGACGAGATAAAATTCAGGGAGCTTGTTGAAGAGGCAAGGCTCAAGGCAAAGAGCGCAAAGCGTGATGCCGCTGACTCTGACTGGCGTAATTCCGGCGTTTCACTCAAGGACCTTGCTTCAACCGTATTTACCGGCTATACCGAAAACAACACTGCGGCAGAAATTATTGCAATAATTGCCGACGGTGAAAGAAAAGACTTTATTGAGGGCGGTGCGGAAGCAACCCTTATTCTTGATAAAACTTCCTTCTATGCCGAAAGCGGCGGACAGGTAGGTGACTGCGGTAAAATCACAGTAGGTGAAAGCGTATTTGATGTTGTAAAAACCACAAAGGATGCTGACGGAGTAGTGCTTCATCACGGTACACTCAACGGCGACGGCGTTAAGGTTGGTGATTCGGCAGTTACCTCTTACTGTGAAGCTGCCCGTCAGGCAACCGTAAGGAATCACACATCGGCTCATCTTCTTCAGGCCGCCTTGCGTGAGGTGCTCGGCTCACACGTTGAGCAGGCAGGTCAGCTTGTTGATAAGGACGTATGCCGCTTTGACTTTGTTCACTTTGCCGCTATGACAGCTGAAGAAATTGCACTTGTTGAAGAAAAGGTTAACGACATTATCCTTTCTGCCATTGATGTTGACGTGAGAGAAATGCCTATTGAGCAGGCGAAGGCAATGGGTGCTATGGCTCTCTTCGGTGAAAAGTACGGCGACGTTGTAAGGGTTGTAAAGGTCGGCGATTTTTCAACCGAGCTTTGCGGCGGTACACATGCTGAAAACACGGGCAAAATCGGCCTTTTCAAGGTGGTTTCCGAGTCCTCGGTTGCAGCAGGTGTAAGACGTATTGAGGCCGTTACGGGCAAAAATGTGATGAAATACATTGATTCAAAGCTCAGACTTATCGGTGATACTGCAGCTGCAATCAAGGTTGCAAACGTAAACGACCTTGCAGTTAAGGCAAACAGCCTTATGGCTGACCTTAAGGCAAAGGATAAGGAAATTGAAAAGCTTTCGGGTGTGCTTGCAAACATCAAAACCGAATCAATGCTTTCGGGTGCCGTCAGGGTGGGCGATGTAATGCTTGTTACCGCTTTCCTTGAGGATACAACTCCCGATGAGCTTCGTAATATGTGCGACCTTGTAAAGAGCAAGGGTGAAAACTATGTTGGCGTTATCGGCGGTGTGCAGAAGGCAAAGGGTACCGGTAACATCTGTACCTGTTGCGGTAAGGCAGCTGTTGCAAACGGTGCTCACGCAGGTAATCTTGCCCGTGAAATCGCAAAGCTTGCAGGCGGTAACGGTGGCGGTAAGCCTGACAGCGCTATGGCAGGCGCAAAGGATGTAAATGCACTTCCCGAGGCTATTAAAAAGGCAGAAGAAATACTTTCACAGATGCTTTGATGAAAGGTTGATAAGAAATGAAAAAACTTTCAGCAGTATTTGCAACAGTTTTGTTGTTGGCATTTTTTTCCGTTTGTTCTGTAGCTTCAGCTTATGATTATTCTATTGCCGAGGCAGAATTTGACATCCCTGAGGATTTTGCAGTGCTTTATGGCGAGGAAGATATGCCTGAAACGGAAAAGTTTAGGTTCATTGCCCTGAATAACAGTGTTAAGCTTTCATGCTACCATCTGGATAATACCGATGAATTTTCATTTGCATTTATGAATCTTGCCGATGCGGTTGATTATTATATTGAAAATATCTCCGCTGTTGATGCGGATGATTACACATTTGAATCTGCGCAGACCTATAATGCTGATGGCTTGAACGATGGTATTATGTTTGAAGGTTTAATAGAAGAATCGGATGAAAATTTTCCTGTTTTTGTTTATGCTTTTTCAACAACGGACAATATATACGGTTTTGAATTTACGGTTTATGATTCTTCGGGCATTGAATATGTGAATGAAGTCGTTAATTCTCTTTATATCACCGATTATGCAACATATATCGGTGATGAAGAGTATGAGGGCAATGATGGTTTCTTTGAGTTGTTTTCATTGATTGCTTTTTTGGTTGTAGGTATTGCAAGCACTCTGCTGAAATCAAAAATGAATAACACGAAGAAAGAAAAAACAGCAGCGAAACCTTCCGTTAAAATTCAGAATGCGCAGGAAAAGCAGCCTACGGAAAAAATTCAGCTTAAAAAATTCGAGCTCAACGGCAAGGATATCAATATTTTCAACGAGAGGTTTATCGTTGGAAAAACTGATGATAACTTTGCAAAAAACGAGCTTGAGAGAGAAAGAAAAGATAGAGAAAAAATGTTTAAATAAAGGAGAATATATTATGGATTGTATTTTTTGCAAAATTGCAGCAGGGGAAATTCCTTCAAAAAAAGCCTACGAGGATGAAAGTGTTGTAGCATTTTATGACCTTGAGCCTCAGGCTCCCGTTCATATTCTTATTATCCCTAAGGCTCATATAGCCTCCTGCGCAGAAATCACCGAGGAAAACAGTGCGGTTGTTTCTCACATTTTTGAGGTTGCCGCAAAGCTCGGTAAGGAGCTCGGCCTTGATAAGGGCTACAGAATTGTCAACAACTGCGGCGAGGATGGCGGGCAGACCGTTCATCATCTTCACTTCCACTTTATGGGCGGAAGACGCTTCGGCTGGCCCGCCGGCTGATAAATAAATTAAGGAGCTGTAAAACTACGGTTTTACAGCTCCGGTTTTATGCTTGTATATATCAGTCGTGATAATATCTTTTTCTCATTCTGCCAACAACGTCGGGGAGGTCGGTGATGATACCGTCACAGCCGATTTTGAGCAGTCTGTCAATGTTGAAGGGGTCATCAACGGTCCAGGGGTTTACCATAAGGCCCATATTGTGAGCATCCTCAACAAACTTTTTGTTTACAAAAATGTAGTGGGGATGTACGGCGTCACAGCCGAGTGATTTTGTAAACTTAAGCTGACGCCAAGCCATCTGCAGAAGGGTAGGACTCTTGGGAGAATAAAGGAAGCCCGTTTTACACTTGCTGTCAATCACCTTTGCTTCAACAAGCAGCTTCGGGTCAAAGGAGGAGATAAGCAACTTATCAAAAAGGCCGTGCTCCTTTACCGCCTTGATGGTTTCTCTTACTATAGCTGTTTCTGACTCTTTAGGGCTCTTGATTTCTATATTCAACACAGAGATATCGGTTGTTTCAACAAAAGAAAGGAACTCGTCAAGAGTGGGGAGTGTAACGCCCTCAAACTGCTTGCTGAAATATGAACCGAAATCGTAGCGCTTAAGCTCTTCAAGTCTCATATCGGCAATTTTACCTCTGCCGGTTGAGGTTTCGTCAATTGTGTAGTTGTGGCATATAACAATTTCGCCGTCCTTTGTAATATGCACATCTGTTTCAAATCCGTCACAGCCTAACTCATAAGCCTCTTTAAAAGCGGAAAGAGTATTCTGAGGTGCGTATTTGTTGGCGCCTCTGTGAGCGATTACAAGACTCTTAGCCATATTCATACCTCTGTTTCATCATTTTTAAACATTATAGCATTGACTTCAACAAAAATCAAGGAATAAAGCAAAGTATTATAAATTATAACAGCAAGTTAAATAAATAAAAATATATTGACCTTTTAAGCTGTATTATGTTAAAATAAATATAATAATATTCAATTAAAGGAGAAGCTTATGGAAAGAACTACCTTTATCAAAAAACTTATTTTCAGAATTTCCGCATTACTTTTTGCAATGAGCACAATCGTGGGCTGGTTTAACATCAAGCCCGATTGCATTATGCTCAAGCTTGATACAATCTGCACCGAGCAGGAAATTACCGGCTGGGGCACCTCTGCCGCCTGGTGGGCACAGATGGCAGGCAAGAGTGAAAAGGCAGAGGATTACGCAAAGCTCCTTTACTCCGAGGAGGGCCTCGGTCTTAATGTTTACCGCTACAATGTAGGAGCCGGTGAAAAGGAAAATCCCGACTCGCGCCTTGACAGAAATTCCTGGAGAAGCACGGAGAGCTTTCTCGTCTATAACAGCGAAACGGGCGAATATGAATACGACTGGAATCAGGATGCCGCCGCACAGAAGATGCTTGATATGTGCCTCTCCTACGGCTGTATAGATACAGTTGTGCTTTTTGCCAACTCGCCCCACTATTCTATGTGCGTTTCGGGTCAGGCCTCCGGCGGTCTTACTCCTGCGACAAGCAACCTCAAAAAGGATTGCTACGACGATTTTGCCGAATATATGCTTGATATTGCGGAATACTTTATCGGTAAGGGTGTTCCCGTTAAGTATATCAGCCCCATCAATGAGCCTCAGTGGGATTGGGGCGGCGACTGGGTAGGCCAGGAGGGCTGTCACTATGAAATTGACGAGGTGATTGAGGTTGGCAAGGCCTTTGCCGCCGAAATCAAGGAAAGAGGCCTTGATGTTAAGCTTTCACTTGCTGAAAGCGGCCAGGTAGGCGACCACGCAATGGATTGTATTGATAAGATTTATGAAAATCAGGACATAGTTGACGTTCTCGGCACATATTCATATCATAGCTACTGGACAGATAACAACTTTACTCTCAAAAAGGCTTACGGTGAATATATTCACAGAAATTACCGTGATGTTGAGCTTGAAATGAGCGAATGGTGTGAGCTTCCCTGCGAGCACACAACCGATGATATTGAGGGTGCACTTATTATGGCCCGCACAATCAGCGAGGATGTAACACTTACAGGTGTTAACAGCTGGAGCTCCTGGGTCGGTGTAAACGAGGATATGACCTATGCTGACAGTATGATAGGTGCAACCTATGACTGCAATGAATATCAGATTGCAAAACGCTATTATGCAATGGCTCACTTCTCAAAGTTTGTTCCCGCCGGCAGCAATGCGGTTAACTTTGATATCAGCATTGCCGATATTACCGCTGAAAAAGCCTGGTGGACAGAGGAAATTGACGGTAAGGAATATCCCGTATATCTCATTGAGAATAATATGAATGTTTCTGCCTTTAAAACTCCCGACGGTGACTACGTTGCCGTAATCGTAAACCAGGGCGAGGAAAAGGATGTTACCGTCTGTATGCCCTTCTTTGATGTAACTGCATACACAACCGATGCAGAAAGAAACCTTGAGCTTACACACGAAAGCGGCGGAATTACAACGGTAAATGTTCCTGCCGACAGTATTACTACTATTGTTTTTACTAAATAAAACGAAAGGTGCGTCACGGAGCCTTCTTCGTGACGCATGGTAATTTATTATGAGACTTCTTACAAGTGACGAAATGAAGCTCGTTGAGCAGAATGCGGCAAAGTACGGGCTTTCATACAAAATTATGATGGAAAACGCAGGTACAGCCTGTGCAAGGAATATCCGCAGTAAGATTGAAGCCGATAAGGGCTTTATTCCCAAAAGCATTGTTGTTGTCTGCGGCAAGGGCAACAACGGCGGAGACGGCTTCGTTATTGCGCGCAAGCTTCGTGAATGCGGCTACAACGTAAGCGTTGTGCTTTCCTCCGGCTATCCCGTAAGCCAGGAAGCTACCTATATGTATAAGCTTATTCTCGACCAGGGAATTAAAACCGTATGGTTTGACGGTGACAGACAGAATGCCTTCAACCTTATTAAAGGTGCAGATGTAATTGTCGATGCCGTGTTCGGCTTCAGCTTTTACGGTGTTCTTGATGATGAGCTTAAGTCACTTTTTGCCGAGATGAGCTCAGCCAAGGGTCTAAAGTTTGCGGTTGATGTACCGAGCGGCGTTTACTGTGATAGCGGTCACTGTGATGACGGCTGCTTCAGGGCGGATTATACCGTTGCAATTTCTGCACTCAAGCCCGCTCATATTGTTGAGCCCGCCGCCAAGTGCTGCGGTGATATTATCATTGCAAACATCGGTATTCCCGAGGAGAGCTATAAGGTTGTTGACAATTCTCTTTATACTTACAGTAAAAGTGAAATAAGGCTGCTTTTCCCGGAAAGAAAAACGGATTCTCACAAGGGCACCTTCGGTCATCTTCTTTGCATCTGCGGCAGCAGAGCGATGGCAGGTGCGCCTGTTCTTGCCGCTTCTGCGGCTTTGAGAAGCGGTGCGGGTCTTGTTACCCTTGCCTTCCCCGAAGGCCTTTACGGCACAGTTTCCGCAAAGCTTACAGAGGCACTACTGATGCCTCTTGGCGAAAATTCAGCAGGAACACTTTCATCCGCATGCCTTAAGGAGCTTCTTTCAAGGCTTCCGGAATACGATGCAATAGTAATCGGCTGCGGACTCGGCGTAAACGAGGACACCAAGGCTGTTGTCAGAGCCGTTGCCGAAAATTCAGAGGTTCCCTTGATTATTGACGCTGATGCACTTAACATTATTGCAAAAGAACCCTCGATAATTGAAAATGCCAAGTGTGACGTAATTCTTACTCCTCATATCGGTGAAATGTCAAGACTTACAGGCCTTGAAAAGCAAGCGGTAATTGACGATAAGGTCAAGGTAGCACAAAGCTACAGCCGCAGGTATAACGCCACAGTTGTTTTAAAGTGCGCAAATACGGTTGTAACCTTTGCAGACGGCAATAAGGCCTATATAAACAACACGGGTAATACGGGCCTTTCTAAGGGCGGCAGCGGCGACGTTCTTGCAGGCCTTATCGGCGGCTTTGCCGTGCAGAGCTTTGCTTTGAAGGATGCCGTTACAGCGGCAATTTACGTTCACGGCTTTACGGCTGATACGGTTGCTGACAGAACCTCAGAATCGGGTATGCTTCCCTCTGATGTTGTCAGTGAGCTTGCTTATACTCTTGCATATTTTGAAAAATAACGATAATAAATTAAACATCCAATCACCGATTAGTGACACTCACTGTCGGTGATTTTGTGTTAACTGTTTATAAAAATGAGCATAAAATATTATAAACGCAGTTTAAACCTCTTTTCTTAAGGTAAAACTATTGCTAAAGATATTTATTCGGAGGCCATTATGTCAATTAAACGCGGTGAAATATATTATGCAGATTTAAGTCCGGTAATAGGCTCAGAGCAGGGTGGTGTGAGACCCGTGCTGATTGTTCAGAACGATATAGGCAACAAATTCAGCCCTACAGTTATTGCGGCTGCAATTACAAGTCAACGCTTCAAAACAAATTTGCCGACCCACATAAAGGTTAACGCAAACGGTTGCGGCCTTGCCAAGGATTCAATTGTTTTGCTCGAGCAGGTCAGAACACTTGACAAAAAACGTCTTAAGGAGAAGATGGGAAACCTTGACCCGTCTGATATGTATAAAATCGATAAAGCCTTATCTGTAAGCTTCGGCCTTTCCGGCACGGGCTTTCCTACATAAGGTGAAACAAAAGCATCAGCAAGGGCGCCCCTTCGTAAGGATGTTAAGCCTTAAATTTCGCTATTTTTGTGCATAACGGCGTTAAAAATGCTCGAAATCCGCAAGGATTTCTGCGCTTTTC
>SVOY01000023.1 GCA_015066105.1 Oscillospiraceae bacterium
GCGAAATAGCTTTGCAAGAAAAGGCAAAAATCACCGATAATGCTGACGCATATCGGTGATTTTTAACGCATTATTGTGAAGTTATTTCGCTTTTTAAAGAAATACTGCCTTACGTGGTGTCGGCGTTTCCCGTGTCCTTTGCTGTTACATAGCTGTTATGCTAAGGCCTGCTTTGATTTATCCGCAGCCCTACGCTCAGAAGAAATACTTGAATGCCGCCACAATTCTTTCCTTTGTTGTGTAGCCTGCACCGTCAGAGTTGAAAACATAACGGTTGTAAAGCTTTTCGTCAGCTTCAATATCGTAGTAATCTCTGAAGTAAACCATATAGGTTCCGTATTCGTTGAGGTCGTTTTCATCAAGGGTGATGATTCTCGCACCGCGGTTGTGGTCACCGTAGGAGCCGAAGGATGCGGTGGGAGTCTGAATGATGTCAAGGCCCTTGTAGGGGATGACAAAGCAGTTTTTGTGGTCGTGGCCTACGGCAATGCCCAGTACGTTGCCGTATTCGATGAATGCATCTGCCTGGCCGTTTGAATATTTTGGCGGGCAGGGTGTTTCAAGCAGTGCCGTGTCCTCGTCGGCATATTTTTCCGGGTAGCCGTAGGTTATGCCGCTTTCAACTATTGTCTGGTCCTCAAGGTATTTGCCCTTTACGTCGTAGTAGGTGATTGCACCGCTTTCGTCGGTCTCGGTGATTTTGTAAAGCACCTCATAAATTTCCGGCACAATAATGTGCTGAAAGGCCAGCGAGGGGATAAGCCTTTTGTTTGTTTTGGCAAGCTCCTGCTCGGTTTTTATGTACCATTCAATCTGGTCCTTTTCAACACAGCCGTAGCCGCCTACCTCTTCGTCCTTGTTGTAATCCTGTGAGTCAAAGAACCAGAGGGTGAATTTCTGCTTATCTGACTTTGAGGAGAGGATGGGAAGATAATAGGTGCCGTAGCCCGAAAGCTCCTCGCTGTCTCTTACACCGACAAAGCAGTCATAGCTTTCGTAAACCTCCCATTGCTCCTCCTTGGTGAGCTTGTTTTCCTCGTCGTGGTTGCCGTAAACGATGGCAACGGGCACCTTCTTTTCCTCGAAAATCTTCATAAAGTTATCGATGCTCTTTTTAGTCATCCACTTCATAAAGCCTGCGCCCGGTGAAATGTTGTCGCCGGTGAGCACAACGAGGTCGGGGTTTTCGTTTTCGAGCAAATCCTCAATGAACATACGGGTAAGGGGTCTGAAAATAAAAATATCCTGTATGTCGGCAATCTGCATAATTTTGAATGAGCCGTCCTCGTTAAAGCGAAGAGCGTTTTTTTCGGCGGCCTTTTCCGCCTCAGCCGAGGAGCCGAAGCTGAAAAGTGAAAGTGCGGTTATCAGTGCGAGTAAAAGCGATAATATTTTTTTCATTGTGACATCTCCGTTTTAAATGATTCCCAAGGGGATAAGAATAATGAGTAACAGTGCTACAAGGCCCCATACAACGCCGCAGAACAGCTTCTGCGTTTTTCTCGGCTTGTCGTATACAAGATATGCGGCAAGGAAGAAGGGTATGTAGGTTGTGATGAATACGGGAAGTGCACCCCACCACTTGTAAACCCAGATAAAGGCGGGCGTTGAAGCAAGAAAAATTTCAAACACCGAGAAGAAGAAGGCCTGAGCAACGGCAAAAACAATACGGTTGTTTATGCCGAGTATCTTTTTGTTTTTATCCTCGGGGAGAAGGTCTGCCGTAAAGCCTGCAATGGAGAACATAAGCGAAAGCTCCCAGCTTACACCGATAAGAAGAATAAACGTGGTGCTTTCGGGGCTTACGGTCCAGAGTGCGTAGCCCGTGAAGTGGGCGATTACGGCATTGGCAATTTCATAAAGCCAGTGAACACCGTAAAGGGCAAGTGCCGCCGCAATGCTGTTCCATTCCTTTTTCTTGATTTTCGGCGTGTAAACACCTACAACCACAAGAGCCAGCAGAGTAATGAAGGTCCAGTTGAAGTTTCCTGTTGTTCTGACCGCTTCTGCGGCCGCGTTTGCAGCTTCCATTGCTGCCAATGAGCCGTCACCGAATAACATTTTCTTTTTCCTCCTGTTTTTTTATTTCCGTAACATAGGTTACAATAAAAATATAACAGAAGCGATAAAAATAGTCAACATTTATCAGGTGTAAATGTTGACTATTGACAATTATTTTACTTTTACAACAGAGATTTTTTCAATGCCGCAGGCCCGAAAGGTCTCAACGGCTTGTTTTGTTATAAGCTCACCGCTTACGGTGACGGGTACTGCCGGCGGGCAGGAGACCGTGGGAGCGGCACATATTCTGCCCTCTGCCTGTGAAATGGGGATTACTTCGCTTTCGGCAAAAACGGCCTGCCTTAAGGAGAGCTGTTTTTCGCCCTTGCACAGATGTATGTAAGCAGGTGGGTCTGCCGCGGCTTTTTTTCTCAGGGCGGAAAAAGCCTCATAGACTTTTTCAAGGTCGTCGGCACTGTTTTCCGGGGTGAGCATCATAACGGTAAACTCTCTGTCGCTGAATTCGCATACTATACCTTTTTTTAAAAGTATGCCGGCAAGCTCCCGGCCCGTATAGCCGTAGCTCAGGGGTGAAACCGTAAGCTTAAGGGGCTCGCTTTCTTTTACATCAAGGCCGAGAGCGGTCAGCCGGTTTTTCAATGCGGAAAGCCGTGTTACCGTTTTTTTAAGCTTTTTTTCGTATCCGTCGCTTAAGTAAGCGTTGCAAAGGTCAAGTGACTGCATTATAAGGTAAGAGGGGCTTGTTGAAGCGTGCAGTGAAAGGCACTCTTCTGCAAAGGGAATAAATTCCTTTGCTTTTTCGCTTATATGAAGATAAGCACCGCCCGTGAGCACAGGGAGGGTTTTGTGTGCCGAATCGCAGCACATTGCCGCACCGAGCCTTATCGGGTGCATATTTTTTTCGGTAAAGGCGAAATAGGCACCGTGGGCGTTGTCAACAAGCAGGGGTATGCCGTGTCTGCTGCAGATATTGCCTGTGGCTTCAATATCCCACACTCTGCCGAGGTAGTCGGGAGAGGTGATGTAAAGAGCGTCGGGCTTTTTTTCGCACTCAAGAATATATTTTTCAACCTCCTCAGCCGTCAGTATGCAGGAGCAAAGGTGGTCAGCCCTTTCGGGATACATCCATTTCACATCAAAGTCAAGCAGTGCACCTGCGTAAATGAAGGCCTTGTGCACATTCCTTGCCGCAAGGATGAGGGGCCTTTGCTCTTTGCCCTTGCAGATAAGGGAAAGCATCGCCTTAATGCAGAGCGTTGAGCCCTCCGTGCTGTAGAAGGTTGCCGCCGTGCCGAAAAGCACAGAGGCGTTATTTTCACTTTTCTTTATTATGCCGTCGGCACTGTAAAGCACATCTGCGCCGTCGATTTCGGTAATATCGTGTTTTTCACAGCCGAGAAAGCCCTTGCCCTTGTGGCCGGGCATATGAAGCCGTGAAAAATCGCTTTCGGCGTAGCTTTTTACAAAGTCAACAATCGGAGTATCCATCTTAATGATACCTCTTTTTTTATATAGTAGCGGCGCAGTGTCAAACCTTGCCAAGGGCAAGGCTTCACATTGCGGAAATATCATTCGGACATTTCTGCAACCTGCATCATAACTGCACATTCAATACGCTTTTTAAAAAGCTCACAGCCCTGCTCGTAAACGCCTTCAATGCTGCCCGTTGCGTGGTAAGCGTTTGCGGCACAGCCACCCGAGCAGTAAAGCTTTGCCCAGCAGTCGCGGCAGCCCTCTCTTGCATAGGCGTTGCAGCGGCGGAACTTATCCTGAACAGCCGTGTTTGTAACACCGTCATAGATGTTGCCGAGGCAGTAGTCCTCGTCACCGACAAACTGATGGCAGGGATAAAGGTCGCCCCAGGGGGTAACTGCCATATATTCCGTACCCGAGCCGCAGCCGGTTATTCTTTTGTAAATGCAGGGGCCGTTTTTAAGGTCAAGCATATAGTGGTAGAAGGTGAAGGGTCTGCCCTCCTTTTTGCGCTTAAGCATTTCCTTTGCAAGGATTTCGTACTGCTCAAAAAGCACGGGCATATCCTCTTTTGTAAGAGCGCAGGGGTCATTCTCCTTTGAAACAACGGGCTCCATGCTAAGCTCTGTAAAGCCCAGATCAGCCATATGGAAAATATCCTTTGTGAAGTCGGTATTGTTGTGGGTGAAGGTGCCGCGCATATAATAGTTTTTGCCCTCGCGTGAGTCAACGAGCCTTTTGAATTTGGGCAGAATTTTATCGTAGCTGCCGTTGCCTGCATAGTCAACACGGAAACGGTCGTGAACTTCCTTTCTGCCGTCAAGGCTTAAAACAACGTTGCTCATTTCTCTGTTTGCGAAATCAATTACCTCGTCGTCAATGAGCACACCGTTGGTGGTGAGGGTGAAGCGGAAGTTCTTGCCCTTTTCCTTTTCAATGCTTCGCGCATAGGCAACAAGCCTTTTGACAACATCCCAGTTCATAAGGGGCTCGCCGCCGAAAAAGTCAACCTCAAGGTTTTTTCTTGTGCCCGAATTTTCAATAAGAAAATCAAAGGCACGCTTGCCCGTTTCAAAGCTCATAAGAGCTCTGTCACCCTGATACTTGCCCTGACTTGCAAAGCAGTAGGAGCAGTTGAGGTTGCAGGTGTGGGCAACGTGAAGGCAGAGGGCCTTGATTACCTTGCTGTTGTTTTTGTAGTCAAAGGCAAGGTTTTCAAATTCATCAGCAGAAAAAAGCTTGCCCGCCTTTTCAAGTGCCCTTACGTCGCCGATGCACTCAAGAATTTCTTCCCTTGTAACATCGGGCAGGTGAGCGTATTTTTCGCTTATTTCACTGACTATTTCGTCCTCGGTTTTTTCTTTGTACGTAGCTATAATATCGTAAGCTACCTCGTCAACGGTGTGCACAGAGCCGCTGCAGGTGTCAAGCACAATGTTATAGCCGTTCAATTTATACTGATGTACCATTTGTTTATCCTTTCAAAACAAAGACGCTGCCACGGGTGACCCTTAGCAGCGTCTTCAGTTTGTTAAACTTATTTGGAATTTTCGCACTGCTGATTTGCTACGCCGCAAGATGTCTTACATGCTGACTGGCATGATGTCTGACATTCGCCGCAGCCGCCTGCTTTAACAGTGTTCTTGATATCTTTTGTTTCGATAGTCTTGATTCTGCTCATTGCTTGTTCCTCCGTTGAATTTTTGTTCCATAAAATGATAGCACAACTGCCTTTAATTGTCAATAGCTTTCGTTAAGGTATCTTTGTTGAAAATACCCAAAGTCAAAAGCATAATTTCTGTCATTTTTTCCCGTTATAAAACTTGAAAAAACTGTCGCTATTTGTTAAAATGATTATATATTTTGCAAGGGGATAAAACGCCTCGGGACAGTAATAAGGAGACAGGGAAAATGAAGCTTCTTGAAGACAGAATTTTAAAAGACGGACAGGTGTTCCCCGGTAATATTCTCAAGGTAGACTCTTTCCTTAACCATCAGATTGACGTTGAGCTTATAGGCGAGATGGGTAAGGAAATCAAACGTATATATGACGGCTGCGGCGTTAATAAAATCCTTACCATAGAGGCCTCGGGCATAGGTATTGCGTGTATAACGGCGCAGTTTTTCTCTTGCCCCGTGCTTTTTGCAAAAAAGACCAAAACCAAGAACATTGCCGCAACGGTTTATAAAACCAAGGTCAAGTCCTTTACCCACGGCACGGAATACGATGTAATCGTTTCAAAGGATTTCATCAGCGAGGGTGACAGGGTTCTTATCGTTGACGATTTTCTTGCAGAGGGCAACGCTCTTCTGGGTCTTATTGACCTTTGCCGTCAGGCAGGTGCCGAGGTTGTCGGCTGTGCCATTGCCGTTGAAAAGGGCTTTCAGGACGGAAGAAAAAGAGTTGAAAGCCAGGGTGTGCGCGTTGAATCCCTTGCCATTGTTGAGTCAATGAGCGATAACGCCGTAACCTTCAGAAGGTAAATTAACCGCAAAAACGGTTAAAATAAAAAATTTTTTAAATATGGAGGAAAAAACCATGAAAAAAGTTCTTGCTGTAATGCTTGCTGCCATCATGCTTTTCGCTCTTGCTGCCTGTGGCGGTAACGGCGGTACAGGTGATGACAAGGGCATGAGCGAATCACCCATCGCAGAGGTTGCTCTCAACATCGATTACGAAGTTCCCGCTGACTTCAAAATCGGCTTCATCTGTCTTCACGATGAAAACTCAACCTATGACAAAAACTTCCTTAACGCTGTTGATACCATCAAGGAAGCTCTTAAGCTTACCGACGAGCAGGTTATCGTCAGAGTTAACGTTCCCGAAGGCAACGAGTGCTACGTTGCTGCCAAGGACCTCGTAACAGAGGGCTGTAAGATTGTTTTCGCCAACTCCTTCGGTCACGAAGACTTTATGATTCAGGCCGCAAAGGAATTCCCCGAGGTTGAGTTCTGCCATGCAACAGGTACAAAGGCTCACACAGAGGGCGTTGACAACTATCACAATGCTTTCGCATCAATTTACGAGGGCCGATACCTTGCAGGTGTTGCTGCAGGTATGAAGCTCAACGAAATGATCGCTGCAGGTCAGTTCACAGCTGAAGAAGCAAAGATGGGCTACGTAGGTGCCTTCACATATGCTGAGGTTATCTCCGGCTACACATCCTTCTATCTCGGCGCAAAGAGCGTATGCCCCACAGTTACAATGGACGTTCAGTTCACAGGCTCATGGTATGACGCAACAGAAGAAAAGAACGCAGCTGAAGCTCTTATCGCAAACGGCTGTAAGCTCATCAGCCAGCACGCTGACTCAATGGGTGCTCCCGGTGCCTGCGAGGCTAAGGGTATTCCCAACGTTTCATACAATGGCTCAACATACGAGTCCTGCTACGAAACCTTCATTATCTCCTCAGCTATCAACTGGGCTCCCTACTACAACTACATTATCGGCCAGTATGCAAAGGGCGAAGAAATTGCTGCTGACTGGTGCGGCGGTATTGCTGAAGGCTCAGTAGTTCTCACCGGTATCAACCAGGGTGTTGCTGCAGAAGGCACATTCGAAAAGATTCAGGCTCTTGTTGAAGAAATCAAGGCCGGCACTCTCAACGTATTTGACACTGCAACCTTCACCGTTGGCGGCAAGGCTCTCAAGAGCTACAAGGCAGACGTTGACACAGATGCTGCTTATAAGGCTGACACACAGGTTATCAAGGATGGCTTCTTCCACGAGTCAGAATACCGTTCAGCTCCTTACTTCGATCTCAGAATCGACGGCATCACTCTTCTTAACGAAAAGTTCTGATTTTTGTCAGAGACTGTTATTATGCAAACTTAATAAGCGGGACAGCCTTTGTCCCGCTTACTCTTGTTTTAATGTTTAAAAAACAGCCTTTGAAAAAGGGTGTTTTTTAAGCGTTAAAAGCAAAGGAGGAATAAGCTTTGTCAGCTACGGCAGCTATTGAGCTCAGAGATATAAGCAAATATTTCGGCGGTAAGGCCGCCAATAAAAATGTTAATCTGTCCATCAGCAGGGGTGAGATTCTGTCAATCCTCGGCGAAAACGGCAGCGGCAAGACTACTCTAATGAATATGATTGCCGGTATTTATTTTCCCGATGAGGGTCAGATTTTCATCGACGGCAAGGAGGTTGTCATCCGCTCGCCGAGAGATGCCTTCCAGTATAAAATAGGCATGATACATCAGCACTTCAAGCTTGTTGATGTTTTTTCCGCAACGGAAAACATTATTCTCGGCCTTGAGGAAAAGGGTAAGTTTGACCTCAAATCGGCCGCACAGAAGGTTAAGGAAATCAGCGACCGCTACGGCTTTGAAATTGACCCTATGAAGAAAATTCACGAGATGTCGGTTTCCGAAAAGCAGACGGTAGAAATTATCAAGGTGCTTTACAGAGGTGCGGATATCCTCATTCTTGACGAGCCCACAGCCGTTCTTACTCCCCAGGAGACGCAGAAGCTTTTCAGCGTTCTTCGCAAAATGCGTGAGGACGGAAAGTCAATCATTATCATCACCCACAAGCTGCATGAGGTGCTTTCTCTTTCGGATAAGGTTGCCGTGCTCAGAAAGGGCGAATATGTAGGCACTGTCAGAACGGCCGAGACCGACGAGAGTGAGCTTACGGAAATGATGGTTGGTAAAAAGGTAAGCCTCAACATTGACCGCAGCGAGCCCAAGGGCTGTGAGGAAAGGCTTGTGGTTAAAAACCTCAACTGCGTTGACCGTGAGGGTGTGAAGATTCTCAACAATGTTTCCTTCACCGCTCATTCGGGTGAAATTCTCGGCATTGCAGGCATTGCAGGCTCGGGTCAGCGTGAGCTGCTTGAGGCTATAGCAGGTCTGCAGAAGCTCAATGAGGGCGAAATCCTTTACAATAATCCCAAAACGGGTGAGTGTGATAATCTGCGTGACAAAACACCCATGCAGATACGCGACCTCGGTGTTCGTCTCTCCTTTGTTCCCGAGGACAGACTCGGTATGGGTCTTGTGGGCAATATGGACATCATTGACAATATGATGCTTCGCTCCTACCGTAAGGGACATTCGGTATTTCTTGAAAGAAAGGGCCCGAGGGACCTTGCAGAAAAGATAATCAAGGACCTTGAGGTTGTAACACCCGATGCAAAAACCCCCGTAAGAAGACTTTCGGGCGGTAATATACAGAAAATTCTCGTAGGCCGTGAAATTGCAGCCGCACCTACGGTGCTTATGGCGGCTTACCCCGTAAGAGGTCTTGATATCGGTGCCTCCTATACAATCTACAACCTTCTCAACAAGCAGAAGGAAGAGGGCGTTGCCGTTATCTTCGTCGGTGAGGACCTTGACGTGCTTATTGAGCTTTGCGACAGAATTATCGTTATAGGCTCGGGCTGTATTACGGGTACCGTTGATGCAAGAACAACCACAAAGGAAGAAATAGGTCTTCTTATGACAAAGAGTACGGCACAGGGAGGTGAAGCATAATGAAGAAAGTGAATTTTCATATTGTAAAGCGTGAGCCTATGGTATGGTACAAGAATGTGCTTGTGCGTGCCGTTGCAATTATTGCTTCGCTTCTTGTTTCGGCAGTTGTAATTACTCTGCTTACGGGTAAAAATCCTTTTCAGGTTTATGCTTCCATGATTTCGGGTGCCTTCGGCTCATCGCTTCGTATCTGGAGCCTTGTGCAGAACACGGCAATTCTTCTTTGCATTTCTCTTGCGGTAACCCCCGCCTTTAAAATGAAATTCTGGAACTGCGGCGCAGAGGGTCAGGTGCTTATAAGCGGTCTTGCCACCACGGCGGTTATGATGTTCCTCGGTGACAGCCTGCCTTATCCGCTGCTTATTGTTGTAATGCTTTTAACCTCGGTGCTTGCAGGTGTTGTGTGGGCGGTTATTCCCGCCTTCTTCAAGGCAATGTGGAACACAAACGAAACCTTGTTCACTCTTATGATGAACTACGTTGCAATTCAGTTTGTTGCTTTTTTCCTCAAATATTTCGTCAAGAGCGGCTCCGGCGTTCTTGCTCCTATGCCTGAGCACGGTCTTCCCGTTCTTTTCGGACAGTCCTATCTGCTTAACATTATAATTGTTGCAGTTCTTACGGTGCTTGTTTACATTTATCTCAAAAAGACAAAGCACGGCTATGAAATTTCCGTTGTGGGCGAAAGTGAAAACACTGCAAAGTATATCGGCATCAATGTGCGTAAGGTAGTTATCCGTACCCTTGTTGTTTCGGGTGCACTTTGCGGTATTGCAGGTCTTCTTCTTGTAGGCGGCACAAACCACACAATCAGCACAACAACCGTTGACGGCAGAGGCTTTACGGCAATTATGGTTTCCTGGCTCGGTAAGTTCAATCCCATATATATGGTTCTTACCTCTTTCCTTATCGTTTTCCTTCAGAGGGGTGCAGGTCAGGTTTCCACAGACTTCCGCCTTCCCAGTGCTATTTCCGATATAGTTACGGGTATTATCCTGTTCTTTATTATCGGCTGTGAATTTTTTCTTCAGTATAAAATTCTTTCAACAAAAAGCAGAAAGGAGAATGACTGATGTTAGCCTTTCTTGTCAGCTCAATAAGACTCGGTATGGCCTTCCTCTTCGGCTCAACGGGTGAGACCATTACGGAAAAATCCGGCCACCTTAATCTCGGTATTCCCGGCGTTATGTGCGTGGGTGCCTCCTGCGGCTGCTTTGCCGAATATCTTTATCTCAGTGCGGCAGGACCTAATGCAAATTACATCCTTGCCGTTTTTATCCCGATTATTGCAACAATGCTCGGCGGTGCGGTTATGGGCTTTATTTTCAGCTTCCTCACCGTTACCTTAAGAGCAAACCAGAACGTTACGGGTCTTGCACTCACAACCTTCGGTGTGGGCGTTTCGGACTATATGATTGCAGAGACAGGTGCCGTTTACAGTAAGGGCAGCCGTTTCTTCACAATGTCCTTCCCCTTTGCCGATGACCTCGGCTGGTTCGGTGAAATCTTTTTCTCCCACGGCATACTTATTTATCTTGCAATTATCATTGCCCTTGTTTCATCCTATGTGCTTACAAAAACAAGAATAGGCCTTAACCTCAGAGCCGTAGGTGAAAATCCTGCAACTGCAGATGCGGCTGGTATCAGCGTTTCACGCTACAGATATGCTTCAACCTGCATCGGCTGTGCTATTGCAGGTCTCGGCGGCCTTTCATTTATAATGGACTACCTTAACGGCAACTGGGAATACTGCATTGATGCTATCGGCTGGCTTGCCATTGCACTTGTTATTTTCACTGTGTGGAAGCCCGGTCTTGCAATTATCGGCTCGGTTATTTTCGGTGCGCTTTATATTGCAAGCAGCTACATCACGGGTGTAAGCTTTGCAAGCAAGGAGATATTTAAGATGCTGCCCTATGTTGTTACGATTATAGTGCTTGTATTCACAAGCATCCGTGACAAGAAGGAAAATCAGCCGCCTCAGAGCCTCGGCCTTGCTTACTTCCGCGAGGAGAGATAAAAGCAGCCAGATGCGCCTTGCGGTGCAGAAAATCAAAAGTTTTGCTCAAGCTTTTTCAAAAGCTTGCAGGGTGCGGGGCAGAGCCCCGCATTCTTTATTATGAACATATTGCTTGTTTTAACTGTTGAATATTCTATGATGCCTTATGTATAACAAAATGAGAGGTAAAAAACAAAAGTTTTTTACCTCTCATTTTAGGGGCGTGGAAAAATGTGCAGAATGAACAAACCGGCCCGAACAAGGCTGAAAGCCTTATCCGGGGTTACCCGACGGAGATGCTTGTTTATAGCGTAAACCGCAAAAACACAGTTTTTGCAAGTATTTTATGTTTTTTATGCTTTAAAGGGTTTGTTTGGTTTTTAAATTCCAAACAAACCCTTTGTTTATTTTGGTTTATGCGGTCTGCACTTTTTTTACAGCCCTAATGTTTTCTTTTCAGCCCTCGCCGGGCGGGCGTTACTTTTTTGTAAAAAAGTAACCAAAAAACTTTTGATTTTTTTAATTTATAGTTTCGAGAATGATGCTTCTGATGCTGTCAAGGCGTTTTTCTGCAAGCTCTCTTGAATCCTGCCTTACAGAGTAGTAAACCTTGATTTTCGGCTCAGTGCCCGAGGGCCTTACTGCCATCCACGTGCCGTCTGTGAAAAGGAATTTGAGCACATTTTCCTTGGGAAGGTCGTTAACGCCTACACTGTAGTCGATAACCTCGCTTACGCCGTCAAACATCTCGGTGCCCTTTTCGCGGAAAAGCACCATAAGCTCGGCAATTCTCTCTGCGCCGTCCTTGCCCTTAAGGGTGAAGGAGTCAAGCTTGTCAAGATAGTAGCCGTATTTTTCATAGATTTCGTTAAGGCCGTCAACAAGTGTCATGCCCTTGTTTTTGTACCATGCGGCCATCTGGCAGATGAGCATTGATGAAACAACGGCATCCTTGTCTCTTGCGTGTGTGCCCACAAGATAGCCGTAGGATTCCTCATAGCCGATGATGAATTCTCTTTCGCCGCTTGCCTCATATTTGTTGATTTTATCGCCGATATATTTGAAGCCCGTGAGGGTATCCTCAACCTGGAGACCGAAGCTTTTGCCGATTTGTGCACCGAGCTCGCTTGTAACAATGGTTTTGATAAGGGTTGATTTTGAGCTGAGGCTGTCCTTCTTCATTGTGAGGATGAAGTTGACAAGCATTGCGCCGGTCTGGTTACCGGTAAAGAGCACGTATTCGTCGCCGTGCTTTACGGCAATGCCTACCCTGTCGCAGTCGGGGTCGGTGCCGAGCACAAGGTCGCCGCCGATTTCCCTTGCCTTTTCAATGGCAATAGTGAGAGCATCCTTTTCCTCGGGGTTGGGGCTTCTTACGGTTGAGAAGTTGCCGTCGGGCATCTCCTGCTGCTTTACAACGGTAACGTTCATACCGTCAATCATTCTTCTTACGGGAATATTACCTGTGCCGTGAAGGGGAGTGTAAACAATTTTAAGGTCGCTCTTTTCCTCGTATACGGACTGCTCCTTAACCTTTTTAAGATATTCGCTGAGCACATCCTCGCCGATAAGGGTAATGTTTTCGTCCTTGTCACTGCCGAAGGGAATTGACAGATAATCCTCAATCTGATTGATAAAGCCGATGGCGGCGTTTGCATCGTCGGTGCAAAGCTGACAGCCCTTTTCGTCATATACCTTGTAGCCGTTATATTCCTTGGGATTGTGGGAGGCGGTAATCATAACACCTGCATCACAGCCGAGAAAAGCGGTTGTGAAGGAAAGCACGGGCACGGGAACAAGTGTTTCGTAAAGGAAAACCCTGAAGCCGCATTTTGCAAAAATGCCTGCCGCAACGGATGCGAAAAATGCCGAATTGTTTCTCGAATCATAGGCAAGGGCAACCTTGATTTCGCCGTTTTTGCGGCTTTTAAGGTAGTTTGCAATGCCGTAGGTGGCCTTGCCGATTGTATATTTGTTCATACGGTTTGAGCCTGCACCCATAATGCCGCGAAGACCGCCGGTGCCGAAGGCAATATCCTTGTAGAATCTGTCTTCAATTTCCTTTTCGTCAGTGATTGAAGAAAGCTCTTTTGCGGTTTCCTCGTCAAAGGTGAGCCATTTTTCATATTTCTCGCGATAAGTCATATTATCATTTCCTTTCAAAGGTTAACTTAATTACATTATAGCAGTTTATTTTGTAAAACACAAGAGAATTTTAGCTACTTTACTATTGTATCTCTGAAGTATACCACGTCGCCCGTTGTGTTGAAAATAACGTTTTCAACACCCTTACCCATGCCGTAGTAGGCAGGTGAGCTGTAAAGAGGGATAAGAACACAGCTGTCAAGAAGATATTGCTCAGCCTTTTGCGTTACGTTGATGCTTGCCTTGAGGCCCGAGGCTGTTTTTATGGAGCTTACAAGTCTGTCATAGGTTTTATCCGAAAAGCCGATGATGTTTTCCGCACTGCCTGTTGTAAACTGTAGCAGACCGTTGAATACGGTAAGGTGGGGGAAGGAGATATCCGTAAGTGCAAGCTGCCAGCTGCCCTCTTCAAGGCGGCTTTCGGCTTCTGCCTCGCTCAGCACCTCAACGGATATGTTGAATTTTACTCCGAGGGTTGCCTGCCACTTCTGCATAACGTTTCTTACCGCCTCCTCCTGGGCTTCGGTGCAAAGTATTGTCAGCTCAATGCGGCTTACGTCAAGCTCGGTTAGGCTTTTTTCAAAAAAGGTTTTTGCGTTGCCCTCTGTTTTCAAGGTTATTTTTCCTGCCACGTCACGGTATTTTGTGCCCGAAATAAGGGTGGAGGAGGGGATGATTCCGTCAGCAGGAACTTCGTCAAGGAAGGAGTACAGGGTTTCGCTGTCAAAGGAAAGTGCTATCGCCTTGCGGAGATTTGCGTTGCTGAGAAGGTCATCGTTACAGTTGAAGGCGAGGCAGTAAACACCGTTGTCAAAGCTTCTCAGTCCGTAGCCCCGCTTTTCACTGAGCGAATCGGCCTGCTGTGCGGTGAGGGGGGCAACGTCATAGATTTCCTCAAGGATTTTGTCAAGCCTTGTGCCCTGCTCATTATTGATTGAAAAATAAATTGAATAGGGCTTTATGTTTTCATAATCGTAGTGGTCATCATTTTTCATAAGGGTGATTGAGGTGTCGTCGGCCCAGTTGCTCATATAGAAGGGGCCGTTGTACATAAGAAATCTTGTTGAAAGGCCGTATCTTCCGCCGGTGGCCTCAAAGAATTCCTGGTTGCAGGGCATACACTGGGGTTCAAGCAAAACATAAAGGAAGTCCGGGTCAACCTGTGTGAGGGTAATGGTGAGAGTGTAATCGTCAACCGCCTTTACTCCGAGCTTATCTGCCGGAAGAGCACCGGAATTTACAAGCTGTGCATTTTTAATGCTGAAAAGGTTTTTTGCACCGGGCGAAAGGGTTTCGGGCAAAAGAGCACGACGGAAGGCAAAAACAAAATCGTGAGCCGTTACACGTGAGTCAAAGGTTTCACGGAAGTCTGAGCCCAAAAAGGCAGAGGAGGCCGACATAATTGCCCACTTGCAGTCCTTGCGCAGGTAGAAGGTGTAGGTGAGGCTGTCGTCGGAAATTTTCCAGCTTTCCGCACAGCCGGGTGCAATCTTGCCCTCGGCATCAATTGTAACAAGGCCCTCAAAGCAGTTGGCGATAATGTTTTTTGCACCGTGGTCGGAAACAACCTGGGGGTCAAGGTAGCCGGGGTCATTATCTATGGGAAAATAGATATTTGCATCCACGCCCGCATCGCCGCAGGCTGTGAAAAGAAAAAGCATTGATATACACATAAGCAGACAGATAATTTTCTTTATCATTTTTTTCAGTCCTTACCCTATTATTATTCGATATTTCTCAAAACGAAAAATAGTTTTATTCTTTGTTGGTATAATAAGCTGATATTATCTCCCGGAGGAAGCAATATGGATATTATAATTCTTATTTCAATTTTACTTGTTCTTATTATAAGCGTAACTTGTCTGTTTATTTTGACAAAAAAGAAAAATAACAAAGAATATGCGGAGCTTTTGCAAAGACAGCAGGAAACCGAAAAGAGCCTTGAAAGAATGTGGCAGAATATATCGCAGAGCTTCCGCAGTGAGTTTGCCGCCTCAAGGCAGGAAAACCTTGAGCAACAGCGTGCCCAGCGTCAGGAGCTTACTGCGGCCATGAACGATATGAACGTAAGGCTCAACAAGCTGACAAAGGATAACTATGAGTTCAACATCAGACTTACGGAGCTTATTTCCGGCAAGCTCAGGGAGCTTCAGACCAGCAACGAAAATAAGCTTGAGCAGATGCGTATGACCGTTGACGAAAAGCTTAACGAAACCCTTACAAAGCGGCTTGATTCCTCCTTTAAGGCGGTAAGCGAGCAGCTTGAAAACGTTTACAAATCGCTCGGTGAAATGAAAATACTTTCCACGGGCGTTACGGATAACGTGGCCTCTCTTAACCGTATTCTCACCAACGTAAAGGCAAGAGGCACCTGGGCAGAGGTTCAGCTTGAGGGGCTTCTCAACGAGACAATTCCCGGTATGTTTGACAGAAACGTTATGACAAATCCCGCTTCAAGGAATATTGTTGAATTTGCCGTGCGTATTCCCTCGGGCGAGGATAAGAACGTAATTACCTACCTGCCCATTGACTCAAAGTTCCCCGTTGAGGCCTATATCCGCCTTTGCGATGCCGCTGACCGTGGGGACAATGCCGCCGTTGAATTTGAACGCAAGAGCCTTGAAACAACGGTGCTCAATCAGGCTAAGGAGATTAAAAAATATATCAACGAGCCTGATACAACGCCCTTTGCAATTATGTATCTTGCAACGGAGGGTCTGTACAGTGAGATTATCTCCTCAAAAAATGCAATCGCAGAGCGTTGTCAGACGGACTTCGGCGTAATGATTGCGGGCCCGAGCACCATTACCGCTTTGCTCAACTCGCTTTCCGTAGGCTTCAGAGCTATGGCGATAAACGAAAAGGCCAAGGAGGTAAGAACTCTCCTTGCCGCCGCAAAGGTGCAGTACGACAAATTCGGCATAGTGCTTGATAAGGCAAGAAAGAAGATTGACGAGGCCGGCAGAAGCCTTGAGGAGGCCCAGGACAGAAATCGCATAATTCAGAAAAAGCTCAAGGGTGTTGAGGCTATTGATGCCGAGGATGCAACGGCCCTTCTCGGAATAGAGGAATAATGATGATAAGATTTGAAAGTGATTATACTCAGGGCGCAGTGCCTGAAATTATGGATGCGCTTGTGAAAACAAATATGGAAATGACACCGGGCTACGGTGAGGATGAATACTGCCTTAAGGCGGCAGAAAAAATCAAACTGGAAGCAGAATGCGAAAATGCAGACGTGCATTTTCTTGTGGGCGGAACACAGACTAATCTGACCTTTATCTCGTCGGTGATGAGACCCTATCAGGCAGTAATCTGCGCCGACACGGGGCACATCAATGTTCACGAATGCGGAAGCATAGAGGCCTGCGGCACAAAGCTTTTACAGCTTCCCTCTGCCGACGGTAAAATCGGGGCAAAGGAAATTGAAAAAATCGCCGACGGCCATTTTTCTGACCCTATCCGTGAGCATGCCGTTCAGCCGGGATTGGTTTATATTTCTTTTCCTACGGAAAACGGTACGCTTTACAGCAAAAAGGAGCTTGAGGAAATTTACCGTGTATGCCGCAAGTACGGTATGCTGCTTTATATTGACGGCGCAAGGCTCGGCTACGGACTCGCTTCAAAAGGCAACGACCTTGAGCTGAAGGATTTCCCCTTGCTTTGTGATGCTTTTTATATTGGCGGCACAAAGGTGGGTGCCCTTTTCGGTGAGGCACTTGTTATTGTCAATGACAGCTGCAAAAGGGACTTCCGTTATATGCTTAAGCAAAAGGGCGCAATGCTTGCAAAGGGCAGACTTCTGGGCCTGCAGTTTGATGCGCTTTTCACTGACGGACTTTATCACAGAATTTCACGTCACGCGGCACTGCTTGCACAAAAAATCCGCAAGGCCTTTGAGGATAAGGGTATAGAGCTTTTATACGATTCGCCGACAAATCAGCAGTTTCCCGTTCTTACAAAAGAGCAGTGCGATTTTCTTGCCGGGGAGTTTGCTTTTTCCCCCTGGTGCAAGGTCGGCTCAAAATTTGCGGTACGCTTCTGCACAAGCTGGGCAACTGACGAAAAGGATGTTGAAAGGCTTGTTGAGGCAATAGGAAATATGTGAAAAACAATAGCTGTATGAAGGGTCGCTCCGAGCGCGCTTTTTACAGCTTTTTTTGTTATGAAAATGCGTAGATAAAGGAAAAGCAGGTTTTTCTTTTCTTGACATATAATGGCACATAAGCGTATAATTACTTATAAGATATATCTGAGAGGAGAAATAAAAATGAAGAAAATAACAGCTCTTGTTCTTACGGCTTTTATGCTGTTGCCGTTTGTTTTTTCGGCCTCGGCACAGGAAAAAAAGCTCACCTTTAACAGCGACGGCACCTTTCGTATTATGCAGATTAACGATTTTCAGGACAGGGATGTACCCAATGCCGATTCCGTTGAATTCCTTAACAGGGTGCTTGATAAGTATAAGCCTGACCTTGTTGTGCTTGTTGGCGACCAGCTGCACGACTACTTCCCCGGTGTAACTGCAGAAAAGATAAAGGTTGCACTCAGCAACCAGCTTATGCCCCTGCAGGAAAGAGGAATACCCTTTATCTTCACCTTCGGCAACCATGACAGAGACTACAATAACATTCTTTCAATGGAGGAGCAGGCGGCCTTTTACCGTGAGTACTCCTGCTGCTATGCCAACACTGACGGCGCAGACGGCGGTACCTATAATACGGTTATTTATTCAAGCGACGGCAGCACACCTGTATTCAACATTTATATGATGGATACTCAGCAGTGGAACGGAAAGGGCACCACAAGCGGTGTTACGGCCGAGCAGGTAGAGTGGTATAAGGAAAGAAGCAATCAGCTTAAGGCTGCCAACGGCGGAAAAATTGTGCCGTCCTTTGTGTTTCAGCATATACCCGTCAAGGAAATAAGGAGCTTTCTTAAGGAAGTGCCCGAGGGTACGGAGGGTGCCCTGAAGAGCAGGTATTACGATGCTTATTATGTGCTTGACGAAAATGCCGATTGGACGGGAGACAGAAATATAATGAGAGAGGTTCCCGGCTGTGAGCATCCCGAAAAGGTAACCGGACAGTATGAGGCCTGGTTGGAGCAGGGCGATGTTCTCGGTGCTTATTTCGGCCACGACCATATAAACACCTTTGTAGGTAAAACGGCGGACGGAATTGAGCTTGGCTATAACGGCGGCTTCGGTTTTGCAACCTACGGTGACCCCGGCGAAAGATATGCACGTATTTTTGATTTGAACGAGAATGATATTGAAAATTATACACATAAAACCCTTTATTATACGGAGTGTATGCTTGAGCCCGAAGAGCCCGTTGAGCCCGAGGCTCCCGTTGAACCCGATGAGCCTGCAGAAAGCACGTGCACTCACCTTTGTCACAAATCGGGCTTTATGGGCTTTGTATGGAAAATAGTACGCTTTTTCTGGCAGCTTTTCAGAATGAATCCCGTGTGCGAATGTGGTGAAGCTCATTATTGATTTATTAAAGCTGTTGATTTATCCGCGTAATAATTTATGATGCAATTATTGCAAAACAAAGGAGAGGACAAAATGAAGAAGCTTTATCTTGACACAAAGGAGAAAATCTACCGTGCCACATCAATAATATTCATTGTTCAGCTTTTCGGAGCTCTCGGTGCAGGCTTTTTCTTTGTAATACAGAACATCTTTCAGAAGTATCATCTTCTGGGACTCACGGGTGCGGAAAATGAGCCTACGCTCTGGTTTATACTCTTCTGGGCAACGGACTTTTTCTTTGTTGCCCTTGCGGTGATAGTCGCTTATCTGATTGCAGGTCTGCCCGCAATAGCACCGTCACTTGCACTTTCGGTTTATTTCTGTCACTTTACCGATGCCTCTGAAAGTGCTGTTAATATGTACAACTGCTTTTTTGCAACGCCCGCAAATTATCATAAGGCAACGGCAATAGGCTATATGGGCTACCTGATAATGGCGGTGATGCTTGCGCTTTTAATCAAGCTGCTTTATGCCGGCTGGGCAGAGCTTAAAAAGCCCATAGGCAGAGGGCTTGATAAGCTTATAGCAAGGCTCAGCAAAAAAATCAAGGCAATACCCGATACGGTAAAGGGCATTGACATAATTGACGGCGTTGACCTTATTGTGCTTGTGCTTATTCTTCCCGTCGCCTCTTGTGCAACAACCTTTATGCTCATAAAATACGGCATAGAGCTACCCTTTGCCCATCTCAGCGAGGCTCTGGGCAATGCTCTTTCAGCTCTTTCGCAGAGTAATGTTGTGCTTGCCGCAATTGTTATGGGTCTTATGGTGGGCTTTGACCTTATCGGGCCTGTTTCGCTTTCCGCTTTCGGCGTGGCAACTGCGGCTTATCTCACAACGGGTAATGCACAGCTTATTACAATTTATTCCGTGTGCTTCATCAGCGTTGGCTGGACAGCCTTTTTCGGTATACTCAACTGCAAGCTCTTCAAAAAGGGCGGAGTTACGGATACCGATGACTTCAACCTTGCAACAACGGGACCCATCAATGCTTTTTTTGAAAATATCAAGCTGACCGTTGCTCCTTCAATGCCCCTTGCAATGCGCAGTCCCTTTACCATGATTCCCGGCTTTATGGCAGGCTCTGCCCTGGGCGGTGCCTTAACTGCACTTTTCGGCATTGTCAACACTGCTTATACCGACGGCTCACTGCCGAAGTACACGGTGGGCAACTATACCTACGGTGCGGCAGAATATACATACGCCGAGCTTTTTGAAAACGGCGAAATCTTTATGAGCTTTACGCTTCCGCTTCGCTCGGGCGATTTTCTCACCTGCCGTCTGCCCCTTTTCTTTATTATACTTGTAAGTGCCTTTGTCGGCGGCCTTGTGATTATGGCACTTCGCCAGGGTCAGTATAAATTCCTTTCAAAAAGAGGCTGTTACTATGAGCCGAAGAGCGACCTTGTAATCGAAATCCGTGAGTTTTCCAAAAAGCTTGCCTCGCAGATTAAAGGCTGATAAAAGTGCGGTACAGAGCCCTGCTCTGTACCGCATAAATTATATCCGCTGTATTTTATTTTTTTGCAATTTCGGCAATGATTTTTACGCAAAGCTCACTGCCGAGCTTACTGCTGTCAAGAGAAACGTGGTAGTTTTCCGTGGCTCCCCATTCTCTGCCGGTGAAATACTTGTAGTTTACGGCCCTTTTGGTGTCCTTTTCCTCAAGGCGTTTGTTGGGGCTTTTATCGCGTACTCCGTAAAGCTCAACTATTCTCTTTGCCTTGTAATCTCTGCTTGCGTGAATGAAAACGTTGAGGCAATCCTCTCTGTCACGCAGAATAAAGTCGGCACATCTGCCCACGATTACGCAGTTGCCCTTTTCCGCAAGCTCTGTGATAATGCGGCTCTGAGTGGTCCAGAGGTAGTCTGATGCGCTCATATGGCTTGTTGCGCCGTGAACACCTGAGCTGCCCAGAGCATAAGAGAGTATGCTCCTGCCGGGGGCGTATTCGCCTGCATCGGCAATATATGAGGGGTCAAAGCCCGTTTCCTCGGCAACCTTCTGCACAAGCTCGCTGTCATAGTAGTCATAGCCAAGCTCTTCGGCCACAAGCTTTGCAATGCTTCTTCCGCCCGAACCGAACTGACGGCTTACGGTGATAATTTTCTTCATAATAATTACCTCCTTTGTTTCTGTTTCAATTATATTATACATTTATGCAATATAAATTGGCAATAGAAAAAATAAACAAAAGAAGTGTACGGATATATAGAAAATAACCCGGAGTCTTCATTGAAATATTGAATATTTTTTTCATTTAAAGGGTGCAACAGTGCGTTTATTACTGCACAATGACACTAAGCACATAAAAAGGCATATTGAAATTATGTGCAAAACTCACAAATGTTAATTTTTTGCAAAAAAATCGTTGACAAATATAAAATGAAGTAGTAGAATAACGATAGACAATTCGGGGGATAGGTGTCCCCTTATGCGAAAAATATTAAAAAGAATTTCGAAAGGAGATACACTATGAACTGGGATGTATTGATGGAAGTATGGGATAGCTTTATGGAGTTTATGGACAGAGTAGTTCAGTGGCTTCAGTTTGTATTCGGCGTAACTGATAAGTGGCCCCCCGAGGAGTATCCTGATATTGATGCTACAGAACCCACAACTCTTGCATAAGTCATTGAAAGGAGAATGAATCATGGATTGGCCTATGATTGAGAAGATTTATCTTGCACTCAGCCGTGTTTTTGATGCTTTTATGCATTTCCTTAACAACATTTTCGGCAACGGTGATGTAGAATAATTTCAAAAGATTTAAACCGCAGTTTCGTACTGCGGTTTATTTTTGTGTAAAAAAGGAGCTGAGCACCCGTCGGTGTTCAGCTCCTTATACTATTATATATAGGTTTACCTTTTTATAATGCCGCAAAGCAAGGACGGCTTTCTTGTGGTGATGTTGTCAGGCTCAAGCAAGAGACAGCGGTACATCTGAGCCTTTGTTTTTGCCGTCCATACGGAAACGGGGAGCCCTGCGGCTCTGAAGGCGGCAACCAAATCCCTTGAACAGCCGGTGAATTTTGTGTTTATGCCCACGGCACCGCAGTCTCTGACCTTTTCGATAAGTGAGGCGAGATAGGCCGGGTCTGTGTTTTTCTTTTTGTCAACCTTTACATTGAGATAGTAGGGTATGGCGGGTGCACCTGCTTTTACTGCCGGCGCAAATTTTTCATCAACGCCGGTGAAAAAAATTCTGTCTGCAACGCCGTGCTTTTGGGCAAGTGCGGCAACGGCAGGCATATTTGCGGTGGCTTTTACGTCAACGTTCATTTTCACCGCAAGGGTTGAAAGAAGCTCAAAGGCACCTTCAAGGGTGGGGAGAGAGTGGGCTTCGCCCTCTTTTGGAGCATCGTGCTTCAGAACGGGTGTGCCGTCGGGAAGAAAGTGAAGGTCGATTTCAATAATGTCCGCCCCAGCGGCGGCACCGCGGCGGATGCTTTCGAGGGAGTTATCGGCAGTGCCCTCACAGCCCGTGTGTGCGGTAACGGTGAAGCCCGGAGTCAGAGCGAATGAGGGTGATTTTTTTACAAATGAAAACAAAGAAGAAAGTGAGCTTAACATAATGAAAATCCCTTTCTATTATATATAGTATATATTATGAGGGAAAAACGGAGAGTTGTCAAGGGGATTTTTGCAGTATAGTAAAGCTTATTAAAACAAAACAGATGTATTTTCAGGTGAGTGCTTACCTTGAAAACACATCTGTTTTTTTTTGTTTGCTTTTTAAAAAAACCTTTTTATGGAATATCGGTTTTATTTTATTTCCTGTTCTAAATTCTTGAAAAGCTCGCAGGAGAAGAAATCAACTATATCAATGTTCAATCCGTCACATATTTTTTTGACGGTTGAAACAGTAGTGCTGTTGTTTCGTCCGTTTACTATATTGTTCAGCGTGGATTGAGTTATACCGCAAATTGTGGCAAGCTTGTTAACGGTAATGTTGTGCTCATTGCAAAGCTCTATTATACGCAATCGTACGGCATTACCAACGTTCATTTTCTCACCCCTTAGCTTGAATAAGTATATATAGTGTATACTATTTTGGAAAATAAAATTAACTCAAAAGAGTTGACTTTTCCTTCGTAGGATGATAAAATCAAAGCGTGTTATAAAAAACAGTAACCTCTTCGATTATGACAGATGTCAGAATTACCGCTTTTTTAAAGGTGAGGAAAATCATCTTTCCTGAAAGGGCAGTATGACTGCGGAAGCGGTTGAGGGGGCATTACACAAGAACAACGGGAGGTGAGACTATGCACGGCGGCTCACGGCGGTGAGCAAAATTGAAAATATAATTTAATTCGAGAAAGGAAGAAAAATATGAAAACTAAAAAATTACTATCAATCTTAATGGCACTTATGATGATATTGTCAGTTGTGCCGTTTTATGCATCGGCTGAAGCTGTTGCCTTGACAACTGACAATGTAGTTGCGTGGCCGACAACAAGCGGTGAAATTTTCTTTGGTCAGAAATTGAGTGACGGTATTACACTAAATACTGAAAATGCTCTTGTTACAAGTGACGGTACCGAAACAGGTACAGTTATTCCCGGCAAATGGGAATTTATTGATAACGATTTTGCTCCTACGGCTTGGGGCACCTCAAGCAAAGCAAACATTAAATTTACTCCCGAAAACACCGACGAATACATTGGTTTTGAGGTTACAAAGAGTGCAAATGTAACTTATGTTGTAAATAAAACAACACCTGTGTTTGTTGATGAAATAAATGATCCTATAGTTGCTACTGATGTTGAACAGGGTGCAAAGCTTGAAACTTCAATTGTTTCCGGCGGCCAGATGAAGAACCCTTATACAAATGAAATTATAGATAAAGATTGGAAGTGGGGAAGCAAAAGCACCATTGTAAACTCAACTGGAGAATACAGAGCTATTTTCGCCGGTGGCAGTAGTTATAATAAAGTTGAAGCAATGATTATGGTAAAAGTAATCGGCACAATGCAGGAAACTGAAATTATTGCAGTTGACCATGCAACTGTTGAATATTCACCCACACTTAAAAACAGTGATATTCCTATTGTAGGTGCTAAAGCTGTTATAAAAGGAACAGATACAGAAGTACCCGGTACATTTACTTTCAAAACTCCCAATGATGCCAATTTTACTGTTGGTGAATCTTGGAGAACTATTGTTTTTACACCCGACGACACAGAAAACTATATTGCATCAGAAGGTAGGATTACATTCACCGTAACCAAGGGCAACTACAAGCTTGTCAACGAAAACGGTGAAGAAGTTACCGTTCCCGAGTTTACAATGCCTTACGGTACAACATTTGACATAAACGGTAGGCTCGGTGTAACACTCAAAAGTATGATTAAGGACCGTTCAGCTCTCAGCGGTGCTGATGTTGCATACATCTCATTCCCTGACCATGACAGAGAGGAAATAGCTCCCGTGGGTACAAATACTTATACTGTTCGTATTTATCCAAGCCATGAAGATAACAGCAGCTATAAGTCAACATACTATCAGTTCGTTCTCACAATTGAGCCCGTTGTTATTACAACAACTGCTTACTGGAGCTTAAGTGACAAAATCGGCGGTAAGGTAAGCCACGAAGCGAAGGGCACATTTGATGTTTTCGTTGACGGTGAGCTTGTCGGTGATGACATAAAGATTACAAGAAATAAGGATTGGTCCTTTGATTATCCCATCCCCGCAACAGGAGATTACACTCTCAAGGTTGTTTACAACCCCATTGAAAATGACCCCCACTCAATGGAAGATTATGAAACAGTTGTTAATGTAAGGATGAAAAGAAAGATTATCCTTCCCGAGGATTCAAGAGTTACTTACAAGGTAAACGGTGACGAAAGAACATCCATTATGAGGCTCGGTGACACAATTGAGCTTTCAACCTTCGGCGGTGATTTGTTCCGCGGCTGGAAGATTGCCGATGCAAGCGGCAATATTGTTGACCTTGGCGTAGCCGACCTTATGGCAAGTGACATCACCTTTATAATGCCCGACTATGACCTTTATATCGAAGCTCAGTACGAAAAGGAAGTTGTTGACGATAATAACGGCGGTCTTGATATTGATAACATTTTCGGAGACTTAGACCTTGATAATCTTACACAGGGTGACAGCGATAACCCCATTGAGAATCTTATCAATAATATCATTGCTTTGTTCAAAAATATCATTGAAAAAATCACAGGATTCTTCCGTGCAATCGGCGACAGAACATAAGACATTATCTAATCCCAACTCATACTTCTTAATGAAACACTGCGACCCGAGGACTGACCCCTCGGGCCGCGGTGTTTTAATGGCTTGAGCCAGTTGAGGACGGAATGTCCGAAACAGACAACCACCCGCTATGCGGGTGGGTAATAAAAAGTTATACAACAAAAAGCTCCTTTCTGCTACAATAAAGTTGTTCAGGCTT
>SVOY01000024.1 GCA_015066105.1 Oscillospiraceae bacterium
TGTGTACCCTGACGCTGGTTTGCAAGATAGTTGACAACTACAAGGTGCATTGCTGCGGTGTTGGGTTCGATACCGAAGATACCGTCAGCAAGGTCAATATCTGAAACCTTTTTTCCGTTTACGTCAAATACTGATACGTTAGGCATTTCTTAGAGCTCCTTTCTTATGATTTTTTTACGCTGTTTGCTACCACTACGATGCCCTTCTTGGGACCGGGGATTGCGCCCTTGATAGCAATGAGGTTGTTTTCTGCGTCAACCTTAACAACGTCGAGGTTCTGGATTGTAACTCTTTCACAGCCGAGGTGACCTGCCATCTTCTTTCCCTTGAAGATACGGGCGGGGTCGATAACACCGAGTGAGCCGGCGTGTCTTGCAACGGGGCCGGTACCGTGTGTTTCCTTGAGTCTGCCGAAGTTCCATCTCTTGATTACGCCTGCTGTTCCCTTACCCTTGCTTGTGCCGACTACGTCTACCTTTTCGCCTGCTGCAAAGATGTCAGCCTTGATTACGTCGCCTACGTTGAGAGCGCTGTCGTCTTCAAGTCTGAATTCCTTAAGAACCTTCTTGGGACCAACGTTTGCCTTGTCGAAGTGACCCTTCTCAGGCTTGTTTGTTCTTGTTACCTTCTTGTCCTCGAAGCCGAGCTGAACTGCGTTGTAACCGTCATTTTCAACTGTCTTCTTCTGAACTACTGTGCAGGGACCGAGCTCAACTACTGTTACGGGGATTACGTTACCCTTTTCGTCGAAAATCTGAGTCATGCCGATCTTTCTGCCGATAAGACCTTTTTTCATGTTTGTTATCCTCCTTTGGTTATTGGTTGCTTTCTTAAGCAACGTGACCTTATTTCCTGTTTTGTGTCAATCGGGTATAGAAATCAGTTTTTGTTATCTTTTGATTTCGATTTCAACACTTGCAGGAATCTCAAGACTTGTCAGAGCTTCTACGGTCTTAGGTGTAGGTCTGATGATGTCAATGAGTCTCTTGTGAGTTCTCTGCTCAAACTGCTCACGGCTGTCCTTGTACTTATGAACAGCGCGAAGAATTGTTACGACTTCCTTTTCTGTGGGAAGAGGAATGGGACCTGAAACTGTTGCGTTTGTACGCTTTGCAGCTTCAACGATCATCTCAGCTGCCTTGTCAACAAGGTTGTGGTCGTAACCCTTAAGTCTGATACGGATCTTTTCCTTTACTGCCATTTTGTTTGCCTCCTAATTAAGAATTAGTAGGGCGTTGTGCTTTTTCACTCTCGCCCGGGTGTTTGCATACCGGTCATTTAAAAACCGGAAACTGATATTTCCGGTCGTTTGCTTGAAATAAGCACAGTTCACCTTAAACGCTGTTTAAGTCCAAGACATACCTTGCCCAAAGGCACAGTACCCCCGACACTTAACGCAAGAAACAGCGTAAGACTGGTGAAATATAGATCGCCCGGTTTTAAATCGGACATACTCCGCGGAAATTTCCTGCCTCAGAGGACAGCCACCTCCCGCATCATCGCATATCGTTTTGGTTATGTGAAGACATAGTTATACCCAAACCCACTTCACATGCCCGAATATAATAACATAGCTCCGGGTGTTTGTCAATAGTTTTCGCCCAAAAAGTTTGTGAAAACTGCAAAAATTTTCGAGCTGTTTTTTATGCACTATTTCTTGTGATTGGTGAGGAGAATTTATACAAAATATAGAGCCGAGAGACGGTAGTATATGACAAACAGCCGAGGGATATGCGATGCAGGGGACTCCTTCCGTCACGGTTTCGCCGTGCCACCTTCATCAAAGAGAAAGGCAATATCGGCTGCCTCATTGAGGGAGCTGTCACGAAGTGACTGAGGGAGTAAAAAAGCAGGCCGTTTCCGACCTGCTTTGTTTGTTATGCGATTACGCCGTTGTTCATACCTGCTAAATTCACAGTTGATTCGCCTGTATAATAACTGTCTAAAATTTGACTTCTGTTTTCACCGGCAATACCACCACTAAAGTCACAATCGCCAAGACCGTCTGCTGTTATTGCACCGTTAGCTTCACAACTATTTATCAAACCCTCATTAATAGCTGTTATTCCTCCGGCAGAAGCACCCTGATAATGACCGCCCGGAGATGCGGCGGACACATTTGCTTTTGAAGTGCAGGAAATGATTTTACCTGTTGATGCATTATAAAATGCCAATCCACCAGCATCAGCCTTATCACCCCATGTGCTTGAACCTGTGGCTATCGCTGAAACCTGACCAGATGTTGTGCAATTTGAAATGGTTCCGTAATTATTATAAACCATCAAACCGATTTTAGCGAAGCTATCTGAGCCCGCAACCGTTGATGTGACTGTTCCGTTTACATTACTGCTACTTATTTTTCCATAGTTATTATTAACCATAATTGCTTGGTATGTTCCCATCACACTGCAATTTTTCATTCTCACATTTTTGATAACACCCTTTTCGCCTACTGTATCAAAAAGAGCCGCAGTACCGGAAATGTTTTTGATATACTTGTTTCCGCCGTCGTAGGTGCCCTTGAAGGGAGCATCAGCAGTGAAAAGCGAGGGAATTGAAGAATACTTGAAGTCAATATCATTTGCCTGCTTGAAATAACCCTTAGGATATTTCACAAGCTTTTTAAGGTGCGTGATATTCTTTACAACAAAGGGATTCTTCTTTGCACCGTTGCCGCCGGCAAAATCGTTCTTTGCATAAAACTTTATCGCTGACGAGCTTGATACCTTTTCGCCTATTTTAACCTTTACGGTGTAACTGCCCGTTGAAACGTACTTGCCCTTTGAGTTTTTGCCGTCCCAGTCAAAGCTGTAGCTCTTGTTCTTTTCAAGCTTTGTGAGGGTCTTTTTGTAAACCGTTGTGCCCGATGCATTTTTAATAACAACGGTAGCTTTTGCCGCATTGTACTTTTTGGGTTTAACCGTTACCTTTGCAGTGCTTTCGCCCTTGACGAAATATCCGCCGCCGTTTACTTTAATGCCCACCGACGAGGATACATTACGGTCTTTGACGGTTACAGTGCACTTAAAGGTCTTGTTGCTTGTTTTTGCCTTTATCGTACATTCACCGAGGGCAACGCCCGTAACCTCGCCCTTTGAGCTTACCTTTGCAATTTTTTCATTGCTTGTTGACCATTTAACCTTACCCTTGTAATTGTTGATTTTAAGGGTTACCTTTGATTTGTAGTACACCGTCTTTTTCTTTGCAGAGATTGACGGGCTCTTTTTGCTTGCCGCCTCAGCGGTAACGGCGAAGGGTGTGTTGTAGCTTCCGCTTATTACGGGCGCACTCAGAAGTGCGAGACTTACCATTAACAAAGCGAAAAAGCGTGTGAGCTTGTTTGTCATAAATATTCCTCCTGAATAATTCTTTAAATCTGTAGTATATTTTACACTATAAATTTATAGTCATTATTATAATATACTAAATGTTCTTTTGTCAAGATAAAATAATAATATAAAGACCTTGTTTTCAAGGGAGTATATGATAAGGAAGAAAACATTATGACAAACGAGTTTATCGAAATAAAGAAAAAATCCTATAAAAAAGGTGACGACGGATATAAAATAGTTTCTGTAAGAATGAAGGATGAAACCATAGAAAAGCTTGAAGCAATAGCAGAAGAAAGCAACCGTTCAAGAAACGAGGTCATCAATCTGCTTTTGGAAAAGGCCGTAGAAATTGTAAAAATAAGCGAATAACACACAACAGACACCCTTAAAAAAATCAAAGGTGTCTGTTGCTTTTTTACCTTCAAATAAGAATGAGGGGACTCTGTCCCCTCACCCCTGCAAGCTTTTGTAAAAGCTTGACCAAAACTTTTATTGTTTTTGTGCCGGTTGCCTTTCACCCGGCCCTTTGGCCCTTGGCCCTCATCCCTAAAAAACCGCCCCGAAATCGGGGCGGTTTCCTGACTACTGACTACTTTTAATCAGCATTTTCCTCTTCAATCTTATCAATGATTTCCTGAGGAACAGCCTCACCGTGCTTAACGAACATAATGAGAATAATTGCAAGCGCGAACATTATCGGGCTGTAATAGAACAGTGACATATACGTGCCTGCGAACATTCTGATAAAGCCGTAAACGATGGGAGAAGCAATCTGCGCCGAGAAGGTTGCTGTGTAATAGTAGCCCGTGAAGGTACCAACCTTTTCAACACCGCCGATTTCAAGAACAAGGGGAAGAGTGTTAACGGTGATGAACATATTTGCAGCACCGCCGAGAACAAGAACGGGATAAATGAGAACGCGGAGAATTTTTGTAACGCTGTTGACAGTTTCAACAATAGCGCCGAGTGCCGCGTCAACCGTTGCGGCCTCTGTGCCGAGAACAGTGTTTGCAACGTTGATAATTTCATCAAAAATGCCCTCGCCGAGAGTTGAAACAAGGTGCACCTCGTAAGCATCGTAGTAGCCCTTTACGGCATCCGTCTGCTCCTCACCGCTCTTATATGCAAGGTAGCCCTCAATGCTGAGAACCTCGTCCTCAGCGAGTGTTCTTCCCTCTGCCTGAGCCTTGTCGCTGACGGTTGCATTATAAGCGTTGATGTTTTCGTCAACTGCAATGTAAGCATTGTTGACCGTTACATAGTTGTTGATTGAAAGGTCCTTACCGCCGAGCATACCGAGGAACACACCGAAGAACACGATGAATGCAACAAGGAATACTGCAAGGCCGCCGATGATTGTCTTCTTTCTGCCGAACTTTGAACCGAACTTACCTGCAGGAATTGCGGCAACACCGGAGCAAACTGCAAAAATGAGCATAATGAAGGTTGCCTCTGAGGTAATCATATGAAGGATTTCCTGGGCAAAGAGTGAGAAGAAGGTTGTGATTGCGTTTGATGCACAGAAAAGGAAGAAGAGTGTGCCGAGCATAAATGCAAGGCTCTTTCTTTCGCCCTTTGAAAGCTTCATAGCCTTAAGCTCTGCCTTCTTCTGCTTTGCGGCCTCCTTCTGAGCCTTTTTGAGTGCCTTCTGGTCGGCGTACTGATTTTTGTCGCCCTTAAGCACAATACTTGTATCCTCTTCCTTAACAAAGAAGAGAAGCACGAGCATACCGATAATCATAACGAGTGAGCCCACGATGAAAACGTAGGGGAAGGAAACGGTTTCGTCTGCCTTGATTTCGGCCTTGCTGTAGCCTGCAAAAAGTGTGCACAGTGCAATACCGATTGTACCTGCAACCATACCTACGGCTGAGCCGATACCGCCCATAAGGTTGATGATTGCGTTACCCTCTGAGCGAAGCTCGGGAGGAGTAAGGTCGGGCATAAGAGCAACAACGGGAGCTCTCCACAGTGACATTGAGAATACGAAAAGAATAACCGTAATCATTGTAAGGGGAAGCTGAAGTGAGCCCTCTGTGTTAAGAGCCACAATGGGAATAAGTGCAAAGAGAATTGCCGAAATGGGTGCACAGCTTACAATGAAGGGGCGGCGCTTACCGAGCTTTGAATGACAGTTATCGGAAAGCTTGCCGAAGGTGGGCTGGAAAATAACACCGAAGATGTTATCGAAGGTCATAATGATACCGATGAAAAGAGGTACGAGTGAGAAGCCTCCCGTTGCGGAAATTGTGCTCTGACCCTGAGCCTCTGCAAATTCACCAATCCAGGGAATAGCCCTTGCAAGAGCCGCGCTTAAATTTGTAACAAGCTCACTTTCAGAAAGAATCTTGTTAAGAATTTTTGTGATATAAGGATCGTAGATTGCCCATGCTATTGAGGTAGCAAGGAATCCAAAGCCTGTAAGTATGGTTTTTTTGACATTAAGCTTTTGCTTTTTCTGTTCTGCCATGTCAAAGCTCCTTTCTTATATATAGTATTCCAATTATAGTTGTTTTCCTTAAAAAAAGCAATGCCGAAAAGTATTTTCGGCATTGTGTACATTCGGCGTAAGCTTTAATTATGCAAAATGATAATTGACTACTTTTTAAACTTAATAAGATTAAGTCTCAACGCATTCATCACAACGCAAAAGCTTGACAGACTCATTGCCGCCGCACCGAACATCGGATTCAGCTCCCAGCCGAAAACAGGTATCCACACACCCGCCGCAAGGGGTATGCCTATAATATTATAGATAAAGGCCCAGAAAAGATTTTCGTGAATATTGCGAAGGGTCTTTCTTCCTATGTGTATCATATCGCACACAGCTTCAAGGTCGCTTTTCACAAGCACAACGTCTGCCGCATCAACGGCAACGTCGGTGCCTGCACCTATTGCAACGCCGAGGTCGGCGCTTGTCAGGGCAGGAGCATCGTTTATTCCGTCGCCGACCATTGCGGTGCGGCTTTTTTTCTTAAGCTCCCTTATCACCTTTTCCTTACCGTCGGGCAGTACGCCTGCAATAACCCCGTCAATGCCTGCCTGCCTTGCAATCTCCTTTGCGGTATCCTCGTTGTCGCCCGTGAGCATAACGGTTTTAATGCCCATTCTGTGAAGCCGCTCAACGGCCGTGCGGCTGCTTTCCTTTATCGTATCCGCAACGGCGATAATTCCGGCAAGCTCATTTTCCTTTGCAAAATAAAGCACGGTTTTGCCCTGCTTTGAAAAGGCCGCCGCCTTTTCCGTTATATCATCGGGAATTGCACACACCGACGAAATATATGTGCAATTTCCGCCGTATGCATTTTCTTCGCCGAGCCTTGCTTTAAGTCCCTTACCCGTAAGGGCTTCAAAATCCGTCACGGCTACCGACTGCACATCTGCGCCTTCACCGTAAGCAACCACGGCCCTTGCAAGCGGATGCTCACTGTGCTTTTCTATATTGTATGCCAGGCGTACAAGCTCACCTTCCGTTACACCGTCGGCAGGAATAATATCCGTAACCTCGGGCTCACCCTTTGTAACCGTACCCGTTTTATCAAGGGCAACGGTTTTGATTCTGCCTGCCTTTTCAATAGCCTCGGCAGTTTTGAAGAGCACTCCCCTTTTTGCACCGACTCCGTTACCTACCATTATGGCAACGGGTGTTGCAAGGCCTAAGGCGCAGGGGCAGCTGATAACAAGCACGGAAATACCTCTTGCAAGTGCAAAGCCCAACTCCCTTCCGCATAAGAGCCACACAACGCAGGTTACTGCCGCTATGAGCATCACCACGGGCACAAACACACCTGCAACCTTATCTGCCGCCTTTGCAATGGGAGCCTTGCCTGCCGCGGCATCGCTGACCATTTTTATTATCTGCGATATTGTGGTATCCTCGCCTACGGCTGTTGCCTCGCACTTAAGGTAGCCCGATTGATTCATCGTTGCCGCACTTACCTTGTCGCCCGCCGTTTTGTCAACGGGTATGCTCTCGCCGGTGAGACTGCTTTCATTTATCGCGCTTTCGCCCTCAAGCACAACACCGTCAACGGGCACACTGTCGCCGGGCCTGAGAATAAATATATCACCCTTTTTAACCTCGGCGGCGTTCACACCAACCTCAACGCCATCCTTTAAAAGCCTTGCCGTACGCGGCTTCAAATCCATAAGTGCCTTGAGTGCCGTTGTTGTTCTGCCCTTGCTTTTGCTCTCAAGCATTTTGCCGAGGGTTATAAGGGCAAGTATCATTGCCGCCGATTCAAAATAAAGGTTATGGCGGTAGTGCATTACCAAATCAGCGTTGCCTTCGCTGTGCGCCTTCAGCATCATAACAAGCACGGCGGCACTCCACAGAAAGGATGCACCCGAGCCGAGAGCTACAAGGGTATCCATATCCGGTGACCTGTTGATTACACCCTTTGCACCGTTTATGAAAAACTTACGGTTTATAAGCATAACCGCAAGGGCAATTATCATCTGCACCGCCGCATTTATCACAGAGCTTTCCTCAAGCAGAGCTATCTGCGGAAGCGAAGCCATATGCCCCATGGCAATATACATAATGATGCCCGAAAGCACAAGAGAAGCAACAAGGCGAAGCAGAAGCCTGCCCGTTTCCTTATCTTCAAGGGACTCCTGCTTTCCGTCGCCGTCAGCCTTAGGTGCTTTTATGCCGTAGCCTGCCTTTTTTACGGCGTTAATAATATCCTTTTCAGCTGCCGTGCCCTCAACGGTAAGAGTGTTTGTCAAAAGATTGACCGAGCATTGTGATACGCCTTCAACGCCTTTTACTGCCCTTTCAACCCTAGCACTGCAGGCGGCGCAAGACATACCCGTAACATTAAACTGACTCATAAAATCACCTCTTTTATACTATGTATAATTTTAATTGTGTTAAACTGTATTGTCAATATAATTTTTAATTGAAAACAATGTCAGCAGATGCTATAATTCAATTAAGCAGAATAAAGGAGAAAAATTATGTACAGTATTGAACTTGGTAAAAGCGGATAAAACCGGAGCGAAGCGACCCTTAATTCCGACTTCCGACTTCCGACTTCCGCATTCCGAATTAAAAAAAGACACCCGCGGGGTGTCTTTTTTATCAGTTGATTTTGCCGTAAAGTGAAACCTTTTCGGCACCGGCATCGGTTCTGGGAGCTCTTGCGGGAGCCTCAACACGGCTGCTCTGTGAGCGGCCGCCTCTGTTGCCGCCGCGGTTGTAGCCGCCGCGTCCGCCTCTGCCTCTGTTATAGCCACCCTTTGAGGGGTGTGTGGGCTTAACGCCCTCTGCAAGAGTGATAACCACTCTTCTTGATGCATCAGCACCGACTGAATGTGATGTTACGCCTTCAATTTCCTGAACCGCTGTGTGGATAATTCTTCTCTCATAGGGGTTCATAGGCTCAAAGGTAACGTTTCTGCCGTATTTGAGCACCTTCTCTGAGTTCTTTTTAGCAAGCTCTCTGAGAGTATTCTTTCTCTTTTCGCGATAATTTCCTACATTGATGGAAATTCTTGAATATTCGCCGTCAAGCTTTGTCTTGTTTGCAACAAGCCTTGTAAGGTACTGAATAGAATCAAGGGTTTCGCCTCTTCTGCCGATTACGATGCCGTAATCGTCGCCGCAGTCGAGCTCAAGGATGATTTCCTTTTCCTCTGTGCTGTACACCTGAATGTCAACACTTTCAACACCCATACCCTTTACAACAGCTGTAATATAGTCAACCGCCGCAGTGATGCTCTTGCTTGAAGCAGCATCAACGGGAGTTCTTACTGCTTCCTTTGCTTCAACAGCTTCCTTTTTCTCAGCCTTGGGAGCTTCCTTCTTCTCCGCCTTTGCGGGAGCAGCCTTGGGAGCCTCCTTCTTTTCAGCCTTCTTTACGGGAGCCTTTTTCTCGGGAACATCGGGAGTTTCATAATATGCTCTTGCTTTTGCAGGTGAGCCGCCGAAAAGTCCGAGGATCTTCTTTGTGGGCATTGAGATAATCTCAGTGTGCACATCAGCGAGTGCGGGAGCATTAAGCGCCGCACGGGCATTAGCGAGAGCCTCCTCAACGGTTGCACCTGTAGCCGTAGCTTCATGTATCATTTTGTTATCACCACCGTTTGTTGTGTTTTATTTGAAATTGGTAATTATTCTGCTTCGTTTTCATTGTTGTGTGCAACAATGGTTTTTCTGTTCTTTTCATAGGAACGACGGTAAACCGTCTCTTCAACCATAAGCTTTGCAATAGTTTTTCTCGGTGCATAAATATGACCGATAACAAGTGTCTGCAGGAAAGCAAGTATGTTGGAAAGAATCCAGTACATACCCATAGCCACGGGAAGTGACCAGGTGAACCATACTGACATAAGGGGCATTGAAAGCATCATACAGCCCATCATCTGCTGATTTTCCATATTGGGATTAGCCTTCTTCTGTCTTGCCTGGGTAAGCACGCTTGTCAGAAGTGAGGTAAGGCCTGAAATTACGGGAATTGCAAGCACAAGGATTGATGCCTTGCTTACACCGAACTCGCCGTAGAATGCACTGGGAATTGAACCGAGGTCAATTCCGAAAACGGAGAAATCAAAAGCACGGATTTTTTCAATCTCTGCGGCAAACTGAGTAAGAAGCTCGGGCTTGCCCTCAATAATTGCTTCAAGGTTTGAAATAACCGAAGCCTCGATATAAGCAGTTGCTGCAGATGCCTTGCCGGCACTTTCAACAATGCCGAGCTCCGTAACTGCAGTGGTAAGAGCCGTGATTGCCTCCTCGGAAATCTCAAGCACATACTTGAGAGGGTTACGGATAACACCGTAAAGGCCCCAGAGAATGGGGAGCTGAACAACAAGAGGAAGACAGCTTGCGCCCATTGAGGAATAACCCTCACGCTGGTAAAGCTCCTGTGTCTCCTGCTGGATTTTCATATTTCTTTCCTGAGGAGCGTAATCCTGATACTTTTCTCTGATTCTCCTGAGCTTGGGCTGAAGGCGAACCATTTTAGCAGAGGATTTTTGCTGCTTGACGGTTGTGGGAAGAAGAATTACACGGAAAAACACGGTAAAGATTACGAGTGCAAGTCCGTAATTTCCTACGAAAGAAAAAAGGAATCTGAACAGATAGCCGAAAATGCTGTATAAGAAATCAAACATTTTTAAATTTCCTCTCGTAAAATTATTCCCTCAGTTATAAAAATCAGTTGTGCCTGTCCTTCTTCGGCGGCACAGGGTCATAGCCCCCTGCCGAAAAGGGATTGCAACGCAGAACACGCCACGCGGCAAGAAGTGTACCCTTCAATGCACCGTGGGTTTCAATCGCTTCAACGGCATAGCATGAGCAGGTAGGATAATATCTGCACATTGGCGGAAGGTGGGGAGAAATATGTCTGCGATAAAATCTGATGACTGCAAGAAGCACCCTCTTCATTCTATTGCACCGACCTCTCGTAAGCATTCCACCATAGCAAGACGTACCCTCTCCGTTTTGAGATATTTTGTTTTGCTTCTTGCAACAAGAACAAAATCAAAATTCCCCTTGAAGGTATACTCATTGCTTACAGCCCTGAAGGCTGCCCTTATAACTCTTCGGGAACGGTTGCGTTCAACAGCGTTGCCGATTTTTTTACTTGTAGTAATACCGACACGGCAAACACCCACACGGTTTTTGTTTGAATAAACAACCAGTGCAGGTCGCGCGCAGGACCTTCCGCGGTGATAAGCACGCTGAAAATCCGTATTTTCAGTTAAAGAAAGGTATTTCTGCAAAGTATCAAATCCCAACACAGTAAAGTGAACGGTTTGCAAAAGCTTTTGCTTTTGCTAAGGATTGCGGCAATTATGCCTTAAGCTTTAATTAGTATGTGAGCTGCTTTCTGCCCTTTGCGCGACGGCGTGCAAGCACCTTGCGGCCGTTTCTTGTGGACATTCTCTTACGGAAGCCGTGCTCCATCTTTCTGTGACGCTTCTTGGGCTGGTAAGTTCTTTTCATTGCGTTAACCTCCTTTTAACAATAGATTTTTTAAAATTAAAACGGGACACATTGCTGTGAAGTATAAGTAGTAACGCAATATGAGTCCGACGCTTTCAAATAATACAGGCGATAACTCGCGGATAGCTATTATACATCAAGCCTATAGGGTTTGTCAATGTTTTTTGACAAAAAAAGTAGGGTACGTCCCGTGTGACGTACCGAGAGGGCCGATGGCCTTGTAGGGGACGTCCTATGTGACGTCCCGAGCCGAGGGCCTTGTAGGGGACGCCCCGGGAAAGGACCGTGCGGGAGACATTTACGAAAAAAGGGACTGCATCAGCAAAAAAAACAAGCACTCCAAAGGGCGCCCCTTCGTAAGGATGTTAAGCCTTAAATTTCGCTATTTTTGTGCATAACGGTGTTAAAAATGCTCGAAATCCGCAAGGATTTCTGCGCTTTTTGCCTTGTTCTGCAGCAAAACTATCATAAATTTAAGGTGCACGGCAGTTTTTTTCGAGATATTTTTTCGAATAAAACGAAATAATAAAATTCCCGTAATACTCGCGTATACGGGAATTTTTTATGATGTTTTAGCGAAAAAGAGCCGATAAAAACCTCAACTTTCTTGCGAAGGGTCGCCCCAATGAAGTGCTTGTCTGATTTTTATTTTTGTTCTGCGTTCAACAAAACTTATGCAAGCTCTGCGAAGTACTTGATTGTACGAACCATCTGGCTTGTGTATGAGTTTTCGTTGTCGTACCAAGCAACAACCTGTACCTGATAGAGACCGTCTTCGATCTTTGTTACCATTGTCTGAGTAGCATCGAAGAGTGAGCCGTATCTGATACCAACGATATCTGATGAAACAAGCTCTTCCTCTGTGTAACCGAAGGAATCTGAAGCAGCAGCCTTCATAGCAGCGTTGATGCCTTCCTTAGTTACGTCGTCACCCTTAACAACTGCAACAAGGATTGTTGTTGAGCCTGTGGGGGTGGGAACTCTCTGAGCTGAGCCGATAAGCTTGCCGTTGAGCTCGGGAATTACAAGGCCGATAGCCTTAGCAGCACCTGTTGAGTTGGGAACGATGTTTGCAGCAGCTGCACGTGCTCTTCTGAGGTCGCCCTTTCTGTGAGGACCGTCAAGAACCATCTGATCACCTGTGTAAGCGTGAACAGTTGTCATGATACCGCTCTGGATAGCTGCATAGTCGTTGAGAGCCTTAGCCATGGGAGCAAGGCAGTTTGTTGTGCAGGAAGCAGCTGAAATGATTGTATCATCAGCAGTAAGAGTCTTTTCGTTAACTGAGAATACGATTGTCTTGAGGTCGTTACCTGCGGGAGCTGAAATAACTACCTTCTTGGCACCTGCGTTGATGTGAGCCATTGACTTATCCTTTGAGCAATAGAAGCCTGTGCACTCAAGAACAACGTCTACACCAAGCTCGCCCCAGGGGCAGTCGTTTGCATCCTTGCAAGCGTAGATTTTGATTTCCTTGCCGTCAACTGTGATTGAGTCCTCGCCTGCTTCAACAGTGTGACCGTCATATCTGCCCTGAGCAGTGTCGTACTTGAGAAGGTGAGCAAGCATCTTGGGGCTTGTGAGGTCGTTGATAGCAACAACTTCATAACCTTCTGCACCGAACATCTGACGGAATGCAAGACGGCCGATACGACCGAAACCGTTAATAGCAACTTTTACTGACATAATAATTTACCTCCGATATTTCATTGAATGAATAGTTTTTAACCTTTAATATATTAACCGATTACGGATTTTTTTTCAACCTTTTTCAGAATATTTTTTCCCGCTTTTAAAATATTTGACATTCTCACCAAAAACTTGAGCCCCAAAGCACAAAAGGGTGTTATACTTATATAGACACGGTGGTATTTTTATGCTATAATGCATATCATACGGAATATGGCGATATATACGTGTGAATATAAGCACGGCAGAAATTCCCGACGGGGCGTTGCGGCTTCACACAGCCCCGACAAAAGAAATCACATATTTAAAGAGGTGCTTTTTATGAAAGAAATCAACATAAAGGAGCTTAAGGAAAGTGCCGTTTCGCTTTTTGATGACCGTTGGGCACTCATCACGGCAGGCAACGAAAAAAGCTACAACACAATGACCGCCTCATGGGGTGCACTGGGCGAGCTCTGGAACAAGGATGTATGCTTCTGCTTTATCCGCCCTCAGCGCTACACCTATGAGTTTACTGAAAAAGAGGAGTATTTTACAGTCAGCTTTTTCGGTGAAGAATACAAAAAGGCTCTCGCCTACTGCGGAAGAAACAGCGGCAGGGATGTTGACAAGGCAAAGGAAACGGGACTTACACCCCTTGCCGTCGGCTCATCAATGAGCTTTGAGCAGGCGGAAATAATCCTTCTTTGCAAAAAGCTTGCTTTTCAGGATATAAATCCCGAGGGCTTTATCGTCCCCGGCATTGATAAGGCCTGCTATCCCGACAAGGATTATCACAGAATGTATATAGGCGAAATTGTAAAGTGCCTGGTAAAGCAGTAATAAGCAGCACCAAAAAGCAATTAAAAAGTGGCTGAATTTTTCAGTCACTTTTTTAATTGTTATACAAGCTTTTCTACGAGGCTTTCCGGTATCGTAACCTCGCTGACGTAGCCCTCTTCCGTTACATAATAGAAGGTTACGCCCTTTTCCGTAAGAGCCCAGGCACTCTCATAAATTGCAGTGCCCTGACCGTTTACATCCTCGGGGGTTTCGTCGTAATAATATGAGTCTGTTTCCTCTTGTGCAAAGAGATTGTCATAATCATAGCCGTTGTAAATTCTGTAAAGAAGCTCGCTTATCAGCGTGTGATCTCTGCCGATTACGCTGTCCTTTGAAACAAAATTACCCGACTGCCTGTCAATGGTATAGGCCTCCACACGTCTTTCGTAAAGCCTCGGTGCAGTTTCCTCAGCCTCTTGACCGTATTCAACATCGGCCGCCTCATTTTCCTCGGGGCTGAGAGTTGAGATAACGCCCTTGAAGGATATATTGCTTTCATCCTCATACACAATGCTTGCAACCACGTTTTCCTCAAAGGGAAGCTGATTTACGTCGCCGCCTGCCGCCTTGTAGCTTGTATATTCTTCGTCGGCGGACTCAGCCTTCATTTCATATACGGAAACCGCATTGCTGAAAAAGTCTCTGACAACGGCACTGCCTGCATCCTCGCCCGAAACAACGGGATATTCAATGATATATCTGCTGAAAAGCTTACCCTTTTTGGTGCGGCCTTCAATAACCTCAGTCTTTTTTTCCGTGCCCTTTGCCGAGGAAAGGAGCTTACCGTCACTGCCGAAAAGCTTTTTCGCGCTGATTTTCTTAACCGTAAAAGCCGATTCGCCCGTAGCTTCATCCTTCTGAGGCTCAAAAAGCAGATAGCAGGTTTTGCTCTTTACGGTTTCCTCGCCGCTTTGCTTATAGAAATAGCACTCGGCATAAAAGCTGCCGTCAAGCACCTTTGCGGTCTTGGTCACCTCGGCAGACACAACGGAGCTTTTTGAGTCCTGCACGGCAAAATAGTAGTAGCCCTCACAGTAATAATAATTTTCACGGTTTTCGCCGCGATGGGATTCAAGGCCGAAAAGACTGAGCACCTTGTCAACCTTTTTTTCGTCAACCTTGTAATAGGCATATTCTCCGTTTTCGTCGGCAAATCTGCCGGCAGGGTCAGCCTCTGTCTGCAGAGCTTCCGTTGCACCGTTGACGGCAGAATAAACGTTGCCCTTGTCGCCGGGGTTGAAGTCTGCTATAAAGGCCTCCGTGCTTATATCATCACGGCTGAAGCCTTTTTTTGCAACGGAAAAGAAATCCGAAACAACCTCCTCGAGCTGCTTTTCCTCCTGGGGAGTAAGTCCTACGCCCGCAACCACCTTTTCGTCGGAATCATCAACTCTGAACACGTCCGTGGTGATATTCATAAAGGTAACAACACCTGCACAGATGCCGATAAGGCACACTACAAAAACGATGAAAGCAATCACTCTTTTTTCCTCTTTACCGGCAGGTCTGAGTGCTCGCCGTACGGTCCTTCTCTTTTTAAGAGGAGCCTTTTCTTCTGCTTTAGGCTCCTTTTTCTCGTCAGAAGCCGCTTGTACGTCTTCCTCATTCTCTTCGGCCGTCTCTTCGGTCTTTTCCTCTGCCGGGGCATCGGTGCTGTCGCCTTCAGCGGACTTTTCTCCCTCGTCGCTTTGCTCTTCAATTTCCTCTGCCGGCCTTGCATCACTGTCAAAGCGGGCAGTTGCAGTCTCGTTTTCCATGCCGCATTCGGGGCACTGAGCTGCACTGTCGTCATATTCAGCTGAACAGTTTTTACAAATCATAGCCTCGTCCTCCTGATATAATCAGATATATTCAAGAAGCTGTCTGAGCTCGGTAATTTCCGCCATAGTGCCCTCTTTGCCCAGACCCTTGCCGTAAAAATCGCCGTAATTCATTCTGATTGCCTTCATATCGGCACCGAGTGCGCCCTCGATATCGTTAACGGGATGGTCACCGACAAAAAGAGCCTCTTCGTTTTTAACGCCGGCCCTTTTGCAGGCCTCGTCAAAAATGCCTCTTGCCGGCTTGTAGATGCCGATATCTCCCGACACAACAACAACGTCAAACATATCTCTGATGCCTGCCGTATCAAGCTTGATGTTCTGAAGCGAGGAAACGCCGTTTGTTATACAGCCGAGGATATATCCTCTTTTTTTGATTTCCTCAAGCACCTCTGTTGCACCGTCAAGCATAACAATGTGCTTGCCGAAATCGTAGTTGAAGCTGTCGTAAAGCTCCTGCATAGGCGGATGGCTTTCCCACTTCCACAGCTCAATAATTTCGGGAAAGTAAACCTCTCTGTCCTTGTAGCCGCCGTCAACATACTCCTCCATCTCATCGAGCTTCTGAAGACGCTCTTCTTCGCTTATTGAAGGAAAATACTTTGTGAGAAAGGACTCGCAGTAAAGTCTGTAAGCACCCTTTCTTGACTGGAGAGTATCGTCAAAATCAAAAAATATCGCCTTTAATTCAGATTTAGCCATTTCTTACTACCTCGTTATATATACTTCTCGCCCTGATTACATCCGTTTCAATCTGTATTGAAAGAGCATCAAGGTCAGGGAATTTGTATTCTTCTCTTAAGAATTTAATCAGACTCACCTCAACGTTTTTGCCGTAAAGGTTGCCCGAAAAATCAAGTATGCAGGTTTCACTGCGCATTGAAGCCTTTGCAACGGTGGGTCTGACGCCTATGTTTGTAACTGCGGGGTACCACTTGCCGTCAAGGTAAACCTTTGAGGCATACACACCGTACTTAGGCACAATAAAATCCTGAGGAAAAAACTGATTTATGGTAGGAAAGCCCAACAGCTTTTTGCCAATGCCGTCGCCCTTTTCAACCCTGAAATCATAGGAGAAGCAGGTGCCGAGCATTGTGTTTGCCTTTTCAATTTCACCCGATGCTATAAGTCCTCTTATCGCCGTTGAGGAAATAACCTCGTCGCCGAGCAGAATGGGGTCCTTTGAAAAAGCCTTTATTCCTCTTTTTTCAAGCTCGTCGTGAAGCGTTTTGGCGTTTCCCTTTCCGCCCTTGCCGTAATGATAATCAAAGCCGCAGGAAACCACCCTTGCGTTAAGCGCCTCAACAAGTATTTTTTCAATGAACTCATCGGGCGAATAATCCATTGCCTCACGGAAATTGAAATCCACAACGGTAAAGCCCATATCCGTAAGAAGCTGTCTTTTCTTCTCCTCGCTTGTAAGCATGGGGGGTATAACACCCGAAATCAGCCTTCTCGGGTGAATGTCAAAAAGCATTACCACGGGTACAAGCTTTTCCTTTTTTGCATAAGCGAGCGCAGTATTAAGCACCGCCTGATGACCTAAGTGAATACCGTCAAAGTATCCGAGAGCCACAGCCGTGCCCTGTTTTTTTATGCTTTCAGGTAATGTAAACATACTACGCCTCCTTTATCGTTATATTTCAACATAAACTCTTTTTACTCTGAGTTCGGTTTTATCCTGTGTAATCTCACCTAAGCCCAGAAAGCGTCCCGAATGAGAATACACTCTGTAAAGCCCCTCCTCGGGGTTGATTTTAAGCCTTTCGGTATCAAGCTCGCCGCCGTTTGAAAAGCGTTTTGCCTGATTATCCGTCACCGTAATTTTTTCATAGGGCAGAATACTGTCAACGCCGTGAAGACTTTTTTCCGTGTTGCCCTTTTCACAAAGCTCCTTCAGAGCCTCAAGGGTGATACAGTCGGCAATATCAACTCCGTTTGCCCTTGTACGTCTGAGAGCCGTCATCACCGCTCCGCAGCCAAGGGCTTTGCCTATATCGTCAATCAGGGTGCGGATATATGTCCCCTTTGAGCAGGAGACCTCAATTTCAAACTCATTTTTGCCCTCATAAGAGGTAAGCTCAAGGGAATAAACGGTGATTTTTCGCTTTTCCCTTTCAATCTCTATGCCCTGCCTTGCAAGGTCATAAAGGCGCACACCGTCCTTTTTGAGTGCGGAATACATGGGCGGCACCTGAAAAATCTCGCCTCTGAATAAGGGGAGGATTTTTTCAATGTCCTCTCTTTTTACCGTTACCTCGCTTTGTGTAAGCACGGTGCCCGTAATGTCAAGGGTGTCCGTGGTTTTGCCCAACAGAAAGCGGGCAGTGTAGGCTTTGTCACTGTCGGGGATAAAGTCGATAAACCTTGTTGCGCCGCCTACGGCGACGGGCAGTACTCCCGTTGCCATCGGGTCAAGGGTGCCCGTATGACCGACCTTTTTTGTTGAGAATATTCTTCTGAGCCTGCTTGCGGCAAAAAAGGATGTCATATTTTCATCCTTATCAAGAAAAACAAAGCCTGTCATCCGGTTCACTCCTTAATTTGTTTTAACAGCAAAGCTGCAGTAATTCAACGCAAAAACGAATCACTTTCTAATTCATCTGCCGCCTTTGCTCAATACTTCCTCAAGTATATAGCTTACCACCGTGTTCTTTGCCTCCTCGGGTGTGCACCTGAGTTCACAGCCGGCCGCCCTTTCGTGACCGCCGCCGCCGAAGTGTGCGCATATAAGCGAGGCATCGTAGCCCTCACCCGTTCTTACGGAAACACCTGTTTTCCCGTCGTTTTCCTGCTTGACCGTAAGACCGATTTCAACGCCCTCAATCTGCCTTGTCAGGGGCTTGATTGCATCAATGGCGGATTTATCTGTTTTACACTCGTCAAGCATTGCCTTTGTGACGGTGATAACGGCAATTTTGCCCTCACCGTAGCTTTCAAGGCTTTCAAGGCACATTCTTTCAAGCATAATGTTATTCATGCTTTTTGTTTCAAACATTTTAACATTTATCCTTGCGTGGTCTGCACCCTTTTCAATAAGCTCTGCGGCAATGCGGTGGGTACGGGGTGTAACGTTTGAATAACGGAAGCAGCCCGTATCCGTACTCACACCCGTATAAAGGCAGGAGGCGATTTCCGCCGTAATTTCAATGCCGAGGCCCTTGATTACACCGTAAAGTATTTCACAGGCCGAGGCACTGTCGGGCTCACAGAAGGTTTTTTTTGCAAAAAGCCTTGACGTGCCGTGGTGGTCAAGCGAAAGGTCAACCCTTTCGCCGTAAAGCTCATTTCCCTTTTCACCGAGGAGCTTTCTTTCGGCAACATCCACGCTCACGATAAGCCTTTCTTCAAAACTCTGCTCTTCAAGGCCCTCATAAAGGTAGCTGAATTTTGCCGGAATAATGTCATCGCAGTAAAGCCTTGCCCTTTTGCCCATAGCCTTAAGGGCGCGAAGCAGGGCAAAGCCGCTGCCGAGGGTATCTCCGTCGGGATTTCTGTGGCAGAGAATGAGAATATCGTCAGAGGCCTTAAGCATGCCTACTGCCTCGTCAAGCTCAATTCTCATCGCTCTCACCCTTGCCTTCGAGCTTTTTGAACATATTGAAGCCCTGCTCGATTGAGTCGTCGGCAACAAATTTAAGCTCGGGGGTCTTTCTTAAATGGAGCCTTGAGCCTACCTCGCGACGGACAAAGCCCGTTGCGGCGGTAAGACCCTTGACTGCTTCCTTGGCTGACTCGATGCCCTTGAGGTCACTGACGTATACCTTTGCATAGGATGCGTCAGAGCTCACCTCAACACGGACAACGGTGAGCATCTTGCCCATTACACGAGGGTCCTTAAGCTCCCGTATAAGGGCAATTATCTCTCTTTTTATATCTTCGCTTACTCTGTTAATTCTGAACCCTGCCATTGCTTATTCCTTTCTGACAGTCGATTTGTCGAGTATTGTTTTTTATCAGTCACGGTACTCTTCCATCATGAAGCACTCGAAAATATCGCCTTCCTTGATGTCGTTGAACTTTTCAAGACCGATACCGCATTCAAAGCCTGTCTGTACCTCCTTAACGTCATCCTTGAAGCGACGCAGTGAGGAGATGGAATCTTCCGTGATAACAATGCCGTCACGCACAACACGGATAAGTGCGTTTCTCTGCACCTTACCTTCAAGAACGTAAGAGCCCGCAATTTTACCTGCTGAGGAAAGATTCATAACCGTTCTTACCTCAATGCGTCCGAGGGCAAGCTCGCGGAACTTGGGAGCAAGCATACCCTTCATAGCCGCTTCGATTTCTTCAAGGCAGTCATAGATAACTCTGTACATTCTCATTTCAACGCTGTCTCTTTCAGCAAGTGAAACGGCATTTGCATCGGGACGTACATTGAAGCCTACGATGATTGCATTTGAAATAGCGGCAAGCTGAACGTCGGATTCGTTGATTGCACCAACACCGCCGTGGATAACACTTACCTTTACTTCCTCGTTGGAAAGCTTTTCAAGGTTCTGCTTAACAGCTTCAACTGAGCCGTTAACGTCAGCCTTGACAATGATGTTGAGCTGCTTGAGCTCACCTTCCTTAAGTGAGGAGAAGAGATTGTCAAGAGTAACCTTCTGCTGAGCGTTCCACTCTGCCTGCTTTGCCTCGTGCTTCTTCTTTTCAACAAGCTCTCTTGCAAGCTTTTCGTCTGAAGCAACGTCAAAGATGTCACCTGCGTTGGGTGTTATGTCAAGACCTGTAATTTCAACGGGTACAGAGGGACCTGCCTGCTTGATTCTCTGGCCTCTTTCGTTGCTCATCACTCTTACACGGCCGACTGACTGACCTGCAACAACAATGTCACCTGCATTAAGAGTACCGTTCTGAACAAGAAGCGTTGCAATGGGACCGCGGCCCTTGTCAAGTCTTGCTTCAATAACAACACCCTTTGCGGCTCTGTTGGGGTTAGCCTTAAGCTCTGCCATTTCAGCAACGAGAAGAATTGATTCAAGAAGGTTGTCAATACCCATATGTGTCTTTGCGGAAACGGGAACGCAGATTGCTTCACCGCCCCACTCTTCGGGAACAAGGCCGTGCTCTGTGAGCTGCTGCTTGATTCTGTCAGGGTTTGCACCTTCCTTATCCATTTTGTTGATGGCAACAATAATCTGAACGCCTGCTGCCTTGGCGTGGTTGATAGCTTCGATAGTCTGGGGCATGATACCGTCATCGGCAGCAACAACAAGCACTGCAATATCGGTAGCCATAGCACCTCTTGCTCTCATTGAGGTGAAGGCGGCGTGACCGGGAGTGTCAAGGAAGGTAATCTTCTGTCCGTCAAGGTCAACTCTGTAAGCACCGATATGCTGAGTGATGCCGCCTGCCTCTGTTGCAGTTACGGATGCGTTTCGGATAGCGTCAAGGATTGATGTCTTACCGTGGTCAACGTGACCCATTACGCAAACAACGGGGTCTCTGGGAAGAAGATCGTCCTCTGCATCCTGATGGTCGTCAATAATTCTTTCCTCAATGGAAACAACAACCTCTTTTTCAACCTTTGCACCAAGCTCTGTTGCGACAATTTCAGCTGTATCAAAATCGATAACCTGATTAACCGTTGCCATTGTTCCGAGCTTGAACATTTCCTTGATAACCTCGGCGGCTGTTCTTCTGAGCATTTCTGCAAGCTCGCCTACGGTGATTTCATCGGGAATTTTGATTGTAAGGGTCTTCTTTGCTCTTTCAGCGGCAATTCTCTTGAGCTTTTCAGCCTCGGTTTCTCTCTTGCCTGAGCGCATACCCTGCTTTCTGTACTGCTGTGACTTCTGCTTGAGCTTCTGCTTGCTTGCGCCCATTTCGTGGTCACGTCTGCCGCCCTGCGAAGCCATTTCGTCATACTTTTCGTTGTACTTTTCAAGGTCAACATTACTGCTTCTTGTGTCAACACGTCTCTTTTCGCCCTTTGTTCTTGCCTGAAGCTTGTCGCTCTTTTCCTTCTTGGGCTGAGCATTCTGCTGAGGCTGTGCAGCCTTCTGCTGAGGTGCGGCCTTCTTTTCGAGAGCCTTGGGCGCTTCCTTTTCAGCCTTGGGAGCATCCTTCTTCGAAGGAGCTTTTTTGTCGGCCTTGGGAGCCTCCTTCTTTACTTCCTTTGCAGGCTCCTGCTGTGCCGCGGGCTTTGCCTGCTGTGCCGCGGGCTCTGCCTTGGGGGCGGCCTTTTCTGCCTTTGCCCTTTCGCCTGCGGCAAAGTATGCATCAAAGGATTCAACCTCACTGTTCTGTGTGAGGGTGTCAAAAATCACGTTGAGCTCCTTGTCCTCAAGGGCTGTGCTGTGCTTTTTGGGTTCGTCGGAATATTTTTCAAGAATGGCAATAATCTCCTTACTGCTCATACCGAAGTCCTTTGCGACCTCGTGAATTCTGTACTTATCTCTTGGCATAGTGTCATTCCTTTCTGCCTTAATTATCGGTCATCTGCTGACCCTCTTGATATCGTTTGATAAGAGCCGAGGCAAAATTTTCATCGGTTACGGTAACAACCGCCGCCTTACTGCCTATTGCCGCCGAAAGCTCTGTGATTGTATATTTCACGGTTATAACGGGTATGCTTTTCCCTTCAAAGCTGCAGGCGTGTGCCATTTCTCTTTTAAGCCTTTCAGAGCCCTCAGAGGAAATTACGCAAAGCCTCGCCTTGTTTTTCACAACGGAGGAAACCGCGGCGTCGTGGCCGAGGCAAAGGTTGCCCGACCTTCTCGCCATACCTAAAAGGCTTAAGAATTTATCATTCATCGTCTTCAATCTCCGCTGTCATTTTCTGAAAAATCTCGTCGGGAATCTGACATTCAAAGGCTCTCTGCAGGCGCTTTGCCTTAACTGCCTTTTCAAGGCATTCAGCCTTTTTACAGATATATGCGCCCCTGCCTGCCGCCTTGCCTGTTTTGTCAAGGCTTATCAAGTAGGCTTCCTTTCCGTTTTCATCCTCGCCCGTCTTTGTTTTAACAACTCTTACAAGCTCCTTTTTGGGAAACATTTCTCCGCAACCGAGACATTTTCTCATCGGTATTTTTTTCGGTGTCATTTTTTATTCACCTCAGCTGTTTGCCTGGCTGAGGGGCTTGATGTCAATTTTCCAGCCGGTAAGCTTTGCGGCAAGGCGTACATTCTGGCCCTTGTTGCCTATAGCGAGTGAAAGCTGACTGTCGGGAACAACTGCACGGCAGCTCTTTGCACCGTTTTCATCAACGGTAACGGTAAGCACCTCTGCAGGGGCAAGTGCTGCTGCAATGTACTTTTCGGGCTCCTCGCTGAAGCGTACAATATCAATCTTTTCGCCGCAGAGGCAGTCAACAATGTTACTTACTCTCTGACCTCTGGGACCTATGCAGGCACCTACTGCATCAACGTTTTCGTCGGTGCTGTTAACGGCAATCTTTGTTCTTGAGCCTGCCTCTCTTGAAACAGAAACGATTTCAACAATACCGTCGTAGATTTCGGGAACCTCCTGCTCGAAGAGTCTCTTTACAAGGCCGGGGTGCTTTCTTGAAATTGTTGCATAGCTTGAGCCGCTTTCCTGGCTGATTGATGCAACATAAACCTTGATAAGCTGACCGGGCTTAAGCTCCTCACCGGGAATCATATCGCTCTTGTTGAGAATTGCGTTTGCTCTGCCGATTTCGATTGAAGCATCGCCCGTATCAGAATAAACCATATTGACCTTAGCGGTAACAACCTCGTGGTGTCTGTTCTGAAATTCCTTTGCGGCAAGGTCTCTTTCAGCCTCACGGATGCCCTGGCGGATAACGCTCTTTGCTGTCTGTGCAACGATTCTGCCGAACTTTTTAGGCTCAAGAGGAAGCTCGATAATACCGCCGACCATTGCGTTGGGGTCATAGTTTCTTGCTTCGTCAAGGGTCATTTGTGCGCCGGGCTCAAGCACCTCGTCAACAACCTCAATTTTAACATAGACTCTCATCGTCTTTTCCTCGGGGTTGATGTCGCACACCACGTTATCCTTGTTGCCGTAGCTGTTTCTTGTTGCAGAGATAATGGCTGCTCTGATTTTATCGTAGATGTACTCGGATGAGATGCCCTTTTCCGTTTCAAGCATCTGCACTGCTTCAAAAAATTCTTTGTTCATTTTTTTGTCATTCACCTTTCTTTATATTATATTGCTTTTATTACATATCAAAATCGTCAAGCTTTACCCATGACGCTTCTTTTTTTGTAAAGGTTATTCCGCTTTCGTCGTCACATCTTAAGGTGATGTTACCGTCATCAAAGCTTTCAAGTATACCCGAAAACTCTCTTTTACCCTCAACGGGTCTTATCATTTTTACTTTGATTTTTTCACCGATGTTCAAGGTAAAATGCTCATCTCTCACAAGCTCCCTTTCAATGCCCGGTGAGCTTACCTCAAGGCAGTAAGCCTGTTCAATGGGATCAGCTTCATCAAGAGGACCGTTGATTGCGTGAGTCATATCAACACAGTCATCAATGCTCACACCGCCGTCCTTGTCGATGAAAATGCGAAGATACCACTGTGAGCCCTCTTTTAAAAAGCGCACGTCCCACAGACGAAGACCGAGCTCTGCCGCAACAGGCTCAGCAAGCTCCCAGACCGTTTTTACGGTATTTCCGCCCTTTGCCATAAAACCACTCCTTTTTGATATTCAATTGTAATTGGATTTGCCGCTGTTTTTGCAATAAAGAAGAGCGGGCCTTTTTGTGAAAAGCCCACTCTACCATAGAGATTATCTGTATTATAGCACCGTTTTTCAGATTTATCAATAGTTTTTCGAAAAAAATCTTATCAGCAAGTCTCCGCCTCTTATCTTTATGCGGTCAGACTCACCCGTTCTGTGCTGTCACACCACAACCGAGTTGTCCTGAAATGTTTTTTTATCAGCACTTCGGTCGCCCCTTTTACAAGGCGGCTTTTAATAACCTTAGTTCCCCGGACGCTCCGAAGGCGCTAGGCCTTGTTACTTTGCCCGAAGCGGCAAAGTAACCAAAGCGCTTTTTGTGGTTACAGGAAGTCAGCACTATTTTTAATCAAGGGCCATAAATGGCTTTCAAAGCCATAAGGCTCCAAGGCTCCGGACTTCGCCGTCGCATGATCCACTCACACCAGGGAATAAACGTCATCTTTACCGAAAGGAAATACTTCGCTTGTATAAATAAAGGCAGTGTGTACAACCTTGGCGTAAAACGTAGCTTAAAAGCCTACGGAGCGGTCTGCGACTGTCGGGTACACGGTGACAAAACTGCTGACCGTAAAGCCAGACGAGCAGTAACCTTAATAAAAGCGACGGATTGAGCGGACTCGTTGGTAGGATGTGACTTTAAACAGAGCTGTCCGTGAGCTTAATCGGTAAAGCAGACGAGTAGTAAATGAAAATTTTCCGTAGAGCAGATGAGTTGTTTATATAACACACCTATAATAATGTAACTCAGCTTGTTTTTACTTGAAGTGTACAAGCGGAAAA